>NZ_JBBOQS010000001.1:1592500-2773297 GCF_038004285.1 Ureibacillus sp. FSL K6-0165
AAATCCTGCGGTAGGTGACTACCGTACCGGTTCGACTCCGGTCCTCGGCACCATGTAAAATAGAAGTTAGCGCCAGTAGCTCAATTGGATAGAGCGTCTGACTACGGATCAGAAGGTTGTGGGTTCGACTCCTGCCTGGCGCGCCAAAAAAAGTGAACCGGGAAGTAGCTCAGCTTGGTAGAGCACTTGGTTTGGGACCAAGGGGTCGCAGGTTCGAATCCTGTCTTCCCGACCAGCAGGAACTACGGGGCATTAGCTCAGCTGGGAGAGCGCCTGCCTTGCACGCAGGAGGTCAGCGGTTCGATCCCGCTATGCTCCACCAAATTATAAATGAATAACAATTGACGGCGGTGTAGCTCAGCTGGCTAGAGCGTACGGTTCATACCCGTGAGGTCGGGGGTTCGATCCCCTCCACCGCCATCTTAAGGACCTTTAGCTCAGTTGGTTAGAGCAGACGGCTCATAACCGTCCGGTCGCAGGTTCGAGTCCTGCAAGGTCCACCAAAGGTTGAAAAGATAGATAAGAAACAAATGGAGGAATACCCAAGTCTGGCTGAAGGGATCGGTCTTGAAAACCGACAGGCGGGTCAAACCGCGCGGGGGTTCGAATCCCTCTTCCTCCACCATAATATAAAATAATTATTATCGCGGGGTAGAGCAGTCTGGTAGCTCGTCGGGCTCATAACCCGGAGGTCGCAGGTTCAAATCCTGCCCCCGCAACCAAAGTGGTCCCGTGGTGTAGCGGTTAACATGCCTGCCTGTCACGCAGGAGATCGCGGGTTCGAGTCCCGTCGGGACCGCCATAAATACGGGTCGGTAGCTCAGTTGGTAGAGCATTTGACTGAAGATCAAAGTGTCGGCGGTTCGATTCCGTCCCGACCCACTTGATGCGGGTGTAGTTTAATGGTAAAACCTCAGCCTTCCAAGCTGATGTCGTGGGTTCGATTCCCATCACCCGCTCCAATGGGCCTATAGCTCAGCTGGTTAGAGCGCACGCCTGATAAGCGTGAGGTCGATGGTTCAAGTCCATTTAGGCCCACCATATATTCCGAAGTAGCTCAGTGGTAGAGCAATCGGCTGTTAACCGATTGGTCGTAGGTTCGAATCCTACCTTCGGAGCCATAAGGAGAAGTACTCAAGAGGCTGAAGAGGCGCCCCTGCTAAGGGTGTAGGTCGGGGTAACCCGGCGCGAGGGTTCAAATCCCTCCTTCTCCGCCATACATAGCTGTGGCCCCTTGGTCAAGTGGTTAAGACACCGCCCTTTCACGGCGGTAACACGGGTTCGAATCCCGTAGGGGTCATAAAAAACCTCGAGACAATTTATGATTGTCTCGAGGTTTTTTTATTACAAATTATCGCATGGAACATCTTTATTCATTAATAAATACTATAAAAACAAAAGAGTATGGGGAGTGGAGAATAGATGAAAGTAGTGGACCTACATTGCGATGTATTAGAAAAATTAGCACGATTTGAAGATGCCAATTTTCGCAATGATTCTAGAATATATTCTAACTTTGAAAGATTAAAGGCAGGGAATGTAAAAATTCAAGTATTTGCAATATTTATCCATCCAGATATTCCTAAAGAGCAGAAATTTCAAGAAGCATTACGTCAGATTGAAGCCTTCCATAAATATGTATTGAAAGAGCCGGAAATGGTTCATATTAAAGATTGGAAGCAAATTGATGAGCTCGAAGAAGGGCAAATAGGAGCCGTATTAAGTTTGGAAGGCTGTGATGCCATAGATGATGATCTTGAAAAATTAAAGATCATTTTGGATGCAGGCGTTAAGATAGTCGGATTAACTTGGAATTATGAAAATAAAGTTGGCTATGGCACGTCAGAAGATTCTACAAAGGGTATAAAACCTTTTGGAAAAAAGGTAATTGAATTGTTAAATGAACGAGATATTATCATAGATGTTGCGCATTTAAATGAAAGAGGATTTTATGAATTATTACCGCTTGCAAAAAAAGTGATTGCTAGCCATTGTAATTCACGCACTCTCTGTGATCATCCAAGAAATTTAACGGATGAACAAGTGAAAATGCTTGTAGAAAAAGGTGGACGTATCCATGTTGTTTTTTATCCCCCATTTATAGAAAAGGAGAAGAAAACGACGACAATCGAAAAATTGGTTGAGCACATAAAATATTTAGCTAATTTAGTAGGAGTGGAACATATCGGTTTTGGTTCTGATTTTGATGGGATGGACCCATTGTCAGTAAGCAATTTATCAAATGCTTCTGAATTTCCAAATATCATTGAAAGGTTGCGTCAAGAGTTTACAGATGATGAGGTGAAATTATTTTCAGAAGAGGGATTTATGAATTATATAAGAAAATTAAATGCAACGACTTAATATAGAGATAGGGAAATAAAAACTATATACTCCTAAAATTGGAGATTTTAGGATAAAAACTTTATAAATAATTTCACAGAAAGAATAGTTGAAAGTATTATTATTAAACCTAAAAAAATGATATGATAAAATAGATATTGCATTGTTCGGAAAGGCAATCAGAATAATTATTTTAGGAAAGCAGAAATAAGATTCTGCTATTTTTATGGCAAATTACATTGCTTTTTTACGGAGGTTTTTTTCATGCATCAAAAGTGGTCTAAAACCACTGAAGTTGAAGTGGCATCAAATAAATTGTCCTTTTATATTGAAACGATTGAAGTGAATCAATTGTCCCCTTTAGCTTTTTATGCAGCAGGAGAACAGCAATATAGAGGGGAAAGGTTTTTTTGGCAAAATCGTGAAAAAACATTAACGATTGTTGGACTTGGACAAGCAATCGTATTGGAAAATAATAAAAATGGTCAACGTTTTTATGATATTGAGCATCAATGGAAAGAATTAACGAAAAATATTGTAATGGAAGAGCAGGAACCTCAACCTATTTTATTCGGAGGTTTTACCTTTGATCCGGAAAATAAAGAAAATGGTGAGTGGAATGATTTTCCTCAAAGTTATTTTACTGTAGCTACTTTTCAATTAATAAAACAACATGAGAAAACTTATGTCAGCATTCATTTGATTACAGAACAACAAGATTCTTCGATACATTTTGAAAAATTAAGGGAAGAACGGGACCGATTAATTCATGCAGCTCAAGTGAAAGAATTGAAAACATATGAAAAGCCGAAAATTCACTCGATTCATGAGCGAAATAAAGATTACTATTTCCATGCAGTTGAAAATGTTACCCATTTAATTCAAAAAAACGAAGCAGATAAAGTAGTAATCGCCCGTTCTTTAGAATTGGATTTTAAAGATGCGTTATCTTCGCCTCAAATCATTTATCAAATAATGAATGAACAGCCGGAAAGTTATTTATTTGGTCTTGAGCGGAAAAACTTACTATTTTTTGGTGCTACCCCTGAGCGTTTAGTAAAGGTGAAAAATCAGTATGCTTATTCTGCTTGTGTTGCTGGTTCTATCAAACGGGGAAAAACAGCAGAAGAAGATAAATTGCTAGGGGAACAACTATTAAGTGATTCCAAAAACTTAAAAGAACATCAATATGTTGTCGATATGATTGAAAATATTTTTAGCAAACATTGTGAAGAGTATAAAGTGCCAAAGCGTCCTAAATTATTAAAAATTCGTGATATACAACATTTATATACGCCTGTTGAAGGAAAATTATTCAATCATGCAACAATATTGCAATTAGTAGAACATTTGCATCCTACTCCCGCGTTAGGTGGAGTTCCTAGAAATAAAGCGATGGAGATTATTCGTGAGTTCGAAAAAATGAACAGGGGATTATATGCAGGACCAATCGGTTGGATTGATGCTGATGGAAATGGAGAATTTGCCGTTGCTATACGATCTGCAGCATTAATTGATAAGAAAGCATACTTATATGCTGGCGGTGGAATTGTTGCAGATTCAAATCCAATGACGGAATATGAAGAAACGTTAGTAAAGTTTCGTCCGATGTTGCGGGCTCTAGGAGGACAATTTAATGAGTGAACGTAAAATTTTGACGGATTATGTGTATCAAATTGTAGCGTCTCTTGTCCAAAATGGTGTGGAAGATGTAGTCATTAGCCCTGGATCACGGTCAACTCCGTTAGCCTATGCATTTGCATCAACAAAAGAATTGAATCTGTATCGACAAGTGGATGAACGATCTGCGGCGTTTTTTGCGTTAGGATTGGCAAAGTCAAAAGGGAAACCAGTAGTATTACTGTGTACATCAGGTACTGCAGCTGCAAACTACTATCCTGCTATAGTGGAAGCAAAATATGCACGAGTTCCGCTCGTTGTCATTACAGCTGATCGTCCCCATGAATTGCGTGAAGTAGGGGCTCCACAAGCAATCAATCAAATTGATTTATATGGAAATCATGTCAAATGGTTTGCTGAATTTCCAATACCTGATGATAACAGTGTAACTCTGCCATTTGTTGAACGTCATATTGTACGAGTTGTCAATATTGCTAAGACTCATCCATTAGGTCCGGTACATATTAATATTCCGTTTCGTGAGCCATTGTTGATTGATTTTCAAAATGAATTACCAAAAAGATCATTTTTGGCAAGTTTCAATGGCACGATTACCCCACACTATGAAGCGATGAAGGCGCTATCATCGATTATCAAAGAAACACGAAGAGGAATAATCGTAATCGGTGAACTTGCACTTGGTACAAAGTTAGAATATTTATGGTCATTTATTCGAAAAGTACAATGGCCTGTTTTAGTTGAAAGTTTATCAAATATGAGAGCGAATATCCCAGAATTTTGTAAACAGTATGTCATTGCTACATATGATGCGCTCTTAAAAAGCGATGAGTTTAAAAAATTGGCAGTTTGCGATACAGTCATCCGTTTTGGTGCACAACCAGTTTCAAAATTTTTAACGATTTTTTTAATGGAATCAAAGCCAAAAAACTATATAGTAATCGATGAGGATCCGATGTTTCGAGATTCAACTTCCGTTTCAACACATTTTATCCATGCAACCATCGAATCATGGTTAGAGGAAATGATTATCCAGTCAACGATTAATGAATCATATTTTACTCTTTGGAAAACAGCTGATGATATAGCTAAAAAACATATACTTGCATATACTCAACATGAAAAAGATGAAGGGGCATTCGTTCGCTATTTGTTAGAACAATTGCCAGAAAAAAGTGATTTATTTGTGAGCAGTAGCATGCCAATACGAGATATTGATACTTTTTTGTTGCCTACTTCAAAGGATATTCAAATCTTTGCTAATCGAGGGGCAAACGGTATTGATGGAGTCATTTCAACGGCTTTTGGATTTTCGAAAGGGAGAGAAAATCGAAAAACGTATTTATTGATTGGAGATTTGGCAGCCTTACATGATATTAACGCGTTTCTATTAACCCGCTATCAACCGTGTAATATGACTATTTTTGTATTAAATAATGATGGTGGGGGGATTTTTTCCTACTTGTCTCAAGCAACCGTAAAAGAATACTATGAGGACTTATTTGGAACTCCGACTGCACTAAAATTTCAAGATGTAGCAAACATGTATGGAATGGACTATTTGCTAATCAACCATTTTGATGAAAAAGAAAAGATTTTTGAAAAAGGGGACAAACCATTAAGATTAATAGAAATTCGAACAAACCGAAATGAAAATGTTCAGGCACATCGAAAGTTATGGCAACATATAAATTCGGAGTTGAAAGAATGGCTACTTTAAATATTCGTGGAATACAGGTCAATGTGGAAATATGGAATGAGGGTGCAGAAGAAGTTCTTGTTTTGTTACACGGTTTTACTGGAACAACTAACACCTGGAATAAAGTAATTGAATACTTGCCAAATACAATAAAAATTGTCGCAATTGATTTAATTGGACATGGTAAAACAGAAGCGCCAAAAGATTCTTCACGATATTCTATGATTGAACAAGTGAAGGACTTGGAAGAAATATTTAATCAATTGGGATTACATTATTTTAACTTATTAGGTTATTCAATGGGAGGGCGAGTAGCATTATCATACGCAGTTCGCTTTCCTAAGCGGATTAAACAATTAATATTAGAAAGTTCATCGCCAGGTTTACATACCGAAGAAGAACAACTGGCTAGAAGACAGGCGGATGAATTATTGGCTGATGAAATTGAAGAGAAGGGAATTCAATGGTTTGTAGATAAGTGGGAAAACATCCCCCTTTTTGCATCCCAAAAGACATTACCTGAACAAATACAACAAGCGATTCGAGAAGAACGGTTAAGCCAATCAGAAACGGGGCTTGCTAATAGTTTGCGTGGAATGGGGACAGGTGCCCAACCTTCATTATGGCGAAAATTAATTCGTCTCTCCTTTCCCGTTATACTCATAACTGGAGAATTAGATCAAAAATTCGTCCAAATTGCTGAACAAATGCTTGAACAGCTACAAAATGCGAAACATATTAACGTTCCTAATGTAGGCCATTCAATTCACGTGGAAAATCCGGAACAATTTGCTACAATAATTAAGGAAGTCTTATAAAATTCGGGGAGGTTACTCATATGACTCGTGAGTGGAAAACTTTACATACTTATGAAGATATAAAGTATGAATTTTATAATGGGATTGCAAAAATTACAATTAATCGTCCGGAAGTACGCAACGCATTTCGACCAAAAACGGTTGAAGAATTAATTGATGCTTTCTCACGTGCTCGTGATGATGCAAATATCGGTGTTATCATTTTAACAGGTGAAGGTGATAAAGCATTCTGTTCTGGTGGTGACCAAAAGGTGCGCGGTCATGGTGGGTATGTAGGCGATGACAATATCCCACGATTAAACGTACTAGATTTACAACGACTAATTCGCGTAATTCCAAAACCAGTTATTGCGATGGTTGCTGGATATGCTATCGGTGGCGGACACGTATTACACGTAGTGTGTGACTTAACGATTGCTGCAGACAACGCTATATTTGGACAAACTGGTCCGAAAGTTGGTTCCTTTGACGCTGGATACGGTTCTGGCTATTTAGCACGCATCGTTGGACATAAAAAAGCTCGTGAAATCTGGTACTTATGCCGTCAGTATAATGCACAAGAAGCGTTAGAAATGGGATTAGTAAACACGGTTGTACCTTTAGAACAATTGGAAGATGAAACGGTAAAATGGTGTGAAGAAATCCTTGAAAAATCACCAACTGCCATTCGTTTCTTAAAAGCTGCAATGAATGCAGATACAGATGGACTTGCAGGACTTCAACAATTCGCTGGAGACGCGACGCTTCTTTACTATACAACGGATGAAGCAAAAGAAGGACGAGATGCGTTTAAAGAAAAACGTAAACCAAACTTTGGTCAATTCCCAAGATTCCCTTGATTTAGATATCGATAATTCGTTTTTGAAAATAGGCTGTCTTGAAAGTTTCTACTTTCAAGACAGCCTTTTTCATTTTGGATGGATTTTGTAAATCATGATAACTAATGAGTCTGATTGTTAATTTTTATTTATGATATTTTTTTAGTAAAATGAAGGGGAGAAAGGGAGGAATTATAATGTACCCTAATTGGATTCTACAGCGAGCCTATTTAACTCCAAATCGAATTGGATTATCTTTTGAAGGTAATCACTGGACTTTTGAAGAAATCAAAAAGATTTCTGTAAAACGTGCGGAACAATTAAAGGTATTAGGCATAGACAAGGGAAGCCGTGTTGCGGTTCTTGGAGAAAACGATTCAAGTTTGATTTTTATTATGTACGGATGTATGCATTTACAATGTGAAATGGTGTTATTAAACCGTAAGCTAACTACTAATGAATTGGCTTATCAAATCAATGATGCACAAGTCTCAATGGTATTAGTCAATGACAATGATCTGTCATTACTGCCTGAAGATGTGAACTACTTGCGATTCTCTGAAATCGAAAATAGCGATTGTAAGCCAATTGAAATAAGCCGTGAATGGCCGCTGCAACAGACGATTTCCATTATGTATACGAGCGGCACGACAGGTTTTCCAAAAGGCGTGCGTCAAACGGTAGAAAACCATCAATCAAGTGCCGTTGCTTCAGTTTTGAATATCGGTTTATCCGAAAAAGATGTTTGGCTTTGTGCTGTACCTCTTTTTCATATTAGTGGATTTTCGATATTAGTTCGTTCTCTATTATACGGCAACGAAGTAAAGCTCTATCGAAAATTTGATCATGTACAAATTGCAGAGGATATTGTTTTCGGTAGGGTGACAAATGTTTCAGTGGTAGCTGTGATGCTTGAGCGAATTTTACATATCCTTGAGGAACGAAATCAGAAGGCATCTCCATCATTTAAGTTGATATTGGCAGGAGGTGGCCCTATTCCGAAAGATTATTTAATTCGTGCAGAACAGCGGGGATTGAAAGTATTGCAAACTTATGGGATGACGGAAACTTCCTCTCAAACAGCGACATTACCTGCGGAAGATGCTTTGCGGAAAATCGGTTCGGCTGGTAAACCATTATTTTTCAATCAGATTAAAATATTAGGAGCAGACGGTCCTTATCAAGAAGGGGAAATTTGTATCCGCGGCCCACATGTGACGCCAGGATATATTGGACGTTACGAAGCGAAACCATCGACGGAAGACGGATGGTTACATACTGGTGATATAGGTTATGTAGATAACGAAGGATATTTATATGTCGTTGATCGCCGTTCAGACCTAATCATTTCCGGTGGAGAGAACATTTATCCAGCAGAAGTGGAAAACGTGTTAATGGGGCATCCTGCAATCAAAGAAGCGGGTGTTTGTGGAGTGGAGGATGCAACATGGGGACAAGTTCCAGTTGCTTTCATTGTATTGAAAAAAGATGTTTCACCTGATGAAATTAAAGAATATTGTTTACAACATTTAGCGAAGTATAAAGTACCAAAAGAAGTCTATGTGGTTGATGCATTACCAAGAAATGCTTCCAATAAATTGTTGCGTCGAAAATTAAAAGAATTGTTACCTTAATCTCCATGAGTAGTACAAGCTGATTTGTACTACTTTTTTAATGGGAAAAGGTTAACTTTTCTACGTTTTTAACTATAGATTGCTTATCATGTTCCTAATTTTAGGAAAAATAAGAGCGAATCGAAAGCCTGTAGCTTTCAAAATTCGCTCCTTTAAGATTAATAATTTAAAGCTTTTTCCAACGTTTTTAAATTTTTTTCCATTAATGTAAAGTAATCTTCATTATTTTTTAGATCATCTTCTGTTAATACGCTTAGGTTATGTAATATTAGCGATTCGGCTCCAATTTCTTCCTGAATGACAGATGCTAGTTTCGATGAAACATTTTGCTCAAATAATATATATTGAATTTTATATTTTTTGGCAAGTTCGATAATTTCCGCAAGTTCCTTCTGGGATGGTTCGCTTTGTGAATTTAATCCAGCAACGGGGATTTGTGTTAACCCGTAATTTCCTGCGATATATCCAAAGGCTGCATGGGACACAAAAAATGTTTTGGATGAAGCATGACTTGCTAAGTCTTTATATTGTTGATCTAATTCATCGAGACGTTTTACTAATTGCTCATAGTTTGTATTGAACGTATTTTCTTGTTCTGGAAGAAGGTTGACAAGTTCATTTTTAATCGTCAATGCTATATCTTTAGAGATCGTAGGAGAGAGCCAAACATGTGGATCGACCTCTCCATGGTGGTGGTCGTGTTCATGTTCATGTTCATGTTCATGTTCCTCGTGGGAATGTCCAACAGAAGTTTGTAGTTTTTGTTCATCAATTTTTTCTGCGACTGGAACAAATTTTACGTGTTCATTTGCCAATGATTTTTTCGCATTTTCCACAAAACTTTCTAAACCTAATCCAATATAGAAAAATACGTCTGCATCTGCTAAAGCGATCATATCCTTTTGTGTTGGTTCAAAAGTGTGCTCATTTGCTCCAGGAGGATAGATAGAAGAAACATTCACATAATCTCCACCGATTTGTTTTGCAAAATATTGTAGTGGGTATACAGTAGTATATATATTAATTTCGTTATTCTTTTCTTGATTCGATTCATTATTGGTGCAGGCAGTTAAAAGCAGCGTCATCGCTAGTAATGAGAGGAAAATCAAATTTCTCATTATATTTCTCCTTTTCATCAAATAGTAATGATTACGATTTATGTAATTTTCACGAAATCAATAATACCATGAACAAGTGAATAAATACAATAAGAAAAACCTTCGAAATTAATTTTTTTTCGAAGGCCACTTTTCAGGTACGGGATCAAAACCCCCAGGATGAAAAGGATGACATTTTAAAATGCGGATTGTAGTAAGAATAAAGCCTTTAATAGCACCGTGCTTTTCAAATGCTTCAAGTCCATATTGAGAACAAGTCGGATAAAATCGGCAGGTTGGTGGTGTGAGTGGAGAAATAAATTTTCTATAAAATTGAATAAGCCAAATAAAAGGATATTTCATTGTTCGAATTTCTCATTCCTTACTTTACTTATTTAAAATCGACCTTTTCTTTTCATATGTATAAAGAAACCGATAGCACCAATCATTATGATGAAATACATAACGCCTACTAATATTAAGATACCAGACATATTCAATATCATCACCTCTACCTATATACTAACATAATTATTCTTCTGATTGTTGAATACAAGGTGAACATAATATTTGGATAAATTCAATAAAAAATATCATACTATATATGAACTGTTTTCTGAGATTTCATGCAATTGTAAAATTATAAAAACAATGTTTTTAGTATAATTAAAAAAGAAAGAAAAATCTGTAAAATGAGGTGAAATGATGTCAAACGATAAATTAATTGCCCAATTAAATGAATTAGTTTCAACATACTCAGTATTATATACTAAACTTCATAATTACCATTGGTATGTAACAGGTCCAAGCTTCTTTACATTACATGAAAAATTTGAAGAATTATACAATGAAATTACGGCAAACTTAGATGAAGTAGCAGAGCGTATTCTAACAAAAGGCGGAAAGCCAGTTGCAACATTAAAAGAGCATTTAGAATTATCAAGAGTACAAGAAGCTTCAGGTTCAGAAAAATCAGAGGAAATGGTTCAAACAATAATTGATGACTTCCAATCCACTATGAAGCTGATTAAAGAAGCAATGGAAGAGGCGGCAAATCAAGGCGATGATCGTACAGAAGATATGTTGAACGCAACTTTCCAAAGTCTAGAAAAACATACATGGATGTTATCAGCGTTTTTAGGTAAATAACGGAATGTCTATCCTCAAGAGTTCAATGATAGAACTTTTGAGGATTTTTTATCCTTTTGAATAGCCCTAATTATATTTCACCATAATGAATATAAGGAGGGTGATTACTATCGAAAAGACAACGCTGTATGTGAACGTCTTAAACCAATCTTATAATTACATTCCTACTGGCGAACCTTGTGAGTTTAAGATTGAATTGGATCCGGATAAAGTGTTTATATTTAAAAAGCTATTTAATCAGTTAAACTCTTTAGAATTTGATAATGCAGTAAGAGCTCATTTACCATATCTTCCATACCATCTTGATGAAGAGAATGATGAAATTGATAATCGATTGAAAAAAATTTATGCTTTAATTCATGAGTTTGGCGATGAAAAAATAAAAGAATTTGTGGAACAATTGCCCTATTTCAATAATTGAATAGAACACATCCCTTCGCTACACTAAATGTATAGGAGTTGAAGGGATGTTTACTTTTTATGATTTAAACAATAATAAAGTCGAACTAAGTTTTGAAGGTCCTCCGTTTCCACTTGAGCCGAAGCATGTCCTGGTGCTTGTACAAAAAGATGGAAAATGGCTTTGTACAATCAATCAAAAACGGGGTGTGGAATTTCCTGGAGGTAAAGTGGAATTGGGAGAAACAATAGAACAAGCAGCTAAGCGGGAAGTTTATGAAGAAACGCTCGTACATATTACGGATTTGAAATTATTTGCCCATTATACTGTTTATGAAAAAATCCCATTTTGTAAAGCCGTATTTGTTGCAAAGGTGGCTCGAATCGAACCTTTTGTTCAACAATACGAAACGGTCGGGCGACTTTTTTTAACAACGGAGGAAGTATTACAACATCCATATGCAAGTTTTTATATGAAGGATGAAGGGATGAAAAAAATTTTGCAGGAAGTGAAACAACTTGAAAAAGAATGGTAGCATTGAATTAATTAGAAAATATCCTTCTCCTAATCCAAATGTAGAGCTTGAGGAAATCGTTTATTGGTCGGAAGGGCTTCGAGTGAAAGGATTGCTTGCTAGACCTATTGGAGATGGTTCATATGAAGCATTATTATATTTGCGTGGTGGATTGCAGTCGGTAGGAATGGTAAGGCCAGCTAGAATTGCGCAATTTGCCTCAAATGGGTTTATTGTATTTGCACCGTATTATCGTGGAAATCGAGGTGGAGAAGGTCGCGATGAATTTGGGGGCGATGACCGACTTGATGCACTGCATAGCATCCAATTATTAAAAGAATTTGCCAATAATGATTCGGTACACCTTTTTGGTTTTTCAAGGGGAGGATTAATGGCTTTATGGATGGGGATTTTGAGTAAAGATATTCGGTCAATCGTCACTTGGTCGGGTGTAGCTGATTTGGCGGATTTGTACGAAGAACGGGTTGATTTAAGACGTACGCTAAAGAGACTTATCGGTGGATCTCCAACAAAATATCCGGAAATTTATGAAGAACGCTCACCAATTTATGAAGTGGACCGCATTCATGCACCGGTACTTATTATCCACGGTACTGAAGATTCCAATGTTAGGATCGAACAGTCCTATAAGCTTGAAAAGGCGCTTAAGGAATCAGGAAAAGAATTTGAAACGTGGTATATGGCCAATTTGGCACACCATTTTCCACCCCATATCAATAGAGAAACGGTCCGTTCTATTTGCAATTGGATGAAAGAAAAAGGAAAGAAGCGATGATTTCAATTCACTCTTTTCCCTTTAATTATTGAAACACTTAGAACGTTTTTCATTAAAGATTTATAAAAAAGCCCATCAAAATTAAATGGCCTGATCAAAAAGTGTAATATTTTTTGATCAGGCTCAAATTCTTTATGATGATTATATTTTCCCTGCGTTGGTCACATCTGACGCGACTCCTTGTCGAAATTAATCTGCGAAGAATGCATGAGCATCAGTCGTAAAGAGAGGCGCCTCAATGACTTATTAGGCGCCTCTTTAATCTTAATATGAGTTTAGAATGGATGGAACGTTGATATTAAACCAATGGTCCACCTTTTTTCAAAATATCTTCTGATACGTTGTTAAATTTCTTGAAGTTTTCTTTGAATAAATCAGCTAAATAACGAGCTTTTTGATCGTAAGCTTCTTTATCTTTCCAAGCTTCACGAGGATCTAGCACTTCGCTTGGAACCCCTTCAATTGCAGTTGGGATGTGTAATCCGAAAATACCATCTTGTTTTGTTTCAACATCGTTTAATTTACCGCTGATAGCAGCACGTACCATTGCGCGAGTATATGAAAGCTTCATGCGGCTACCTACACCGTATTCGCCACCAGTCCAACCAGTGTTCACTAAGAATACTTGAACGTTGTGTTCATCGATTTTCTCACCTAACATTTCAGCATATTTTGTTGCTGGAAGTGGTAAGAAAGGAGAACCGAAGCATGTAGAGAATACTGGTTCAGGTGAAGTAACGCCGCGTTCAGTACCAGCCAATTTAGAAGTGAATCCGCTTAAGAAGTGGTACATTGCTTGTTCCTTCGTTAATTTACTGATTGGAGGAAGCACTCCAAAAGCATCAGCAGTTAAGAAAATAATTGTTTTCGGATGACCAGCAATAGAAGGCATTACAATATTATCAATGTAATGAATTGGATACGCTGCACGTGTATTTTCTGTTAGGCTATTATCATCGTAATCAGGAATACGTGATTCTGAATCGATTACAACGTTTTCTAACACTGTACCAAAACGAATGGCATTATAAATTTCTGGCTCTTTCTCAGCTGATAAATTAATTGTTTTAGCGTAGCAGCCGCCTTCAATGTTGAACACACCGTTGTCAGACCAACCATGTTCATCATCACCGATTAATTTACGATCACTGTCAGCAGAAAGAGTTGTTTTTCCAGTACCAGATAAACCAAAGAATAACGCTACGTCACCATCTTCTCCAACGTTAGCAGAGCAATGCATTGAAAGAATTCCTTTTTCAGGTAACAAGTAGTTCATGATACTGAAAATAGATTTTTTCATTTCACCAGCATATTCCGTACCACCGATTAAAATAATTTTCTTTTCGAATGATACGATAATAAATGCTTCTGAGTTTGTTCCGTCAACAGCTGGATTCGCTTTGAAACCAGGTGCAGAAATAATTGTGAAATCAGCTGTATGAGAAGCTAATTCTTCTTTTGTTGGACGGATGAATAATTGATGACAGAAAAGATTGTGCCAAGCATATTCATTTACTACTTGAATAGATAATTGAGATTCTTTATCTGCTCCAGCAAAGCCTTTAAATACAAATAACTCGTCTTTTTCTTTTAAGTAATTTAATACTTTTATATACAAGTTATCAAACACTTCAGCAGAGATTGGCTGATTTACACTACCCCAATCAATTTTATCTTTAATGCTTTCTTCTTCGACAATAAATTTATCTTTTGGAGAACGGCCTGTATATTTACCTGTCTCAGCAACAATTGCACCATCAATTGTTAATTTGGCTTCTCCACGAGTTACCGCCTTTTCAACTAATTGAGGCACTGACAATTGAGTGTTTATATTTCCACCTTTTAATAATTCCTTCAGCTCATTTGCAATTTCTACTGAATTCATCGATTAAATACCATCCTTTTTTTATTTTTAGGAAAATTAATTGTTGGTTATATAATACAGAAATTAGTATAACACATTAGATGAAATAATCTATACTAATTCTTAAAATTATTTATGAAAATTTTTTGCTTGTAACAAGAGTACCTACTTATAAGTAAATTATAGAATACCGGGTTATGTCAAATTTGAGAAAAAGGAAAAAATATTTGACATTGTATAGTATATTACGTAACATGTTGGTTGAACGGATACTCTTATCCAGAGCTGGTGGAGGGTTAAGGCCCTATGAAACCCGGCAACCTGCATTACTATAATAATGCGTGGTGCTAACCTGATGCAAGGGGTTCCCTTGAACGATAAGAGTGAAAGGTAGAATGTTTAGTTCCTTTCCTCATGCATGTGGATAGGAACTTTTTTTATTCAAGCACAAATGTCGTACTCATTCAACCTATAAAACCTATAAAAAGATAAAAATTTCTTAAAGCCTTTCATCATCTTCGCACTGTTCCTTACGGGCGAATGTTGCTAAGGCAAAATGGATAATGAGTACCGTATCATAGCAGAGATTCGTCTCGTAAATTTAGGAGGAAATTTAATGTCAAATCGTCGACTGTTTACATCAGAAAGCGTAACAGAAGGTCATCCAGATAAAATTTGTGACCAAATATCCGATGCAATATTGGATGCGATACTAGAAGAAGATCCAAATGCAAGGGTTGCTTGTGAAACAATTGTTACAACTGGATTAGTGCTTGTAACCGGAGAAATTACTACGACAACTTATGTCGATATTCAAAGTATTGTTCGGGACACTGTCGCAGAAATTGGATATACGCGTGGGAAATTTGGATTTGATGCAGAAAACTTGGCGGTGCTCACTGCAATCGGTGAACAATCACCAGATATTGCAGAAGGTGTAGACCAAGCCTTAGAAGCACGAGAAGGATATATGACTGATGAGGATATCGAAGCGATTGGTGCTGGAGACCAAGGATTAATGTTTGGATTTGCTTGCAATGAAACTCCAGAACTGATGCCTCTACCGATTAGTTTAGCTCATCGACTTGCAAGAAGATTATCAGAAGTTCGGAAATCAAAAGAGATTCCGTATTTACGACCAGATGGTAAAACACAAGTAACTGTAGAATATGATGAAAATAATGTACCTCGTCGCATTGATACAATCGTCATTTCTACTCAGCATGATGAAGGAGTTACTCTTGATCAAATTAAAGTAGATATGATGGAAAAAGTTATTAAGGAAATTGTTCCAATAGAGTTGATTGATGACGATACTAAATACTTCATTAACCCAACTGGCCGCTTCGTAATTGGTGGACCAAAAGGAGATGCGGGTCTAACTGGACGCAAAATTATTGTGGATACTTATGGTGGATATGCTCGTCATGGTGGAGGAGCATTTTCTGGAAAAGACCCTACAAAAGTGGACCGTTCTGCTGCCTATGCTGCGCGTTATGTAGCAAAAAACATCGTAGCATCTGGTCTTGCTGATCGAGTAGAAGTTCAATTAGCTTATGCAATTGGTGTTGCACGTCCTGTATCCATTTCAATTGATACTTTTGGAACAGGTAAAGTAAGTGAGAGCAAATTAGTTGAGTGGGTCAAAGAACTATTTGATTTACGACCTGCGGGTATCATTAAAATGCTAGATTTGCGTCGTCCAATTTATAAACAAACTGCTGCATATGGTCATTTTGGTCGCACGGATATCGATTTGCCTTGGGAAAGAACAGATGTGGCCCAATTATTAAGAGAGAAGGCAGGATTATAATTATTTTATAAAAATGCAGGCAAATATGAACGCCTGCATTTTTATTTTTCAATGTAAATTTAATATTGTATAAATAATAATAACTTGAATTTTATTTCTTTAATGACTGATAATATTTTCCTTTTTCAACATATTCTTGAATAATGCGATCCATATCTTTACGATCTTCTTCTGTTACTTGACGGACGACTTTAGCAGGATTGCCCATAGCGACAGAATTTGGAGGGATTTTTTTACCAGGAGGTACTAAACTTCCAGCTGCAACGAGTGCTCCTTCTCCGATTTCAGCACCATCTAATATGATGGATCCCATGCCAATTAAAGCGCGTTTACGTACAATACAACTGTGTAAGGTAGCCTGATGACCAACGATGACTTCATCCTCTATGATTAGAGGGTTATTGGGACTTTGATGTAAACAACTTAAATCTTGGATGCTACAACGTTTTCCAATAATCGTTGGTGCAACATCTCCGCGAATCACAGTTCCAAACCAAATTGACGTATCTTCGCCAATTGTAACATCTCCAGTAATCGTTACATGGTCTGCTATAAATACAGAAGGATCGATATTAGGTTCTTTATCTTTATAAGGATAAATCATCGCAAAGCTCCTCATTTCTAAAGTATTATTATGTATATTATCCTAGCAAATAAGAAAATATTTGAAAATAGAACAAAACTAACTTGTAATGACAGAAGTATTAGTGGATTTAGGAGGAACGCTATGTGGAAGTGGGAAACTAAAGAGCAACCGAAAGCTGTTATAGTAATAATACATAGCGCTTTTGAAAACCACCGTTGGTATGCATGGTTAATAGAAAAATTGATGACGGAAGGTTATCATGTCGTGATGGGCGATTTACCAGGGCATGAAGAAGGGTCAAAATTTACGAGGGTTCATGATGAATTAATTGACGAATACTTACTTTTCATTAAACAGCTCATGAAAAGCGCTCTTCAATATCATTTACCAGTATTTATCATTGGACATGGCTTGGGCGGAACCCTTGCAATTCAATTTTTAAGGTCAACGAAGATGGAATGCGCTGGACTAGTATTAACTGCTCCGTGGTTACAGTTGCATAAACATTCCAATTTACTTACAAGTGCACTAGCAAGCATGAACATAGCACCAAGCAAAAAAGTGTCGATGGAGTTTGATAGACGATTATTTACTCGAAATTCTGATGGTTTTCTAGAGATGGAGGATGACGTACCATATCATTCCAATGTTACCGTTCGATGGTATCGAGACATTCAACAATTAATGAAAAATTTGATGACTCAGGATAAGACATTGTCATTGCCCATTTTGCTCATTACCCCTAATCAAGATAAAGTGGCGGATTCAGAAACGGCGAGAAAGTGGTTATTATTGCAAAAAACAAGTGAATTTCAATATAAAGACTGGCCCCATAGTTATCACAATATTTTTCATGATTATGAAAGGGAAGAAGTATTTCTATACATGAGAGATTTTATGAATAATGTTCTACGATCTATAGGATATATAGTTTAATTGAATTATATTGAAATTGGAGGAATGTTCGATATGGACATTCCTTTTTTAATATAAAATTAATAATTTTTTTAAAAAAATGATATCAAAAATATTGATTGTTTTCATAAGTTTTTGTAATATAAAAAATATTCATGATACATAAATTTAAAGGGGTGTGTGTATGTTAGAAAATTTCTTAAACTGGATTAGCGGCATCCTTTGGGGGCCAATCATGATTTATGGGATTTTAATCGTAGGACTTGTGTTCTCGATTATGACCCGATTTGCTCAAATTAGAAAAATTAAAGAAATGTTTGTTTTAATGTTTACTGGAGAGAAATCAGAAGCTGGTGTTTCTTCTTTCCAAGCATTAACGATAGCGCTTTCAGGACGCGTCGGTACCGGAAATATTATTGGTACGGCCAGCGCTATTGCATTCGGTGGTCCAGGTGCGGTATTCTGGATGTGGATTACAGCATTTATTGGAGCATCAACTGCATATGTAGAATCAACATTAGCGCAAATCTATAAAACTAAGAAACAAGGGGTTTATCGTGGTGGACCGGCGTATTATATGGAAAAGGGGACTGGAAAACGCTGGTTCGGGGTAGTGTTTGCGATTGCAGCCATTTTAGCGATGGCTATCTTGATGCCTGGAGTTCAATCAAATGCCATTTCCAGTGCAATGAACAACGCATTTAACATTTCACCTTGGATAACAGGTTTAATTACAATTGCTTTACTTGGTTTCGTTATTATTGGTGGAGTAAAACGAATTGCGAATGCAGCTCAAATTATCGTACCATTTATGGCGGTTGCATACCTATTAGTAGCAATTGTCGTGATTATCATGAATATTTCTGAAGTGCCTGCAGTATTCGGATTAATTATCCGCAGTGCATTTAGTGTAGATGCAACATTCGGTGGAATGATTGGTGCTGCCATTGCATGGGGGGTAAAACGCGCTGTTTATTCCAACGAAGCTGGACAAGGTACAGGACCACATGCTGCTGCAGCTGCGGAAGTATCCCATCCAGTTAAGCAAGGTCTAGTACAATCAGCATCTATTTATATTGATACGTTGCTTGTATGTTCCGCGACAGCGTTAATGATTTTATTCATGGGCACTTACAATACGAATGTGAATAATGCTGATGGAGAATTAATTGTTGAACATGTACCAGGGCATAACTATACAGAATTTACTCAGCTTGCTGTTACTGGAGCATTCCCTGGATTAGATAACTTCGGTTCTGCTTTTGTAGCCTTTGCGTTATTCTTCTTTGCATTCACAACATTAATGGCTTACTACTATATTGCAGAAACAAATGTTGCTTATTTATTCTCCGGTCGCACTGAAGGAACGATTACTTGGATATTAAAATTCGTAATACTAGCTTCTACTTTCTATGGTGCAATAAGAACATCAGATTTAGCTTGGCTACTAGGGGATATCGGACTTGGTTTAATGGTTTGGACAAATGTCATTGGAATTATTGTATTAGCGAAGCCTACTTTCGTTGCTTTGAAAGATTATGAGGAACAAAGAAAAGCTGGAAAAGATCCTGTATTTGATCCTATAAAACTAGGAATTAAAAATGCAGATTTCTGGGTAGAGCGTAATAAATCTCAAAATCAACAAGAAAATAAAGAAAAATAGAAATATAAAAACTGCCGACTTATTTTAAGTCTGGCAGTTTTTTCATTTTCTCCAAAGCAATGATAAACGGAGGGTCGTTTTTTTGATTAATGAATTCATAGCGAAGAACGTGAACATATTTTTGAGGAAGAGATTTTACAAATTCAATCACCGCATCTCTTTCCTCTTTCCCACCTTCGTGACCATGGTAAATCACTAAAACTATTATGCCACCAATCTTTAAAAGTGATAGTAATTGTTCAATTGCAGAAATAGTTGTTTCTCCTTTGGTGATAATGTCATGATTTCCACCAGGTAAGTAGCCTAAATTAAAGATAGCCCCCGCTACTTCTTCTTGGACATATTTAGTCAGTTGTTCGTGTCCATCTAAAATGACACGGGCTCTATGTTCTAATCCGTTTTCTTTTAATCGTTGAATTGTTACATCTACTGCTTGTTGTTGAATATCAAAGGCATAGACAAAACCTGTCTCTCCTACAAGATTAGCTAGAAATAATGTATCGTGGCCGTTTCCAGCGGTTGCATCAACGGCGATATCACCTTCATTAATTACAGATGATAATAAAGTTTTTGCGTAAGGTAAAACCCGTTCTAGCATTATTTGTTCACTTCCGCCTTATAATATTTTCCTTGCCAGGAGTTTCTACGTTCTAATTCAGCATCAATGCCGTTTAACACTTCCCATTTGTTCACGCTCCACATTGGTCCAATCATTAACTCTATCGGTCCATCACCGGTAATGCGATGGATGATCATGTTTGGCGGAAGAATTTCTAATTGGTCTGCTACAAGTTTGATATACTCTTCTCTTTCAAGGAATTGCAACATGCCTTTTTCATATTGTTTTACCATCGGTGTTCCTTTTAATAAATGCAAGAGATGAATTTTGATGCCTTGAACATCTAACTTAGCCACTTCACGTGCCGTTTCCATCATCATATCGTAATCTTCTAATGGTAAACCGTTAATGATGTGGGTACAAACACGTATATTATGTTTGCGAAGTTTCTCGACTCCTTCAACATATGTAGCATAATCATGAGCTCGATTGATTAAATTTGCTGTTCTTTCATGTATCGTTTGCAGTCCCATTTCAACCCATAAAAATGTTCTTTCATTTAATTCTGCCAAATATTCTACGACGTCATCTGGTAGACAATCGGGGCGAGTAGCGATGCTTAAACCCATTACCCCTTCACAATTTAGTGCAGCTTCAAATTTCTCTTTTAAAACAGGTAGAGGTGCGTGAGTATTTGTATATGCTTGGAAATAGGCCATTGTTTTACCGTCTTTCCATTTATTCTGCATTTTTGCTTTAATTTTTTCGAATTGGACCGGAATTGGGTCAACTCGATTACCGGCAAAATCCCCACTGCCGGCAGCGCTGCAGAAAGTGCAACCTCCATATGCCACTGTTCCGTCTCGATTCGGACAATCAAAGCCTGCATCTAATGCTACTTTATATACTTTATGGCCAAACTTATCACGCAAATATCGATTCCATGTATAATAACGTTTCCCATCGGAAGGGAATGGAAATTGTTGCTCTGTCAATTGTTTCACTCCTTACTGGTATTCACGAAAACATTTGCATTTTGTTGGGTTAGATGTTGATTCATGAGCGGAATACCATTACACATTATAACATTGAAGAGGAAGCGTTGTAATCTTATTAATATTGCTTATATGATTTATATTAAAATTTACAATATTGGTTATAATAGGTAATAATATATCAATCATGAAGAATAAAGGGGAGTTTAGGGTTGATATTTCAAATAATGGGGATAGGAAATGCTATTGGATTCATCATGTTCTTTTTTATTTATCTTCTAAGCATGATACTGGGTTTTTTCAAGCATTCCGCATTTTTTGCTCTAGCCACTATCGGATTTGGGGGAGCGGTTTATTACGTTGTTCGAATTGTTTCAAATATACTGAAGGAAATAAAGAAAAGAAATACAGAATAACTGGTGAAAAACTAGCCATATGAGGAAATTTAGTCTAAAATAATATACATTAAGATTTGTATTCATAGGGCTTGTATAATTTCTATATTTCCATTAAAATGAATTCATTGAAAATATGTACGACTAGGAGAAGGAATAGTAGATTTTGACGCTTTAACAGAGAGCTAGCGGTTGGTGGGAGCTAGTAAGCAGACAAATCGAACTCGCCTTTGAGTCTGTTTTAGTGAAAAGTAGTAGCTAAAACCGTTCACCGCGTTAAGGGTATGAGCTGAGTGCATGTGTCACTAATTTGGGTGGTACCGCGGGAGTAACATACTCTCGTCCCTTCTCTTTGGGTTGGGGCGAGTTTTTTTATTTTTTTAAAAATTCCGTTAATTCTACCACTTTTAGGATAATATACGGATAGGCAATTTATTGTTTCACGTATGTAGTAAAAAAGGTTGCAATAAATTAGGTCAAGGAGGAAGTACCCGTGAGTTACAATCATCGAGAAATTGAGAAGAAATGGCAGACGTATTGGGCGCAAAATAAAACCTTTAAAACATTAAACGATAATTCGAAACCTAAATTTTACGCATTGGACATGTTCCCTTATCCATCTGGATCAGGTTTGCATGTAGGTCACCCAGAAGGCTATACAGCGACAGATATATTATCTCGTTATAAACGCATGCAAGGTTATGATGTCCTTCATCCAATGGGATGGGATGCGTTTGGACTCCCTGCTGAGCAATATGCATTAGATACAGGTAACGATCCTGCCGAGTTCACTCAACAAAATATCGAGAACTTCAAACGTCAAATTCAAGAATTAGGATTTTCATATGACTGGGATCGGGAAATCAATACAACAGATCCAGAATATTATAAATGGACACAATGGATTTTTATTCAATTATATAAACATGGATTAGCATACATTGATGAGGTACCTGTAAACTGGTGTCCAGCTCTTGGTACTGTGCTTGCCAATGAAGAAGTTATTGATGGTAAATCAGAACGCGGAGGGCATCCGGTAATACGTAAACCAATGAAACAGTGGATGCTAAAAATTACAGCATACGCTGACCGCTTATTGGAAGATTTAGATGAGTTGGATTGGCCTGAAAGCATTAAAGAAATGCAACGAAATTGGATTGGCCGTTCAGAAGGTGCTGAAGTTACATTTACTGTACAAGGTACTGACAAACAATTCCGTGTGTTCACAACACGTCCTGACACATTGTTCGGAGCGACATATTGTGTTCTTGCACCGGAACATGATTTAGTAAAAGAAATTACGACTCCTGAACAAAAAGAACAAGTGGATGCTTATATTGAACAAGTACAATCTAAATCTGATTTAGAACGTACAGATTTAGCAAAAGAAAAAACAGGTGTATTTACTGGTGCATATGCCATTAACCCTGTTAACGGAAAAGCTATTCCAATTTGGATTGCGGACTATGTGCTTTCTTCATATGGAACAGGTGCTATTATGGCAGTACCTGCACACGACGAGAGAGACTATGAATTTGCGAAAAAGTTCAATTTACCAATCATTCCTGTTTTAGAAGGCGGAAATATAGAAGAAGAAGCGTTTACTGGAGATGGACCACATATCAACTCCGATTTCCTAAATGGTTTAGGAAAAGAAGATGCAATTAAGAAAGCCATCGAGTGGTTGGAAGAAAAAGGCGTAGGAGAAAGAAAAGTATCTTATCGTCTGCGTGATTGGTTATTTAGCCGTCAACGTTATTGGGGCGAGCCAATTCCGATTATCCATTGGGAAGATGGCACAATGACAACAGTACCTGAGGAAGAGTTACCTCTCCGCTTGCCTAAAACAAACGATATTCGCCCAAGTGGTACAGGAGAATCTCCACTAGCAAATATTGAAGATTGGGTAAATGTAGTAGATCCGAAAACAGGTAAGAAAGGTCGTCGTGAAACTAATACAATGCCTCAATGGGCAGGTTCCAGCTGGTATTTCTTGCGCTATATCGACCCAAATAACAAAGAAAAACTTGCAGATGAAGAGCTTTTAAAACGCTGGTTGCCAGTAGATATTTACATTGGTGGTGCGGAACATGCTGTTCTTCACTTGCTATACGCTCGCTTCTGGCATAAATTCTTATACGATATTGGCGTTGTTCCAACGAAAGAACCTTTCCAAAAATTATTCAACCAAGGAATGATTTTAGGAGAAAATAATGAAAAAATGTCTAAATCAAGAGGTAACGTTGTAAACCCTGACGACATTGTGCGAAGCCATGGTGCAGACACGTTGAGACTTTATGAAATGTTCATGGGTCCTCTAGATGCTTCTGTTGCATGGTCTACGAAGGGGCTAGATGGAGCAAGACGTTTCTTAGATCGAATTTGGAGACTATTTGTAAACGAAGATGGGACACTTTCTAATAAAATTCAAGAGTCCGATGATAAAACGTTGGAAAAAGTTTATCATCAAACAGTAAAGAAAGTGTCTGAAGACTACGATCACTTACATTTCAATACAGCAATTTCTCAACTAATGGTGTTCATCAATGAATGTTATAAAGTAGAAGTAGTACCAAAAGAGTATGCAGAAGGCTTTGTAAAAATGCTTTCTCCAATTGCACCACATATTGGTGAAGAACTTTGGTCAATTTTAGGCCATGAGGATACAATTACATATGAACCTTGGCCAACTTATGATGAATCAAAACTCGTTGATGATGAAGTAGAAATTGTAGTTCAAGTTAACGGGAAAGTCCGCTCAAAAGTGAAAGTAGCGAAAGATGCATCAAAAGAACAATTAGAAGAAATTGCAAAAGAAGACGAAAAAGTGAAAGAACTTGTTGAAGGAAAAGAAATTGTTAAAGTGATTACCATTCCAGGAAAACTTGTCAATATTGTTGTGAAATAAAAAGCATTTGTTGAAAACAATGGCTCAAAAGTAAGAAACCTTTTGAGTCATTGTTATTTTTTATGTAAATAATTCTTACTAAATTTATAGAATTATAAAAAATTCTATTGACTTATTAAGTTTGTGACCTTATTATTTATACCAAATTACTATGGATTAAAGTGCTGACTAGAAAACTAGAGGCCGTAATATTCTCCGGATGAACATAAAGACACGAGTACTTGTGTTCAAGGGGATATTATGGTCTTTTTGTTAATGCATGTTTTTATATTGGTTCTAATTGGTTTGGCTGTTTTGAAAAAACTGATTCATTATGCTTAATTTAGAAAAAAGTATTGAAATGGTATAGGGTATTTCGTAATATATAAAAAACATAAATCTTAGTTGTTTTATAAGAATTCAAGGTTTTTAGTATTCATGATTATCATTGTATATTTCAGGAAAAACGTGAGGGAACAAAATGGGAAAAGTATATATTGTAGGGGCTGGTCCTGGCAGTGTCGATTTAATAACGGTAAAAGGTTTGAGATGTATTCAACAAGCAGATGTTATTTTGTACGACCGTCTTGTATCAAAAGAGTTGCTTACTTATGCGAAACCAAACGCTGAACTAATCTTTGTCGGAAAGTTACCAAAATTACATAATGTCATACAAGAAAGAATAAACCAATTGCTTGTACACCATGCAAAAAGAGGGAAAATTGTTACAAGGTTGAAAGGTGGAGACCCTTTCGTATTTGGGCGTGGGGCAGAAGAAGCAGAGGTCTTGAGGGAAGCGGGCATTCCGTTTGAAATTGTGCCAGGCATTACCTCTGGTATTGCTGCACCTGCATATGCTGGAATTCCTGTAACTCATAGAGATTTTGGTTCGACCTTTGCAATTATTACTGGTCATATGAGAGAGGGAAAAGACGAAGGAATTGATTGGAAAGGTTTATCAGAATCAGTCGATACGTTAGCAATTTATATGGGTATTGGTAATTTGCCATACATTACAGAGCAATTGTTGAAATATAAGCGAAATCCAACTATTCCTGTAGCTTTAATTGAATGGGGAACTACGAGCCATCAAAGAGTTGTTACGGGTACGTTAGAAACGATTGTAAGCATCGCTAGTGAAGAGAAAATAAAAAATCCTTCAATGATTATAGTAGGAGAAGTTGTGAAAATGCGTGAAAAGATTGCGTGGTTTGAAGAATGTCAGTCGACTTTACGTGAAACTGTGTAAACAGGAGGGATGAAATTGCAAGCATTGTTGTATGTTGCTCATGGTAGCCGAGTAAAAGAGGGTGTAAAAGAAGCGATTCAGTTTATTGAAACAGTAAAATCCTATATCGATGTTGGCATTCAAGAATATTGTTTTTTAGAACTGGCAGAACCATCGATTTTAAAAGGAATAGAGCAATGTGTTTCGAAAGGAGCAACATGCATTACAGTAATCCCACTATTATTGCTTTCTGCAAATCATGCAAAAATCGATATTCCATCTGAAATCGAACAAGCAAAAAGACGATATCCTTTTGTTACCTTTACGATTGGAAAGCCTCTCGGCGTTCATGAAAAGCTTATTCATAGTTTACACAGCCGAGTAATGGAACAAAGTCCAGTAGACCCAAAGGAAACGGAGATTTTGTTGATTGGGAGGGGAAGCAGTGATCCAAGTGTACAGAAGGAACTAGGAGAAATTGCAAAACTCCTTCAACAAACATACGAATATGCAAAAGTTGATATTTGCTTTTTGTATGGTAACGGACCATCCTTCGACGAAAAATTAATGAAATTAAATGAAAGCAAAAATCGGGTATTCATAATTCCTTATTTATTATTTACAGGGTTATTAAAATTAGGCATTGAGAAAAGGGTAGCGAAACAAGGATTTTTGAAAGAACAAGTGGTGTTGTGTGAATGTTTAGGTTATGACGACAATGTGCGTCAAGTTTTCATTGAGAGAATTGAAGAATCACTATATTCATTTGTAGGGAGTGATTGAAATGGATAAAAAACAACAAAATTTTGAGAAGGCAATGGAAAGTATTAAAAAAATGATTAGCACAATGAATTACGGTTCAATCACTTTAATTGTTCAAGATAATTTTATTATTCAAATCGAAAAAAACGAAAAGATTCGATTGAAGTAAGAAAAGAATTTATTTTATCGAGGTGTGCAGAGTGTTAGAAGTCATCAATAGTCCATTTAATGAAAAACAAGTAAAGCAGTTAAATGAAGTGTTAGCAACGTTAACTCCCCAACAAAAAATTTGGTTAACTGGATATTTAACTGCAAGTGCGAACATTGGCGTTATAGAAGCTCCTAGAGAAATGACTCAACAAGCCGTTGCATCTTCCCCAATTCAAAAACATGTGACAATCCTTTATGCCAGTCAGACTGGAAACGCACAAAAACTTGCAGAAAAGTTTGGCGACCAGCTTCAACAGATAGGTTTAGAAGTTTCGGTTTCATCAATGAGTGATTATAAAACGAATGCATTGAAAAAAGCTCAATATTTACTGATTGTAGCAAGTACCCACGGCGAAGGAGAGCCACCAGATAACGCGATTGCTTTCCACAGCTTTTTACATGGAAAACGAGCGCCAAAATTAGATCATGTACAATACGCTGTACTTGCATTAGGCGACTCTAGCTATGAATATTTCTGTCAAACTGGTAAAGATTTTGATATTCAGCTAGAAAAACTAGGGGCAAAACGCCTAGTGGATCGGGTTGATTGTGATGTTGATTATGCAGAACAAGCAGAAAAGTGGTTTGGAGAAGTAAAGGAGAAATTGCATAGTGAATTTACACAATTTACTCCTTCTGAACAAGAAGCAGCAGCGACTGTATTACAAGAAGAGACGGAATATTCTCGCAAAAATCCTTTTGTTGCAGAAATCATTGAAAAGATTAATTTAAACGGGCAAGGTTCCAATAAAGAAACAATCCATCTGGAACTTTCTCTTGAAAATTCAGGAATTGCTTTTGAACCAGGGGATTGTTTAGCTATCATCCCGATTAACAATCAAACACTTGTGAACTCTTTAATTTCTGCATTAGGATTTGAGGCAAGCACAAAAGTCGATGTGGATGGAACATCTGTTACACTTGAAGAAGCGTTATTAAAGACATTTGAAATAACACTTTTAACAAAGCCGTTGATGAATAAAATCGCAGAGTATACGGAAAATAAAGATTTCCATGCATTAATCGAAAATCAGGAAACTTTAAAACAATTTATGAATGGTCGAGATTTATTAGATGTTGTGGAACAATTTGGACCATTTAATTGGGATGCCCAAGGTTTCATCAACTGTTTGCGTAAAATTCCTGCCCGACAATATTCCATTTCAAGCAGCTTATTAGCATATCCTGAAGAAGCCCATGTCACAATCGGTGTTGTTCGTTATGAAGTAGATGGTAGAGAAAGACTAGGTGTTTGCTCGACATATGTTGCCGATCAATTAGAAGTGGGAGATCAAGTACAAGTATATGTTCAGAAAAATCCAAACTTTAAACTTGTAGATGATGATACACCTATCATTATGATTGGTCCAGGAACAGGTGTAGCTCCTTTTCGCGCATTTGTTCAAGAGCGAGAAGAGCGCGGTGCTAGTGGAGAAAACTGGTTGTTCTTTGGAGATCAACATTTCGTAACAGATTTCCTATATCAAAGGGAATGGTTAAACTGGCTTAAATCTGGAGTGTTGACGAAACTTGATGTTGCTTTTTCTCGAGATCAAGAGGAAAAAGTATATGTACAACATAAAATGCTTAAGCATGCAAAAGAATTGTATGCATGGTTAGAAAAAGGGGCAGCTGTTTACGTCTGCGGTGATAAAAACATGGCAAAAGATGTGCAAGAGACGTTGCTCCGAATTATTCAACAGGAAGGCAACAAGTCGGAAGAAGATGCAATGGAATATTTAGAAGAATTGCGTAAGCAAAAACGTTATCAGCGGGATGTTTACTAAGGAGGAAGCAAACGTGACAAAAAAAATTGTGTTACCACCCCAAGAGGGAAAACCTAGTGATGTAGAGGAGATTAAGCAAGCAAGTAACTATTTGCGTGGAACATTGGCTGAATCTTTTCAAGATGAAGTTACATCCGGTATTCCTGATTGGGATAATCGATTATTAAAATTCCATGGAAGTTATTTGCAAGATGACAGGGATCAAAGGGTAGAAAGGGAACGTAAAAAATTAGAGCCGGCATACCAATTTATGGTGCGTTTGCGTATGCCAGCTGGAGTTGCAAAACCAAATCAATGGATAAAATTAGATGAACTGGCTGATAAATATGGAAACGGTTCAATCAAAATTACAACACGACAAACAATCCAATTCCATGGAATTTTAAAATGGAATATGAAAAAACATTTACAAGAGTTAAATAGTATTTTGCTTGATACAATTGCTGCATGTGGAGACGTAAATCGCAACGTCATGTGTAATGCAAATCCTTATCAATCTAAACTGCATCAAGAAGTATCTGATTACGCAGCAAAAATCAGCCAACATTTATTGCCTCGAACAAACGCTTATTATGAAATCTGGTTAGATCATGAAAAAGTTGTAGATACGCATGAGGAACAAGAACCTATTTACGGTGCTCTTTATTTACCACGTAAATTTAAAATTGGTATCGCTGTTCCACCTGCTAATGATGTAGATGTCTTTTCTCAAGATATCGGCTTAATTGCGATTGTTGAAAATGATGAATTGGTTGGTTTCAATGTGGCAATCGGTGGAGGAATGGGAATGACTCATGGGGATACAAACACTTATCCTCAGTTAGCGAGAATTATAGGATATGTTTCGAAAGATAAAATCGTTGATGTTTGTGAAAAAATTATGACTGTACAGCGAGACTACGGTAATCGTTCAGTACGTAAATATGCTCGCTTCAAATACACCATCGATCGACTTGGTTTAGAAAATGTGAAGAAAGAAATCGAAAAACGATTAGGATATGAATTTGAAGAAGCTCGTGACTTCCGTTTTGAACACACGGGCGATCGTTATGGTTGGGTTAAAGGGGAAGATGGTAAATATCATTTCACATTATTTATTCAAAATGGCCGTGTCCGCGATTTTGAAAATTATCCATTAAAAACCGCATTACGAGAAATTGCTGAAATTCATAAAGGTGAGTTTCGCTTTACAGGAAATCAAAATTTAGTCATTGCCAATGTAAGCCCAAGATCGAAAAAAAACATTGATAAAATCATTGAAAAATATCAATTAACGGAAAGTGACAATTACTCAGCTCTACGCAGAAATTCGATCGCTTGTGTTGCATTGCCAACTTGCGGATTGGCGATGGCTGAGTCTGAGCGGTATTTACCTACCCTTATTCAAAAAATTGAACCAATTTTAAAAGAATACGGCTTATTTGATCAAGATATTGTGATTCGGATGTCTGGCTGTCCGAATGGTTGTTCTAGAGCAGCTATGGCTGAAATTGGATTCATCGGAAAAGGTCCTGGAAAATACAATTTACATTTAGGAGGAAGTTTCCAAGGTACTCGACTTGCTAAATTGTATAAAGAAAATATAGGAGAAGAAGAAATATTAGCTACTTTAAGGCCGATTTTTGAACATTATGCAAATGAGCGGCTTGAAGGAGAGTATTTCGGAGATTTCGTCATCCGTGCTGGATATGTAGATGCAGTTACGGATGGAAGAGAATTCCATAAAGAGAAAACAAACGCATAAACATATTTTTCATTTCATTCTTCTGCCATGTCGAAAAGGGAATTAAGTAAAAAATTCTCTCCTGTTCGATAAGACATGGCAGAAGCAATGAAATTTATTTTCCTGCATTCATTCCTGCAATACGTCCTGTTACAAGAGCACTTGTAATATTATAGCCTCCCGTATAACCATGAATATCTAAAATTTCACCACAAAAATATAATCCCTTCTTTTTCTTCGAGGCCATCGTTTTAGGATCAATTTCCTTAATGGACACACCACCACCAGTAACAAATGCTTTTTCTAAAGGCAGCGTACCATGGACATCCATTGTAAACGATACAAGCTCATGAGCTAATTTTCGTATATGTTCTTGTGAAATTTCTGCGCAAGATTTTGAAGCATCGATATTTGCTCTTTCAAGTAAAAATAATAGCCATCTCTCAGGAGCTAACGGTTTTAATAAATTTTTTATCGATTTTTTCGGTTCCTTTTTTAGAAGTTGATTTAAGTATTGGAAACAAGTTTCTTCATTATAGTTGGTTAAGATTTGTATACGAATTTGAACAGGTGCACCACTATTTTTCTTTAATTCTTTCACAACAAATTGGCTACACCGCAATATGGCTGGTCCACTTATCCCAAAGTGAGTAAAGAGCATGTCCATTTGATGAGTAATAATGGGTTTTCCTTTTTTATTTAATACGGAAACCGCTACATCTCTTAATGATAAACCTTGCAAGTCCCGAGATTGAATAAAAGGCTCCTTCGATATAATCGGCACCTCTGTCGGGAATAATTCTGTAACTGTATGACCTGCTCGTTCTGCCCAAGGATATCCATCTCCAGTCGAACCAGTTTGAGGAACCGCTTTGCCGCCAACTGCCACGATTACTGTTTTTGAACGAATTTCAGAACCATCTTGTAGACGAACCCCTAAAACTTTTTCATCATCCATTAATATTTTGCTGACAGAAGTTTGTAAACGTATTTCTACGTTCAAGCGTTTTAATTCACGCGTCAAGGCATCAACCACATCTTGTGCTCGGTTGGAGACAGGAAACATGCGCCCGTGATCTTCTTCCTTAAGCGGTACACCTAATCTTTCAAAAAATTGTATGATATCTTCGTTGTTAAAAATGGAAAAGGCGCTATAAAGAAAACGACCATTTCCCGGTATATGTTTAATGATTTCCTCAACAGGTAATCGGTTGGTAACATTGCAGCGACCGCCGCCTGAAATCGCAAGTTTTTTTCCAAGTTTATTTCCTTTTTCAATTAGCAATACTTTTTTCTTTTGTTCACCAGCCGCTATAGCAGCCATTAAACCGGATGGACCGCCTCCGATTACAATACAGTCGTACATAAGAAAATCTCTCTTTCATTTAGATTTTTTCATTTCATATTATACACGCTGGATGGATGAAAATATAAATCTTTTGGAATTGTAAAAAGGAATAGCATTTGGAAAAAATATAAGTAGCAAGTCCATATAGAAAAATTATCTAGAAATTGTCTAGCTTTGTCGAGTTTAGTACAATTGAGAAGATTCATTGAATCTTAAGTAGAATCGTTTTATAATCATAATTCGGTATGATTACGGAGCAATTTCTGATAAAATAATTTTGTTATGCAGAAAGTTGAGGCGAAAAGTAATGTGTGGATTTATTGGATATATACATGGAACGGAGAAAATAGACCATCACCAAACAATTGAAAAAATGATGGATACAATTATACATCGTGGACCAGACAGCGGAGGCATACATATTGATGAAAAAGTTTCCCTAGGATTTCGTCGTCTAAGCATCATCGATTTAACTGATGCAGCAAATCAGCCTCTCTATAGTGAGGATGGAAGCATCGTTTTGGTTTTTAACGGGGAAATTTATAATTTCCAACAATTGCGGGAAGAGCTAATTAATAAAGGCTATCAATTTAAAACAAAGTCAGACAGCGAAGTACTGATTTATAGTTACATGGAATATGGTGAAGAGTTTGTAAAACAACTGCGCGGTATGTTTGCCTTTTGTATTTGGGATAAAAACCGCAATCAAATGATGATAGCCCGCGATGGTTTTGGAATTAAGCCGTTATATTATACAAAAAATACAAAAGATAATACGTTCATTTTCGGATCTGAAATTAAATCATTTTTGCCCCATCCTTCATTTATTAAAGAATTAAATAAAGATGCTTTACGTCCGTACTTAACATTCCAATATTCATCTATGGACGAAACGTTCTTTAAAGGAGTTTATAAATTACGACCTGCCCACTACATGATTATTAAAGAGGGCAAAATCGTAAAAATGGAAAAATATTGGGATAAAAAATACCATGCGAAAGATGGCACGTTGGAACATTATGTTGAAGAAATCCAAAAAACAGTGAAAGAATCAGTTGAGGCTCACAAAATAAGTGATGTGAAAGTTGGTTCCTTTTTATCTGGAGGGATTGATTCCAGTTACGTAACTTCATTATTGCGCCCAAATACATCTTTCTCTGTTGGATTTAAAAATTACGAAAAAATGTTCAACGAAACGGATCATGCAAAAGAATTATCCGATATTCTCAATATCGAAAATAAACGCACATATGTATCTGCTGATGATGTATTTGAAAAACTGCCTACCATTCAATGGCATATGGATGAACCACAATCCAACCCTTCATCTGTACCGCTTTATTTCCTTTGTGAATTAGCGAGTAAAGATGTAACGGTTGTTTTATCTGGGGAAGGAGCAGACGAGATTTTTGGAGGTTATGAATGGTACCAACCTTCGAAGCGAATGGAAACCTATGAAAAAATTCCGTTCGGCTTAAGAAAAATCATTGGAGCTATTGCAAAGAAACTTCCGAAAAATAAATATACGAACTTCTTAATAAAAGGTGGACAAACAATCGAAGAACGCTTCATTGGGGAAGCAGTTGTGTGGGATGAAGAAGATGCCTTAAACGTATTAAAACCAGCTTATCGTACTGGCCCTAGTGTTCATTCAATAACAAAACCGATTTACGATGAAGTACCATATGAAGATGACGTAACGAAAATGCAATATTTAGATTTAAATCTTTGGTTGCCGGGAGATATTTTACTGAAAGCAGATAAGATGAGTATGGCTCATTCTTTGGAACTGCGTGTACCGTTTTTAGATAAAAAAGTGATGGAATTAGCAAAAAACATTCCTACAAATTATCGTGTGAATGAAAAAGATACAAAATTTGCATTAAGACTTGCTGCTTTAAAAGAGCTTCCTGAAGAATGGGCAAAGCGTCCAAAGCTCGGTTTCCCTGTTCCAATTCGCCATTGGCTTCGAGAAGAGAAGTATTATAATATGGTCAAAGAAGCTTTTCAATCTGATTATGCGAAGGAATTTTTTGATACGAATCAATTAATGAAATATTTAGATGAGCATTACCATAATAAAGCAAATCGCGCAAGATACATTTGGACAGTATATGTTTTCCTTGTGTGGTATAAGCGTTTCTTTATTGATGAGAAATAAAAATGAATCGTTCATGAGTTTGTTTCGTACCGGTTTTCTCTGTATCTGGGGAACCGGTGCGATTCTTTCAATGTTATAGATTTTATAGTTTCTGATAAAGGACTATCTCAAAAGAATATGAGGTAGTGCTTATTTTTTGATGTAAAATTATATACTATGATTATTTACTTGAATTAAAAAGAACTAATAAACTGCATAAACGTTAAAAATACATAATAATGAATGTGATGATTATAAAAAAATCCTTTATAGAATGGATGAATTTGATGTCCTCTTTAATGAAAGGTACAGCTATATTAACAATTGGCATGTTTTTATCGAAAGTACTTGGATTAATCTATGTATTCCCTTTTTATGCAATTGTCGGAGAAGAAAACGTTATCCTCTACCAATATGCTTATATTCCATATACCATCATGCTGTCTGTCGCTATTTCAGGCGCACCAGTTGCAGTATCAAAGTTTGTAGCTAAGTATAATACGATAGGCGATTATGAAGCGGGACGGAAGTTGTTAAAATCTGGACTGCTCACAATGATGGTCACAGGATTTTTGACATTTTTATTATTAAACTTACTTGCATCACCGATTGCAGAAATTGTCATACGAAGTGAAGAGCAAGTTTTCACAGTGGAACAAGTGGCTTCAGTGATTCGATGGGTTAGTTTTGCTTTAATTGTCGTTCCATTTATGAGCTTGTGGCGTGGCTTTTTCCAAGGATATGGAATTATGGAGCCGACAGCATACTCACAACTAGTGGAACAAATTGTGCGTATTCTATTCTTACTTTGTGCTTCATTCATTGTGATGATCCTTTTAAAAGGGAAAGCTGAAACAGCTATTGCATTATCAGTATTTGCTGCCTTTATCGGTGCAATAGGAGGACTTTTCGTATTATTTTATTATTGGAAAAAATATCGACCTCAAATGAATGAGCTTAGAAGTCAAAGCAGCAGAAACTCTGACATTAAATTAACTGAAATTTATATGGAAGTGATACGCTATTCCATACCAATGATTTTCGTCGGAATCGCCAACCCTCTTTTTCAATTAGTCGATATGTTGACATTTAATAATGCAATGAAAAACATTGGGATGTCAGAAGTATCTGATCTATATTTAAGTATGATTAACTTTACAACTCACAAAGTAGTTATTATTCCCGTAATGCTAGCAACTAGCTTATCTTTAGCACTGGTACCAACGATTGCAAAATATTTCAACAGTGGTGAATTTCAATTATTGAAAGGGGCAATGGATAAGTCTTATCAAATATTATTTTTCATCACATTGCCTGCAGTAATTGGAATTGCATTATTATCTCATGAAATTTACTTCCTTTTGTATGCTCAAAGTGAAATGGGAGCGAAAGTGCTTGCTCACTATGCTCCAGTAGCGATTTTATTTGCTTTATTCCAAGTAACAGCCGCACTTTTACAAGGCATTGACTTTCAAAAGTGGATTGTTTTCAGCTTGTTAACAGGTATTCTTATAAAGTTAGTGCTGAATACGCCGCTTATTGAAGCAATGCAAGCGGATGGAGCAATTCTTTCGACAGCAATTGGTTATTCAGTTTCGATTGCCATAAACTTCATCGTATTAAAGAAAGTATTAAATTATCAATCGAAAATCGTATTAAGACGCACTTTGCTCATCGTTATCTTAACAGCTGTGATGGCTGCTTGTGTGTTGTTGGCGCATAAAGGATTAGTATGGTTATTTGGACCAGTTGATAGTAAATTGTCCAGTTTAATTGTGGCATCCATTTGTGTCGCGATTGGCGTATATGTTTATGCATTTATAAGCTTTAAAACAGGGTTAGCTCAAAAATTATTAGGAGAGCGAATTTCTCGTATAGCAGGGAAATTCGGGTTAAAGTAGGTGTAGAAAATTATGCGTTTAGATAAAATACTTGCCAATTCTGGATTTGGCTCTCGAAAAGAAGTAAAGCAGTTGTTGAAAAAAGAGCATGTGACAGTTGATGGGAAAGTTGTGAAAGATCCTGCCATGCACGTAAACCCAATGAGTCAAGAAATCTTTGTGCTCGGAGAAAAATTAGATTATAAAGAATTCATTTATTTAATGTTGAATAAGCCAAAAGGTGTTATTTCGGCAACGGAAGATCTTCGAGAAAAGACCGTGATTGACTTATTAAGCCCAATCGATCGACACTATCAACCTTTTCCTGTTGGTAGATTAGATAAAGACACTGTAGGATTATTGTTGTTAACGAATGATGGAAATTTAGCCCATCAGCTGTTATCACCGAAAAAACATGTGCCGAAAACCTACTATGCAAAAATTGATGGCATCGTAACGGAAGAAGATATTTTGGCCTTCAAAGAAGGAGTCGTGTTGGATGATGGCACGGTCACAAAACCGGGAGAATTGACTATTTTAAAGTCCGGAGATACTTCTGAAATCGAATTAACGATCTACGAAGGTAAATTTCATCAAGTAAAGAGGATGTTTGAAGCTGTCAATAAAAAAGTGATATTTTTAAAACGTTTATCAATGGGGAACATAACATTGGATTCTAATTTAAAATACGGGGAATATCGTGAGCTAACAGAAGAAGAAATAAAATCAATAAGAGAGTATGTGAATAAAAAAGAGTGACCCCGACGTAAGGTCACTCGTTAATTTTCTGTATGCAATAAAATATAGCATATATTGTATTTCTATCTCTATGAAGTTAATTTTACTTTTTTCTTCGTCGTTGTCCATTTGCCTCTACTTGGACTTTCTACCAAGTTGTTAAAGGCTAACACATTCAAATCTCTTTGAATGGTGCGAGGAGTGATGTTAAACTCTTCAACTAAATCCTGTGTAGTTACTGTTCCATTCTCCCGAATGTACAAGTACACGTCTTTAATGCGAGTTAGCATTCTATTTGTAGCGGGTTTCATATTCATGAACCACTCCTTCATCTTAATTCACATGGCAAAGACCAGCGGACGACTAACAAATGAATGAGAGGTCTAAATTTCTGCCCTAGACATCCCCTTTTCAGAATTTTTTGTCAAAAAATACATTTGACAGAATCATTATAGCAATAAACTATTAATTTTTCCACAATTCAAAACGATATAAAGATAATTTTTGTGTTTTATTATTCAAAGAATACGTTAATATAAAGGGTTTTATACCTTTCTAATTTTTTTTGAAACTCCTTAATTATTAATCAAAGAGGTGAAATACATGAACTTTTTGACATTAGCAGAACAAAGAAAAAACGAATTGATTGAAGGACTGCAGCAAATTATTCGAATTAAAAGTGTATTGGATGAGGAGAATAAAACAGAAGATGCACCATTTGGAAATGGACCTAAGAAGGCGTTAGAGTGGCTTCTTTCGAAAGCTTCAAAAGAAGGATTTAAAGTGAAAAATGTAGATCATTATGCAGGACACATTGAAATGGGAGAGGGAAGAGAAATTCTCGGTATTCTTTGTCATGTAGATGTTGTTCCAGCTGGTGATAATTGGACTTATCCACCATTTGAAGGGATCGTAAAAGACGGAAAGTTGTATGGACGTGGTGCCATTGATGATAAAGGACCGACAATGGCGGCTTATCTTGCTATGAAAATGGTGAAAGATGCCGGTATCCCACTGTCCAAACGGGTTCGCTTAATTATAGGTACTGATGAAGAATCAGGATTCCGGTGTGTTGAACATTACTTCAAAAAAGAAGAAATGCCTGATATAGGTTTTGCTCCAGATGCAGACTTTCCTCTCATCAATGCTGAAAAGGGAATTGCTGTAATTCAGTTTTCTCAAACGAGTCCTTTGTCTCATAATGAGCAACTCGTTTCCTTTAAATCAGGTGATCGACATAATATGGTTCCTGATTTTGCAAAAGCGATAGTAAAAAATGTTTCATCTGATTTTGAAAAAGAATTCTATGAATATTTTAAACAATTTAATGAAGAAGCATCTTTCACTAGAGAGGGTGAACAGGTTATAATAGCGGTAACAGGAAAATCTGCCCACGCAATGGAACCAGAAAAAGGAATAAATGCTGCAGTTTTGCTTGCGAAATTTTTAAAACAACATTTATCAACCGACGCAAGTAAAGCATTTATTTCTTTTATTGTCGATGCTTTTAGTGATGTATATGGGAAAGCTCTAGGTTTCGATTATATAGACGAAATGTCAGGACCAACAACATTGAATGCTGGAGTAGTTTCTTTTGATTCAGAAAGAGGAGGAAATATACTCGTCAGCATGCGTTATTCTGTCACTTATCCATATGAAGAAAAAATTCGAGAAGCCACAGAGCGTTTAACGAAATATCCTTTTAATTTAACAGTAATATCAAATTCAAGCCCTCATTACATTCCTGAAGATGATGAATTGATTCAAACATTGTTAAAAGTTTATCGACGATATACTGGCGATGAACCTAAACCACTATCAACCGGTGGCGGAACTTATGCAAGAGTGTTGAAAAAAGGGGTGGCATTCGGCAGTTTATTTCCTGGAGAACCTGATGTGGCTCATCAAAAAGATGAGTATGTTGTCATTGACAACTTAGTGAAGTCTGCTGCAATATATGCAGAAGCAATTATTGAATTAGCAGCGAAAAAATGAAGGATGTGGGAAAATGGGATACACTTTATGGAATGACCAAATTGTGAAAGATGAAGAAGTCAAAATTGATAAAGAAGATCGCGGTTATCAATTCGGTGATGGCGTATATGAAGTTGTGAAAGTATATAACGGTGAAATGTTTACTGTAAATGAACATATTGACCGATTATATGCATCAGCTGAAAAAATACGAATTACGATTCCATATACAAAGGATAAATTTCATCAATTGCTACATGAATTAGTGGAAAAAAATGAATTAAACACTGGGCATATTTATTTTCAAGTTACTCGCGGAACTTCGCCTCGTGCGCATCAATTCCCTGAGAATACTGTAAAACCAGTAATCATTGGTTATACGAAAGAAAATCCACGACCATTAGAAAATCTTGAAAAAGGTGTAAAAGCTACCTTTGTGGAAGATATCCGTTGGTTACGATGTGATATTAAATCATTGAACTTGCTTGGTGCAGTATTAGCAAAACAAGAAGCTCATGAAAAAGGCTGCTATGAAGCGATTCTACATCGAAATAATACAGTAACAGAAGGCTCTTCTTCAAATGTATTTGGAATAAAAGATGGTATATTGTATACGCATCCTGCAAACAATATGATTTTAAAAGGAATCACTCGCGACGTTGTCATAGCTTGTGCAAATGAAATTAATATGCCTGTAAAAGAAATTCCATTTACAACTCATGAAGCATTGAAAATGGATGAATTATTTGTAACAAGTACAACTTCTGAAATTACGCCGGTTATTGAAATAGATGGTAAGTTGATTCGAGATGGAAAAGTTGGAGAATGGACTCGTAAATTACAAAAACAATTTGAAACAAAAATTCCAAAACCGCTTCATATATAATCTGAATTGAGAATAGTTTGGTTTTGCTTTTAAACCACTAAAACAAAAGTATCCTCATACTTTGAGGGTACTTTTTTCATTTTTAAATGTGAGCGTTACTATGAATTTTTAAAGTAGTCATGTAAAATGAATTCGAGAGAGTATGTAGGAGAGTGTTTTCATTGGCTCAACTAATTAAACTACAGGATTATATTTCGAGATATCAAATTGATTTAACAAGATATCCAACACAATATGTCAGATTAAAAAGAACCCAATGGGAAAAGGTAAAACAACAATGGCTAACTGGAGAAGAACCATTATCTTGGGAACACATTGAAGAAGAACAATCGAACCGCTTCTCCTTTATAAAAAAATGGTTCAATCAAAAGCGAATAAAAGAACAAGAGGATATTGAATCTGTTGATGTCTCCCATGAAGCGATGTCGGATGAAGAAGGAGAGGTTGATGAAGAGTCCACTTTGTACTTTGAGCCACATATCGTTTATCATCCAGATAGTATTGAAGAGTTAAAACGTATGTTTCTTGATCAATTTTTCCATTTTCAAATAAAATGGGCGAGTTCAACGCTATTAGAAAAATCATATGTCGATCCTCGTTTTTTTAGAGACAGTTTTTTAAGAACAGTTCTTCAGCGTTTGCCTGATAATTATTTAGTATTTTACTATCCTGTTATTAAAATTAAAAAAGCGCCGATAGAACTAGATGTCATTATCTTAACACCGACCGAATGTTTATGTATCACGCTTGTGGAAGAAGAAGAGTCTGCTGTATATGTTGGTGACGGAGAACGATTCTGGACGAAAAAAGTAGGAAAAAGAAGTGAAAAAATGTTGAATCCGTTCATTCAATTAAATCGAATGGAAGCAATTGTGTCACAACTATTTAATAAGCATCAGGTAGATTTTCCGATTCGAAAAATATTGCTATCACGGAATGGCTATTTTGATTATTCGCTGACGCCTTTTAACGTTCAAATCATTGATAAGCGTGGGTATACAACGTGGTTACAGCAATTAAAATTCTCTCCATCTCCTTTGAAAAAAATGCAATTACAAGCGGCACATGCGATTTTGAATAATGTGGAGACAACTTCACATAGCCGCGATATTTTGAATACTCAAAATTTGGAGCAGTAAAATAAACAACTACTTATTCGTTGATATACATAAAGAAGAAAGTGTAATAAATAAGAGTATCTCTATTCCTGGAAAAATTAATTTCTTTATGAACGGTTGTAATTGTTACATAATAATTTATTCTATAAATAGAAAACAATTATTTTTAAAAAGCATAGTTTGCATACGTAAAATGAATGAACAACATAGAAAGTAGGGTATAAAGTGAGATTACGTAATAAACCATGGGCGCGAGAATTTATTCAACAACATCCTGAAATGGTGATTCCGAATCCCGAAGAATATAAAGGGAAGTGGAATGAGCTTTTTGGAAATGATCGTCCGCTGCATATTGAAGTCGGTTCTGGAAGAGGGCAATTTATTGTTGGCATGGCTCAAGCCAATCCAGAAATTAATTATATTGGAATCGAATTATTTGATAAAGTTATTGTAAAAGCATTACAAAAAGCGTTGGAAGCAGGTTCGCCTCCCAATTTGCGATTATTGAGAGTGAACGCTGAAGAATTGGAGAAAATTTTTCAAAAAAATGAGGTACATCGCGTTTACTTGAATTTCTCTGATCCTTGGCCAAAGAAACGGCATGCAAAACGTAGATTGACTCATGAAAAGTTTTTGAAAATCTATGAGTCGATTTTGATAGATGAAGGTGAAATCCACTTTAAAACAGATAACCGAGGGCTTTTTGAATATTCATTGGTATCAATGTCCCAATATGGCATGAAGTTGAAAGATGTTTCTTTAGATTTACATGCAAATGAACCAGAAGATAATATACGAACTGAGTATGAAGAAAAGTTTTCTTCATTAGGTCAGCCGATTTATCGATTAGAAGCTCAGTTTGTAAAGAAATAATTTTGATGATCTATTGAAACTTCCCTCACTATTTTTTGATAAATTCCAATTGAAGTTTCAATTGATTTCATAGACATTTTCATATTTTAGGGGGAGAAATGGATGGACAAACTACATTTTCACGATATGACATTGACATGGTTAGATGGTGGCGTAACGTCACTAGACGGGGGTGCCATGTTTGGGGTTGTTCCAAAACCACTATGGTCAAGAAAATACCCAGTAAACGAAAAAAATCAAATCGAACTAGCATGTGAACCAATTCTCATTCAATATAATGGAAAAAATTATATGATTGACAGCGGAATTGGAAATAAATTAAATGAAAAGCAAATCCGCAACTATGGTGTAACGGAACAGTCAAATATTGAAGAGAGCTTACAAAAATTAGGTATGACAGTTGAAGATATTGATGGAATCTTGATGACCCATATGCACTTTGATCATGCCAGTGGATTGACGAAATATGAAGGGGACCGATTGGTTTCCACTTTCCCAAAAGCCAAAATTTATGTTTCCCAAATTGAATGGGATGAAATGCGCAATCCGAATATTCGTTCAAAAGCAACGTACTGGGCGGAAAATTGGGAGCCAATTCAAGACCAAGTTGTTACTTTTACTGACTTTATTGAAGTTGCACCAGGAATTGAAATGATTCATACAGGCGGCCATAGTGACGGACATGCCATTGTGAAATTGAAGCAAAAAGGCGAAACGTTAATTCATATGGCGGACATTATGCCAACTCATGCCCATCAAAACCCTCTATGGGTAATGGCATATGATGATTATCCAATGACAAGCATTTTTGCTAAAGAGAAGCTATTAAAAGAAGCTTATACGAATGGATATAAATTTATTTTTTATCACGATGCGTATTATCGTATGGTACAGTGGGATGAATCAGGGAAAGACATAATTGATTCATTGAAAAGAAGTAAAGAAGCGAAAATTCAATTTTAAATAAAAAAGATGGGTTATCCCATCTTTTTTATTTTAAAGCATTGTTTATGCTTTCCTTAGTTCAACGATTACTCCTGAACGAGCATCCGCTGCAAATTCAAAGTTTTCCACTTCACCATCTAATACTCTTGAAATACCGCCTCGATAAACAGGGATTGTCATAACCCCGTTATAATAATTTTCAGGCTTCATATAAATCCATGAACCATCGATAGGGCTTTCTTTTCTAAATTCATCTTTAATATTTTCCAATACTTGATTTGCATTCATAAACGGTTGTATACGTTCTGAAGCTTCTTTTATAATGACTGCCGCAGCTAAACCTGTTGTTACACCTAACATAAAATCACGTAAATTCATTAACTTTTCCCTCCTAATTTCCATTTTATCATGAAATCATTTTTTCAGTCTTCTGAAAGCAGGATAAATCATTTTATTGAATATATACTCTTTTCTATAAATAACTTAGATTTCCCTTTTTTAAGGATCCAATTAAATAAATCTTTTCGTTTAGAACAAACCTTTCTTAATTTCCAACGTTTTCAATTGATTATGTTAAAATAGAACGAGTAAATAATGAGGGAGTGTTCCGAATGAATGAAGAGACTTTACAATTATTTAAAACATTGACGGAACTTCCAGGGGCACCTGGAAATGAGCATTCAGTGCGAGCATTTATGCGTTCAGAACTCGAAAAATATGCAGACGAAATTGTACAAGATAATTTAGGTGGAATTTTTGGCTTGCGCAAGTCGGAAGAAAAGGATGCGCCCAAAATTTTAGTAGCGGGTCATATGGATGAGGTAGCTTTTATGGTAACGAGCATTACCGACCGTGGAATGATTCGCTTTCAAACGTTAGGGGGCTGGAATAGTCAAGTATTGCTTGCGCAGCGAGTGATAATTTATACAAATGAACGAGAAATACCCGGAGTGATTGCATCTACTCCACCTCATTTATTGACAGAAGAACAACGTAAGAAACCAACGGATATTAAAGATATGCTCATTGATGTCGGAGCTGACAGTAAAGAAGATGTCATTAACATGGGGATACGTCCTGGACAATCCATTTTACCAGTTTGTCCATTTACAGTAATGGCCAATCCGAAAAAAATAATGGCAAAGGCTTGGGATAATCGATATGGTTGCGGACTAGCCATCGAACTTTTAAAGGAATTAAAAGATGAAAAAGTGGTCAATCATCTTTATTCTGGTGCCAATGTCATGGAAGAAGTAGGGCTACGAGGTGCACAAGTATCCTCTTACATGATTCAACCTGATTTATTTTTTGCATTAGATGCCTCTGCTGCAAATGATATGACAAGTGAAAAGGAATTCGGCCAGTTAGGTAAAGGCGTATTATTGCGAATATACGACCCGACGATGGTAACTCATCGCACATTGCGAGAATTTATATTAGACACTGCAGAATCCAACCAAATTCCTTATCAATATTTTGTATCACATGGTGGTACAGATGCTGGAAAAGTTCATACAATGAACGGCGGCATTCCAAGTGCGGTTATTGGCATTTGTTCTCGCTATATTCATACATCTGCATCCATAATTCATATTGACGATTATTTAGCTGCGAAAGAACTATTAGTTAAGCTAATTCGAACATTAGATCGTACGACTGTCGATACAATTCTTCAAAATCCTTAAAAAGATTTCTTTTTGTTCTATATAATGGGGAATTTGTCCAAATGAATTTCTATTTGTTGATATGAGCGAAAGGCGGCGGTGTTCCTGCCCTTTCGCTTCCCCATGTAGCGAAAATCAACAGTTTGTTGTTTCTGTAACATACCTGTAAAAACAATGTAATGAATTTCTATGAAATAACTAGAACATAATAAAGTAAAGAGAAATGAGGGTGCAACATGAAAGTAGCAATTGGAACACATAACCGTGCAAAAGTAAAAGCGGTGCAAAACGTAGTGAATACATATTTTGATGATATTGAATTTCTAGAAGTGGATGTTCCTTCAAATGTTTCATCCCAACCATTTTCTGATGAAGAAACCCGACAAGGCGCTATTAACCGTGCTTTAAATACGTTAGAAGCAACTGGGGCAGAATTGAATTTTGGTCTTGAAGGCGGAGTTCGTGAAATAGATGGAATCATGTATTGTTGCAATTGGGGTGCACTGGCATTAAAAAATGGTCAAGTTTTGACTGCAGCTGGAGCACAATTTATGTTGCCTGAAGAAATTGCAAAAAAACTACGCGCGGGAAAAGAGTTAGGTCCTATTATGGATGAGTATACGAATGAAAAAGATACGCGCCATCATAAAGGAGCAATTGGCGTATTAACAGCGAATTTGGTTGATCGTAAGGAAATGTTTGAACATATCGTTACATTATTGATTGGACAATATTTTTTTTTAAAAAAGGAGAAATAATGATAAAATTTTCCTATTTTTTATCTATTATTCTAAAATTAGACTTTAAGATTGCACTCTATTCGATATCCTACTAAAATGTAGTATGGGTAAAGGAAGTGAAATGAAAAATGAAAAAATGGTTACTATTAACCATTAGCTGTATATCGTTGCTTGGATTAGCCGGTTGTGGAAAATCCGTAGAAGAGCAAATCAATATAGGTGTAGCTAGTGCACAAACAGTATTTGAAGAATCGCCAAGAGAACCAAATAAAAAGATTGGACAAATCGAGTTATACTTGCCATCAGGATATAGCATAAAAGAAACAGATGATGAAAACAATTACATACTATCAAAAGGAAAAGATAAATATATTTTATTTGTGAATGTTAATGAAAAAGAAGATAGTCAGCTTCACTATGACTTATTGAAAAATAATTCAACGAAAAAAATAGTAAAAGAGCAACCAGTTGAACTAGATGGTGCTTTTGGATTTACAATGGTACTGGAACATGATGAAGGGCAATTCGAACTGATTGCTAGTAGCGGTGGTGTAAAAGTTTCTACGATATCCAATAATAAGCATATGGATAATAAGTTAGTAGAGATGATGTTAATTGCTCGTTCAGTAGAAGTACTGTACTAAAATTCATTCTAATCGACTGTCCAATGTTTCTTCTGATACAATAAATGTATGAAAATTAAAACGGTTCACTGAAGTGAGCCGTTTATTTGTGCACATAAGGAAGTGATTTTAGTGAAACCTGAGCAGCTTGTAGAAGAGTTAAAAAGACGATTAGGTATTGAAAGGTTTAATTACTCGTACAATCGCAAAGATAATAAACTACGTTTAGATCATAAAAATCTTGGAAAAGGAATGGATATTAATCTTCCTGAGATTATCGCAAAATATAATGAGAGAAAAGAACAAGCGTTAGAAGATGTAGTCTATACGATTGAACAGACTTTTATTGCGATGGAAAAAGAGCAAGCTGAAGAAATACATCAATTATCTAACATATTCCCGATTATTCGTTCCACTTCTTTCCCATTGAAATCGAAAGAGGGGCATCCCTTCATTACGTCAGATCACACGGCAGAAACCCGCATTTTTTATGCTTTGGATTTAGGTACAACTTATCGATTAATTGATGAGTCAATGCTTTCGAAATTAAATGCTACTGGTGAACAAATCCGGGAAATAGCCCGCTTTTCAGTAAAAAAGTTGTCAACGAATGTAAAAAAAGATGAAGTAGCAGGAAACATATTTTATTTTGTTAATGAAAACGATGGCTATGATGCGAGCCGCATATTAAATGAAACCTTTTTAAAAGAGATGAGGGAAAAAATTAAAGGAGATATGACAATTTCCGTTCCTCATCAAGACGTGCTAATCATTGGGGATATTCGAAATGAAACAGGTTATGATGTGCTAGCCCAAATGACGATGCATTTCTTTTCAATTGGCCGTGTACCAATTACATCACTATCCTTCGTATATGATAATGGAGAACTGACGCCGATTTTCATATTAGCAAAAAATCGAATAAAAAAGGAGACGAAAGATCAATGATTGTAGCGTACAATAAAGAACATGTTGGCGATGTTTTATTAGTTCAACTTACAACTGAGGAAGTTGTAACCCCATCAGTAGAGCGAGTAGGGGATGTAGCTCTTATCAAAGAAAAAACAACTGGTGAAGTGAAAGGGTTTAATTTATTTAATGCAAGTAAATATGTTGAATTGAATGTGAATGGTAATGTGGAAGTAACAGAGGAGCTTGTTCAAAAAATCCAATCTGCATTAAATAAAAATAATGTTGAGGTAACTATAAACGTTGACTTGTCACCAAAATTTGTTGTCGGATATGTGGAAGAGAAGGAAAAACATCCAAATGCAGATAAGCTTAGTGTTTGTAAAGTCAATGTAGGGGATGAAGTATTACAAATCGTTTGTGGAGCACCAAATGTTGAAGCAGGTCAAAAAGTGGTAGTTGCCAAAATTGGCGCGGTTATGCCTTCAGGAATGGTAATTAAACCTTCTCAATTACGTGGTGTAGATTCTTATGGCATGATTTGTTCAGCTAGAGAATTAGCAATTCCAAATGCTCCTCAAGAAAAAGGTATATTAGTTTTAGAAGAGGACGCTGAAATTGGTTCAGCATTTCAAATCCCTTCTACACTCTAAACATGGTTAGGACAATTTGTCCTAGCCTTTTTTAATTGAATGTTATTGTAATGTAAAGAATCTGCAATAAAACTTATGGTATTCTTTAGTGGCGAATACATAGTTCAAATGCATGAATTCGCTTACCAATACATATATGAAAGATGTAATTCTATAAAGAATGTAGCTTCATTACCGATTATTATCATATAATTATAAAAGGTATGATGTTAGAAAGAGTGATGATCGATGAATTGGCTCAAACGTACATTGAATAAGTTGTTATTTAAAGACGAAGTTGAAGATGAATATGACTATTATAAAGAAGATGAGTGGCAAGAACCTATATACGAAAAGAAAGAACAAAATCGAGCGAAATTTCGATTTCCATTAATCCCTGACGAAGAATTACAAGCGTCGGACCAGACCCCTCATCAACCAAAGTCTTATAATGATTTTATTTCAAATATCGAACCTCAACATCATAAAAATTCACTTGTATATGATGTGGAAGTGTCAAGAATCCATGAACTGTTAGAAATGCGAAAACAAAATAAGAAAAAAACAACAAGTGTCAGTTATGATATTACGTCCCGACGTAATGAGCGTTTAATTGAGAAAACAATTAAAAGAGAACCTATACAAAAGGAACAACCAATTGTAAAAGAAAAAAGTCAACCACAACCAAGCCGAAAAAGATTTATTCCTACCGATGTACCTTCACCGGTGTATGGATTTCAGAAACGTAAGCCAATAAGTGCTTTGTATACTAATACACAAGAACAAACTGAACAGAAATTTGAGATGAATGCTGAAAAAGAAATTTCTCTTGAACAGTCGAAAGAAATAATTATAGCATCAGAAGAAGTAGCGAGCACTACTGTTGTTGAAGAGATTGACAAAAAGCTAGAACAAGTGAAGGAAGAAGTAGAACAATTCATCCATCAATCAAAAGAAGGATTTTCGATTACAATTGAAGAGGCAAGAAAGACAAAAGAATATGATGAAGAAAAATTAGTTCAGAATGATGGAGATGTACATCTAATAGTTGATAAAGAGAAAGAATTTTCTAATGAACCTCTAATCCTTACAGAACCAATAGCAGAAGAAGCTCATATAATTGAAAATAATCATGGAAAAGCGATAGAAGCAACTGACGATATAGAATCAGTTGCAACGAGTGAGGTTAACAAACAATTTGCATTAGGGTATAGAGAGAATGTGGAACCAACTGTTAAAAGTTCTTTACTTCAAGCGAATACGTTATTAGAAGCAAAACATGATGAAGACTTACAAGAGCAAATCGAGAAGGAACAAAATGAACCGTTGAACCTTCATGAAGATATTACTTGTGAAACGGGTGAACAAATAGAGGAAACACAACATACTGTCGATAAAGATGAATTCAATTCGATAAATGAAGTAGAGAGCATAAATCATTCCAATTTCCAAAATGAATATGAAACAAGCGATTCGTTGAAAGAGGATGAAGCAAATGGTCTTCAACAAATCTCTGAATCGCACCGTTTAGAATCGGTATTGAACGAAGCACAACTTTTCAACAATCAAAATAGAATTGAAGATTTATTAAATGTACAAAAGGAAGTAGAAGAACCACTTACCGATGATATTCAAATGGAGTTATCTAATAATAGTGAGATAAATGAGCCGGCTTTAGAAGAAGAACTCTCAAATGAATCGCATCCAATTACACAAGAACAACCTAAGAAAAAACCAATACCATTTAATGTCATCATGTTAAAGTCTGATAAAGAAAAATTAGCAAAAAAACAGCAAGTGCAAAAAAAGGAGACAAACGACTTAAAGGAATCCCAACCAATTGAAATTCCTGAACAATTGGAGAAGAATCAAATTGAATATAAATATATGAAGCCGCCTTTAGAATATTTGGCACCACCGGAAGAATCGACAGAAGATCGGGAATGGATGGAACGTCAGGCGGAAACGCTTGTGGAAGCACTTTCTTATTTCCAAGTCAATGCGAATGTTGAATCCATTATGCAAGGGCCAGCTGTTACGCAGTTTGAAATCACAGTAAGTCATGGGACGAAAGTAAGCAAGATTCGAAATCTTGCAGATGATTTAAAGCTTGCTTTAGCTGCGAAAGATATACGCATACAGGCACCGATTCCAGGGAAAAACACCATTGGAATTGAAATTCCAAACCGCATTTCACGTGCAGTTCGACTATCTGAAGTCGTAAATAGTGAAAGTTTCTTACAATCGGAATCGCCTCTTGAAGCAGCCCTTGGATTAGATTTAACTGGTAAACCAGTAACGATTGACTTGCGTAAAATGCCTCATGGATTGATTGCTGGCGCAACTGGTTCGGGAAAATCTGTGTGCATTAATTCTATCTTAGTTAGCCTGTTATTAAAGGCAGAACCAAGTGAATTGAAATTAATGTTAATCGATCCGAAAGTGGTGGAACTTGCACCGTTTAATCACATTCCGCATCTCGTCAGTCCAGTCATTACGGATGTGAAAGCAGCAACCGCAGCACTGAAGTGGGCGGTAGATGAGATGGAACGAAGATATCAACTGTTTGCCCATGCAGGTGTAAGAGACTTACCTCGATATAACAAACTTGTTGAACAAGAGGGGAAAAATAGTTTAAAACTGCCATATATATTAATCGTTATCGACGAGTTAGCCGATTTAATGATGATGGCTCCACAAGATGTGGAAGAATCCATTTGCCGAATTGCTCAAAAAGCGAGGGCTTGTGGAATTCATTTAATCGTTGCCACACAAAGACCGTCCGTTGATGTCATAACAGGATTAATAAAATCAAATATCCCAACTCGTATTGCTTTCTCTGTATCTTCCCAAATCGACTCAAGAACAATTTTGGACAGTCAAGGAGCGGAACGCTTACTTGGCCGAGGCGATATGCTTTATTTAGGAAACGGGATGACAGACCCTATTCGATTGCAAGGTACTTATGTTACGGATGATGAGATTGAAGAAATTATCGAGCATGTGAAAGAGCAAGGAGAGCCTGAGTATCTCTTTGAACAAGAAGAATTGCTTAAAAAAGTAGAGATGATTGAAGAACAAGATGAATTGTTCGAAGACGTTTGCCGCTTTGTGTATGAACAGGGTTCCGCATCAACATCTTCTATTCAGAGAAAATATCACATCGGATACAACCGAGCTGCCCGCTTAATTGAAATGCTTGAAAGTTACGGATTTGTATCTGAACAAAAAGGAAGTAAACCTAGGGAAGTGTATATTACAGAATCAGATTTAGCGGAATTATTCGATTGATTTCCCAAAGCGCATCCGTATGAAAAAGAGGGGCCCGCCCCCTCTCAATTTTTTTCAAGACAAATGAAAAATAAATGCTATAATGTAATAGGTTTTTGATTAACTAAAAATGTATAAACTAGACATATATATAATATTTATTCATTAGGGTCAATCCCTGGGAGGTTTTTTGAACATGACAATTTATCATTTTACAGGAATAAAAGGTTCGGGAATGAGTTCACTAGCTCAAATATTGTTTGACTCCGGTGAATCGGTACAAGGATCGGATGTAGAAACATATTATTTTACCGAACAACCTTTAAGAGAAAGAAATATTAAAATATTAAAATTTGATCCGGATAATATTCAACCCGGAATGACTGTCATTGCAGGGAATGCTTTTTCTGATAGTCATCCTGAAATCGTACGAGCAAATGAATTAGGCGTTGAAGTTATTCGTTATCATAAATTTCTGGGTGAGTATATAAAGAAATTTACATCAATAGCGATTACAGGTGCCCATGGAAAAACATCGACCACCGGCCTAACAAGCCATGTGATAGGTGGATTTAAGCCAACATCTTATTTAATTGGTGACGGTACTGGATCAGGTAAAAAAGATGCATCTTATTTTGTTATGGAAGCTTGTGAGTATCGACGACATTTTCTAGCTTACCATCCGGACTATGCAGTGATGACCAATATCGATTTTGATCATCCAGATTATTTCTCTGGAATCGATGATGTATTTTCGGCATTCCAAGAATTAGCGTTACAAGTTAAAAAAGCCATTATCGCTTGTGGTGATGATCATTATTTACAAAAAATTCGTGCTAACGTACCGGTGATTTATTATGGATTGGGAGAACGGAATGATGTCATAGCAAAAAATATTGAAAAATCAACAGAAGGTACGAGTTTTGAAGTATATATTCGCAATGAATATTATGATCGATTTTTCATTCCATTGTATGGAGACCATGCAATTTTAAATTCATTGGCAGTCATTGCGTTATGTCATTATGAAGGAATCCCTGCAAATGTAATAAAAGAAAGAATAAAAACATTCAAAGGAGTAAAAAGACGTTTTACTGAGACGATAATTGGCAATAATGTTCTTGTTGATGATTATGCACACCATCCGACAGAAATTAATGCAACGATTCAATCAGCAAGACAAAAATATCCTGATCGAGAAATTGTGGCAATTTTCCAACCACACACATTCAGCCGAACAGAAGCTTTTTTACAACAATTTGCTGATAGTTTAAAAAATGCGGATTCGGTTTATCTTTGTGAAATATTCAGTTCAGCTCGTGAACAAAATGGCAGACTAACGATTGAAGATTTAGCTGCCATTATTGATGGTAGTGAAATACTTCACGCTGAAACAATTGATAAATTAAATAAACATCAAAATGCAGTTTTCCTATTTATGGGAGCAGGTGATGTTAATAAGTTCCAAAAGGCATTTGAATCAATACTCCAAATGGGTGCATAGTTCCTTTCAAGATGATACGAAAATTTTTCATATATCAAAAAAGGAGCTAATTCAATGCTCCTTTTTTTAGCAGAAGAAGGAATAATAAAAATTTTGTCGAATTATATAAACAACTCATCATTCTAGGAGGTCTTCAACATGGAAGTGATACTATATATTTCAGCACTTGTAGCAGCAATCGCTTTCTTAGTTCTTTGCATAAGCATTGGTGCGACATTATTCTCATTAAAAGGAATATTAAAAAGTATTGCAGGTACCATTGCAGGTATTGAAAAACAAATGGAAGGCATTACCCGTGAAACGACTTCTCTATTAGAAAAAACTAATACGTTAGCTGCTGATATTACAGAAAAATCAGAAAAGCTGAATTCTGTAGTAGATGCAGTTAAAAATATAGGCGTATCAGTAAACAATTTAAATAACTCGATTAATCAAATTACTGAATCCATTTCGAGAGAAGTAAGTAAAAATGAAGAAAAAATTGCTCAAGTAGTTCAATGGAGCAATGTGGCAATGGATATAGCAGAAAAATGGAAACAGCGAAAAGCCCAACAAGAAGTGGTGGAGGTAGTGGATAATACGAGTACGACGAAATATAAACGCCGTAAAAAGTAGATAAAGGGGGAAAATGTATGTCAGGGGAAAAACCAAATTATAACGAAGTAAAAAAACAACAGTTACCTCAAGAATCCCTAGTCCATGAAACTAGAGAGGAGGAAACAATCAATATGAAAGATTTCGTAATCGGTGCATTAGTTGGAGGAATTGTAGGAGCTGCTGTAGGATTACTACTTGCTCCAAAAACAGGAAAAGATTTGCGAACTGATGTTGCGCAACAAGCAGTTAATATTCGACAAAAAGGGCTTGTTCTTTCATCAACAGCTAAAGAAAAAACTGTTCAACTTTCAAGTCAAATTAAAGAGCAGTCATCTCAATTAGTAGATAAAGTTAAAGCAAAAAAAGTAAAATCGCCACAAGTGATTGATGATGGTACGGTTTCTTATGAGGAAAATTTAAATGATGTTTATGATGGGATGGATATTTCAGAAGTTGCTAGACCTTCATCTATCTAAGCGGAAAAAAGCAAATTGAGAAAACGATGAGTTTTCTCAATTTGCTTTTTTAATTTAGATTAAAATTTAGCATTCTTCCAGCCGTTATCCCATAGCTGGTTGTTCAATTAATTGAATTTCTAAAATATCGCCACCAAAAATTTCCGTGTCAAAAGAACTTGGATTTCCGTTTCTAAGAATAATGAATTGTCCTCTAAAATCAGGAGGCATTTGCCAGTTTGAGAATTTAAAAACGTCTTGGAAAATCCAAGGGCTACCATCTTTATTCACTAATTGTAAAGAAGCACCGTTATACACAATTGTAGTTGGCTGTACGACTACACCATTCATGAGAACTTCATATTTTGTTTTTTTCAATTGTAATGGTTCATTTTGAAAAGTTACTGTAATAGAGTCTTCTAATGCAATATCTAATTGATCTAACACGACTCGAACTGTTGGCATCGTCGTTGGGGTTTGTATCGTTAATACATCCCCATCTTGAATTGGGTACGTTAATTTGGCAGGTTTACCATTCAATAAGAATGTGCCACTGTACTTTTGTAAATATACCGGTTGACCGTCAACTTTAACTAAAAACGTTTGGAATTGGATGACATCATGTCGGTTAATATGCTCTAAAAAGTCTTGTACTGTTTCAATAGGTTCAAAGATAATTTGATCTCGGTCTTTTATAGGAGTATCGAGGGATGCTCTTTCTCCGTTTAATTTTACAATTGGTTCAACAAAATATGTTTGTTCGTTGAAATTGATTTTTTTGGTGGATGCTTGGTCAATAATATCACGAATTGTAGCATGAGCATCTTTACCATCTTCTCCAGGGATGATAGTAATTTCATCCCCATCTTGAATTTTTGATTTAGTTGAAGCTTCTTGACCATTCACCAATATCGTTGCAGGATTTCCGTGTTCACCAGGAATGAAAATATCCCGGTCGTTGATGGTAATGGATATGCCTTGTCCTGGTTTACCATATAAATGTTTTGCACTTATCTTCGCAGCTAAAAAAGCATCGCTTACCGTCATTTCTTTCGTTTCAAATAGTCGAACAACCTGATCGTTCACTTTAACTGACATATATTGTATAGGAGATTTTTTAGCCGCAATCGCAATACCGATTGGAGTTACAAGATCAGGTCTTACTTCAATGGTTTCATCTTTTATTAAGTTCTGAATGGCACTAATATCCCGAACGGCTACACGATTTGCTGGCAATTGTAAGATTTTACAAAGTTCTTCAGGTAGTTTAGGTGTTAAACTTCCCCCTCCAATAAGCATAACAGCTTTTGGTGGAATTTGGTTATTTAATCGCAATATTTCATTTCCGATGGCAGTTGCCAATTGTTTTATGGATGGCTCAATCGATTGAACGATTTCCACGCTTGGGATTTCTTGTTCAAATCCTAATATATCCTGAATCGTAATCATTTCTTCTGTATGTAATTTACGTTTAATAGATTCTGCGACAGGGAAGTCGAGTAAATATTGATCGCACAAACTTTCAGTAATTTCATCACCAGCTGTTGGAACCATCCCATAGGCCACAATTGTGTTATTATTTGTAATTGCGATATCCGATGTACCAGCACCTATATCGACTAACGCTACGTTTAATCGACGCATTGTTGGAGGAATTAAGACATTAATTGCTGCAATTGGTTCGAGGGTTAATGCCTCCATTTCCAAATCTGCTCTTTTTAATGCAGCAAATAGCGATTCAATTACTACTCGTGGTAAAAATGTTGCAATCACTTCAACTGTCGCTTCATTTCCCTGCTGATCCAAAAGACTCCCAATTTCTTGCCCATCAAGCTTGTAGTAAAGTACAGAATAACCAACACAATAATAATGATTTTTTTCATCTTTTTCATGTTTCTGAATAAGTTGAACTTGCGCTTGTTGTACAGCTTGTAATTCAAGTCTATTGATATCTTCTTGTGTAAAAATTGGCCGATTTTTAATATTAATTGTCACAAGAGCTTGTTCAGTTTTTAGTGCACGCCCTGCTGCAGCAACGTTCACTTTTGTTAAAGGACCGTGTTTTTTTTCTAATTCTGACTTCAATTCTTTTATTAATTCTGCCACGTATAAAACATTATGTATTTGGCCATCAATCATTGCCCGCTCTTTATGTTCTTTCATGAGTATATCCACAACACGGTACTGGTGATTTTCCTCTTCTAAAATAATTCCTACGACCGACCGGGTTCCGATATCTAAAGCAAATATTTTGGAACTCAATGCAACCGCTTCCTTTCTATTATTATCTTCATATACTTTAACGAGTTGAAGCGTTAAATTAAAAACGTGACATTCTGAATTTTCTTGATTATAATATGGATATTATCTTAAAATGTAACATACATTTCAGTCTTCTGAAAGTGTTGTATTTAAGTGGAGGAGGAGAATTAGGGAATGAGTGAAAAAAGATTAGAAGCACTTCGACAACAAATTGACGAACTAAATTTAGAGATTCTTCGTTTGATTAACGAACGTGCTGAAATTGTAAATGAAATTGGTAAAATTAAAGAAAAACAAGGCGTTACACGATATGACCCGTTACGTGAACGTCATATGTTAGATTTACTGAAAAAGCATAATAAAGGTCCGTTAAATCAAATGACGGTTGATTATATCTTTAAAACAATTTTTAAAACGGCTTTGAAACAATTAGAATCAGATACGAAAAAAGAATTGCTTGTGTCACGTAAGAAAAAACCAGAAGATACAGTGATTGAAATTAATAATGAAAAAATTGGAGTTGGCGAGCCAACATTCATCTTCGGTCCATGTTCAGTAGAATCATATGAACAAACAGCACAAGTAGCCGCTTCAATTAAAGCTAAAGGATTAAAGTTCATCCGAGGGGGTGCTTACAAACCTCGTACTTCTCCATATGACTTCCAAGGATTAGGCTTAGAAGGTTTAAAAATTTTAAAACGCATTTCTGAAGAATATGGATTAGCGGTAGTGACTGAGATTGTCACACCTGCTCATATTGAAGAAGCTTTGGATTATGTTGATGTCATTCAAATCGGTGCCCGAAACATGCAAAACTTTGAATTGCTAAAAGCAGTTGGTGAAACGAACAAACCAGTATTATTAAAACGTGGATTAGCTGCTACAATCGATGAATTTGTGCACGCAGCAGAATATATCATGTCTAAAGGTAATGAAAATATCATGCTATGTGAACGTGGAATTCGCACTTATGAAAAAGCAACACGTAACACATTAGATATTTCTGCAGTACCTATTTTAAAACAAGAAACTCACTTACCAGTATTTGTTGACGTTACACATTCAACAGGACGCCGTGATTTATTATTACCATGTGCGAAAGCTGCAATTGCTATTGGTGCAGACGGTGTTATGGCGGAAGTGCATCCAGATCCATCTGTAGCATTATCCGATTCACAACAACAAATGGATTTACAACAATTTGACCAATTCTTTGAAGAACTTCAAAAATTCATGAAACAATATGAATATAAAGCTTAATGTTTTATACTATCCAATCACTAAGATTGGGTAGTTTTTTCTTACTCGAATATTTGGTGATAATTTACTAGTATTATATCTAAAATATTATATTTTTTTGAACTTTTGCTTTGTATTGAAAAAATTAAGCAAAATATCGTATTATGAAGACAATAATAAAATGAAAAAGGAGGGAAAACCTTTGACTGTTACAATTTATGATGTTGCACGGGAAGCGAATGTTTCAATGGCAACAGTGTCACGAGTAGTAAATGGTAATCAAAATGTTAAGCCTTCTACTCGTAAAAAAGTGCTTGAAGTGATTGAACGTCTTGAATATCGTCCTAATGCGGTAGCAAGGGGACTTGCGAGCAAAAAAACTACAACAGTAGGAGTTATTATACCTGATATTTCAAACAATATATATGCTGAAGCAGCTCGAGGGATTGAAGATATTGCAACGATGTATCGCTACAATATTATTTTGGCCAACTCTGACCAAAATGAAGACAAAGAGTTGTCACTGCTTGACACAATGTTAGGAAAACAAGTTGATGGAATTGTAATGATGAGCGACGCAGTTACACCGAAATTACTTCAGTCAATGGAAAATTCCCCTGTACCGATTGTTCTTGCAGGTTCAATTGATGAATCTCAAAAGTTACCTTCAGTTAATATCGATTATTTCCAAGCAACTTATGAAGCGGTAAATATGTTAATTACGAATGGACATAAACGTATTGCATTCGTTAGCGGACCGTTAAGTTATACAATCAACGTCAAATATAAGCTAGAAGCTTATAAAAAAGCATTGAAAGATGCTGGATTAGATGTGGATGAATCGTTAATTGTTGCTGAAGACAGCACGTATGACGGTGGAGTGGAAGCATGGAAAGAGTTAAACCAAATCGAAAATCCGCCGACTGCCTATTTTGCTGGAAGTGATGAATTAGCAATTGGAATTATTCATGCTGCACAAGATCACGGTATAAAAGTACCGGAAGATATTGAGGTCATCAGTTTTGAAAATTCGAAATTAGCTCGTATGGTAAGACCACAATTAACAAGTGTGGCACTACCTTTATATGAAATCGGTGCAGTATCAATGAGATTATTAACGAAATTCTTGAATAAAGAAAAAGTAGAAGATCAAAATGTTATTTTGCCTTATCGAATTGAAAAACGTGATTCAGTGAAAGAAAAATCAAAAAAATAAAAGAGTGTAGACAAAGTCTCAAATGATTTTGTCTACACTTTTTCTTATATGAATGCTATTTTTTCTCACTTCTGATGATATTTAATGCTTTTATGAGCATTTGTGCATTTTTTTCTTCTATTTCTGCTTTCCTTGGAATCGGTTCAAATAATGGATTTGGGTCTTCCCACGTTGGAATGAGCGGCACCGGCGCCTCTTTTTGCCATTTGTTTAACCAATCTTCAGGCAGTTTTCCTGTTGGAATGGGGTCATCATTCATCTCTAGCCAAATCAGTGACCATGCCCGTGGCACAACTCGCCACATGTCATAACCGCCGCCACCAACGGCAATCCATCGTCCATCACAATATTCATGAGCCAATTCATGAGCGAGTTTCGGAATCTCTCGGTATATTTTCATGGAGGCATATAAATGAGTTAAAGGATCAAAATAATGGGCATCTGCGCCATTTTGGGTAAAAAGTACATCGGGTTTAAAATATTCAATGACTTCCCTTAAAGCTTTTTCGTACACCATTAAAAAACTATTATCCTCAGTAAAGGCTTCAAGAGGAAAGTTAAATGAAGTTCCATAACCTTGTCCATTTCCTCTTTCACTGATATTTCCCGTACCTGGAAATAAATATCTGCCTGTCTCGTGAATGGAAAATGTGCAAACGCTAGGATCATCATAAAATGTCCATTGTACACCGTCACCATGATGAGCATCTGTGTCTACATAAAGAACGCGAGCTTGATATTTTTCTTGTATGTAACGGATTGCAATCGAACTATCGTTGTATATACAAAAGCCACTTGCTCTTCCACGAAAACCATGATGCAAACCACCACCGAGATTTAAAGCATGTTTACTTTTTCCTTGCATTACATAATCTACCGCTTGCAATGTACCGCCGACAAGCAAACTACTTGCTTCATGCATGTTCGGAAATATCGGGGTATCTTCTGTTCCAATGCCGTATGGTTCTGCTTGTTCTGCTGTTATGAGGCCATGTCCTGCTTTTTTTACGATGTCGATATATTTTGGATCATGGACCAGTTCAAGTTCTTCATCAGTTGCTACTCTTGCTGGAATGATATCATCATCTGATAAGGCGTCAATGTTTTTTAGTAAATCAATAGTTAACAGTAACCGCTTATGGTTAAATGGATGGCTGTCAGAAAACTTGTAGCTTAATTGTTCTGGTGAGTATACAAATACTGCATTTTTCATAGATTCACCCCTGGCACATTAGGCCATAATACTTCAAAGCCGTTGTTTCGTAAATCAGTAATAATTGATAAAGGATTCATCATTCGAATGCGAATTGAAATGATGCGGCTATCATTGTTTTCTGTATCAGGAAATACTAAAATGCTTAACACATTTGCATGATGTTTTTTTATAAGTGTTAGGACATCTGCTAATGTTCCAACTTTATCTTTTAACCGAATATCAATTTTCGATGAAGGCTGATGTGCACCTGTTAATTCAATATAAGCATACAGTAAATCCGAAGATGTAACGATACCTACAAGCTTCCCTCCAGAAACTATAGGTAGGCAACTAATTTTTGATTCGTAAAATGTAATCGCTACATCCTCAACAAAATCAAGTGGATGACCAACGATGACATCTTTTACCATAAATTTTTCAATAGGTGTATCATAAATAGTCGGATTATTTTCTTCTTTAAGACAAGAAGGTAATGCATTTTTGACGTCGTGTGATGTAATGAGACCAACGACATTTTCTTCATCATCTACAATGGGAATGTGGCGGATACTTTTTTCTCTCATCAATTTAAGGGCATCATTTAATGTATCTTTTGGTGTAAGCGCATACACATCTCTTTTCATGATTTGTTCGACAATCATACTTATCCTCCTAAATTAATACATGTATCGATATTTAAATCGAAGTCTGTCAAATCGTTCGATGGATTCTTGATTCACTCGCTTGCCTATACGAACCATTAGACAATTGGCTGGATGAGATGTTATTTCTGGATCATCGGTCGCACAATATTCAAAGCCAACTGTTTTCATTAAATTTTCCATCATATTTCGATATTGCCATACATTTAGTCCTGTGCCTTTTAAATCCCAATGCCAATAATATTCTGTAGTAATAACTAAGTAATCTTCCATTTCATCTCCCATAAAGGAAACTTCTAATAGTTTTTTTCCTACCCCAGCTCCTCGATAGGATGGTATTACTTCAATTGCTCCCAATTCTAGCATATTTTCAATCTTATCCTCTGACCATCTCTCAAGTGGATCAGGATAAAGATATGTGACATAGCCGATGACGATATTTTCATTGCGAGCGATAATAATTCTACCTTCTATTAATTTAGCTATCTCGATTAATGCCCTTTTTTGTTCCTGAGGAGGACGAAAAGAAGTTAAATTTTCATGAAATTCATATTGTTCGAGTGTTTCTGGCGGTATGGGCCCTTCGACGATGACGGTGCCATGAGGCGTTTTCAACTGCGCATTGTAATAATTTTTTATATGTTGCAATCAGCATCACCTCCGTTTTTCTATTATTAACATTATATGATAAATTCTGTGCATTAACGCAGAAATTTGTGAAAAATAAACAAATTAACTAAATGTTAAAAATATTTTGCTAATTATAATAATTCGTTGTAAAATGTAAAATATCAAAAAAGAAAGGGGATATTTCATGGGGATGAAAACGACTGAGAAATTAGCAGTTGTTCACGGGGATTATCATCTAAAAAACTATGATGAAACATATGCTAATTTCGATTGGAAGGAAGTAGAGAAAGCATTTAGTTGGTATACGACGGGGAAACTAAATGCTGCTTACGAAGCAATCGATCGTCATGCAGAATCAGATCGAAAAAACAAAGTAGCTCTTTACTTTAATAACGGGGAACGTAAAGAAGCCTACTCATTCTATGATATGAAGCGCATGACGAACAAGGCTGCCAACGTGTTAAAAGAGTATGCAAACCTTGAAAAAGGGGATCGATTGTTTATCTTTATGCCGAGATCTCCAGAATTGTATTTTTCTTTGCTTGGTGCTTTGAAGTTGGGGGTAATTGTAGGTCCGCTCTTTGAAGCATTTATGGAGGGAGCGGTATATGACAGATTATCAAATAGTGAAGCAAAGGCACTTGTTACAACTCCAGAATTATTAAATCGAGTGCCGTTAGATGAATTACCACATTTAGAAAAAGTATTTCTTGTTGGGGAACAAGTAGAAGAAAATGAAAAAATCGTTGATTTTAATAAAAGATTAGATGAAGCATCCAGTCATTTCGATATTGTTTGGGTAGATCGAGAAGATGGAATGCTTTTACATTATACATCTGGATCAACGGGGGCACCAAAAGGAGTATTGCATGTGCATAATGCAATGATTCAACAATATCAAACTGCTCGTTGGGTATTAGATTTGCATGAAGATGATATTTATTGGTGTACAGCAGATCCAGGATGGGTGACAGGGACAGCCTATGGTATTTTTGGTCCATGGTTGAATGGTGTAACAAACGTAATCATCGGAGGAAGATTTAGTCCTGAAAAATGGTATGAAGCTATCGAAGAATATGGTGTTACTGTCTGGTATAGTGCACCAACAGCATTCAGAATGTTAATGGGTGCAGGTACAAGCGTGTTAAAACAATATGATTTATCTTCATTACGACACGTGCTTTCTGTAGGAGAACCATTAAATCCAGAAGTCATTCGTTGGGGTATGAGTGAATTAGGTCATCGTATTCACGATACTTGGTGGATGACAGAAACAGGTGGGCACATGATTTGTAACTATCCAAGCATGGAAATCAAACCAGGTTCCATGGGAAAACCAATTCCAGGTGTATACGCTACTATTGTTGATGATGAAGGAAATGAGCTACCACCATATACGATGGGGAACTTAGCGATTCGAAAAGGATGGCCTGCCATGATGAGAGCCATTTGGAAAAATCCTGAGCGTTATGAACAATATTTCTTAAATGGAGAATGGTATGTTTCAGGAGATTCAGCATATAAAGATGAAGATGGATATTTCTGGTTCCAAGGTCGTGTCGATGATGTAATTATGACAGCTGGCGAGCGAGTTGGACCATTTGAAGTAGAAAGCAAATTGCTAGAACATCCAGATGTTATTGAAGCGGGTGTTATAGGAAAGCCAGATCCAGTTCGCGGTGAAATCATTAAAGCCTTTATAGCACTACGACCTGGAGTTGAACCGACAGAAGAATTAAAAGAAGAAATTCGTCAATTTGTCAAAACTGGTTTAGCTGCACATGCAGCACCGAGGGAAATTGAATTTAAAGATAAACTTCCGAAAACTCGAAGCGGTAAAATCATGCGCCGCGTATTAAAAGCTTGGGAGTTAAATCTTCCAACGGGTGACTTATCGACGATGGAAGATGATTAATTGATTCAATGAATTGCTAGAACACATCATGTGATTTGTTGAGCAAGGTAATATTTATGCATCCACCGAAGGATAATTCATTTATCAATAAATGATTATCCTTCGTTTTTTGTTATATAGAATTTTTCGAAAATATATAAACATACATTTGACTTTATATTTATACAGGTTTATACTATACATTATCTTACAGAAGAGGTGAGAATGATGAAGGTGGCAATCATTGGAGCTACTGGATATGGTGGATTAGAACTGATTCGGTTTTTACATAATCATCCTGAAGTAGAACGGATGGACTTGTTTACTTCTTCTGAAGAAGGAGTTATATTTTCGTCTAAATTTGGTCATTTATTGAATATTCAAGATGTCCCTTTACAAAAAATAGATTATGAGACTTTGATGAAATATGATGTTGTCTTTGCAAGTACACCTAGTGGAGTGACGAGCAAACTTTTACCTCCGCTTGTAGGAAGAGGACCAAAATTAATCGATTTATCTGGAGATTATCGATTAAAAAATCTACAAGACTATGAAAAATGGTATAAGAAAGAACCGGCTCCACCGGAAATTATAGAAAAAAGCGTATATGGTTTAACAGAATGGAATGAAAAGAACATTAAGGAGGCTGCTTTTATAGCAAATCCAGGCTGTTATCCGACTGCGGTACTCTTATCAATCCTTCCGCTAATTAAGAATGGTTTAATTGATCCTTCCTTCTTAGTGATAGACGCAAAAAGTGGAGTATCAGGTGCTGGAAATAAACCAACAAAAATGACGCATTTTAGTGAAACGAATGAAAACTTATCAATTTATAAGATAAATGAACATCAACATATTCCGGAAATAGAGCAAGCCATTGAAATGTTTACGAACGTTAAAGCAACCATTACATTTAATACGCATTTAGTGCCGATGACGAGGGGAATTTTAGCGACTTCCTACGCACCGGTGACAAATGGAGTAACTACAAAAGATTTATCGGAATGTTTACTAGAAACGTATAAAAAACATCCGTTTATTCGTGTGATTACCGATGCCGATACAATTGGAACTAGTCGAGTAAAAGGTTCGAACTATTGCGATGTGTTTGCAAAAGTAGATGAACGGACAAATCGGGCTACCATCATTGGTGTAATTGACAATTTAGTTAAGGGGGCTGCAGGGCAGGCAATTCAAAATATGAATGTTCAAATGAATCTGCCGCAAACGACTGGTTTAAATGTCGTACCATTATTTATTTAATTTTGTGTTTGGGAGAAATGGAGGAGAAAAAATGGAATCTATAGTAGAGATGAAGCTATCAAGTAAAAATATTGTATCACCGAAAGGATTTAAAGCTGCTGGAATCCATTGTGGACTTAAACATAAGAAAAAGGATTTAGCACTTTTATATAGTGAAGTACCAGCGAGTGTTGCAGGCGTATTTACAACAAACAAAGTGCAAGCTGCACCGATTAAAGTAACGAAAGAAGTTGTTTATGAAACGAAAAAAATGCAGGCGGTAATTGTCAACTCTGGTAATGCCAATGCTTGCACAGGAAAACAAGGGTTGCTTGATGCTTATGAAATGCAAAAATTAGCTGCAGAAAAATTAGGTATCGATCCTGAATTAGTGGGAGTTTCTTCTACTGGAGTTATCGGTGAGATGCTGAAGATGGATTGCATCCGTGATGGTGTGAAAAAAATTGAGATAGGAAATACACTGGAAAATGGCATCGATTTTGCACAAGCAATTTTAACGACAGATACGGTCATGAAAAACACGACTTATTCCACAACTATCGATGGAAAAGAAGTCGTAATTTCAGGTACAGCAAAAGGTTCTGGAATGATTGAACCAAATATGGCGACGATGCTTGGATTTATTACAACAGATGCGAATATCGAATCCGATGTATTACAAAAAGCGTTATCAGAAATTACAGATTTAACTTTTAACTGTATTACAGTTGATGGAGATACTTCAACTAACGATATGGTATTGGTGTTGGCGAATGGTTTAGCAGGGAATAACCGATTAACACCGGAACACCCAGACTGGAACAATTTTTATAAAACTTTACAAATGGTTGCAGAAGATTTGGCAAAAGCAATTGCACGAGATGGAGAAGGTGCGACAAAACTGATTGAGGTAGAAGTAGATGGGGCCGTTTCAGATGAAGAAGCACGGAAAATTGCAAAAACGGTTGTAGGCTCTCCATTAGTGAAAACGGCGGTATTTGGTTGTGACGCCAATTGGGGACGCATTATTGCGGCTGTTGGTTATAGTGGAGCAACAGTTGACCCAGACAAAATTATGATAAAAATTGGTGATAAAAAAATGGTGGAAAATGGTGAACCCGTTCCATTTAATGAAGAAGAACTAATAAAAATTTTAAAGGCAAATGAAATAAAAATTTATGTTTCATTAAGTCAAGGAGAAGGACACGGGTTTGCATGGGGGTGCGATTTATCTTATGACTATGTACAAATCAATGCAAGCTACCGTTCGTAAACGAATTGTCATTAAATTAGGTGGAAGTACATTAGAAGGCTTAAATGAGGCCTTCTTTTCCAATTTTAAAACATTACAAGAAGAAGGTTATGATATCATCATTACCCACGGCGGAGGTCCGGCCATTAACCGCGAATTGGAAAAAAGGAAAGTTTCATCGCATAAAATAAATGGTATTCGAGTAACAAATAGAGAGGCAATGGAAGTTGTTCAGTCGACTTTAATTGGCCAAGTGAATCCGAAACTCGTTTACGATTTAAATCGAGCAGGCATTCAAGCAATCGGTATAAACGGATTTGATATGAATCTTCTCCAGTGTGAATTACTAGACTATGAAACTTATGGATATGTGGGAGAAATAAAGCATATAAATACAGATATTATCGATATCCTTACCACAAAGAAAGTGGTGCCGGTCATTAGTTGCATCGGCGTTTCCGAAGAAGGACAAGGATTAAATATTAACGGTGATACAGTAGCTAGCGAAATTGCGTTGGCAGTAGGTGCTGAACGTTTACTGCTTGTTACAGATGTAGCTGGAATTCGCATTGGTGGAAAGTATCAAAAAGAAGTTACACCTGAACTCATTTATCGGTGGATTGAAGAAGGCGAAATTACAGGGGGGATGATACCAAAAGTAGAGGGAGCGATTCGAGTATTAAAAGCAGGCATCCCGAAAGTAGAAATCGTTGATGATACGTTAACAGGGACAACAATAATCAGTAAGGAGTTAGTAAAATGAGTGCACTTTTTAATACTTACGCAAGAAGACCCATTGCTCTTGTTGAGGGGAAAGGGACCATCGTCAAAGATCAAAATGGCAAAGAATATTTAGATTTTACAAGCGGAATTGCTGTATTATCATTGGGTCATGCTCATCCGGAACTTGTCAAAACAATTCAGGAACAAAGCGAGAAAATTTGGCATACTAGCAATTTATATCAAATACCGGGTCAGGAAAAACTAGCGCAATCACTCGTAAAGGATACACACTTTTCATACGCATTTTTCTGTAATAGCGGAGCAGAAGCAAATGAAGCGGCTATTAAGCTCGCACGTAAACATACTGGAAAACACCATATTATTACCTTCCAACAATCATTCCATGGCCGTACATTTGGTTCAATGAGTGCAACAGGACAGGGAAAAATTCATAACGGTTTTGGACCGTTAGTGGACAAATTTACGTATCTACCATTTAACGATGTGGATGCATTAAAGAGTGCAATCGATGATACAGTTGCTGCCATCATGCTTGAAGTCATTCAAGGTGAAGGCGGGGTCAATGCGGTTACCGATGAGTTTGCTGAAGCTATTCAAGAGATTTGTTCAGAGAATGGAATTTTATTAATCATTGATGAAGTTCAAACAGGAATTGGTAGAACAGGTACCCGTTTCGCCTTCGAACAAACTCCTTTAAAACCGGATATTGTGTCAATAGCTAAAGGACTCGGAGGAGGATTTCCAATCGGTGGTATATTAGGAACAAAAGAATTGTTTGATACTTTTAGTCCAGGTACACATGGTACAACTTTTGGAGGAAATCCGTTAGCTGTTGCTGTTGCTCAAAAAGTTATTGACATTGTATTCCAACAAGATTTTTTAGATGAAGTAAAAAAGAAATCAGATTATTTTGTTGAAAAGTTAAAAGCAGCTTTCCATAATGGAGAATTTAAAGTTAAAGGAAGAGGGTTATTGATTGGATTAGAAGGGGAAAATGAAGTGGCGCCAGCTATTAGTAAACTAGAAGAAGCTGGTTTATTAGTTTGCTCGGCTGGTACAAAAGTAATTCGATTATTGCCCCCTCTAACTGTAAGCTATGAAGAAATCGATCAAGCCATCGACATTTTAAAAAAGGTATTCGTATAAAAGAAAGGGGGTGTCTAGAAAGTCATAAACTTTCCAGACACCCTCACTTATTTTTTTATAACACTTGTTCCTGCGATAGTGTTACAATTGGCGTCTTGAAATCATTTCAGACGACGTGTTTATAAATGATGATGTGGGTTGCCATTGTTGTGGAATAACAGTTTTTATTGATGGTTCTGGTCATTTTCTTCTTTTTCAGTTTCATTTTGTTCGTTGTCGTTTGGTTGTTCGTTTTCGTTATGATCGTCCTTAGGATTTTCTTGTAACGGTTCTCCTGCTTGCACGTTGGAAATGGCAGATTCTAATCCCGTAATATCAACTGCGACGACTCCGTATTTTCCTTTTCCAACAGTAATGCTGCGAGTATCACTTTTAACGGAAGCGATTAATTTTTTACCGCCGTCGGAAAGGTCGTAAACACGATAACCGACAACGTCATTGGAAGCGGAAGGTGACCAGGATAAAACATTTCCTTTAATTGTTGCATTTACTGGTTGAGGTGCAACTTGGTCTGCGTCAAAGCTCTTTGCAGATGCAACTTGGATTGATTGTTTTCCTAAGAGTTTATCAGGATTTCCGCCGAGACGGCCTAGTAATTTATCAACAAATTCTTTATTTAATGAAATTCCGCTAGAAGTATAAGTAAATTCAGATGGTGTTGAATCCAAAGCAAGATAAGATTCACCGTTGATGTTAACCGTTCTCGTTTCAGAAGAGATGAAGCTATTATCTACTTTGGATGGAACAAATTTACGAATAAACAAGTCATTTTGTACTAAACCAGCATTACTACATGCGTTTGATGGCGCCATTCCTGAGATGCCACAGAAGGATGCATGTACGACATCTTTCGGTTGTTGGAATCGCTCTTTCGTACCAATGAATTCGGGTTTTACATTGTAAGCCGCATTCATTAAAGTTGCCCATAATAAATTTACACGAGTACTTGGTTGGAAATATATATTGTTAAATTGATATAAAGTTCTCGGTTGGTCATAACCTAACCAAACCCCTAAAGAAACATTTGGATTGTATCCAACGAACCATACGTCTTTGTATTCTTGAGTTGTACCTGTTTTTGCTGCAAAGTCAGATGAGAATTTTAATGTACTGCGTGCTCTAGTACCAGTACCATATTCCAATACATCTCTCATCATATCAGTAATGATGTATGATGCTTCAGGGGAAAACACTTGAACTGGCTCTGGAGTGTGATTGTAAATAATATTGCCGTCTACATCTTCTATCCGATCAATCATATAAGCGTCAATAAATTTCCCACCATTTGCAAATGTGGCAAAAGCGTTTGTGTTTTCTTCCACTGTTGTTCCGTATTCTAATGCTCCGATAGAAGTAGCTAGATTAACAAAATCCCCTTCAGTTAATTTTGAGAATCCCATTTTCTTTAATAGCTCAGCAGGTCTTCTGTCGATAATTTGGTCGTATAAACGGATTGCTGTTAAGTTTTGCGAGTGAGCTAATGCTACCCTAGCCGGTATGATTCCCCGCTCTTCGTTTTGGATATAGTTAGTTGGAGCCCAGCCTTTATACTTGAATTTGACGTCAACAACAGGACTTCCTGCGCCAATCACACCATATTCGATCGCTGGACCATAAACAAGTAGCGGTTTCATCGTTGAACCATTCGGACGATATGCTTGAGTTGCATGGTTTAACTCGGTAATTTCAAAGTCTCTTCCTCCAACAAAGCTCAATATTTTTCCTGTCTTATTTTCGATTAGTATACTGCCTACTTGCACAGGAAGAGGGACTTCAACTTCTTGTTTTGTTTCTGGATCAATTTCTGTTTTCGTAAAAGTATGACCATAATATTGGAATTCCTTTGCTGCATTGTTCATTGCATCATATAAGTCTTTATCGATTGTCGTATATATGCGGTAGCCGCCTGAACGTATATCTCTGTCCGCAAGTATTATATATTTTTCGTAAAGATTTTCCTCTTCATCAAGACGTTTAGGATCGATGCCGTCTTTTTCAGCTAATACTCTTGCCATAATTTCTTTTGCTCGGCGTTCGATTTCAAAAGTTAGATATGGGTAATTTAACGTTTGTGATTCTGGTTCTTTGAAATCTTTTGTAATGTCATAGTTGAGAGCTTCTTGATATTCCTCTTCTGAAATATAGCCAACTTCTTTCATTCGATATAAGACGGTTTTCATTCGTTCGATTCCAGGTTGTAAACCTTCTGGACTTTTTAGTTGTCCTTTTTGCGTATAAGGAGTATGAGCAAAAGGTGCTTGTGGAATTCCGGCAATGTATGCAGCTTGCGGTAAATTTAAATCCTTTGCACTTACACCAAAAATTCCTTTCGCCGCTGTTTCCACTCCTGCAATATTCCGGCCAGAAGCATTTCTGCCATATGGAATAATGTTTAAATACGCCTCTAAAATTTCATCTTTTGTCATAAAATGTTCAAGACGGAATGCAAGCAACAATTCTCTCGCTTTTCGTTCGTATGACACTTCATTCGTTAATATTTGGTTCTTAATAAGTTGCTGCGTTAAAGTAGAACCACCAGTTTGGGTTGAAGCATTTGTAAAGTCTTGAATTAATCCTCGAAGTACCGCTTTTGGCACGATTCCATTGTGCTCATAAAAGTATTCGTCTTCCGTTGCAAGGACTGCCTGCACTAAAAGGGGTGATACTTGATCAAGCGTTGTTTCTTGTCGATCTAAATCTGTGCGAACTTTGCCTATGTAAATATTTCCGGCAAAATACATTTCACTAGTTTCTTCATAGTTATAAATTTGTTTTCGCATTTCTTCCTTCGTGTGCAGAGGCTCGTCTTTTACTAATGATGCAAAATAGCCTACTCCAATGGAAAATACAAATACAAAGCCGGTTAAAAAAAGTATCAAAAAGACGAGTCCTAGATTCCAAAGCACACTTAATGTAATGCGCAACTTGCTTGTATCTTTAGATGTAGCTATCGTTTCAATTTTTTCGTTTATTTGTATTAGTTTATTGATAAATTGTTGAAGCCACTCTCTCACTCAATCCCCTCCTAAAATCTTGTATATTATAGCACAATTCTATATAATCGGAGTATAGTTGTTGACAATGAAAATTTTACGAGTACAATATGACTTATAGTTTTTTATGATTTACATATATTTTCAAGCGTTGAAGAGATTGAAGTAGTGTTTTCATTCACTGTATTAGAGAGCTAGCGGTTGGTGCAAGCTAGTCATAATGAAGACATGAATTACGTTCTTGGAGCTTGAACGTTTTCCGCGATAAGGATGAATGAGTGGGAGATAGTTTCTCCAAGCTGGGTGGTACCACGTGAATAGCGTCCCTGCATGCATGATTGCATGCAGTTTTTTTATTGCAAAATTTCTTTGACCTAGCTTTGGTGAAATATGTATTGAACAAACTATATCCCTTTTCATTAATAAATACAAAATAGGAGGAATCAAGTATGACAAATGCGTTATTAGAAGATTTAAAATGGCGTGGTTTAATATATCAGCAAACTGATGAAGAAGGATTAGAAAAACTATTAAGTGGAGAAAAAATATCATTATATGTAGGGGTGGACCCAACAGCTGATTCCATGCACATTGGCCATATTGTGCCACTACTGACACTGCGTCGTTTCCAACAAGCAGGTCACAAACCTGTATTACTTGTTGGTGGGGCAACAGGAATGATTGGTGATCCATCTGGAAGATCTACAGAACGCCAACTTCTTACAAAAGAACAAATAGAAAAAAATGTTAATGGACTAAAAAAACAAATGGAGCGCATTTTTGAATTCGGTGATAGTGAAAACAGTGCTATTTTAGTGAATAACTATGAATGGATTAGCCAAATGAATGTCATCGATTTCTTGCGTGATTACGGAAAGCTTATTAATGTTAATTACATGCTTGCAAAAGATACCATTGCCTCTCGTCTTGAATCAGGTATTTCATTTACTGAATTCTCTTACACTTTATTGCAAGGTATTGATTTTAATTATTTATATGATCATTACAATGTGCGATTACAAGTTGGGGGTTCAGACCAATGGGGCAACATTACAACAGGTCTTGAAATCATCCGCAAAACACATAATGAAGAGGCTAAGGCTTACGGTATTACAATGCCGCTTGTTACAAAAGCGGATGGCACAAAATTTGGTAAAACGGCAAGCGGTGCAGTTTGGTTAGATCCTGAGAAAACTAGTCCATATGAATTTTATCAATTCTGGATTAATACAGCTGATGCGGATGTTGTTAAATATTTAAAAATCTTTACGTTCTTAAGCAAAGAGGAAATTGAAGCTCTTGCTGTATCTGTGGAAGAAGAACCACATTTACGCAAAGCGCAAAAGGTATTAGCAGAAGAAATGACAAAACTAATTCACGGCGAAGAAGCGCTCGAAACAGCAAAACGCATTACAGATGCACTATTCTCAGGGGATTTAAAATCACTATCTGCCAGCGAAATGAGAGATGCATTTAAAGATGTACCTACTGCAGAAATCGCGAAAGAAGACAAAAATATTGTAGATTTACTAGTAGAAGCAAATATTTCGCCATCAAAACGTCAAGCGAGAGAAGACGTAGCGAATGGAGCCATTTCTATTAATGGAGACAAAGTAACTGATGTAAATTACATTGTTGGTAGCAAAGAGCGTTTAGATGATGAATTTACAATTATCCGACGTGGTAAAAAGAAATATCATATGGTTAAATACGTTTAATATTTGATAGAAATAAACGAGTAGGCTTGATTGACAAATGATGTCAATCAAGCCTTAATTTTTGTCCTTGTGAAAAAAATTCCACCCAATTAGATAGTAGATATAATGGGGTTTTGAAATTTTCTTTCATTAAGACTTACTTATTAATACCAAAATAGTAATAATGCACTTAATTCTACATAATATTTTATTGACATGTTACGAAACAATTAAACCAAAAAGATGAAAAAATGTAAATAAATACAATTTTATTATTTAACAATATTCACTTTAATAATGATGGTAATTGGAATCATTCGATTTATTGAATGTTCCATTTATGATTAATTTATTTTTAATTTATACATGTTATGGAATCTTATTGTCTCTTGCAGCATTTTTCCAGCGAGTATATACTCAAGGATTAAAACTGCATGGGTCAGATGTGATGATTGCATTACTAATGGTCATGATTGAAATTGCTATATTCCGTTATTTTTTATCGCTGATTAGAGTTTCGGCGTTTATAGGATATAGAAAAAAACGTTGCCAATGGGGGAAAATTACCCGCAAGAAACATAATAGCAAAACGATTGAATATACTTAATGCCTTGATATTAACAGATTTGTTTGTTTCACTATTAATTGAAATAAAGTTTTCCATATGCTTAAAAAAAGCCCTGGAAACTTGATAACAAAGTTTCCAGGGCTTTTTGTAATAAAGCAATAAATCAGCGAGAATAGAACTCAACGATTAGAGATTCGTTAATTTCAGATGGTAATTCAGAACGTTCAGGATAACGAACGTAAGTACCTTCTTTTTTCTCTGCATCGAAAGTTAAGTATTCTGGAACAAAGTTGTTTGCTTCAATTGCTTCGTTTACAACTTGTAAGTTTTTAGATTTTTCACGTAAAGAAATTACTTGACCAGGTTTTACGCTGTATGAAGGAATATCAACACGTTGTCCATCAACAGTAACGTGGCCATGGTTTACTAATTGACGAGCTGCACGACGAGTGCGAGCAAGACCTAAACGATATACTAAGTTATCTAAGCGAGATTCAAGAAGGATCATGAAGTTTTCACCATGAACACCTTTCATTTTACCCGCTTTAACGAATAGGTTTTTGAATTGACGTTCGTTCATACCATACATATGACGAAGTTTTTGTTTTTCTTGAAGCTGTAAACCATATTCTGTTAATTTTTTACGTTGAGTAGGTCCGTGTTGACCTGGTGCGTAAGGACGTCTTTCTAATTCCTTACCAGTGCCGCTTAGTGAAATACCAAGGCGACGAGAGATTTTCCATGATGGTCCTGTATAACGAGACATCTTGTCTCCTCCTTTTGGTTTTTTTGTTGTAAAACAAAACCAGTTGTATCCGAACTTATGTGTATTTTATTTTCATGTATTTTCGCCCTAGCAGCCGTTAGGGTTACTCAATACACCTTCTAATAATCAGTGACTATTAGAGGAATAAAATACATTCACAAGTTTATACAACTGCTGCATTTATTTTACACGAAGGTAATTTTATAATTTTTTAGAACTTCAGTCAAGGGAAAATAATTGAATTGATAATGTTTAGAGATATTTCAACTGTTTTTTTCATAACATTAATCAATGATACAGAAAAGAGAAAATTTTATTTTACAATATGTCTTTAAAGCTAAAATATAAGTAGGAAATTAGTTTTAAAAAATGGTATAATTAATAGTATGTTGTTATCTTGTTAGTCAAGAAAAGGTGATTTCATGTCAGAAGATCGGCTGAAATTAATGGAATTTAAGTCGGAATTATTGAACCTTTCATTTAGCTCCATCGATGATGAGCGTGATTTGAAAGAATTTATCAATATGCTTAAAAAGTGTTTGGTACAACATTTTAATATAAAGAAATGCGATATTCTCTTCGTTGAAAATGATACGTTAAAGCAGTATAAAAGCGCAATTTCCATATTAGAACAGAGAGAGATACCGCAAATGGTCGAAGCTAGGGCTTCCATACCACAATCTTTAAAGGAGCTTTTTGACTATCGTGATTTCACTGATATGGTGTTACTCAGAGAAGGAGAAAGAGTATTCGGATTATTATTATGTCAATCGAGTCCTACTTGGAAAAAGTTTTCTGAATCAGAAGTTTTTTGTGAATTCGTCGATAACATCTCAAAATTTCTTCGAGCATTCATTCATAATTTAGAAGTACGCACGAACGAAAAGAAATTTAAAAAATTATATAGTATGACGGATTTATTTCACTCTACGATGGATATCGACATCATATTAGAAAACGTGATTACCACAATCCAAGAAAACTATTCAGAATTTGAAGTAGAATTAATATTGTCGAATGATCAAGAACAGAAGACTTCCCTTAAAATTAAACAGTTTGACTATTTAAAAGAGCGCGCTGCAACAGTTGAAGCATTTGTATCGGGGAAAATTACGATTGAAAAATCAGAGGAATTAAACAGTTGTATTTTAAACGCACCGATAAAAGGGAGACAAGCAATTTACGGTATTTTTCAAGTGAAAGCACCAATCCAATATGTATTCTCCCAAAAGGAAAAGGAATACATTGCAATGCTTACACATACGGCGGGCAATGCATTAGAAAACGCAAAATTATATCATCAATCTCATCGTTTAATCGGTGATTTGCAACTAATTAATGAAACCAGTCATCGATTGAATTCAGAGCTAGATATAGTTGAAATGCTTACGTTTTTAAAGAAGCAGTTAATGAAATCTTTCCAACCTAACGAGTTATGTTTTGTGTTTGCGGAGAAGGAATGTTTTCAATTAGCAAATGCTTCTACCAGTTTATTTAAATCGGTTGAGGGCATTTTTTACATTGATTTTGTCGCAAAGCATTTTGAAAAATCGAAGGACTCTTTATTCATCGCAGATTTTAGCCGACTCATTTCAAGCGATGTGAAATTCAAGTCGATGATGGCCATACCGATGATTGCTGGACAAAAAATTATCGGCTTTAGCATTGTTTTACATGAAGACGCTTACTTTTTCTCTTTTGATAGCTTTAAATTAATGCAATCGCTGATCCATCACTCATCTTTAGCGATATCGAATAATATTCTGAGACATAAATTGCAAGAAATGGTCGATCATGATCATTTAACGAAGCTTTATGCTAGAAGTTATCTTGATAAATTTGTGAATCAATCATTAACAAACGATGAAAGCGGTATGTTTTTATTGCTTGATATTGATGACTTTAAACAAATTAATGACTCATTCGGTCATCAAGTTGGCGATCAAGTATTAATTCAAATTGGAGAAAAGTTAATTGAGGAAGTTGGAAAAAAAGGAATTTGTGCTCGATGGGGCGGTGAAGAATTAAGCATTTATGTGCCAAATATATCTAAATCGGAAGCATATCATCTATCTAAAAAAATCGTGTCGCAAATTCCAAAAATAACTGTTCCTAAAGTGACCGTTTCAGCGGGATTAATAACTTGGCATAAACAAAATCGACCTGAATATCAGCAATTATTTTTACAGGCAGATAAAGCTTTATATGTTGCAAAAAATAGCGGAAAAAATAAGGTTTGTATTTATGAGGATGTAAGGGCTTTGAGGCCATAAAAAATTACTACGTTCGTAAAAGTTACGAAAACGTAGTAATTTTTTTATAAATATTGGATTAATGTTTGGACAAATTTTTCTAATCCCAGCTTGTCATCGTTTGTAAAGCGATTTTTCAGTGGACTATCAATATCAAGGACGCCGATGATTTCATCGTTTTTTATTAGAGGAATGACAATTTCTGAATTACTTCGAGCATCGCATGCAATATGACCAGGGAATTGGTGAACGTCTTCTACGACGATCGTTTCTCTTTTCTGTACAGCGGTACCACATACGCCACGTCCTACTGGGATTCGTACACAAGCAGGTAATCCTTGAAATGGTCCGAGGACAAGTTCATCATTTTTCATTAAGTAAAATCCAACCCAGTTGATGTCTGTTAAAAATTGATTTAACAATGCACTAGCGTTGCTTAAATTTGCAACGATATCATCTTCTCCTTCGAGTAAAGCGGAGAGTTGCTTGGATAACATGTCATATTGCTCTTCGAGATTACCTTTATATTCAGTTTTCGTAAACATAGTACCTCCTATTTGTGGAAAATTTTTTCATAATGTTGATGCAAATCATTGATTGAGTGAGCATCAGATCCAAACACAAGTGGCAGATGTATCGATTTAGCATACTCAATCATTGGGAATGGCGGGTAAGGCTCTAAACAATATTTTTTGCTTAACCCTGCGCTATTTACATCCAGTTCGTATCCAAATGCCTTCATTTTATTTAATACTTCTTTAATGCGCTGTTCATCATTTACATGAACTTTATGGGCATGTTGGAATTTATGGACTAGGGTAGGATGGCCGATGCGACGAGGTTTATGTACACCAAGGTCCACTTCAATTGATTGAATAACAGTATCATAATACAATTCATAAATCGCTTCAACACTTCCAACTTTTTCTACAAATTTCATAAATTCTTGTTCTGAATAATCGATGCAAACATATTCATCTTTCCATTTTAAAAAATGAACGGACAGGATGGCATCATCAAGAAAAGGACCAACACTATTTAATAAGTTTTTCGTTTCGTTTTCATAACCAACAATATAATCCACTTCTAAACCTATATGAATGGTGATATCTTTTTCATATTGTTGTTTTAATTTGTGCAATGTTTCTATATAAGTTGGCAATAAATCCGGTTTCATTCCGCTATCCTTTTCGGGTGTGGGATCAACAAAATTTGCTGGTAGAGGTGCATGTTCAGTAAACGTAATATCTGTAAATTGATGTTGAATTGCTTTTTCTATATATCCTTCCAGCGAATCAGCTGTTCCATGGGGACAAAAGGGAGTATGAATGTGCCCATCTTTTTTCAATTTTTTTCAACTCCTTTTAAATAGAATTATATTACTTTCATGAAATACTTTATTTTTTAAAACAAAAGTTCAAAAACATGGTATATTATATAACATATAGCCAATTTGCGTGAGTGTGGAATAGGAGGCTTGCGATGAAGTATATCATCATTGTCATCATCGTACTATTAGCATTATTAACGTTCGGGCTAATCATCCGGAAAAAACATAATGCTGTAATAGAGCGACTGGAAAAAAAGAAATTACAAATTCAACATTATCCTATATTTGAAGAATTAACAAAGGTAAAAAATTTAAATATGAACGGTCAGACGGAAGAATTATTCGAACGTTGGCGAAATAAATGGACTGAAGTGGTAGATGTTGACATCATCAAAATTGATTCCATGTTGTTCGATGCTGAAGAATATATTGACCGGTTTAAATTTAAAAAAGCTTCGATGATTGAAAAAGATATAGAAGATTATATTGATAAATGTGATCAAATCAAAAATGAGATCTTATCTGAATTAGAAGAATTAATTGGCAGTGAAGAAAAGAATCGCATTGAAATAGAACAATTGAAGGAACTTTATCGTTCAGCTCGCAAAACTCTTCTAGCTCATCAATATTCCTTTGGTCCTGCGATTGAGAATTTGGAAAAAATGCTAGAAGAATTTCCTCAAAAGCTTGATGAATATGAAAAAATGACAGAAGAGGGAAATTATTTAAATGCTAGAGAAATTGTTCTTTTACTCAATGAAAAGTCGAAAAATATGTATGAATTGATTAGTGAAATCCCGTCATTATTAACAGAAATTCAAACTAAAATACCAGCATCAATCCATGAATTGAGAACCGGTCATCGAGAAATGGAAGAGCAATCATATTACTTACAGCATTTAGAATTAACAAAGAACCTTGACCGTATTGAACAAGAATTAAAGAAATTAGAAGAGGAATTAGCGAATTTAAATATTTCTTATGTGTCGACAAGAATCCAAGAAATCAATGATGAAATCGACAATTTTTACGATTTACTTGAAAAAGAAGTTTATGCAAAAAACTATGTCGATAAAAATTGCGATAGTACATACAAAACTTTAAATGAAGTTTTGAAAGCTACAAAAGAAGTAAGTACAGAAGCAGAATATGTGCAAAATAGCTATCGTTTGCCGGAAGAAGAGGCTGAAATTCCAAAACTCGGATTAAAACAATTGGAAGTGATACAAAAAAGATTTGAAGTATTGCTATCCCGTGTAAGAGAAGAAAAATCCGCATACTCAAGTTTGCAAGAAGAATTAATCGAAATTCGTAATGAAATTGAGCAAATTCAAGCGGTGCAAGATCAGTTTTCAAACCGGTTAAAGAATTTGCGAATTGATGAAAATAAAGCTCGAGCAAAACTTCAGTCTTTAAAGAAAATCCTGCAAGAAACAGACCGGATGTTACATAGAGCAAACATTCCGGGTATACCAGAAGAAATGGATGCTCGCTTAGAAGAAGCAGAAGAGCAATTATTTATTGTAATGCAAAGCCTCCAAGAAGTTCCGTTGAACATGAATTTGGTAAATAGCAATTTAGATCAAGCGGAAAAATGTATTCAAGATGTGCAAAAACATGCTAAAGAGATGATCGAAAATGTGATGTTAATAGAGCGTATCATTCAATATGGAAACCGATATCGTTCAAATCCAAGGGTCCATGAATTGTTGCTTCAAGCGGAAGAATCGTTCCACAATTTCCGCTATGTAAAAGCTTTGGAAGAAGCTGCAGAAGCTGTGGAACTGGCGGAACAAGGAGCAATTCAACGCATTCAAGAACTCGTTCAAGAAGAAATGTTCGAAAAAACGAAACATTAGTTTATGCACGGTAAGGTTATTCACGATATAATATTAATAACAAATTGCATTATCGGAAATTGATATTGCAATTTGCTGTTATCCATTCATTTGAAAGATTTTGGATGATCTTTTGATGCTAATAGTACACAATGAGAAGGTTGGTTGTCCGGAAAGTGTTCACTTTCTGAACAACCCTTTTCTTTTGAAATTGTCATAAAAATTATAAATAGAAGGTTGGTATTCATGATCTATTTTGACAATAGTGCTACAACGAAACCACATGATGAAGTATTACATACATTTCTTGAAGTAAATAAAAACTATTTTGCGAATCCTGCTTCAATTCATGCCTTTGGTGTGGAAGTAAATGAATTATTAGAAGCAGCAAGAAATCAAATTGCTCACATAATCAAAACAAAACCGGAACACGTTTTATTTACTTCAGGAGGAACAGAATCAAATAACTTTGCAATTTTTGGCGTTGCAAAAGAAAATAAGCATATTGGGAAACATATAATTACAACTGAAATTGAACACGCATCAGTGTTGGAAGCATATAAAACTTTAGAAAAAGATGGATACGAAGTCGAGTATTTATCAGTGGATAATAAGGGTGTAATATCCATAGATGAATTACGCAGGAAACTTCGAAAAGATACGATTCTTGTTAGCATGATGCACGTCAATAATGAGATGGGAGCAATTCAACCGATTGAGGAAGCAGCCAAAATCATTCACCAACATTCTCGTGCCATTTTTCATGTGGATGCAGTACAAAGTTTTGGAAAATTGGAAGTTCAATTTAACGGTGATGCCGGACCGGATATATTAACAATTTCGGGTCATAAAATCCATGGAATAAAAGGAACAGGAATCATCGCATTTCAAAGAAAATTAAACATTGCACCACTAATTGTAGGTGGCGGTCAAGAATTTGGATTAAGAAGCGGAACTGTCCCTGTTCCACAAGCTGTTGCATTAGCAAAAGCTTGTCGAATTGCAACTGAACATCTACAAGAAAATTATGCAAAATTTACAAAGTGGCGAGATCATCTGATGGATTTTTTCAATACTTTCGGTGATCATATTTATTTACTCTCAACTAAAGAAGGGGCGCCACATATTTTGTCTTTTAGCGTGCGAGATTTAAAAGGCGAAGTGATAATTAATGCATTGCAAAAAAGAGGTGTCATTGTATCTACATCTAGCGCATGTTCTTCAAAACAAAAGAAAACAAGCCATGTTGTCGAAGCTTTAAATGTAGATTCTCACTTTAAAGAAGGTGTTATTCGAATAAGTTTTGGCGCAAAAAATACAGAGAAAGAAATAGAACAATTTAAAGAAATTTTTAAAGAAGTTATGAAAGAATTAAAAGGAGTATAAAAATGATGCTTTGGAATGAAATATTAATACGATATGGTGAACTCACTACGAAAGGTCGAAATCGTAAAGATTTTATTCACCGATTAAAAAATAATATCAAATATACTTTTTCTGATATTGCCCCTCTGACAGTTCAAGCAGAGCGGGATCGAATGTATATTAAGCTTGATAATGAAAAACAATTTGAAGTATTGATGGAAAAATTGCCTAGTGTGTTTGGTATTCAATCGTTTAGTCCTGTTGCTATATGCGATAGGGAAATTGAAAACATCCAACAGTTAGCCCAAAAAATAATGGATCGTTATAAAGATCAGCAAATCACGTTTAAAGTGGAAGTGCATCGATCAGATAAAACATACCCACTCAAAACATATGATATACAATTAGCAGTTGGAGGATTTTTATTAAAACATAATCCAAATTTATCAGTAAATGTTAAAAATCCTGATGTGGAACTTCGAATTGAAATTCGAAAAGAAGCAGCTTATTTAATGTCTGAAATCATTTATGGTGCAGGTGGTATGCCTGTAGGTTCGAACGGAAAATCGCTATTATTGCTTTCTGGAGGAATTGATAGCCCAGTAGCAGGATATTTAATGATGAAAAGGGGAGTAAGAATTGATGCCATTCATTTTTATAGCCCACCTTATACGAGTGAACAATCATTGCAAAAAGTAAAAGATTTAGCAAATGAATTAACAAAATTCGGTTCTTCTATTCATTTACATGTTATACCATTCACTGAATTACAAGTTTTAATTAAAGATTCAGTACCAAAAGAAATGTTAATGACAACAACACGCAGAGTGATGATGAAAGTTGCAGATCGTGTTCGTGAAGAAATTGGCGCTTTGGGGCTTGTTACAGGTGAAAGTTTAGGACAAGTAGCAAGCCAAACATTAGAAAGTTTAACGGCAATCAATGAAGTAACGAATACACCGATTCTTCGACCTTTGATTTCATTCGATAAGCTGGACATTATTGATATTGCTCAAAAGATTGGCACGTACGAAATCTCCATTAAACCGTACGAAGATTGCTGTACAATATTTACACCAGCAAATCCGAAAACAAGACCAAAAATAGATCGAGTAACTTATTTCGAATCTCAAGTAGATTTTGAAGAGTATATTGAACGAGCAGTGAAAAATCGCGAAATTTATACGTTGCCTGAAAAACGTATGAAAGTAGAGAAATTTAAGCATTTATTATAATATATAATAATTTTGTACCATCGAATCGGTAATATATGAACAATTTACCTCTCACCTTTTATGTATTAATTAATAATTACAGCACATTCTAAATGCACAAGGAGGTGAGAGAGATGGCTACAAACAACAACAGCAGCAGAAATAAACTTTTAGTTCCTGGTGCAAATGCAGCATTAGATCAAATGAAATATGAAATTGCACAAGAGTTTGGTGTTCAACTCGGACCTGAAGCTTCTGCTCGTGCAAACGGGTCAGTCGGAGGAGAAATCACTAAACGTCTAGTGCAAATGGCTGAGTCACAATTACGTGGAACTCAACAATAAGTAATACAAGGCTAGTAGCGTATGCTACTAGCTTTTTTTCTATAATTTATTTCATTCATTCTCAAAAAAATTACTTTTTAAACAAAAATATATATACTATTTAGAATATTTTGATGATATTATTGAATATATTATAATTAGAATAATATTTTTATTTTTGAAAATTGAGGGGGAATTTGCTTGAAAAGAGAGGATTTACTAGCTCCAGAGAAATATAATATTGCAGATGAATTCGAAAAATGGGCAAAAGATGAAAACAAAGTGGCGTTACTGGTACACCATGAAGACGGTACGACAGAAAAAATCACGTTTGTAGAGTTATTAAAAAGAGCAAATAAAGTAGCAAATTTATTTAAAAAACATGGACTGACAAAAGGCGACGTTCTTCTTGTCATGGTTCCACGTTCTGCTGAAGCATATGCTACATACATTGGTGCATTAAAAGCAGGGATTACAATTATTCCAAGCTCTGAAATGTTAAGAGCAAAAGATATTGACTACCGCATCGAACACTCAGGTGCAAAAGGAATTGTTGCTTTCTCAAATGAAATTTCTCAATTTGATGATGTAAAATCGTTAAATGGATTAAAACTTTTCGTTTACGGTGAAGCGAATGAACCGTGGATTCAAATAGAAAAAGAGCTTGAAAATTTATCCGATGAATTTAATGAAGTGCAAACGAAAAGTTCAGATATTGCTTTCTTATCTTATACAAGTGGAACGACAGGAAATCCAAAAGGGGTTATTCATACTCATAGTTGGGGATATGCACATTTACGGACAGCAGCTGAGCACTGGCTCGGTGTAAAAGAAAATGATTTAGCTTGGGCGACAGCAGCACCAGGTTGGCAGAAATGGATTTGGAGCCCATTCTTAGCTATTTTAGGAAGCGGGGCAACAGCATTTGTTCATACAGGACGATTCGATCCAAAAAACTACTTGCAAATGTTGCAAGATTACAAGATTAATGTATTATGCTGTACACCAACAGAATATCGCTTGATGGCGAAAGTGGATGATTTAGAATCTTATGATTTATCCAATTTAAGAAGCGCTGTTTCTGCTGGGGAACCGTTAAACAGTGAAGTAATCAATAAATTCTTAAATGTATTTAACTTACAAGTTCGTGATGGTTATGGACAAACTGAAAATACATTGCTTGTTGGAACACTCCTCGGCATGAAACCAAAACCAGGATCTATGGGTAAACCAACTCCAGGAAATATTGTGGATATTATTAATGAAGATGGAGAACCAACAAAACCAGGCGAAGTTGGAGATATTGCAGTTCATTCTTCTACACCTGCATTGTTTAAAGGTTATTTAAATGATCCTGAGCGTACGCAAAGACAATTCCGTGGAGAATGGTATTTAACTGGTGACCGTGCATATAAGGATGAAGAAGGATACTTCTGGTTTGAGGGTCGTGGAGATGATATTATCATTTCTTCCGGTTATACGATTGGGCCTTTCGAAGTGGAAGATGCCCTTGTTAAACATCCAGCGGTAAAAGAATGTGCGGTTGTTGCAAGTCCTGATGAGATTCGAGGAAGCATCGTAAAAGCATTCGTTGTTTTAAAAGATCCATCTTTAAAGGATAGCCCTACCCTAGTTCAAGAGTTACAAGAGCATGTAAAAAATATTACTGCACCGTATAAATATCCGAGAGCAATCGAATTTATCGACGAGCTACCAAAAACAGCTTCCGGTAAAATTCGACGCGTAGAATTGCGTCAAAGAGAAATGCAAAAGCAAGTTCTAAAATAATTAATTAAATACTTATCTATTGCATGAAGTGATATCAAAGTCAAGGCGTTCAGAAACAATTACTTTCTGAATGCCTTTTTTTCATGTAATCTTATACTAGCATAGAAAAATTTATCATTTTTTTGAAACAATTGTTGTTGAAAAACGTATGTAAATTGAAGGAGGTAAATTAGATGAATTTAAAAAGATGGATAGCGTTAGGAGCAGCAGTTTTTTTGCTGATTGCATCAATCGCAATCAATACGTTAATGTCATTTCTCAAGAGTGACTTTTTAAGTGGATTTGAGACGCTTACGGATGTAGAACTTGCAGAGACGGTCCTCGAACCAGGGTCTTTTAATGAACGAATTGCTTTACTATCTATAGATGGAGTAATTCAAGATGTTGGTTCAAGTTCACCTTGGGTACCGCTTGAATATGATCACCAAATGTTTCTTGCTTCATTAGACCAAATTTTGGAAGATGATACAGTACAAGGTGTTGTATTATCTGTCAATTCACCAGGTGGTGGAGTTATTGAATCTGCTGAAATTCATGAAAGATTGCTAAAAATTAAAGAAAAAGGTATTCCAATATACGTTTCAATGGGATCCATGGCTGCATCAGGTGGTTATTATATTTCCGCTCCAGCAGACAAAATCTTTGCCCATCGTGAAACAATTACGGGTTCCATTGGTGTTATCATGCAAAGTTATAATTATGCAGAGCTAGCGAAAAAATTGGGTGTTGAATTTGAAACAATCAAATCCGGTCCACATAAAGATATGTTCGGTGGTACTCGACCTACGACAGAAGAAGAAAAAGCGATGATTCAAGAGATGATTAATGAATCTTACGAAGTATTTGTAGATATAGTAGAGCAAGGAAGAGGAATGACTGAAGCGGAAGTGAAAAAAGTTGCGGACGGACGAATCTTAGGTGGTAGTCAAGCGTTAAGAGCTGGTTTGGTCGATGAGCTTGGAAGTTTAGAGGATGCAATTCAGTCACTAAGAGAAGATTATGGATTGGAAGACGCTGAATTGTTCGAATATGAGTCAAATTTAGGTAGTTTTGCTTCTTTATTTACAATGAAACTGGGAACACTCTTTGGCCCTTCACCAGAAGAGCGGATGCTAATGAAATTGATGAATTCTTATGATGCACCACGATTAATGTATTTATATGGCCAATATTAAGGAGGGCTGGAATATGACGAGTTATAATCAAGATAATAACCGGAAAACTTCTGCCCATGAGTCGAATAATGACATTTTACAAAACAAACAAACGGAACAAAACTCAGCAAACGATCGAGACCAAGAGGAGTTTAAAATTGAAAATGCACACACTTCGGAAATTGCTCAAAAGTTCGTTGCAAATGAAGAAGAAATCAAAGTGGAGACAGATAAAGAAATTAAGCCTGATCAGCAAGCTGGTGTAGAGAAAGATCTAGAGCAAAGGGAAAAATTTCCAAAAACATTTTCAGAAACGGAAATCGTTACAGAATATGAAGAAAAAACAGCTGGTTTTTGGATTCGTTTTTGGGCATTTATTACAGATGGTCTCATTGTTACTGCAATCGTCAGTATTTTAGTTAAACCAATTTTCTATATGATGGGTTGGAATTTATCTAGTTCCGTTTGGTATGCGCCTATTACGATTATTTCAGGATTTTTCTATTATGGATATTTTGTACTTATGACAAAGTATTGGCAGCAAACTGTTGGCAAAATGATTTTCGGTTTAAAAGTAAAGTCACTGAAAGAACAAAAACTATCTTGGAGTACAGTATTGTTTAGAGAGTTAGTCTCTCGTTTTATTAACAATACAATTTGGCTTCCTTATATTGCTGTTGCATTTACTCCAAAAAATCAAGGACTACAAGATTATATAGCAGATACCATTGTGGTGCATGAAAAAGTGTATGTGAAAAATGAAAAAAAAGTTATAAAAGAAAAAATGATTGAATCAAATCATCAAACAGTATAGAGTTACTAAAACCATTCAGTGTCATGAAAATTTTAGACGCTGAATGGTTTTTAATTTTCAAGTTAAGTTATTTGCTTATACGTGAAGGTGTTTAGTAAGATGAAATAAGTAGAAAAGAAGGAGGAATATTCAAATGGCTGAAGTGACATTTAAAAATAATCCAGTAACATTGTTAGGAAATGAAGTGAAAGTTGGTGACATTGCACCAGACTTTACGGTGCTTGCCAATGATTTAACACCTGTAACATTAAAAGATTCTGAAGGTAAAATTCGCTTATTCGCTACTGTACCGTCTCTTGATACAGGTGTTTGTGATGCAGAAACTCGCCGTTTTAATGAAGAAGCAGCAAAATTAGGAGAAGATGTGGTTGTTTATACTGTTTCTGTTGACTTACCTTTTGCTCAAAAACGCTGGTGTGGAGCAGCTGGTATTGATCGAGTAGTGACAGTATCAGACCATAAAGACCTTTCATTTGGAAAAGCTTATGGAGTTGCAATTGAAGAGTTACGCTTATTAGCTCGTGCGGTGTTTGTTGTCGATCGTGAAGGTATTGTTCGATATGTAGAATATGTTCCTGAAACAACAAACCATCCAAATTATGAAGCGGCGATTAACGCTGTTAAAGAATTGATTTAACAATACGATGATGCAAGAAGTTCTTTTATCGTATATGATAGTTTTATGATAACAACTTTTTATGTAGACAAAGTCAAAGACGGCTTTGTCTACACTTATTTTCGACTATGTTCCTGTCGTTCTAATCGTAACTCCATAAAAAAATGGAAATTAATGAAAGGAAGAATTTGATGGAAAAGATAGAGCAAATATTTACCTTTATCAATAAAAAAACAGAGGAACTTGAAAAAACAGAGTCCTCTACATATTTAGAGAGTGTCTTAACAACTCTCAAGGGGATACTTGATGGAAAATATGAATTACCCTTTGAAGCAGCAACGAAGGAAGAAATGCGTAAAGCAATTCAGCTTTCTATATTAAAAGGAATGCGCGAATCTTCTCAACCAAATCACCAAATGACGCCAGATTCTTTAGGCTTATTAATAACGTATTTCGTTGAACAATTTTTTGAGGAAACATTAAAAGATGGAACAATTTCAATTTTAGACCCGGCTTTAGGAACAGGTAATTTAATGTTTACGATTATGAACAAATTGGATGGAAAAGTGTTCGCAACGGGTGTGGAAGTGGATGAATTGTTAATTCAATTAGCTGGGGAAATTGCAGAGCTTATTGAACAACCAATTCAGTTATACCACCAAGATGCGTTAAGACCATTACTAGTTGACCCTGTAGATGTGGTAGTTTGTGATTTACCAGTAGGATTTTATCCAAATGATGATATTGCAAAAAACTATGAATTAAGTTCTAAAGAAGGGATGAGTTACGCTCATCACTTATATATTGAACAAGCATTAAATTATACGAAAGATGGCGGTTATTTGATTTTTTTAATCCCTGCAACTTTATTTGAATCGGAACAAGCTGAAATGTTGCATAAATTTTTGAAGAAGTATGCGTGGATTCAAGCTGTGATGCAGCTTCCAGAAAACATCTTTAAATCCAAATTGCATGAAAAAAGCATTTTAATATTGCAAAAGAAAAGTGATACATTGAGGCCACCAATAGAAGTATTATTAGCGAAGGTGCCGAATTTATCCAATAAGCAAGCATTATTATACTTCTTTGAAAAAGTGAAAATTTGGAAAGAACAAAATACGAGAAAATAGGAAATTTATAAAAAAAGAGGAGGTGTCTAATTTTTATAGACACACCCCGTTAAACACCTATTAAAATTTTTTGTACAATAACGTATCAACGAATTGGACGACCGGTTTTCTTGACAAACAATATACAATTAATAAGCTGAATACAAACAATATCCAATATTGGCTTGATTCTATGATATACGACTTTATTGAAGACTCACGGAAAACTCGAACAATAGCCATATGAAGCAAATAAATCACCATCGTAGATTGGCCGATGGATGTAAGATAGCATTGTTTTTTAGGAACGAGGGAAAAAAAGGTATACAACGCTAACAGCTGAATACCGTATGTACTTAATCTTATGAGTGCTGAATATTCTAAGAGATTCGTTATTTCTTCATATGGTCTTTTTCCAAATAACCAAAATCTGAAGTCGATTGGTACATAGAGAACTATGATGATAAAACCTACGATGGCAAGTACTGTGCCAATAAATACGTTGATTTTGGATTTTATTTTGACAAAATGCTGTTCTTTTAAATGAAATCCAGCTAAGAAAAACGGAAAGAAGAAAAAGGTGCGGGACAAACTTAAAAATTCATCCACTTCAGTATCATAGCCAATTAATAGAGAAATAAGAATTGCGATTGGAAGTCCATATTTTAATTTTCCAAAGAAATATAAGAGAATATTCCAAAATAACAAACTCATCAAAAACCAAAGTCCCCATCTTGGGATAAATAAACTATAACCTATCGAGTCTTCAAATATTAAATCATAGTAAAAAGTGTACAACACTTGAAAAATAATATAAGGGATGAGGAGTTTTTTGATGAGTTTTTTAAAATAGCCTTGTTCATAAACTTTTTTTGCAAAATAACCAGAAATTAAAATGAATGCAGGCATATGAAATGTATAGATGAAAAGATAAATATTTGCTAGAATCCTTTCATTTTCTATATAGTCACTAATCATATGACCAAACACAACGAGGAAAATCAATATTGCTCTTGCATTATCAAAATATGAATTTCGTTTCAATAGAATCATTCTTTCTATATTTATTGTGAACTCAAAGGAGTAGAAGCCAACTAAAAAAGCAAAATGAGCGTTATAGCGGCGGTTAATTGAGAACAGATATAGTTGTATCATAATTCGACAAAAACTTCTATTGCAAAAAGATAACAAAAACTTTAATATTTTATGTTAAACAAAAAAACCCTTTATGATTTCGAAATCATAAAGGGTTAAAATCTATACTAGATTAATTTTCAGGAGTGCGAACTACAAGAACATCACATTTTGCAGAGCGAACAATTGCTTCTGATACTGAACCGATTAAGAAACGTTCAACGGCATTTAGACCAGTAGCACCGCAGACAATTAAATCAGCATCCACTAATTTGGATAATTCTTTTGTAATGATTGTTTTTGGAGATCCGTATTCAATGATTACGTTCACATTTTTTACGCCAGCTTCTTCAGCTTTCTTTTTATATCCTTCAAGTAATTCTTCAGAGAACGCCTGTGCTTTTTCAGCGATTGAGCGATCATATGCTTCAATTGCTGCAAAAGAGCGAGTATCAATTACATTCACTAAGTTTAATTTTGCATCTTCGTTTTGTTTAGCGATTTCAGTTGCTTTTTTAAAAGCATATTCTGCTTCTTTAGAACCATCCACAGCCACCACAATACTCTTATACTTTGTCATATTGTTTACCTCCTTTAACTATGTTTTTATTATATCAAATTTTCAGACAATGAGAATGCTATTTTAGTTAAAAATGAAAAACATTCACAAAATATTCTAATTATTGTAAAAAAATTTTCTACAATACTGTAATTTTTTATATTTACAATTGTGAATAATGTGAAAAAATATGGAACTATTTGGAAGAAAAAATTTTTCAAAAAATAATTTAATTTTTTTTTAACAATTGATAGAATAGTGGTGATTGATTTTTTATTACGAATATTCAAGCAAAGGATGGGAGTTTTCGTGAAAATTGGAATACCTAAAGAAATAAAAAATAATGAAAATCGTGTAGCAATGACACCTGCAGGGGTTGTAACTTTAACGAATGCTGGTCATGAAGTATATATTCAAAAAGGTGCTGGACTAGGCTCTTCATTCACTGATGAAGACTATATTGCTGCGGGTGCAAAAATTGTTGACACTGCTGAAGAAGCTTGGTCACAGGAATTAATTTTAAAAGTAAAAGAACCAATTGAAAGCGAATACAAATATTTTTATGAAGGACAAATCCTCTTCACTTACTTGCATTTAGCACCTGAATACGAATTAACACAAGCGTTATTAGATAAAAAAGTAATTGGAATTGCATATGAAACAGTGCAATTACCAAATCGAGCATTACCATTATTAACACCAATGAGTGAAGTTGCTGGAAAAATGAGTGTCCAAATTGGGGCGCATCATTTAGAAAAATTAAATGGTGGTAATGGAATTTTATTAGGCGGTGTACCTGGTGTACCTCGTGGAAAAGTTACAATTATCGGTGGGGGAGTAGCTGGAACAAATGCTGCTCGCGTTGCTATTGGCATGGGTGCAGATGTAACAATTATTGAACTGAATCCGGATCGTTTACGTCAATTAGAAGATATCTTTGGATCTTCTGTTAAAACATTAATTTCTAATCCGTATAATATCGCAGAGTCTGTGAAACAATCAGATCTTGTAATCAGTTCGGTTCTAATTCCTGGTGCAAGAGCTCCTAAATTAGTAACGGAAGAAATGGTAAAACAAATGAAGCCTGGTTCTGTTATCGTTGATATTGCGATCGACCAGGGTGGAAGTACGGAAATTACAGCGAACAACCCTACTTCTCACGATAAGCCAACATTTGAAAAATACGGTGTTTTACATTATGCAGTTCCGAACATTCCAGGAGCAGTTCCAAGAACATCAACAATTGCATTGACAAATGTAACGGTTCCTTATGCGTTACAAATTGCTAATAAAGGATATAAACAAGCTTGTTTAGAAAATGAAGCACTGAAAAAAGGTCTAAACACGTTAAATGGATATGTTGTGTATAAAGCGGTTGCAGATGAGCAACAACGCGAATATGTATCTGCTGATACACTGTTACAAGACTAATTATAACTATTTCAAATACTTGGGAATACTTATGTATTTCCAAGTATTTTTTTATTTTATTAGAAATTTTTATGAATAGAATTTGTAATATTTTTAAAATTCAATTAATAGAATAATAAATAGAGATTTACATTACTCCAATAGTGTAAATTAATAGAATTGAATTTTTAGGGGGATTCAAAATGCAAAAGTACCAGAAACTATTTCTAATTATTTTAGCAACATTCATGTTAATTCTATTAACAGCTTGTGGTAGTTCATCAACATCAACTAACAGCGGAGGACAAAGTGAGACAAGTATTGAAGACGAAACATCTGGAGAGGTAATTCAAGCAAAAATCGGGGTAATTTCATACCTATCTGGTGCAGGGGCTGCCTATGGAGAGGCGATTACACAAGGGTTGAAATTAGCTCAAAAGGAAATTAATGAAAAAGGTGAAGTGAATATTGAATTAGTAATTGAAGATTCTGCTGGTGAAGCGGAACAAGCGGTAAATGCCGGTCAAAAATTAATGGCCGATGATTCTATTCTTGCAATTATTGGACCAACGCTTAGTACGGAATTTTTCGCGGTTGCACCTGAAGCGGATTTAAACGGTATTACAATTATGGGTACATCTACAACAGCGGACGGAATTCCTGAAATTGGAGATTATGTATTCCGAAATTCAATTCCGGAAGCGTTAGCAATTCCTGCTGCAATGGAAAAAGCAGTAAAAAGAACAGGAGCAAAAAAGGTTGCCATTATTTATGGGAATGATGATGCTTTTACAAAAGCGGGATTTGAAGTAATGAAAAGAACTGCGGAAGAAATGGGCTTAGAAATTACAACAATTGAAACATATCAAAAAGGTCAAAGCGACTATAAAGCACAGCTAACGAAAATCAAAAATACGAATCCAGATTTAGTTTTAGCTTCTGCTTTATATAACGAAGGTGCCGTTATTATCGATCAAGCGCGGAAGATGGGCATTACTGTTCCGTTCGTTGGAGGAAATGGATTTAACTCCCCTCAAGTTTTAGAAATTGCAGGCGATGCTGCGAACGGTTTAATTGTAGGAACACCGTATTTCGGGGATTCTACAGATCCAAAAATTGTTGAATTTAATAAAAAATACGAAGAGGAATATGGGAAAAAGCCTGACCAATTTGCTGCGCAAGCATATGATGCTCTTTATATTTATGCAGATGCATTAAAGAGAGCGGGTACAGGTGAAGATCGAGATGCATTCCGAGATGCATTAGCTGAGACGAAAGATTTTGAAGGGATATTAGGTCTATTCTCATTCAATGAAGTTGGTGATGTCGTGATGGATGTTACAGTTGTAGAAATAAAAGATGGGAAATTTGTAGAATTCGAGGAATAACCTCGAATTCTACTTTTCCTTATATGAAAAGGGTGATGGTTATTGCTAATTGAACAGTTGATCAATGGAATTACATTAGGAAGTATTTATGCGATTGTCGCCCTTGGGTTTACTCTAGTTTTTGGCGTATTAGGCATCATCAACATGGCCCATGGCGAAATTTTTATGGTAGGAGCTTTTATTGGTGTATTGACGACGAGTGTATTAGGTTGGCCGTTGTGGCTTGCTTTTCTTGCGTCGATAGTCGTTACTTCCTTATTAGGTTATCTGTTAGAAATCTTCAGTTTACGCCCTCTTAGAGGGAAAAAGGGAGTATCCCATTTGGCTCCACTAATTAGTACGATTGGTGTATCAATCTTTCTTGAAAATTTATCTCATCATATGTTCGGAGCTGGAAATAAGCCATTTCGAACTGCTTTTGCAGAAATTCGTTTTGAAATTGGTTCAATAACAATTTATTTAGTACAAATTACGATTTTTGTTATTTCCGTCATATTAATGGTCGGATTATCTGTTTGGCTTTCAAAAACAAAAGCTGGTAAAGCCCTGAGAGCTACGGCAGAAAATTTAGAAACAGCAAGTATTCTTGGAGTGGATACGAAAAAAATCATCACATTAACGGTGATTATCGCTTCCGGCATGGGAGGCATAGCAGGTATTTTAGTAGGTATGGCCTTTAACTCGGTAAGTCCACAAATGGGTTTATCTATGGGGTTAAAGGGTCTTGCCATCATTATTTTAGGTGGTATGGGCAATGTGAAAGGAGCAATGGTTGGGGGGCTAATCCTCGGTTTATCTGAAACGTTGCTTGTTGCTTATGGCGATTCGGGATATCGAGACGCTATCGCATTTATCATGATAATTCTTATTTTATTAATTCGACCACAAGGTATATTTGGATCCAAGACGGCAGAGGGCAGGTGATAAGAATGTTAGGAGAACTATTAAATCCATATTATTTACAAGTTTTATGTTTCATATTAATTAACATAATGTTAGCCCTTAGTATATATGTTCCGTTATCAAGTGGGCAGTTATCTTTAGGAAGTGCAGGATTTATGGGAATTGGTGCATACACATCCGCCCTTCTAACGATTCATTATGAACTTCCACTTTATGTAACAATCTTAGTGGGTGCCCTCTTAGCAGGTGTAATTGGTATTATCGTTGGAATCCCATCATTAAGATTAACGGGTGTATATTTGGCAATTGCAACATTAGGATTTGGAGAGGTTATTCGTGTTCTCTTTGTCAATTGGGAAAGCTTGACGAAAGGCTCAGTTGGTTTAACTGGTATTCCTCAGTTGGGGAGGGAATTGCTAAAGTTTGCAAAAAGTATCGGAATAGAACCTAGTGCTCTAGGTTTGAAAAATAATCAATTTGTTTATTTATCCCTTGTCATCGTTTTATTAATAATCGTTTTATTCATTTTATGGTTTGTCATTCGTCAACAAAATTCAAGAATTGGACGAGCTTATTCTTCCATACAAATGGACGAAAAAGCGGCGGAGTCAATGGGAATCAATATCACGTACTATAAAGTATTAGCATTTGCACAAGGAGCTTTTATCGCAGGACTTGCTGGTGCACTATTTGCACATACAATTGGTTATATTTCTCCATCTGATTTTTCATATCATCGCGCAGTAGAAATTTTGATATTTACAGTCTTTGGCGGCAGCGAAGTAATAATTGGTTCCGTTTTTGGAGCAACCATTTTAACATTATTGCCTGAAGTATTACGTTTTGTAAGTGACTATCGGTATATATTTTATGGAATTATGCTCGTGATTTTAATGGCTGTTCGCCCTCAAGGAATATTAGATCTTTATTTGTTTTATCGATTAAAAGGAAAACGTATTAAAAGGGGGACTAGCTAATGGTCCTTGAAGTGAAAAACATTACAAAACGTTTTGGCGGGATTACCGCATTAAAAAATATCTCTTTTACAATTCAACAAGGGGAAATTTATGGATTAATTGGTCCAAATGGTGCTGGTAAAACGACGATGTTTAATTGCATTACAAATATTGTTGAACCGACAGAAGGTGAAATTTTTTTTAATGGAGAAAAAATTACAAAACTAAAGCCATATAAAATAACCGAAAAAGGCATTTGTAGAACTTATCAAAATATTCGACTGTTTCCGCAAATGACAGCATTACAAAATGTAATGGTCGGTGGGCATTCAAGAATTTCAGCGGGAGTCTTCAGAAGCGTAATTCGAACGAAATCTCAAAAGCAAGAAGAGAAATTATTAAAAGAAAAAAGTGAAGAATTATTAGAATTAGTTGGACTTGGTCAATTGAAAGACCAATTTGCAGAGAATTTAGCATATGGTCAACAAAGAAGATTGGAGATTGCTAGAGCATTAGCAAGCAATCCGACTTTATTGCTGCTCGATGAACCGGCAGCAGGTATGAACGAAACGGAAACGGATAATTTATTTGATTTAATTAAAAAAATACAATCTATGGGAATTACAGTACTCATTATTGAGCATGATATGTCGCTTGTCATGAGGTTGTGTGATCGAATTACCGTTCTGAATTTTGGTGAGAAATTGGCAGAAGGGACACCGGATGAAATTCAAAATAATGAAGCGGTGATTGAAGCCTACCTCGGTAAAGAGGAGGAAGAGACAATTGCTTAAGTTAACAAATATTGAAACGTATTATGGACAAATTCAAGCATTAAAAGGAATACATTTAGAAGTGGAAGAAGGAAAAATTGTAACACTTCTTGGAGCTAATGGCGCTGGTAAATCAACGACGATGCGAACAATTGCCGGCCTTATAAAACCAAAAAGGGGAACGGTAGAATTTTTAGGACAAAATGTAACGGGAATGCGTCCACACCAACTTTTGAGGAAAGGTATCTCCCTCGTTCCAGAAGGTCGTGCAATTCTATCCACCATGACCGTTTTAGAAAATCTTGAAATGGGCGCTTATCATCGTAAAGATCATGATGTGAAAAAAGATATACAAAATGTAATGAAACGATTCCCGATTTTGGAGGAGCGCCAATCACAGCTGGCTGGTACGTTATCTGGCGGCCAACAACAAATGCTTGCAATTGCACGTGCATTGCTTGCAAAACCGAAGCTATTATTATTAGACGAGCCTTCTATGGGGTTAGCTCCTCTAATTGTTGCGGAAATATTTAATATAATTAAAGAAATCAAAGAAGATGGAACGACGGTGCTGCTTGTGGAACAAAACGCAAAACAAGCATTGAAAATCGCTGATTATGGATATGTAATGGAGACAGGAAAAATAATTATTGAAGGACCTGCGGATGATTTACTCAAGGATGAGCGAATTGTCGAAGCATATTTAGGAAAGAAAAAAACGACCGTCTAAAATAAAAGAGCTTCCCAATGTCTAATAGACGTTGAGAAGCTCTTTCAATTATTGGATAATGATTAATTCTTTTGGATATTTCGTTAGGACTTCAACACCATTTTCCGTTACGACAACATCATCTTCTATACGAACTCCAGCCACATCGGATTTGTAAATGCCAGGTTCAATTGTAAATACCATGCCTGGTTTTAATTTCATTTCATTTGTTCCAGTAATTGATGGGAATTCGTGTACTGAAATGCCAAGACCATGGCCTAATCGGTGAGTATAATATTCACCATATCCTGCATCAGAAATTATATCCCGGGAAATTTTATCTAAATCCATGCAGCGAATTCCAGGTTTCACTGATTTGATGGATTCTTCGTTTGATTTTTTTACTGTTTCATAAATCTTTCTTTGTTCTTCGTTAATTCCCCCGAATGCAACGGTGCGAGTGATATCGGAACAGTATCCTTCGTAAATTACCCCTAAATCAAACAACACAAAGTCGCCTTTTTGAATGGTGCGATTTCCTGGAGTACCGTGTGGAGATGCAGCTTTTGGACCAGATAATACAGTCGTTTCGAAGGACATGGAATAACCTTTTTCCTTAATAGCACTTTCAATAATGTGAACAATTTCTAGTTCAGTAATACCTTCCTTGATGGCCTTTACACCGACATCAATTGCATAATCGGCTAATTCAGCGGCTTTTCTTAATTTATCCAGTTCTTCTTTATCTTTAATTACCCGAAGCTCGTTTATTTGATTATCAATTGGAACAAAACGAGCATTAGGGTAGAAGGCTTGTAGAGCTTCAAATCGTTCAACTGTTAAATGCCCTTTTTCAATAGCAATTGTTGAAATATGTTTCGTACGAGAATGTATTTCGTTAGCTAATATATTCCATGGTTGATCGGTATCACTATGACCAACAATATCAAATGACCAACCCGAAGATTTCACATCAGAGATTTCCATTTTCGGACATATGATGAATGGGTCTGCATTTTGAAAAATCGAAATACCTAGTAATCTTTCGTGGGGATTACTTTTAAACCCTGAAAAATAAAATACATTATCTGGATTTGTAACGAAGGCTATATCAATTTCCTGCTCCTTTAAGTAAGATTGGATATTTATCATTTTGCTCATTAGACGTTCCTCCAAGTTTGGTTTATATATTACATAAAAGGAAATATAACAGTATTAGTATAGCAAAAAGAAGGAAAAAAGAAGGTTTTGTAGAAATATAAATGATGAAATTTTATTTATTTAAAGGGGGAAACATAATGGAAATTTCTTACCATGGTCATTCCGTCGTAAAAATTAAAACAAATGGCACAACGATTTTAATTGACCCGTTTATTACAGGAAACCCTTTAACTGATTTAAAAGTTGAGGAAGAAAAGCCAGATGTGATTTTATTGACACACGGTCATAATGACCATGTTGGAGATACGATAGCGCTGGCGAAAGCGAACAATTCGCAAGTAGTGGCGCTAAATGAGTTGGCAGTATATTTACAAAAACAAGGTGTCAATGCCCATCCAATGGGAGTTGGAGGAGCTTATGAATTTCCATTTGGTAAAGTAAAATATACGCTTGCTTTCCACGGTTCTACTTATGAAACTGAAACAGAAGTTGTTAATGCAGGAAACCCTGGTGGAATCTTGTTCTACGCGGAAGGTTTAACAATTTATCATGCAGGCGATACAGCGTTATTTGGTGATATGAAATTAATTGGTGACCGAAATGAAATTGATGTTGCCTTTTTACCGATTGGTGATAACTTTACAATGGGCCCTGAAGATGCGGCATATGCAGTGGAATTATTAAGACCTAAAACGGTTGTACCAATTCATTACAATACGTTCCCACTCATCAAACAAGATCCAAATGACTTTGCGAAGTTGGTGAAAAATAGTAAAGTTCAAATTTTAGAAGCAGGGCAAAAAGTAGAATTGCCTTAAACTTATAAAACATAAAATCAAAAAGTTTTTTAAATGAATAGCAATAGAGAAAGTGAGTTATGGAGATTTTGTCGATTATTGTAAAATATCCATGACTACTTTCTCGATTTTTTTCTATACATAATTGAAAATATGTTACACTATGGGAGGAGAAAGTACGATGAAAATAGGTGATATCGATGTCCACAAAACATGAAAAAATATTGCAATATATCGAGTCACTTCCTATTGGCGAAAAAATATCAGTCCGACAAATTGCAAAAGAAATGCAAGTAAGCGAAGGTACGGCATATCGAGCAATTAAAGAGGCAGAAAATCGAAGTTTGGTGAGTTCCATTGAACGCGTAGGAACGATTCGAATTGAAAAGAAAAAGAAGGAAAATATTGAACGTCTAACTTTCGCGGAAATCGTCAATATCGTAGATGGACAAGTGCTCGGTGGAAAAGCTGGGTTGCATAAAACGTTGAATAAATTTGTCATCGGTGCAATGCAATTAGAAGATATGATGCGCTATACCGACCCTGGAAGTCTTTTAATTGTTGGTAACCGTTTTAAAGCTCATCACAACGCTTTAAAAACTGGTGCAGCAGTATTAATTACAGGTGGATTTGATACGACAGAAGAAAATAAAAGACTCGCGGATGAACTGGAGTTGCCAATCATCTCATCTAGTTATGATACATTTACAGTAGCAACGATGATTAACCGTGCCATTTATGACCAACTCATTAAAAAAGATATTTTGCTAATAGAAGATATTTATGTACGTTTGGAAGATACAGCAAAATTAAATGTCGGACAATCGGTTGCTGATTTTCATGCATTAAATGCCCACACAACGCACGGAGCATTCCCGGTTGTTTCAAAAAATAATAAATTAGTGGGGATTGTCACTGCTAAAGACGTGATTGGGAAAGATGAAAATGAATTAATTGATAAGGTAATGACAAAACAACCGATTTCCGTGTCAATGAAAACAAGTGTTGCTTCAGCAGGCCACCGAATGGTTTGGGAAGGGATTGATTTACTTCCTGTCGTGGATGATGATGGATATTTACAAGGTGTAATCAGCCGTCAAGATGTATTAAAGGCATTGCAAACGTCCCAACATCAACCGCAACATGGTGAAACGATTGATGACATCGTAAAAAGTGAAATGAAAGTACTTGGTGAGGAAGAAGTAATAGTTGAATTTACAGTAACGCCTCAAATGACAAACCAGTATGGTGCGATATCTTATGGTGCCTTTACAACATTGTTGACGGAAGTTGGATTAATTGCACTAAAAAGACGAAAACGTGGAGATGCGGTAGTAGAAAACATTGCAACCTATTATATTAAACCAATTCAAATGGATAATGTGTTAAAAGTTGTTCCACATATATTAGATATGAGTAGAAAATTCGTAAAAATGGATTTTGATGTTTATCACGAAGAAGCGCTTGTTGGAAAAGCGATGGCTACTTTCCAGCTGTTAGATCGTTAGTAAATGAAAAAGGTTGTCCAAAAGAAATTGGACAACTTTTTCATAAATCGATTATTGCTTATTTAATTCATATTCTTGTTGAACAAATTTTCCTTCATGTTTTGCACGTTTATAACTGTGATAAGATTCCATTAGTCCGACAACAACGAAAACAACACCAACTATATTACCTAATAATGTATCTTGAATAATAAAGGTATTTAAACCAAAAAATATAACGAAAAGACCTAAAGCAACACCGGCTTTCGCTTTATACCATTTTTTTTGTATCGGCAATGAAGTACGAAATTGTTTCGTTTTATAGTAAAAATAGGCGGCAAATGAAACGATGATGAAAGTTACAAATAACGCATTTAACATTTTCAGAACCTCCTAAACAAACTAAAATTATTGTAACGATTTTTTTATAAAAATGCTAATATATTAAAAAATTTTTCAATAACTTTGGAGGGTACCAATTTGAAGCGACGAATTATTGATACTATTGAACAATATGATACAGTTATTATTCATCGACATATCCGTCCGGATCCTGATGCATACGGTTCACAATTCGGTTTAAAAACATTAATTAAAGATAATTATCCCAATAAAAAAGTGTATGCAGTTGGTACGCATGATGAATTATTATCCTACTTGGCTCATCCTGATGAAGTTTCCGATGAAGAATATAAAGGGGCTCTTGTCATCGTAACGGATACTGCAAATACTGAGAGAATTGATGATGATCGATATTCTAATGGAAATTTTCTCGTAAAAATCGATCACCATCCCAACGATGATGCATACGGAGATTTAGTATGGGTTGATACGGAATCCAGTTCCTGTAGCGAATTAATCTACGAATTGTATGAAGAAGGTCGAGAATACAAAGGATGGAAAATGTCTGAAGAATGTGCGAAATTTCTTTTTGCAGGCATTGTGGGAGATACAGGGAGATTTTTATATCCTAGCACAACTACTAAAACCTTTGAAGTTGCAGGGCAATTAGTTAATTATCAGTTCAATCGCAACGAAATCTTTAATGGCATGTATGAAATGGATCCAAACCTATTAAAATTGCAAGGATATGTATATCAAAACTTTACTATGGACGAAAATGGCGCTGCATATATTAAACTACCAAAAGAACTACTTGAAGAATACAAAGTCACTACTTCCGAAACTTCTTCTTTAGTAGGGTCACTAAGTAATATTAAAGGTGTTCGGGCATGGGCGTTCTTTGTTGAAGAACCTCATGAGATTCGAGTGCGACTGCGTTCAAAAGGTCCAATTGTCAATGAACTCGCCAAAAAATACCATGGAGGTGGACATCCTCTAGCTTCTGGCGCAACTGCTTATTCATGGGAAGAAGTAGACCAAGTAATTGCAGATTTAAAACAACTTTGTAAAGAATATCAATAAATACAGGAGGGATGCAGATTGTCCATTTATCCACAAGTACGAACAAGTGCAGATTTATTAAAGAGTACGATTCGTATGGAAGAACTCATCCCTTTTTTAATTGAACAAAAGGCAGAAGCTTGTGCAATCGTCAATACAAAATTGTACGGGCTTTTGCCTTTTTACCATGGATTAAAAAATGCAGGTATTCATCCGGTTATAGGTCTTACTGCTCGAGTGCAGTTTGATCACATCGTTCTTCCCCTTCTAATATACGCACAAAACAACGATGGATATAAAAACCTACTGAAGATATCTAGCAGCATTGCCATTAGAGATGATGAGTTATTGCCAATTCAGTGGCTAAAAGGATACTCTAACGGTATTGCCGTCGTAATTCCAATTATAAGTGATGATGCCAAATGGGTAGAGCATCCCTCTTCCATCGAACTGTTGCAAAAGTTATTCAAAGGGCGAATATGGTTAGGTATTTCAAGGCTTGAAGGAGAAAAGTCTCCTTTTGAAAATGAAGTCATTCACCTGAGTGAAAAATTGCAAATTCCTATCATGGCGATTCATGAATGTCTATATTTAAATCGAGAAGATGCCTTTAGTTATAGAGTTGCAAGAAGTATTGAAATGGGCGTTAAATTAAGCGAACAAGTACAAATCAATGAAAATTACAAACGACATTATACTCCTACTAAACATGATTGGCTCCACTGGTTTAATGACCGTGAAGAGTGGCTGCAAGAGAGCAGAAATATGCTTTTGAGTTGCCAAGTAGACATCGCTCAAAAAGGCCATATACTGCCAAAATTTCCTTTACAACAAGGACAAAGTGCGGAACAAGTATTGAGAATGTTAGCGTTGAAGGGATTAAAAGAGCGGTTAAAAACGAATGCACCAAATGAAATCTATATCCATCGATTAAATCATGAGTTAGAAATTATTTGTTCCATGGGTTTTGCTGATTATTTCTTAATTGTTGCAGATTTTATGAATTTTGCTCGCGGGCAGCAAATTTTAACTGGACCAGGGAGAGGCTCCTCAGCTGGTTCACTTGTGGCTTATTGCTTATACATTACCCAAGTCGACCCGATTCGTTACGGATTATTATTTGAGCGATTTTTAAATCCTGAGCGAGTAACGATGCCTGATATCGATATTGACTTTGTCGATACGAGAAGACAGGAAGTAATTCAGTATGTGGCAAAAAAATATGGGGAGAAGCATGTAGCGCAAATTATCACCTTTGGCAGTCTATCGGCAAAGGCTGTCGCTAGGGATGTAGCGAGAATGTTCAACTTTGAATCTGACACCCTTGAAATGATTTCTCGTCTCATTCCAAATAAATTAGGGATTACATTAAAAGAAGCATACCATACAAGTGAACCTTTAAGAAGATGGATTGAAGAGGAGTCTATTCGAAAACGTTGGTTTGAAACGGCGTTAAAATTAGAGGGATTACCTAGAAATGCTTCCACTCACGCAGCCGGTGTCGTGTTAAGTCCAGTTCCTTTAGTTGAGGTCGTTCCGATTGAAAAGGGACATGATGGGATTTTTATTACACAATGGCCTATGCAAGAAGTGGAGCAAGTAGGTCTATTAAAAATGGACTTTTTAGGTTTACGAAACTTAACAATGATTGAGCAAATTCAAAAAATGATTTACTATGCTCGAAATGAGAAAATTGATTTAAATGAAATCCCATTGGATGATCATAAAACCTTTGAATTGTTGCAAAAAGGAGATACAGCAGGCATATTCCAGCTGGAGTCGGAGGGAATGAAGAGTGCTTTGAGGGAAATTGTACCTACACAATTTTCCGATATTGTTGCAGTAAATGCTCTGTATAGACCTGGACCAATGCAGTTTATTCCGATTTATGCAGCCAGGAAAAAAGGGGTACAGTCCGTTGAGATGCCACACCCTGATTTAGAGCCAATTTTAAAAGAAACGTATGGCATCATAGTATATCAAGAACAGATTATGCAAATTGCCAACATTCTAGCAGGATTCTCACTAGGACAGGCTGATTTATTGAGAAGAGCGGTAAGCAAGAAAAAACGTGAGGTATTGGAAGAGCAAAGGATAGCCTTTGTCAACGGCGCAATCCATAAAGGATATAGCAAAGAGGTGGCAGAATCGGTATATCAACAAATTGTGCGATTTGCAGATTACGGTTTTGCGAAAAGCCACGCGGTTGCATATAGCATGATTTCTTATCAGATGGCCTATTTGAAAGCAAATTATCCAGCGGAATTTTATGCTGTCATGATGACCTTTGCCACAGGAAATCAAGAAAAATTATTCTCGTTAATAATGGAAGCGAGAAGCAAAGGTATATCGATACTACGGCCTTCCCTTCATCAAAGCAATCGGGTATTTTCAGTTGAAAATGGAAATATTCGCTACAGCTTATCAGCAATCAAGGGCGTTTCTCAAACGTTTTTACAAAAATTAATTTCTGCTCGAAAAGAACAAGGTAATTTTCATGATATATTCGATTTGGCTGTTTCCTTAAGCGGTAACTATTTCGCCCGTAAATGGATAGAGCCATTGATTAAAGCAGGTGCGTTAGACGATTTTGGAAAGGATCGAGCGACGCTTCTTGCAACGATTGAAGCAGCAGAAAAACATGCAAAAATAGTTCGGCCGACAGAGGAAGAAGATTTATTTACTTCACAAACCTCGCTATTTGGAAAACCGAAATATATGGAAGCAGCGCCGATTCCAAATAAAATGAAACTGGAATTCGAGAAGGAAGTCATAGGATTTTATTTATCGGAACATCCGGTTACAAACATCCGCCACAAACTACATGTGAATACAAATAGTTTTCTGTTGAATGGTCTTCCGCAAAACGCCTTAGTAAAACTTGTAGGAATAGTAGAGTCCATTCGTCAAATACGCACAAAAAAAGGTGAACTGATGGCGTTTGTTCAAATTCAAGATGAATATGGATCGGTTTCAGCAACTCTGTTTCCGAAACAATATAATGAATGCCTAGGATGGATAAAAGAAGAGGTGCTAATCTATTTAGAAGGTAATGTAGAATATCGCTACAACCAGCCTCAAATAAAAGTGAAAATGATAAGAAATGTTCAATAGCGAGATATTTTTGTTTGAATTTACAAAAACTGTGCGATTTTGCACAGTTTTTTCTTTACAAAGTAGAAAACATTTTGTAAACTGTACAAAAGTGGTCTGACCACTTTATGTGAGGATTTAAATGATAATGTTGGGGATTACTGTATTTTAGTAAACGATCGGTATAAGGGGTTGTTAAAACGTTTTGAGGTGAACATGGACACGAAACAAGAAAATAAAAAAGTCTTTTTAGAAATTGTTAGTAAATTAAAAGACATTATTATCGCTGATAAACTTCAACCTGGTGATAAGCTCCCCTCGGAAAGAGTTTTATCAGAAAAGTTAGGCGTTGGTAGATCTTCGGTAAGAGAAGCGTTACGAAGTTTAGAATTGCTAGGAATTATTGAGACCCGCCATGGCGGTGGTACTTTTTTAGCTTCCTCTCAACAATATCGATTAGTTGAATTACTAGCTACTTTTATATTGCAAGAAAATCAATCAATACGCGATGTTCATAAAACACGGGAAATTCATGAAAGAGAAGCGATACGAATTATTTGTTCCGATAAACGATTAAGACAACTTCCTGTTTGGGAAAGTTTATTTTTAAAAATTGAATTGGAAACAGAAGTAATTCGAGATCATATTTTACGTGAACTTCTCATTGCATCAGAAAATCGTTTAGCTCTTAGAATATGGATTCAACTTGTGGCTTATAGTGCCAATGCGTTAAAAAAAATGACGACGGAAGAAGAAAAGCCAATATTACAAAGGCTATTAAAATCTTTGCAGCTTGGTTATGAAAAAGAAGCTCTTGAGGCATATACTGAATGGTTAGATTTTTTAAAATCGCATGAAGAATAAATATAGTAGGGGGAAAAATCGTGGCAATAAAAAGTTTGCTAAATTTAAATCGGAAAAAAACAAAAGGGGTTATTGTAAACTCTAAAAATGAAAGCTCATTTCCAGCAGATTTAATGACGAAATGCCCATCATGCCGAAAAATCTTTTTAACAAAAGAAATTGAAACGAATTTAAAAGTTTGTCCAAATTGCGACCATCATTTTAAAATGACTGCTTGGGAACGGATCGACTCCTTTTTAGATGTTGAATCATTTACGCCGTTTGATGAACACTTACGCACGACAAACCCTCTTAACTTCCCATCATATATAGAAAAAGTAGAAGCGGATATGAAGAAAACAGGATTATCCGAAGCGGTTTTAACAGGAAGCGGGACGTTAAAAGGGGAAGAGGTCGTTGTTGCTGTGATGGACTCTCATTTCCGCATGGGATCAATGGGATCTGTTGTTGGCGAAAAAATTACCCGTGCAATCGAAAAAGCTACGGAAATGCAAGTGCCATTCATTATCTTTACTGCGAGCGGCGGTGCACGAATGCAAGAGGGAGTTATTTCCTTAATGCAAATGGCCAAAACGAGCGTTGCTTTAAAACGTCACAGTGACGAAGGTTTGCTTTTCTTATCCATCATGACTGATCCAACTACTGGTGGAGTATCGGCAAGCTTCGCCTCACTAGGAGATCTCAATATTGCTGAGCCAAAAGCGCTTATTGGGTTTGCTGGGAGAAGGGTAATCGAGCAAACGGTGCGTGAGAAGTTGCCTGATGACTTCCAAACAGCAGAGTTCTTACTTGCACATGGTCAATTAGATGCTATTTTCCATCGAAAAGAGATGCGTGATAAGGTGGCAACAATCGTGAAATTGCACCGCAAAGGAGGAGTAACTCATGTCTAAACCGATGTCATTTGAAGAACCTATTATTAAACTGAAAGAAAAAATTGATGAGTTAAGGGAACTGGCAAAGAATGCGGATGTAGATATGTCCGATGAAATTAAAACATTGGAAGAACGATTGCGCCAATTGGAAATTAAAATTTATTCGAACATGGAACCGTGGAATCGTGTACAAGTAGCGCGAAACCCTGAACGTCCAACAACTCTCGATTATATAAAAGAAATTTTTACAGATTTTATTGAACTCCATGGTGATCGCTATTATGCTGATGATGAAGCGATTGTTGGAGGAATTGCCTTTTTTGATGGACAGCCGATTACTGTAATCGGTCATCAACGAGGTAAAGCAACAAAGGAAAATATTCGACGAAATTTCGGGATGCCCCATCCGGAAGGTTATCGAAAAGCGTTGCGTTTAATGAAGCAGGCGGAGAAATTCAGACGCCCTATTATTTGTTTTATTGATACAAAGGGCGCTTATCCAGGAAAAGCGGCAGAAGAGCGCGGACAAAGTGAGGCAATCGCCAAAAATCTGTTTGAAATGGCTGGTTTAAAAGTGCCTGTCATTAGTGTAGTAATTGGAGAAGGTGGTAGCGGCGGTGCATTGGCATTAGGAGTAACGAACCGCATCTATATGTTGGAAAATTCCACATACTCCGTTATTTCTCCAGAAGGTGCTGCTTCAATTTTATGGAAGGATGCTAGCCTTGCAAAACAAGCAGCAGAGGCAATGAAAATTACAGCTCAAGATTTAAAAGAAATGGGAATTATTGATGATATCATTCCTGAAGTTCCAGGAGGAGCACATCGTGACCCAGTATCACAAGCGAAAATCTTAAAGGAATATTTGAAAAAAGGGCTTGATCAATTAACTGCATTGTCGGAAGAGGAAATTATTCAAGACCGCTACGATAAATTCCGTAAAATGGGAGATTTTATTGAAGAAATTGTTCAATAAAATTACTAGACTTTCCACCCTTCTAATGACAAAATCCAATAGTGAGGATTTTGTCATTTTCCATTTACATGAACAGTTTATTATCGATGATCAGTAATGGAATACATGAAAGTTTCTAGTTTCAATAGAAATTTTTTATGTTATTGTTAACATTATGAGCATTTGAATGGAGGGAGTAGGGTGAAAAGAATAGGTGTTTTAACGAGCGGCGGTGACTCACCTGGCATGAATGCAGCAATTCGTGCAGTTGTTCGAAAAGCCAATTATCATGGGGTTGAAGTCTTTGGAATATACCATGGATACGAAGGCTTTATAAAAGGTAAAATGGAGTTATTAGATTTAGGATCTGTAGGTGGGATTATTCAACGAGGAGGAACGAAGCTGTTTTCATCCCGTTGCCCAGAATTTAGAGAAAAGAAATATCAACTGCAAGGTATTGAAAAAATGAAAGAAGCTGGAATTGAAGGCTTAGTAGTAATTGGAGGCGACGGTTCTTTCCGTGGAGCTTATGAGCTAACGAAATTAGGATTAGCATGTATTGGTGTTCCTGCAACGATTGATAATGATATTGCTGGTACAGAATTTACAATTGGTTTTGATACGGCACTCAATACTGTTGTCAGTGCAATTGATAAAATTCGTGATACTGCAACAAGTCATGAAAATACCTTTATTATAGAAGTGATGGGTAGAGATGCTGGTGACATTGCTTTATGGTCGGGACTTGCAGCCGGTGCAGAATCTGTTATTATACCAGAGGAGCCGTATGATTTAGATGATATTATTACGCGTATGAAGCGTGGAGAAGCGCGAAATAAAAAACATAGCATCATTATCGTTGCAGAAGGAGTTATGCCAGCCTCAAAACTTGCAAACATGCTAAAAGAAAAAGCTGGAATCGAAACGAGGATTACCGTGTTAGGGCATATTCAACGGGGAGGATCGCCGTCAGCATTTGACCGGGTATTGGCTAGTCGTCTAGGTGCTCGAGCAGTCGAATTATTGTTGGAAGGGAAAACTAGTCGTGCAGTTGGTATAAAAAATCATCAAGTTTACGATTATGATTTACGGGAGATTTTTACAGCAAAACATAAAGCAGATACTAGTCTATATACTTTATCAAAAGAACTTTCAATTTAATCTAGAAAATGGAGAGAATGTATATGAGAAAAACAAAAATTGTATGTACTATAGGACCCGCAAGCGAATCTCCAGAAGTTCTTGAAGAACTTATTAAAGCCGGAATGAATGTTGCGAGACTTAACTTTTCGCATGGTACACATGAAGAACATGCTATGCGTATCGCAACAATCCGAGATGTAGCTAATCGATTAAATAAAATTGTCGGAATTTTGCTTGATACAAAAGGTCCAGAAATTCGAACACATTCAATGAAAAACGGGGAAGTTCACTTAAAAACAGGACAAGTCATCGATATTTCAATGACAGAAGTTCTTGGAGACGAAACATGTTTTTCCGTTACGTATGACAAATTAATTTATGATGTAAATCAAAACGATACAATATTGTTGGATGACGGATTAATTGCATTGCGCGTATTAGCGAAAGATTACGATAAAGGATTAATTCATACGATTGTTGAAAATGCCGGAGTGCTGAAAGATAAAAAAGGTGTGAACGTCCCTGGAGTTTCAATAAAACTACCTGGCATTACAGAGAAAGATGCGAAAGATATATTATTTGGAATTGAACAAGGAGTCGATTTTATCGCTGCTTCCTTCGTGCGAACAGCAAAAGATGTGCTGGAAATACGCGAATTGCTTGAACAAAATGGTGGCGGACACATTCAAATCATTCCTAAAATTGAAAACCGAGAAGGCGTAGATAACATTGATGAAATTATTGAAGTTTCTGATGGATTAATGGTTGCTCGCGGAGATTTAGGAGTGGAAATTCCTGCTGAAGAAGTGCCGCTCGTTCAAAAAGCATTAATTAAAAAGTGCAATCAAGTAGGAAAACCTGTCATCACGGCTACACAAATGTTAGACTCTATGCAGCGAAATCCGCGTCCGACTCGTGCGGAAGCAAGCGACGTGGCAAATGCAATCATTGATGGAACAGATGCCATTATGCTTTCAGGAGAAACAGCCGCTGGTCAGTATCCAGTTGAATCTGTGAAAACGATGAACAGAATTGCAGTATTTACAGAAAACTCGCTGGATTATCGTTCGATAGTACAAACAAGAAGTCGTGAAAAAGAGACAACCATGACCGAAGCCATTTCCCAAGCAGTTTCATACACTTCAATTAACTTAGGTGTTAAAGCGGTGCTTGCACCAACTGCGAGCGGAGTTACAGCAAAATTGATTGCTAAATACCGTCCAGGTGTGCCGATTATCGCCATTACAGATTCTCCTTCAACTGCTCAAAAATTGACGCTTGTGTGGGGCGTTAATCCGATTGTCACACATAAAGTAACGACAACGGATGAAATTTTAGAATTAGCTGTGGATGAAGCGTTGAAATATGGTTATGTAAATCACGGTGATATTGTTGTGATTACTGCGGGAGTGCCGGTAGGAGAATCAGGAACAACGAACTTAATGAAAGTCCATGTGATAGGTGATTTATTAGCTCGTGGACAAGGAATTGGTAAACAATCTGTCGTTGGAAAAGCGATCGTTGTGAAAAATGCTGAAGAAGCACAAGCTTATGATACGGAAGGTTGTATCCTTGTAACGGTTGGAACCGATCGGGAAATGATGTCGGTAATTGAAAAATGTGCGGGCATTATTACTGAAGAAGGTGGCTTAACAAGCCATGCCGCTGTCGTTGGTCTAAGCTTAGGCATCCCTGTCATTGTTGGTGTGAAAGAAGCAACATCAATCATTCGACATGGACAAGAGATTACAATGGATGCTGAAACTGGTGTTATCTATAAAGGTCACGCAAGCGTATTGTAAGCATTAGCATAATTGGGCTGTCTAAAAAGTAGAAAACTTTTTAACAGCCCAATTTATTGTTACGATATTATTGTAATTGAAACTTTTAGCCTAGCAATTTCGTATATATGGTAGTCAAAAAATTACTCTAATGGAGGGTATTATTTGAAAAAGTTATTTTCCATATGTATTGCGTTTGTTCTTATAGAGATTGCAATTTTCATTGTCGTCGGTAATTGGTTAGGCATCTTAAGTACATTGTTATTAATTGTATTAGCAAGTTTATTTGGAGCGATGTTAACAAAAAAGCAAGGATTGGAATCCGTACAAAATATTCAGAATAGCATTCGACGGGGAGAACCCCCAGGACAAGCGGTGATCGATGCATTTCTCGTATTTTTAGGAGGAGTATTATTTTTATTACCAGGATTTCTCACGGATATAATTGCTTTTACTTTGGTTCTTCCATGGACAAGACGTCTCTATAAACCGATGATCTTAGAATGGATTCGTAAAAAAATGAAAAACAGTGAGATGATTATTATCCAGCGATAGATTTTTGTTTGACTTTCACAGCTATCAATAATATAAATGGACTCAGCAATATACCATAAACCCCAAACAACAATATAGAGGCAGCGCTGATTAAAAATGTGTGGACTGTTCGCAATTGGAAAGTGGATGCCCATAATAATGATTCAGTTAGCTGCCTTGTTATTTGTATAAATACATAAAGCAAAACCAATGCTAAACTTACGAACTTATCTCCAATTGCAAAAAAGTATATGGCGATAGGAATGAGAAATAACCCAATTCCGAAAAATGGCAATACATCTGCAAAAGAGATTAGAAAGGCTTTGTTTATTGGATTTTCAAATTTTAGTAATGCCAGTCCAATACTAAGAAGGAAAAAGGTAATAATGAACAACTGAAATTCTACATATAAGAAATAGCTAAATAAGTTCATCGCCTTGGAGAAATATTGTTTCCATTCTTTACGATATGGTTTAGGCACATAGATAAAAAACCAGTATCGATTTCTTCTTGATTCAAACAAGGCAAAGAAGAAAGCCACTAGAAAAATAAAGAGCTCAAAAATGTATTGAAAAAAGTCTTGCAAATAACTAGCCAAACTCATAATAGCAGTATCGATATACGATAAAGACTCATTAAATATGTTTTCTAATACCACTAAATATTCGGAATCAAATAATTGAAGATTATCTACTTGTATTTTTATTTCTGGATAAATGGCAATAATACTTTGAATGGTGATATAAAAGAAGGAATAAATTGATAGGAAGATTAATAAAGATATAATGATGGCACTTATGATATATGGTAGTTTCAGTCGCTGATGGCAAAAGTGAATAATTGGATATAACATATATGCAAAAAATATTGCTAATGAAATGGGTAATACGAGCCAAAGGAAAATAAAATATAAAATCAGCACGAGCAACTGAATTACATTTTTATTCGAATAGGTTGAAAATTTATTCAATTGCAAATTTATCACCCCTAGTCCAAGTAATTATAATCTCGTTAACGTGGAATTATTCTCGTTTAAGTGGTGATTTTATTAAAAATACGATTTTTTCTTTATTTTTGAAAAATTATTCACAAAGCCGTCAAAATTTATTATAATTAACCATGTAAGCGATTTAATAATAGGTTCATTATGAGCGAAACGATCGTAAGTGTCATAGAAGAAAAAGAAAGCACTTACAATAAGTACTTACATTTTTTTAAAATTTAAAGAGAGGGAGCGATTTTATATGACAGCAACACGCGGTTTAGAGGGTATTATTGCAGCTGAATCAAAAATCAGTTCAATAATCGACGATACACTTACATATGTAGGTTATAGTATCGATGATTTGGCTGAAAATGCTACTTTCGAAGAAGTAATCTATCTATTATGGCACCAACGTCTTCCAAATAAAGAAGAATTAGCAGAACTTAAAAAACAATTAGCTGAAAATGCTGAAATTCCTCAACAAATTATCGATGTATTTAAATCAATGCCTCTAGATAAAGTTCATCCAATGGCTGCATTACGTACAGCGGTTTCTTTATTAAGTGCGTATGATGAAGAAGCTGACGTAATGAGTGATGAAGCGAACTATCGCAAAGCAATTCGTCTTCAAGCAAAAATTTCGACAATTGTAACAGCATTTGCTCGTGTACGTAAAGGTTTAGAACCTGTTTCTCCAAAACCTGAATTAGGATATGCAGCAAACTTCTTATATATGTTACATGGTAAAGATCCTGAGCCAATTGAAGTAGAAGCATTTGATAAAGCATTAATTCTGCATGCGGACCACGAATTAAATGCTTCAACATTTACTGCGCGCGTATGTGTCGCTACACTTTCTGACGTTTACTCTGGTATTACAGCTGCAATTGGAGCATTAAAAGGGCCGCTTCACGGTGGAGCTAACGAACAAGTAATGAAAATGTTAACTGAAATTGGTTCAATTGAAAACGTAGAACCTTACATTATGAACAAATTAAATAACAAAGAAAAAATCATGGGATTTGGTCACCGCGTATATCGCAAAGGAGACCCACGTGCTAAACATTTACGTGTAATGAGTGAAAAATTAACAGCATTAAGAGGAAAAACAGAATTATACGAAATGTCTGTGAAAATTCATGACATCGTAGTTGGACAAAAAGGTCTTCCAGCAAATGTTGACTTCTTCTCTGCATCAGTGTATGACTCACTAGACATTGAGCATGACCTATTCACACCAATCTTTGCAGTATCTCGTACATCTGGATGGCTTGCTCACATTCTTGAACAATATGCAAATAACCGCTTAATTCGTCCTCGTGCTGAATATGTTGGACCACAACGTCAACAATACGTTCCAATCGATGAAAGATAATTTTTTATTCTAATCTAATAAGAAAATTTTTAGAAAATATGCTAAAATACACTAGGACTGTGTTAAACGACACAGTCCTAGACTCATGAATATAGGAGGCAACATACATGACTAACGGTAAAATTACAGTAGAAAACGGTAAATTAGTAGTACCTAACAACCCTGTTATTCCTTTCATTGAAGGAGATGGTACTGGACCAGATATTTGGGCAGCAGCTCAACGTGTATTTGATGCAGCTGTTGAAAAAGCATACAATGGCGAAAGAAAAATCCAATGGTTGGAAGTTCTTGCTGGTGAGAAAGCATTCAATCAAACTGGTGAGTGGTTACCACAAGAAACTTTAGATAAAATTAGCGAATACTTAATTGCAATCAAAGGTCCTCTTACAACTCCTGTAGGCGGAGGAATTCGTTCATTAAACGTAGCATTACGTCAACAACTTGACTTATATGTGTGCTTACGTCCTGTTCGTTACTTCGAAGGTGTTCCATCTCCTGTAAAACATCCTGAACATGTTGATATGGTAATCTTCCGTGAAAACACAGAAGATATTTATGCTGGTATTGAATACGAAGCTCAATCAGAGAATGCAAAAAAATTAATTAGCATCTTACAAGAAGAATTTGGCGTAAATAAAATCCGCTTCCCTGAAAGTTCTGCAATTGGTATTAAGCCAATCTCTATCGAAGGTACTGAGCGCCTAGTTCGTGCTGCTATTGAATACGCTATTCGCGAAGGACGCAAATCAGTAACTTTAGTTCATAAAGGTAACATCATGAAATTCACTGAAGGCGGCTTCAAAAAATGGGGTTATGAATTAGCTGAACGTGAATTCGGTGATAAAGTATTCACTTGGGATCAATACGATCGCATTAAAGCTGAAAAAGGCGTTGAAGCTGCAAACGAAGCTCAAGCTGAAGCAGAAGCAGCTGGTAAAATTATCGTAAAAGATACAATTGCTGACATCTTCTTACAACAAGTATTAACTCGTCCGAAAGAGTTTGATGTAGTAGCTACAATGAACTTAAATGGTGACTACATTTCTGACGCATTAGCTGCACAAGTTGGTGGTATCGGTATCGCTCCAGGTGCAAACATCAACTATGTAACTGGTCACGCAATCTTTGAAGCTACTCACGGAACTGCTCCAAAATACGCTGGATTAGACAAAGTGAACCCTTCATCTGTAATTCTTTCTGGTGTGTTAATGTTTGAACACCTTGGTTGGAAAGAAGCAGCAGATTTAATTATCAAATCAATTGAAAAAACAATTGCTTCAAAAGTTGTTACTTATGACTTTGCACGTCTAATGGATGGTGCGACAGAAGTTAAATGCTCTCAATTCGCAGATGAATTAATTATAAGTTTCTAGAAGGAATAATATATCTTTTGTAGAATTGTATATTTAGGCTTACCGAGTAATCGGATTGAATTGGGCCGTCTCAACTAACAGATTGAGACGACCCTTTTTATTTATTATTTTTGTGAAAGAGGTGTAATCCATGACTTTAAAAAGAAAAAAGATTTCTGTGATTGGAGCAGGATTTACTGGTGCTACGACAGCTTTTTTATTGGCACAAAAAGAATTGGGAGATGTTGTATTAGTCGATATTCCCGAAGCAGAAAATCCAACAAAAGGAAAAGCGTTGGATATGTGGGAAGCAGCACCGATTCAAGGTTTTGACTCTTATGTTATCGGGACATCAAATTACGAGAAAACAGCTAATTCAGATTTAGTCATCATCACTGCAGGCGTAGCACGAAAACCTGGAATGAGCCGTGATGATTTAGTACAAATCAATCAAAAAGTCGTAAAATCGGTAACAAAAGAAATCATGAAGTATTCTTCAGATCCAACAATTATTGTATTAACGAACCCAGTTGACGCTATGACGTATGTAGCATATAAAGAATCCGGTCTTCCGAAAAATAAAGTTATGGGACAATCTGGCATATTAGATACAGCACGATTCCGTGCTTTTGTGGCAGAGGAATTAAATGTATCTGTAAAAGATGTCACTGGTTTTGTTTTAGGAGGACATGGAGATACAATGGTGCCGCTCACTCGTTATTCTTACGTAGGTGGAATCCCTATTGAAACGTTGATTTCAAAACAACGACTTGAAGAAATTGTTCAACGAACTCGAGTGGGTGGAGGAGAAATTGTCAACTTATTAGGAAATGGTTCGGCATATTATGCCCCTTCAGCTGCATTAGTGGAAATGGCAGAAGCGATTATAAAAGATCAGCGTCGTATATTGCCAACAATTGCTTATTTAGAAGGGGAATATGGTTTTGAAGATATTTATTTAGGCGTACCAACTTTGATTGGAGCTAATGGTGTGGAGAAAATTTTCGAGTTAGAATTAACGGAAGAAGAGAAAGAAGCATTACAAAAATCCGCTGAATCTGTAAGAAATGTTATGAAAGCCTTATCTTAATTTGTGTCCTTTTATTGTGGCTATTTTCTGAAAAAACTGATACTATGTTACTAAAGTAACCAATTAGGGGGAATTTTTCGATTTGCTAAACGGGGCAAGAACCAAGATTGGCAAGAAAATTGATGAAATTGCTGTTGGTGAAAGGATTCACTTAGTTGAAACAATTGAAGATAAAGACTTGCTTATATATTTAGGGTTAACAAATGATAATAATCCATTATATATTCAGCATGAATATGCAAAAGATACATTTTTTAAAAAGCCAATTGTCCCAACGATTATGTTGAATGGAATCGTGACAAGTGCCATTTCTAAGCATTTACCCGGTCCAGGTTCGCATATTCGCGAGCAAAATATTATATACTTAGAACCGGTATATCATTATGAAACAATCGAATTTCTGCTAGAAGTCCAGCACATTGACTACGAAAATAATATTGTAAGTATTCAAGTAGATGCAATGAATAAAAGTCACCAACAAGTCTTACATGGCATATTAAAAGTTTTACCTCCAATATAAACAAATTACTGATTTGAAATGGGGGTTTCAAATCACAGGCAATATGGAGGATTAATCATGTCAACAAATCAAACAATTTTAGTTGTAGAAGATGAAGTATCGATTGCTACATTGCTAAAGTATAATTTAGAACGCGTCGGGTATGAAGTGTTGCTCGCTCACGATGGCAAAGAAGGGCTTGATATGGCCCTTGAGCACTTGCCGGATTTAATTCTATTAGATTTAATGTTGCCGACGATGGACGGGATGGAAGTTTGTAAAGAATTAAGGAGTCAAAAGAAAAATATCCCCATCATCATGTTAACGGCTCGTGATGATGAATTTGATAAAGTATTGGGACTTGAATTAGGTGCTGACGACTATATGACAAAACCTTTTAGTCCTAGAGAAGTAATTGCTAGGGTCAAAGCTGTGTTGCGCCGTTTCAATTCAAGTTTTCAAGAAGAAAAGAAAGAAAAAAAATATTATCATTTTGGAAAATTAGAAGTTTATCCAGAACGTTATGAAGCTTTTCTAGACAATCAACCACTTGAATTTACACCTAAAGAATTTGAGTTGCTTGTATACTTAGTGGAAAATAAAAATCGTGTATTGACTAGAGATCAATTGTTGAGTGCCGTTTGGAACTATGATTTTGCGGGTGATACACGTATTGTCGATGTTCATATAAGTCATTTGCGGGATAAAATAGAAGAAAATAGCCGGAAACCGAAGTTTATCAAAACGGTGCGAGGTATCGGTTATAAATTTGAGGAGCCTAAACAATGAAATCTCAAAGCAATCGATTGTTTTTCATCTTTATTATGCTAACGGGTTCAATTATAGCTGTCCTTGGTATTGTACTAGGTCAGCTATTTCCTTTCTATATGGAAAGTTATTTTATGAAAAACGATATTCCATTTACAGAGGAACAAATTGAACAGATTAAGTATCAGCTAGCCTTTATTTTAGCGATCTTATTAACGTTTGCATTTTTATTAATCGCCTACATCGCAAATCGATTAATTAAAGAATTGCTTGTCCCCATTGAAAATGTGACTGAAACAGCACGAGAATTGATTAAAGGGAATTATCGCGCAAGAACTTATGCCAGTGGACCAGCGACAATCATTGAATTGCGAAATTCCATTAATATTTTAGCGCGAAATCTTCAAGAAATTGAAAAAATGAGAGAAATAGAAGATGAGCGCTTGAAGACGTTAATTGAAAACATGGGTAGCGCACTTATCATGATTGATAGGGAAGGGACAGTATCCATTGTTAATGGACAGTTTTTGGAAGAATTTAATTTATCATTAAATGAAGTAAAGGGAAAAAACTTTTTAACTCTCGGTCTTCCTAGGGAATTGGAGAAATTTATAGACCATGTATTTTTAACGGAACTTCCTTTTCGACAACAAATCGAGATTGAAATGAATAACGAAAAAATTTATGAACAAGTTTATGGGGCACCTGTTGTAGGTGATCACGGTCGCTGGTTAGGAATTGTCATCGTTATGCATGATATTACTGAGCTGATTCGTTTAGAACAGATTCGAAAAGACTTTGTGGCGAATGTTTCTCATGAACTTAGAACGCCGATTACATCGATTAAAGGTTTTTCTGAAACTTTGTTGGATGGTGCTTTTAAAGATGAAAAAATGCTGCTATCCTTTTTAGAAATTATTTATCAAGAAAGTAATCGACTTCAAATGTTAATACAAGACTTATTAGATTTATCGAAAATTGAACAACATGGCTATACAGTAAAATTAGTCCCAACAAGTTTAAAAAATGTGTTAATACGTGCCGTCGAAGTAACAAGCCCGAAAATGGATCATAAAAATATGGAGTTTGATATTGATATTAAACGAGATGTGATGGTGCTGGGGGACGAAAACCGCTTAATTCAAATCTTTACAAACCTCATTGCAAACAGTATTACCTATTCCCCAAATCATACGGTCATAACATTGCGCATGAAAGAAAATGAACATTATGGAATTGTGGAAGTGGAAGATCAAGGAATTGGAATTGAGAAAAGTGAAATTCCACGCATTTTTGAGCGTTTTTATCGCGTTGATAAAGCACGAAGCAGAAATTCAGGGGGCACTGGATTAGGGCTTGCAATTGTAAAACATTTAGTAGAAGCCCATCGAGGGAAAATAGAAGTAGAAAGCACTGTTGGCAAAGGAACTTGTATGCGGGTGATGATTCCTATTTATCGAGAAATTTAACATTCTCTTTACAATTTTGTTATGAAACCTTCATACTCTACGTTTATTGTACTAAATGAAACCCCCTTTTTAAATTTAGTAATTTGTCTAATAAAAGAGCCGTCCGTTGTAGGCGGCTTTTTATTTTAGTGCGCCTGGCATGGGTGTAATCTATAGGGTGTAAGTCCCGAACTGTGAAGGCAGAAGTAACAGTTAGCTTAACGCAAGGGTGTCCGTGGTGACGCGGAATCTGAAGGAAGCGAGCGGCAAACTTCCGGTCTGAGGAACACGAACTTCATATAAGGCTAGGTATCATTGGATGAGTTTGCTAAACAAAACAAAGTCCTTTCTGCCAAAGGTGGTACAGAGTAAATGAAGCAGATAGATGGAAGGAAAGATTACATTCTTACCCGGGGAGGTCTGGCGGATATGTGAAGTACGCTTCATAACCTACTTAGTGATAAGTAGCTGAACCGTCAGAAGTCAGCAGAGGTCATAGTATTAGTTGGTTTAGAACTACTAAGAAGGACCGAACAATTAAGAGAGAATAGCCCTTGGCATTCAGTGAGTCATGATGAACACAGAAAACGTAGTACCTCACTTGAGGAAGGAAGCGGTGAATCCCGTGGGAGACCTCTTGGAGGGTGGAGTGACCACTGGCATAAAGAGAACAGCTATTCACGGAAGTTATAAAGACTTGCGTCAATCATCTTAATTGAACCGCCGTATACGGAACCGTACGTACGGTGGTGTGAGAGGACGGGAGTTAATCGCTCCCTCCTACTCGATTAACTTATATTAATAATAAGACAATAATTTTATTAATTTTTTTCATTTATGTGAAACTTTATTTGTAAATGTTACGTAAATTAGCTAACGTAATTTTAGAAAAGAAAGAGAGGGAGAGATTATGAGTGTAAAAAGAGCGTTGCTTACAACAGGGCTAGCAATTATTTCAATTATAGGTATTATTGCGATATTTACTACTTGGTATACGGTCGATGAATCAGAGCAAGCCGTTGTTATCACGTTTGGACAAGCAACAGAAACCATTACAGATGCCGGTTTGAATTTTAAATTGCCATGGCCAGTACAAAAAGTAGAAATTCTTTCGAAAGAAACATACAGCTTACAGTTCGGTTATAAGACGACAAAAGATGGAGAAATAGTAACAAAAGATAGCGAAACGAAAATGATTACTGGGGATGAAAATATTGTGCTCACCGATTTAGTTGTACAATATAAGATTTCTGATCCAGTGAAGTATTTATTCCAATCCGAAGACCCTAAACAGCTTCTACATCATGCTACTTCAAGTGCGATTCGTTCCATTATTGGAAGTTCAACAATTGATGAAGCATTGACGGATGGACGTGCAGATATCGAGCAAAAAACAAGGGACTTACTAGTATCTGTCATGGAAGATTACGATATCGGCGTGACGATCTTGGCAGTGAAACTACAAGACGTCGAATTGCCGAATGCGGAGGTTCGTGCTGCCTTCACAGCTGTAACGGATGCCCGCGAAACGAAAAATACTAAAATTAACGAAGCAAAAAAATATGAAAACCAAAAAATTAGCGAAGCTCAAGGGGAAAAAGATGCAATCATTTCCCGTGCCGAAGGGGAAAAAATAGCACGTATTCAACAGGCGGAAGGGGACGTAGCCCTTTTCAATAAACTTTATAATGCATATGTTGGTAACCGAGAAATTACACGCCAACGACTTGTGTTAGAAACATTAGAGGAAGTATTACCGGGTGCGCAAATTTACATTATGAACGATAACGGAGAAACATTAAAATATTTGCCGCTACAACCTCAAACTGTACAACAAAATACAGAAAAAGAGCGTAAAGAAGGAGGCGGTAGTCAATGAGCAACAATTACTATGACGGGGATTTAGAAAAGTTCATCCGCAACCTTTTTGGAAAGAAAAATAAGGAAAAGAAAAATAAAGAAGCGAACCATATTCCAAATGTTGAAATCATTAATAAAAAGCCATCATTTAATCCGAAAAAATATGGAAAGCTAGCAATCATACTTACCGTAATAGTAGCAGTCATTGCAATTTTATTAGCAAATTTATATATTGTGAAAGAGAATGAATATAAAGTCGTTCGCCAATTTGGTGAAGTCATTAAATATCAGGATCAGCCGGGACTTTATATGAAAATTCCATTTATTCAAAGTGTCACTACATTACCGAAAAACTTAATGATCCATAACATGTCTGAAGAAGAAATCAATACGTTGGATAAAAAACGAATCATTATTGACAACTATGCGGTTTGGCGTGTGACAGATCCAAAATCTTTAATTACGAATGCGAGATCCTTAGTCAATGCAGAAGCGCGCATGGAAGAGTTCATTTATTCGGTGTTGCGCACGGAACTTGGACAAATCAATTACGATGATATTATTAATGATGAAAATTCTGATCGGGGCAGCCTTTCAGAAAAAATTACAACGAAAGTAAACGAATTATTGCAAACGGACAACTATGGAATAGAAGTTGTAGACGTTCGCATTCGCCGTACTGACTTACCAGAGGAAAACGAAGAATCTGTTTATAAACGAATGATTTCTGATCGAGAATCGATCGCTCAAAAGTATTTATCTGAAGGGGATGCAGAAAAAAATCGTATCGTGGCAAATACCGATCGACGAGTGCAAGAAATGATTTCGACAGCCAAAAAAGAAGCTGCTTTGATTATCGCTGAAGGGGAAGCAGAAGCCGCAAGAATCTATAACGAAGCTTTCTCAAAAGATCCGGAATTTTATCAATTGTATCGGACATTAGAAACTTATAAGAAAACGATTGGTGATGATACAGTTATTATTATTCCTTCAGATTCACCTTACGCCAAAATATTATCGGGCTACATTGAAAATAATGAGTTAGTAAATGGATTAAATGAATAATGGATTTGGGAAATTTTATTCCTTTGAGTGTATTAGCAATAATTACAACTTTATCAACCTATTAGCCTCATTATATAATACTATACAGTAATAATAGAATTGAGGCGAAAGGATGTACCGTTTAAATAAATGGATTCAAAACACATTGCTTGCTGTAATGATGGCATGCAGTATGACAGCATTATATTTTTCAACACCTTACGCTTTATTAAAAATTAAATTTATTCATATCCCTGTTTTATTTATCATTATCTTCATCTTCTCTATCATTATTGCGGAAGATGTTCGAAATAGTTTTAAGAAAGTGTTCCGTTATAACAATCGTGATAATAAACGCTCCATCTGGGAAGTGGGAGTTGGCATGATCTTTTACTTTACTCAAGTAGGGATTGTGGAAGTATTTTTCCGTTCTTGGATGGAGCCTGAATTAGGTGGCATGCCCCTTTATCTTGTGATTGCCTTCTTGAATGCCTTTATCATGACAGTTATTTATGAAGAAATATTTTATTTCGAAGAAATGAATCAAACGAATTAAAATGATCGCAAACTAAATAAAAGTTAAGAAAAAAACACGTATTTGTCGTATTTCGGCAAATACGTGTTTTATAATGGGATTAACTGTGTAAAAGTAATGGAAGATGATTTATACGTTGAAGGAGTGCAAATGAGTGGGGAAAGAGAAATTATTATTACTAGATGGAAATAGTTTAGCCTACCGAGCATTTTTTGCATTACCCCTATTATCGAATGATAATGGGATTCATACAAATGCGGTTTATGGCTTTACAACGATGCTTCAAAAAATTTTAGAAGAAGAACAACCGACGAAGATGCTCGTTGCATTTGATGCTGGAAAAACGACGTTCCGCCATCAAACTTTTGAAGAATATAAAGGCGGGCGTCAAAAAACGCCGCCGGAATTATCTGAACAATTTCCGTATTTACAAAAGTTAATTGACGCTTATCGCATCAAAAGATACGAACTAGAAATGTATGAAGCCGATGACATCATTGGTACGCTAGCTCGACAAGCGGAAAAGGAAAACATCGATGTTGTCATTGTTTCGGGTGATAAGGACTTAACACAACTCGCTACAGAGAAAGTAAAAGTTTATGTTACTCGAAAAGGAATGACAGATATTGAACAATATACACCAGAACATATTCAGGAAAAATATGGACTATCTCCAATACAAATTATCGATATGAAAGGTCTTATGGGAGATGCATCTGATAATATTCCGGGAGTTCCTGGCATTGGAGAAAAGACGGCTATTAAATTGTTAAAGGAATATGGAACAATCGAAAATTTATATGAACAAATCGATGAAATGAAACAATCAAAAATGAAAGAAAAGCTTATCGCAAATGAAGAGCAAGCGAAAATGAGCAAACAATTGGCGACAATTAATACAAATGCACCAATTGAAATTTCTCTTAATGATTTAAATTATCCAGGTCCAGATCAGGAAGCGGTTCTTGAAGTATGGAAAGAGTTACAATTTAAATCGTTAATCGAAAAATCAGATTTTGAAATTGAAGAAAAAGAAACAGCTACCCTTTCATTTAAAATCGTTCGTGAAATTGCGGAAGATCTTTTTACTGATACGATGGCTGTTCATGTTGAGCTGGAAAATGAGCATTATCATACATGTAATATATTAGGTTTTGGCTTTACAGATGGTTCAAATACCTTTTTCGTTCCAACAGAAGTTTTGCAAAAGAGCGAAAGATTAAAATCTTACTTTGAAGATGAAACGAAGAAAAAATATATGTCGGATTTAAAAGCTGCGCAATGTATATTAAAACGTCATGGCATCAATTTGCGAGGCGTGGAATTCGACTTGCTACTTGCATCTTATATTGTCAATCCTGCCATTTCAGGTGATGATGTAGCCACATTGGCAAAGGAATTTGGCTATACAGATGTGCGTTCCAACGAAGCTGTTTACGGAAAAGGGGCAAAATGGGCATTACCAAGTGAAGAAGTTCTTGCTGAACATGTTTGCCGAAAAGCATTTGCGATTTGGAGCTGTAAGGAACGGGTATCAAATAAGTTAAAAGAAAATGAACAGTTTGATTTGTACCATGATTTAGAATTACCTTTGGCTGTTATTTTAGGAAAGATGGAAAGCGAAGGAATTAAAGTTAATATTTCTACCCTTGAAACTATGGGACAAGAATTAGAAGATAAAATCGCGAAGCTTGAAACAGAAATTTATGAGTTGGCTGGTGAAACATTTAATATTAATTCACCAAAGCAGTTGGGAGTAATTTTATTCGAAAAATTAGGATTGCCGGTCATAAAGAAAACGAAAACAGGTTACTCCACGGCAGCGGATGTACTTGAAAAACTAAAGTCGGAACATCAAATTGTTCAGTTGATTTTAGAATATAGAACTCTTGCGAAATTACAATCCACTTATATTGAAGGATTAATCAAAGAAGTTCATCCAAAAGACAGCAAAGTTCATACTCGTTTTATGCAAGCATTAACATCAACAGGAAGGCTTTCTTCTACAGATCCGAACTTGCAAAACATACCGATTCGTTTAGAAGAGGGAAGAAAAATACGGAAAGCATTCGTACCTTCCCATGATGGATGGCTGCTATTTAGCGCCGATTACTCACAAATTGAATTGCGCGTGCTTGCACATATGTCGAAGGATAAAAATTTAGTGGAAGCTTTCAATCAAGGGATGGATATTCACACACGAACAGCAATGGAAGTATTTCATGTATCCCAAGACGACGTTACTTCTAATATGCGAAGAGCGGCAAAAGCGGTTAACTTCGGAATTATTTATGGAATCAGCGATTATGGACTATCCCAAAACCTCGATATTTCAAGAAAAGAAGCTGGAGAATTTATCGAAAAGTATTTTGAAAGTTTTCCAGGGGTAAAAGAATATATGGATAACATCGTGCAAGAAGCAAAATTGAAAGGTTATGTAACAACGATCTTAAACCGCCGACGTTATTTACCTGATATTACGAGCAAAAACTTTAATTTAAGAAGTTTTGCAGAGCGCACAGCAATGAATACGCCAATTCAAGGAAGTGCGGCAGATATCATTAAAAAGGCGATGCTAGATATTGACGCAAGATTGAAATCAGAAGGATTACAAGCGAAACTGCTTTTGCAAGTACATGATGAATTGATTTTTGAAGCACCGAAAGAAGAAATTGAAAAGTTAGAAAAAATTGTACCAGAAGTGATGGAAAGTGCCATTTTACTTGATGTGCCATTAAAAGTGGACATCTCTTATGGTGAAACATGGTACGATGCAAAATAATAAGGAAGTGAAGACATGCCTGAATTACCAGAAGTGGAAGGAGTTGTTCGGGCGCTATCCCCGAAAATAGAAGGTAAGACAATTTTAGAAGTTGCCCTATCTAAAACGGTTTGTGATGCTCATCAACAAGGAAAACAATGCATAGTGAAAAATATGGAGCCAAGGGAATTTGAAGAACAGATGCGCGGCATGACAATCAAAAAGGTGCTTCGCCGCGCCAAATATATCTTTATTGATTTAGAAAAAAATAATACACCATATCTTTTCGTTAATCATTTAGGAATGACTGGCGCTTGGTTTATTGTTCAGAACGAAAATGAAATTTTAGAAGAAAAGTTTCGAAATCATATTCATGCCACATTTCAATTATCTACTGGTGAGTTGCTCATATTTTCAGATATTCGTAGATTTGGCGAATTGAGATTGCTAAATACAATTGATGAGCACCCACCTCTTTTACAAATGGCTCCTGAACCTTTTGATGAAATTGCATTAAACTACTTTTTAGAAAAATGTGAGCTTACTAAATATAAAAACAAACCGATAAAGGAAGTCATTATGGATGGGCAAGTGATTTCCGGCTGCGGCAATATTTATGCAACGGAAGCGCTTTTTCGAGTAGGCATACATCCTGCGAGAAAGGCTGGGCGAATCAGTATAATGCGGAAAATCGCATTATTTGAAGAGATTCAGAAAATTTTACTTGAAAGTATTGAAAGGGGAGGCTCAACAATCTCTGATTATCGCAATATCAATGGTGAAGCAGGCGGGATGCAGCATCGATTGAAAATGTATGGTAAAAAGGTTTGTCCAGCATGTAATGCAAGTACGAAATCGATGATTATCGGAGGAAGAACAAGCGTTTATTGTCCAAAATGTCAACGTTAAAAGGGTGTTATATATGATTATTGGTTTAACTGGAAGTATCGCAAGTGGAAAAAGTACAGTAAGCAACATGTTAAAAGAATATGGATTGCCAATAGTTGATGCAGATGTGGTGGCTCGTCTCGTAGTGGAGCCTGGCAGCGAAACGTTAAAGAGAGTTGTTGAAGCTTTTGGAGAAGAGGTACTAACAGAGACGGGAGAATTAAATAGGCAAAAGCTAGGATCCATTATCTTCAATGATGAAGAAAAACGTCAAACGTTAAATGGCATTATTCATCCTGCTATTCGGAAAGAAATGTTGCGACAGCGGGATGAATATATCGCTAATGGTGAAAAAACCGTCATTATGGACATTCCATTATTATTTGAAAGTAAACTTCAACATTTTGTTGATAAAATTTTAGTCGTGACGGTATCGGAAGATGTACAATTGGAAAGATTAATGAAAAGAAATCAATTAACTGCGGAAGATGCAAAAGCCCGCATTCGTTCTCAGCTGCCATTAGCAGTGAAGGAACAAGGAGCCGATGCGGTTATAAATAATAATGGAACAATTGAAGAGACGCGAAAACAATTAGAGCATATATTGAAAGAATGGGGAGTTCTTTCTTAAGCTTTACATCGATTGATGATCAAATTATTGATTTCTAAACATTGTGTGAAGTGAATTTTTTCCATTTCATTCACGTAATGAAAACAGCAATCGATGGAAAAGTTAGACTTTAAGCGGTAATTTTAAACAATTTTCTCATAGTAATACCATTTTCCCTTTAATCATTTATTTTTCTGAAAATAATAACTTTTTTATTATTAGAATTATTGGTACACCTTTTATAATAATGTGCTATACTAATTGAGAAATAGTAAACATAATTGAAGTAAAACGGGAGGCTTATATTAATGACAGTTTCTATTGCAATTAACGGCTTTGGACGAATTGGCCGCATGGTGTTCCGACAAGCGATTGTTCAAGAGGATTTAAATATAGTGGCAGTTAATGCTAGCTATCCTGCAAAAACATTAGCACATATGGTTAAGTATGACACAATTCATGGACATTTTGATGGAACTGTAGAGTATGAGGAAGATGCTTTAATCGTCAACGGTAAACGTGTTCAATTAATTGCTGAACGCGATCCTGCAAAATTACCGTGGAAAGAACTTGGAGTAGACTTAGTTATCGAAGCAACAGGTAAATTCAATGATCGCGAAAAAGCAGCTCTTCATTTAGAAGCAGGTGCAAAAAAAGTAATTTTAACAGCGCCAGGTAAAAACGAAGACGTAACAATTGTAATGGGTGTTAATGATGATGTATTAGACGTGTCAAAACACCACATCATTTCAAATGCATCTTGTACAACAAACTGCTTAGCTCCGGTTGTAAAAGTGTTGCATGAACAATTTGGTATTGAAAACGGTTTAATGACAACAGTTCACGCATATACAAATGACCAAAAAAATCTAGACAACATGCATAAAGATTTACGCCGTGCTCGTGCATGTGGTCAAAGCATTATTCCAACTACGACTGGTGCAGCAAAAGCATTAAGTAAAGTAATTCCTGAAATGGAAGGAAAAATCCATGGTTTAGCTCTTCGTGTACCAACTCCAAATGTTTCATTAGTAGACTTAGTAGTCGACTTAAAACAAGATGTAACAGCTGAACAAGTAAACGAAGCTTTCAGAAAAGCAAGTGAAGGTTCATTAAAAGGTATCCTAAACTATAGCGAAGAACCACTTGTATCTGTTGATTACAATACAACAACATATTCATCTACTATTGATGCACAATTAACAATGGTAATGGGTACAAGAAAAGTTAAAGTAATGGCTTGGTACGATAATGAATGGGGTTACTCTGCACGCGTAGTTGATTTAACGAAAAAAGTTGTAAAAGCACTTGAAGCGGTAACTGCATAATAAATAGTTGATAAAGTGTAGACATCGTCTGACAACGACTTTGTCTACACTTTTTTATATAATCTGTAGTTATGTAATATCACTTGTAAAAATAATCTTTCATTACTATTTATATACAAAACTCCCGAAAAATATGCATTGAAAGTGCTAGCAATCATTCTAATGAAATTCATTATAAATAACCTCGATTTTTGGTTGGAAGTATATTAAAATGAAAACCTATCATCTTCTATTAGAGATTATGTACTAGGAAAAGTGTTACTTCCTATGTTTATTTGATATAATAATGATAAATATACTAGACAGGGAGAAATTTTTATGAGATGTCCAAGTTGTTATTACAATGGAACGCGTGTCATAGATTCCAGACCCGTTGATGATAATAAAGAGATACGTAGACGTCGTGAATGCGAATCTTGCGGTTTCCGATTCACTACTTTTGAAAAAATAGAAGAAACGCCATTAATTGTAGTGAAAAAAGATGGGTCCAGGGAAGAATTTAGCCGAGAAAAAGTGTTAAGAGGGCTAATTCGCGCTTGCGAAAAACGTCCAGTATCATTAGAACAACTTGAACAAATCGTCTTTTCTATTGAAAAAGAATTAAGAAGACTAGGAAATTCGGAAGTAAGTTCTGTAGATGTTGGAGAAATGGTAATGGATGAGCTTGCAAAGGTGGATGAAGTGGCTTATGTTCGTTTTGCATCTGTTTACAGACAATTCAAAGATATTAATGTATTTATGCAAGAGTTAACAGAATTATTGAATCGACAGCCAAAAAAGTAGTTATAGGGGGAAAGCAAAATTGGTTCATTTATATAAAGAGCTTCAACCGAAGGATCATTTTGACATTATTCTCCCTCATTCTCTATCTTCCCATGAACGACAACTATTAACGCTTTTCTATCAGCCACTTACTGGTCCGGAACCCATTAGCTTATATTTAACTTTATGGGCAGAAGGTGAAGATGCTCATAGGGAAACTTTAAATCATTATTATTTAATGAATGTGTTAGATATGCCGATTGGTAAAGTGTTTCAAGCCCGTATTTCATTAGAAGCAATCGGTTTATTAAGAACATATCGAAAAGAAGAAGGAGAAAATCGTTTCTTTATATATGAATTAGTGCGTCCTCTTGATGCAGAGACATTTTTTCAAGATCCGTTATTATCAATGTTTCTTTTCAGTAAAATTGGAGAACAAGCATACCGTAAACTTCGGAAACGATTCATCAAGCGAATGAACATGGATTCTTTTAAAGAAGTATCAAGAACATTTATGGATGTGTACAAACCCATTCATACGAATGTTCCCCAAGAATTCATCGAACCCAACCTAGAAACAAAAAATCGCAATTATCCATTCTATTATGAACAATTTGATTTTGCTTTATTGCAAGCTGGGTTATCGGAACAATTGATTCCTACCAGTGTATTTACAATTGAAGTAAAAGAATGGATTGCAAAGATAGCCTTCCTCTATCAATTCTCTCCACTTGATATGCAGAAGGTTGTTATTTTAGCGATTGATGATGAAATGCGAATTTCGTTAGATAGATTAAAAAAAGCTGCATCAGATTATTATAAATTAACGATTTCTAAAGAAGTGCCGAAACTTGAAAAAACTTTTGAAATGAAACCGCAAGAAATACAAAATCAGCCTTTAACGAAAGAACAAGAGTTAATTGATTACCTTGAAACGACCCCACCCGTTCAAGTGTTAAGAGACATTAATAACGGAAAAGAGCCAGTACCATCTTCTGTCGAAATAGCAGAAGATTTAATATTGAAACATGGCATGCCCGTCGGAGTTGTCAATGTATTGCTTGAATATGTTATGCTAACTACAGACATGAAATTACCACGCAAATATGTTGAACGAATTGCGGACCATTGGATGAGGAAAAATGTTCGAACGGCGAAGGAAGCAATGGAACTTGCTCGCACAGAACGGGATCAATATAATAAGTGGAAGCAAGAAAACGAAGAGAAAAAGTCTTCTGCTTTAAACTATAGAAAACAGCCATACAGAAATATAAGGGAAGAAAAGATACCAGAATGGTTCTATAAACGAAACGAACCTCGGAAAGAGGAAGAACAGTCCACAAAACAAAAAATTAACTTTGAAGAAGAACGTAAAAAAATATTGCAAAAACTTGGAGTTGTAGACGGGTAGGTGACCAACCATCGAATCGATCAAAAAATCTTTAAATAAAGTGCAAATTCCATCCTTTCAAGAGAGATACAATGCCATCCGAAATCAAATTTTAGAACATCCGAACGTTCAAAAATTTTTAGCAGAACATGATGATGTGGTTAATAAAGAGATGGTTGAACGCAGTTTAGCAAAGCTATATGAATATATTAGCCAAACGAGCGAATGTTGCAACTGCGGTTCGACAGAAAAATGCACTAATTATTTAAAAGGGTTTGTTCCAAAACTGTATATCACTCAAAATTCCATAGATGTTGAATATGAACGATGCAAACAAAAAATCATTGAGGATGAACGCAGAGAAATTGAATCGATGATTTCAAGCATGTACATGCCAAAAGATGTATTATCTGCAACATTGAAAGATTTAGAAATTGATGATGAATCGCGGGTTGAAATACTTAATTATGCAGCTGATTTTGTTGCTCATATCAAAAATTCAGGGGAATTACCGAAAAAAGGGTTTTACTTGTATGGAGAGTTTGGTGTTGGGAAATCCTTTGTACTAGGTGCGATTGCCAACGAACTCGCAAGTTTAAAAGTCCCGTCAGTTCTTGTATTTGTACCTGAATTTTTAAGGGAATTAAAAAATTCCATCCACGATCAAACACTTCAGGAGAAAGTGGATTATGTGAAACAAGCTCCAGTGTTGATGCTCGATGATATTGGTGCAGAATCATTAACAAGCTGGGCGAGGGATGAAATCTTAGGATCCATTTTACATTATCGAATGAGTGAGCAACTACCAACCTTTATTACATCGAATTTAGATTATAAACAATTGGAAATTCATCTAGCAGAAACTTCTCGTGGTGAGATGGATGTAGTGAAAGCGGCAAGAATTATGGAGCGAATTAAAGCCGTGACGTTTCCTATTCGAATGACAGGAAGAAATAGGAGACTTTAAAAAGCTTTGTCTATTTCGATAGTTGCATTTCTAAAAAACTCAGCGTATACTTTCATTATGATGATGAAAAATATTTTGCGGTGAAGAGGACACGAAGTTTGTGAAACGGCTTATAGAGAGGGAAACCTAGGCTGGAAGTTTCCTAGTACGACGCAACACTTTACTACCTCGGAGCATTAGCGGGGAACAATCCGCTAACGTTTTCGGTACGTTACACCGACCTAGAGCTTCGTCTGAAATTTTATTTCGGAAGGAAGAAGGGTGGAACCACGAGCGATCGCGTCGTCCCTTTATTGGGATGGCGTTTTTTTATTTTAGGTTTCAACTGTTTAGCTTTATTAATTTTTGATTTCTATGAATACAGAATAGCTAAAAATTTTGCATCAAAAAATATAGTAAAGGAGAATTTGAGTATGTCTGAAGTGATTCAATTAACATTTCCAGACGGTGCTGTAAAGGAGTTTCCTAAAGGAACTTCTACTGATGATGTGGCAGCTTCCATCAGCCCAGGATTACGTAAAAAAGCGTTAGCAGGTAAAATCAATGGTAAGTTATTAGATTTAAAAACACCAATTGAGGAAGATGGTGCAATTGAAATCATTACACCAGAACATGAAGATGCATTAGAAATATTGCGCCACTCTACTGCTCATTTAACAGCTCAAGCAGTAAAACGTTTATTCCCTGGTGTGAAACTTGGGATTGGTCCTGTAATTGAAGGTGGGTTTTACTACGATATCGACTCACCAACACCAATTTCTGCAGATGATCTTCCAAAAATAGAAAAAGAAATGAAAAAAATCATTTCTGAAAACCTTGAGATCGTACGTAAAAACGTTACTCGCGAAGAAGCGCGCAAAATTTATGAAGAAATCGGCGATGAATATAAATTGGAATTACTTGATGCGATTCCAGAAGGGGAACAAGTCTCTATATACTATCAAGGGGAATTTTTCGATCTTTGCCGTGGAGTGCACGTTCCATCTACAGGCAAATTAAAAGAGTTTAAATTGCTTTCTTTAGCTGGAGCATATTGGCGTGGCGATTCTAACAACAAAATGCTTCAACGTATTTACGGCACAGCATTCTTCAATAAAGAAGATTTAAAACAACACTTACAAATGCTTGAAGAGGCAAGAGAACGAGATCACCGTAAAATTGGTAAGGAACTTGAGCTATTTACTTTATCTCAAACTGTAGGTCAAGGGTTACCAATTTGGTTGCCAAATGGGGCAACAATTCGTCGTATCATCGAACGCTATATTGTTGATAAAGAAATCAGTCTTGGATATCAACATGTATATACTCCAGTGCTAGGTTCTAAAAGTTTATATGAAACATCTGGACATTGGCATCACTATTCTGAAGATATGTTCCCTCCAATGGAAATGGATAACGAAACACTTGTGCTTCGTCCAATGAACTGTCCACACCATATGATGGTGTACAAGAACAGCATGCACTCTTACCGTGAGTTGCCGATTCGAATTGCCGAACTTGGTATGATGCACCGTTATGAAGCATCTGGTGGTTTATCTGGATTACAACGTGTGCGCGGAATGACGTTGAATGATGCCCATATCTTCGTTCGTCCAGACCAAATTAAAGATGAGTTTAAACGAGTAGTTAACTTAATTTTAGATGTTTATAAAGATTTCGATATTAAAGATTATCGTTTCCGCTTATCTTACCGTGATCCAGAAGATACAGAAAAGTATTATGACGACGATGAAATGTGGGAACGTGCTCAAAGCATGTTAAAAGAAGCAATGGATGACCTAGGCCTTGAATATTTTGAAGCGGAAGGCGAAGCGGCATTCTATGGTCCTAAATTGGACGTACAAGTTAAAACTGCTATTGGTAAAGAAGAAACATTATCAACTGTGCAACTTGACTTCTTGCAACCAGAGCGCTTTGATTTAACATATATCGGAGAAGATGGAGAAAAACATCGTCCAGTTGTAATTCATCGTGGTATTGTATCGACAATGGAACGCTTTGTTGCATTCTTAATTGAAGAGTATAAAGGTGCGTTCCCAACTTGGTTGGCACCAGTTCAAGCAGTAGTGATACCTGTATCAAACGAAGTGCATTTTGATTATGCAAAACAAGTGGAAGAAACACTTCGTAAAGCTGGTATTCGCGTAGAATTGGATGTTCGTGAAGAAAAGTTAGGATATAAAATCCGTGAAGCACAAATGAAGAAAATCCCTTACATGTTGGTATTAGGAGATAAAGAAGTGGAAGCGAATGCGGTAAATATTCGCAGATATGGATCTAAAGATTCCGAAACAGTTTCATTCGAACAATTCCTTGAAGATATCAAAAAGGACGCAAGAGTGTAAACGGGATACAAAAATGATTTGTATTTTTGATTAGTGTGGAAGATGCCCGGAGCTTAGCAAAGGGCATCTTGATTTTTTAAAATACTTTAGTTTATAATTCTAATCATTGCACGATAGCTAGTATTCGTTAAAGAATTTTAGATTTTAAAGTTTTCTATTTTTTTTCTTTCAAAGGAATGTATTGATAAAAAACTTGACATTCTAAAATATGAATGTTACGATAACAAAGGTTAAGAATACAAGTTTGTGGTTGAAAGTAGAGGCTGCCCGCTTCTCACCTGTTTCGACGCTTCAAGCAGTTGGCAGGTTTGGAATACATGAAAAATGAATACGCTCTTTTTGCGTATTTTTCGGCGGGCGGACATCTTCTGAAATGTCCGTCTTTTTTTATGGACATAACAGAATCAACAGCGACGTTCAACCAGGGATGTTTCCAAACCGTGTATTCGCGACACAACCTTGGAGGTGGATTTTTATTAGCAAAGACATGTACGTCAACGAAGGGATACGTGCACGTGAACTTCGTGTAATTGATCAAAACGGTGAACAATTAGGAATTAAATCCCGTAATGAAGCGTTAGAAATGGCTGCTCGTGTAAACTTGGATCTTGTCCTAGTAGCACCACAAGCGAAGCCACCTGTCGCTCGTATTATGGACTATGGCAAGTTTAAATTTGAGCAGCAAAAGAAAGAGCGCGAGATTCGCAAAAATCAAAAAGTCATCCACATGAAAGAGGTACGTTTAAGCCCAACAATTGATGAGCATGACTTCCAAACAAAACTTCGAAACGCAATCAAGTTCCTTCAAAAAGGAGATAAAGTAAAATGTACGTTGCGTTTCAAAGGTCGCGCAATTACGCATACAGATATTGGTCAGCGGGTATTAGATCGTTTTGCTGAAGAATGTGCAGAATATGCAACAGTAGAACAAAAGCCGAAATTAGAAGGCCGAAGCATGTTTTTAGTACTTGCACCAAAAAATGAAAAATAATGATTACGAAATAAGGTTTAGGAGGAAATACTATGCCAAAAATGAAAACTCATCGTGGCGCTGCTAAGCGTTTCAAAAGAACGGGTACAGGTAAATTTAAATTTGACCGTGCTTACGGTAGCCACTTAGCTGCAAACAAAACGACAAAACAAAAACGTCAACTGCGTAAAGCTAAAGTGATGACTGCAGGTGACTACAAACGCATTAAAACTTTACTTGCGTACAAAAAATAATTGAACGTTATATAAAAATTTAATTTACGAGAGAATAGCAGGAGGTAATTAATATGCCACGCGTAAAAGGTGGAACAGTAACGCGCAAGCGTCGTAAAAAAGTATTAAAATTAGCTAAAGGTTATTTCGGTTCAAAACACACTTTATATAGAACAGCAAATCAAGCGGTAATGAAATCCGGTTTATACGCATACCGTGACCGCCGTCAGAAAAAACGCGATTTCCGTAAATTATGGATTACTCGTATCAACGCAGCTGCTCGTCAAAACGGCCTTTCTTACAGCCGTTTAATGTACGGTTTAAAACAAGCTGGTATCGAAGTAAACCGCAAAATGTTAGCTGACTTGGCAGTAAACGATGCACAAGCGTTTGCTCAACTTGCTGAAGAAGCGAAAAAAGCAATTGCGAAATAAGAAATTGACTCATTTTTTCACGAATTTAAACAACAACTTTAAAGGCTGGTAGGACATCCTATCAGTCTTTTTCTATTAGGAGAAGCGCATATGAATGAAATTCTTATTGTTTACATGATGATTCTATCAGCGATTTGTTTTACATTGATGGGGATTGATAAATCAAAAGCGAGAAAAAAGAAGTGGCGTATTTCAGAAAGAACATTATTGTTCGTTGCAATCATCGGTGGTGCTTGTGGTGGGCTAATCGGGATGTATCTATTCCGCCATAAAACGAAACACTCAGTATTTGCATTTGGATTGCCATTTTTGTCTGCAATACAGATTATATTAATCATGTATATAAATCGTTCATTCTAATTTGATGGAGTATGTTGTGATGATCCACTTCGCTCTTTAAAGAATTAAACGGCTTAAGCCCATAAAGATTTAGAGCTCAAGCCGCTTATTTTTCAAATGATTCACTCAACAGAGAGTTTACTAATATTATTTGGACAAGCCCCCTGTCCATCAACGAACAATTAAAACATTATTTAGAGGATGATTATTATTCTTCTTTCATCAATTTTTCAATAGGATTTTTCCAATTGATTTTCGCTTTAGGATAATTCATTAAAATTTCCTTCTCTAAAAATTTGAAATCATCTTTCGTCATACCGTGAAGTTTCATTGGATCATGCACCCAGACGAAAATCGAAACAACTTCAAAGGCATCTTCGGTTGTCCCTAAATATTTTTCACCTTCAAATAATGCCCCTTTATAAGAAATAAAGAAGTTTTTTCGTACATTTTTTACATCGTCATAAAAATAATATTGCCCCTTTTCATAGGCTTCATCTAATTTCCTTTTTGGATCTGTTAAGTAGCGAACAGCTTTATAAAATAAATAGATAATGAGGACAATAACTATAATGCGCAAAAGAAAACCCATAAAAGTTCCCCCTTGTATAAAAGGTATCATATCCTATACGATTAGGATAGATATATAGTTTCATTTTTTATAGAAAATGAGGGATAAAATTAATGGAATTTAAAGAACTGTTTAATATGCAAGCACAACTGGATTCATTTATTCAAAAAAATCAGCAAATCAACCGTGATGTGTTTTTAGAAAAAGGATTGGCGCTAACAATTGAACTAGCAGAGTTAGCAAATGAAACTCGCTGTTTTAAATATTGGAGCACGAAAGGACCTTCTGAACGAGAAGTGATATTAGAGGAATTTGTAGATTCTATTCATTTTCTGCTTTCATTAGGAAATGAGAAAGGCTATCGATTAGATGCTTGGCCGGAAATTAAGAAAAAGGAAAACTTAACGACGTGGTTTTTACAAACACAAGATGTAATATTATCATTTATTCATAATCCGACAGAGGATAATTACTTGCAAGTGTGGAAATATTATGGAGTGCTTGCCTATAATTTAGGTTTCACATTGGATGATATTATCCAAGCATACATTGCTAAAAACGAGAAAAATTACGAGCGGCAACGCAATGGATATTAAGGAGGATATTCATAATGAATTTGGATCAAACTCTGCAAATGTTGAAAGATTTGACTGATGCAAACGGCATCCCAGGAAATGAAAAAGCGCCGAGAGCAGTAATGAAAAAATATATCGAACCGTTTGCTGATAAGATTGAGTATGACAATTTAGGAAGCTTAATTGCTGAAAAATGTGGCGATGAAAAAGGCCCAAAAATTATGATTGCCGGTCACCTAGATGAAGTCGGCTTCATGGTGTCTCAAATTGATGAAAAGGGGTTTATTAAATTTCAAACTGTAGGCGGCTGGTGGGCTCATGTTATGCTTTCTCAGCGGGTAACGATTACAACTCGTTCAGGAGAAGAAATCATTGGCGTAATCGGTTCAAAACCGCCACATATCCTGCCTCAAGAACAAAGAAAGAAAACTGTAGATATAAAAGACATGTTTATCGATGTTGGTGCATCTTCAAAAGAGGAAGCGGAAAGCTGGGGAATACGACCTGGTGACATGATTACCCCTTATTTTGAATTCAATGTGATGAAAAACGAAAAATTGTTACTCGCAAAAGCTTGGGATAACCGAATTGGTTGTGCCATTGCCATCGAAGTGTTGAAACGATTACAAAATGAAAAACATCCAAATATCGTGTATGGTGTCGGCAATGTACAAGAAGAAGTAGGTTTAAGAGGTGCGAAAACGTCCACGTTTAAAATCCAACCTGATATTGGCTTTGCAGTAGATGTTGGAATTGCTGGTGATACGCCGGGGATTACTGCAAAAGAATCGACATCGAAGCTAGGAGCAGGGCCGCAAATCGTTATTTACGATGCTTCGATGGTATCGCATAAAGGATTACGGGATTTTGTAATAGATGTTGCAGAAGAGAACAAGATTCCATATCAATTTGAAACGATGCCTGGTGGTGGAACGGATGGCGGTTCTATTCATTTAACTGGAAGCGGCGTACCAACCCTTTCCATTGGCGTTGCTACTCGTTATATTCATTCCCATGCATCCATTTTGCATCGGGATGATTTTGAAAATGCAGTAAAATTAATGGTCGAAATTGTAAAACGGCTTGATTGGGATGCGGTGAATAAAATTAAATTTGATTGAGAGGATTAAACATCCTCTCTTTTTTATTGGCATTTAGAACGCTTGAAGTTATCTTTATGCATAACATGTACTATTATGAATAGAATGGAATGGACATCATTTTAATTTGTACGCATAAATATTAATTAAAATCAAAAATAAACCTGTTTTGATGAATTTTTATTCGTTTTGATTGAATATTCCTTCGATTGACAAAAAGATTAAAATATAATAAAAATACACTTGATTTAATAAATATGCAATTGTATAATGAATACAACCAAACGTTAAAGGAGCGGTAAGAATCAATGAAACTGTTGGAAGAAGTGCAGCTAAAGCCCGTTTCTAGTTTAAAGGGCAAAGATTTATTGACGCTGCTTGATTATACAAGTGAAGAAGTGCAAGAACTAATTAGTCTTGCAATAAAAATGAAAAAGGTAACGAAAAACGGAAGATGTCCAAAACTATTAGATGGAAAAATAATCGGAATGATTTTTGAGAAGAATTCAACTCGTACTCGTATTTCCTTTGAAGTAGGAATGCATCAATTGGGTGGAAAAGCGATTTTCTTACATGCAAGAGATATGCAACTTGGTCGTGGTGAACCAATTTCTGATACTGGCCTTGTGCTTTCAGGATATTTAGATGGCATTATGATACGTGCAAATTCCCATAAGATGGTAGAGGAGTTAGCTGAATACTCTACAATTCCTGTGATTAATGGATTAACGGATCTTTATCATCCATGTCAAGCATTGGCAGATATTGAAACAATCGTTGAAAATAAAGGAAAATTAAAAGGTTTAAAAACAGCTTATGTTGGCGATGGAAATAATGTTGCCCATTCGCTGGTAGTTGCAGCTGCCCATGTTGGAATGGATATTGTGGTTGCAACTCCTAAAGGGTATGAGCCAGATGAAATCATCATGAAGAAGGCTCAAGCGATTGCAGAGAAAAATGGCAGCACGGTTGTCGTAACAAATGATCCAATTGAAGCTGTGAAAGATGCAGATGTAATCTATACAGATGTATGGACTAGTATGGGGCAGGAAGAGGAAGCGGCTCAGAGATTAATAGACTTTAAAGGTTATCAAATCAATGAGGAACTTGTTGCTCATGCAAAACCTGACTTTATGTTCTTACATTGTTTGCCAGCTCATCGCGAAGAAGAAGTGGCAACATCAGTAATCGATGGACCAAATTCATACGTCTTCGAGCAAGCAGAAAACCGATTACACGCACAAAAAGCAGTGCTATTATCTCTATTAGCATAATAAGAACAGAAGAAAATATGTTGTAGCTCTGCCCCGAAAGCGCAAGCGGTAGGGGCAAGCAGAAAACCGACTCCATGCCCAAAAAGCAGTGCTATTATCTCTATTAGCATAAAAAGAACAGAAGAAAATATGTTGTAGCTCTGCCCCGAAAGCGCAAGCGGCAGGGGCAAGCAGAAAACCGATTACACGCACAAAAAGCAGTATTGTTATCTCTTTTAGCATAATGAAAATAGAAGAGAATCTGCTATAGCTCTGCCCCGAAAGCGGCAGAGGAAACTTTTATCTCTACTACTATGCAGATTAAAACATGTTTTCACTCGATGTGGATTTCTAGGTGGAATGAAGCATCGATATAAATAAAAGATACAAGGCAATCCAGGAGGCGCTGGATTGCCTTTTTACATGAAGGAATATTTTATTTAGAAGACCGTTTCTTTAAATCAATTAATTGATAAACAATCGCATTTGTTTGCAAATCTTTCGTACAAATGTGGCCTAATTCTTTCGAATAATAATATTGGTAACCATCGGAACTAACAATTTCCATTACAGGATGAAAGGTTCCAGCAGGTGTTGTGATTTTTTCCGACATGCTGGTTACGACATAGGTTACTGGTTGATACTCATCCTTAAATGAATAAGACCAACTCGTTCCAAGTTTTACTGGATACGGAATATGAAAATCTGTGATAATTTCTTCATTTTCTAAGTAACCAGTAAAAGTGAAGCCTTTTTTATCGATGCGATTTACATAATGGATGTATTGATTGTTTTCGTCGGAAACTTGCCACCAATCCCCTAGTTCGTCAGATGAAAGATACGAAAAATATTCTCGAGCGGTATAGCCCTCATTTAATTCATATATGTACTGGTACTGTTTATTGTACCCAAATCCACTTGAAACAGGAATAAAATCAGGTTCAATAATCCGAGACATAAAAGTGGAAAAGTGAGCGCGAGTAAGAGGTTGAGAAGGCTTAAAAGTGCCATCTTCGAATCCCGTTGTAATGTTATTTGCAGCTAATATTTTGATTGCTTGATAGAATGTATGGTTTTTGGAAACATCTTTAAACTCTTGGTTTGTTGTACCTTTTAAATGAAATGCATTAACTAATACTTGAGCCATTTCACCGCGCGTAATGGGTTCAAAGGGTCTAAAAGTATCTCCTTTTGGAAAAATTCCTTCATCCACGACTGCTGCGATGGCCTTATAAGTAACTTCATCGATTTTTCCTAAATCTTGAAATCCTGGAGCTGGTCGATTCTCTACATTAAGATTTAATGCTCTTGTAATCATTAATGCAACTTGGGAATTTGTAACATTGTTAGAAGGTTTAAAGGTTTGATCTTGATAACCTTTAATAATTCCTGAATCCGCAAGAAATTCAATTTCGAATATTGACGGATGGCTTTCAGGAACATCTTTAAAAGTAGCAGCATCTCCATGATTTACTTTTACGCAAAAAATTAACATACAAATGATAAAACTACTCCATAGCCATTGTTTCCAATTGTAATGTACTCCCACTTCACTTTCCCTCCTTCAATACTAGTTTGGATAAACTTATGAAATAATGATATTTTTACTAATTCTCATACTAGTATAAACGCTCTCTTTTTTTTGGTAAATGACGAATTAGAACTATTCAGGTATGATAGTAGTATTAACAATTGAATAATAAATTCATTATTGATATAGTTGCTAGTCTACAAAGGGGTGAGATGATTGAATGATCATAAGGGAGAATTGTTGTTTGATTTAATTAATGGGAAATGGATGTTATTGAAAAAAATAAAGAAAGGAAAATGGCAAGATATTAGTGATATTTACATAACAAATTCAGAATTTGCTATTTTATCAATAGTTTATAAGGATAAGCCATTAATTTCTCATGTAGCGAAACAAGTTCATTTTACAAGGCAAGCAACCCATAAATTTATCAAACAATTAGAGCAAAAAGGTTTGGTGGAAACGAATAAAGCGAACTTGAGAGATAAATATATTGAACTGACACCTTCGGGAGAAGCTTGCTATGAAAAATATATCGCTTTAAAAAAAGAATTGGAGAATATCATTGCAGAACATATAGGGGAAGAACAACTAAAAAGCTTGAAGGAAATTTTAAAAATGGAATGGGGGTTATATTAAATAAGGGCATGGAGAATCCATTCTCCAGCCCTTTAATTTTGAAATGCTTTTGATAATGTTTCGGTAAACTTTGCATGCTCTTCTTCAGTAGAAGTTTGCCACCACTTTTCTAAAAAGACACCAAGTCCTGGAAGTAGGTGCTCATCTCCTCGAGCGATTGCATCTTGAATTGTTTCCTGAAAATCTTGTGGGTTGTCTCCTTTAACATTTGCTGTAATGGCTTCTCTTATTTGAAAGTTCATACCATTCGCCTCCTCGAGTAGTAGTTTGTTACCACTCGATGAAATTATGCGTCATTTTCAATAACTCCTTGGAGAAACTTTTTTGGAGTAAAGTTCTTCTTAGCGCAACTTGCGTAATGTGTATGTGATTTTATGCTAATTGAAGCATACGGTTTAATGACAACAATGCTTCTTCCGTTGTTTCTCGGTCCACTTTAATGACATTTCCTTGTTCACCATTTTCAATCATTTCAAGCGCCCAAAGGAAATGTGGCAAATCGATACGGTTCATTGTTAGGCAAGGGCACATATTTTCATTGAGTGAGATGATGTGCTTGTCGGGATGCTCAGCAATAATTCGTTTCACTAAGTTCATTTCCGTTCCGATTGCCCAACTCGAGCCAGCAGGAGCATTTTTGATGGTTTCTACGATATATTTAGTAGAACCTGAAAGGTCTGCTGCTTGTACTACTTCAAAAGAACATTCTGGATGAACAATGACTGTCATTTCAGGATAGTTTTCTCGAACTTCTTGAACATTCTCCACTGTAAATCCTTGATGAACAGAACAATAACCATCCCATAAAATCACTTTTATGTCTTGGACATTGCCTTCATACTTGAATTCTCCAGAAATCGGATTCCATACAGCCATTTGTTCTAAAGGGATTCCTAATTCGTAGGCTGTATTTCTTCCTAAATGTTGGTCTGGTAAGAAAAAGATTCGCTCTTTTTGCGTAAGTGCCCACTCCACCATTTTTTTAGCGTTGGATGAAGTGACACAAGCACCGCCATTCCGCCCGGTGAATGCTTTTATCGCAGCAGTTGAGTTGACATATGTTAATGGGATAATTGTATCGCCGAAAAGGGCTGTTAACTTCTCCCATGCTTCTTCCGTTTGATAAATATTTGCCATATCTGCCATGGAACAACCTGCACGCATATCAGGCAAGTAAACAATTTGCTCATCGGTTGTTAACATATCAGCTGTTTCAGCCATGAAGTGCACACCGCAAAATACAATATGTTTAGCTTGTTTATTTTTAGCAGCTACTTGAGCCAATTGCAAAGAGTCGCCTATTGCATCAGCAAATTGGATTACTTCATCTTTTTGATAATGATGTGCAGGGATAAATAATTGATCACCTAATTTTTCCTTTATTTCACGAACTCTCTTTTCCATTTCATCACGAGACAAGCGACGATATTTTTCAGGCAACATACCTTGAGTTGGAAGTGTGCAAATTGTTGACATTATTCAACATCCTTTCTTTTTACTAATGCACTAATATCTAAAGCGTTAACCGAATGGGTAAGGGAGCCGAGGGAAATCCATTCTACGCCAGATTCTGCGTACTTTCGCAAATTGTCTAACGTAATGCCCCCAGAAGCTTCCGTTGTTATATGTTTTGGAACAAGCGGCAACCATTGTTTAATTTCTTCAGGAGTTCGATTATCAAACATGATAATATCCGCACCAGCTTCAATTGCTTCTAACAATTGTTCTTTCGTTTCAATTTCCACTTCGATTTTTACCGTATGACCAATTTTTGATTTAGCTAATTGTACGGCCTTTGAAATGCTTCCAGCGAATGCAATGTGATTGTCTTTTAACATAATGCAATCGTATAAGCCGCTTCGGTGGTTATATGCACCGCCTGTCCGCACAGCGTATTTATCGAGCATTCTTAGACCTGGCATCGTTTTTCTGGTATCACATATTTTTGCATTTGTTCCTTTAGTTAATTCAACAGCTTTTCTTGCGTTCGTTGCGATGCCGCTCATCCGTTGAATTAAATTTAAAATGACCCGTTCTCCGCTAAGCAAACTTTGTAAAGAACCCTCTATGATAGCGATTTGATCCCCCTTATGAACTTCATCCCCATCTTCTTTCAGCAAGGTGATGTTAAGGAAAGGGTCGAGCAACTTAAATCCGGTTTCGATTATCGTAGCTCCACAAAAGATTCCGTCCTCCTTTGCATAAAAAGTAAAAGATCCTTGATCTATACGGGAAAAGATGGTTTCGCTTGATAAGTCACCGTCTCCGATATCTTCATTAAAAAACTGTTTCAATATTTCTTGTAATTTGATTTTGTTCATAAAGTCCGTCCCTCACATGTAATTTTCCTTGTTTGAAGATAATCCACTTATTTTGCCAATCCTCATTAATTGATGGAAAGTCATTACGAATATGGGAGCCACGAGATTCTTCTCTAGTAAATGCTCCTTGAACAATTAAAGAGGCGGTAATATGCATAAATAACTGTTCAATCGTTCGTCTGTCTAATGCATCAAAATTGACATTTGCAAATTCCTCATAGGCAGGCAACTGTTCAATTAAATCCGTTAACGCTTTTTTTTCTCTTACGATGCCAGCCTTTAGGAACATTTCTTTTTGTAAGACACTAGGTTGCATTAATTTTGGGATGTTGGACGATTTATTGTCAATTTTTCGAATCGTATAGTTGTTTTGACGGCTGCCGTTATTTAGCAAATGTTCTGCCATCAATTTTCCAAAGGTAATACATTCTAACAATGAATTGCTGGCTAGTCGATTTGCTCCATGGACACCCGTACAAGCGGCTTCACCAATGGCAAGAAGTCTTGGGATATTAGTCCGGCCGTAAACGTCGCTGACGATGCCTCCCATAAGAAAGTGGCTTCCCGGTGCAATGGGTATGCGCTGATTCGATAAATCAATCCCTATCACTTTGCAAATATTAGTAATCGTAGGAAACTTTTCTTCAAAGTGCTCGATGTTCGAAATGTCGATATAAACTTCATGGCCATTTGTACGATGTTTATACATTTCGTAAGCGGTAATATGTCTTGGAGCTAAATCCGCAAGTGGATGAACTCTTTCCATAATTCGATTTCCATTTTCATCAACAAAATAACCGCCTGCTCCTCGAACTGCTTCAGAAACAAGTCCATGCGTTTTTCCATCCAAATAAATTAAGCTTGGATGGAATTGAATAAATTCCATATCAGCGATTTCGGCTCCTGCAAGGTAAGAAAGGGCAATCCCATCACCAAAGCTATCGGAACAATTTGAAGTATATTCATACAATGCTCCTACACCGCCAGTTGCAACAATCACGTATGAGGCTAAGTACGTAATATGATCTTCAAAAGATTTCGTTTTTACACCGATACATTCTCCATCATCATTAATGAGTAGTTCATAAGCCAACTCATATTCGTGAATTATGACGTTTTCAGGCAAAGAATCTACCAAAAAGTTTACTAGAGCTTTGCCCGTTGCATCGCCGCCAGAATGGATGATTCTTGGTTTGCTATGTGCTCCTTCAAGTCCAAGCAAAATCGAGCCATCAGGTGCACAATCAATAGGAAAATGATCGTTAATTAGTTGTTGAACAGTTTGTTTTCCTTCTTTTACAAGTTTTATTACATTTTCCACATCATGATGATGAAGGCCAGCAACAAATGTATCTTCTATGTGAAATCGGATGTTGTCTTCACTGCTTGTGACTGCAGCAATTCCTCCTTGTGCTTTGTATGAATTACCGTTTTTTATGTGATTTTTTGTGACAATGTGTACATCATACTTTTTTGCAAGGAGTTTTGCTGTTTGAAGAGCACTAATACCACTTCCTATAATGACAATGTCTGTGTTGATGATCATAGCATTACCTTCTTTACAGTTGTCTTGACACATATATTTACATAAAATAAATGATAAAACAAGCATTTTCATTCATAATTTCCGTTATGTAAAGTATGCTAAGAGTCCATAATTTTTGTAGAAATGGGGAATATCAATGATTTATCTAGATTATGCTGCGACAACCCCGATGATGGATGTAAGTATTGAGGCTTACAGTCTTGCTGCAAAAAGCGTATATGGTAATACATCCAGTTTGCATGATGCAGGTGGACAAGCAGCCTTTTTGTTAGAAAACGCAAGAGATGTTGTGGCAAATAAATTAGGCGTTAATCGGGACGGCATCATATTTACTGGAAGTGGTACAGAAGGGAATATCCTTGCAATAATATCTTTAGCCCGTGCAGGAAAAGGGAAACATATCATCACGTCAAGCGCAGAACACACGAGTGTACATGCAGCTATAAATACTCTAGAAAGAGAAGGTTATGAAATTACAAAACTACCGTTAACAAAACGAGGTATAGTTGATGTAAGCATGTTAGAACAATCGATTCGCCCAGATACTGTTCTCATTACAATCCAACATGTCAACTCAGAAATTGGTTCTATTCAACCGGTGAAAGAAATTGCCGAAGTTGCACAAAAATACAATATTTCATATCATGTAGATTGTGTTCAGTCCTTCTGTAAATTAGATGTAACGGAATTTTCAAAATTTGTTGATGGCATCACAGTATCCGCCCATAAAATTGGTGGACCAAAAGGCTGTGGTGCGGTATATTTAAATCCACGCAGAAGAATATTGCCACTTTTTCCAGGTGTGACTCATGAAAGGGGCTTAAGAGGCGGTACTGTCGATACCCCAGCGGTTTTTGCTTTTGCCAAAAGCGTAGAGCATTACCAGTATGACTTCAATAAATTTTGGAGTTTGCGAAACCAATTAAAAGAATCAATAAAAGATACAAACTGCTATTTTATTGAAGCAGACGAAGCTCATCAACTCCCAAGCATATGTGGCTTATGTATGAAGGGGGCGGAAGGGCAATACGTGATGTTGCGATTAAATGAAGAAGGAATTTGCATTTCAACCGGAAGTGCTTGCGATATTAACAGTGCATCAGGAACAAAGGCGATACTTGCCATGGGGCATAGCTTATCGGAAGCACGTACATTTTTCCGAATCTCTTTTGGAATGGATACAACAGAAGAACATATTTATCGACTTAGTAAAGCATTAGTAAATTTAGATCAAGATGTAAAAAAATAAATAAAGGCGGTTTATCAATAATGAAACGCATAGAATCGGCTCAAAACGCTTATGTGAAACATTGGAAAAAGCTAGTTACCAATAGGAAAGAGCGAGAAAAAACAGGAGAATTTATTGTCGAAGGATTTCATTTAGTAGAGGAAGCACTAAAAAATAAGGAACGAGTCATTCAAATCATTGTACGCGAAGGGGTTGAAATTCCCCGTGAATGGTCATTGAATGATGTAAAGATAGTGGAAGTAACGAACTCCATTGCGAAGGATATTGCAGAAACAGAAACTTCACAAGGTATATTTGCACATTGCAAACAAACAATGATTTCGGAAACTGAACAGGCATCATGGAAAAAATTATTGCTTATTGATGCAGTGCAAGACCCAGGAAATATCGGAACGATGATTCGTACAGCGGATGCTGCTGGAATCGATGCGGTTGTTTTAGGAAAAGGCTGTGCAGATATATATAATCCAAAGACATTGCGTTCGGCGCAAGGATCTCACTTCCATATTCCGGTAATTCGCGGAAATTTAATGGATTGGGTTGAAAAATTAAAAGAAAGAAACATTCCTTTGTATGGAACTGCTCTTGAAAATGCAGTTGATTATAGAGAATTACATAAGTCAGGAAGTTTCGCCTTAATTGTAGGAAATGAAGGTAGCGGTGTTCAAAAGGAATTGCTCGAGCAAACGACTCAAAACGTGATGATTCCGATTTTAGGACAAGCAGAATCGTTGAATGTGGCGGTTGCTACAGGGATTTTATTATATCATTTCATCGATTAACGAACTCTTACTTTTGCTTCTCGATTGAAGTAAAAGTAAGAGTTTTTCATTAAACGGATTGGATAATTATACAAGGTAGATACTTGAAACATAATCCAATTTATCGTAGAATAGTCTAAGATTTTTCCAATCATATGTGAATAAAGTGGAAATGCGTTGGAGCGGGAAGAGTAAATATTCAAACACTGCATTTCAGGGAGCATAAGCCATGACTGGAAGCTTATGTATGCAGCGAATATTGAAGTTCACCCCGCGAGCAGCATCCAGGACCAGAGTAAAGCTCTGTAAAGGATTGCCGGCGAATGCCGTTATGTCAATGAAGTGATTGCATTTTGCAATAACTAGGGTGGTACCGCGAATGTTCCTCGTCCCTTGAATTGGGGCGAGGTTTTTTTATTTGATTTGTAACATGTGAGTATGTCACAAAAAATGTAAATTTTGTAACAAATAATGGTAATTATTCAAACAAAAAATATTTTTCATTTAAGGAGGTTACATGATGGAACAGCAACTAAAACAAATTGAGCAAGAAGCCATTGAGAAAATTGCTGCATGCATGAACTTAAAAGAACTGAATGATGTTCGTGTTCAATATTTAGGGAAAAAAGGGTCCATTACGGAAGTATTAAAAGGAATGGGGAAACTTTCTCCTGAAGAGCGTCCTAAAATGGGGGCTCTAGCCAATACAGTTCGTGAAAAAGTAACTGAAGCGTTGGAGCAACGTGTCAAAGTATTAGAAGAACAACAAATTCAAGAACAACTAGAAAAGGAATCCGTCGATGTAACACTTCCTGGACGTAAAGTGCGCCTTGGCAACAGACATCCTTTAACGCGTGTTGTTGAAGAATTGGAAGATTTATTCATCTCCATGGGATATGAAATTGCAGAAGGTCCAGAAGTGGAAATGGATTATTATAACTTTGAAGCATTGAATTTGCCAAAAGGGCATCCTGCTCGCGACATGCAAGATACTTTCTACATTACGGAAGAAACGTTATTACGTACGCATACATCGCCGGTGCAAGCTAGAACAATGCTTGCGAAAAAAGGCAAACCGTTCCGTATTATTTGCCCGGGAAAAGTGTATCGTCGTGACACAGACGATGCTACTCACTCACACCAATTTATGCAAATTGAAGGGCTCGTGGTAGGAGAAAACATTCGTATGAGCGACCTAAAAGGTACGTTAGATAAACTCGCGAAAAAAATGTTTGGTGAAGATCGAGAAATTCGTCTCCGCCCAAGTTTCTTCCCGTTCACAGAACCATCTGTTGAAATGGATATTTCTTGTTTCCGCTGTGGAGGAAATGGCTGTAACGTATGTAAACATACAGGATGGATTGAAATACTAGGTGCCGGCATGGTGCATCCTAACGTACTGAAAATGGGTGGATATGATCCGAAAAGATTCTCTGGTTTTGCCTTTGGTATCGGTGTAGAACGTATTGCGATGTTGAAATATGGTGTGGAAGATATTCGAAACTTCTATATCGATGACATTCGATTCTTATCACAATTCCGACGTACAGAAGGGTAAGGGGGTATTAATATGTTAGTTTCATTAAATTGGTTGCAAGAATATGTAGATACACAAGGGCTGTCACCTGAAGATTTAGCAGAAAAAATTACTCGTGCTGGAATTGAAGTCGATTCCGTCATCGATCGATCTCAAGGAATGACGAATATCGTTGTTGGTCATGTCGTATCAAAGGAGAAGCATCCAGATGCAGATAAATTAAGCATTTGCCAAGTAGATGTAGGTACGGATGTAAGACAAATTATTTGTGGTGCACCGAATGTGGAAGCCGGCCAAAAAGTAATCGTTGCATTACCTGGTGCAAAACTTCCGGGTGGAATCAAAATTAAAAAAGCGAAAATGCGCGGTCAAGAATCGAATGGAATGATTTGTTCATTGCAAGAACTTGGAATTGAAGGGCGCGTTGTACCAAAAGCATATTCTGAAGGAATATACGTTTTACCGGAAGATGCAGTTCCTGGCAGCGATGCTTTAGAATTAATCGGTTTACGAGATTCTGTATTGGAGCTTGGTTTAACTCCTAACCGTTCCGATGCACTTTCAATGTTAGGTGTAGCCTATGAAGTGGGAGCAATTTTATCGCAAGATGTCAAATTACCAGAAATTCAATATGAAACTTCAAACGAAAAAGCGGAAGATTACATTAAAGTTAAAGTAGAAGCTACTAAAGAAAATCCATTATACGCTGCAAAAGTCATTAAAAATGTAAAAGTGGCAGAATCGCCATTATGGTTACAGCATTATTTAATGGCGGCGGGTATTCGTCCACACAATAACGTAGTCGATATTACGAACTATGTATTGTTAGAATATGGTCAACCGCTTCATGCCTTTGATTACGATTCACTAGGCACAGGTGAAATCGTTGTTCGATTAGCGAATGAAGGCGAAAAAATTGTTACTTTAGACGATCAACAGCGCACGTTACAGAGTCATCATTTAGTCATTACAAATGGAAAAGAACCTGTTGCTGTCGCAGGGGTAATGGGTGGTGCCAATTCGGAAGTAACAGAAAACACAACAACGGTTGTACTTGAATCAGCTTATTTTGTTGGTCATTCAGTTCGTCAAACTTCAAAAGATTTAGGATTGCGTTCCGACTCATCAGTTCGTTTTGAAAAAGGTGTCGATCCAAATCGAGTTTTAGAAGCTCAAGAACGAGCTGCACAACTTCTTAGTGAATTAGCTGGTGGAGAAGTATTAGAAGGTACCGTATTAGTTGATGAGCTTGATAAAACACCAGCGCGAATTGTAATTTCACCAGATGAAATTAATGCAAAATTAGGAATGAAAATCTCCCTAGAAGATATGATTTCCATCTTACAACGCTTAAAATTTGAGGTGGAAGCAGCACGAGGTTTATTAATCATTGATGTGCCAACTCGTCGACAAGACATTAAAATAGAGGAAGACATCATTGAAGAAATCGCAAGACTTTATGGTTACGATGAAATTCCAATGACATTGCCAGAAGGTAAAATGCATATTGGTGGCTTAACTCCGTATCAAGAAAAGCGCCGCATTGTGCGCAATTTCTTAGAAGGAGCTGGATTGTATCAAGCAATCACCTACTCATTAACTTCTGCTGAATTGTCTCAAAAATTTGCACTGAAAAAAGAAGAAACAACGAAATTGTTAATGCCGATGAGCGAAGACCGTTCAACTTTACGTCAAAGTTTAATCCCTCACTTATTGCAAGCTGCAAGTTATAACTTGGCGCGTCAAGCGGATTCTGCTAGTTTGTATGAGATTGGGTCTGTATTCCTCGGGAAGACGGAGGAAGGTTTACCATTTGAAGAAGAGCATGTTGCCTTTGTCATTACTGGCAAATGGGTAGACGATGCTTGGTTAGGGGATAAACGCAATGTAGATTTCTTCGCAGCAAAAGGCATTGTAGAAGGATTGCTTGAAAAACTAGGATTAACTGAACGAGTTACTTTTGAGAAAGCAGCAATGGACGGATTACATCCTGGTCAAACAGCAAATATATTACTTGATGGAGAACGTATTGGAGTAATTGGTGGTCTTCATCCATCAGAACGAAAAGAGTGGGATTTAAAAGATACGTATGTAGCGGAATTAAATTTACATGCCCTGTTGCGCACTGATGCAAAAGGAGTAGAATACGAACCGGTTCCACGCTTCCCACTTGTTACACGAGATATTGCCATTGAAGTAGATCGCTCTGAACCTGCTGGAGAACTTGAATCTATCATTCGTACATCAGGTACGAAATTATTAAAAGCTGTAAAAGTATTTGATGTATATGAAGGTGAAAATATCGATGCCAATAAAAAATCAGTAGCCTTCACATTAACATACTTTGATCCTGAAAGAACATTAACAGATGAAGAAGTAACAAATGCACATGAAAAAGTATTGAAAGCATTAAAAGAAGCTGGTGCTATAATTCGTTAAAGGTTTTAAAATTTATATATTTAAAGTAAGGCTGGATTTAGATTCCAGCCTATTTTTATCTCATCATTGCTCTTTGTGTTTAGTATGAGTAGAATGGGAAAATATTGTATAATTTTCTTGATGTAAACCAATGGATGAGGAGTGAAATCGCTTGAAAAAAATTAGAAAAGCCATCATCCCAGCTGCAGGTTTAGGAACACGATTTTTACCTGTAACGAAAGCCATGCCGAAAGAAATGTTACCGATTGTAGATAAACCAACCATTCAATATATTGTTGAAGAAGCGATTGCTTCGGGAATTGAAGATATTATCATCGTTACGGGAAAAGGAAAACGGGCGATTGAAGACCATTTTGATCACGCCTTTGAACTGGAGGCAAATTTAATTGAAAAAAAGAAGTACGATTTGTTAGAAAAGGTACGTGTATCATCGGATATTGATATTCATTATATCCGCCAAAAACAACCTCTAGGCCTTGGACATGCCATTTGGTGTGCCCGTAAATTTATTGGTAATGAACCTTTTGCTGTGTTGCTCGGAGATGACATCGTTCAAAATGATGTTCCTTGTTTAAAACAATTAATCAATCAATATGAAAAAACCTTTTCTAGCGTAATTGGCGTTATGGAAGTACCTGATAGCGAAATCCATCGTTATGGTGTGATTGATCCAATTTCCACCGATTCACCGTTAATGCAAGTGAAAATGTTCGTAGAAAAACCAACAAAAGAAGAAGCACCTTCCAACTTTGCGATTATAGGACGTTACATTTTAACACCCGAAATTTTCCGCTACTTAGAACAAAAGAAAATGGGGAAAGGCGGAGAAATTCAATTAACAGATGCTATTGAGGAATTGAATACGATTCAACGTGTGTTTGCATATCGCTTTGAAGGAAAACGATATGATGTCGGCAATCAAATGGGATTCATTGAAACGACAATTGATTTTGCGTTGCAGCGTGAAGATTTGCGAGAAGAAGTAAAACGTTTCATTATCGATAAAGCGCAACAATTATCAATACAAACACGTTCCCATTAATGAAATGCTAAATGAAATAATAAATTATAAGTAGTGATTATGTTTAATTGATAATAGAGTTTTGTAAATCACGATGAAAAAATTTCAAGATTCTATAAGAATATTTAAAGTAAAAAAATAAGAAATGAGGCAATTCCATTGACAACTCATTCTGTTCAAACAACATTATTGAATTGTTTATTCGATTATCAAGATATGGAAGCATATAAAGATCGAGTTAAACAAATTCACTTTGAATTAGAAAATTCAAAGGATATGACTGGTTGGATTAATTATCCATTAATGGACCATAAGGCGTTATTTAATGAAATTGAGGATTTGAAAAGTGAAATATGCATAAATGCGGATGTGTTTGTTGTAATTGGTATTGGTGGTTCATTTTTAGGAGCCCGTGCCGTTCAAGAAGCATTATCTCCTTATTTTGGTGTTCTCAAAGAGGGCATTGAGGTTATATACGTTGGTCATCATATGAGCGGGGCTTATTTAGAGCAATTAATTCATTATTTAGATGATAAAGAAATTTATATCAACGTCATTTCAAAATCTGGAAGCACGATGGAGACAGCTTTAGCATTCCGCGTGCTAAGACAGTATATGGAAAAACGCTATGGTGAAAATGCAGTTAATCGGATTATAGTAACAACAGACCCTGAAAGAGGAATTTTGAAAAATATAGCAGAAAAGGAAGGGTATAAACAGTTCGCTATCCCTTCGAATATAGGGGGCAGGTATTCAGTATTAACGCCAGTGGGGCTATTGCCACTCGCTGTATCTGGAATAGATATTCGATCTTTCATGGATGGTGCAAAAAATGCAGCTTTGGAATTAAAAGCGGTAGATTTAATGCGTAATCATGCATACCAATACGCAGTTATAAGAAATATCTTATATAACGAAGGGTACAGTGTGGAAATGCTAGCATCCTTTGAACCTTCATTAAAGAAGTTTCACGAATGGTGGATGCAGTTATTTGGTGAAAGTGAAGGCAAAGAAAGAAAAGGTCTATTTCCTACATGTGTTACGTTCTCCACTGATTTGCATGCAATCGGACAATTTATTCAAGAAGGAAGCCCCATTTTGTTTGAAACGCTTCTCCATTTCCATGAAATCGACGGGGATTATGACGTACCATATGATAGTCGAAATGAAGATGGATTAAATTATTTAGCAGGCCGCTCCTTTAACGAAATCAATGCAACTTCAAAACAAGGCACAGCCCTCGCCCATGCAGAAGGTGGAGTGCCAGTTATTCAACTAGAAATGCAAAAGCTTGATGCCTATCATCTAGGCTATTTAATCTACTTCTTTATGAAAGCATGTGCCATGAGTGCGAAGTTACTGGAAGTAAATCCTTTCGACCAACCTGGAGTGGAAGCGTATAAAAAGAAAATGCTTAAACTGTTAAAAAATGAACCATTAAAATGAAAAATATTATTCTACATTGGATTCTTCTATATTTTCAATTGGTTTTGGTTTCATAACACCATAAAAAGCTCCAAGTATACCACTAATTGTATGGATTAATCCGAATGTATAGATATTAAAAAAGACTAGATTTTTCGAATTGTTAAATTCAGAGAAGTCTCCTTCTATTGATTGCACAGATGAAAAATACACAAATAATCCAAGAAGCAATATTCCACCGGCAATGCCTATAAATTTTTCTATTCTTTTTGCAGAGCTTGTTACAGTTAAGAAATAGCGAAAAGTGGTAATTAAACTCAATATAATAAAAGGGAATAAGAAAATGATGCCAATGAATCCTAAATTACCAGTTGCTCCTTTCGGTTGCACCTCATACAATTGACTAACGAGTACAAAACCGAAAAAGGAAATGGCGATACTTATAAGCCAGCTTAAACGAATCACATACATCATCCATTTCTTTTGCATTATTTTAAGGCTACTAGTATTATAACCTATCTTAAAAACATGTTCTTATTGAAAGAAAATTTATATACAAGGAAATACCAATATTTTGTAGAATTAAATAAAAGGAAGATTGAAGGGGGATGAGGAGTTTGTTGACGAAACAAGATACTGTACTTGTATTGATTGATATTCAAGGAAAACTTGCACGCATCGTGGACAACAGTGAATTTGTGATTCAAAATATCGCCAATATGGTACAAGGTGCTAAAGTGTTAGGTTTGCCTATTTTATGGCTTGAGCAGTATCCGAAAGGTTTAGGGCCAACTGTAGAAGAAATTTCACAGCATTTAGCAGATGAGAAACCAATTGAAAAGATTACGTTCAGCGCATATGATACACCGGAATTTGTCGCTGCACTTGAAGCAACATGTCGTAAAAAAGTGTTAATTGCCGGTATTGAGACGCATATTTGTGTGTACCAAACGACAGCTCACTTGCTCCAAAATGGTTATGAAGTCGAAGTGTTAGCGGATTGCGTTTCTTCTCGTACAGCTTTAAATACACAAATAGGTTTAGAAAAAATGAAACAATGTGGAGCAAAAATAACGAGTGTTGAAATGGCATTGTTCGAAATGCAACAAATTGCTCGTGGAGATGAATTTAAAGCTATTAGTAAGATTATTAAATGATGATTGAGTGGTTGAAAATAAAAAATTATCATCCGATTTGGATGATAATTTTTTATTTTGAGGTATACCGTATTGTCTTTATTTATAGTCATATTATTGAATGCAGGAGGTTGTTTGTTTCATTTGTTATTCGTTATCCAAAAATTGATCATGTCGTTCACGGATTGATGGATTTTCTTTCTTTTTTGGAATATGAAATTCTTCTTCCATTCCAAATTCTTCGAGACTTGCTCCATTACTTCCCACAGATTGTTTGCCGCGTACAAAATCAAAATGGCGTCTATTGTTTTCTAAATCCATTCGATGATCCATTGTAGAACTCTCCTTTCGTTTTTAATATGAGCATTTTCAACGATGTTATGCATCTCAAAGTTTGTCATAAATTCCTCACAAGCGGAGTTTTAGGTGCACGTGTGTGAATGCTAAATGTACAAGATTGTGTATTAACCACACCAGTTTCACGAGTTAAGCTGGCAATCTCACAAACTGTATTAACTTAACTAATATATATCCATAATTATTTTTAATAAAATAATTTCATATTATTAATGAATAACTTATAGTGAGTAACAATATATTTTAAAGTGTGGATAGATTAATATGTGAAGTTTAGGAGGAAGGAACATTGTCAATTAATAAAGGGCAATTGATTGAGTTAATAGAAAATTTACCAAAGTCAGCACATATTACAACGTACTACTATTTAAAAGATTTAACGAAAAGTAGATTTGTACAATATGAAATAGAAGTTGAAGATTACTCATTCATCAATGAGCAAAATAAACAAATAGAAACGTACTGGATCGATGCTTTTATGGAGTATCATTTAGACTCGAAATAAAATAGCCTCCTATTTATAATCAAATAATTACCAATTCATAAAGAGATTGGTTGTTTCTAATATAAAAATATCTAGTAATTTATTCCTATTTCAAAAATATTTCAATAATTTTACGAGATAAAAAAGAAGAAACTTATTCTATCAAAGGGTTGGTAGATTAATATTTCAACGTAACAAAACTGTAAAAATCCTTCCAAAAATTTTGTGATGAATTCATCAATCATTCCTTTTATGATGAATTTACATCAAGAAGGAAGGATTGAAGGAAATGTACAAAAAATTAAAAAGAGGTGCAGGAGCACTTGTACTATCAATTGGATTATTAGTACCGGCAACGGCTTTAGCTGCAGGAACGTATACGGTTGTTTCAGGAGATTCGCTTTGGAAAATTGCTGTAAAAACACAAACAGGTGTACAAGAATTAATTAATGCGAATCCACAGTTAAAAAACCCTAATTTAATATACCCTGGTCAAAAAATTAATATCCCTGAAAAAGAAGGGTTGGCTTACGAAGAAGAAGTAGTACGACTTGTGAATGTTGAGCGTGCAAAAGCAGGTCTACCAGCATTAAAATCTGATTGGGAACTTGCTAGAGTTGCAAAACATAAATCTCAAGATATGCACGATAAAAAATATTTTGATCATACAAGTCCAACGTATGGTTCACCTTTTACCATGATGAAAAACTACGGAATCCAATATAAATCTGCGGGTGAAAATATTGCGATGGGTCAAAGCACACCAGAACAAGTGGTGAAAGCTTGGATGAACTCATCTGGCCATCGTGCAAACATCTTAAACAAAAACTTCACTCACATCGGTGTTGGTTACGTGAAGGATGGCCATTACTGGACACAAATGTTTATTCAAAAATAATGATAAAAGAGGCGCCTAAAAAGTCATTTTTAGGCGCTTTTCTTTACGTTTGCCGCTCACACTTCATCGCAGATAGAGGTGCGTTTCATATGACCGTCGCAGAGAAATATAATACTAGAGCCTTACTAGAATGTGCAAACTTATTAGTCGGGCTTTTTATCATCAATACCATATTTTGCTTTCAAAGTAGTAATTTTATATAATTCACTTTAAAGTAGCTTTTTCATAAAGGGGATATTATTGTGAAGCCGATCAATTTATTTTCTTTGCTGAATGCAAAAGAAGATTTATATGAAACGAATTTTATACAATATCTGGAGCAGTTCGGAATCAACCCAAGAATCCGAACGAGTGAATTTTATGATTTACATGCTTTCGTTGAAGAGTTGAGAAAGAAATCTAAAGTTATACATATTTACAATGGTTATTACGTCGGCTATATGATTAAGCAAATCGGAAAGGAATTTGATTTATTAAGAATTGGGAAAGACTGTGTCATCAATATTGAATTGAAGCGGGAAGGAAATGTAGAAAAGATAACGAAACAGCTTGTACAAAACCGTCATTATTTAAAATTTCTAGATGTGGATGTATACAATTTTACCTATGTTTCATCAATCAATAGATTATATAAGTTAAACGAAAACCATCAAATTGAAGAAGTTGATTTTCACTTTTTAATTGATAAATTAATACAACAACAAATACAAGTCATAGAAAATTTAGATGATTTGTTTGATCCGTCGAATTACTTAGTATCCCCATTCAATTCAACAGAAGCATTTATGGAAGATAAATATTTTTTAAGTGCCCAACAAAGTACATATAAACGAGAAATCATTCATGCCAAGCCGACGAATCAATCAAAAATATTTGCGATTGAAGGTGGCCCTGGTACAGGAAAATCCTTACTCACTTATGACATTGCGAAAGAGTATATTCGACAATCGAAAAATGTCATCATTTTTAACTGCGGACGATTAAATGGAGGACATTTGAAGCTAATTGAAGAATACAAATGGCCAATTGTGCCAATTAGTAAGTTTCAAAAGGTCATACATAAAGAAACGGATTTATCAAAATATGACTTAATTATTTTCGATGAAGTACAGCGTTTATATATTCATAAATTACAGAGCTTCATTCATCTCTTAGAAAAATCAAAAACGAAATGTATATTCTCGTACGACCCTAATCAAGTATTAACGACTGTTGAAATGAGAAATAAAGTACCAAAAATCATCGAGACGACATTGAAACCTGTGAAGTATGAGTTAACAGAAGTTGTTCGATATAATAAAGAAATCCATTCATTTATTAAGAAGTTGTTTGATCTATCGACGGAAGTGCCTGTACAACAATATTCTAATGTGAGCATTCAATATTTCTCATCCATTCAAGCGACAAAGAGTTACCTGTATTTTTTACAGCAAGCTGGTTGGAAAGTGATTGATTTCACGCCTTCAAGGTTTATTGATCGCTCCAACAATCAAAGCAATCCATTAGCAGTGACAACCGCTGACGTAATCGGGCAAGAATTCGATTATGTTGTAGCAGTAATTGATGATTCGTTTTACTATAAACCGAATCATAAATTAGCAGCCAAAATGAATTTCAAGAAGCCGTATTATCAACCGACGAAAATGCTTTATCAAAACATTAGCAGAGCGAGGAAAAAACTGCATGTAGTTGTTGTCAATAACTTAATTGTAATGGATAAAATTTTAAAGATTTTAAATGGTTAATATCACCCTATTTCTTACCAATTTGTACTTAGATGATTGGAATGAATAGCAATATAAAATGGTCGATTCCACAATCGACCATTTTGAATGTTAGTCATCTACTTGCGAAGTTTTCAAAAATCCTTTTGGCTTTTTTAGTGTTCGCAAAATGCCATTTTGCGATAGAACGGAGAACATTTTCACCTTGCTGCAACAAAATTTTTGCTGCCATTTCATCGACCAAATGACTAGCGCCTTTTTGAAGGGGAAACCCAACAATGTCAGATAGGCGATCCATTTCGATTAAAAAAGCATAACGCGCTATAATGGAGGCGGCTGCAACAGCGATATGTTGCTGTTCAGCTTTTGTCGAAAAAAGAACGTTTTCGCGAATGATTTCTTTTTCATTTTGAATATATTGATAGTACGTGTCTCTTTCTGCAAATTGATCAATTAATATATAATCCGGTTTTTCCGGTGAAATTTTATGGAGCACATGTTTTAAAGCTTGATTGTGCAGCATGGCTTTCATTTTTCCTTGAGTTAAGCCGCGGCTTTGCAAATCGTTATACTTGTCATTGCGTAATGTTAAAAGGCTATGAACACAAGTTGCAATTAAATGAGGTGCAATTTCTCGGATTGCTTGATCGTTTAGTTGTTTAGAATCTTTTACTCCCAGTTCTGTTACTAGTTCAATTTTGTCATTTGGTACGTAGACAGCAGCGACTGTAATTGGACCGAAATAGTCTCCAGTTCCTGTTTCATCAGATCCAATAACAGACAATTTTGAAAAGTTTTCCGGAAGTGTATCTCCTATTGAGTTTATGTTTTGTTGATTGTTTTCATCAGTTAGAGCGAATTCGTTAAATCGGCTAGCTTCCCGTTGAGCTCCTAAACCCTGAAACATTACTTTTCCAGAACTGTATACGGTGATGGCTACATCGGGGAGTTTTGCTGCAAATACGACACCAGGTGCATTACGTTCTACCTTATGTTTTAAGTAATACGTTTCTATTTCATTGAGTTGTTGTGGTAATAATTTTAAGACGATATTGTTCATGATACGACCCTTTCTCCCAAGAAAGATTTAAATTGATTTTACCAAAAGGAGATTGAGAATGAAATTCTACAATATCCCTTTTAACTCTAGGTTGTATGACAACGAATAAAGATGATATGATAAACTTATTGATTCTAATAAAACATAAATATATGTAATTAACAGCTCCTATGAAAAAATATCGAGCTTCTAGGAGGTGCCCACTTGGCTGAGCAAGAGAAAAATAAAATAGAAGTCGAAATATATGGCCATACTTATAAATTAGTAGGTAATGAATCCATTGGTCATTTACGATTAGTCGCTTCTATCGTAGATGATAAAATGAGGGAAATTAAATTACATAATCAATCTCTCGATACGACTCAACTAGCTGTGTTAACCGCAGTGAACAGTGTTCATGAGTTTTTAAAGCTCAAAGAAGAAGTTGAGAGATTAGAAGAAGAATTGAAAAAACTGAAGGGTTGAACTGCATGTTAGATATCATATTGCTTTTTGTTTTTGCTGCTAGTTTATTAATAGGAATGAAGCGCGGTTTTATCATGCAAGCAATTAATCTTGTTGGTTTTCTTGTTGCGTTAATCGTGGCTTACATTTACTATAAACCGCTAGCAGAAAAATTTGTGTTATGGATTCCATATCCGGGGTTGCAGCCGGACTCTTCTCTTACATTAGTGTTGGATGCATTGGATGTAGATAAAACATTTTATCGTATTATTGCTTTTGCGGTAATCTTCTTTGTTGTTAAACTTGCCATGCAAATTGTTGCTTCGGTATTTGATTTTTTAACATTTTTACCAGTATTAAAATCTTTTAATCGCATTTTAGGGGCATTACTATGCTTCGTGGAATTTTATTTTATACTTTTTATTTTATTATATGTTTTCGCATTATTACCAATTGATGCTATTCAAAAACTCATGGGAAGTTCGTTTATTGCCAATTTCATGCTTGAACATACCCCAATCGTAACTCAATTATTCCAAAAACTATGGTATATTTATTTGGAAAATTAATAAACAACGAAATGATTGTCAAAAGTATCTTCCATCAACACAGCGGAGATACTTTTTTGCGGTTTAAAATAGAAAAAGGGTGGGACAGTTGAATAAAAAAATTGTCATTCGTACATTGGAAAAAATTGCGTTGTATTTGGAGCTTAAAGGAGAAAATCCGTTTAAAGTATCCGCCTTTCGAAAAGCGGCGAATGCATTAGAGTTGGATGAACGAAGTCTTGAAGAAATTGATGATTTTACGAAAATTAAAGGGATTGGAAAAGGCACGGGAGCAGTCATTGAAGAGCTGATTCAAACGGGAGAGTCCCAACAATTAATCGAATTAGAAAAACAAATACCGAAAGGCTTAATCCCTCTATTAAAAATACCTGGCCTTGGCGGTAAAAAACTTGCAAAGCTATACCAGGAACTTGGAGTGAGTAGTCGTGAAGCGTTGAAGGAAGCTTGTGAATCCAAAAAGGTACGATCGTTGCCTGGGTTTGGACCGAAAACGGAAGAGAAAATTTTGAAGGAACTTGAACAATTTGGAGAACGAACAGGAAGACTTCCTATTTGGTATCTTGAATCGGTTGTGAGAGAAATAAATCAACTACTTGCATCCATTGAAGAAATTGAACGATATTCTGTTGCCGGGAGTTTCCGTCGGGTGAATGAAACGAGCAAAGATTTGGATTTTGTCATTGCCACAAAAAGTCCTGAAAAAGTTAGGGAACAGCTTTTATTTGAATTAACAATAAAAGAAATCGTTAGCAGTGGAGACACAAAAGTGTCTGTCGTATTGGATTTGGACGAGCTTGTCAACGTTGATTTTCGATTAGTGGCAAATGAAGAATTTATCACAACACTTCATCACTTTACCGGTTCAAAAGATCATAATGTTCGCATGCGTCAATTAGCAAAAGAACAAGGGAAGAAAATTAGCGAATATGGTGTGGAACAACCAGATGGACAAATCCTTACATTCCATTCGGAAAAAGAGTTTTTCGCTCATTTTGGACTTCCTTACATTCCGCCCACTGTTCGCGAAACGGGACAAGAATTGGATCGTTTAAATGAAATTAAAGAATTGGTTACAATAGAAGATATTAAGGCTGATTTACACATGCACACCACTTATTCTGACGGTGCTCATTCCGTAGCAGAAATGGGAGAAGCGCTTATTTCAAAAGGCTATCATTTTGGAGTGATAACAGACCATTCTCAATATTTGAAAGTAGCAAATGGTTTAACACCGGAAAGGTTAAAAAAACAGCGTGAAGAAATTGAAGCTTTTAATGAAGCTCACCCTGATTTTACTTTATTTTCGGGAACAGAAATGGATATTTTGCCTGATGGTTCCCTCGATTATGATGATGACGTATTAAAAAATCTGGATTTTGTGATCGCCTCCATTCATTCAAGTTTTTCTCAACCTCAAGAAAAAATTATGGAACGATTATTTGCGGCGATTCAACATCCCTATGTTCATATGATTGCACATCCAACTGGTCGAATTATTGGTGAACGTGAAGGATATAATCCTAACGTTGAACAATTAATTCATTGGGCGAAAGAGTATGGGAAAATTTTGGAATTGAATGCTAGCCCATACCGATTAGATCTATGTATAGAACATTTGAAACTAGCGATGGAACTTGGTGTTCCTATTGCAATCAATACAGATGCCCATGCGATTGAACAACTTGATTATATGGAAATCGGTACAAAATATGCGCAAAAAGCGTGGTTGAAAAAAGAACTAGTTGTCAATACATGGAGCGTTGAACAGTTCAAAAATTTTATTCGGAAAAATAAGTAAACATATGTACAGACAGGAGTGTTCAGAGTGATTGCTGAACGAGCATTAAAAACCCTTGAATTCGATAAAGTGCGTGAGCAAGTGTCAGACTTTTGTACATCTTCCTTAGGGAAGCAACAAATAGAGCAGCTTGTGCCAGAGCCAAACTTTGAAAAGGTTGTTGAACTTTTAGAAGAAATGGATGAGGGACTAGCCATCCTACGGGTAAAAGGACATGTGCCAATGGGAGGTATTTTTGATATTCGTCCACATACAAAGCGGGCACAAATAGGCGGTATGCTAAGTGCAATGGAATTGATGGAAATTTCAAGTACTATTAGAGCAAGTCGAATTTTAAGAAATTTTATTGAAGATATCGAAAATGATGAAGAAATTCAAATACCACATTTTATTGAAAGAAAAAATAATATGCCGATTTTAACAGCGGTACAGCATGAAATTGATCATTGCATTGATGAAAATGGAACGGTGTTGGATTCCGCTAGCGTGGAATTACGGTCAATAAGACAACAACTGCGCTCAGAAGAAGCGAAAGTGAGACAAAAACTTGATAGTTTAACGAGAGGCCCTAACGCAGCAAAAATGCTTTCGGATACTATCGTAACAATTCGAAATGACCGTTATGTTATCCCGGTAAAACAGGAATATCGAAGCTACTACGGCGGGATTGTTCATGATCAATCTTCTTCAGGGCAAACTTTATTTATTGAGCCGGAATCAGTTGTGCAAATCAATAATGAAATTCAACGTTTAAAGGTTCGTGAAAAGGCTGAAATAGAGAAGATTTTACTTGCCCTTACGGAAAAAGTCCAAGAAGTAGCGAACGATTTATTTGAACTAGTTAAAATACTAGCGGATATCGATGTCATATTAGCGAAGGCGAAATACGGTGTGGCACAAAAATGCTCAAAGCCAAGCGTGAACAATGAAGGATATATTCGTCTAATACAAGCAAGACATCCCCTAATCCCAATGGATGTAGCGGTGCCGAATACAATTGAATTTGGTCGAGAATATACAGCAATTGTGATTACTGGGCCAAACACAGGGGGGAAAACCGTCACATTAAAAACGGTTGGATTGTGCACCTTAATGGCACAAGCGGGAATACCAATACCTGCATTAGATGGCTCAGAGCTTTCCGTTTTCAGTCAAGTATTTGCGGATATTGGTGATGAGCAATCCATCGAACAATCGCTATCCACTTTCTCATCCCATATGGTGAACATTGTCGATATATTAAAACACTTTGATGAAAACTCGTTAATTTTGTTTGATGAACTTGGGGCAGGTACCGATCCGCAAGAGGGGGCGGCACTTGCGATATCAATTTTAGATGAAGTTGTGGATAAAGGGGCGCGCGTTATGGCTACAACCCATTATCCTGAATTAAAAGCATATGCGTATAACCGAAAAGGAGTTATCAATGCAAGTGTTGAATTTGATATTGAAACCCTTAGTCCTACTTATCGATTATTAATAGGCGTTCCGGGACGATCCAATGCATTTGAAATTTCGAAGCGTCTCGGCTTAAAAGATTCCATCATTAATCAAGCGAAATCTTATACAGGTACTGACCGTCGAGAAGTAGAGTCGATGATTGCTTCATTAGAAGAAAGCAGACGCCGCGCTGAACAGGAAGCAGAGGAAGCGCATGAAATTTTAGAAGAAGCACAACAATTGCATGCGCAGTTAGAAGAAAAATTGAGTGCATTTAACGAAAAGAAAGAAAGCCTTGAACAAAAAGCGAAGGAAGAAGCGCGGAAAATTATTGAGGATGCGAAAAAAGAAGCAGAACATATCATTAAAGAATTACGTGAAATGCAGCAAAATGCTAATCAAGTTATTAAAGACCATGAAATCATCGAAGCGAAAAAGCGTTTAGAAGACGCATTACCAGCAGAAAATCCAATTTTGAAAAAACAAGCGAAAATTCGTGAACGAGCACAAAACTTACAACCTGGTGATGAAGTAAAAGTATTAAGCTACGGTCAAAAAGGAACGCTAATTGAAAAAGTTTCCGATAATGAGTGGGTTGTGCAAATCGGTATATTAAAAATGAAAATGGATGAGTCAGACTTAGAATATGTGAAGCCAGAAAAAGAAAAGCAAAGAATTACATTGACAACGGTGAAAAATCGCAATAGTCATGTTAAATTAGAATTAGACTTGCGAGGAGAACGGTTAGAAGATGCCATCATGAAAACAGAAAAATATCTTGATGATGCCCTACTTGCCAACTATAGCCGTGTAACAATTATTCATGGAAAAGGTACAGGGGCTTTACGCCAAGGAATTCAAGAATATTTGAAAAAACATAAACGAGTTCGTTCTTTCCGATATGGTGAAGCTGGTGAAGGTGGCTTAGGAGTAACTGTCGTTGAATTAAAATAAAGGGGATGGTGAATGTGGGTACAACTTTTTGGCAACATCCTTTAATAGAAACAGCAGGCTATTTTAGTGTTGTTGTATTATGTTTAATAGTTTCAATGGTCTTATTTGAAATGGTGACAAAATATAAAAATTGGGAAGAAATTAAAAAAGGAAATGTTGCCGTCGCCCTTGCTACTGGAGGAAAAATACTAGGTGTTTGCAATATATTCCGCTATTCCATTGAAAGGCATAATACTTTTTTTGAAATGATTGGTTGGGGGTTGTACGGGTTTATTTTGCTTATCATCGCATATTTTTTATATGAATTTTTAATCCCCCATTTCAATGTCGATCAGGAGATTGCAGCGGATAATCGTTCAGTTGGATTGATTTCATTCACCATTTCACTTGGACTTTCCTTCGTCATCGGTGCCAGCATCATTTAGGAGGTTCCAATGGACAAATTAGCAAAAGTGCTTATCGTTGTAGCTGTCTTATTTTTTATTATAGGATTTTATTATTTACTTTCACTATAATGGTTATTATTAAAATTTTAATACTAGTAGAAACGTTAACATGCGTTTCTACTAGTTTTTTTATTGTTACAAAGTTATTAATAGTTATATCAAAATAGTAAATAACCCTATTATTCGACATTTTTCGTCATAGAAAATAGTATTAAAATTATTGAATGAATAAGAAAAATTAAGAATTAAAGTAGAAAAAAATTATAATTCTAAAAAAATAGTTTGAAAGACCATTTCTTTTCAATTATAATAAATGTAACAATTGCAAGAAAATTTGAACATTTGCGCAAGGGGGATGTGTTGATGTCTAGTAAAATTTGGCTTAAACATTATCCTGCTGAGATACCGCATACGCTGGAGTATGAAGAAATTCCCGTCCAAACATTTTTGACAAGAGCATACGAAAAAAATCCAAAAAAATGTGCAATACATTTTATGGGAAGGGAATTGGATTATCAAGAGCTGTATGAATCAGCATTAAAATTTGCCAACTATCTTCGTTTTTTAGGGGTTGAAAAAGGAGATCGGGTAGCAATCATGTTACCAAACTGTCCACAGGCAGTTATAGCTTATTACGGTATTTTATATGCAGGAGGAATTGTCGTTCAAACAAATCCGCTTTACACAGAGAGGGAATTAGAGTATCAAATGCAGGACTCTGAAGCAAAAGTAATTTTGGCATTGGATATTTTATACCCAAGAATCATGAAAGTCATTCATCGAACACAAATTGAAAACGTTATCATCACGGGTATTAAAGATTATCTTCCATTTCCGAAAAATCTCGTATATCCTTTTATTCAGAAGAAACAATATGGCTTTAGTGTCAAAGTAGAACATCGTGGTTCCACACATTTATTCACGGAAATCATGAAGGTTGAAAAACCGAAACCAATTGATGTGCCTTTTAATTTTGAAGAAGATTTAGCCCTTCTTCAATATACTGGTGGTACGACTGGCGTTCCTAAAGGGGTAATGTTGACTCACAAAAATTTAATTGCCAATACAATGATGTGTGATGCATGGTTATATAAATGTGAGGAAGGAAAAGAAATTATATTAGGATTGCTTCCTTTCTTCCATGTATACGGCATGACTACAGTGCTGATTTTATCCGTCATGAAATCAAACAAAATGGTATTGCTTCCTAAATTTGAAGTGGAACAAGTGTTAAAAACCATTGATAAACAAAAACCTACTTTATTCCCTGGTGCACCAACAATGTATATTGGTCTATTAAACCATCCGGATTTATCTAAATATGATTTGTCTTCCATCAATGCATGTATAAGTGGTTCTGCTCCACTACCTGTGGAAGTACAAGAAAAATTTGAAGAAATCACTGGTGGGAAACTTGTAGAAGGCTACGGCTTAACGGAAACTTCACCAGTAACCCATGCAAACTTTATTTGGGGAAAACGAGTAGTTGGCTCGATTGGAGTTCCTTGGCCTGATACAGAAGCGGTGATTATGAAACCAGGAGAAAATGAAATTTTACCACCTGGAGAAGTAGGAGAAATCGCGATTCGTGGACCTCAAGTGATGAAGGGATATTGGAAACGCCCTGAGGAAACTGCAAAAGTGTTTGCAGATGGATGGTTCTTAACTGGAGATTTAGGATATATGGATGAAGAAGGATATTTCTATGTTGTAGATCGTAAAAAAGATGTCATTATCGCTGGCGGATTTAATATTTATCCGCGAGAAGTAGAGGAAGTATTGTACGAACATGAAGCGGTTCAAGAATGTGTTGTAGTTGGAGTTCCAGATCCATATCGGGGAGAAACGGTGAAAGCTTTCATTGTATTAAAAGAGGGTAAAACAGTGACGGAAGATGAATTAAATAAATATTGCCGCAATAATTTAGCTGCTTACAAAGTACCTCGCATTTATGAATTTAGAGATTCACTACCGAAAACAGCAGTAGGAAAAATTTTAAGAAGAACATTAATTGATGAGGAAAAACAGAAAGCTAAGGAGCTTCAAGCGAAATAGCATTAGTTATTGACAGAAAGTTCATGAAATTATAATATGAAAATATGAATGAATAATCATTCATATTTTCTTATTTTTTTGGTGGTGAACATCATGAATCGAGATAAACCGAAATACATGCAAATAATTGAAGCAGCAGTTATTGCGATTGCCGAAAATGGCTATCATCAAACACAAATTTCAAAAATTGCTAAACAAGCAGGTGTTGCAGACGGGACCATTTACCTGTATTTTAAAAATAAAGAGGATATTTTAATTTCCTTGTTTAAAGAAAAAATGAGAGTTTTTATTGAAAATTTAGAAGAAATCATTCAAACTGGTGCTAACGCCTCTGACAAACTATCAAAAATGATAGACAACCATTTTAGTGTGTTGGCCAATAATAAACACCTTGCGACAGTCACCCAATTAGAATTGCGCCAATCAAATAAGGAGCTTAGGTTAAAGATTAATGCAATTTTAAAAGAATATTTGAATCTTCTTGATAATATATTGGTAGAAGGCATGATGAATGGCGAATTTAATCCAACAATGGATGTGAGAGTTGCAAGACAAATGGTATTTGGAACAATCGATGAGACAATTACGTCTTGGGTGATGAATGATTTCAGATACAGCCTCTTAGATAATGCACCTAAAGTAAAGCATCTACTATTGAATGGTCTAAAAAATAATTAAAAGGAGTGTCTTCATGGAATTTCTAAAATGGAGAGCAGAAGACGGTGTTGCGATTGTAACAATCAATCGTCCGCCAGCAAATGCACTAGCACAACAGCTAATCCGTGAATTAGACGAATTGATGACTGAAGTTGAACATAATAATGATGTTCGAGTTGTTTTACTTCACGGTGAAGGACGTTTCTTTTCAGCAGGAGCTGATATTAAAGAGTTCACAGATGTTTCATCTGAACAACAGGCAGTAAATCTCGCAGAAAATGGACAAGCTGTTTTTGATCGCTTGGAATCTTTCCCAAAACCTGTCATCGCAGCAATTCATGGTGCCGCACTTGGCGGTGGATTGGAACTTGCGATGAGTTGCCATATTCGATATGTCGCTGAAGACGCGAAGTTGGGTCTTCCTGAATTAAATCTTGGAATTATTCCTGGATTTGGTGGAACACAAAGATTACCGCGATATGTCGGATTAGCAAAGGCTGCTGAAATGATTTTTACAGGAGAGCCGATTTCAGGGGCAGAGGCCGTACAATGGGGGCTAGCAAATAAGGCTGTACCACAAGAAGAACTTTTACCGCAAGCATTAGAATTGGCGAAAAAAATTGCCAAAAAGAGCCCGGTTTCATTAAAAGCTGCTATTCATGCATTACAATACAGTAAGAAATCATTCGAAGAAGGAATCAAAGCGGAAGCAGAGCAATTCGGCATTGTATTTAATTCAGAAGATGCAAAAGAAGGAATTCAAGCATTTATTGAAAAACGCCAACCTACTTTTAGTGGCAAATAATTTTTAGGAGGTAATTTACATGAACATTTTCGTATTAATGAAACGCACTTTTGATACAGAAGAAAAAATCGTCATTCAAGATGGAAAAATTCAAGAAGACGGCGCTGAATTCATTATCAATCCATATGATGAATATGCCATTGAAGAAGCAATTCAAGTAAGAGATCAACATGGTGGAAAAGTAACGGTAATCTCCATCGGCAATGAAGAAGCGGAAAAACAACTGCGCACGGCTCTTGCAATGGGTGCTGATGAAGCGGTTTTAATCAATACAGAAGATGATTTGGACGAGCTAGACCACAGTGGTGCAGCTTATATTCTCGCTGAATATTTAAAAGACAAAGAGCCAGATTTAATCTTGGCAGGAAATGTTGCAATTGATGGTGGTTCTGGTCAAACTGGACCAAGAGTTGCTGATTTATTAGGCATTAATTATGTAACAACGATTACAAAATTAGAAATTGATGGAAATAACGTGAAAGTTGTTCGTGACGTTGAAGGAGATTCTGAAATTATAGAAACGAGCTTGCCTTTATTAGTTACAGCTCAACAAGGATTGAATGAACCGAGATATCCTTCTTTACCAGGTATTATGAAAGCGAAGAAAAAACCGCTTGAAGAGTTAGAATTAGATGATTTAGACATCGATGAAGATGATGTTGAAACAAAAATTGAAACAGTGGAAGTATTTTTACCACCACAAAAATCTGCTGGTCGCATCTTAGAAGGAGAACTAAAAGACCAAGTGAAAGAATTAGTAAATTTACTTCATACGGAAGCAAAAGTGATTTAAATTTTCTGAACAATTAGAATGGATTGAAGAGTATTAGATTTCATTAGATTCGTACGGTAATGGAGGGAAAACAATGGCAAAAAAAATATTGGTATTAGGAGAAGTACGTGACGGTGCTTTACGTAATGTTTCATTTGAAGCAATCGCTGCAGCAAAGCAAATCTCAGATGGTGGAGAAGTTGTAGGCGCGTTATTTGGCGATCAAGTAGCAGATCTTGCAAAGGAATTAATTGCATATGGAGCTGACCGAGCGCTCGTTGTGGAACATCCACATTTAAAAACATATACTTCAGATGGCTTCAGCCAAGCTTTATTAGCTCTTGTGGAACAAGAAAAACCTGAAGGAATCGTTATTGGGCATACGTCTTTAGGGAAAGATTTATCACCTAAAGTGGCATCTCGCCTGCAATCTGGATTGATTTCAGATGTAACAGAGATTGAAGGAACAGGCGATGATGCACTATTTGTACGTCCAATTTACTCAGGTAAAGCTTTTGAAAAAGTAAAAATTAAAGAAGGACTCGTGTTCGTGACAGTTCGTCCTAACAATATTGCGCCACTTGAACGAGATGAAAGCCGCACAGGAGACGTTCAATCTGTATCTGTAGATATTAAAAACTTGCGTACGATTGTAAAAGAAGTTGTTCGCAATGCAACAACAGGTGTTGATTTATCTGAAGCGAAAGTAATCGTGTCTGGCGGTCGCGGTGTAAAATCAGCAGAAGGATTTGAACCATTAAGAGAGCTTGCCAACTTACTGGGCGGTGCAGTAGGTGCTTCCCGTGGTGCTTGTGATGCGGGTTATTGCGATTATGCAATGCAAATTGGTCAAACAGGTAAAGTGGTAACACCAGATTTATACATCGCGTGTGGTATTTCTGGTGCAATTCAGCACTTAGCAGGTATGTCTAACTCAAAAGTAATTGTTGCAATTAACAAAGACCCTGAAGCAAACATTTTCAAAGTTGCTGATTATGGAATTGTCGGCGACTTATTTGAAGTCGTTCCGTTATTAATTGAAGAAATTAAAGCATTAAAAGTAAATTCTTAAAATCTAAAACTGGTAATCTCCTCACCACATCTCAAATCTCAGAGATGTGGTTATTTATTGTGAAAAAGTAAATCATTAAAGGAATTTGTTTGTTAGATGAACGGATTTCAATTTCTTAAAACACTTTACTACCCTTTGAATTTTTAACGTGCTATACTACTAAAAGATGTTACATTAAGGAGGCATTTTATAAATGGCAATTGTACATGCTACTGATCAAAACTTTTCACAAGAAATCTCTTCTGGTTTAGTATTAGTAGATTTCTGGGCAGCTTGGTGTGGACCTTGTAAAATGATTGCACCTGTATTAGAAGAACTCGATGCCGAAATGGGTTCAGAAGTGAAAATTGTAAAAGTTGATGTTGATAACAATCCAGCAACAGCTGCTGAATATCAAATTATGTCGATTCCATCTTTGCTTTTATTTAAAGATGGCCAATTAATTGCAAAAACTGTTGGCTTCCAACCAAAAGAAGCATTAGTTGAATTCATCAACAACAATAAATAATATTCAACCGAGCACAAAGAATTTGTTTGTGCTCGATTTTTTATTTTGGATATGATTATTGATTTAAAAGAAAACTTATCGATTTTTGCTTTAAGATATTCGTATAATAGAGTTAAAGTAGGTTGATTAAATGTAAGGTGATACTCCATGAATGAAACAATTCAAAATAAATTGGCGCTGTTACCAGATTTGCCTGGATGCTACTTAATGAAAGACCGACAAGGAACGGTTATTTACGTCGGAAAGGCAAAAGTCTTAAAAAATAGAGTTCGATCCTATTTTACTGGTTCCCATGATGGTAAAACTCAACTGCTAGTTAGTGAAATAGAAGATTTTGAATATATTGTTACTTCAAGTGATTTAGAGGCTTTAATTTTGGAGCTCAATTTAATCAAACAATATGATCCAAAATATAACGTAATGTTAAAGGATGACAAGAGTTATCCTTATATTAAAATTACCAATGAAATTTATCCAAGAATTATTACGACAAGAAAAGTGAAAAAAGACAAAGCTAAATATTTTGGACCTTATCCGAATGTATCTGCCGCGAATGAAACAAAGAAGCTCCTCAACCGCATCTATCCATTAAGAAAATGCAACCGACTGCCAGATCGAGTTTGTTTGTATTATCATTTGGGGCAATGTTTAGCTCCATGTGTTAAAGATATAGATCCGAAAATTTTTGAAGAAATGACAAATGAAATCATAAAATTCTTAAATGGCGGCCATGAACAAGTAAAAAAAGAATTAGAGAAAAAAATGATGGAGGCTGCGGAAAAGCTTGAATTTGAAAGAGCAAAGGAATATCGAGATCAAATTCAATATATCGAAACGGTTATGGAAAAGCAAAAAATCGTTTCAGGAGACCAAACGAACCGGGACGTATTTGGATATGCAGTTGAAAAAGGGTGGATGTGTGTTCAAGTCTTTTTCGTTCGACAAGGAAAATTAATTGAAAGAGATGTTTCTGTATTTCCTATTTACCGTGATCCGGAAGAGGAATTTTTAACTTTTGTAGGGCGTTTCTATGATACAGAACATTTAAAGCCAAAAGAAATATTGATTCCAGAAACAATTGATAAAAGCATTTTAGAAAAATTATTAAATATAAGAGTATTGGTGCCAAAACGTGGCACAAAAAAAGAACTGGTGGATTTAGCAAAGAAAAATGCAATGCTTGCAATCGAAGAAAAATTCCAATTAATTGAACGCCAGGAAGAGAGGACAATTGGCGCTTGTCAACAATTAGGTGAGGCTCTAAATATTGAAACGCCTTATAGAATTGAAGCCTTTGATAACAGCCACATGCATGGAGCAGATCCTGTTAGCGCAATGGTCGTATTTATTAATGGAAAGCCGGCAAAAAAAGAATATCGCAAATATAAATTAAAAAATACGGCGAAACATGACGACTATGGAGCGATGCAAGAGGTGATTCGCAGGCGCTATACCCGTGTATTAAAAGAACAATTGCCACTTCCTGATCTAATTATTGTTGACGGTGGTAAAGGGCAAATTGAAGTTGCACGAGAAGTGTTGGAAGATGAGCTTGGATTATCAATTCCCATTGCAGGACTTGCAAAAGATGAGAAGCATCGAACATCTGAACTATTATACGGGGAACCACCTATGTCGATTCCACTGAAAAAAACAAGTGATGCTTTTTACTTGCTTCAGCGAATACAAGATGAAGTCCATCGCTTCGCTATTACATTTTTGCGGCAACAACATCAAACGAACGCTTTACGCTCTGTCCTTGATGAAATTGAAGGAATCGGTCCAAAACGGAAGAAACAATTACTGAGTCATTTTGGTTCAGTGAAAAAAATCAAACAAGCTTCTGTGGAAGAATTAATGGAAGCGAAAATGCCAAAAGTGGTTGCAGAAACAATCTATCAGTATTTCCATAATGACACATTGTCAAAGGAATAACTGTATGATAATGTAATTTTAAAAGTAAATAAGTTTAGATATAGATAGAGGTGCGAGATTCATGAGTACCTAACTGGAGGAGAGGAACAAGTCTGAAGAAGGTTAGGGAAAGGGGAGATTGCCGAAGCGGTAAATTTGCTTGTTCCAGTTTACTGGCTGGTTTTGCATTGAAGAAATGCAAGATTGTCAGAATCTAAATGGTTCTGGAGAGCTATCTCATAAAGTGTTTTCTGAAAATTGAGGCAGCTTTTCACCATCCTTTGTGAAGAGTTGCTTTTTTCTTTAATTATATAAGATTCGGAAACTTCATTTCATGGCTTGTGAAAATAAGGGGAGTGTAGCGATGATTAATATTGTAGTGAAGTTGGATGAATGGAATCTAGCATCACCTGAAAACATTGGAGAAATAGCAAAAAGACTCATCGAAGAGAAGAAGTTTGGACGCAATGTAGTAGCAGTCGTTCCATCCTCTCCACCTGTAAATGAGGGTTTGGAAAAAATTATTTACTCTTTATCGGATGCACCATCCGAAAGAGAGTTAGACGCAATCCATTCTACCAATAATCAAATTGCTAGCAGTTTGCTTTCCATCGCCATTCAAAAAAGAGGATTTAGAGCTGTTTCCCTTACAGGCTGGCAACTTGGAATGAAAACAACACGAAAATTAGCAGGAAATGCTCGCATACATCAAGTCGATGGTAATGTCATTATTGAACGGTTTAAAAAAGGCGAAATAATCATAGTCGCGGGCGGACAAGGTGTTGATGATGAGGGCAACATCACCCTTCTCGGAGCTGGAGGGACTGATGCAACAGCGGTAGCGATTGCAAAAAGCATTGATGCAGAACGTGTGGAAATCTATACGGATCTTGATGGGGTATATACAGGGGATCCTAATGTAGTTCAACAGGCTCGTAAATTGAAAGATATTACATATGATGAGATGTTAGAATTATCTTATTTAGGTTCGAAAATTGTTCATCCGAGAGCGGTCGAATTAGCAAAAAAATTTGATATACCAATTGTTGTTCGTTCGAGTACGAAAAATCTTCGAGGTACATTGATTAAGGGAGAGATTGAAATGGAGAGAAATTTAATTGTTCGTGGTGTCGCCTATGAATCAGATATTATCCGCTTTACTGTTGGATATGAATTACTAGAAAAATCTTCCCTTGCCAACTTGTTTAATACCCTAGCAAAGCATCATGTCAACGTAGATATTATTGTACAATCTGTGATGAGTGAAGTAAAACCGACAATATCGTTTTCAATTGTAAAAGAGGATTTAACAAATGCGGTAAAAGTGCTTGAAGAACATAAAGAGGAGTTAGGTTTTCAATTTGCTGATTTTGAAGTTGGTTTAGCGAAAGTGTCAATCGTGGGTTCGGGCATGGTTTCCAATCCAGGGGTAGCAGGCCGCATGTTCGCACGCTTATGTCAAGAAAATATCCCTGTTAAAATGGTTTCTACATCTGAAATTAAAGTATCTGTCGTTGTGCCACAAGATGATATGATTCGTGCAGCAAATGCACTGCATGATGAATTTAATCTTGCTGAGGAATGGGTATAAAAAGGGGCGAATAAAGCCCCTTAGCGTTCAATTTTTTCTTTTAAATCCATCTTTACTGTAAAAATTACTTCTAGTTGTTTTTCTTTTTTCTCTTCATAGCATTCCGTCAAAACACCTTTAAAGTTTTGGATTTGTTCGGCAATGAAGCCAGCTTCTAAGCGAAAATTTCTTTCATTAATCTTTAGCAACTCCGGTTCATTCGTCAAACTAAACACAAATCCGTCTTTCATTTCTTTTTCAAGGGTAAGATCACCCCATCCGGCATCTTTAAAAAAGGAAATGATTAAAGGAATATCGGTGCATGGAAATTTGCGAGCTAAATCTTTTCCTGCCCAATATAGAATATCTTTTTCATGCTTTCCTAAAATGGATGGCACTAAATAATCTCTTAGCAGTTCGTATCCAAATAAAGGAAACGAATCTTTCGACAATGACATATAATAAGAACCTCTTTCTAGAATTTTTCTTTTTTAACAACAGAGAATTTGAAAAAAGTTAAAATAGAGAAAAATAACATAATAGAGAAAAAATAGAAGGTTTTGTAGCGAATATTAGACAAATTTCGGAAAATAAATATGCACAACTAACCTTGACGGTAATAGTTCGTGGGGGTACAATGAACTTGTCATAATATTGTACCATTATGAATAAAACAGTCAATGCATAAAGCGTTTACAATTTGTGACGACTTATTGACTACTTATTTTAAGGGGGTATCAGTCTTGGCAAAAAATGAGTTTTACTGGCGCCGACTACATTCTTTACTTGGTGTTATTCCTGTAGGGCTATTTTTAGTGTTCCACTTGTCTCTAAACTTTACTGCAACAGGGGGAGAAGAGACATATAACAGTGCAACAGGAGTAATGGATTATATTCCAGGTCCACTATTATTACTTATTGAGTGGATTGTTATCTACATTCCTATTCTGTTCCACGGTTTATATGGAATTTATATTGCCTTTACAGCAACACCAAACAATAAGCGCTTCAGTACATTCCGTAACTGGATGTTCTTATTGCAACGACTTACTGGTGTGTTCCTAGTAATCTTCATTGCTTGGCACATGTTCCAAACTCGCATCCAAAAAGCATTTGGTGCGGAAGTAAGTTTTGAAATGATGGAAAAAATCGTTGCAAATCCATGGATGTTAGGATTCTACATTGTGGGTATCCTTTCCGCTACATTGCATTTATCTAACGGTTTATGGTCATTCTTTGTAAGCTGGGGTATCACACAATCAACACATTCTCAAAAAGTAGTTACGTGGATTACAATGGCATTTTTCGTCATCTTAAGCATTATCGGTGTATCTGCAATTCTAGCATTCGTATGATACAAGCATAGATAGAACGTCCAATTAGAAAAGAGGAGTGAGAAATAATCATGGCCAAAAAGAAATTAATCGTTGTTGGTGGCGGCTTAGCTGGTCTAATGGCAACGATGAAAGCAGCCGAAATGGGTACTGAAGTAGAACTATTCTCATTAGTTCCTGTTAAACGTTCACACTCAGTTTGTGCACAAGGTGGAATTAATGGTGCAGTAAATACAAAAGGTGAAGGGGATTCTCCATGGATCCACTTTGACGATACAATTTATGGTGGAGACTTCTTAGCGAACCAACCACCAGTAAAAGCAATGTGTGAAGCAGCACCTGGTATCATTCACATGTTCGACCGTATGGGAGTTATGTTCAACCGAACTCCAGAAGGTCTACTTGACTTCCGTCGTTTCGGTGGTACATTGCATCACCGTACTGCATTTGCAGGTGCGACAACAGGTCAACAATTATTATATGCGCTTGACGAACAAGTTCGTCGTTACGAAGTAGAAGGTTTAGTAACAAAATACGAACACTGGGAATTCCTTGGAATCGTTCTTGATGACGAAGGAGTTTGCCGTGGAATCGTAGCACAAGATTTAAGCACATCAGAAATTAAAGCATTCCGCTCTGATGCTGTAGTTATGGCAACAGGTGGTCCTGGTATCATCTTTGGTAAATCAACAAACTCAGTAATCAATACTGGTTCTGCAGCATCAATTGTTTATCAACAAGGTGCTTCATATGCAAATGGTGAGTTCATCCAAATTCACCCAACAGCAATTCCTGGCGATGACAAAAACCGTTTAATGAGTGAATCTGCTCGCGGTGAGGGTGGACGTATTTGGACATATAAAGATGGTAAACCATGGTACTTCTTAGAAGAAAAATATCCTGCATACGGTAACTTAGTACCACGTGACATTGCGACACGTGAAATCTTCGACGTATGCGTAAACCAAAAATTAGGTATCAATGGTGAAAACATCGTATATTTAGACTTATCTCATAAAGATCCACATGAATTAGACATCAAACTTGGTGGTATCATCGAAATCTACGAAAAATTCGTTGGTGACGATCCACGTAAAGTACCAATGAAGATCTTCCCAGCGGTTCACTACTCAATGGGTGGATTATGGGTTGACTACGATCAAATGACTGAAATTCCTGGTCTGTTTGCTGCTGGTGAATGTGACTATTCACAACACGGTGCAAACCGCTTAGGTGCTAACTCATTACTTTCTGCGATTTATGGTGGTATGGTTGCAGGACCTAACGCAGTTAAATATATGCAAGGCTTAACAAAACATGCGGAAGATTTACCACAATCTTTATATGATTCTTATGTAAAACAAGAGCAACAAAAATGGGATAACATCCTAAAAATGGACAAAGGTAATGAAAACGCATATTTACTTCACAAAGAACTAGGCGAAATGATGACTGACAACGTAACAGTTGTACGTTACAACGATCGCCTACAAAAAACATATGACACACTTGGTGACATGTTAGAGCGTTGGGAAAACATTAACATCCACGATACTCAAAAATGGAGCAACCAAGGTGCACACTTTACTCGTCAATTGAAAAACATGCTATATCTTGCACGAGTAATTACAAAAGGTGCGTTATTACGTAACGAGTCACGTGGTGCACACTATAAACCAGAATTCCCAGAACGTGACGACGAAAACTTCTTAAAAACAACTATGGCGAAATTTGATCCATCTACAGGTGAGCCAATTATTACTTACCAAGAAGTAGACGTTTCATTAATTCCGCCTCGTAAACGTGACTACTCTTCGAAAGGAGGTAATTAATCGTGACTACACAACAAGTGGAAACTGGAAAAACAGTAAGATTTAGAATTTTACGTCAAGATAATCCAAATGGTGCAAGCCGTTGGGAAGAATTCGAAGTACCTTACCGTCCAGGTATGAACGTAATCTCTGCATTGATGTACATTCGTCAACATCCAGTGACTGCTGATGGAAAACCAACAACACCGGTTACTTGGGACATGAACTGTCTAGAGGAAGTTTGTGGTGCTTGTTCGATGGTAATTAATGGCCGTCCACGCCAATCATGTTCTGCGTTGGTTGATCAACTTGAACAACCAATTCGCTTAGAACCAATGAAAACTTTCCCAGTTGTTCGTGACTTACAAGTTGACCGAAGCCGTATGTTCAACGCATTGAAAAAAGTAAAAGCGTGGATTCCGATTGACGGAAGTTACGATTTAGGAGAAGGTCCACGCATGCCTGAACGCAAACGTCAATGGGCATACGAATTGTCAAAATGTATGACTTGTGGTGTTTGTTTCGAAGCTTGTCCAAACGTTTCTGAGAAATCTAGCTTCATCGGTCCAGCACCACTTTCTCAAGTACGTTTATTCAATACACATCCAACAGGTGCAATGAACAAAGACGAACGTTTAGATGCAATTATGGGTGAAGGCGGACTTGCAAACTGCGGTAACTCTCAAAACTGTGTAGCTGCTTGTCCAAAAGGAATTCCTTTAACAACTTCTATTGCATCATTAAACAGAGCAACGACTGTACACATGTTCCGCAAATTCTTCGGTTCTGACCATATGGTAGACTAATATGTATTAGAAGCAGTCAAAATCGTTTATCGATTTTGGCTGCTTTTAATTTTTTTATAGAACAATTATCCAATTTTCATGATGCTGCATAGTATAGTAAGCAGTTTATTTCTGTACAGTTGCATTGCGAATCCTCTTTCAATAAAAAAATCCATCGTCATCCCCTTCCAATATTCGACATTTTCATTCATTTCCTCGATGAATCTACTATTGTATAATATTTATTATATAAGTAAAACATTGGTTAAAGGGGATGGGAAAATGAAAGAAATGTATATTGAAGATTTTGAACAATGGGAGAAGGAATTTACATTTTACACGGAAGAGATTGTTCGTTTTTCAGATGTTGATATGTATGGACATTTAAATAATGTTGTACCATTTTCATATTTTGAACATGCACGCATTGAATATTTTAAATGGCTGAATGTGAAGAACAATTGGGGTTCACAAGATGAGCAATGTATTCCAGTTGCGGCAGATTTGCAATGCGACTATTTAAAACAAGTTTATTACGGAGAAAAACTGCGAATTTATGTAAAAACAGCACGGGTTGGAAACTCCTCTCTAGATCTTCACTACATGGTAAAAAATGAAAAAGATGAAATCGTTTTAACTGGTAGAGGGGCTTTAGTACAAATCAACAAAGAAACTGGTAAACCTCATCGCTGGACTGAAGAACAAAAAGTAATATTATGTGGGAAATAGTTAAAATGCCCTCACAGCCTCCACCCTCATGACATACTTTACATAGAGAGGAGATAGGAGGGTGTTGCCTTATGAGTAGCCCGCAGCATCGTTCGCTTTTAACGAAAAGAGAGCGGGAAATATTTCAATTATTAATTTTAGATTATTCCACAAAAGAAATTTCACAAAAGTTGGGCATAAGCGAAAAAACGGTGCGTAACCATATTTCAAACACAATTCAAAAACTGGGCGTTTCTAGCAGGTCACAGGCACTGATTGAATTGCTAAGGCTTGACGAGCTTTCATTGCATTAATCGATTTAAGATAGTGGCTTTAAATCCTAAAATGAATTTTAAAAGGCTACAATCGTATTAGTGATGAAAAATACTTATTCAAAAAAATGTCAATTATTATCTGATATACAATTACAACAATCGGGCAGTTGCATGGATCAATGGCGCGATGTTTAACATGAGGGTATTCAAATAAAAAACTGTCTTTTCCTGTTCAATTGTATGAATAAAAGAATCATTGAACTTAGTAAAGAATTAGGTCAAAATAGAATAGATAATAATATATCATACAAATGAAATAGGATAGAGGCGGTATAAGTGAATGCCCCAATAGGCGTTATCGATTCAGGAGTAGGTGGCTTAACTGTTGCAAAACAAATTATCAATGTTTTGCCAAATGAAACGATTTATTACATTGGCGATACTGCAAGGTGCCCCTATGGCCCACGAAAAAGTGAAGAGGTTCTCGCCTTTACTATGCAGTTAGCAAAAGCGTTGGAAAAACAGAATATAAAACTCCTTGTTATCGCATGTAATACGGCAACGGCAGTAGCATTAGATGTTTTAAGAGAACAGCTCTCAATTCCAATAGTGGGCGTCATTAATGCGGGAGCCCGAGCAGCTGTAAAAAAAACGAAGCACAATCGAATTGTGGTTCTTGCAACAGAAGGAACAATTAAAAGTGGCGCATATGAACGTGCACTGCTTGCTTTAAATACGGAGGCGAAAATTATTCCTCTTGCGTGTCCGACATTTGTACCGCTAGTTGAAAGTGGAGAATATGAAGGACAATTTGCATTCGACCTTGTAGCGAATGGATTAAAGCCGCTTGAAAATAAAAGTTTTGACACAGTCATTTTAGGTTGTACTCACTATCCGATGATTCAACATCATATCGAAAAGGTAGTTGGACCTAATGTAACTGTTTTATCATCAGCAGAAGAAACTGCAAAAGAAGTAAAAGAGCTATTAACAAAACATCACTTACTCCGAAATGAAAATCATAAACCACATCATATTTTCTATGTGACCGGCTCGGTGCCCATTTTCCGTACAATTGCTGAAAATTGGTTAGAAATGAAACACTTAGATGTAAGAAAAATTCAATTTTAACAACTCAAAAAAACCATGATGCTCAAATCATTTTGAGTCTCATGCGATTCGGTACATCAAGCAGCAAAATCATTCGGTTATACCGAATTGCATGAGACATGAAGAAAGCTCGAAAGGCACTTTTCGAGCTTTTTTACTTGTAGTACAGTGCTACAAGCTATAAAGATTGTATGCCAAAAAAGTTTCAAAAATGTGCAATGACTTTTTTCTGGAGAAAATGTATGTTAATATATTGTGCGATTATTTGTAGGAGGAAAGTACATGCGAGTAGATGGAAGAGAAGTAAATCAATTAAGACCTGTAACAATCGAAACAGATTATTTAATTCATCCAGAAGGATCTGTTTTAATTCAAGTAGGTAATACAAAAGTAATTTGTACAGCTACGATAGAAGAGAAAGTTCCTAGCTTTCTGCGTGGGCAAGGAAAAGGTTGGATTACTGCAGAATATTCCATGTTGCCAAGAGCAACGCAAGAACGTACTATCCGTGAATCTTCACGAGGTAAAATCGGTGGACGTACGATGGAGATTCAACGTTTAATTGGACGAGCATTGCGGGCAGTTGTTGATTTAGAAGCGTTTGGAGAGCGGACTATCTGGATTGATTGCGACGTTATACAAGCAGATGGAGGAACAAGAACAGCTTCTATTACTGGGGCGTTCGTTGCATTAACACAAGCTCTTGCAAAGCGCCATAAAGAATCTCCATTTGAAAAGTTTCCAGTTACTGATTTTTTAGCAGCAACAAGTGTCGGATTTGTAGAACCGATTGGAGCGGTTTTAGATTTAAATTATTCAGAGGATTTTCAAGCAAAGGTAGATATGAATCTAGTAATGACTGGAAGCGGCAGATTCGTTGAAATACAAGGTACTGGGGAGGAAGCGACATTCTCTCGAGAAGAATTAAATACGTTGCTTGCTCTCGGTGAAAAAGGAATTCGAGAATTAATTGAAATACAAAAGTCCGTACTTGGTGAAGATGCAAAATTCATTCTAGAAGTTGGGGAGTCAAAAGAATGATGAAACAAGTTGTAATTGCAACGAAAAATAGAGGAAAAGCAAAAGATTTTGAAGCGATTTTCAAGCCGCTTCATTATGAGGTTGTAACAATGCTAGATATAGCGAGTGATATGGAAATTGAAGAAACAGGTACAACCTTTGAAGAAAACGCAATATTAAAAGCAGAAGCCCTCTCACAAGCCCTTGGTAAACTCGTTATTGCGGATGATAGCGGTTTGGCAATCGATGCTTTAGGCGGTGAACCAGGGGTATTTTCCGCCCGTTATGCGGGAGATCATGATGATGAAGCAAATATTCAAAAAGTGCTTGAAAAAATGCAAGGGATTCCGGATGAAGAGCGCACAGCACGCTTCGTTTGTGCCATCGCTATTAGCGGTCCAAACATCGAAACGAGAACATTCTTAGGAGCATGTGAAGGCAGAATTTTGCACAAAAAAAGAGGTACTAATGGTTTTGGTTACGATCCAATCTTTTACGTACCAGAATTAGGTCGTACTATGGCAGAACTTACACCAGAAGAGAAAGGTGCAATTTCCCACCGAGGAAATGCGATTCGGAAGTTAACAGAAGAGTTGCCGAATGTATTAAAATAAAGTGGACAGTTTGAAAATTTCCATAAACATTTGAAATCTCGTTAAGACTTCATTATAGTAGTAGGTAATGATGTAAATATGGAGGAAAAAGAAATGATACCAAACTGTCCAAAATGTAATTCAGAATATACGTATGAAGATGGAAACGTATTTATTTGTCCAGAATGCGCTCATGAATGGACTGAAAACGACCATACTGAAGAGGAAGGCTTGGTAGTAAAAGATGCTTACGGCAATCTTTTACAAGATGGCGATACAGTGACAATCATTAAAGATTTAAAAGTAAAAGGAAGTTCTTCCACATTAAAAATTGGCACTAAAGTAAAAAACATTAAGTTGGTAGAGGGAGATCACAACATCGATTGTAAAATTGATGGTTTTGGTGCAATGAAGTTAAAATCTGAATTTGTGAAAAAAGCTTAAAGTAAAGGGGCTCAAGCAGCCTCTTTTTTATTTAGGATAAAGTTGCGAGTATTTTAGTCACAAGTATTTAAGCAAATGTTGCAATTATTTAATGATATGCGAAACAAAGATTTACTTGTGTACATTAAGTAAAACAGCAAGTCGTATTTTGTCAGCAATTAACCTTTTACATTTCAAGCAGATTTTATTAAAATTTTTATTAGGCATATTTTTCATTACTTGGATGCAAAGTAAAAAATAAGGGTGGAGACAATGAAATTATTAGTGATGAGTGATACCCATGGGGATGCAGAAATCATACAAGTAGTTAAGGAGCGACATCCAGGAGTGGATGTGGTCATTCACTGTGGGGATAGCGAACTAGATTATCAACACCCATATCTAGAAGGAGTAAAGCGAGTTCGCGGCAATTGTGACCGGGATAGCCGGTTTCCTGAAGAATTGCAGTTTGAAATTGAGAATAAAAAAGTGTATGTAACGCATGGACATTTATTCAATGTAAAGTCGACAACCATGAATCTGTTTTATCGTGCAAAGGAAGTAGAAGCAGATGCAGTGTTGTTTGGACATTCCCATTTACTTGGTGCAGAATTGATAGACAATATTCTGTTTGTAAATCCCGGGAGCTTGTTAAAGCCTCGGGGCATTGATGAAAAGAGTTACGCAGTGTTAGAGTATAATGATTCAATTTGGAAAGTTACTGCGTATACGGATCAAGGGGAAGAAATATTTCAAAAAGAGTATCCATTGGAAGAATTGTAAAATGGTTCGTAGTGTGAAAATTAGTTGAAAAAATTTTTAAAAACCCGTTGACATTTTCACACTACGCTAATATAATAAATATTGTCCTTTGGGAAAACAAAATGTCTCAGTAGCTCAGCTGGATAGAGCAACGGCCTTCTAAGCCGTCGGTCGGGGGTTCGAATCCCTCCTGGGACGCTATTATGAAACCTTACTTCCTCAATGGTTGTAAGGTTTTTTTATTTTTATTCACAATTTTGCATGAAATAAAAATGCTCCAAAATGTTCCATTTTCAAACTTTCTCTTTAAAAATTTATCAAATTGAGATGCAGCTCTTGAACCGCTCTAGATATTAAGTTACTATAAGTGTTCATTGTGTTCATCATAGAAGCATATACTTAACGATGTTGAATCATCAGAAATTGGCTTAGTGGAAACAGGCCATTTGATGTAGCAATAAAATTAATAGAAAGCATAAAAAGATAAGCAATCAACGAATAAAGTTGGTTGCTCTTTTTTTGCGTTCAAAACCCCCAAGCCGGCCTGCTCAAACGGGCTCATCTGACAGTCAGAGCTTGCTAGCAACTTTTTTATATTTAGGGGTAAAAATTTGCAAATATTTTTCAAGCCTTAGGACAATATTATTGAATTGTTTTCAAGTTTATACAAATTATGGTATATTAAAATTTAATAACAATACCAAAGGGGTGTTATGTAATGGGGTTATTCGACGGTTTAATGGGAAATGCTAGCGAAGTCAGTGTTGAAAAAATAAATGAAGAATTGAAAGAAATCTTAATACCTTCGGAAAGTGTAGAGCACGCTTATAAAGTCATTAGAGATATGTTTGTTTTTACTAATAAACGATTGATACTGATAGATAAGCAGGGGATGACGGGGAAGAAAGTTGAATATCATTCTATTCCGTACAGAAGCATATTGCATTTTTCAGTGGAAAACGCTGGCACATTCGATTTAGATGCGGAGTTAAAAATTTGGGTGTCCGGTAGTGAGTTACCGATTCAAAAGACGTTCAATAGATCGACGAATATATACAATGTGCAGCGTGTGCTTGCGGAGTATGTATTGAAATAAGAGTATTTATAAATGCGATCAATTCGATTAATTTCGGAATTGTTTGAGAAGCTATCTTGGAATCGTTTCTAGCGGGTATGGCTTTCTTTTTCTCACAATGTTTTTTCTAGGTATAAATCCCTTCTAGGACGCTACTTGTACAATAACGAATAAGTTTAATCAACTAATCAGATGCTCGAAATCCTTGATATTTAAAGAGGTTTCGGGCTTTTTTCTTTTTCATGGAAATAGATTAGAAAAAATCATTTTTTGGGTTTTACTTAACATGTGTTTTAGCACTTGAACCACTCGTTGAAAAAGTACCTTTTGATGTTGATTTAATGATTACAAAACATCTAAAAGTTTTAATTAGGCGGTTACTTTTTAAAGATTTGTTGAACTCTTGTATGTTCTGATAACATCACCATATTTAGTAGTATAGAATCCAGCGTTTAAGCTCATGAAATCTTGTTCACTACAAAATTCCATGAGCTGTTAGAATAGCGGTTTATCCGATGAAACTTATTAGTCAATAACGAGAAGTACCTATATAAGTATCATGCATATAATAATTTCCTGTTGCGGTAAATCGCAATTCAATATGACCTGCAACGTTTCCTACGAGTTTAATATATTTATAATTAGCGTCTGCTATTGCATCCGCTGCTGTAGAATCAATCTTTTGAACTGTTTTATTCGTATCTTGTTACTCATATTGTAATTACTTCCTTTTTTTAGTATAGTGTATTATATACCATAAATGGAATAAATAGTAAAAAATGTTCAAAATTAATAGACATAATAATCAAAATAGATTATAAGTGTAATGCAATTGGAGGGAATTTAATGTATAGGAAATATGTTTATGGTATAGGTATCGTTTTTTATGTAACAGGACTATTATTGTTAGTAGATGTTTTGTATAAACTTCAAAATATAACATTCAAAAATTCATATTCTTCTATAATTTATCCAATTTTTGCAATGTTACTGATAGGTTTTATAGCTCTCTATTAAAGCTTTTAAAAAAATAATCGAACCAAAAGTTAAAGTTATAATTAGAAATATGAATAAAATGTTGTATCTACTTATAGGAATAATTATTTTAACACTTGTATCAATCAATTTTAGCTTTAACAATTTCACTTTATTGTTAGCCTTTATTGGATACATTATTTCCTTAATTTTTGGCTTTCGGTTAATCAAAGTAGTCAATATAGATTAACCGAGTAAGTGGACCATCTGTTTCTCCCTTTATTACATACTCTTCAGGAAAATGGGAACAATTATTGATAATGGAAACATTAAGCAAGATGTAGATTTTCCTTACAGGCACCGCTAATGTTGTTGGCGGTGCTTTTTTCTGTTTTTTACACAATACTAACGCTATCATGCAATTGTTTGAGAGGGAGAAAGCTGAAAACTATTTAATTTTATTAAAAAAGTTTATTTCCTAGAAAATAGCAAAAGTCGCAATAGTGAATTCAAGGAAGGCCTTCACAATTTAACAACAGAATTACAAAACAGTATGTTTATCACAGAATTGTTCAAAATATAAATACGAAATATGCCATTAAGGAGAGTATAGAAATGATTAAAAAACTAATCATTGCTGGATTCACGCTATCTTTACTAGCTGCATGTAGCATGAATGCAAAAAATATTACAACTGAAGTCAATACGACAAACAACTCGAATGAATCGACTATTGCACAAAATGAATCCAATATTACAAATCCTGTTGTAACGATGAGAGAGGCAATCGATATCTTTAAAGAAGCTTATCCAGATGCAAAGATCGAGTCGATTGACTTAGAATCAGATTTTGGTCAATTGTATTATGATATTGATGGTTATGATTCTACAAAAGAGTATGAAGTAGAAATTGATGCAACGACGAAAGAAATAAAAGTCAATGAAGTTGAATCAAAAGTCAATCGTGATGAAGCTTTAGATTTTTCAAATATCATAGAACCAAATGAAGCTATTGAAAAGGCAGCTACTAATGATGAAGTAAAAGACCTTTCTCCAATTGGTTGGTCACTTGAAGTAGAAAGAGGAAAACCAATATATACTATTGAGTATAAAAATCAAACACAAGACATCGATATTAAAATCGATGGGACAACAGGTGAAATGATACAAATGAAGATGGATGATTAACTTACAACATTATATGATTTGAATGGATGCAATTGTTTTTCGTAAATGCACAATGAGTATCTTGCTCGTTGTGCATTTTTTTCTGATGGTATCCGCAAAAGTCTCCGAGCCTGTTCTTCTGAATTCATTAAAGTGCTTATAAAATCAAAGAAATTCAACTATTGATTTAAGGACAATTTTAGGTCGTGTTCGAGGACTAAGATTTTCAATAAAATTAAATTAAAGAAAATTCTGAATAAAAAGGGGGATGGAAGAAATGGTGATGAAGGACAAAGAGGTAAATGCTTCAATCTCTGGGAATCATCAAAATGGAGGAAATGGGTTTTTGAAATTTTTGAAAATTTTAGGTCCTGGTCTTATTACTTCGGCACTTGTATTAGGGCCAGGTTCCATCACATTAAACTCAAAAATTGGCGCAATTTATGGAACTGAATTAGTGTGGTCTATCATTGTCGCTGTCATCTTAATGGCCTGTTATACAGAAATGGCAGCAAGAATAGGGATTGCCGGAAAAGATACGTTTATTAATCTAGTGAAAGAAAAATGGGGGAAATGGGCAGGGGTCATTATTGGAATTGGTGCATTTTTAGTTTGTTCTTCATTCCAAGCTGGGAATGCAATTGGAACGGGGATTGCGGTTGAAGCGATTACTGGTATCAGTTCAAAAGTTTGGATTATTGTAGGTACTTTACTTGGCGTAGCTTTATTATTTTTAACGCAATTTTATAAAGTGCTGGAAAAATTGATGTTGGCTTTAGTCATTTTGATGTTATTCGCCTTCTTAATTACGTTAATCATCGTAAAACCTTCAATTGTCGACATTTTTAGCGGATTTGTACCTAGATTCCCTGAAGGTAGTATGGCACTAGTAATTGCTTTAATAGCGACTTCATTCTCAATCGTAGGTGCTATCTATCAATCGTATTTAGTGCGTGAAAAAGGAGTAGGTCGAAAAGAGGTTCAAGAGAGTAAATTTGAAGCAATTTTCGGGATATTCTTATTAGGATTTATTTCATTCTTAATCATGATCACTGCTGCAACTGTATTAAAGCCTGAAGGAATTTTGGTGAACAATGCTATTGAAATGGCGGGTATTTTAAAACCATCATTTGGTAGTTTTGCAGTGTTTATTTTTGTACTCGGTTTATTCGGTGCTTCCTATTCATCATTAATAGGAAATGCCACAATTGGAGGCGGGCTACTGGCTGATGGTCTGGGGTTAGGGCACCAATTATCATCGATGAAAGTGAAAATAGCCATCATTATTGTAATGCTGTTTGGTTCGTTTATTGCTTTAATTTTTGACGGAAACCCTGTGAACTTAATTACTTTTGCTCAAGGTGTGACGATTTTTGTAGTTCCGTTTATCGCAATTGCCATTTTAGTAATCGCCAACTCAAAAGAAATTATGGGGGACTTGAAAAATAAATTGTTTAGTAATGTACTCGGTATTATTGGTTTATTACTACTCATTTATTTAGCATTCAATAACTTCAAAAATATATTCTTATCTTAGGAGGAAAAGCAATGATTGTAACAGTTGAACAACTTGAAGAATTTATGTCTACTCCAACAAAAGCATTAATTGAGGATGTGAAAAAGTTAAATGGTGATTTTATTATCCTTGGGGTTGGAGGGAAAATGGGGCCAACTCTAGCCTATCTATTAAAAAATGCGATTAATGAAGCGGGGACAAATCAGCGAGTAATCGGTGTTTCAAGATTTTCAAATAAAGATTTAGAGACAAAACTAAATTCGAAAGGTATCGAAACAATTTCTTGTGATCTGTTAAATGATTCAGAGCTTCAACAACTACCTAAGGCCAAAAATGTCATTTTTATGGCGGGAAATAAATTTGGAACAGTTGGAAACGAACATTTTACTTGGGCGATGAACAGCTACTTGCCTGGACGTGTTGCCGAGCATTATAAAGATTCAAGAATCGTCGTATTTTCTACAGGGAATGTCTATCCGCTAACAGAAGTAAAAACGGGTGGCTGTGATGAGTCGGTTACACCTAATCCGGTGGGAGAGTATGGTCAATCGACTTTAGGAAGAGAGAGAGTATTTACGTATTTTTCTCATAAAAATCAAACGAAGATGTCCATTTTTCGTCTGAATTATGCAATTGATCTTCGTTATGGCGTGTTAGTGGAAATTGCAAAAGCGGTTTATCATAATCAACCGATAGATGTAACGATGGGGCATGTAAATGTCATTTGGCAAGGTGATGCCAATGAGTTTGCGATTCGGTCATTAATACATGCTTCTTCACCTCCGACAATTTTTAATGTGACGGGACCTGAATTGTTATCGGTACGTTGGTTAGCAAATGAATTTGCCAAAATCTTTGGGAAAGAAGCTAACATCGTTGGTGAAGAAGCGGATACAGCATTATTAAGCAATGCGTCGAAAGCACATCAAACTTTTGGTTATCCATCCGTTTCTGTAAAAGAAATGATTCAATTAATTGCCGATTGGATTCAACATAATGGTGAGCTTCTCAATAAACCGAGCCATTTCCAAGAGCGAAAGGGGCAGTTTTAATGTTAAGAGATGTGGTAAAAGAAAAATTAATGGATGGCGCATTTATACCTGCTCACCCGTTAGCATTATTTGAAGATAAATCTTTTGATGAAGAATCGCAACGTCTATTGACACGATATTATATCGAGTCGGGGGTAGATGGTGTAGCGGTTGGAGTTCATACGACACAGTTTGAGATTCACCAAGTTTTCGAGTTTTATCAACAAGTATTAAAAACAGCTATAGAGGAAATTTCTGCTCATGCAAAATCGGATTTTATTAAAATTGCAGGGGTCAGTGGGGAAATAGAGCAAGCGATAAAAGAAGCACAATTTGCAAAAGAAATTGGATATGATCTTGTATTATTAAGCAATAATGGGCTATTTCATTATACTGAAGAAGAATTGTTGCAACGAGCAAGGGAAATTGCATCTATTATTCCAATTATAGGATTTTATTTACAGCCAGCAGTTGGTGGCCGTATATTTACGACTGATTTTTGGAAACAGTTTTGTGAAATTCCGAATGCCTATGCAATTAAAGTCGCTCCTTTCGACAGGTATTTAACAATAGATGTGGCACGGGCGGTCTTACACTCAAGCCGTTGGAATGAGATTGCCCTTTATACAGGCAATGACGATTCAATAATTCATGATTTATTCACAGTATTTGAAGAGGAAGTCGATGGTGAAATTAGGAAGAAACGATTTGCCGGTGGATTGTTAGGTCATTGGGCAGTCTGGACTTCAAAAGCTGTGGAACTATTCCGTAGCATTAAAGAAGAACGGGAAAAAGATGTTATTCATTCCAAATGGATGAAGATTGCTCAAGAAGTAACCCATGCAAATGCAGCATTTTTCGATTCGCATAATCATTTTAAAGGAAGTATTGCAGGTATCAATGAAGTATTGCGCCGACAAGGATTAATTCGCTCGAATAAATGTTTAAGCGAACGGGAAGTGCTGAGCAAAGGACAGTTGGAATTAATTGATGAAGTTTATAAATTGTACCCTCATCTTCACGATGATGAATTTGTAAAAAATTTTCTAAATAAGCAGTCAGTATAAGAAAATAGTAATCGAATGGTTTATGATTAAATCATTCGATTATTCTTTATTTGGAGGTTGAATGGGATGATCAAAATAGGCTTTATTGGGCCAACATGGATTGAAAAACTAATCAAAAAAAGTTTTTCAATGTTTCCGAATATTGAGGTAGTCTATCGATTTTCCGATGAAATTTACGATGCGATTACTTTTACAAAAGAGCTAATGAATAAAGTCGATTGCATATTGTATTCCAGTAGGACAACCTACTTATTAGTAAAAGATCATATAAATGATTCCATTGAATCATATTACATCCCTTTAAAAGGTTCTGGTTTTTTTGAAGCTCTTTTTTACTTAATTAAAGATCATCCAATTCAATTTATTAGCATCGATGGATTAGCTAAAGAATATATACAAAGCGTAATCTGTGAAATTGAAGGAATTGATTATACAATTGTTGAACATTTAGGAATAGTAGAGGGATATGAAAAAATAGTACAACGTCATCTTGAAGCAATTGAAGGGAAATCCAATGTAGGAATTATTACTTCAATTAAGAAAGTGCAAGATGCCCTTAAACAATATCATCTTCCAGTCGTTTGGCTGAAACCGACGCAACAAGATATTATCGTTTGCATTGAACGAATTTTACTTTCTTCGACTCAAAGAAGAAAAAGAGAGAATCAAGTGATATACGGAAAATTCCTAATAGAATTTAAAGATCAAAATGTACAATCGCTAAATAAAAAAGCACGAGTGAAAAATAAGTTAGAAAAAGCCCTTTATCGATTTGTTGATGATATGTATGGCTATATTATTCCCGTGAGTGAAACTGAATATCATTTCATTGCTTATCGAGGCGATTTTGAACGAATAACGGAAGGCTATAAAGTTCTAAATATCTTTAAAGAAATCAATCAATATAAAGAGTTAAAGGTGATGTTAGGGGTAGGATTTGGTATGTCCATCCCTGTTTCAGTTTTCCATGCAGATGTGGCATTAAAGCAATGTCAGCAACATTCAACGAATATTGCGTTTATCGTCAATGAAGAACGTAATGTCATCGGGCCAATTATTATTAATATACCGACCGTTTATCAATTAACAGATCATGAGAAAGAATTTCAAACGAGGCAAATTGAAACAATTAAGAAATATTTATTGAAAAACAATTTAAATTATTTTACATCAGATGAGGTAGCCATTAATTTAAACGTTACAAAACGGACTGCCAATCGCATTATTTCAAATTGGCTAGATTCCAATTTAATTGAGTTTTTCGGTTTGGAAAAAGTAAATGGCAGAGGTAGACCTAGACAATGTTATGTCTTTAAGGAGGCAAGTTATGAAAATCGGATTAATCGGTAATGATACTTCCCATGTTGAAATATTTTCGAGTATGTTACATGATGAAAATCATCCTTTTTATATAAACGATGTGGAGTTTAGTGGTTTTATTGAAAGCTATTCTGAAGATTTGCCGATTAGTCGGGACCGAGCCAAAAAATATAAAAATGTATTACTATCCTATCATATACCAGAATTTGATGATGTTCAGACATTGAATGAAGAAGTAGATGCTTGGTGGATTATAACGGTAGACGGAAGAAATCATTTGCAATGGTTTGAAAAAATCGCCTCCTTTCAGAAACCCATATTCATTGATAAACCCATTACCATTGGGTTAGAGAATTTTGATCGGATGGTTGAGTTGGCTACACGATATGAAACGCCTATATTTTCATCTTCAAGTCTCAGATTTAGCGAACTATTAAAAGGCATTCATAAGGATGACGTTGAATTTCTCTATGGGTTTGGTCCTTTACCACTACAAGAGAAGATGCCAGGATATTATTGGTACGGCATTCATAGTCTAGAATGGATGGATGCTTTATTTGATTGTGATGTTCGACAACTTGAAAGAAAACGATATGAACGTTATGAAATTGTTGAATTTTTATTTCAGGACGGCAGACGTGCAATTTTTCGTGGGGATTATGAATGGCATGATCAGTTTGGCGGAGTTGTCCATTGCAAAGGATTGCCTCCAAAAATGCTTGAGTTTTGGAAAATGAAGAAATCTTATTATGTTTCTTTATTAGAAGAAGTATTGGAATTTTTTAAAAGTAAAAACCCTCCATTCAATATCCAACGTACGCGGAGAATCATTACTTGGATTGAAGAATTACAAAAGTTTTAGGTCAGTTCGGAATTTTATTACAAAGCCTCCTTCAAGTTAAAACATTTTCTATATAATGAAACATATCTCTCATGAAAGAGGATATGTTTTTTTGTTTTTACGAGAGTGTTTTCAGCTTTTTTCGTTGGTATAAGTGAAAGGAGTGAAGCAAGTGAAAGATGTGATTTCGAAATTGAAGCTAAGACATGAAAAAGCACTTGCTTATGTTATTGATACATATATGCCTTATGTAAAGGCCATCGCTAAACAAATTTTAGAACAACCATGTGGAAACTGGGCGGTTGATGAATGTATAAATGATGTTTTTTTAGCTGTTTGGCAAAATAGTGACAAGTTTAGGGGAAGTGAAGAAGAATTAAAAAAATGGATTGGCACAATTGCAAAATATAAAGCGATCGACATATATCGAAAACAGAAAAAAATGGAAGTGGTTTCATTGGAGCATTCCAATGAACAAATAAATTTCGAAACGGGGGAATTGCTTTATTTGAACAAAGAACAAAAAGAAAGGATTTTATTAAAAATGCAATTATTGCCTGAGTCAGAACGTGAACTATTTTTAATGAAATATTACTTAGATCTTACAAATGGAGAAATTGCAGATGCATTAGGAATTACCAAATCTGCCGTTGAAAATCGATTATATCGAGGGAAGAAAAAGTTAGGAAAAATCCTTTCTGATGGGAGTGAAAAGAATGGATGAATTAAAGAAAATGCTTCAATTAAATGTGGATGAAATTGAGCCTGAAAAAGTCAGCCGTTTTGAGAAAAAACGAGTATTACAATTTGTTTTACAGAAAAAAAAGAACCATTCAATGAAATATATCGCTGCATCTTGTTTACTTGCTGGAGGAATTGGTTCAACTTTAGTCTTTTACTCGCCAACAATCGCTTCCCATATCCCATTAGCTAACCAAATTGTCGAATATTTTAAAGGCGAGACATCGCAATTTCAGTATTTTGAAGACTATGCAACGGGAATTGATGCCATTCAAGAAAGCAATGGAATTACAATTGAAATTGTTGATGCAATTTACGACGGAACGACAGTAACGCTTACCTTTGCCATTGAAACGGAAAAAGATTTAGGTGAACATCCAAGTTTTGATAAGCCTATTAAAATCAATGGAGAAATCGAAGGCTCTTCCGTTACTTGGACGAAAAAACGGTCAGATACATCTTATGTTGGGGTTATTACGCTGACACCTGAATTAAATGGACGATCGCCACGCACTGTAAAACTAACTTGGAATCCTAGAAGTGTTTGGAATCATGATACAAATGAAAACTTTGAAGGTGATTGGGCTTATGAATTTCACTTAAAAAAGATTGATGTGAAAGGAATAAAAGCCAATTATCGAGATTCGAAAAATGGTTTTACAATCTTTGTTCCTTCACTTGATATAACTGGCTATACAATCAATCTTCATTACAAGATTCAGATGCCGTCCAATTACGCGCTATACAATTTGCCGTATGTGACTGGTTTTGATGTGAAAGACGAGTTCGGTAATACTTACGAAATGATTACGAATTTGACAGGCAATACGACGAAACACGCGGCGAAAGGGTCTTTTACGTTTGCAAACATTCAAAGCGGAACAAAAGAACTAATCATTACACCGAAACTTTACAATGATAATGAAGAAATCATCTTTGATTCTTTTGAAGTAACAATTTCAAAATAATGATGTTGCTAAATTGTGGCATACGCAATTTCACCTAAAGTTGTACAAAATAAGACAACGGAGGTGAAAAGGATGAAAAAGAAAAATAAAATGAATCTTAATTCAGGCAGTCAAAAATATAACAGAAGAAAAAGAGCAGAAGAGATAGCAAGAGAATTTGACCACAATGTTGCCAATAAACGAAACCGCAAGACGAATGATAAATCGTAATAAACAGTAACCAAAACCGTTTAGTCATTCTCCCAATTAGGTAAGTAATGAATGAACTAATTCCTAATTGGGAGATTTTTGATTATAAATCACCATCTCATTTTGCATGGTTGAATGCCAAAAACGATGGGGATATTTGAAAAAAATAGAAAATAAATCAATAAAATTTAGTAAATTAGTACGAAATCCAATCGATTGGAACCCTATGCCTAGTAATGAGATATAAATCATGTTAACCTTACACTATCGGTCGGTTGGGCAAAAATAAGTTGATGAGAAGTTTTACCAGGCATTACAACGTACATCACAAAGTTTTATATCTGAATATTCGGTAAATTGAAGTTGGGTGTGCTTATTCAGTTGCAATGCATTATAAAACTTTTCGTATAGGATTGATTTGAACAACCTACCGAAATGATATTCATTTTGGAGGGGTAGATAAGATGAAATATGTGAAAACGATTGGTGCAACATTTGGAGTCGCCGCATCTTTAGTATTAGCAGGTTGTGGCGACAACACATCTCAGGGAACTCAAAGCAATGAAGAGCAAGTAAGTATTAGCCAAGCCCTCGATTATACAATAACGGGTATAGAACCGGGCGCTGGAATGATGCAATTAACAGAAATGGCGTTAAATGAATATGAAAATCTAAAAGGATGGAAAGTTTCAGAAAGTTCAACTGCTGGCATGTTGACGATGTTAGATAAAGCCATTCAAAGTGAGGAGCCCATTATTGTGACAGGTTGGAATCCTCATTGGAAATTTGCAACTTATGATTTGAAATATTTAGAAGATCCAAAAGGCACATTCGGTGAAGTGGAAAATATTAATACGATTGTTAGAAAAGACTTAAAAGAAGAACACCCAACTGCTTATGAAATGTTGGATCGCTTTTACTGGGAACCAGAAGATATGGAGCAAGTGATGCTAGATGCCCAAACAGTTACATTTGAAGAAGCTGCAAAAAAATGGGCAGAACAAAACCAAGAGAAAGTAAACGAGTGGATGGAAGGTTTACAATCCGTTAACGGTGAGAAATTTGAATTGGTGTCGACTCCATGGGAAACGGAAGAAGCATCAAGTCATGTTGTAAAATTTGTATTAGAGCAACTTGGCTATGATGTAACGATCACACCAGTAGATCCAATTATCATGTTCCAAGCAATTGCTAACGGGGAAGGGGATGCTTCAGTTGCTCCTTGGTTGCCTGTAACGCACGGATCGTTCTATGAACAATACAAAGATGATATAATCGATTTAGGCGAAAATTTGGTGGGGGCAAAAGTTGGATTAGTTGTACCAAGCTATATGGATATAGATTCTATTGAAGATTTAGAGCCAAAAGAATAAAAAAAGAGATATAGGCTGTCTAAATTTTTTAGACAGCCTAAAATATTACTTGCAATAAGGGTGAAAAACACGTACAGCGACACGGGTTACTAAGAATTGCTTATTAATTGCACTTATGATTTTCATCAATTCAGCAAACCCCATTGCCAAACACTTTTTAACGATTGATTCAATTTAATCAATCGCTTTTTTATTTTAAAAGAAAATAGATGAAAGAATAGAATATTTTTCAAATAAATTTGAACATTTTTCGACATTTTATTATATAATTAAAAGAGTTTGTTACTCATAAATAAATTAACTTACTCACATATGAATGATTGATGAAATGAGGGTTTTTAATCATGAAAAATAACTTTAGTATTTTTAAAAACTTTAAGGCGAGAATCATATTAGCATTTTTAATTTTTTTAGTTATACCATCAATGATAGTCGGATTCTCAGCATTTTTGACTGCAAAAGAGACTGTGAAAAAGGAGATGCTGGCAAGTGTTGATGAAAATTTAAAATTGCTAAATATTACTGTTACGAATGAAATACAGTCTAGAATACATGATTTAGAATATTTCATCGAAATCATTTCACCTGAATTATTTGAAGAAAAAAATCTTCCAACATTACGAGGCAAGTTAGATGAGTATCGACAATTACATCCTGAAATTGAAATGATATTTATTGGTACGACTGCCGGTTCAATTATCTTAGAGCCTAATATCGATTTAGGAAATGATTTTGACCCACGGACTAGAGATTGGTACATAAAAGCGATGGAAAAACAAGGAAATATTGTTATTTCCGAACCATATGTTTCTGCAAGTGATGGACATATCGTTGTAACGATATCTAAAACTCTGTCTGATGCTTCGGGTGTAATAGGAATTGATTTAAGTTTAAGTTATTTAGAACAATTAGCGAATCAAGTGAAAATTGGAAAAAATGGTTTTACTTCCGTATTCGATCAGCATGGAAAAACAATTGTTCATCCTACATATGAAAGTGGCGAACAAGTTGATGAACTTCTATACAATGCGCTATATGAAATGGAAAATGGGCAATTTGAATATGAATTAAATGGTGAAGAAAATATAATGGCCTTTACAACAAATAATTTAACAGGATGGAAATTGGCTGGTAATTTGTATACATCTGAAATTGATGAAACGGCATCACCGATTTTTTCTAAAACGATTCTCATTATCTGTATTTCTATTTTTATAGGTGTATTATTGCTATTTTTCATTATTCAAACGATTATTAAACCAATTAAAAGATTAAAAGAACAAGCGGAAACGATTAGTAAAGGCGATTTAACTGAAACAATTGAAGTTGAAACCAATGATGAAATCGGCCAGTTGAGTAAGGCCTTTAAAGAGATGCAAGAACGCTTAAAAAGTCTAGTACGCGAAGTAGAACAACATTCATTTCATGTTGTTTCCTCATCAGAACAATTAAGTGCTAGCGCAGAACAAACTATGTTGGCAACAGAACAAGTATCTGATTCTGTTCAAAAAATTGCGGGCAGTGCAGAGCAACAAACAAATAATGTGGATCAAAATTCAAAAGCAATAAAAGAAATTTCCAATGATATAACACAAATAGCAAATTATACAATGGAAGTACTAGAATTAGCACAACAAGCGAGCAATCATGCGGAAAATGGCGGATTAGCTGTACATAATACGGTGAATCAAATGAACAATATCCATGATTCAGTTCATAAATCCAATGCCATCATATCTTCTTTAGCAGTACGCTCGAAGGAAGTCTATTCAATATTAAACGTCATTTCAGATATAGCAGAACAGACAAATCTGTTGGCATTAAATGCAGCAATTGAAGCAGCAAGAGCTGGAGAACATGGAAAAGGATTTGCTGTAGTTGCAGAAGAAGTTCGCAAGCTTGCTGAACAGTCTCAAACTTCCGCAAAAGAAATTCAATCCATTGTTCAAGCTATTCAACAAGATACAGAGAGCTCCGTTAATATGATGACGAAAGTGAAAAATGACGTAGAAGTAGGAGTCAAAGTTTCCAGCGAAGCGATTGAAAAATTTAATGCTATTTTGCAAAGTGCAAGAGATATCACACCACAAATGGAAAAAATCGCTAATTACTCAAAACAAATTTCTAGTGAAGTACAAAAATTATCAATCATGACAGATGAGTTTTCACAAATTGCTCAATCCAATGCTGCTGCATCTCAACAGGTTGCTGCTGCTACAGAGGAACAGCTAGCGTCGATGGAGGAAATATCCTCATCTGCAAAAACTTTAGCTACTTGGGCAGAGGAACTGAACATGTTAATTCGAAGATTTAAAACTGAAGACGATGGAAAATAAATTACGATTTTAAAGGGCAGTGGGCGGTAAGTTCACTGCCTTTTTTATGAGGGTCGATATTATATCGGGGAGATTAAAGGGTAAACCAAAAATGAGAATTCCAACGATGTAAAAATTATTTTGATAAAATTAAAAATGATGAATCAGAACCGAATTTTGTAGTAGTTGGACTGCTTACATCATTAATTGCTCTCGACTTTTTTTATATTAGAAAAAGTATGGAAGATAACTTCTAACATTGATAATTTTTTATTTTGTAGCGGTAATCAAGAATTTATTGTTAGAAATTACAAAAAATACCAAGTAAACAGTTATACAAAAAGTCACTTATGACAGAAAAATCGTCAATTATGATATCAGTATTTCCATTATTACAAATTTAATGGATAATTGAGTTAATAGTGTAAAGAATATTTTTCGGCAAAGTTTTCTGGTAAAAAAGTATGTTTTTGATTCTAAAATATGACAATGTTTTCTAATTCCTTAATACTGCAATTATCGGAAGTACTATCATTCCACAGTCATATATTCTAGACTTTGCATTCCTTAATCGTATTCGCCAATTACGCAAAATCTAGAAGGATGGACAAGGATTAGATTAGCAAGTTTTACGTGCATTTTACCAACAATCATTTGCTGAATGAAGTATTCTTTACCTATTCATTACTAGTAATATAAACATATTTTCACAGGAAAAAAGGCAAGTAAAAAAGATATAATATTACTTGCCTTTTCCGATGATTGCTGAATAAAAAAGACATGGACAATTCGTCGCATGTCTTTTTTAGGGAGGTCATGATGTACATCAATGATTAAATGATGTATGAAAATACTTTGATTCCATTTGCTTTCTAACAATATAGATATGTTTTTCGTATCGACTCATCCAGTATTGGTAATAATTCACATTGCATCTTTTCATGAATTGTAAATATATCATTAAACTTTCATAAAGCGTATGAAAAAATTCTTTTTCGGGTAGTATTACCTGATGTGTAAGTTGATTTAATTTATCATTGATATGAAAAACGAATTGTCCATGTTCGTCTTTAGTAAAAACGTAAGTAATGGGTTTAGATAAGTCGGTGACTCTGGCGAAATCTTTAATTAAATAATTTTTCATCAGCAATAAATAAGTAACCCATGGTTCGATCGTTACAATCTGAAACTCAGTTAAAGAATTTTCATTGTAAATAATTTCAATTGAATATTGATTAAATGTATTAAAAATGTATTTTGAAATCATTTCTATGTTTATGTCATTATCTATTCGGACATATTGACTGTTGTTGGAATTGGGAATTAAAAGATGTGTAAAAATTTTCAGCATTGAACGACCTCCTAGGAGAACATTTCTAAATAAACAGCTTAAAATCTGTTCTGAAATTGTTTATATGATTTACTGCTATTTATTTAGAAATATTCAAATCAAAAAATTTCATCATGAAAATGAAATTACAAGCGATGAAATCATCATTAAATTAGATAACGACATGGCGAAGGAGTTTTATAAAATTTTATAAGAATAAAGTTAACTGTTCTTCCCCTTCGTTATTTTCCTCAATAGTATCTTCCATTTCTAATCGGATGTTTACATCTTCATTTGGAATAAAGATACAATCTTCAACACCGATTTTTTCCATAAGTATTAAATTTCCCTTTTCTGTTTGTTCTAGAAAATGTTGAAGAATGGATGGAAAAATTCTTGGTCTTTTATGGACTCCGGCAGATAAAGAGCCATCTTGACCAAAGTAATCAATTAAGATGTGACATATTTCTAATGTGCTAGAGAAGCCGTTGAATACAAGTTGAAGTGCAATCATTTCTTTTGTTGGGTTTGGTGGGAGATTTTGACGAACTTTTTCCACTATTGCTTCCAATCTTCTATGTTCCCGCTCTATTTGTTGAAGCATTCGATTTTTTTCTTCCAACAGAGCTTTCATTAATGATTCTTCTTGCTGTTTTCTTACATTCCTTTCAATTTCACGCAATTTTCGATATAAACGATTTATTTGTCGATCTAATAAGGGGACGTTCGCATTGATATGGGCCTGAATATCTTCTGGTATTTCCATTCCGTCTAAATCTTCCAATATTTCATAGCCGTATTGGTTTTCTTTGATTTTTATGAGCAATTCATCCAGTTCTAAATGAATAATGGAAGCATCTTTAACAATGTCTCTTAAAATATTTTCATCGATGCCGAGAAATTGCATAAGATGATCTTCACCATAATCAATTCTTCTTCCGGTCACTACATGTTTTACAGTAAATACTCGTCTTAATTTTCTGTTGCAGGCACATCGGCCGAGGTAGTTGCCTTTTCCATAATCAATATAATCTTCAAGAATCCAGCTACTAGCATCTTTTTCAATCTCTACTAACGTGACATCTTGAGAACGAACGAGTGTTACTTTTATATCGGCCATTATATTTAAAAATTTTGTTTTGAAGCCTTGTTTAACATGGTTTAAGAGAAAATCCAGTTGTTCTTTAGTTGCATAAGGGAAAAGGGATTCTCGTTCCTCTTTTGTTAATGGTGGTTTCATTTAACCTCTTCACCTTTCTTATACTTTAAGTTGATAATAAAGAGTACTATGAAAAGTGTCAAATGAAGGCATTTGATTTAGTTATGAATGAATTAAAAATTATGTACGGAAATTTTAAGATTATTGATATGGAGTAATTGAATGAGTAATAGAGATACTAATGATGAGAAAATAAATTATTCAAAAGAAATTTTATTTTAATAACAGGGAAACATGATTTCAAAAAGAAATATTTAAAATGGATACCTTCTGATAGAACAAATTCGAGAAAAAGAGGGGATATGATGAAAAGAAAAGTGATTGCATTAATTGTTACGATGTTTCTTTTTATCGTTCTTTTTATATCAGGTTATTTGTATTATTTAAATAATCCATATATGCAAATTCGTACTGAAATAACACCAATCGATGATGAAACTTATCAAACCCTTGGGACATTAGAATATGTCGAACACCCTGATCAGAAAAACTTCCGAAAAATGCTTTTTACGTTTAAATTTAAATATTCTAATCAAGTAGAAAACATTAATACGGAAATGTCTGAGTCAATTAGAAATTTATTATCATCAAATGTATACTGGACGGGAGAAGGTTTTGAATACGATAATATCGATAAAAAGGAGTATATTGTTCAAGAAGAAATCGTCCTTTATACGGGTGAAATAACTGAGGAAGAAATAAAAGAGCGTTTAAAAGAAGGTGTCTTTGTCGTAAAGTGGATAGAAGATGGAGAGGAGAAACAGAAAGAATATAATATCGGTGAAACAGTTATGTTCATACAATGATTAACAAACCGCCAGAAGATGGCGGTTTTCATCATTTTTTACTTTGTTTTCATAGTTTCAATCAATCGCTTCATTACTTGAATTTGTCCAACATGCATTGCTTCATGGAATGCTGCAAAAGCAGCCAATTCTCCTTTTGTTTCATTTCCAAATATACTTTTTGGCAGTTTTTCATTAAAGGTATTGGTATCGATTGATTGAATACGTTCCAGTTGTTCTTCAATTTGTTGCAGCAAAGTTTCAAGATATGGTACATCCATTGGCCAATCTGCTGGTTTGGTACCAGGACCAAATAATTTTTGATAACTTTTTGGTATCGTCACTTTACCGTTGAAGAGTAAAAAATCTGTAGTCATCAATACATGTCCTACTTGCCATAAAATATTGTTATTAAAACCTTTTGGAATTGTAGAATAGACCTCAGGTGTAATGTTTTCTAAAGTTTGCTTCAATACCATTCTTGTACGAGTAAATTGCATTTTAATATATTCTCCCATGAAAATTCCCCCTTAATTTATCTTTACTATAAAATTTTAATGATATGACTAAAAACATTGAAAAATTTTTCACATAGTTTTAAATTTTACATTCTACTCTCTGCATGAAAGTAGTATAAACTGAAAGAGGGATAATTGGTTTGGAAATTTACTTTAAAGGATGAGAACATTGAAAAAAATTTTACTTGTTGCGTTCATACTCGTTTTATTAATTGGTGGGTTTTTTATCTATATTAAAGTGACACCACCATTAGTAACAGGAACGATTTTTAAGGGTCAAGATCATCATAACGTTGTAATTGCAATAGGGAATAAAGGGATTGGAGATTTGGAAATCACTAGTGTAAAAGTCAATAATCATGCGGATCCGAATGAAATAAAAATCCAAGTTAGCAATGCTTTGGTAGGTTTTGCAGGAACAATTGATGAAAATTCAGTTGCAGCTAGTCACATTCAATATTTCAACATCGAAGATATTTCCATTCCAAAAGGAACGATTCCGGAAGAACTGTTAAAGAAATTTGATGAAGGTTCAGCGACAGAAAAGGATACAATTTATGGATTAACTGTAAATCATCATGAAGATATTCATAATGTACATATCAAATATCGATATCTAGGAATATTGTTTAACGAAACTGTAGTGTTAGATTAATATGACAAAAGGTCGTCTGAAAATAGACGACCTTTTCATTTCCAATTTTTATGTAAAAATGCTTTCGTACGTTCATGTTGAGGATGTTGGAAGAACTGTTCAGGTTCATTTGATTCGATAATTTCTCCGCCATCCATAAAGATCACACGATTTGCCACTTCTCTTGCAAAGCCCATTTCATGCGTTACGACAATCATCGTCATATGTTCTTCTGCTAAATCCTTCATGACTTTCAACACTTCTCCCGTTAATTCCGGGTCAAGGGCAGAAGTAGGTTCATCAAACAGCAAGATTTGTGGATTTAACATAAGGGCTCGTGCAATAGCAACACGCTGTTTTTGACCGCCTGACAGATTGCTAGGATAAGCATTCGCTTTATCGGACAATCCCACTTTTCGCAATAAATCCATACAGCGTTTTTCTATTTCTTCCATCGATTCGGATTTTCTAAGTTTCGGGGCTAAAATCAGATTTTCTTTAACAGTTAAGTGAGGGAATAAGTTAAAGTGTTGAAACACCATTCCCATTTTTCCTGTAATTTTTCGTATATCTGCTTGGTTAGCATATTGCCCATCTTTTACTAAAAAATCGCCGTCGATACAAATACTACCGTTATCAATTTCTTCTAAATGAATTAAACTGCGTAACAATGTACTCTTTCCTGAACCTGAAGGGCCGATCATTGCAATAACTTCTTTTTTATCTACCGAAAATGAAATGGATTTTAATACTTCCTGGTTCCCAAATGATTTCTTCAAATTTGTAACTTCTATTAGCGCCAATTTTTTCACCTCTATTCGTATTTATATCGACGCTCTAACCATTTAAAGAATACCGTCAATATGAGTGTCATCGCTAAGTAAATTACTCCCGCAATAAAGTAAGGGACAATTGTAAACTCTCTGTTTACAGCTGTTTGTGCAAAGTGTAATAATTCTGGCACTGCAACTGCATAAAGTAGCGCGGTATCTTTGATGAGCGTAATGGATTCGTTGGCAACAGCAGGCAAGGCTACTCGAAACATTTGGGGTAATATGATGCGTGTTGTCGTTTGCCATTTTGTTAAGCCAAGTACTTTTGCTGCTTCATATTGACCTTTGTCGATGGAAATGAGCCCGCCTCTAAAGATTTCAGCAAAATAGGCTGCATAGTTTAATACGAATCCAATACAAGCCGCAACGAAACGATCAAATACTAAATATTCTCCTACCACAGGCAGCATCGGCAATCCGAAGCAGATTAATAAGAGCTGCAATAATAGGGGAGTGCCTCGCATGACGGTAATATATATTTGTGAAAGCCATGCAAGGGGCTTAAAACGGCTTTGTACCGCAAGTGTTAGAATAAATCCTAATGGAATTGATACAAGAATGGCAATGAAAAAGAGCAAAATGGTCATTTGAGCTCCTTCAAGCATCGGCCAAACAATCCGATTCCAGTAATCAACCATGATGTTTCCTCCCAAAAAATAAGAGTTCCATTGTCACATGGAAACTCTTATCGAAAATAATGACATTCTATTTTAGCATATATATTATTTTAATACTCGATCTTCACCGAACCATTTCTCAGATATTTCAGCTGCAGTACCGTCTTCATTCATTTCATCTAATGCTGCCTGCAGTTTTTCAAGTAATTCTTCATTTCCTTTTTTCACACCAACTCCATATTGTTCTGGAGCAAGTTCTTCTTCAAGAATTGTAAATGTATCTGGTTCTTGTGTCATGTAATATTCAACGACAACTTTGTCGATTACAACTGCATCAAGGCGACCATTTTTTAAGTCTGTTAATGCAAGTACATTATCTTTGTATTCATTTAAATTTACTTCATTGCTAATAGGATGTTCATTTAACGCATCCAATGCAGAAGACAATGCTTGAACTCCCACTTGTTTTCCAGCAAGTTCATTGATTTTTGTAATAGGAGAATCTACTAATGTTACAACAACTTGTGCGTTTTCTAAGTAAGGTTTTGTAAATAATACTTTCTGTTTACGTTCATCTGTTATAGTGTAACCGTTCCAAATTAAATCGATACGGCCACTGGATAATTCAGATTCTTTTGTAGTCCAATCGATTGGTTGGAACTCCACTTCAACACCCATTTTTTCTGCAGCAGCACGAGCCATGTCGATATCAAAACCAACGATTTCGTTTTGATCGTCACGGAATCCCATTGGTGCAAACTTATCATCAATACCAATTATTAAAGTTTCTTTATCTTTTGCTTCATCTTTTGTACCATTTGATTCTTCTTTAGATGATGAACCACACGCAGCTAATACTAAAGTGATCATCGTCATGAAGAAAAATAAAGCTATTTTACGTTTCATGTAGTATACGCTCCTTATATTAGTAATCTAATTATTTAGTTGTTTAGTAAACTAAAGTGTATTAGCAAAAAATGTAACACGAAATAAATGCTTCGTGTTTTTAAAAACAAAATCTAATACATTTAGATTTACAGAATACCTTCGTATACTATAGTAACCGCCATTGAGGGTGATGTCTAGTTAAAAATTTAACAATCTTATAACATATTAATGTTTATTTTGATGAACTCTAATAAATATCACTCCATCTGTTTATTACCAAGTACTAATTATTTAGTATATTAGATTTTTTTTATATCAATTGAAAATACATGTATTTTTATATTAATAATGGTAAATTAATATACAGATTTTATTGAAAATGGGAAGGGGATAACATGAAGATTGAAGTAATTCGTGTGTCGACAGAGGAGCAATTAGAAAAAGCTTTTTCAATTCGAAAAGAAGTATTTGTTGAGGAACAGGGTGTTCCAATGGAAAGCGAAATAGATGAGTATGATAACCTTCTTTCTCCTTGCGAACATCTATTGATTGTTGTCGATGACAAGTCTGTTGGGGCTGGAAGAATACGCTTCGTAGATGGTTTTGGTAAATTAGAAAGAATTTGTGTATTACAACCATATCGTAAATTTGGCATTGGAAAATTAATCGTGCAAGAATTAGAGAAGATGGCAAAAGAAAAAGACTGCCAAAAAGTAAAGTTACATGCACAATCTCATGCGAAAGTTTTTTACGAAAAGCTAGGTTATATCATTAATTCGGATGAATTTTTGGAGGAAGGTATCCCTCATTATTTAATGGTAAAATATTTTGAATAACATATTGTCTCCTAATAATAATTAAATCTATAAAAAGAATTAAAAATATTCTGAACAACTAATTTCCTAAATTTATAAAAATTAACGCGGGCTATCTAGCTCTTATTCTATAAAATAAAGGACTTGGGAGGTCTAACATGGATTACAGTCCTAAGGAAATAGCCCAAATCACCGTTCAAAAAGGGGAAGAAAAGGCGAATATGTCCCTTTTTCAAATGCTGATTTTAGGATTTTTAGGAGGGGCATTTATCTCAATGGGGTATCTGGCATTTATTCGGATAACGGGAACAATGCCTGATGAATGGGGGAGTTTTGTAACCTTCATGGGAGCAACTGTGTTCCCAATTGGATTAATATTAATTTTGTTAGCTGGTGGCGAATTAGTTACTGGAAATATGATGGCAGTTGCAATGTCCTATTTTGCCAAAAGGATTACTTTTACAAAGCTTTTAAGAAATTGGTTTTGGATTACCGTTTTTAATTTGATTGGTGCATTATTTGTAGCTTATTTTTTTGGACATGTCGTTGGACTAACGGAAGGAGATTTTTTAAACAAAACGGTAAGTACAGCATTGGCGAAAGTAAATGCAAGTTTTATTGAAGCTTTCGTTTCTGCAATCGGTTGTAATTGGCTTGTAGCGCTAGCTGTATGGTTGTGTTACGGAACGACATCATTTTCTGGGAAAATTTTATCCATTTGGTTTCCTATCATGATCTTCGTATTAATCGGTTTTCAACATGTTGTAGCAAATATGTTTATTATTCCTGCAGCTATTTTTGCAGGTGAAATGACTTGGGGTCAGTATATAACAAATTTTGTTCCTGTCTTTTTGGGAAATTCAGTTGGAGGAGCTATTTTTGTAAGTTTGTTTTACTATTTGGCTTATTTAAAAAATGTATGAGAATGCTGTTTGTTTTAATAGATTTTAATTTGCTTACATTGTGTACATCTAATGTAGCTTATGGATAAGATATTAAGCATTCTTTCCCTTGAAGGAATGCTTTTTTCTTTACATGTGAATAATGATGATTGAGGTGAATGAAGGATGGCACAATGTCCACTTTGCAATTCTTTGCAGGAATTAGAAGTATTTTGTCCAAATTGCAAGAATAAGTTGGAGGATTCAGGGAAGGTTTCCGATTATTTCGATCCTTATGGACATTATAATGACGAAGAGACGGTGAAAATGGGAGACGGCTATCCGAATACGGCACGGGGCCAAGTTTGTCCACATTTAATGGTATGTCAAGAGTGTGGTTATGACGAAGTGCAATTCATTCAAGAAATCTGATGTTTACATAATACGCTACTGAAGTAATATACAACGTTCGATAAATGAGCAAATTGGGGTGGTTTAGTTGCTGCTAAAACAAAGTTTTTTCGAAAGCATACAAGGGGATGTTAAACTTTTTGAAGGGAAGAATGCATTTTCACAAGTCAAGTTAAACGTTTATTCATTTTACCAAGATGGTGTAGTCATTGACTGCGGAGCACATGTCATGAGAAAACAGTTTATGGGATTTTATGAACCGCTCTCCATTGACCGCGTTGTGATTACCCATGCCCATGAAGATCATGAAGGTTGTGCGAAATATTTGAGTGATAAAGGTATACCAATATATTTGCATCCTATGTCAATTGAAAAAAGTAAGAAAAAAGCAAATTATATGTTATATCGAAAGTTTTTTTGGGGGATTCGGCCTCCATATCGTGCAAATCCCCATGAGGAAAGTTTCGAATCACGAAAATATAGATGGCGTGTCATTGAAACACCAGGTCATGCAGCAGATCATGTGTCATTTTTAAACGAATCAACTGGCCAACTATTTGCTGGTGATTTATTTGTCACTCCACGTACAAAGCTTATATTACGTGAAGAAAGTATACCGCAAATCATTCGATCAATCGAAAAAGTATTACAACTTGATTTCGGAGAAATGTTTTGTTGTCATGCAGGGTATATAAAAGATGGTAAAAAAGCATTTCGGCAAAAGCTCGATTATTTATATATGTTAACGGATCAGGTGAAAAGTTTATCAAAGAAAGGGTATTCTGTTGATGAAATTCATCAACAATTGTTCCCTCGAAAATATCAACTTTCTACAATCTCTAGAGGCGAGTGGGATTCAAAACATATGATTACTTCGATTTTATCGGAGTAGAATCGTAAATTGGTAATTTAATAGGAAAGAGCAAGAACCCAAGAAATGCGGTGATTTCAACATTTCTTGGGTTAATTTCATGATGGTATCATTTTTTTATTTCATGCATATAATATATGGTGTGCTGTTTCCGTAATAATCTTTTCATTAAAGCTGTTCGATTCCATATTCCTCACTAATACCCTCTTAACTTTATTTCAGCAATTCTTTTAGCAATGGAAAATTTCCTGAATATAAAAACTCCGCGTTCTTTAAATGAATAATATCTAAATGGAAACTTTTCCCATATTTTGTATAAAACTCATAGGATTTTTATGTAGAAGTTTCTATTTAATTATTGATGTGCTGATTATTTGTTAATCACACTGTATAGATAGACGTATTAATGTTATAAAATATGCCAATTTGAAATCATATCGGTACATTGCTTTCCTCGTTAATTGTATTGCTTCTTCTTATAAGCAGTTATATTAAACTCCTTTTTTACTTTTACTCGCCATTCAATCAATATCTTTCATGTAGAGATAGAGTGTAATAGGTTTAAATAGTCGGCTGAATGATGATTACAAACCTTAACGAAGTTGATAGGTATACATTTGCAGGGAGGATTTTTCATGTACCAAGTAGGTGAATATTTATTATATGGCGGTCACGGTGTTTGTGTAATTGATGATGTTGCAGAGAAACTTTTTTCTGGTAAAGAAAAATTATATTATGTCTTGCATCCTATTAGTTATCCAGATTTAAAATTATATTATCCTGTAGATGGTGACCAATCGAAATTAAAAAAAATGTTGTCAGCAGAAGAAGCAAAAAATTTAATGAATATTTTTAAACAACCTGCAAAAGAATGGATTGAAAAAAATACAGATCTCAATCAGTTTTTCAATTCCGTCATTAGCAGTGAAAATCGTAAAGAGCTAGCAGAATTATTGAATACGTTGTTAAGAAGAAAATTACAATTCGAAAATGAAGGAAAAAAGTTACCAATACAAGAAACAAAATTATTGGAAGAGGCAAGCAATCTTTTGTATAACGAACTAGCTATTACACTTTCAACGACAAAGGATGCCATATCAAAACAAATTAATGAAATGGTAGCTGCAAGTCAATAAATGAGGAAATAGATAAAACATCACCTTTTCCACTTAAGACAAAGGTGATGTTTTCCTTTTTCTATTAAGCTTTCAAATTGTTGAAACTATAGGGACATTGAAATCGTATAGAATAGAAAAGAATGGAAAGGAAAGTAGGGATAATTTTGCAAAAAAATGGGTGTATTAAATGTGGAAGTCGCAATGCAGCAACAAAGGAAGTAGCCATGTCGGGTACTGGTTTATCAAAAATGTTTGATATTCAACATAATCATTTCATTGTTGTTTACTGTAAAAGCTGTGGATATTCAGAATTTTATAATAAACAATCATCAACGGCATCGAACATACTTGATCTATTCTTTGGAGGATGATTTTAAAAGGAGAATAGTTTCAAAAAAATTAGTTGATATAAATTTAAAATAAAAAATCATCCGACAATCAAGAGCGGATGATTTTTCATTTACATTAATGAGCAAGTCAATTAATAAATCTTAAATCTAGTAAATACTTAATCATATTTTGCCAATATAAGAAAGATAATCATCATAAAAAACATTCTCATTAAGGATGTATTCCAAATGTAAAGAATTTATTCACACAATAAAATAAATCGAACAAAAGTTGATTTTTTTGCAACTGAGCGATCTGTTATAGTAAATCCAGCTTTTTGCACTAAATCATCAATCGGTTTGATGGAGACAAATAAAACCCGGTTAGCAATGCGCCGTGCGTGTTGAATGATATCGTATTCTTGTTCTGGTGAAAGATGAGAATAAATATTATATGGTAAATCCACAATTGCTACATCGTAATAATCTGTTACATCTGCAATGGAGCCTTTTGTCACAGTCGTTTCGTATCCAAAATAGGCGATATTTTCTCTTGCTCCAACACAAACGAGCGGACTAATATCTCTTCCGACAATATCAATATTCATAGATAACGCTTCGATTAATACTGTTCCAATACCGCAACAAGGGTCAATAGCTCGAATGCCTTCTGGTTCGGGAATTGCGATGTTAACAATCGCTCGAGCCACTCTCGTGCTAAGAGCCGTTGAATAACTGTTCGGCTTATGTAAATGTTTACGCCAAATTGATTCAGCTTTTGTCGCTTTTCCAAAATACCAACATTCATTTATGTAAAGCAAACCAAAAATAACATCAGGTTGGTTTAAATCTGGTTCTCCATCAATAGCCTGTCCAATTTGCCTTTCAATTTTTCGTCTTTCAGGATGATGGATTTTCTTTGTATTTCCGATATCCATTTTGTTAAGACATACGACTTTGTAAGAAGAATCCGTAAATTTTATACCATTAATGATCTGTTTTAGTTCCTCAAAACTATGTGCCTCAACATACACTTCTAAGAAATCTTCTATAAAAGGACTACGGCTAGGATTGATTTTACGATCGGTGATAATAAAATTTTGTTCAGTATCAATTCCAAATAAAGAGCGCCTTTCCATTCGACAAAGCTCAAATTCGTCAGGATGGTAAACAAAAGTATAAATATATTTCGGTTGCTTAATCAATTTCATCTTCCTTTTGAAAATATGTTAATAAAAAGAGACAGTCCATTTCGACCGTCTTGTTTGACATTCATTAAATATATCATATTTTTTTTAAAAACGTAAAAGTAAGTTGTTATATCTCGTTCTTTGCATTTGCGCCAATCATAAAAGTGCGCAACTATTTTGCGCACATTTACAATAATGAAAGAGGGATATCAATTTTCTAATAATTGTTCAACGGGTACTTCTTTTTCATTTTCTGGGTCATCTAAAGGATAAATACGGGCTGTTCCTTTCGTTTCATCAACATGCTGAATGTAGATGCGCTGTCCGTTATATAAAACATTTGCGATTGCACCTGATTCGGCGATTTCTTTTGCGCGTTGTAAATTCATGAAATAGCCTCCCGATTTCTCTATTCTAATATCATTATTGACAAGTTGAAAAATTTCATACTTTTCGCTTACTAGTCATAATTTCAATAAAAATTGTAAATATTATAGAAAAATCTATCGATGATTGAGGATGGATATGGGAGAAATTTATAATGCGAATAAAGATGTATTATCAAAAAAAATCCCTTGGTTGATGAAACAAACTTGGACTGATATTTTATTTCTTCACTACCCAGTAAAAAAAGATGTATTAGAAGCACACCTTCCTCCAAATCTTATGCTTGATACATTTGAAGGACAAGGTTGGGTTACGATTGTATCATACTTGACGAAGGCGATTGGCATTCGTGGCATACCATCTGTTCCGATGGGTAGAGGAATTCCAGGGTTGAATGTGCGAACGTATGTAAAAGCTGGAAATAAACCAGGTATCTATTTTTTTCAGTTGGCGATTCGTCATAGGGTAACTGCCAAATTGGCAAAGGTGTTGTTTCATTTACCGTATATATACTTGGATATGTCGCTATTAAAATCAGAAAAGCAATTCCATTCTGAAAGCAGTAGAATCTATTCTTTACCATTCAAATGTCAATATAATGTTCATTCTCAAGCATCCCGTATGAAGCAAGGAACGTTAGGCGAATGGTTATTGGAAAGATATTGCTTTTATACAACAAATCCACAAGGAAAATTACTTCGTTGTGATATTTATCATGAACCGTGGATTGTTCATGATGTAGAGTTAATGGAAGTAGAACATAATATTTTATCAACAGCATTGAATATTAGTTCTAAAGCTATTAATCCAATTCCTCATTATTCAAAACAATTGAGTGTTCATATATGGCCTCTTATTTCAATTTAAAAGTCCCAACAAAAATTTCGTTGGGACTTATTAACTTTCATCGTAGTGTCGATTTGGGACAGGTGGTGGTATAATCGGAAGAATTAATAGAATCCTTTGAATCCTGCTCCAACGATAATTAGTAAAACAAATAACACTACGAGTAAAGCGAAGCCATTGCAATATCCACCGCCATAGCCGTAGTTATCGTATTTGTAACCCATTCAACTCACCCCCTTCTGAATCTAATGTATGAATTGCTTTGAAAGAGGGTAAGTACATTTGTGTAGATAAAGAGAGATTTTTATCTTATTATTTTTAATCATTTTCTAGTGCTCAATGAATAAGTAAACAAGTATCAAAAGGAGAATTAATGGAAAATGTAAATAGTTTCATAAAATTTACAAAATTATCAATCGGTGGAACTTGAATAACTTTTTTTGTAAAAATAAAATGAAAATTAAGATGGGTGTTCAAAAAATGCAAAATCGGAGGGATGAAATTGAAATTACAAGATAAAGTAGCCATTGTGACAGGTGCAGCTTCAGGAATGGGAAAAGCGATTGCAGAGTTATATGCAAAAGAAGGAGCGAAAGTCATCTTAGCGGATTACAATTTAGAAGGAGCAAAGGCGGTTGAGGAAAGTATTGCAGAAAATGGTGGCACTTGTATCGCTGTAAAAGCAGATGTATCTCAATTAGAAGATGTTGAAAACATGGTCCAAACGGCAATTGATGAATATGGCACTTTAGATATTTTAGTTAATAATGCAGGGATAATGGATGGATTTGAACCTGTAGGAGAAATTACAGATGAAAAATGGGATCGCATTTTTGATATTAATTTAAAAGGTGTAATGCGTGCTATGCGTAAAGCTGTTAATTATTGGTTGGAACAAAACAAAGAAGGTGTGATTATCAATACGATTTCAACTGGGGGGTTAAATGGTGCTCATGCCGGTGCTGCCTATGTAGCATCAAAACATGCAGTTGTTGGATTAACGAAAAATGCTGGTTTTATGTATGCACATAAAGGAATACGTGTAAACGGAATAGCACCGGGAGCTGTTGAAACAAATATCGGTGCAAGCATTACGAACGTTAGTCAATTGGGGATGGAACGATCAGGATTAACTCATAAACTATCCCCACGTTCAGGAAAACCAGAAGAAATTGCTCAAGTTGCCCTTTTCTTAGCATCTAAAGATTCAAGTTTCATGAATGGAACAGTAGTAGTTGTGGATGGCGGTTGGACTTCCGCATTCTAAAGAAGGTTGAATCATTTTCCTATTCCACACTAGTCGTAAAAAATTTTTTCAGCTCTAATAAGCGAGTTTCTCCACATTTTTAGCCCACACCATTAATTGAAAATGGTGTGTTTTTTTGTTTCTTCATTTTGAATTTGGTATTGTTGTCCATATAAGAATGAATTGACTATCGGCAAAATTTAAATAAAAAGAAGCATATTAGAAAAGGGGATAGAAATGTGAGATACATTATTTTCGATTTTGATGGGACTCTTGCCAACTCTGCGGAAGTGTATGTGGATGCTTGGAATGCTTATGCAGAGAAATACAACTATTTGCCGTTAAAATTGGAGGATTTACAACAAATTCGACATCTTGACCATGCCAATAAAGCAAAAAAATATCAATTTCCAATGCATAAACTAACATTCATCTTACCAAAAATTTATCAATATTTTCATGAGCATATTCATGAAGTGAAGTTGTTTGATGGGGTAAAAGAAATGCTTGAGTCCATATCTTCTATGGGATATACAATTGCTATTTTATCTTCAAATAAAAAGGAAAATATTGAAGCTATTTTAAAACGAGAACAAATTTCAACCGTTTCTGAAGTGATTTCTGTAAAAAAGCTGTTTGGTAAAGATCGAGCGATGAAAAAGTTTATGAAGCATCATCAAATTACACCTCAAAGTATACTTTATGTTGGAGATGAATTGCGAGATATTGAAGCGTGCAACAAAGTGGGAGTGCCTTTTATGTGGGTTAGTTGGGGATTGGATAGTTTTGAGCTTATCATGAAGGAGAATCCAACTTATGTAGTCCATACGCCTAAAGAAATTGTGGAGGAATTAAGTAAGTTAACAATTACTACATAAATAGAAAAACCTCCCTCAAAATAGGGAGGTTTATTCGCTTATTTCAATTTGCTGCACTAAATTTTGAATAAAGTCGCATGTCAAGAATAGGGCTTGTTCAATGGTCATATCTTCTTGAAACCCTTCAATAAAATTCAGCGGTAAGTTGATTTCCCATAATCCTTCATCACCAGCAAAAAGAGCGCTATAGTTTTTTATCGAATTGGTATGTAAGTGTTGTTCTAAAAAATTTTTTATTGTTTTCGTATGTTTCTTTTGAACTTTTAATCCAAATAAGGCCATATAAGTGCCAAATACATCATCCACTTCCATGGAAATAGCATCTACTTTTATTTCATCAAATACAGGGGACTGAATATAAAGAAATTCATTTAAATGATTTTTGAAATAAGAAATCGATGTATTTAAAAAAGATGCCGATTCTTTTTCAAGGATTTCTTCCGTTTCTTTATTACAACGTTCAATATATACTCGGCTTAAATCAATAGTCATTTTCTGTTACCTCCTTTATTCTTTTTCTAGTATAACCTACTTATAGGTGAAAATTCTTCTAAAGTATTATCGAGAAAGATTTATGAAGAACATATAACGTTACTTATAAATTTATATTTTTTTCATAAATATAATTTAGTAGGGTTATAGTAAAGGGGAATTCAATATGATTAAATTGGTTGTTGCATTGCTTGCAACTATAGGTGGAGCGGCAGTTGCAGTGCAAAGTAAAGTTAATGGAGGGTTAGGTAAGCAAGTAGGATTAATTGAAGGTTCTTTTATTTCTTTTTTGATTGGTACGCTTGTTTTATTTTTCTTTACTATCTTTTTCGGAAAAGGAAATATATTTGCTATTACAGAAGTACCGAAATGGCAATTAATCGGCGGAATTTTAGGCGCAATTTACGTATCGATTCTTATTTTTTCAGTCAATAAAATTGGTGTTACCTCCACATTAATGGCTGTTGTGTTAGGACAAATTATTATTGGTGCCATGATCGATCATTTTGGATTTTTTGGAGGAGAGAATTATCCAATCACTGGTAAAAAAATTATAGCAATTTTGTTATTAATTTTTTCGCTTTATTTATTTAATAAATAAATCATAAAAAAATTTTAGTCATCTTTCTAATATAAAGGAATCGGACATATCCTTATAAAATCTAACATATTATGAAAATTGTTAATAAATATAAAATAGAATTGAAGAAAGGAGAAATAGAAATGTCGCAATTTAAAGCATTAGTTGTTGATAAGCAAGGAGAAGACGTAACTTTAAATATTCAACAATTGTCCGTCGATGATTTGCCAAAAGGAGAAGTATTAATTCGAGTTCATTATTCAGGTGTAAATTATAAAGATAGCCTTGCGAGCATCCCGAATGGAAATATAGTGAAAAATTATCCTTTCGTACCTGGAATCGATTTATCAGGAGTTGTTGTCGCTTCAGAGGATTCTCGTTTTAAAGAAGGGGATGAAGTAATCGCAACAAGTTATGAAATTGGCGTTTCCCATTATGGAGGATATAGTGAGTATGCCCGTATTCCTGCTGATTGGGTTGTACCGCTTCCGAAAGGTCTTTCTTTAAAAGAAGCGATGATTATTGGAACTGCAGGTTTTACTGCTGCCTTGTCCATTTATCGACTTGAGAAAAACGGATTAACCCCTAATCAAGGAAAGGTGCTTGTGACTGGTGCGACAGGTGGCGTTGGTAGTTTTGCTGTAGCGATTTTATCAAAACTAGGATATGAAGTCGAAGCAAGTACTGGTAAGGAAACAGAACATGAATTTTTAAAAAGCCTAGGAGCCGCATCTGTACTCTCAAGAGAAGAAGTAGTAAGCAACGGAAGACCAAAATCTTTAGCTAAACAAAGATGGATTGCAGCAATAGATCCAGTTGGCGGGGAGTCACTTGCATCAATTTTGAGCCAAATTAAACTTGGGGGTCAAGTGGCAGTGAGTGGTTTAACAGGTGGTGCAAGCCTACCAACGACGGTTTATCCATTTATTTTAAGAGGTGTTGATCTACTTGGCATAGATTCTGCCTATTGCGACTATAGTACGAGAAAAGAAGTTTGGAATCGTTTAGCGACAGATTATAAACCAAATAATTTACAAGATTTCCTATATAAAGAAGTGACGCTGGAAGAGTTACCTGATGCTTTCCCAATTCTACTAAAAGGACAAGCAAAAGGAAGAATTTTAGTAAATATAAATTCATAAACACTAAAATATAGACTGCCTTAAATTTGGAATTACAAGGCAGTCTATATTTGTTGAAATTTGCCTAAACTTGTGGTCATATTTTATTAGAAATGTCTTTTTTTTAATAAATTGGTTTCATCATTAACAAGCTTATAAATTATTACAGTATAATAGCTACGTAGAGAGAAAGAGAGGTGGCGTAGTTGAATCGAATTCAAATTGTAAAACAGAAGATTCAATATTTGGATGAGGCAGAAGCAAAAAGTATTTTATTATTGATTTATGCAAAATTAGATAGTGCTATTCATTATGGAGATGAAGAACTGATAAAAGAAACGGCAACTGAGATCTTTGATATGTATGAAAATCTGCCTCATAAAATGTTAAATTAATGAAATTCCATTTTGAACCACTCGTTGTTCAAAATGGTTTTTTTCTATACAAAAAAACGACCTAAAGATATGGCTTTAGGTCGTAAAAAAGAAAGATGTTAGTAAGGGGAATTTATGGCGGACAGTGAAAGTAAAGAGGATTTACTGACCTTATTAATATTGATATCCATGATTATAGCAAGATCCTACAATGATAAGAAGGATGAATAATACTACAAGTAAAACGAAATCACACTTGTTTCCGAAGAATCCTCCTACTGAGCCGTAGTTTGAAGACATATATTTTCACCCCCTTTATTCGTACTTAATGTATGGCAAAATTTCATTGCCGTGTGGTACAAATGCGGAATTATTGTAAGTGATAAAAATTTGAACGGCTTATCTAATTGCCATCATCAGTGACACATTTTTTTATTTCAATTGTATATTGCTTGAAGAATGAAGGGTTGATTGTTCGAAAAAACTATATACAAATGTGGCTTTGTAACGGAAGGAAGATGATGATGAATCGACGGGCGAAAGATGATAAAAAAAGATTAATTGAGTTTGAAAGAAATAATGAAAATAGTGACTTTTTTCATTATTCAATTATCCTCATTGGAATTTTTATTGTTATTAGCATGATTAAATTGATTATTTTTCAATAACAGTTCAATTGTGAGCATGATTATCATAAAATAAAATTAAAAAAATGTTCATTTATTTCTATACTTGTGTAAACGCTTACTTTTCAGTGTGTTGAAAAGGATTATAGGCAGGTGAACTCATTGCAAGAGGGTAAGGTTGTGAATTTTTTACAATATAAATACAATAAATTAATTGGCGAACTACGTGAATATCCAGATTGCTTTGAATACATCATCATCAAAAATTATGAAAATGCATTCAATTTTCAGCGTACTGAGTGCATACAAATGGATCGATGTTTTGTCCAAGTTATAAAATCTGGACCATCTTATGAAATGATTTCGTTTATTTTTTTTAAAGATGATTGGACAGTGTCTGAAATTCTACATTTTCTTTCTGAACATCGCATCGAAATGTTTCGCCCGATAACGGAACCTTTTGACATACAACATGTAAGTGAAATACTTGACGCAAAATTGTTTAATCAGCATCCTCTCGTTTTATATAAAAAGGGGAAAAGAAGAATTTGGTTGGATCCCAATATGTTAGACGAAGTGACAGAATTATATGAACAATACAATAAAATCAATTATACTGGACTAGCAACAGAAATCGACAAAGACAAATTTCATATAGACTACTTTGAATAATTTTTATAACGCGAAAGGAAAAAATGATTATACTTAAGCACGGTGCACCTAAGCCTATATATTAGGGAGATGGTGTATTTTTAATAGTTACATAAGATTTCATTAGTTATTTTTCTACTTTTTATTATAGTATTTTTTGATTATCCAACTACTTTAGGAAATAGTACATGAAATATTCATATAGTTTTTTACAACTATTTGCTATATTTACATAAAGGAGTGAAAAGGATGGCAATTTATCAAAAAATAGCTGTTGCAGTAGATTTTTCAGAAGGATCAAAAAGAGCGTTAAAACAAGCAATTGAAATGGCAAAAAATTTTCAATCTACTTTGCTAATTATAAATGTAGTAGATACAAAATCCTTTGGCTCTGTTGCAGCCTATGATTTAAAATACGCCGAAGAATTGAAAGAAAAGGCTAGGGAAGAATTAAACAAAATGAAAATGAATGCTGAACAAGATGGTGTAGCCAACGTGGAAATATTGGTAGAAGAAGGGGCTGCAAAAACGATTTTAACTAATGTTGAAGTCGATTTAATGGTTTGCGGTGCTACAGGATTAAATAAGATTGAAAAATGGTTGCTTGGTTCTGTGGCAGAACGCATTGTTCGTTATTCAAAATGTGATGTATTAATAGTCCGTTAATTCATGTTAAAACGATTTGTTGAATGTTCATGTTTTAAATTGTTCATGCATAAATTTTAATATTATACGATTATCTTCTTCATAAAGGAGAGAAATAATGTTAAACAAGCCATTCGAACAGTTTGAAATAGGCGAAACATGGACATCCCACGGGCGGACCATTACGGAAAGCGACCTTGTCAATTTTGCAGGAGTAAGCGGAGATTTTTTTCCGCTGCATATGGATTCGGAATATGCAAAGAATACGAGATTCAAACAACGGATTGCTCATGGTATGCTTGTATTATCCATAGGGACAGGCTTATTAGATATGAGTCCTAAGACAGTAGTTGCTTTCTACGGAATTGAAAAACTGAGATTTTTACAACCGACATTCATTGGGGATACAATCCATTTAGAATTAAGGGTAACCGATTTAGCTGATAAAGGTAATGGTACTGGCGTGGTCACGTTTCAACAAAAAATAAAAAAACAGACAGGTGCAACGGTGATTGCTGCTGAATACAAATTTCTTATCAATACTGAAGGGGCGTCTGAAAAGTCGTTTTAGACGTCCCTGTTTTATTTTCTGCAAACTTTATGTCATGTAAAAATATTTCTATAAATTATAGGTGTCCTGATTAATTTTTGCGAAAAATTGTAACAATGTGGATATACGTAATTTATTCGCAGAAAGGGATGGACTCGATGGAATTTTGGTCGGAAGTGTTGGAACGTATTCGTTGGAAAATTCCTAAAGCAAGCTATGATATGTGGTTTGCAAGAACGGAAGCAGAATGGAATGGGGACGTGTTATACATCCTAACAGAAAACCAAGTTTGTAAAGATTGGTTAAACAATCGCTATAAAAAATTTATAGCGCTTACAGTGGAAGAAATGACAGGGGAGAAAGTTCAAATACAAATTGTGAACAAAGATGCTAATGATCGAAAAATGAATTACAATCCCAAGGCTCCTTATGAAGAAATTAAAAACTTTATACTCCAACAAAATATCATGATTAATAGATTACAAAAAAGGGTAAGAGAGTTGGAAAAGAAGGTTGTCTATTTAGAAGCGGGAGATCGTATTGTGCGATAATTTCCTTTGAAAGTCGTATTGGTGAAGGGATGAAACGTGAACATTTCATCCCTTCATTATTATATCATTATTCGCGTGGACTAAAATGTAGGGGAGGGTATACAAGCCAACCTTTTTCTTTATTTAAACGAAGTAGTTTAGCTCCCAATTGAGCTTTCGCAGCATGGAATTGTCCGTACATAATGGCGATGTCTTCTCTAATACTTACCCCAATTGCTTGGCTGCAAGCGACTAACCCAGCTGCTAAATCAGCAGAAATTTTTGCTGCAATTTCCGGATCATTAAATTTGGCTCCAACAGGGATATCTTCAATGTTTGCGTTTGCTCGTTCCGGTGGTGCTGGTGGAAGACTGACACCGTTTACTTTCAGTAGATTTGTTAACTGCCTATTTTCTTCCTGCATTCCTTGAATTGCTTCTTCAATTATTTTTGCTAAATCTTCATCTCCAGTATGATTGTACAATGTTTGATAGTATGCAATCATACCATTATTTCCTAAAACATTTGTCCAAATAGCAAATATTTCGCCATAGTGTAATGGTTCATCTTTTGGATTTTTCCCTAAAATTCCACTATAATGCAACTTCAATTGATTTTCCGTATTTAGTATGAATAAATGGGAAAAATCTATACAAAGCAGATTGTGCATTAGATTCTAAAAATACTGCTACAATAATCACAATTGAGTTGGAAATGAATAATATTTATAGGGAATTTCCAAAAAAAACGTATTTATAGTGATGGCCGTTATATTTTTTTCTATAATAAGATTGAATTGTTATAACTTACAATAAAGGGAATGATATTAGTAAAAAGCAAGTAAGTAGTAAGATACGGATTATTTTGTATTGCATCATGGAGTGAAAAAAGTGAAAAATAAAAAATCTTCATATACGGCTTATGAAAATGTTGTCGTATTTCCAGGAACAGTAGAACGTCTCATTTCCGAAGCACAAAAATATATTAAAAAAAATCAATTTGAAACTGCGAATCAATATTTTGAAGAAGCTTTGAAATATACTGATGGCGATGAGTATGTATTGAGTCTATATGCTTATTCATTATATGAAGCAAAATCTTATCTAAAAGCTAAAGAAGTATGTGAAAAGTTACTTAATATCGGACCAACGATGTATTTTGAAGTAATGGAATTATATTTAACCGTTTGTATGCAATTAAAAGAATATAAAAAAGTAGAAAAAATTATTACTTCACTATTGGAAGAAGAAGCGATTCCACCTGATAAAATCGACCAATTTAATAGGTTGAAAGAATTAAATGCGAATATTATTGAAAAAATGGATAAGCAAGATGATTTTACGATGATTGTCAAACAGCTAGAACCTGAACTCTATGAATTAGATTCTTTTTTATCTTTAGCTCATGCTGAGCAAGTGAATAAGTTGCATGAGTTATCTCTTGCTAATATTAGGCCGATCATCGCTCACTTAAAAAATATTGTTGAAAGTCATCGTACTCATCCTTTTGTTAAAAGTCTTATTCTTATATTAATGAATGAGCAAAATATTGATATTGAATTAAAGATACGTAAATTTGACCGGATGATTGTGGTAAACCCATCAAAAATTGGGTTGCCAACAGAGTTATCACAATATAAAATGATTTCAAATATAGTTAGTGAAAAACTGCAACAAGAACCATCCGTTTTAGAAATGGTTGAATATTTAATTGCAAAACATGCAATTGTAACGTATCCTTTTGAGTGGTTGGATTTTCAATCAAATGAAGTAGCAGAATGTTATATCGATTTTGTATATCAGATGTTTGGACAAGATAGTGAATTGAATCAAGAAATCTATCAGTTCATTCAAGAATTGGAAAAGCTATCAGAACTACAATAAGCATGAAAAATGTTGAAACTAGAGCTACTTATGATATACTAAAATGGTTGTCAAAATCGTATAAACAAATGCTTAAAATTTGTAATTTATTTTTGGAGGTATTTATATATGTCAGCAAAATGGGAAAAAAAAGATGGGAATACTGGAGTATTAACAATTGAAGTTCCTGCTGAGGAAGTAAATAAAGCATTGGATCAAGCGTTCAAAAAAGTTGTAAACCAAATTACAGTGCCAGGGTTCCGTAAAGGAAAAGTACCACGTCAAATTTTTGAAAAACGTTTTGGTGTAGAAGCATTATATCAAGATGCTTTAGAAATAATTGTACCAGAAGCATATTCAAAAGCTGTTGATGAAACAGGTATCTTCCCAGTAGATTATCCTGAAATTGGCGATCTTGATAGTTTTGAAAAAGATAAAGATTTTACATTTACTGCAAAAGTTACTGTGAAGCCTGAACCAAAGCTTGGCGAATATAAAGGATTAGAAGTGAAAAAACTTAGCACAGAAGTAACAGATGAAGAAGTAGAAGAGCAAATTCAAAATTTATTAAATAGAAAAGCTGAGTACGAAATTCAAGAAGATAAAGCAATCGTTGAAGGTGACATTGCTGTTATCGATTTTGAAGGGTTCATTGGCGATGAAGCATTCGAAGGTGGTAAAGGAGAAGACTATCCATTAGAAATCGGTTCTGGCCAATTTATCCCAGGATTTGAAGAACAATTAGTTGGTTTAAAAGCTGGTGAATCTAAAGATGTTCAAGTGACATTCCCAGAAGAATATCACGCTGAAGAACTTGCTGGAAAAGATGCTACTTTCAAAGTGACTGTAAAAGAAGTAAAAACAAAAGTGCTTCCAGAATTAAACGATGAATTTGTTAAAGAAGTTGATCCGGAAGTTGAATCAGTTGAACAATTACGTAACAAACTAAAAGAACAATTAGCTGAGCAAAAGAAAAATGAATCTGAAAGCACACTCCGTGACGAATTGGTAGAAAAGGCAGCAGAAAATGCTGAAATCGATATTCCAGAAGCAATGATCCACAACGAGATTCACCGTATGATTGATGAATTTGCTCAACGCCTACAAATGCAAGGAATATCTTTAGACCTTTATTATCAATTCTCTGGTCAAACAGAGGAAGACTTGCATGAACAATTCAGAGAAGATGCTGAAACTCGCGTGCGCATTTCATTAACACTAGAAGCAATCGCTAAAGCAGAAAACATCGAAGTGACACAAGAAGATATCGACAAAGAGCTTGAAAAAATGGCTGACCAATTCAAAATGGATAAAGAAAAAATTATTACTGCTTTAGGCGGAACTACTGAAATGTTAGAAAATGATATTCGCAATCAAAAAACTGTAGAATTCTTAGTTGAGAATGCGAAAATTACTGAATAATTTATTCTTTCCTCATAGAAGGATTGTAATTAATTGAATAGTTCCAATAACAAGGTACGGCATATACCACCGTGCCTTGTTTTATACCAATGACTAAATAATTTTTACATACATAAGCTATACAAAATATTCCATTAGCTTTGGAAACTTCTTATTTGCTAATGTGCTCAATATCCTGTAAGATTGTTGCTTGAATAGGGGTGAAGCAAATTGTTTAAATTTAATGATGAAAAAGGCAATTTAAAGTGTTCTTTCTGTGGTAAGCCACAAGAACAAGTGCGAAAATTAGTAGCTGGGCCTGGTGTTTATATTTGTGATGAATGTATCGAGCTATGTTCCGAAATCGTTGTTGAGGAATTAGGTACAGAAGAGGAAATCGATTTTCAAGATGTTCCAAAGCCAAAGGAAATTTTAAGCATCTTAGATGAATACGTTATTGGACAAGAGCGAGCTAAAAAAGCTCTTGCTGTTGCAGTATATAACCACTACAAGCGAATCAATTCAAATAGTAAATTAGATGATGTGGAACTATCTAAATCCAATATTATTTTAATTGGACCAACTGGTAGTGGGAAAACTTTACTTGCTCAAACTTTAGCAAGAATTTTAAATGTGCCATTTGCGATTGCCGATGCCACTTCATTAACCGAGGCTGGTTATGTTGGTGAAGACGTAGAAAACATCCTGTTAAAACTAATCCAAGCTGCTGACTATGACATTGAGCGAGCAGAAAAAGGGATTATTTATATAGATGAAATCGATAAAATTGCACGAAAATCAGAGAACCCTTCCATCACACGAGACGTATCTGGAGAAGGTGTGCAACAGGCATTATTAAAAATTTTAGAAGGTACGGTAGCTAGCGTTCCTCCTCAAGGTGGTCGTAAACATCCACATCAAGAGTTTTTACAGATTGATACAACAAATATCTTATTTATCGTTGGCGGTGCTTTCGATGGAATTGAAAGCATTATTAAACGTCGATTAGGACAAAAAGTGATTGGCTTTGGTTCCGATATGAAAAATAAAAATGTGGAAAGCGAATCTTTACTTTCTCAATTAATTCCAGAAGACTTATTGAAATTTGGTTTAATTCCAGAATTTATTGGTCGCTTACCAGTCATTGCTTCACTTGAACAGTTAAATGAAGAAGCGCTCGTTAGAATTTTGACAGAGCCAAAAAATGCATTAGTGAAACAATATCAAAAAATGCTCGAATTAGATAATGTGGAATTAGAATTTGAAGAGGAAGCACTTCGAGCGATTGCGAAGGAAGCGATTGAAAGAAAAACAGGTGCCCGTGGACTTCGTTCCATCATTGAAAATACGATGCTTGATATGATGTATGAATTGCCATCACGCGATGATATCGTGAAATGTATTATTACAAAAGAAACGATTACGGACAAAGCGCAACCAAAATTAATTTTAAAAGACGGTACAGAATTAAAAGATTTGAAGGACAATAAAAAAACTTCCGCATAAAGTAGTTACAAGTAACAGTAATAATGACCATTAAAATAAAGAGCTGACTGCGAATTTGCTTATGCATATCTCGTTAGTCAGCTCTTTGTAACAAATATCAAAATTACATATTTTTACAAATACTTGCAAATCATTTTATTGAGCGTCAAATTGTTCAAAATAACATTTTACCGGGAATAATAATTGATGTAACAGAGAATAGTAAATGCTGTTATGAAAGATTAAATTTATCGAAATTGCTATGTAAAACCAAGTGAAATGTTTTTAATTTTTCACATACTAAATTTGCCTAGAAGCGGGTGCATTCTTTAGTATCAAATGGAGGTGAATAACCCGCATGACTGAATTAAAGAAAAATGTACCACTACTTCCTTTGCGTGGACTGCTCGTATTTCCTTCAATGGTATTACATATCGATGTTGGTAGGAAACGTTCGGTCGCTGCATTAGAACATGCCATGATGAATGATAATAAAATCTTCCTAACGACGCAAAAGGATTTGCGGGTAGAAAAACCTGAAAAAGAAGATTTGTATATGATTGGGACTTATGTCTCTGTAAAACAAATGTTGAAATTACCGAACGGCACGTTGCGCATTTTAGTGGAAGGCATTTGTCGTGGGAAAATTGTTCATTACCAAGAAAACGATGATTTTACAACTGTAGATATTGAATTGCATGAAGATTCGAAAGAAAAAGACGTGGAAATGGAAGCGTTAATGCGCACAGTAGTTAATTATTTTGAAAAGTATGCGAAATCTTCAAATAAAATTACTGCTGAAACAATTGAATCTGTTTTAGACATCGAGGAACCAGGAAGACTAGCAGATATTATCGCTTCCCACTTACCATTTAAAATTTCTGAGAAACAAGAAGTATTAAGCATTTTCAATATTAAGAAAAGATTAGACCACTTAATGATTCGCTTGCATGATGAACAAGAAGTATTAAATTTAGAGAAGAAAATCAATACAAAAGTAAAGCAAGCGATGGAACGTACTCAAAAAGAATATTATTTACGCGAACAAATGAAAGCGATTCAAGCCGAGCTTGGAGATCGAGAAGGAAAAACAGGAGAAGTTGCTGATCTTCGAAAACGTGTTGAAGAATCCGGAATGCCTAAATCCACACAAAAAGTGGCACTAAAAGAGCTTGAACGCTATGAAAAATTACCGGCTGCCAGCGCAGAAAGCGGCGTCATTCGAAACTATATTGAATGGTTAGTCACAATTCCGTGGAAAGAAAAAACGGAAGATCGACTTGATGTTAATTTGGCAGAAGAAATTCTAAATCGCGATCATGATGGACTGGAGAAAGTAAAAGAGCGCATTTTAGAGTATTTATCTGTACGCCAATTAAAAAATTCCATTCGTGGACCAATTTTATGTTTAGTGGGACCACCTGGGGTAGGGAAAACCTCTCTAGCAAGATCGATAGCGGAGAGTTTAAATCGTAAATTTGTTCGCATTTCTCTTGGTGGTGTACGTGATGAATCTGAGATTCGCGGACATAGACGCACTTACGTTGGAGCGATGCCTGGTCGTATCATACAAGGAATGAAAAAAGCTGGTACAATTAACCCTGTGTTTTTATTGGATGAAATTGATAAAATGTCCAATGATTTCAAAGGTGATCCTTCAGCAGCAATGCTTGAAGTATTGGATCCTGAGCAAAATCATACTTTTAGCGATCATTACATCGAAGAACCTTATGATTTATCGCAAGTAATGTTTATTGCTACAGCGAATGATTTAAGCACAATTCCAGGACCACTATTAGATCGTATGGAAGTAATATCGATTGCTGGTTATACAGAGATTGAAAAAATCAAAATCGCTAAGAATCATCTTATTCCAAAACAACTTGATGAAAACGGTTTGAAAAAATCACAACTTATCTTTAAAGATGAAGCGATTGTTGATTTAATTCGATACTATACGAGAGAAGCTGGCGTTCGTGGTCTTCAACGTCAGATTGCTGCAGTTTGCCGAAAAGTGGCAAAAGTCATTGTTTCTGGCGAAAGAAAACGGGTTACTGTCAATTCGAAAACATTGATTGAAATGCTTGGTAAACATCGATTCCATTACGGTCAAGCGGAAACGGAAAACCAAGTTGGTGTAGCGACAGGATTGGCTTACACATCCGTTGGTGGTGATACACTTCAAATTGAAGTATCTTTAACACCTGGTAAAGGAAAACTGATTTTAACAGGTAAGCTTGGAGATGTGATGAAGGAATCTGCTCAAACTGCTCTTTCTTACGTTCGTTCTTTATCCAAACGCCTCAATTTGGATGCAGATTATTTTGAACAACATGATATTCATATACACGTACCTGAAGGAGCAGTACCAAAAGACGGTCCGTCAGCGGGAATTACTATTGCAACAGCACTTGTATCAGCCATTTCCAATAAACCTATCAAAAAAGAAGTCGGAATGACTGGAGAAATTACATTGCGAGGGCGAGTGCTTCCAATCGGAGGACTGAAAGAAAAATCGTTAGGAGCTCATCGTGCAGGATTAAAAATTATCATCATTCCTCAAGACAACGAGCGAGATATTGACGATATTCCTGAAGCAGTTCGAGAAGAATTAGTATTTAAACCGGTTAGATCGGCAGAAGAAGTGTTGAATATCGCCCTTGTTGGAGGTTTTTAAATGAAAGTTAGTCATGCGGAAATGGTAATTAGTGCTGTCAAACCGGAACAATATCCAGACGACGGTCTACCTGAATTTGCTTTGGCGGGCCGTTCGAATGTTGGAAAATCTTCATTCATCAATAAGATGATTAATCGAAAATCCCTTGCTCGTACGTCATCAAAGCCTGGTAAAACACAAACGTTAAATTTTTATAAAATCGAAAATCAATTGTTTTTTGTGGACGTTCCAGGCTATGGTTACGCCAAAGTGTCTAAGAAAGAGCGGGAAGCTTGGGGGAAAATGATTGAAAAGTACCTTACTGGTCGAAGCGTATTACAAGCTGTTATTTTAATTGTTGATTTGCGCCATCCTCCAACTGCAGACGATCAAATGATGTATGATTTCTTAAAACATTACAATATTCCTGCGATTGTAGTTGCAACGAAAGCAGATAAAATTCCAAGAGGCAAGTGGGATAAACATAAAAAAGTGGTAAGAGAAACATTAGAAATGGAAAAAGGAGATCCAATCATCCTGTTTTCTGCGGAAACGGGAGTAGGAGTGGAAGAAACATGGACTGAAATACAAAAGTTCATGTGATTCCATACATAATTGAAAATGTTTATGAAGCTTATGAAACAGTAAGAACTTCCAATTTTATAAAGGTTGACCTAGCATCCTATAGGTCAACCTTTTATATATGTTCAAGAAGAGTAAATTGTCGGAATTTGTTGAATACTATGTATAAAGGTTATTATATTGAAACAGGAATCAAATTTTGTTATTCTTATATTAGAATTATTTTAAAGTAAAAAATCTTATTTCATAACTTTTTCATAATTAGCGTTTAGATAGCGCTTTCTTTATGTTAGAATAGAGGTTATGAAATAGTTCGTGAGAGGTGTTAAGTTCATGCACACACTAGTTGTAGGCTTGAATTATAGAACTGCGCCAGTCGAAATTCGTGAAAAGTTGTCGTTCATTGAAAGTGAATTACCACAAGCGATGGCTGCGTTAAAAAAAGAAAAAAGCATATTAGAAGACGTGATCGTGTCGACTTGCAATAGAACGGAAATCTATGCGGTAGTTGATCAGCTGCATACAGGACGTTATTATATAAAACGTTTTTTATCCAACTGGTTTAACATTCCGATTGAGGAATTTGAGAGCTATTTATTTATTCGTGAAAATGATCAATCGTTAGTACACTTATTCCGAGTAACTGCAGGAATCGATTCGATGGTATTGGGAGAAACTCAAATTCTTGGACAAGTCAAGAAAAGCTTTTTAGAGGCACAAGAAATTGGTTCGACGGGTACGATTTTTAACCGCTTGTTTAAACAAGCAATTACTTTTGCGAAAAAAGCTCATAAAGAAACGACGATTAACGAAAATGCCGTTTCAGTATCTTATGCTGCGGTTGAACTGGCAAAGAAAATATTTGGTTCCCTAAAAAATAAACATGTATCGATTTTAGGCGCTGGTAAAATGGGCGAGCTTGCTATGGAAAATCTGTATGGAAGCGGCGTTGGAAAAGTAACGGTATTAAATCGTACTTTTGAAAAAGCGGTGTCTTTAGCTGAAAAATTTGAAGGACATGCTAAATCGATTAAGGAATTGCAATGTACTTTGCTTGATACAGATATTTTAATTACATCAACAGGTTCAACAACGTATGTAATTGATTATGAACTAATGCAGTTTGTAGAGCGTTTACGCAAAGGAAAACCTTTGTTTTTAGTTGATATCGCAGTTCCACGAGATATCGATCCTAAAGTAGGCGAATTACCTAACATATTCTTATATGATATTGATGACTTACAGGGAATTGTAGAAGCGAATTTAGCAGAACGAAAACAGGCCGCTCAACAAATTGAAAAAATGATTGAACAAGAAATTGTTGAATTTAAAGATTGGTTTGCAACGCTTGGAGTAGTACCGGTTATTGCGGCATTGCGCAAAAAAGCAAATATGATTCAACAAGAAACGATGAAAAGTATTGAAAATAAAATGCCAAATCTAACTGAACGGGAACGTAAAATTTTAAATAAACATACGAAATCCATCATCAATCAATTGTTAAAAGAACCAATTCTTCAAGCGAAGGAAATTGCTAACTCTCCAAAAGCCAATCAAAAACTTCAATTGTATCAACAAATTTTTGGAATTGAAGAATTAGTTCAAGAAGAAATTCAGAGTCAACAATTGAAGTTAGAAACTGAAGAAGAACGAATTCAAGACGGAATTGAAAATCAACCAAAATTATCATTTTAAGTAAGAATTTTGAGGCGTTTTCGTATCGATGTGGTAAACTAATGATACGGAAGCGCTTTTGTTTTAAATTTTAATCATAATGACGTATAAGATGGAGAAGGGTTTCGTATGACTGAAGTGATGAGTAACCTTTACCAAATAATGGTTATACTATATGCGATAAGTATAATGTTTTATTTTGTCGATTATTTTTATAAAAAAGAAATCATTCGTAGAACTGCATTTTGGTTAGTATCCATTGTTTGGATATTGCAAACGGCTTTTATCGTATTAAGCGTGTTGGAGACTAAACGATTCCCTATATTATCGCTTTCTGAAGGGATTTATTTTTATGCTTGGTTACTTGTAACGCTGTCAATCTTCTTGCATTGCATAGCAAGAACAGATTTACCGGTGTTTTTTATTAATATACTCGGATTTATTTTTATGACAATTCGACTGTTTGCACCAAATAATTTGAATCCAGTATTAAAAACCATGGAATCTGAAATGCTGTTTATACATATTGGTTTTGCCATTTTATCGTATGCAGCATTTTCCATTTCATTTGTCTTTTCAGTGCTATACTTAATTTTATACCACCTATTAAAAAAGAAAAAATATACAAAACTTTGGTCTCGTTTACCCTCCTTATCTCAAATGGCGACTTGGATGAATTATTCAATCATTATTGGCCTTCCAATCATGGTGATTAGTTTGCTATTAGGACTAGAATCAGCATTTATGAAAGTGGAGGGAGCAATTTCGTTTTTTGATGCAAAAATCATCGGTTCTTTCATAGTGCTTGTCATATATGTAGCTATCATTATGTTAAAGCAGCGAGGAATAATTACGGGACTGTCATTTGCTTGGACTCAAGTTTATGCTTATTTCGTTGTACTCATTAATTTCTTTTTGGGAAGTAAGCTATCCCAATTTCATATATGGTATTAGCAGAAAGGTAGGTTCATCATGAGAAAAATTATTGTAGGTTCTCGAAAAAGTAAATTAGCATTAACCCAAACAAATTGGTTTATTAACGAATGTAAAAAAGCTGGTTTTCCTTTTGAATTCGAAATCAAAGAAATTGTCACTAAAGGTGATAAAATATTAGACGTTCAATTATCAAAGGTAGGAGGAAAAGGATTATTCGTAAAAGAGATTGAAAAAGCATTGTTAGATAAAGAAATTGATTTTGCGGTGCATTCGATGAAAGATATGCCAGCAGTATTACCGGATGGTTTAACAGTCGGCTGTATTCCATTCCGCGAAGACCCTCGTGATGCCCTTATTTCAAAAAATCATATTAAGTTCAATGATTTACCAGAGGGGGCAGTTGTAGGGACAAGTTCTTTACGACGCAGTGCTCAACTATTACAAGTGAGACCAGACCTTGAAATCAAATGGATTCGAGGAAATATCGATACCCGATTGAAAAAACTTGAGACGGAAGGTTATGATGCGATTATTCTTGCTGCAGCAGGGTTAAAACGTATGGGATGGTCAAGCGAAGTTGTAACAGAATATTTGGATGTTGACATTTGCTTACCGGCTGTTGCTCAAGGAGCATTAGGAATTGAATGTCGTGAAGATGATGAAGAACTTTTAACAGAACTAGCGAAATTAACAGATAATAACACTAAGAAAGCGGTAACTGCTGAGCGGACGTTTTTAGCTGCGATGGATGGAGGTTGTCAAGTACCGATTGCTGGATATGCAACGGTTGATGGAGATGTCATCACAATGACGGGACTTGTGGCATCACCTGATGGAGCGATTTGTTACAAAGAAACAATTCAAGGAAATGACCCAGTAGAAATTGGAAATAAACTTGCTCAACTTTTAACTGATCAAGGTGCTTATGATTTAATCGCTAAGGTGAAGGCGGAGAACAATGCATAAACCTTTGGAAGGAAAAACTATAATCCTAACTGGTTCAAAAAAAACGTTGTCTATTATAGACGAAATCGATCAGCTTGGGGGAGAAGCGGTAGTTTGTCCGCTCATACAAACTGAAGAAGTAATTAGTATTGAGGACAAAGAGCGATTATTTTCTTGCCTAAACTATGACTGGCTTATTTTTACGAGTCAAAATGGTGTTGAGTTTTTTTATAAAAAAATAGAACGTCATCATTTTAACTTGGCACATTTTTCTAGTAAAATTGCTGCTGTAGGAGAAAAGACGGCCAAAATGTTAGAACAATATGGCTTTACGGTTCATTTCATGCCTACTATTTTCAGCGCTGATACATTTGTAAAAGAATTCCCTTTTGTAAGTGGTACGTCACCAAAATGTTTATTTATTAGAGGGGAATTAGCAAAGGACACCATAAAGAAAGGGCTACCATTTCAAATTGACGAATGGACGGTATATAAAACGATTGAAAATAGGAAATCCATTGAAACGCTAGTAAAGACGATTCAAACGAATAATGATCCAATTGTTATTTTTGCCAGTCCGTCAGCGGTAGATTGTTTCAATAAATTTGCAGTTTCACAAGTAGGATGGAACCAAATGAAAATCGCTTGCATTGGTCACATAACTAAAGGTGCCGTTGAAAAATATGGTGCCGTTGTTACATATTTTCCGAAGAAATATACAATGCAATCAGTTATTGAAGCGATTATAAAAGGAGAGGAATCATAATGTCACAATTTGAATTCAGAAGACATCGTAGATTACGTGCAAACGCTACAATTCGTTCTATGGTAAGAGAAAACCATTTACACAAAGAAGATTTAATTTACCCTATTTTCGTGATTGAGGGCGAAAACATTAAAAATCCAGTAAAATCTATGCCAGGTGTCTACCAACTTTCTTTGGATAATTTAGATGCTGAGATTGATGAAGTGGTATCACTTGGAATCCCATCAGTGATTTTATTCGGAATTCCTGCTGATAAAGATGCACAAGGAACAGGTGCTTTCCATGACCATGGAATTGTGCAAAAAGCGACACAACAAATTAAAGAGAGATATCCTCAATTGATGGTCATTGCAGATACATGTTTATGTGAATTTACTGATCATGGTCACTGTGGTTTAGTGGAAGGGGACAAAATTTTAAATGACCCATCCCTTGATATATTAGCTCGCACAGCTGTTTCTCAAGCGAAAGCAGGAGCTGATATCATTGCACCTTCCAATATGATGGATGGATTTGTAGTGGCCATTCGCCATGCTTTAGATGAAGCGGGATTCCAAGATGTTCCAATCATGTCCTATGCTGTAAAATATGCTTCAAGCTATTACGGACCATTCCGTGAAGCAGCGGAAGGAGCACCGAAATTTGGCGACCGCAAAACATATCAAATGGATCCAGCCAATCGTTTAGAAGCGTTCCGTGAAGCTGAAACCGACATTGAAGAAGGAGCTGATTTCTTAATCGTTAAACCAGCTCTAGCTTACATGGATATTATTCGAGATGTGAAAAACAATTTCCCAGTTCCAGTAGTTGCATACAACGTATCTGGAGAATATGCGATGGTGAAAGCAGCAGCACAAAACGGCTGGATTGATGAAAAGTCTGTTGTGTTAGAAACTTTACTTGGAATGAAGCGTGCGGGTGCTGACTTAATCATTACTTATCATGCTAAAGATGTAGCTCGTTGGTTGGAGGAGAAGTAAAATGCGTACCTATGAAAATTCAGTGAAAGCATTTAAAGAAGCAGTAAATTTAATGCCTGGAGGGGTGAACAGCCCTGTTCGTGCATTCAAATCTGTTAATGCAGAACCGATATTTATTGAATCTGGGGAAGGTGCTATTATTCGTGACATTGACGGCAACGAATATATCGATTATGTGCTTAGCTGGGGGCCGTTAATTTTAGGGCACTCTCATCCAGAAGTTGTGAAAGCAATTCAAGAACAAGCAGCAAAAGGAACTTCTTTTGGTGCACCGACAGTATTAGAAAACAAATTAGCCCAAATCGTTATTGAAAGAGTACCTTCAGTTGAAATGGTTCGTTTTGTTTCATCTGGGACAGAAGCGACGATGGCTGCTCTTCGACTAGCTCGAGGATACACAGGCCGCAACATTATAATGAAATTTGAAGGTTCTTACCATGGCCATGGAGATTCATTATTAATTAAAGCGGGATCAGGTGTTGCAACACTTGGTTTACCTGACAGCCCTGGCGTACCTGCAGACGTTGCAAAAAATACAACAACGGTTCCTTATAATGATTTAGAAGCAGTAAAAGCAACATTTGAAAAATTAGGTGATAACATTGCCGCGGTTATTGTAGAACCTGTTGCAGGGAACATGGGGGTTGTTCCACCGAAACCAGGATTTTTAGAAGGTTTACGTGAAATTACGAAACAATATGGCGCATTGCTTATTTTTGATGAAGTCATGACAGGATTCCGCGTCGATTATCACTGCGCTCAAGGTTACTATGGCATTGATCCAGATTTAACATGCCTTGGAAAAGTTGTGGGAGGCGGACTTCCTGTAGGTGCTTATGCTGGTAAGCGGGAAATCATGGAAAAGGTTGCGCCAAGTGGACCAGTGTATCAAGCAGGAACATTATCAGGTAACCCTCTCGCGATGACTGCTGGAATTGAAACATTATCCCGTTTAACACCTGAATCTTATGACTACTTTAAAAAATTAGGTGACCAATTGGAAGCTGGAATTCGTGAAGCCGCAACAAAATATAACATTCCGCATACAATAAATCGCGCGGGAAGTATGATTGGATTATTCTTAACAAATGAAGATGTAGTTGATTTTAAATCTGCCCAAACTTCCGATTTAACATTATTTGCTGAATTCTATCGACTCATGCTAGAAGAAGGAATATACTTACCACCTTCCCAATTTGAAGGATTGTTTATTTCAACTGCACATACGGAAGAACATATCGCAAAAACGGTAGATGCATTCCACAAAGTATTTGCAAAATTAGCTCGATAATAATTAGAGTGTCTTTTCCGTTGATAAGGAAAAGACACTCTTTTTTATTTTTAAAAAGTAATGAGGGATTTTTAATTCTTTAATCATACTTCCGATTCTCGGGCATAGAGTATTACGGGAGGGAAACATATGGCAAAAATCAATTGGGAAATGATGACGCAATTTATTTTTCCAGAAGCTTATGGGATTGTAGAAGAAGTTGTTTCGGTCCAAGTCATCCCGCGTTGGCAACAAACAGAATTAGAAGAATCTCTTCGTTTAACAGGCATTTATCATATTAAAGCAACAGTGAAGTTTAATCCAAAAATAAAGCCAGATTATAGCGAAGGTACGTTAATTGAACATTTAGATTTAAAAGGTGATGAAGGTTACTTTGAATACGCATTGCCTTTAGAAGTTGATTTACCTCGTGAGAAAGTTGCAAAAGATTGTCGACCAGAATTGCTTGTTGATGATATATCCTTTTTTGTATATGATGGCTCAAGCTGTACGTTTAAATGGGAAGTAAAATGCACATTTGATGAACCGGTAGTAGGTGCATTATTCCAAGTAGAATCTGAAGAGAAGGTAGCTGAACGAGTAGCCGTTGTGGCGGCTAATACAGGAGAAGTATTAGAAAGAGCCAAAACTGACCAGCCGCCATCTACATTAGAACATCCACTAGTAAATGAACCATTGCAACAAACAACCCAAAGAACGATTGAAACTACTGACCATTCGTCGAAAATGAATGAAAATCAACGATTACAGGATTCTGATGAATTTACTCTACATGAAAATCCGTCCATTTCCGTAGAACCACCTGAAGAATATAACTTTGTGGAAGAAGCAAAAAAAATTCGAAAAGAAACGGAAGAAGTAAAATTAGTTAATGAATCATCTAGTAAACTATTCATTGATGAAAAGTTTAAGCTTCCTTCTGATTCAGATGACTTCTATAATGAGCTTTCTGAAAATTATAGCGTATTGAAATTTAGATAATATCCGTCCATAACAACCATGAAATGAGGGCAAGTAGAAACAGCAGTAATACATCACCTGTCGTAGGAATAAAAACGACGCGAATAGCTTGAAAAACTGTAATTGGGATACAAATGCTTTTTGCAAAAAAACGTATTTTTCGAAGCCAAGGTGGTAATAACCAAGGATTATAACTTTTTCGTCTTTTGTGGAATAATGACATGGAAATCACTCCTTTCATTTCCTTCAAACTTGAAAACTGCTGCTAAATTTTATACAATGATTTAAGCAGTTGAATACACATGATGCGATGAATTGGAAGAGTAAAATGATGTTGCATGCTAAAGAGAGGAAACGGTAGCTGAAAAGTTTCCGCATGCACGCATTTGAAGGTAGCCATGGAGCAACTTTTATGAAATTGAAGTAGTAAAAGTCGGTTGAACACCGTTATCGAAATGAGCGCTATTTAGACATTTATTGTCTAAATGGAAAAAAGGTGGTACCGCGAAACTCCTTCGTCCTTTTTGGGATAAGGAGTTTTTTTATTTTGCCAAAAATCAATCAACTAAAGGAGGAACATTCATGTCAGAAAACGTGACAATGCCAACTAAGTACGATCCAAATTCAGTTGAACAAGGTCGTTATAAATGGTGGCTAGAAGGGAAATTTTTCGAAGCAGATCCAAATAGTGACAAAAAACCATATTCCATTGTTATTCCACCACCAAACGTAACAGGAAAACTGCATCTTGGTCACGCTTGGGATACAACATTGCAAGATATTATTATTCGCATGAAACGGATGCAAGGATATGATGCATTATGGCTTCCAGGTATGGACCATGCTGGAATTGCAACACAAGCAAAAGTAGAAGCGAAGTTGCGTGAAGAAGGAAAAAGTCGCTACGATTTGGGTCGTGAAAAATTTCTTGAAAAAACGTGGGAATGGAAGGAAGAATATGCTAGCCATATTCGTGAACAATGGGCAAAATTAGGATTGTCATTGGACTATACAAAAGAGCGTTTCACATTGGATGAAGGTTTATCTGATGCTGTAAAAGAAGTGTTCGTACGTCTTTATGAAAAAGGATACATTTATCGAGGCGAACGTATCATCAACTGGGACCCGGAAGCAAAAACTGCTTTATCTGATATCGAAGTAATCTATAAAGAAATCCCTGGTGCCTTCTATCATATGAAATATCCGCTTGCGGACGGCTCTGGTTATTTGGAAGTTGCTACTACACGACCTGAAACAATGCTTGGGGATACTGCTGTAGCTGTTCATCCTGAAGATGAACGTTATAAACAGTACATCGGCAAAACAGTAATCTTACCGCTTGTCAATCGTGAAATTCCAATCGTAGCAGATGAATATGTGGATATGGAATTTGGTACAGGTGTTGTGAAAATTACACCAGCCCATGATCCAAATGACTTTGAAGTAGGAAACCGTCACAATTTAGAACGAATTTTAGTAATGAATGAAGACGGTACAATGAACGAAAATGCTGGCAAATATCAAGGTATAGACCGATTTGAATGCCGCAAGCAAATTGTGGAAGACTTAAAACAACAAGGCTACTTAATAAAAATTGAGGAACATACGCATTCCGTTGGACACTCTGAGCGTTCTGGGGCAATAGTTGAGCCTTATTTATCTAAACAATGGTTCGTAAAAATGAAGCCTCTTGCAGAAGCGGCATTGAAACTTCAACAAGATGAAGAAAATAAAGTGAATTTTGTTCCACCACGCTTTGAAAATACGTATATTCATTGGATGGAAAATATTAAAGACTGGTGTATTTCTCGTCAGCTTTGGTGGGGCCATCAAATTCCTGCTTGGTATCATAATGAAACGGGTGAAATTTATGTTGGAAAAGAACCACCTAAAGATGCGGAAAATTGGACGCAAGATCCGGACGTATTAGATACGTGGTTCTCTAGTGCATTATGGCCGTTCTCAACAATGGGTTGGCCGGATACAAATCATGAATTATATCAACGCTATTATCCAACAAATACGCTTGTTACAGGTTATGACATCATCTTCTTCTGGGTATCCCGCATGATTTTCCAAGGTATTGAATTTACCGGCAAACGACCATTCAAAGATGTGCTCATCCACGGTTTGGTTCGTGACGGGGAAGGACGTAAAATGAGTAAGTCCCTTGGAAACGGTGTAGACCCAATGGATGTGATTGACCAGTACGGTGCAGACTCTCTACGCTACTTCTTAGCAACTGGCTCTACACCAGGTCAAGACTTACGTTATACGAATGAAAAAGTCGAAGCGATTTGGAATTTTGCAAATAAAATTTGGAATGCATCTCGCTTTGCACTCATGAATATGAACGGTTTAAAATACGAAGAAATTGATTTATCCGGTGAATTGAGTGTTAGCGATAAATGGATTTTGACACGATTAAATGAAACGATTGAAAAAGTAACAGACTTAGCTGAACGTTATGAGTTCGGTGAAGTTGGGCGTGAATTGTACAACTTCATTTGGGATGACTTCTGTTCATGGTATATTGAAATGGCGAAGCTTCCACTATATGGAGACGATGAAGCGGCAAAACTTACAACTCGCTCCGTACTTGCGTATGTGCTTGACAATACAATGCGCCTACTTCATCCAATGATGCCATTCATTACAGAAGAAATTTGGCAACACCTTCCACATGAAGGCGAATCCATCACTGTTGCTGAGTGGCCAAAAGTAAGACCAGAATTTAATTTCAAAGAAGAATCTAATCATATGAAACTTCTTATGGACATTATACGTTCAGTTCGAAATATCCGTGCAGAAGTGAATACTCCAATCAGCAAAAAAGTTCCTTTATTTATTAAAGCGAAAGATGCGGAAACAGTAAAAATTCTAGAGGACAATAAAGCTTATATTGAGAAGTTCTGTAATCCAGAACAATTAGTGATTGGGGAACAGGTTGCAACACCTGAAAAATCGATGACAGCAGTTGTGACAGGCGCAGAGCTATTCTTGCCGTTAGCAGGGCTCATTAACTTAGAAGAAGAAATTGCACGTCTTGAAAAAGAGTTAGATAAATGGGCGAAGGAAGTAAAATTAGTATCTGGCAAGCTTTCCAACGAGAACTTCGTGAAAAAAGCTCCGGAAGCACTAGTTGCTAAAGAACGTGAAAAACTTGCTGACTATCAAGAAAAATATGATACAGTGAAAAAACGTTTGGATGAATTGAAGCAAATGTAATCATTTTTTTGATTTTGAAATTCGCTCAAGCTGAAGTATTTTTTCGGCTTGGCGAATTTTTTTCATGTGCCGGTGGAGTAATCTGTGCATGCTAGGGATATATTCAAACGAGAGGGAATTGTATCTGAGCTAGTTGGTGTAATGTGAACGAACAAGAGTGGATCTGCACAAGTGGAGGATTCAACAGCACAAACAGGGGTGTTATCTACCCGAGTGTGGAATCCAACTGCACAAGCTAGTGTGTTATCTGCGCAAGCGGAAAATCCACTCGCACGAGCAAGGATGTTATCTGCACAAGTAGATTGATATTTACAGGACTAGGGATTGTATCTGCGCAAACAAAAGATGTATCCTCACAAGCTAGTGAGTTATCTACATAGGCAGTTTATTTATTATCAAAAATCATTTCTTTGATGATACGCCATTCCTTTTGGAGTAAAATTATGATGGTTAGGAGGCGGGGTTATTTGTTTACATCAATGGAAGAATGTACGAATTTTATGTTTGGTTTAAAGGCTGAAAAGCATAAAGGGGAACCTTTTCAGGCAATGAACAAAATTTTGCCACTTATTAACAATCCCCATGAAAAAGTCACGTTCATACATATTGCTGGTTCGAATGGGAAAGGTTCTACTTTAAATTATTTAAAGGAAATTTTACAACATGCTCAATATAAAGTAGGAACCTTTACATCACCGCATTTAGAACGGGTGAATGAACGAATCACCATTAATGGTATAGATATTACAGATGAACGATTTTTATCCCTTGCGAATCAGCTATTTAAAATTATTGATGAACTGGGAGAGCATTATCCTAGCTTTTTTGAACTAATGACACTTATCGCGTTTATGTATTTTGCAGAAGAAGAAGTTGATATTGCACTTATTGAAGCTGGAATAGGTGGCCGTTTCGATTGTACAAATATCATCACACCATTATGTTCTATTATTACAACAGTATCTCTAGATCATACTGAAATACTTGGGGATACTTTAACAGAAATTGCCTATCAAAAAGCGGGGATTATTAAAAAAAATATACCTGTGGTTACCGCCGTTCAGGATGAAGAAGCAATGAATATTATTCGTCACGAAGCAGAACAAAAACTAGCTCCTATATTTGTTTATGGGGAAGACTTTTTCGTGTCGAATATTACGCTGAATACATCAAATCAGCATTTTACGTACCATTTAGGCAATGTGAAGTTAGATATATCATTAAAGATGATGGGTGCCCATCAAATCGTAAATGCCAGTTGTGCATTAACTGCAATAACTATACTAAGAAGTATCGGTTTTTCTAAGATTACAGATCATCACATTCAATCAGCATTAGAAAAAGCGTTTTGGCCTGGGCGCTTCGAACGGTTTGGTAAACAAGTTATATTAGATGGCTCTCATAATCCGGAAGGAACTAGGGCGCTCATTGATACTCTTATAAATCAATATCCAGACTATAAGTATAAGTTTATTTATTCTGTGATGAACGATAAAGATTATAAAGAGAGCATTTCCATGTTAGACAAAGTTGCAGAAGCGATTTATTTCACAGAGATACCTATACCGCGCGCTGCGAAAGCAAAGAATTTGGCAAGTTGTTCAGGGCATCCTTTTAAGGTTGTAAATGAAAACTGGAAGATGCTTATAGAACAGCAGTTGAAGAATCTGGAGAAAGATGAATTACTCATCATAACAGGTTCTATTTTATTCATTGCGGAAGTTCGGAAATATTTAAAGATGAAGGAAGAAGCGTATGATTCTCAATTTTGAACAATATAAAGAAAGATGGAATGTTCATAGTGACAGTATGATAAAACCGGGATTAGAGTCGATAAAAAGAGCGTTGACATTGCTTCATAATCCACAAGAAAAGCTTCAAGTAGTACATGTTGCAGGTACGAATGGAAAAGGTTCAACCATCGCCTTTTTAGAACAAATGGCGCTAAATCATGGACTATCCGTTGGAAAATTTATGTCACCATGTGTGGTGGATGTACACGATCAAATTCAAATAAACGGCAAACCGATTACACAAAAGCAAATGGACGTTGTTTTTCAACAAATGAATCACGCAGGAATCAGCGGATTATTAACAGATTTTGAGCTCCTTACATGTGCAGCGTTTCTTCATTTTGCTAATGAGCAAGTAGATTTAGTGCTTCTTGAAACGGGCTTAGGCGGATTAGAAGACAGCACAAATGTAGTCAATCCATTAGTTTCAATTATCACTAGCATCGCCCTAGAGCATACTCAAATTCTAGGTCATACGATTAAGCAAATTGCACAGCATAAAGCAGGAATTGTGAAATATGGGAAACCTGTGGTGATTGGGAAATTACCAGAAGAAGCTTTAACTGTTGTGAAACAAAAAGCCCATATTCAACAATCACCTTTGTATGCTTATGACGAGACGTTTACTGTTGAGGCAGATGAACAAGGGGAAAAGTATATAAATTTCAAGGAAAAAATAATAATTGAAAAACTCAAGAGAAAGTTGCTAGGTGCCCACCAAGGAGAAAATATGGCACTTGCAATTACTGCTTTTATAGAGATGGCGAAAATCTTACAAATTGAAGTTCAGATCGATTTGGTTCGACAATCAGTGGGTTGCACAAGTTTACCTTCTCGTTTTGAACAAGTGTTTCCGAATGTCTATTTTGATGGAGCCCATAATCCAGCTAGCATTGAGAAACTTATCGAAACGATTAAACAACAGTTACCAAATAAAAGGATTCGTTTCGTTCTAGGAATGGTTGCAGATAAAGATATTGAGAAAGTGTTGCGCTCCTTAGAAACAATTAGCGATGAATTTTATTTTGTCGATTTTCAAAATACTCGAGCTGCGAAAGCTAAAGATTTACTACATCTTTCAAAGGCGAAGAAAAAAGTAATATTGAAAGACTGTATCCCATTTATTCAATCAAGTGTAAATTTTGAAGGGATTACATTCGTGACCGGTTCCCTTTATTTATTAGCAGAAATACGCAATCAATTAAGAATATGATTTAATGTCTCAAGACCCTAGAAATCCTATTATATTGATAAACCCTTTTCTAATGGTTTCTTACAAATAATTATCTTTTAGATTTGTTCCATTATCATTTTCAATTAAAAATAAACATATGAAATAATATAGACATTGTTCGACTACAGATTTGAAATGGTGATTGTTGAATTGAAAAGGGTGATTCGATGAAATTTCCACATATCATTGGGCGACGAGAAATCGTAAGGGCTGCTCTATTAGGTTCTATTACAGGGATTGTAGGTGTTCTATTATTCATTCTTATACTAAATTCCATGAATTCAACTTATACCGAGCAGAAACATCAAAATGAATTAATTCCCGTTAGCTCGCAACAAACAGAAGAGAATGAAGAAGATGTGAAGGATGGCTACAGTGAGCAATTTTATGCCAATCAGCATGGAGTTTTTTCAAGTTTTGAAGCTGCAACAGATTTTGTATATGGCTATGCTAGTTTAAACACAAGCGCTGTCGTTGAAATTGATGGGAATTATTATGTTTGGTCCAGTGTTTCGACTACGAAAGAAGGGGTCGTGAAATCTGATGATCCTCCTTCCTTTGCCAAGCCTTTTACATTATCCGCTGCAGGTTGTTCTGAACCAGCTTTAAAAAATCTTCCTTCTTTACTGAAAAGTAATGATCCTGCAAAATTTAATTTTGAAGGTGTCGAAAATAAAGAAGATTTTCCTCCCGATTGGCAAACAATATCCTTCGCATTATCAAGTATATCAAGTGATTTATCAATTATTCGAATGCATCTGTTAGCCCACTATTTTACAGAAAATGACTGTTTGAAAATTAAATTTTAAAGATACAAACTGCAGTCAAATTTGTTATTTCCTAAAGTACGATGAATTTTTCAAAATCCCATTCCTAGGCTATATTATGTATAGGAGGAATGGAAATGAAATTTAGAACAAGTCATCAACTCGTTTTAGCGTCAGCCTCACCAAGAAGAAAAGAATTATTTGCAAAGCTAGGAGTCCCTTTTGAAATAATGGCGAGCAGCGTGGAAGAGACTTCAGTGCAAGCGAGGGACTTCAAAGATTATGTTCAAAAAGTGGCACTATTAAAAACGCAAGATGTTGCAAGTCATTGCCCTGGAAAAACAATTATTGGTGCAGATACTATCGTTGTGTTCAATGACGAGCTTCTTCACAAGCCAAAAACAAAGGAAGAAGCGATTCGCCATTTAGAAAAACTCTCATCGAATCGCCATCAAGTGATGACTGCTGTGGCTATCATAACAAAAGATCGGCAAGCGGAATCCTTTGTAGAAGTAACCGACGTATATTTTAAAAACCTGCCGAAACCGATGATTGAAATGTATGTTCAAACAAATGACCCTTTCGATAAAGCTGGTGGTTATGGGATTCAAACAGCTGGTGCATTATTTATCGACCGAATAGAAGGTGATTATAATACGGTTGTTGGACTTCCGATTGCATCCCTATTTGAAAAAATGATGGAATTAAAAATTATCGAACTATAGGGGGTATGTGATGAGATGTCCATCGGCACTTTTCCTGATTTGATGATACGCGATTTACATATCGATGATCGTCCGAGGGAAAGGCTAATAAAACAGGGGCCGCAGAGCTTATCAAACCAAGAACTGATTGCTATCTTATTGAGAACGGGAACGAAGCAAGAGTCGGTCTTATCATTGGCAAATCGTGTGCTCAATTATTTTGAAAAATTACATGAATTAAAACATGCTACGTTGGAAGAAATTGTATCAATAAAAGGAATTGGTCAAGCGAAAGCGGTGCAATTATTGGCAGCAATTGAGCTAGGTAGAAGACTATCTCAAAAGCAAATGGATTCACGCTTTACGATTCGCTCACCAAAAGATGCCGCATCTTTTTTGATGCCTGAAATAGGCTCTTTACAACAAGAGCATTTTGTAGCATTGTATTTAAATGTGAAAAATCAGGTGATTCATAAGCAAACGATTTTCATTGGAAGCTTGAATTCGTCCATCGTCCATCCACGTGAAATATTTAAAGAAGCTGTGAAACGTTCAGCTGCTTCAATTATTTGTGCCCACAACCATCCGAGTGGGAATGCAACACCAAGTCCCGAAGATATTGAAGTGACAAAAAGGCTTCAGGAAGCGGGATTTATAATTGGAATAGAACTAATTGATCATGTCATTATTGGTGATCATCAATACGTTAGTTTAAAAGAGCAAGGTTATATTTAATTCATAAGTCAAATATGACAGGTTGATTCCAAAAAAGTCGAAAGTCCCCCATTTTTTTGGATTTTCGGCTTTTTTCGTGACGATTTCATTTCAACGAACCTGTTTTCGTAAAGTTCGTCTAATAAAAGGTGGATTTGTAATGAGATTGTAATTTCAAATAATGTTTTTTTCATTGTTTCAATCACTATTTCACAATACAATGATAAATGCGAAAATTATATGTGTTGCATGAAAAGCGGGTAAAAACTATTTGTAACACTATAATTTTTCGACATTATCCGCTATAATAAAACTTATGATTTTGGACAGTCTTAGAGAAAGAAAGGCGTAAATAGAAAGGAAGTACAAAACTTGTTTGGATTAGGACAAAAAGATGTAGGTATAGACCTTGGTACAGCGAATACTTTAGTTTTTGTTAAAGGAAAAGGAATTGTGTTACGTGAACCATCTGTTGTGGCGAAAAATACAAAAACAGGTGATATAGTTGCAGTCGGAAATGATGCGAAAAATATGATTGGTCGTACACCTGGCTCCATAGTAGCTATTCGACCAATGAAAGATGGTGTTATTGCAGATTTCGATATTACGACTGCGATGATTCAATATTATTTAAAGCAGGCGTTGAAAAATTCTGGCTCAAATTGGAAAAAGCCAAATGTGATGATTTGTGTACCATATGGTATTACTTCTGTTGAACAGCGAGCAGTTATTGATGCAGCTCGCCAAGCAGGAGCAAAAGAAGCCTTTACAATTGAAGAGCCATTTGCAGCTGCCATCGGAGCAGAACTTCCAGTTTGGGATCCAACTGGTTCTATGGTAGTTGATATAGGAGGAGGAACAACGGAGGTTGCCGTTATTTCCTTAGGTGGCATCGTGACAAGCGAATCTGTTCGAATTGCTGGGGATGCAATGGATCAAGCAATCATAAGCTATATCCGTAAAACATATAACTTAACGATTGGAGAAAGAACAGCGGAACAGATTAAGATGGAAATCGGTACAGCACGTGTTGATGAAATGGATGAAAAGATGGAAATTCGTGGCCGAGATTTATTGACAGGGTTACCGAAAACAATTGAAATTTCAGCTAGTGAAATTTCTGAATCATTAAAAGAAGCCATTGCAGCTATAATTGATGGCGTGAAGAAAACATTAGAAAAAACCCCACCAGAACTTTCTGCAGACGTCATGGAACGAGGAATCGTTCTTACAGGTGGTGGAGCGCTCTTAAAAAATCTTGATAAAGTAATAAGTGACGAGACAAAAATGCCTGTATTTATTGCTGAAAATCCGTTAGATTGTGTTGCGTTAGGTACAGGAAAAGCGTTAGAACATATTGATTTAATTCGATCTCAGCAGTTGAAAAAATAAGGGGGGATAGCAATGCCACATTTTTCGAACAAAAAACTCATTATACTTTTAGTTGGTATGATTTTACTTGTGGCATTGATCAGCTTTTCATTACGCGATCGTCAAAATGCGACTCTCCCCGAACAATTCATTAAAGATTCAGTTGGCTTAGCACAAAGTGTTGTTGCTAAGCCAGCTAATTACATAACAGGTATCTTTTATAATATTCAATCATTATTAAATACTTATGAAGAAAACCAGCGCTTGAAAATGAGGTTGGAAGATTTTGCAGTTTTACAGGCAGAAGTAAATACTTTAAAGTCGGAAAACGAACAATTGCGGGAACTATTGGAAAAAAAAGATAGCTTACGAGATTACGATCCGCTTCGTGCAACAGTCATTGCAAGAAATCCTGATCAGTGGGAAGAAAAAATTATTATCAATAAAGGCTCTTCCCATGGTGTAAAGCAAAACATGGCGGTTATGACGACTAAAGGATTAATTGGTAAAATAAGCTTAGTTACTCCTTTTACTTCTGAAGTGGAATTATTGTATACAAACAATCCAAATTTCCGAGTTTCAGCAATGGTTCAAGGTGAAAAAGTGGTCGCTTTTGGCTTAATTGAAGGATATGACGAAGAGCGTAATGAATTAATATTAAAAAGAATTGATTCCAGTATAGAAATTAGTGTAGGTGAAAAAGTTGTTACTTCAGGTTTAGGAGGTATTTTCCCAAAAGGAATACTCATTGGAGAAATTACAGAAGTGACAACGGAAGACTTTGGTTTAACGAAAATGGCATATATACGTCCATCTGCTGATTTTTCAATGTTAGAAGAAGTCATTATTGCAAAGCGTAGTGCAACGGTCATCGACGGTTCTGATGGTGATGGAACAAATGCAGACTTAACAAATAATACGGGCATACCGGGTGAGGGTGAAGAATAATGTGGATCCGCTTAACGATTCCCTTTATTGCAATTGTATTATTTTTATTAGAACCTGAATTCGCATTGTTCTCACCGATTGAATGGAACGGGGAGATAATTTATTTAGTTCCTCGTTTTCTTATACTTTATTTAATTTTTATTTCTATTTATTACAGTCGCAAACGTGCGGTAACGTACGGTTTGTTTTTTGGACTCTTGTACGATGTGTTTTACATTGATATCATTGGTTTATACACTGTGTTGTACCCACTGGTATGCTATACAGCTGGTTGGTCTGTAAAATATATCCACCAACATTTAAGTATTACGACAATTCTGTCAGTAGTTTTAGTTGCATTGATGGAACTTATTTTATACTATTTCTTCCATTTTATTCAATTTACCACTTTGCCTTTTAAAGAGTTTTTATTGATTCGATTAATCCCTTCAATTCTAGCTAATTTACTCTACTTAATTATGCTTGGTTGGGCATTTAAATATTTAATAGATGCGCGAGTATTGCAAAAAGCTCGCGAACTATCTTAATTTTAATCAAGCGAGAGGTGTCACTCTTATGAAAAAACAGCTTGTCCATATGAAAGGGACAAAAGACGGTTTAGTGCTTCGGCTTGATGATCAGTGCGCCTACGCAGAACTGGTTGAAGAACTTGAGAAAAAAGTATCAGAAGGTGGAATTGATGGTAGAGTGAATGTCTCTCTCGATTTAGGCTATCGCTACCTTCTTGAACATCAAAAACAAGAAATAATTAAAATTATTGAGCAACCTGGTAAAATGGTCGTATCGAAAGTGTTTAGCAATGTCATTACAGTGGATGAAAACAATGCAAAAATTAAAGAAAATCAATGTGATACATATGTAGGCATTGTTCGTTCAGGACAAGTCATTCAAGCGCCAGGTGATATTATTATTGTTGGCGATGTCAATCCAAATGGAAAAATTGAAGCTGGTGGTAATATATTCGTATTGGGAAAATTAAAAGGCATCGCTCATGCAGGGATTGACGGAAATCGTGAGGCCATTGTAGCTGCTTCATGGTTCGAACCAACTCATGTTTACATAGCAGATGTGATTGAAGTGATGTCGAATGAAAAACCAATTATAAAAGAACATGCAGAGCAATTATTTGCATATATAAATAAAAATGGAAATATTTCATATGATCGATTACAAGAAGTGCGAAATATACGACCATTACTAAACACAAAAGGAGGTAGCTAATGTGGGGGAAGCTATTGTAATAACTTCAGGTAAAGGCGGAGTTGGCAAAACGACAACAACAGCTAACCTAGGTACTGCTCTAGCACTTCAAGGGAAAAAAGTATGCTTAGTGGATACGGATATTGGCCTCAGAAATTTAGACCTTGTTCTTGGTTTAGACAATCGCATCATCTACGATTTAGTAGATGTGGTTGAAGGGCGTTGCAAAATTCATCAAGCTTTAGTAAAAGACAAACGTGTAGACGATAAATTATTTTTACTGCCAGCTGCCCAAACAACTGATAAGAATGCCGTGACACCTGAGCAAATGAAAAGTTTAATTGAAGAATTAAAACGAGAATTTGAATATGTTTTAATTGATTGTCCTGCAGGGATAGAGCAAGGTTATCGCAATGCTGTAGCTGGTGCGGATAGCGCTATTGTTGTTACAACTCCAGAAATTTCGGCAGTGCGTGATGCAGATCGAATTATCGGTTTACTCGAACAAGAGCAAATTGATCCTCCGAAGCTTATCATTAACCGAGTTCGAAAAGATTTAATGAACCAAGGTGATGCAATGGATATCAATGAAATTACAACGCATTTATCCATTGATTTATTAGGAATTATAATCGATTGTGAGGACGTTATTGCTTCTTCAAATAAAGGTGAACCAATCGTGATGGATCCAAATAATAAAGCTTCATTGGGATATCGTAACATCGCTAGAAGAATTTTAGGAGAATCGGTTCCATTGATGACGCTTGAAGAACAGCATAAAGGAGTATTTAGAAAATTAATTTCAATCTTTTCAAAATAATACAGAGGAGAAAAAAGACTGTACAAAAAGGGTTCTGAAGCTTTGTTGATAGCAATTTAAATTGATTTCCGCAAAGTCGAGAAAGAATCAACAACGTATGTTAACTTTTTGAGCAGTCTTATTATTCATCCCTTTATTCTCATTTTTCAACATATAGAATCGTATTTTCATATTTTTCATATACTAAGGAAAAATGAGAATGGATGAGGGTATGAACAAAAAATGGAAATGGATCGCTTCATTTTTGCTTTGTACCGGTGTGCTGATTGGTAACTTCTTACATGAAACGGGAAGAATCTCCATTGATGTGAAAAAAATTGTATATAGTTCTGAAGATTTAACGTTCATGAGAAATGTTTTAAGGGAGATATTTGATAAGAAAGCACATGACACGATTGCTGTTTCCTCAGAGCCTATTAATCAAGAATTATTAACATTTGTACAAGTTAAGCCATACTTCAAAGGGTACTTATTTACCTACGAAGAATCGGTACCCTTAATTGCGATTGATCATGGTCTAGTCGTATATACGGGATATTCAAAAGATACGGGGAAAACGATTTCAGTATATTATGAGGATGATACGACTGTGACTTATGGAAATGTGGATTCTTTTTCATTGTTGCCTTACACATCTATTGAAAGGGGAGGCACAATCGGGAAAAAAGAGCCAGGGGATTTGTACATTCAAGTAGAGAAGGATGGGAACATTCTTAATTTAGAAGAAACATTACTATGGATGAAAGAGCATATGCGACCATGATGCGTATGACGATTCATCCATTATTTTTACCCCTTTTATTTGGCATGATACTTTATGGAAATGTTTCCTATTATGCACTTATTCTAACTTCATTATTAATTCACGAATTTGGACATATTCTAATGGCTTGGCTGTTAGGGGTAAAAGTCAAGCGATGTGTAATCATGCCGTATGGTGGGGAAATTGAACTTGAAGGTGGCTACTCGTTGTCGCCTCACAAGCAACTCCTTATTAGCTTAGGAGGACCTGTCGCTACATTTTGTTGTATGTTGATGGCTCCTTTTCTAGATCCTTTATTGGCCAAGCCTTTTATTAAAATTCAAATCGTTTTATTGTGCATCAATTTAATACCTGTATGGCCTCTCGATGGAGGAAGAATTGTTTTCGCGCTTATTTTACTTTTTTGTAAAAAAGCGAAAGTATATGAATTGTTTTTAGCAATCTCTTTCATACTAATTACGTTGACGGTAATCATTACATTTATTCTGTTGCCAAAAACACTATTTTTATTTGTTCTTAGTATTTTCTTATGGTTTCATATCATACAAGAATGGCGTTATCGAAAATACCGAATCGCCTTTGAAAAATATGTATTGAATCGATTGACTTAACACATTCAGTATGATAACATTTCATATGTTATTGTTTGTAGCACCTGTGCTACAACCGCTCTGGAAAGGTTATAAAGTATCATGATGATCACCTTTCTTACAGGCGAGTCTTAGACTAGAGGAGGTGCAAGTAATGTACGCTATTATCGAAACTGGTGGAAAACAGTATAAAGTTGAAGCTGGACAAGAAATTTACGTAGAAAAATTAGGTGTTGAGCCAAACGAGGTAGTAACTTTCGATAAAGTTCTTTTCGTTGGTGGCGAAACAGTGAAAGTTGGTACTCCAACTGTTGAAGGCGCAACTGTAACAGCGAAAGTTGTGAAAGAAGGCCGTGGTAAAAAAATCACTGTTTTCAAATACAAACCTAAGAAAAACTATCGTCGTAAACAAGGTCACCGTCAACCTTATACTAAATTAGTAATTGAATCAATCAACGCATAAGAGGTGACCGGATGATTACGGTAACCCTACATCACGACGAAAATCGCCGTGTATCTGCCTTTGAATTTTCTGGACATGCTGAATACGATGAATCAGGGAAAGATTTAGTATGTGCAGGTGCATCGACCATTGCGATTGGTACGGTCAATGCTATTTATGCACTATTAAATATTGAACCGAAAATCGAGCAGGCAAATGAAGGTGGAGGCTACTTAAAAGTAGACTTGCCAACGGATATAGATTCAGAAGTAGATGAAAAATTACAATTGATTGTGCAAGTAATGACTGCACAAGTTTATTCAATGGTACAAAATTACGGTCAATATATCCAAATCAACTACAGGCAAGTAGGAGGTGGAACACAATGAAATTATTGTTATCATTAGACCTTCAATTTTTCGCTTCTAAAAAAGGGGTAGGTTCTACTAAGAACGGTCGTGACTCTGAAGCAAAACGCCTTGGTGCAAAACGTGCGGATGGTCAATTTGTAACTGGTGGTTCAATTCTTTACCGTCAACGCGGTACAAGAATTTACCCAGGTGCTAACGTAGGCCGCGGTGGAGACGACACACTTTACGCTAAAATTGACGGAATTGTACGCTTCGAACGTATGGGACGCGATAAGAAAAAAGTAAGTGTATACCCTGTTGCACAAGAAGCATAATTTGATTGATTATGAAAGGACTGCAAATGCAGTCCTTTTTTCTATCTAAAAAAACTCCTTCCAATAGAAGAAATATAAAGAAAAAATTGCTATACTTAAATAGGTATTGCCGAGCATTATTGTATGGGAGTGGGGAAATTGACTAAGCTAACTGTAAATGAAATATTAAGAGCAGCTAATCATGATTTTATTAATCAGTTGCAATTAATTAAAATGCACTTAGATTTAAACCGAATTGATGACGCAAAAAAGATTATAGAAAATTACTGTAATCATTATAAATCATTATCAATTTTAAATAGATTAAATTGTCCTAAAACCGTTGAATGGATTCAAACTTTTCATTATCGATTTCCCTCAATTGAATTAAAGTTAAAAATAGATGTGACGACTGCTCCAAAGGTGAAAAAAGATGAAGAAACTGTAGAATACTTAGAAAAGACGATTCAACATGTTTATCCTCATTTAGATCCATACAGTGAACAAGAGTTGTTGCTTACGATTGAATCCAAAGAGGAAATCTTACTAATCACCTTTGATTTACATGGAAAATGGAATATTGAACCTTTTAGCTCGGAGAAATATAGTAACAATTTGGACATTACCACTGAAAAAGAATCCATAAATGATTGGAAATATGTTTTAACCTTTAAGGAGTGAAATTATGTTTGTAGATCACGTAAAAATATATGTTAAGGGCGGAGATGGCGGAGATGGAATGGTTGCCTTTCGCCGTGAAAAATATGTACCGTATGGTGGTCCAGCTGGTGGAGACGGCGGAAATGGTGGCAATGTCGTCTTTGAAGTGGATGAAGGATTACGTACATTAATGGATTTCCGCTATAACCGCCATTTTAAAGCACCCCGAGGCGAAAATGGTATGAGCAAAGGGATGCATGGAAAAAATGCAAAAGATTTAATTGTAAAAGTTCCACCTGGAACGGTAGTGATCAATGAAGAAACTGGAAACGTCATTGCGGATTTAGTTGAACATGGACAACGCGCTATTATTGCAAAAGGGGGCAGAGGTGGCCGAGGAAATATGCGCTTTGCCACACCAGCAAATCCTGCACCTGAACTTTCAGAAAAAGGAGAACCTGGGCAAGAATTAAATGTTATATTGGAATTGAAAGTATTAGCAGATGTTGGACTTGTAGGATTCCCTAGCGTTGGGAAATCGACACTGCTTTCCGTTGTTTCCGCAGCAAAGCCAAAAATCGGTGCCTATCATTTTACAACGATTGTTCCAAATCTAGGAGTAGTTGAAACAGATGATGGTCGCAGCTTTGTCATGGCAGATTTACCGGGCTTAATTGAAGGAGCCCATCAAGGTGTGGGGTTAGGGATGCAATTCTTGCGCCATATTGAGCGAACTAGAGTAATTGTGCATGTTATCGATATGTCTGGAATGGAAGGACGCAATCCATTCGAGGATTATGTGACGATAAATGAGGAGTTAAAACAATACAATTTACGCCTTACAGAACGACCTCAAATTGTCGTAGCGAACAAAATGGACATGCCTGGTGCAGAAGAGAATTTAGTTGAATTTAAGAAGAAAATTGGCGACGACATAAAAGTGTTTCCAATTTCAGCGATTTCGCGAAAAGGGCTTAAACCATTATTACATGAAATTGCAGATCTATTAGAAGTAACTCCTCACTTTGAACTGCATGATATAGTTGAAGAAAGTGATGCAACTGTTTTATATAAACACGAGGCGAAAGAGCAAGAATTTGAAATTACTCGAGATGATGATGGAGCATATGTGCTTAGTGGATATACAATTGAAAGATTATTTAAAATGACTGACTTCAGCCGTGATGAATCGATTCGTCGATTTGCAAGACAGCTTCGTCATTTAGGAGTGGATGATGCATTAAGAGAACGAGGTGCAAAGGACGGAGATACAGTACGCATTTTAGATTATGAATTTGAATTTGTGGAATAGTAGGGGGGATGGAGATGAAAAATGTTGCTGAACAACGCTATTATTTAGTGCGGGAAGACGTGCTCACCGATGCCATGCAAAAAACATTAGAGGCAAAGCGATTGTTGGAGACAGGAAAGGTCAACTCCATATGGGATGCGGTAAGGCAAGTGGATCTTTCTAGAAGTGCCTTCTATAAATATCGGGATGCTGTCTTTCCCTTTCACTCCATCGTAAAAGAAAGAATTTTAACGATGATTATTCAGTTGCAAGACCAAAAAGGAACATTAGCAAAAGTATTGGAAATTATTACTGAAGCTCATTGCAATATATTAACCATTCATCAAACCATTCCGATTCAAGGTCGTGCCAATGTTACCCTATCACTAGACGTTACAAGTATGATGATGGACTTAAATGAATTAATCAAAAAAATGAATGAGTTAGAATTTGTCGAATCTGCTGAAGTGATAAGCTCGGGGGCATTATAACTCATTCTTTAAAATAAGCCATTTATTGATTGATGGGAGGCTTAATGGTGACAAACAATGAATGGAAGTACCGGATTGCCTATTTAGGACCGGAAGCTTCATTTACGTACTTAGCAACAAATTCACTTTTCCCGAATGAATGGAACATTGCTTATCGAACGATTCCAGAGTGCATTGACGCAGTAACAAATGATTTAGTGGATTATGCGGTTGTACCCTTGGAAAATGCTTTAGAAGGCAGTGTACCACTAACAATTGATTATTTATTTCATGAAGCAAATTTATATATCATCGGGGAAATTAAATTAAAAATTCAACAGCATTTAATGGTCAATAAAGCGCAAAAAGATAATTGGGAAAAACTAGAGGGTATTTATTCCCATTCACATGCTTTAGCTCAGTGCCATAAATATTTATTTTATCGTTTTAGCCATGTTCCGTTGCATCAAACTACCTCCACTGCGCAGGCGGCAAAAATGGTCGCTGAGAATCCTGATAAATGTATTGCAGCAATCGGCAATGCGTCTTCTGCTGAAAAGTATGGATTGGAAATTGTGGAACACAATATTCATGACTTCCATTTTAACCATACTCGATTTGTTGTATTATCAAAGCACAATACTCGTTTACCAATCGAAAAATCAGATGGTCAACCGAAAACGACGCTAATGTTGACGTTGCCTCAAGATGTTGTTTCCGGAGCGTTGCATCAAGTGCTCTCGGTTTTTGCCTGGAGAAAATTGAACTTGAGCAAAATTGAATCACGACCACTAAAAACGGGATTAGGAAACTATTTCTTTATTATTGATGTGCTTGCAGATGAAAGTGAACCGATGATGAGAGGAGCCTTTGAGGAGTTACATGCTCTTGGCTGTAAAGTGAAATCACTCGGAACTTATTATACATATAATGCATCGGAGTGATCATGTTGAAGTCAATCATCTTATTTGACGGTGAGTGTAACTTTTGCAGTCGAAGTGTTCATTTTATCATGAAACGAGACCCTCAAAAAAAATTTCAGTTTGCATCTCTACAAAGTGAAGTAGGAAAATTGTTATGTAATCAGTATCAAGTTCCAAAAGATTTAAATAGCATGATTTTAATTGAAAATCAACGTTATTATGCGAAATCATCGGCCGTATTGCGCATTTCTCTAGGGCTAGAAGGGTTTTGGAAAGTTTTTTCTATATTGATGATATTCCCACCTATTCTTCGGGATACAGTTTACGATTTTATTGCAAAACATCGTTATATTTTTGGAAAAAATCAATCTTGTAAAATACCAAATAAAGAAGATATGGAAAGATTCTTATAAACATAAACAGGCTGGTAGAAAGTAATATTGTTTTCTAACCAGCCTTAATTCTTAATAATTGTTCTGCCTATTACTTTTCCTTCAACAATTTTTTAAAGAACTATTCTTCTATCAAATACCCCTTTTCACGCAGCCTTTTTTCGGCTACTTCAATTTGTTCTTTTGTCGGCGCTGAAATGACATGTAAATGGGTTCCTTGCGTTAAGACAGAAAGGTAAGTTGCATTTGTTTCCTTCACTTTTTGAAGAAACTTTTCTACGTCAATGCGGGATGATAACATCATCGAAGCTGTAATTTCTCCATACACCGGATGTTCAACAATTACATTTTTTACTGTTACCCCACAATCTACAATCGTCAACAATTCATCTTCTGTTTCTTCAGCATTATGTATACAAACAATTTTTTTTTCAAATAAAGCCGTTGTATCGTCTTGATTCATATATAAATATCCTTGGCTTGTTGCAATAATCGGTTCATTTCGCGCTTTTAATAAATTCATGTCGTTAACAATCACTTGTCGACTAACATTTGCATATTTTGCTAATTGTGTACCTGTAATGGGCTCTTTTGAATTCTTTAGGATATTTAGCAATTCATTTCTCCGTTCTTCACCAAGCATTTTTTTCATACAATCACACCTTCTAATAAAATAATGTGTATACGGATAAGCCTGTTAAACATAGTTTAACACGAGGAGTAGTAAAGGGAATTATTTTTGTGTCTTTTTTGATTCATTGTCATATTATAAAACGAGAAAAGGAGGATGTTTGTGCGAACTCACATTGTTCAAAAAGGAGATACTCTTTGGAAAATTGCTAAGCAATATGGTATCGATTTTGAGGAGTTAAAAAGATTAAATTCACATTTAGCAAATCCAGATTATATTGTGCCTGGTATGGAAATTATTTTACCAGATGATCATTCAACTCGGAAACATTCGTATGGACATAAAGAAATGCCAGATAAAGCAAAAACGATTGAAACACCGCCAAAAGATAAAAAAGTAGAGATTCCGCCGAAAGCCAAACCAATCGAAACACCACCGAAAAAACAACCAGTAGAAAAAGAAATGAAATTGCCTGAAATTCCTCCAACACCACCAGTACCACAAATTGTTCCGATGCCGATTCAACAAATGCATCCACACGAAAAGACAGAATTCCACTTTGATTTTTCACCACATCTGAATATTCAACGACACATGCAACATCCACATATAATGCCAATCCCACAACCAGTTATGCCACAGCCGATTTTCATCAAAATTCCACAACCAGAAGGAATGAAAGAAGAAAAGGAAAAAGAGAAGGAAAAAGTAGTAGAGAAAGAATATGTACCGGTTCCTCAAACTCACATTGAATATGTTCCGGTGCCACAACCTATTTATATTCCATGCATGCCGCAACATCCTTGCAACTGTAAACCGCACAAAGTAGAGCGTTGCGGTTGTAGAGAAGCGCAAGACCATATGCAACATCATGCTCAACCATATTTCACAAACCAACATATGTTGCCGCCATGCCCTGAATATCCAATGCATTATGGAATGGATTATCAACAAATGATGCCGTATGGAATGGATTATTCACAAGGTATGCCATACTCCGGTCAACCAGCTCCGGATATGCAATACAGTTATCCGTACGAAGCAGGAATGTATGACGGAAGCGAAGCAGAAAATCCTATGATGACACAAATGGCAACAGAATATCATACAACTCAGAATGATGATACAGATTGGCTCTTTGAATCTACTTCACAAGATGAGCAAAAAGAAGGGGAAAAAACATTGAGTCAGGATTATAATAGCCAAATGCAAGAAGGACATCAGGACTACAATGTTTTTGAACAAGCAACAATGCCATCATACGACTATTATCAAATGCCACAAGGTTATCATCCTATGAATCAAGGGATGTATCCACCGATGTTTCAATCTATGCCACAATCAATGTATCCACAAATGGATCAAGGATTCGACCCAAGTATGCAGCAATATTATCCACCGAGAATGAATCCTTGTGCACCACATTTTAAACCGTGGTCATACTAAATGCAAATTAAAAATAATATATGGAAGCAACATGCAGGTAACGAAACACTATTCATAAAAAAATATGATCAATTTCATGTATTTGAAAAAGTAGCGCTAATTCATGAAGAATTAGAAAAAATTCAGTTTCCTTATATCATTCCATTAAAAAAATCAGAAGAGCCTTATTTGCTTGTTCAAAGTTGGCAAAAGAATAGTTATAGCGCGGATTTTTCCAAGACAAAACATAGAAAGAAAGCAGTGAAAATACTAAAGGCATTACATGAAACAAATGAACAGATTGAATGGAGCCATTATTCTGTCATTCCAAAACAGAAACTCATTCAAAAATGGAATGCTAGACTTGAACGGTTTTTATTGCAAGAAAATGAGCTGGTAAAATATTTGCGTCATCAATATTACGATATTGTTCTCTATGCGAATAAAGCGTTAAAAAAGATACGTCAAAACCCAGGTTCTTTTCCAACAAAGATGACATTGCTACATGGCGATGTTGTGCACCACAATTTTTTAATGACAAGAGATGGAATGAAATTAATTGATTTTGATTTAGCGGTTGTTGGCGATGCGGCGGAAGAGATGATTTTATGGATGCACCGGGCACTACCAAATGTAGATTATGATATTGAAACATTATTAAATGAAAATAAATATTTAAGGGAAATTTGTCTTTCAAAATTACATTACTTGCAATACCCTAATGAACTGTTAAGAGAATGGCAATATGTCTTGCATCTAGGTGATTATGAGAAAGATGCTTTCTTAGAATATATAATGCCATTTACAGAAAAGGCGTTAAGGCATTGGCCTGAACTGATGGCAACAACTGATAAAATTCAAGAAATGTTTGAAGTAGGATAAAATACGAGATTATGTTAATATAAAATAGAATAGTAAATAGTTGACCGTCATAAAAGACGGTCTTTCTTTTGTTTCAATAATGTGTTTATACCAACACTCCGAATGTGAGGAATGAAAATGTACGATTATATCATCGGACAAGTGACGCGCATTACACCTGAATATGTCGTCTTAGAACAGAGCGGGATTGGATACGCAATCATCACACCGAATCCGTTTGCTTTTCGTGTGAATGAAGAAAAACAAAGAGTATTTGTACATATGCATGTAAGAGAAGATGCTCAGCAATTGTATGGTTTTAAAACGATAAAAGAACGAGAATTATTTAAAAAACTTATACAAGTTTCCGGTATCGGTCCAAAGAGTGCGTTATCAATTCTTGCAAGTGGAAATCCTTCGCATGTTATTACAGCCATTGAAATGGAAGATGAAAAGTATTTAGTTAAATTTCCTGGTGTCGGGAAGAAGACTGCTAGACAAATGATTCTAGATTTAAAAGGGAAACTTGGTTCGCTCCTTGAGCATGTGGAACTTCCAAGTGCTGAAGATGAATTGCAACTATTTGGTGTGAATCCATATCAACATGAATTAGAAGAAGCAATGTTGGCTCTTCATGCACTCGGATATTCCGAAAAAGAATTAGAGAAAATTAAGCCTTTATTAAGTGAAAAGGAAGATTTACAAACGACGGAAAATTATATGAAATATGCATTAAAACTTTTGTTAACGACAAAGTAACAAGGAGGGCGGCAAGTGAATCGAATCGTTTCAAGTGAAGCAAATGAATTGGATAACCAAATTGAATTATCTTTGAGACCTCAAAGGCTTTCTCAATATATCGGGCAGCATCAAGTAAAAGATAACTTAAAGATCTTTATTGAAGCGGCAAAATTCCGACAAGAATCGTTAGACCATGTGTTGCTATACGGTCCGCCAGGATTGGGAAAAACCACTCTAGCTAATGTGATCGCAAATGAACTGGATGTAAACATTCGGCTTACAAGTGGGCCTGCAATTGAACGACCAGGAGATTTAGCGGCTATTGTTAGTTCACTAGAGCCTGGGGATGTCCTCTTTATAGATGAAATTCATCGCCTTTCCCGAACAATTGAAGAAGTGCTGTATCCAGCGATGGAAGATTTTTGCCTTGATATCGTCGTTGGGAAAGGGCATGACGCCCGCTCTATTCGATTGGACTTGCCGCCTTTTACATTAGTAGGAGCTACAACAAGGGTAGGTTCTTTATCTGCTCCTTTACGAGATCGTTTTGGTGTATTATTAAGACTTGATTATTATGATGAACATTCATTAATTGAAATTGTAAAAAGAAGTAGTAAACTGTTTGAAGTAGAGATTGATGACAGAGCTGCAGAGGAAATTGCAAGGCGTTCTCGCGGAACTCCTCGTATTGCTAATCGCTTGTTGAAGCGGGTAAGAGACTATGCACAAGTGATAGGGGATGGAATGATAACCCTTGATCTTGCGAAACAAGCTCTTGAATTACTTCAAGTGGATCGATACGGTTTAGATCAAATCGACCATAAATTGCTACGAAGTATGATTGTACAATTTAATGGTGGACCCGTTGGATTAGATACATTAGCGGCTTCCATCGGAGAAGAACGCATCACGATAGAAGATGTGTACGAGCCATATTTAATGCAAATCGGATTTATTCAACGTACGCCACGAGGACGTGTGGCGACAAAATTAGCTTTTGAACATCTTGGTTATACTTATTACGATGAAACAAAGTAAAAGGAAGTTATGTATGAAAATTGAAGAATTTGATTTCAACTTACCAGAAGAATTGATTGCTCAAACACCACTAAAAGATCGTGCAGCAAGTAGATTGCTGATCGTAAATCCTTTTTCAAAAGAAATTGAACATCATCAATTTCCTCATATTGTAGATGAGCTTAATGCGGGTGATTGTCTTGTATTGAATGATACCCGTGTAATGCCGGCTCGACTTTTTGGCATAAAAGAAGAAACGGGAGCTCATATCGAAGTTTTATTGTTAAAACAATTGGAAAAGAATAGATGGGAGACATTAGTCAAACCTGCAAAGAGGGTAAAAATAGGCACGACAATTTCTTTTGGCGATGGACTGTTGCGTGCGACTTGTACGGACGTTCTTGATCATGGTGGACGAATATTTGAGTTTAGTTACGAGGGCATTTTTTATGAAGTGTTAGAAAAATTAGGTGAAATGCCACTACCACCATATATTCATGAAAAATTGGAAGATAGAGAGCGTTATCAAACAGTTTATGCAAAAGAAATTGGCTCTGCAGCAGCTCCAACAGCAGGACTTCATTTCACTGAAGAAATTCTTGAAAAAATTCGCAATAAAGGGGTTGAAATTGTCTTTATTACCCTTCATGTTGGTCTTGGAACATTCAGACCTGTAAGCAGTGAAACAATCGAAGAACATGAAATGCATTCAGAGTTTTATAGCATTAGTGAAAGTGCTGCTGAAACGATTAATCGAGTGAAAGAACAAGGTGGCAATGTCATAGCAGTCGGTACTACATCTACAAGAACCCTTGAGACTGTCGCTTCCAAATATGATGGCAAAATCAAAGCGGAACAAGGATGGACAGATATATTTATTTATCCAGGCTATGAATTTAAATGTATTGATGGTTTAATTACGAATTTCCATTTACCTAAATCAACTTTAGTAATGCTTGTGAGTGCATTGGCTGGAAAAGAGACGATTTTCCATGCCTATAGTGAAGCGATTAAAGAACGATATCGATTCTTTAGTTTTGGTGATGCGATGTTTATTCGGCCAAAAGCATAACACTCAACAATCGAAGTACTGTTTATACTTTAGATGAAGAGAGGAATTTACAAATGACACAACCTGCAATTCGATATGAACATATCAAAACATGTAAACAATCAGGAGCAAGGCTAGGAATTGTCCATACGCCACACGGTTCCTTTGAAACACCAGCATTCATGCCCGTTGGAACACAAGCAACGGTGAAAACGATGTCACCTGAAGAGTTAAAAGAGATGGGCGCGGGCATAATTTTATCCAACACGTATCATTTATGGCTCAGACCTGGTAACGAAATCGTAAAAGAAGCGGGCGGCTTGCACCAATTCATGAATTGGGATCGCCCTATATTAACCGATTCAGGTGGATTCCAAGTATTTTCGTTAAGCGACCTTCGAAAAATTGAAGAAGAAGGAGTTTATTTCCGGAACCATTTAAACGGAGATAAGCTATTTTTAAGCCCTGAAAAATCCATTCAAATTCAAAACGATTTAGGAGCGGACATCATCATGGCGTTCGATGAATGTCCACCATATCCAGCAACTTATGAATATATGTTGCAGAGCGTGGATCGAACAACACGTTGGGCGAAACGATGCAAAGAAGCACACCAGCGTCCAGAAGAACAAGGGTTATTTGGTATTGTGCAAGGTGGGGAATTTGAAGACTTAAGAAAACGATCTGCGGAAGCTCTTATAGAATTGGATTTCCCTGGATATGCTGTAGGTGGATTATCCGTAGGTGAACCAAAAGATGTGATGTACCGAGTATTAGAATTTACAACACCGCTACTTCCTGAAAATAAACCACGCTATTTAATGGGGGTAGGTTCACCGGATGCTTTAATTGAAGGGGCAATCCGAGGTATTGATATGTTCGACTGCGTATTGCCAACGAGAATTGCTCGAAACGGAACGCTAATGACTTCGCAAGGCCGTCTTGTTATTAAAAACGCTCAATATGCGAAAGATTTTGGACCACTTGATCCAAACTGTGACTGTTATACATGTAAAAATTACTCAAGAGCTTATATTCGTCATTTAATTCGAACTGGAGAAATTTTTGGATTAAGACTGACAACGTACCACAACCTTTATTTCTTATTGAGATTGATGGAACAAGTAAGACAAGCAATTAGAGAAGATCGATTGCTTGATTTCCGCAATGAATTTTTTGAGCAATATGGATTTAATAAACCAAATGCGAAAAACTTTTAAGCAAAGAAGCAAACTTTGAATAATTTAAGAAATTTTTCTAATAAAATAGAAAATAAAATCGATTTTTACCTTCGTTTTATACTATACTTATGAGGTGAGAGATAGAAAGGGGGATATACTGGATGCAAACATTATATAACTTATTACCAATCATTATCATGTTTGTTGCAATGTGGTTTATTTTAGTTCGTCCTGCTCAAAAACGACAAAAAGCGACACAAGAAATGCAAAATAATTTAAAGCGTGGAGATAAAGTCGTAACAATCGGTGGACTTCACGGTGAAGTAGATGCTTTAGAAGATTCTGCTGTATATCTTCTAGTTGATGGCAAAACTCGCTTAAAATTTGAGCGTCAAGCAATTGGACGAGTTATCAACGATTAATCCATAGACAACGAATAAAAGGGGGCGTCTGAAAAGTCATTTTGAGACGCCCCCTTTGCGACGAGGTTGGTGACAGTTTGATGTGACCACCGCAGGAGCAAAGTTTTTAAGAGAGTATTACTAGTAAGGAGTAGGGCTGTTCAGAAAGTGATTGACTTTCTGGACAGCCCTTTTTTTGTATAGTTGACAATCGCTTGGCCAACAATAGGAAAGAAAGGATGTGGGATGTATGGAAGTGTATTTACAAATTCTTTTCAGAACGGTCTTTTTATATTTGCTCGTGCTTGTCGTTTTTCGCCTCATGGGTAAAAGGGAAGTAGGCGAACTAAGCATTATGGATTTAGTGGTATTTGTGCTCATTGCTGAATGTGTTGCTTTTGCTTTAGATGATTTAGATAAACCGTTATTTGAAAATGTTTTTCCAATTCTTATTTTGCTCGCCATCCAGTATTTAAATTCGTTGATTGCATTAAAAAGTAAGAAAATCCGTGATTTAATTGATGGAGATCCATCGATAATTGTGGAAGATGGTGTTATTAATCAAGAAGAAATGAGAAAGCAACGATATAATTTAGACGATTTATTTCAACAAATGCGTGAAGAACGCATTCCTTCCGTACAGCAAATTAAATATGCATTTCTTGAACCGTCTGGTAGACTATCGATTTTCTTAAAAGATGATGACCCGCTCATCTTTCCACTGATTGTTGATGGATATATAATAGATCGGCATCTAAAATTCCTTGAAAAAGATAGAGAATGGCTGTTGGAAAACTTAAAAAAGAAGGGCTATGAAAAGCCGGAAGACATTTTTTATTGTTGTTATGAAAATTACGATTTGCACGTACAATTAAAGTCGACGAATAAGAATGGAACGTAAAAATCGAAAATCGCTCCATTTTAATTGATTTGTTACTAGTAGAAAGATTGTTAAAACAATAATGGTTAAAGCACTATTTGTCCAAAAATTAAAGGAAATTTTACTGAAAATATAACTTTGAATAATACAAGTAAGAATAAAAATCACATAAGGAATTGCAAAGAATCGGAAACCGGAACTAATCATTTTGTGCGCCCGTAGTGTTGCCATATGTAAAAAAGATGTTACTAATACACCAAATCCAATTGCGATAATTGCACCATATTCTTGAATAAATGGTTGAGATGCTAGTACAAACATGACGAATAATTTCCCGATTCCGCCATAAATGGAATTCATCATGGCAGGTTTTGCTTCATCCATTGCTTGCAAAATGGAGTGTAGAGGGCTTTGGATATAATAAAAATAGAAAATTGGAGCTAAAATTTTCATAAATCCACGGTTCTCCTCTAAGTGAAAGAGCCGCATAGCAAGTTCATCACCGTGCAAAAAGAAATATGTCGCAGCGTAGGCACCAATGATGGATGAAAGGCGTAAACTTATTCCGATGCGATTATTCAGTAACCTTGTATTACTCCTTGCTACAGCATCGCTCACTGCTGGAATTAAAACGATCGCTAAAGCATTAGGAATAAAAGAAGGGAATAATAATAACGGTACATGTACACCAGAAATAATTCCGTATAAAGTCGTTGCTCCTGCAGCTGTCAGTCCTGCAATGGTTAATGCCTTCAAAAAGACGATTGGTTCCAAAAACCATGTGAATGTGCCAAACAATCTGCTTCCTGCACTTGGAACGGCAATACGCAGTAAAGGCATTGCCGGATATGGTTTTTGTGAGGAGGGTTTTTTTAGTTTTTTCTTTTTCATGAAATAATGAATGTATAAATAAATAAACGAAATAAATTCACCAACTGCAGTAATTGCCATTGCATATGCAGCCGTTAATTCAGGGTTGTCCGGCACAACGAAAAATGGCAATGCTAAAGAGATTAAAACGATGCGTACCAGCTGTTCGATCATTTGGGACCAGGCTGTTGCTGAAATGATGGCAATACCTTGTAAGTATCCTCGAATTAAACCGGAAAATACAATAATTGGTACAGCCCCTAACGCAATATATAGCGTAATTTTTGTTCCTTTATTATGTAATAGCGTTTCTGCCAAATATGGAATAAATAATATAAGAATCGGTGTAAATAAGATAATGGATAAAATTGACCATCTAAATGCTGTTTTCATGACGGAATGAAGTTGTCCAATTTGGCGTTTTGCATATAGTTCTGCAATTACTTTCGCTACAGCAATAGGGATGCCTAGCTGTAATACTGAAACGAAGAATATATACGCTGGATAGGCAGTCATATAAACTCCAACAGCTTCTTCGCCAGCTACCCTCATAAATTGCATTCTATAAATAAAACCGAATAGTTTTGACAAAAAAATGACAACTGTGAGAAAAATAGTTCCTCTAACAAATGATGCCATCCATACAATCCCTTCTCAATTATTCTATTATTCGTTACAATATTTGTATGCTTTCCTAAAAACAGTTAATACAGAACGATGGAGTGATTTGCCTATGGTCGAACATGAGCGCTTATTTTCAAAAGTTTTGCCTGTGCTTAAGAGCAAATTAGAAGAAATGAACTTAAACGGGTATGAAGGTATTACGATTGAAGAAATTTGGAATTATTGTCTTCAAAAAAAGTGGCGAAAGAAAAATTTGGATGAAATTCGAATTCATGAAGCCGTATCAACAATTTTTTCATTAAAAGCTTCAGAAATCGTGAATTATTTGCAAATCCAACAATTCCAAAGCACAAATTGGTTTTCTGAAGTAAATCAAGAAGAATTGAGAGAATTATTAAATCCTACAAATAATAACAATTCTGACAAAGAAAATGTATAGATTCGGTTTGACAGGTTGACTTTCGTGTTTCATAATTAGTTTGTTACATAAGAAAAGGAAAGGTATATTTTTGCAATAATTTCGATTGAGCTTATCCACTCCAAGTTTATTCTTCATTTGGTGGAAATATCACGAAAAAAATTTCGGAGTACTAATTCAAGAGATTATTGTAAAGATATGCTTGCACGTGTTTATGTATGTACAAGCTATTGTACATTGCATCAAGGAGGATTTATCAATGAATTCAAAAAGCCGGATCGTTTCCTTTGTACTGGCTGTAATCGTACTTTTTGGTGCGATGGGCTTCACAGTAAAAGGAGTATTAAAAGATGTAAAACTTGGACTTGACTTACAAGGCGGATTTGAAGTTTTGTATGAAGTTGAACCCTTAAAAGAAGGGCAAAAAATTACTCAAAGTATCGTAGCAGATACGACGACCGCTTTATCAAAGCGTATCGATGCTTTCGGTGTCAGCGAGCCGAGTATTCAGGTTGAAGGTGAGAATCGGATTCGTGTTCAGCTTGCTGGAATAGACGATCAATCATCTGCTCGGGAAATGTTATCAAGTACGGCGAATTTAACATTTCGTGATGTAAACGATAATTTACTGTTAGACGGTTCTGATTTGAAAGAAGGCGGTGCTGCGGCTTCCTTCGACCAACAAAATCGACCAATCGTTACATTGACGTTAAAAGATGCACAAAAATTTGCAGACATTACATCGAAAATTTCTCAAATGCCACCAGGTCAGAACTTACTTGTTATTTGGATGGATTTTGTTGAAGGAGAAGACTCATATAAAGAAGAAGCAACAAAGCCTGATCCGAAATTTATTTCAGCAGCGTCTGTAAAAGAAACTTTAAATACAACAGACGTTATGATTTCAGGGAATTTTACTGTTGAGGAAACGAAAAATTTGGCAAGTATGTTAAATGCGGGGGCACTTCCTGTAAAATTAACAGAAATTTATGCAACATCAGTGGGCGCTCAGTTTGGGGAACAAGCTTTAAATAGCACTGTATTCGCTAGTATTGTTGGTGTTCTATTAATTTTCATCTTTATGTTGTTTTACTATCGATTACCTGGTTTTATTTCGATTATCACGTTAACGGTATTTGCCTATTTAGTACTGCTTATTCAAAATTTAATTGGTGCAGTATTAACGTTGCCAGGTATTGCAGCTCTTGTACTTGGTATTGGTATGGCTGTGGACGCGAATATTTTAACAGCAGAGCGTATTCGAGAAGAAATACGTGTTGGTAAATCACCAAAAGAAGCATTCCAAATGGGATCTAAACTATCACTAAGCGCGATTATAGATGCACAATTAACAACATTACTAGCTGCGGTTGTACTTTTCTACTTTGGTACAAGCTCAGTTAAAGGTTTTGCGACAACGTTAATTATTTCCATTTTATTAAGTTTCTTAACATCAGTATGGTTATCACGTGTATTACTTGGATTACTCATTAAGAGTGGCAAATTCGATAATCCATTCTTCTATGGTGTTCGAAAATCAAAAATTCATGACGCTTCAGAAGGTGTAGAAACATTAGATTTAACAACAAACTTCGATCGCATTGATTTCGTTCATAACCGCAAAAAGTTTTATGCTATTTCAATGATTATTTTGTTGATCGGGGTTGTAATGCTTGGAATCTTTAAATTAAACTTAGGCATTGACTTCTCAAGTGGTACTCGAGTTGAAATACTTTCAAATGAGCCGACGACCCAAGAAGAAATGGCCGATTATTTAGAGAAAATCGGATTCCCAGCAGATGAATTAGTCATAAGTGGTGAAAATAAAGATACTGCTGTTGCCACTTATAAAAAAGATTTCACGCAACAAGAAACGTTAGATTTAAAATCAGCAGTGATGGAAGACTACGGTCATGAACCAAATGTAAGTACAGTTTCTCCAACAGTTGGTCGTGAACTCGTTAAAAATGCGATTTACGCTCTAAGTTTTGCCGCTCTTGGTATTGTCATTTATGTGGCATTCCGTTTCGAATGGAGAATGGGTGTAGGTGCAATTGTTTCACTATTACACGATGTATTCTTCATGGTGGCAATTTTCAGCGTATTGCGCTTAGAAGTGGACATAACTTTCATTGCAGCAATTTTAACCATTGTCGGTTATTCCATAAACGATACGATTGTTACCTTCGACCGTATTCGTGAAAATATCGAACATAAAGGCGAAATCAAATCGAAAGAAGAACTTGCCGAAATCATCAATAAATCCCTCCGTCAAACGATGGGACGTTCCGTAAATACAGTATTGACGGTAATCGTAGTTGTTGTTGCACTCTTAATTTTTGGTGCGCCAGCAATTCGAAATTTCTCAATCGCTTTACTCATTGGATTAGTAACGGGAATGTATTCCTCCATTTGTATTGCAGCACAACTATGGTATACACTAAAAGTGCGCGAAATGAGCAAAAAAGGTACGACAGTGAAGAAAAAAGAGAAGAAGCAATGGGGTTCAGACGAGCCAGTAGTTTAATAATCTATTTCAGATACTCTCTAGTTTAGGGAGTATCTTTTATTTATTATTGGAAGATAAACTTTACTAGATTAATATAAGTTTTTTATCCAATACTTATGAAATTTAGGTATAATGGACTTCGTGAGGATGTGAGGTAATGATACAATCATCAAAAAAATGGAAGATCCAAATTCCCGATGAAATGTTTGTTCAACAATTACAAAACAATTTACATATTTCTAGTTTGACTGCAAAAATATTAGCATCAAGAGTGAAGACACTAGATGAAGCTAGAAATATTATACATATGAAAGATGACCAACTACATAATCCTTATTTGTTAACGGGGATGAAAGAAGCGGTAGAACGAATTGAATTAGCATTACATCGAGGGGAAAAGATATTAATCTATGGAGATTATGATGCAGATGGTATTACGAGTACGTCCGTCATATTGCATACATTGCTTGATTTAGGAGCAGATGTAGATTTTGAGATTCCGAATCGCTTCACACATGGATATGGGCCAAACGAAGAATTGTTCAGATTGGCACATGAGAAAGGAATCCAACTGATTATTACTGTCGATAATGGAATTAGCGGCATCGAACCGATACGCATAGCAAAAGAGCTTGGTATGGATGTGATTGTTACAGATCACCATGAACCGGGAGAAGAGCTGCCGCCTGCAGACGTCATTATTCATCCGAGGGTACCAGAAGGGAAATATCCTTTTGGTGAATTGGCAGGGGTAGGCGTAGCTTTTAAGCTTGCCCACGCATTATATGGAGAGGTGCCTGAGCATTTGTTTGAATACGTTGCACTTGGCACAATCGCAGATCTTGTCCCCTTAACTGGAGAGAATCGATACATTGTTCGTAAAGGGTTAGAGAAATTGCGAAAGTCAAATCACCCATGGGTTCAAGCTTTATGTGAAGCATCAGGAGTAAAGCAGCATGAAATCGATGAAGAAATTATCGGTTTTTATTTTGGTCCTCGATTAAATGCTATAGGACGCCTAGGTGATGCAAAACCCGGTGTAGAGTTTTTAATGAGTGAAGATTTAGCAAGTGCCACAATGGGAGCTAAATTGCTAAATGAAAAAAATAATGAGAGAAAAGAGTATGTCAATTCGATTACTGAAGAAGCAATAGAAATGATTGAAAATAATCCGGATATTAGCAATTCTTTAGTGCTTGTCGTGGCAAAAGAAGGATGGAATCCGGGGGTAATTGGAATTGTTGCTTCCCGTTTAGTAGAGAAATATTATAAACCGACAATCGTGTTATCGATCGATTCAGAATTGGGATTAGCAAAAGGTTCAGGACGCAGCATCGAAGGATTTCATTTATACAATGAACTAGCAAAAAATCGGGATATTCTTCCGCATTTTGGCGGACATCCAATGGCTGCAGGTATGACGCTTTCAGCTGAACATATCGATGAATTGAGAGTACGACTTCATCAACAAGCATCAACATGTTTATCCGATGAAATGTTAACGCCGACATTATACATTGATGTTCCTATCGATTTAAGTGAAGTAACGGTTGAAGCAATTGAAGAATTACAGAAGTTGAAACCATTTGGTGTTGGATTTGAAAAGCCGATTTTTGCTATACAACAAGTTTCGATTCGTTCAATGCGCAAAATCGGTGCAAATGAGAACCATATAAAAATGGAATTGGAAGATGCATATGGAATTCTTGATGCAGTTGGTTTTAACAAAGGTTATTTATTCAATGAAATTTCCTATGGCGTGAAATTATCCATTGTTGGTGATTTGCAAATCAATGAATGGCAAGGTAGAAAAAAACCGCAATTTTTACTTTCGGATGTTCAGATACTTGAGTGGCAGTTATTTGATTATCGGGGAAAAGTAAATGCCAATCATTGGGTGGGAAGCATTCCTATTGAAGAATCATCCTTTATTGCTTTTCGTGAGGAAACAATTCAATATTTTCAAGCAGTCATACCATCCATTCAATTAGTTGAAGATGAAATTGACAATTCTCTTTCATCGTATATTGTATTATTGGATTTACCAAAACGTATTCATACAATGGAAAAGCTAATTGAAATTGCAAAACCGCAACGTATTTATGCGGTATTTTACACACCGAATTCCCAATATTTTAATGGCATGCCAACACGAAAGCATTTTGCTCAATACTATACATTTCTAAAAAATCGCCCATTCTTTAACTTAAACGAACATATTCATCAACTATCCAAACATTTTGGTTTAAATGTGGATACAATAAAGTTTATGACAAAGGTGTTTTTTGAGCTCGGTTTTGTTACAATAGAAAATGGTTTGCTTTCCGTCAATGAATTTGCAAGTAAACGTTCTTTAACTGAAGCTACCACATATCAATTGCGACAACAGCAAATCGAATTGGAACAAAAATTTTTATACTCAACTTATTCAGAGTTAAAACAATGGTTTGATAATCGAATGAAGGAATTATCTTATTCCTAAGGAGGAAAATGGAATGGATTTAAGGGAACATATTGCAATTGTACAAAACTTTCCAAAAGAAGGAATTAGTTTTAAAGATATTACGCCGTTAATGGATAACGGTGAAGCATTTAAATATGCGGTTGATCAAATTGTTGAATTTGCAAAAGAAGTGGGAGCAGATATTATCGTTGGGCCAGAAGCACGTGGATTTATTATCGGATGTCCTGTTGCGTATGCATTAGGAATTGGATTCGCTCCGGTGCGTAAACCAGGAAAATTGCCGAGAGAAGTAGTTAGTGTTGAATATGCATTAGAATATGGTACGAATGTACTTGCTATGCATAAAGATACAATTTCCCCAGGACAAAAAGTGTTAATTATTGACGACTTACTAGCAACAGGTGGTACGGTGGATGCTACAATTCAATTAGTTGAAAAACTTGGTGGTACCGTTGCTGGTTGTGCATTCATTATTGAACTAACAGAATTAAATGGCCGCGAAAAAATTGGAAATTACCCGATCAAAACATTGCTTCAATATTGATTTCCCAAAAAGAATTCGCACTTTGAATAACTGTGCGGATTCTTTTACTTTAATAAGCGAAAATTTTTTTAAAAAAATATTTTTTCATCTGACAACGGTTTATTATTTTGTTAGATAAACGCAATATGATAAGACTTGGCTTTACATTTTATTTATACTTTTTTACAATTAGTTTTATATATAAAACAGAAAAATTTTTGAAGGTGGACAAATCATGGCGAAGGAGCAAATTTTGACGCCCGAAGATGTATTTTCGAAAGTAAAAACTTATATGAATGATGAGCACGTCGAATTTGTGAAAAAAGCTTATGAAGTGGCAAAAGAAGCACATAAAGAACAAACCCGAAAGTCAGGGGAACCATATATTATTCACCCAATTCAAGTTGCTGGAATTTTAGCGGACCTTCAAATGGATCCACAAACAGTAGCTGCTGGATTTCTTCACGATGTAGTGGAAGATACCTCTGTTACTAGGGAAGATTTAGTAGCCGAGTTTGGTGAAGAAGTAGCTTTGCTTGTAGATGGTGTTACAAAACTAGGAAAAATTAAGTATTTATCGAAGGAAGAGCAACAAGCGGAAAATCATCGAAAAATGTTTGTTGCGATGGCACAGGACATTCGTGTGATTTTAATTAAACTTGCCGACCGCCTTCACAATATGCGTACGTTAAAACACTTATCTACAGAAAAGCAACGTCGAATTGCGAAAGAAACGTTAGAAATTTTCGCTCCCCTTGCCCATCGCCTAGGAATTTCTAAGGTGAAATGGGAATTGGAAGATACGGCTCTTCGCTACTTAAATCCTCAACAATACTATCGAATTGTAAGTTTAATGAAAAGAAAGCGTACGGAACGGGAAGCGTATTTAGAAAATGTAATGGACGAAATTCGCTCTCAATTAAATCAAGTTGAAATTGATGCAGAAATCTACGGTCGTCCAAAGCATATATATAGTATTTATCGGAAAATGGTTTTACAAAATAAAGAGTTTAATGAGATTTATGATTTATTGGCTGTACGCATCATTGTAGATAGCATCAAAGATTGTTATGCGGTACTAGGAATCGTACATACACTTTGGAAACCAATGCCTGGTCGCTTTAAAGATTATATCGCTATGCCGAAACAAAACTTGTATCAATCCCTTCATACAACAGTCATCGGCCCTTATGGCGACCCATTGGAAGTGCAAATTCGTACGAAGGAAATGCACAAAATTGCAGAATACGGGATTGCTGCACACTGGGCATATAAAGAAGGCAAATCACTGAATCCAAGTAAGGAAAGCATCGATCAAAAATTAACTTGGTTCCGCGAAATTTTAGAATTCCAAAACGAATCTTCCAACGCAGAAGAGTTTATGGAATCGCTGAAGCTAGATTTATTCTCCGATATGGTTTATGTGTTTACACCAAAAGGAGACGTTATTGAATTACCTGCAGGAAGTGTTCCAATTGATTTTGCTTATCGAGTGCACACTGAGGTCGGAAATCGAACAATTGGTGCCAAAGTGAATGGGAAAATGGTACCGCTTGATACACCACTAAAAACAGGGGATATTGTTGAAATTTTAACTTCTAAACAATCTTTTGGGCCAAGTAGAGACTGGTTAAAAATTGCTCAAAGTTCTCAAGCGAGAAATAAAATTAAACAATTCTTCAAAAAGCACTTGCGTGAAGAAAATGTTCTCAAAGGAAAAGATTTAATTGAAAAAGAAATAAAAGCACAAGAATTTGATGTAAAAGAAGTGCTTTCAGAAGAAAATATTCAACGGGTTTTGAACAAGTTAAATTTCACAAATGAAGAAGATTTATATGCAGCAGTAGGTGTAGGAGGAATTACACCTCAACAAGTGGTGAACCGCCTCGCTGAGAAAAAGCGGAGAGAGAGAGAGCAAGAAGAAGCTCTTGAAAAAATTCAAAAAGAAATGCAAAACCCGAAACAAAAGAAACAGAATGGTGAATTAGGTGTTATTGTAAAAGGCATCGATAATTTGTTAATTCGACTTTCTCGTTGCTGTACGCCAGTTCCTGGAGATGAGATTGTTGGATTTATTACAAAGGGTAGAGGTGTATCTGTTCATCGTATAGACTGTCCTAATGTTCAAACAGGTGGGGAAGATCGCCTAATTGAAGTGGAATGGGAGCATAGTGAAGCACAAGGGAAGAAAGAATATCCTGTTGATATTGAAATATCTGCATTTGATCGCCCAGGAATATTAAACGATGTTATGCATGCGGTTACAGAGACGAAAGTGAATATTTTAGCTGTTTCTGGTCGTGCTGCTCATGATAAAATTGCAACGCTTCATTTAACAATAGCTATTACAAATATTTCTGTATTACACAAAGTTGTAGAGAAAATTAAACAAATGCCAGATATTTATTCCGTACAGCGGGTTATTAATTAGTTGGTTTGAGGTGTGTTTGTCGATGAGAGTGGTCTTGCAACGTAGTAAAGAAGCAAAAGTAACAGTTGATGGAAAAGTAACGGGAAAAATTGACAAAGGATATGTTTTATTAGTTGGTATAACGCATACAGACACGATAGAAGATGTGAGATATTTAGCAAAAAAAGTAGCAGAGATTCGCCTCTATGAAGATGAAGAGGGAAAAATGAATCACTCAATTAAAGAGCATGGCGGAGATATTTTATCTGTTTCTCAATTTACGTTATATGCAGATACGAAGAAAGGGAGAAGACCAAGCTTTGTAGAAGCAGCTCGAACTGAGCAAGCAGAGCCTTTATGGAATGCCTTTAATGATGCCTTACGTGAACAAGGTTTAAAAGTTGAAACAGGCATTTTTGGAGCCATGATGGATGTATCCCTTGTGAATGATGGTCCAGTTACAATTATTTTAGAATCGAAATAAAATAAATTGGCTTTCTAGAAAGATTGAACTTTCCAGAAAGCCAATTTTTTATTTTAGCTGTGCATCAAAATATTGGAGTACTCCTTCATAAATGCCCATTGTTGCTTGTTCACGGAAGAGGTCAGTATTAATCACTTTTTCCTCACTTGGATTACTTAAATAACCTAATTCTACTAATATCGCATTTTGTTTATTTTCTCGTAATACTAAATAGTTCCCTTGTTGCACGCCACGATCCCGCAATTTGATCTGATCTGATAATCCATCATGAACAAATTGTGCAAGTGACTCTTGATAAGAGTGGAAATAATATGTGGTAAAACCTGAGATTGTCCGATCTTCAGTTGCGTCATAGTGGATGCTTATAAATGCATCCGCAGCAAGTTGGTGGGCGAGTGATACACGCTTATGTAGACCCACATACACATCAGATTCCCTTGTTAAGTAGACTTCTGCTCCTGCTTGCTGCAATTTAGATTTTAACAGTTCCGCCGTTTTTAATGTAATTTCTTTTTCAATTGTGTTCCTTAGACCAGCAGTTCCCTGGTCATTTCCTCCATGACCGGGGTCAAGCACAATGGTTACGCCATTAAGAGTGCCTTTCTTTCGATTATCTTTCTTATCTTGTTTTACGGATTGTTCGTTTGTCGAAACTACCCAACTTGCTACATAACCTGTTGCATCTTCAGAAAGTTGAATTTTATACCAATCATGTTCCTTCTTAATGATTTTAAATTGTTCTCCAGCTTGGACGTTCATGATTACGTCCGATGAAGTTGTGGGTTCTTTTCGAATATTTGTCCCATTGTAGATAATTGTAATGGTTTGTTCTTCTTTTTCTTCCTCTATCGAAGAATTGTCGAATGTACCGTAAAAGCTATAAATCCAACCTTTCTTTCCATTAAAATCGATTTGAATCCAATGGTGGTCTCGAGCTAGAATTGCGAATTGTTCTCCTTTTTTCGCAATGCCTAATTTTTTCGATTTTAAGTTTGGTTTTTGTCTTACGATTACAGCATCGACAACGATTGTAAAATGATTTGATTCTTTTACTTCAGCCGATTCGGTTTTTTCACTCACCGTGTTATTTAATTCATCGATAGTACCTTCATTCATCGTGATAAATTCGGATGAAACCCATCCCGTCAATTGTTGATGCTGGATTTGAACCCACTCATTCCTTTCATTTAATACCACCACTTGCTCTCCAGTATGTAACTGACCTAGTACAGGAGCAGAAAGTGACGGCTCCAAACGAATATTTAAATGATTAACTTGGGCGATAGCATATTTTTCGACGTTATTTATTTGTTCTGATTGAGTTAGCCAGGATGCGACCCATCCTTTTTTCTCATTAACCTCTACATATAACCAATCACCTTGACGATCCAATACCTTCAATCTTTTGTTTTTTTCAAGGGTATCGATAATATCGAACGACAAACCAGGTCCTTCTCTCAAATGCAATTTCTCCGCAAAAACAATGCGAGATTCTTCATTGTTGGCTAATACGAAGCCTGAAAAATATGTAGTTGTACAAGAAATGAGTATTACTATACAAAGAATAAGTATATTGCGCTTCATAAACATCCAACTTTCAAATAACAAATAATGTGAAAATCTCTTTATTTATTGTAAAATGTTATCCATGTATAAATCTATACTTTTTTGAAAATAGTTGACAACTTTTCGTTGCACAATTATGATTAAAATTAATGTGAAAATGTGTCGATAGCCTTTGAACAAGAGAGTAGCATTTACTGTATGTTCAGAGAGGGAAAGACTTTGGCTGCAATCTTTCCTACAGAAGGTATTTGCGAAGAACACTTGGGAGGCTTTTTCCTGAAATTTAAGTAGGGAAAAACGGAAACGGCCGTTATCCGTTATGAGGTGGGTGTGTTCATACACATCAACTAGGGTGGAACCGCGGAAGTGATATGCTTTCGTCCCTTGTTATAAGGGATGAGAGCATTTTTTTGTTCCAAAATTTGTTTATAGAAAGGAGATAGGAAATGGCTTTTAAAGTACCTAGAGGCACACAGGATATTTTGCCTGAAAACACACCTAAATGGCAAAAAATTGAATCCATTTTACGAGAATTAGCTCGCGTTTATCGATATAAAGAAATTCGCACACCTATTTTTGAACATACGGAGTTATTTCAACGAAGTGTAGGGGACACAACGGATATTGTTCAGAAGGAAATGTACACATTTGAAGACCGTGGTGGCCGTTCATTAACGTTGCGTCCAGAAGGAACTGCTTCAACGGTTCGTGCCTATGTCGAACATAAGATGTATGGAGCACCTGATCAACCAATTAAACTATCCTACATGGGTCCAATGTTCCGCTATGAGCGTCAACAAGCTGGAAGATACCGTCAATTCGTTCAGTTTGGTGTTGAAGCGATTGGTAGTGCTGACCCTGCTATCGATGCAGAAGTCATTGCTTTTGCAATGGACATTTACCAAACAGTAGGTTTAAAAGATTTAAAATTAATGATTAATTCTTTAGGAGATAAAGAAACGAGAGATACCCACAGAACAGCACTAATCAATCATTTCAAACCGCACATTCATGAGTTTTGTGATGATTGTAAAAATCGTTTGGAAAAAAATCCACTACGCATTTTAGACTGTAAATTAGACCGCGAGCACCCGCTCATGCAAACAGCTCCTAAATTAACGGATTACTTAACACCGACATCAAGAGAATATTTTGAACAAGTGAAGAAATATTTGGAAGTTCTAGGAATTGAATATGAAGTAGATCCAAATCTTGTTCGAGGTTTAGATTATTATACTCACACAGCCTTTGAAATAATGAGCACTGCAGAAGGCTTTGGAGCAATTACAACTCTTTGCGGTGGTGGAAGATATAATGGGCTAGTAGAAGAAATTGGCGGCCCAGATGTTCCAGGTATTGGATTTGCCTTATCGATTGAAAGATTGCTCCTTGCTTTAGAAGCAGAAGGGGTTGAATTAGAGTTAGATGACGCGCTTGATGTTTATGTCATTGCCCTTGGTGATGAAGCTAAATTAAAAGCTGTGGAATTAATTAGCTCTTTCCGTTTAAAAGGCATTTCTGCAGATATGGATTATTTGATGCGTAAAATGAAGGCTCAGATGAAATCTGCTGACCGTCTTCAAGCGAAATTTGTCGTGATTATCGGCGAAACGGAGCTTGAACAGGGAGTTGTAGTTGTGAAACAAATGGAAACAGGAAACCAAGAAAAAGTAGAAATTAATGAAATCGTAAATTATCTGAAACAACAGCTTTCTATAGATTAGATTAAAAAATTGGAGGAATAGAAAATGGCTCAAAGAACACATCATTGTGGAGAATTAAGAGAAGAACATCATGGACAACAAGTCGTTTTAAAAGGTTGGGTACAACGTCGTAGAGATTTAGGAAGTTTAATTTTCGTAGATGTTCGTGACCGCACTGGTATTGTACAAGTTGTATTTGGTGATGAAGCGCCACAAGCCCGCGAAATTGCAGATAAAATTCGAAGCGAATTTGTAGTCGAAGTAGAAGGAAAAGTTGTACTTCGTGATCCAAGCCAAGTAAATCCAAACATCGAAACTGGTAAAATAGAAGTTGTCGCAACGGATATTAAAATTATTAATACATCTAAAACACCTCCTTTTGCCATTGAGGATTATGTCGACATCAATGAAGATGTACGTTTAAAATACCGTTACTTAGATTTAAGACGTCCTGTTATGTATAACACATTTAAATTACGCTCCGATGTAACGCGTACAATCCGTAACTTCTTGCAAAATGACGGTTTCTTGGAAGTGGAAACGCCAATTTTAACAAAATCTACTCCAGAAGGTGCACGAGACTATTTAGTCCCATCTCGCGTGCATGAAGGAGAATTCTATGCATTGCCACAATCACCACAATTATTCAAACAATTATTGATGGTGGCAGGATTCGAAAAATATTTCCAAATCGCTCGCTGCTTCCGTGACGAAGATTTGCGTGCTGACCGTCAACCAGAATTTACTCAAGTGGATATTGAAACATCTTTCATGTCCATGGATGAAATTATCGATATGACAGAACGCATGTTAGCTGTTGTCATGAAAGAAGTAAAAGGAATTGAAGTGCAAACTCCATTCCCACGCATCTCTTACCAAGAAGCGATGGATCGTTTTGGTTCCGATAAACCAGATGTTCGCTTTGGCTTAGAATTAATCAACCTTACGGACATTGTAAAAGATAGCAACTTCAAAGTATTTACGAGCGCGGTTGAAAAAGGCGGCGTTGTAAAAGCAATCAATGTTAAAGGGGCAAACGACAAGTTTACTCGTAAAGATATTGATGCATTGACAGAATTTGTGGCGATCTACGGTGCTAAAGGATTAGCTTGGATTAAAGTGACGGAAGAAGGTTTCACTGGTCCTATCGCGAAATTCTTTGAAGGTCAAATTGTAGAAGATATCAAAAATGCGACTGGTGCTGAACCTGGAGACTTATTATTGTTCGGAGCAGATGATGCTTCTATTGTTGCCGCTTCTCTTGGTGCATTGCGCAATAAACTAGGAAAAGAGTTAGGCATAATCGATGAATCACAATTTGCTTTCCTTTGGGTAACAGATTGGCCATTACTTGAGTGGGACGAAGATGAAAAACGCTATACTGCTGCTCACCATCCGTTCACTCGTCCATTTGATGAGGATATTGAATTAATGGATACAAATCCAGATCAAGTTCGAGCACAAGCTTATGATATCGTGTTAAACGGTTATGAATTAGGCGGCGGTTCATTACGTATTTATGAGAGAGATTTACAAGAAAAAATGTTCAAACTTCTTGGATTTACAGAGGAACAAGCAAAAGAACAATTCGGTTTCTTACTTGAAGCGTTCGAATACGGTGTGCCGCCTCATGGTGGAATTGCGATGGGATTAGACCGTTTAGTGATGATTTTAGCAGGTCGCAACAACTTGAGAGATACGATTGCATTCCCTAAAACTGCTACTGCAAGTTGCTTGCTGACTGATGCGCCAAGCGAAGTTTCACCAAAACAACTAGAAGAATTACATTTAAAAGTGAATGTATTTAATAAATAAGCATAGAAAAGGGGCCGTCTGAAAAGTCATTTTTAGACGGCTACTTTGTTACTGTCTTCCACGCTAAGTTACAGATAAATTATGATGAGAATAGTGAAACTTGTTTTGACTATCTCAGGAACAAAGATTTATAAAAAACCATGATTATGAAGAGTGAGGGGTTCTGGAAAGATTTCGACTTTCTAGGCCCTTTCATATTAAAAATATAAATGGATTTGATTTTTCTTTTGTTTTTTGCACGCAAAAAATCAAATTCTAATTAAAATAAACAAAAAATTAACACAATTTAATCTATATTCATTGAAATTTACTTCAACTAATGTTATGATAATACCAACACGAATCCTGAAGTGTTTGTGAATGCCATATTAACAGTTTTGACCGAACAACAATAAAAAGGGAGCTCAATATTTTGACTTGGCAAACATGCCCCATCAGAACGCCAAAAGTATAGGGGACGTTTAAAAAGTCAGTGAGGGCACCCACCTGCGAGATAGCGGGTTCAAAACGGTGTTAATGACGCACTACGGCATCTTCGGGATTCGTCACGCTTCAAGAGGCTGGGACATAACTAGCTTCAAAACGAGAAAAAGGCGAATTTGAGCTCACTCAAATTCGCCTTTTTTGCTTTTTTTACTACTATCTTTTGTTAACTCATACCTGTGCTGTGTATTTTCGTAAATTCACGGCCATTAATGCGATACCTATTTCGTTTTCAACCTTCGATTTTCCACGTACAGAAAATCGAGTGAAACGCAAATTAGCCTTCAAGAATCCAAAAACTGGTTCTACGTCAATTTTGCGTTGACGATAAATTGAACTCGTTTTCTCTTCTGAAAGCTTCGCTCTTACATATTCTTTTTGTTTTTTCCACTTCTCATTCACCATGAGTTTTCGATTGTTGCCTTCTTTTGCTTTCGTGCAAGATGAACGAAGGGGGCATCCCGAACAATCTTCACACTCATAGATTTTAAACTCTCGTTTGAAACCTGTTTTATCTGTACGTACTGATACATATTTGAATACGAGGCGTTGCTGATTCGGGCAAGTGTATGTATCACTTTCCTTGTCATACTGCCAATTGTCTGGATTAAATTTGTTTTGTTTATACTTTTTCTTTTGCTCTTTCAAGTACATGTTATACGTAATCAGTGCTTCTCGTCTTCGTTTCGAAAGTATCTCATCATAGTTTTGTTCACTACCATAACCTGCATCTGCGACAATATGCTTCGGTAAATTAAAAAAATGTTTCTCAATCTCATCCAAAAAAGGAATTAGAGTACGCGAGTCTGTGGGATTAGAATAAATTCCATAGGCTAGTGCGTATTGACCTTCTGTTGCGATTTGTACATTATATCCCGCCTTCAGTTGGCCATTTTTCATATAATCATCTTTCATTCGCATGAACGTCGCATCAGAATCTGTTTTGGAATAACTATTCCGTTCACCAAAGATTTCAAAGTCTTTTTGGTACTTCTGTTTACGTATGATAAAGTCAATTAACTGTTTATATGCTTTCTTCGGATATTTTCGCTTGCTTCTTAATGCTTTTCGTTCTGAGGCATCTGACGATGCTTCAATTTTTTGGTCATATTCTGTAATCACATCATCTACTTTTTGAACCATTTGAGCGAGTTCTTCTATTAATAGTTCATCCTCGCTTTCACGTTCAATTTCAGGTATGATTTCTTTTTCTAACAGTTCGCTGTATAGCTGATTCGACTTTTCAATTAAACTGTGATGGTATTTTTCAATCGATTTTTTCCATACAAATGTAAACTTATTCGCATTCGCTTCAATCTTTGTACCATCAATAAAAATGGCTTCCTGATCAATCAATTTTTCTTGTACGAGTTGGCAACGGAATTGGACAAAACACTGACGGATTAACTCTTTTACTTCAGGTTGAACACGGAAACGGTTAATTGTACGATAGCTGGGTTCATATCCTTGGGCTAACCACATCATGCGAATACTGTCTTTTAATAGTGCTTCAATTTTACGACCTGAAAAGACAGATTGAGAATAAGCACACAAAATAATTTTTAACATCATGCGTGGATGATAAGCAGGACAACCTGTATTTCGAAGAAATGGCTCAAAGGCTTCATGTGGAATACTTTCTACTAAATGATGAATGTGGAAGGCAATATCATTTTCTTGTAATTTTACTTCTAAATCTAAAGGCAAAACTAGTTGATTCATGTTATAATATTTAAACATAAGGACACTTCCTTTGGCTAAAATTTTTGGGGTCAGATACTTAAATTTTAGCAGAAAGTGTCCTTTTATGATGCAATAAAATTAAGCCGCCGACATTTTACTTGTGTAAAATGCCAGCGGCTATTTTTAGTTAGAGGTGGGTTTTGTCCCAACCTCTTTTGTTTGTTATTAATACTTTGGAAATATAAACGTATACACTTCTAACCAACACTTATGATATAATTCCGATGTGAAAAATTCGAATGAAAGGCAGAAAGGTATGTTACATCAATTTTCTAGAAACGAACTTGCGATAGGAAAAGAAGGATTAGATAAATTAAAAAATACAACCGTTGCAATTTTAGGGATTGGAGGAGTTGGCTCTTTTGCTGCGGAAGCATGTGCACGAAGTGGTGTAGGGCGAATTATTTTAGTAGACAAAGATGTGGTAGATATCACAAATGTTAATCGCCAATTGGTTGCGTATTTATCAACGATTGGAAGACCAAAAGCAGAAGTTATGAAAGAACGAATTGCAGATATTAATCCAGAATGTGAAGTTATTCATTTACACATGTTTTATAACGAAGAAACGTATGAAAAACTATTTGAATATGATATTGATTATGTCATTGATGCCTCAGATACAATCATGTATAAAATTCATTTAATGAAAGAATGTTTAAAGCGAAATATCCAGATTATTTCCAGTATGGGTGCTGCAAATAAAATGGATCCAACAAGATTCCGCATTGCAGATATTTCAAAAACTCATACAGATCCAATGGCAAAAGTTATTCGTACGAAATTAAGAAAAGAAGGTATAAAAAAAGGCATAACGGTAGTCTTTTCAGATGAATCACCAATTGTCGTAAGACCGGATGTTGTTGAAGAAGTAGGGAATCCCGATGCGTCCATCCGAAAAGCTAAAATGCCCCCATCATCAAACGCTTTTTGTCCATCCGTTTGTGGGCTTATTTGTGCAAGCTGGGTAATCAACTCTGTATTAAAAGACATACCAATTAAGCGTGTAAAACAATAATTATCTAATTAGAATGAATAATGAAATAATTTTTCTAATAAAATAATGAGTGTGTGTAATCATAATGAAGAGACAATAGAAAATGGTAGCTTTTAAATTCTATCGAATCGTACTTTTTTATAAATACCCCCATATTCGGAAATTGCTATTAATGAAGCTAAAAAAACAGATTTAATACATTTTTTTCACGTTTTATTATTTCATTCAAAATAATAAGGATTTTATTGATATAGTAAAACTTAATACGAGCATACAAGGGGGTATTTTATGCCAAAAATTCAAATAAGAAATGACATATTGAATTTAGTCCAGCTTCAAGAAGAATTGGATGGGATTCTCTTCGATTATATTGATACTTCGCAAAAATGGGATTTGGCTTTTGAAGAGTTAAAACAGTTATTGGATGAATCGGTTACTTACTTCAAAAAATATGTGCAAAGAAAAGATGGAAGATTGCCGGAAAGCGATATGTATTGGTCTTTATTTATTGATATAGTAAGCAAAATTATATACTTCAAAACAATTGCATATATGAACCTTGTAAAGGAAATGACTGAGGAACAAAAAGAGCAAATAAAAAAATCTTTTCATGATGCAGCAAATTGTTTACCGGATGTTCAAGGACGCAATTTAGAATTTTTACAAGAGTTGAGCGAAACATATAATCAATTATTTCATGAAGAAGATGAATTTGAACGCTATTACCTTGATAAAAATAATGGTTTAAAAGACTGCATTCGTTTTTTCAATGAATTTTGCAATCAATATGGAAAGAATATCCTAAATTAATAAACATGGCTACCACTTGATGCTTTTTTTTGGAAAGTTAGGGAAACGGTAAAAATCGAACAACTTTACGTTTAAAACCAGGAAATAAGAAAAAGAGCGAATGAAAAATTTTATTCATTCGCTCTTTTTAGTGCGCCTGGCATGGGTGTAATCTATAGGGTGTAAGTCCCGAACTGTGAAGGCAGAAGTAACAGTTAGCTTAACGCAAGGGTGTCCGTGGTGACGCGGAATCTGAAGGAAGCGAGCGGCAAACTTCCGGTCTGAGGAACACGAACTTCATATAAGGCTAGGTATCATTGGATGAGTTTGCTAAACAAAACAAAGTCCTTTCTGCCAAAGGTGGTACAGAGTAAATGAAGCAGATAGATGGAAGGAAAGATTACATTCTTACCCGGGGAGGTCTGGCGGATATGTGAAGTACGCTTCATAACCTACTTAGTGATAAGTAGCTGAACCGTCAGAAGTCAGCAGAGGTCATAGTATTAGTTGGTTTAGAACTACTAAGAAGGACCGAACAATTAAGAGAGAATAGCCCTTGGCATTCAGTGAGTCATGATGAACACAGAAAACGTAGTACCTCACTTGAGGAAGGAAGCGGTGAATCCCGTGGGAGACCTCTTGGAGGGTGGAGTGACCACTGGCATAAAGAGAACAGCTATTCACGGAAGTTATAAAGACTTGCGTCAATCATCTTAATTGAACCGCCGTATACGGAACCGTACGTACGGTGGTGTGAGAGGACGGGAGTTAATCGCTCCCTCCTACTCGATCGATAAAATCTGAAAACAAATTCGGTTTATCTCGATTAAGGATTTACTGATTGTTATGATTTTTTAAGGATTTTAACTTTTCATAGATCGTTGCCATCCTTTTTTCTTCTCCTGCAATGACAGGGCGATAAAATTCCATATCTTGAAGATTGTCTGGTAAATATTGTTGATTTACCCAACCACCAAAAGTGCCTATTGGATAGTCGTGAGGGTACTGGTAACCAACGTGACCTAATGTTTTTGCTCCCGCATAATGAGCATCCCTCAAATGCATAGGAATATCCCCAGTTTTTCCTTCATGAATGGCTTTAATTGCAGCGTCTAATGCCTGATATGCGGAATTGGATTTTTCAGATAAACACATTTCAATGACTGCATTGGCAAGGGGAATTCTCGCTTCAGGTAAGCCGAGTACTTTTGCTGCTTCTGTTGCTGCATATACATGGGCGCCTACATTGGGATTCGCAAGGCCAATATCCTCATATGCCATCACCAAAAGTCTTCTACAAACTGCAATTAAATCTCCATTTTCAAGCAAATGGGCTAAATAATATAAACTTGCGTTGACATCGCTTCCTCTCACAGATTTTTGCAAAGCGGACAATAAATTATAAAAATGCGTGCCACCTTTATCTCCATATACGCCGATGCGTTTCGCCAAGTGTTCGATAGTAGAATCTTCCACACGCACAATGTCATCTATTTCTTCTGAAGCATGAAAGACTGATTCTAACAAAGTTAAAGCTTTCCTAGCATCACCATTGGAAGCAATCGCAATTTTTTTTATTTGTTCATCATGAATATCAATTGAATATTTTCCTAATCCTCGTTCTTCATCATGCAATGCGTTTTTTAACAGTTGGACAAGTTCCTCAAGAGTCAAACGTTTTAGTTGAAAAATCTCCCCGCATCGGGAACGGATTGCTGGATTGACATCGTGAAATGGATTTTCTGTCGTAGCACCGATTAAAATAATTGACCCATCTTCCACATGGGGTAATAATGTATCTTGTTGAAGTTTATTAAATCTATGAATCTCATCTAAAAACAGTATGACTTTTCCTGTGAGCCTTGCTTCTGATACAATTTGTTCAACATCTTTTTTTCCAGCAATCGTTGCGTTTAAAGGAAAGAAAGGTAAATTTGTGCTTCCTGCAATAGCATAGGCGATAGAGGTTTTCCCAATTCCTGGTTCACCGTACAATAACATTGACGGAACATGTCCGTTTTGAATCATTTTATATAAAGCGGTATCTTTACCAATAATATGTTGTTGCCCAACTACTTCATCTATATTTCTAGGGCGCATTCGAAATGCCAATGGTTCATTTTGCATAGTACTTCCTCCGATGAACTTAAAAAACTTTTCATTTATAAATTATAATAGACCTTTTCCAAGTGGAATAAAAGGTGTTATGTTATACTAGACGAAGAATATGGGAATAGAAATTTGAGGTGTAGTAAGATGAAAATTTCAACTAAAGGTAGATATGGTTTAACAATTATGATCGAATTAGCAAAACATTATGGGGATGGTCCACTCCCATTACGTAAAATTGCGGAAGAAAAAAATCTATCAGAGGCATACTTAGAACAATTAGTATCTCCATTACGTATTGCTGGTTTAGTAAAAAGTGTGCGCGGTGCATACGGCGGTTATTTACTTGCAATTCCACCAAGTAAAATTTCAGCAGCAGATGTAATTCGTGTATTAGAAGGTCCAATCCAACCAGTGGAGGGAATTGAAGAAGAAGAGCCACCACAACAACAGCTTTGGATTCGCATTCGCGATGCAGTAAAACAGGTACTTGATACGACAACGATTGAAGATTTAGCAAATTATACTGACGAGACAGAGTATGACGGTTATATGTTCTATATTTAATTGCACTTAAGAATAAAGGAGTTTATCGGCACATTATGCAAACGTTTTACTTAGATCATGCAGCAACTTCACCAGTTCATCCAGAAGTCATTAATTCTATGACGGAAGTAATGGCTCGTGTGTATGGAAATCCTTCCAGCATTCATGCAGCAGGACGATCTGCAAGAAAGATATTGGACGAAGCGAGAAGTATTTTAGCTCAATCCATTGGCGCGAAAGATACAGAAATCATTTTAACAAGTGGTGGAACAGAAGCTGATAACACAGCAATATTTGGAGTAGCTCAAGCTTTAAAATCGAAAGGTAAACATATTATCACAACATCAGTAGAACACCATGCTGTTCTACATGCATGTGAACAGCTAGAAAAAGCAGGTTTTGAAGTAACATATTTACCAGTAAATGAAAACGGTCGCATTTCTGTTGAATCTGTAAAAAATGCATTGCGAGCTGACACGATTTTAGTAACGATTATGTATGGAAATAACGAAGTCGGTACGATTCAACCTATTAAAGAAATTGGCGAACTTTTAAAAGACCATCAGGCGATTTTTCATACCGATGCTGTTCAAGCTTATGGATTAGAAAAAATCGATATTAATGAATTACATGTTGATCTTTTAAGTGTCTCCAGCCATAAAATTAACGGACCAAAAGGAATAGGCTTTTTGTATCAACGAGAAAAAACGCCTCTCGTCGCTACTTTTTATGGTGGTTCACAGGAAAGAAAACGTAGAGCAGGGACGGAAAATGTACATGCTGCTGTAGGTTTTGCAAAAGCTGTTGAAATCTCACAGCGGGAAATGGAAAAAAGACAGGAAACATATCTTCAATTTAGAACGATCTTTTTAAACGTATTAAATCGGGAACAAATTACTTACAAGGTAAATGGCGATCATGAATATTTCCTTAAACATATATTAAACATTAGTTTTCCAGGAATGGACGTTGAATCGTTCCTCGTGAATTTGGATATGGACGGTGTTTATGCATCAAGCGGTTCAGCGTGTACAGCAGGTTCCATTGACCCGTCTCATGTGCTTGTTGCAATGTTTGGAAAAGGTGCATCAGAGCTTCGTAATTCCATTCGTTTTAGTTTTGGTTTAGGATTAACAAAGGAAGATGTTGAAATTGCAGCTGAACGTACAGCTAAAATCGTGAAAAGAATGACGAATTCATAGAATTAGAAAAGGTGAAATACATGGTAGAAACTCGTGACCCATCACAAATTCGTGTAGTCGTTGGAATGAGCGGTGGGGTTGACTCATCTGTTGCTGCTTATTTGTTGAAGCAACAAGGATACGACGTGATTGGTATCTTTATGAAAAACTGGGACGATACAGACGAAAACGGTGTTTGTACAGCAACGGAAGATTATGAAGATGTGATTAAAGTTTGTAACCAAATTGGAATTCCGTATTATGCTGTTAACTTTGAAAAAGAATATTGGGATAAGGTATTTACGTACTTTTTAGAGGAATATAAGGCTGGTCGCACGCCAAATCCAGACGTGATGTGCAATAAAGAAATTAAATTTAAAGCTTTCCTTGAACATGCATTAAAGCTGGGCGCTGATTATTTAGCAACAGGACATTATGCTCGAGTGGAAGAGCGAGATGGGGAAGTCGTGTTATTGCGCGGCGTCGATCGGAATAAAGACCAAACATATTTTTTAAATCAATTGAATCAGCAACAGCTGCAAAAGGTCATGTTCCCAATCGGGCATATTGAAAAGCCGAAAGTAAGACAAATTGCTGAAGAGGCTGGTCTTGCAACGGCGAAGAAAAAAGATTCAACAGGCATCTGTTTTATTGGTGAGCGCAATTTTAAAGAATTTTTAAGTAACTACTTGCCCGCGCAACCTGGTAACATGGAAACCCTTGATGGCAAAGTTATGGGGAAACATGATGGGCTAATGTATTATACAATTGGACAAAGACACGGCCTTGGCATTGGCGGTGAAGGTGAACCTTGGTTTGTTGTGGGGAAAGATTTAAAACGCAATGTGTTATATGTGGGACAAGGATTCCATAATGAAGCATTGTATTCTACATCATTAATCGCAACAAATATGGGCTTCACATCCAATCAACCGAAACCAAAGAAATTTACTTGTACAGCTAAATTCCGCTACCGACAAGAAGATACTCCAGTAGAAGTGGAGCTTTTAGATGATCAAAAGGCACATATTACGTTCCAAGTGCCGCAGCGAGCGATTACGCCTGGACAAGCTGTTGTTTTATATGATGGGGAAGTATGTTTAGGCGGAGGAACAATTGATGAAGTATTAAAAAATGGTGAAAAATTAACTTATGTAGGATAATTGGCGGCTAAGTTGGTCGCCAATTTTTGATGAGAGGTGAGAACATGAACTATAATGAAGAAGGCATCAAAGCATTGCAGGAAGAGCGTTATGAAGATGCAGTGAAAGCTTTCACGGAAGCAATTGAACAAAATCCGGATGATCCAGTAGGCTATATTAATTTTGGGAATGTCCTTGCCGCAATGAACGAGATAGAGCGTGCAGAGAGATTTTTTCAAAAAGCGATTACTCTTGATGAAAAAGCTGCAACGGCCTATTATGGATTAGCAAACTTATATTATAATTCGGAGCGATTTGTAGAGGCGGCAAAACTTTATCAAAAGTCGATTGAATATGGAATTGAAGGTGCCGATGCTTATTACATGTTAGGGAAAGCATTAGAAAAGGAAAATAAAGTAAAACTGGCACTTCCATATATGCAACGAGCTGCTGAACTTGCGCCGGATGATATGCAAATTCGTTTAAGTTACGGCATTTTATTATGTAAGTTAGAGATGTTTGATTTAGCAAAAAAGGAATTGGAGTATGTCTTACATAATGATGAACAAAATGCCGATGCTCATTATAATTTAGGTGTGCTCTACGCCCTCTCGACAGAGGATGCAAAAGAGGCGTTATATCACTTAGAACAAGCCTTTACAATTCAACCAGAACATGAACAAGCAAAATATATTTATGACATGGTAATGGAGCGCTTAAAGAATAAAAATTAGAATGTTGAAAGGCTATCTAGAAGTTAAGTTTCTAGATAGCCTTTTGAATTGGAAATTTTTGTATACTAGCCGGTAGATACCCAACATTGATGTTAACCTCTATTTAAGCTTCATATTATTATTTGTTTCAGAAACGAAATTTATCTTATCACGATAATAGATGTCAAGTCGTTGTGATTGAATTTCTATTGGAAAATTCACTATAGCACTTCAAAATTATGACTTACAATAATTCACCACATCTCGATATGGCAAATCGCCTCCAAAAATATCTAATGCACTGCCGATTGTTACGTGCAATTTTCCTCCTGATAATTTTTTAAACCTTTCAAGATCTTGTAATGATCGAACTCCACCTGCATAAGTTGTTGGAATCTTTGTCCATTTCGCTAAATCCTGAACTAATTCTTCCTGCATTCCGCTTTTTTTCCCTTCCACATCCACGGCATGAATTAAAAACTCATCGCAATATTGTTCAAGAAAGGAAATATTTTCTTGATTGACTTCAAAATCACTGAATTTCGTCCATTTATCCGTAACGACAAACCATTTGTCATCTCGTTTTCTGCAACTTAAATCAAGGACAATGTGTTCTTTTCCAATCTCTTGGACAAGACGTTCTAATCTTTCCATATCTAATTGTCCATCGTGAAATATGTATGATGTAACAATGACATGGCTGGCACCCGTATCAATCCATTTTTTTGCATTGTCCGCAGTGATTCCTCCACCGATTTGAAGTCCTCTCGGATATGCAGTTAAAGCAAATTGGGCTTGTTCTTCATTTCCAGGGCCTAACATGATAACATGCCCACCTGTTAAACCATCCTTTTTAAATAGTTCGGCATAATAGGAAGCATCTTTTTCAGAAATAAAATTTTCTACGACAGTTTCTTGTCCTAAAGTACTGCCAACAATTTGTTTGACTTTTCCATCATGCAAATCAATACAAGGTCTAAATTCCATAGTGCACTCGAATCCCTTCAACAGTATTTTTTATATCATATCATTGGTCTATTATTTAATCGAGAAGTGGAAGTTCCTATTTTGTTACACTCCATAATAATGGTATCATATTAAAGAGATTTTTTCGGAGAGGAGCGTATGAAAATGGAGGAAAACTTCACCATACTCAAAACTACAAAAACCTTTGTTTTAGGCCGTCCAATTGTTTCCATTTTTCATAACGCATCCAACATGTATTCTATTGTAAAAGTGAAAATTAAGGAAACGAATTTGCAATATACAGAAAAAGAAATCACAGTTGTAGGATATTTTCCAACCCTTGATGAAGAACATGACTATCGTTTTATTGGAAGTTTGAAGCATCATCCGAAATACGGAATTCAATTCCAAGTAGAAACGTTTGAAAGGGAAGTTCCTGCAACTGAACAAGGTGTCATTCACTACTTATCGAGTGACTTATTTCCGGGTATTGGTCCAAAAACTGCTGAGTTGATTGTCAAAACGCTAGGGACTGATGCGCTGAAAAAAATGATGGAAAATCCACAAATTCTCGATGAAGTTCCAAGACTATCTGAAGAGAAAAAAATGACCATTCGCAGCACTTTAGAACAAAATTTAGGTTTGGATAAAATTATGATTCAATTGAACGAATGGGGATTCGGACCGCAATTAGGAATGAAAATATATCAAACATATCGAGAAGAAACAATTCATTTGTTAACCGAAAATCCTTATCGTTTAATTGAAGAAGTAGAAGGGGTTGGATTTACAAAAGCCGATGAATTGGGCAGTAAACTCGGCATAACAGGAAACCATCCCGACCGCATTAAAGCAGCAGTCTTGCATGTGTTGAATCAAGCTGCTTTATCTGAAGGGCATGTATATTTAGAAGCGGAACATGTATTGCCTGAGGTTAAAGGTATGCTGGAACAGAGCCAACCTGTAGAAATTCCTTTTGAGTCTATTTCAAAAGCGGTTATTGAATTGGAAGAGGAAGGGAAAATTTGCGGCGAAGAGACGAGAATTTACTTGCCATCTTTATATTTTAGTGAAGTTGGCATCGCAACTAAAATTTTGCAACTTTTAAAGCAAAATGAACAAAGTCAAATTTTTTCAAAAGACGAGATACGAAAAGCAATCGGAGAAGTCGAAGAACGTTTGGAAGTGACTTATGCAGAAACGCAAGCAAGAGCCATTGAACAAGCTCTAAACTCGTCCGTTATGATCTTAACAGGTGGGCCAGGAACAGGGAAAACGACCGTTATTCGAGGATTAGTTGAAGTGTATGCAGAACTTCATGGAATTTCCTTAGATCCTAAAGAATATGCGAAGAGGGAAGAGCCGTTTCCAATTATTCTCGCAGCACCAACTGGTAGAGCTGCAAAAAGACTTTCGGAATCTACGGGTTTACCAGCGATGACAATTCACCGATTATTAGGTTTTAATGGTCAAGAAAAAGAGGAAGAATCAGATCGTGAAATCGAAGGCCGTCTTGTAATAATCGATGAAATGTCCATGGTAGATACGTGGTTAAGTCACCAATTGTTAAAAAGTATTCCTCTCAATGCTCAAGTGGTTCTTGTAGGAGATCAAGATCAATTGCCGCCGGTTGGACCTGGACAAGTATTAAAGGACTTATTAGCTTCTAAAGTCGTGCCAACCATAGAACTAACAGAAGTATATCGCCAAGCAGATGGTTCTACGATTATTGAACTGGCCCATCAAATTAAAAAAGGGCAAATTCCAACGAACTTTACTGAAAAAACGACCGATCGTTCTTTTATTAAAGCTTCAAAAGATCAAATTGCCAGCGTCGTCACACAAGTTGTAAAAAGTGCATTGGCAAAAGGTCAATCTATACGTGATATACAAGTGTTGGCACCTATGTACAAGGGGCCAGCTGGTATTGATTATTTAAATAAAGAAATTCAAGAGCTTGTGAATCCAAACGAGGATGGAACGAGAAAAGAAGTAAAGTATGGCGATACGATTTTCCGCATTGGTGATAAAGTTTTACAGCTAGTCAACCAGCCGGAAAGTAATGTTTTTAACGGTGATATTGGAGAAATTGTAGCAATCTTAAAAGCGAAAGAAACGGTTGAAAAACAAGATATCGTTGTCGTTTCTTATGATGGCAATGAAGTGACGTATGAACGATCAGATTTAAATCAAATTACTCTGGCTTATTGTTGCTCCATTCATAAAGCACAAGGCAGTGAATTCCAAACCGTGATTATGCCTATTGTTCGAAGCTATTCGAAAATGCTTCGTAGAAATTTGATTTATACAGGAATTACTCGTGCGAAAAATTATTTAATATTATGCGGAGAGCCAGAAGAATTCATGAAGGGAATTCAACGCACGGACGATTTGAAGCGTTTTACGACTTTGAGGACCCGATTGAATCCCGCGAAGATGAATGATGATCGAAATCAGGAAATGAAGATGGAAGGGGAGAAGCTTGATGAACAAATCGTGCATCTTTCACCGGACGATTGCAATGAACAGCAGACGACAGGCGATACTACTTCCCTTCCTCCAGTCCTTAATGCGGAAACAGCACCTAAAATCCATCCGATGATAGGGATGGATGGTATCACCCCTTATGATTTTTTGGATGAATAAAAGGTTGTATACACTTTGGATAAAAAACCGAACAATTGCCTGAATCTCTGATTCTGAGAGTCTGCAACGTTCGGTTTTACTATTTATATCGACATTCAAATGCAAATTCCGGTTTCCATTTGTTATTGAAAATTCTTCACTTTACGGCCATGAAGGAAAAAGTAAAGGAGCACGGTTGCCAAAACGACAAAACTTAAACTGAAATACAATTGGCTGTAAGTCGTATACGGCTCAATAAATCCCAACAGATATGGGCCAAAGCCCAGACCTGCATCAAGGAAAATGAAGAATGTGGATGTGGCAAGTCCCATTCGATGGATGGGCGTCACTTTCACTGCAACGGCTTGAATGCAGGATTGCATGTTGCCATAACCCAGACCGATCAAAACCCCTGAAAACAGCAGTACAAAACTGTTATGTGCCGCGCTTAAAACAATCAGTCCAATCGAAAAAAGAATAAACGCAGGATACATTACGTAATTTGCGCCTTTCACATCTAACAGACGCCCGGAGAAAGGACGTGAACACAAAATAGCGATGGAATAAACAAAGAAGAAGAAACTGGAGGCTTCCATCAAGCCGATTTCCTGTGCATAAAAATTTATGAAGGATAAAACTCCGGAATAGCATAAAGCGGCAATGAGCATGATGAAAGAAATCGGTATGGCTTTCGATTCAATAAAATTCGAAAGTTTGAACCCTTTAACGTCTTTCTCCGCCTTTTTCACCGCTTTAGGCTCTGATACTTGAATAAAGAATGAAGTGATGAATGCGATGATTCCTAATAAAGTACACAATCCAAATACGATCAAAAAGCTTACATGCTGGCTTAAAAGTAACCCTATGAAGGGACCGATGGCTGTCGCCAAAGTGGAACTCATACTGTAATACCCAATCCCTTCGCCCTTGCGGCTGTTGGGAATGACTTGGGCGACAATGGTTCCGGTTGCCGTTCCCGCAATACCGAGGGTCAAACCGTGCAAAAATCGCACAATTAAAAAGAACCAAATATTTAATTGAATAAAATATAGGAAGCTTGATAATGCAAATAGGCAAGTGCCAATCAGCAATGTCCTTTTGTAGCCAATTGAATTGATGCCGCGGCCTATAAACAGTCTTCCAATTAATGTGGCGATGATGAAAATGCCTGTTGCAAGACCCGCTTGACTCGTGGTTGCGTGAAATTCCGTTTTTGCATAAACGGCTACAATGACAACTAGTAGATAAAAGACAGATGTTAACAAAAAATTAATGGTTGATGTGATAATAAAATCTTTTGTCCATAATTTTGATTCATTCATTGTTGTTTTCCTTCTTTACTGTAAAATTGCTGTTGAATTTTTGAAAGTGTATGGAAAAAGTTTTGCAGTTCATCCTCTGTAAGGTGTTCCATCATCTTTCTTTCGAAGCTCGATATTTTTTTACGGCAGGATGCATAAATTTCTTCACCCAACGGCGTTAACTGGATCACCTTTTCTCTCCGATCTCGGCTTTCCCTTTTTTCAATTAATCGAAGTTCCTCCAAAGCGTTCACCCTGCGAGTGATGGACGGCTTCTCTACACTGTATCGTTTGGCGATTTCCACCAGAGTTGACGGACCGTTATGCTTTATGTAATAGATAACTTGCCATAAAGAATAGGAAAGATTGTATTCGCTTAAAAGTTCATTCAAAGCATTGATCAGTGGCCGATACAATCGTAAATAATGTTGAAAAAATCCTTCCAAAGGATTTCACCTCCGATAAAATAGTTACCCTAGGTAACTATATCACTAAACTATTATATGTCAATAAAATGTTCTTTTCCAGTCATCCATTTTTTGCCCCTATCCGATTCAATGGCCATTTACCTGAATTGCGATGTATCCATGTTGGATCATCCCTTATGTACGATGTTATATATCAAATCGAGAATGTTTGTTAGCGATTTGAGAATTAAAAAGGATTTAAATGATATAAAAATATAGATTTATTTGAAAATTTTGTGTTTAGGTTTGATATAATTTAGAATTTAAATGCTGATTTTTGTAGTATTTACCAATTATTCATATGGATATTAGATAGGTTTCATTTAAAAATGAAATTGTTCTTTATAAACAAAAAATCATAAAATGAATAACAAGAAAAAATTATACTACGAAAGAGTGATGGATGATGTGTGGAATTACGGGCTGGATTGATTGGGAAAACAATTTGAAACATCAAGAAGTCACTATAAAAAAGATGACACAAACGTTAAACAAAAGAGGACCAGATGCCTCTAACATTTTTTGTGACACGCATGTTGCTCTTGGTCATACAAGACTGATCGTAGTAGATCCTGTTGGCGGTTCTCAGCCAATGTCGAAAACAAAAGGTTCTAATAAGTATACGATAGTTTACAATGGTGAGCTATATAATACTGAAGAACTGCGTAATGAATTGGTCAATCGGGGTTATTCATTTCAATCCCATTCTGATACGGAAGTATTGTTAACAGCTTATATCGAGTGGAAAGAAGAATGTGTTAAACATTTAAACGGTATATATGCTTTTGCTATTTGGGATGAGGAATGTGAAAAAATTTACATGGCGAGGGATCGGCTCGGTGTAAAGCCTTTGTTTTATAAATTTAGCGGAAAAAGCTTAATATTTGGTTCAGAATTGAAGGCAATTTTAGCCCATCCAAAAGTAAAATCCGAAGTTGATCGAGAAGGATTACAAGAATTATTTGGTTTAGGTCCTTCCCGAACGCCAGGGCACGGAATATTTCGAGGGATTAATGAATTAAGGCCAGCCCATTATCTTATTTTTGATCAACATGGCTTGAATATACAACGTTATTGGAATGTTAGAAGTACTAAACATGTTCATTCATTAGAAGAAACTATCGAAAATGTTCGTTTACTCATAAAAGATGCAGTTGAACGACAATTAGTTGCAGATGTTCCGGTTTGCACCTTTTTGTCGGGTGGTTTAGATTCAAGTGTTATTACCTCCATTGCTTCAAATTTTTTCAATAACCTAGAAAGAGGACCTCTTCATACCTATTCTATTGATTATGAAGAAAACAGTACTTATTTTCAAAAGAGTTTGTTTCAACCGGATGAAGACCGTCCATGGATTGAAAAAGTAGTTCAACATCTAGGTGTTGCTCATCATACGACCATTATTTCCCACGAACAACTTGCTGAAAAATTAAAGGAAGCTGTGATTGCTAAAGATTTACCTGGTATGGCAGATATTGATTCTTCTTTACTTTTATTTTCCGAAGAAATAAAAAAACATTTTACTGTGGCACTATCTGGTGAATGTGCTGATGAAATTTTTGGAGGCTATCCTTGGTTCTATAAAACAGAATTATTGAAAAACGATGGTTTTCCTTGGATGCAATCCGAATCAGAGAGACAAAATCTACTATTACCATACTGGCAAAATACATTGAAATTGAAAGATTATATAAAATTACGATATGAAGAAACGATCCAAGAAGTGCCGAAATTAGAAGGGGAAGAACCGAATAAAGCCCGACGCAGAGAAATGTTTTATTTGAATATGGTGTGGTTTATGTCGACATTGCTAGATCGAAAAGATCGAATGAGTATGGCTGCTAGTCTAGAAGTGCGGGTACCATTTGCAGACCATCGAATTGTTGAATATGCATGGAACATACCATGGTCAATGAAAATGCTAGGCGGAAGAGAAAAAGGATTATTGCGAAAAGCTCTAGAAGGCATTCTTCCAATGGATATTTTATACCGAAAAAAGAGCCCCTATCCTAAGACACATCATCCTAAATATACAAAGCTAGTAACTGACATGTTGCGACAGATTATTCAGAAGAAAAACTCACCAATATTGCAACTCATTTCGAAAGAAAAATTAGAAGAACTGCTAGATTCCAACAAATCATTTAAAATTCCCTGGTTCGGCCAACTAATGACGGGCCCTCAACTTATTGCCCATTTGGTTCAAATGAATATTTGGCTTGAAAAATATAATGTAAATTTAGTTGATTTGTAAACGCTTTTTGAAATAATATTAAACTTTAATATATACGGATTTTTCATTCATTTTGTTTAAAATTTTTCCATCATTAAATCGTCTGACAAATGCAATTAGAAAATAATCCGATTGGGTTTGCCAAAGTCGTGTAGGGATTCAGAGATACTCTTGCACGCTGATGACAAACAGCGTAGAAAGGAAGGGGTATTATTATGTTAAATGTAAATCCTGATCAATTTGTTATCAAACCATCATTAGCAACAATTAATTGTGAACCAAATTGGCAGTGGAAGCGAAAAGCACCTATTCCAAATTATGATTTACTTTACGTTTGGAGTGGAAAAGGAACTTTAATATTAAACGGAAAAGACTTTAAATTACAAAGAGGTAGTTGTTTTCTATTTAAACCAGGTGATTGGACGACGGCAACCCAAGATCCAATGCATCCGCTTGTAATTACGTACATTCATTTCGACCTTGAAATCGAGCCGAATATGATACCAAAATCTTATCGAATTTTACAAGATCGGATTCATTTTGAGTCGCTTCTTTCTCAATATGTAAGATTATTTTTAGTGAAAACTTTTGCTGCAGATATCGAAGGAAAGTTGATATTAAAACAATTAATGATTCAACTGTTAAGGGAAGATCAACAGTCAGAAACAATACAAATAGAAGAAAGCACGGAAATGCAAAGTCAGTTGTTCTTTACAATCAGGGAAGTGGCAAATTATGTTCAACAACATCCCGGAAAAAATCATACAGTAGAAAGTTTAGCTGCTCGCGCTAATTTTTCGCCACGTTATTTTTCAAAAAAATTTAAAGAAATCATGGGGCAAACAATTCAATCCTATGTTGTTGAAACTCGAATAAAAAGAGCGGAGCATTTGTTGCATTATACAGGCATGACAGTAACAGAAGTAGCTGATGCTCTTGGGTATAATAATATTCATTTCTTTAGCCGACAATTTAAAGCATATACAGGGAAAAGTCCATCGGAAATTCGGACATTACCGAGAATAAGAAAATCAACGATAAAAGAAATCTCGCTAAAAAGAAATGCTTAAATAGATTATTCAAAAAAACCGACATTTCCAATACGGAATATGTCGGTTTATTACGTGTATTATATTTTAAATCGCTTCACTAACAGTTGAAGTTGCTCAGCCATTGTTGCCAATGTTGTAGCGGATGTAGTAACTTCTTCCATTGTAGCCAGTTGTTCTTCTGAGGCAGAGGAAATTTCTGTTGAATGTTTCGCATTTGTTTCGGCCATTTTTGCGATTTCTTCAATGGAAGAATTAATTTGTTCAATATTTGTTGTAATTTCTTCTGTTATAGAATTTAATTCTTGGGTTTGAGCTGTAACATTCTCAATAGATTTTACTATTTGTTCAAATGATTTTCCGGATTCTTCGGTTATTTCTAATCCATTTTTTGCAACTGAATTAACATTGCTTGTCATATCAACAGCTGTATCAATGTCTTTTTGGATGATATGGATAATTTCAACAATTTGATCAGCTGATGATTTTGATTGTTCAGCTAATTTACGTACTTCGTCAGCTACAACTGCAAAACCTTTCCCGTGTTCTCCTGCACGAGCTGCTTCAATTGCAGCATTTAATGCCAACAAATTGATTTGTGATGCAATTTCGGTAATGACATCAATAATTTTTCCAATATAATTTGAATTTTGTTCTAAGTTTTTCATTACCTCTAGTGTATCGGATGATGCATCATGAATATTTTTTACTTGGCCAACTACTTTTTGAATGTGGGTATTACCTAAGTTGGCTTGAGCCATCATGACATTTGCGTTCTCGGCAACCGAACTAATAGAATCTGCAATATAATGCATTCCTCTTGTAATATCATGTATAGCTTCAGCACTCTCAGTTGTATTCTTACCTTGAATTTCTATTGTTTTTGCTACCTCTTGGATTGAGAGTACCACTTGATCGGTTACAGAAGCGGTTTGTTCAGAGCTAGATAATAATTCTTCTGAGGAAGCAGCGACTTGTTCAGAAGCCTCACTTACTTGACTAAGCATGGCTCGTAAAGAACCTAACATTTTATTAAAGGACAAAGCCATTTCACCAATTTCATCTTTAGTTTGAATTTGAATTTCTTTCGTTAAATCTCCTTCGCCCTCTGTGGATCTACGTCAAGTTTTTGGACACAAAAAGATTAAGTTTTTTTGCACAACAACCATTCATGGATTGTTCCACGTCCCAAGTAGATTGTCAAAGTGAAGAGATCCTTTGACAATCTACTTGGGACGTGGAGAAATAAACCCATGGCTGTTGTGCCAAAAAATGTGAAGGGGGAAGTGTTCTGTACCCCATGTTTTACACTGCTATTCGGCATATTTTTTCGTATTCATCCGGTGTCAAATAACCAATGCTTCCATGAATTCGTTTGCGATTATACCAACCTTCGATGAATTGAAATAACGCAATTCTCGCTGTCTCAAAGCTTTCGTATTTGGTTAGATACACTTCTTCTTTTTTCAATATGGCATGAAAAGATTCAATACAAGCGTTATCATATGGACATCCTTTTCGACTAAATGACGGAACTATTTCATGTTTTTTTAGTAGTTTTTGAAAGGCTTCACTTGTATATTGTGTGCCTAAATCTGTATGCACGATAAGACCAGGATCGGGCTTTTGATCTTGAATCGCATTCTGAAGTGCTTCCAGCACAATTTCTGTTGTCATGGTACGAGAGAATTTATATCCGAGCACTTTTTTTGTATGTAAATCAAGAACGGACGCTAGATAACACCAACCATCACGAAGCGTATGGACATATGTAATATCAGCTACCCATTTTTCGTTGATTGTTGTTGTAGTGAAATCTTGATTTAATACATTTTCTCGTTCTTCTACGGGCTTTTGTGTTGGTGTTGGGCGGAATTTTTTTACAATACATGATTGGATGCCTGCTTGTTTCATCAAACGTTGAACTCGATTGATACTGCCTGTATAGCCTTCTTTTTTTAGTATTTCAAAGATTTTAGGGGCCCCATAACGACCCTTACTTTCTTTATGGATTGCTCGAATTCGTTCAAGCAGTTGTTCGTTGGCGACATGATAGCTATTCGGCTTCTTGTGAAACGATTGATAATACGTACTTTTAGGCATCTTTAAAACACGACACATCATTTGGATTGGATGATGTTCGCTTTCTTTTGTAATCAAGTCAATCAGTTCTTGCTCATCTATTTTCTCGCGAATATGGTCATAGCCTTTTTTAAGATTTCGATCTCCTGTTTTAATCGAAGATTTTCCTTTTGAATGGCTTCTATATCAGCCAAAGTTAATTCCTGTTCACATTCAATTGGAGAGAGTTGCTTAATCCATTTATAAATCGTTACTTCTGAAACACCATATTCGCTAGAGAGTTGACTGACTGGAGTGCCTGAGCGATAAAGCTCAACTACTGTTTGTTTAAATTCTTGATTATAGCGCTTTTGACTCATGATTCGGACACAACCTTTCGTTAGTTTAATATTAATGACTTAACCAAGTTGTGTCCATAAATCTATACTACATCTACTGCAATTTCTTTCAGTTGATTATTGACGAGTTTAATTGGTTGAATAATTGAACGGATTAAGAATAACATTACAATCATTGTAATAATCCCAATAACTGCAATCGTCATTACAATATTAATTAATATTGTGTAAACATTTTTTTGTATTGATTCAATAGGTGTACCTGTTAGCCACATACCGATAATATTGTCTTTTCCATCTTTGATGGGTTGATACATTGTTAAATACAACTTGCCTGAAATATCGGCTTTTCCAATATAAACTTCACCTTTTTGAAGCACTGTTTCTAGAATGGCAGGATCGGCAGATGCACCAATTTTTCTTTCTCCGTTTACCTCAATATTTGTTGCTACAGTAGAATCATTTAAAAATATATTGGTAATACCACCAGTCGTCTCTCCGATTTTATCCAAGATTTTATTATTATCATTAATTTTAATAACGCCTTTATATAAGTTTCCTTCACGAACGTTCCAACTACCTGGATACTTTTCATCAATTATGCTTAAACCTAGTTTCGCTTCAACTGCAACTTTTTCCTCATAAATAGATAATAACTGTTTTTCAACTTGAATTTTTGCTACAAAACCAATTGAAAACATTAAGAATAAAATAACGAAGATTATTAAAATATTAAATTTCGTTTGGAGTTTCAATCTCTTAACAACGTTCATGATGCTCTCTCTCCTGAAAATATTGTAATTTTTATAGTAAAAATCTTACATCATTATAATATATTTATAAAATATTGTAAAAATATTTAGTATTTCGAAATAACTAGTAAATGATTAATTGTGTTACATATGAACTGTTAATTGATAAATAGAATACCTAGTAATTTAGAGGGAGTTTCATTTTTGGATTTTGCTTTGAATTAACGTATCCTCTCCTCCAGCAAAACACTTGGCATAAGTTCGACAAGTGTTTTTTTATTTCAAACATAAACCCGAAGAAAAGAAGAAGTGTAAAAAAGTGCAAAGATTCAACTTAATAGTCTAAATATTTTTGGTTTTAGACTTGTTAGGATGTATGTATAAGAAAACAGGAAGAATTAAGGGGTGCAGAAAAATGGATCAAGGATTAACACAAGGTTTATACAATCCACAATTTGAACATGACTCGTGCGGAATCGCCTTATTAGCGAATATCAAAGGTGAAAAATCACATTCACTTGTATCCCAAGCGTTAATTGCCCTAGAACGGTTAACTCATCGCGGAGGTCGAGATGATAAGGAAACGTTAGGTGATGGCTCAGGCATTTTAACTGACATACCTCATGAATTATTTGAAAAAGAATGGGGAAAGCAGGGAAAACAACTGCCATCTTTAGGGGAATATGGTGTTATGATGATTTTTCTTCCAAAAGAGGAAACGAAACAAGAAGAATACAAGCAAAGAATTGAAGAAATTGTTGAAATGAACAGTTTGACAATTTTCGGATGGAGAACTGTACCAACGAACGATCAAGTATTACAAAATGAATTCATACAAACAGCCCCTTCAATTCATCAGTTATTTGTTATACCTACATCAGTTAATAGTCAAAATGATGATTTCGAAAGACGTTTATATATTGCCCGAAAAAAAATTGAAAACACCTTTAAACAATTCGAGCGTAATATTGATGCTTGTTATATTTCTAGTTTTTCATCGAAAACCATTGTTTATAAAGGGCTACTGTTACCGAATCAATTAAAAAATTTTTATGTCGATTTAACGAATGAAAATTACCAGTCTAGAATGGCAATGGTTCATAACCGCTTTAGTACAAATACTTTCCCGAGTTGGAGCAGAGCTCAACCAAACAGGATGCTCATGCATAACGGGGAAATTAATACTATTACCGGTAATGTAAACTGGATGTTTGCTCGAGAAGCAACAATGAAAACGGAAGTGTTTGGTGATGATTTGGAGGCACTTCATCCAATTGTCAATCTCGACGGCAGCGACTCTGCAATGTTTGACAATGTTTTAGAGCATTTAGTGATGTCCGGATGGTCTTTACCCCAAGCGATGATGATGATGATTCCGGAACCTTGGCAAAATAATAAATTACTTTCAGAAAAACAGAGAGCGTTTTATCAATATCATAGCTTATTAATGGAACCGTGGGATGGGCCAGCTGCAATGGGGTTCACAAACGGACACCAAGCAGGTGCTTGCCTTGATCGAAATGGTTTACGACCTGCTAGATTCATTTTGACGGAAGATGACTTTTTCTATTTATCTTCAGAAGTGGGAGTTGTCGACATACCAGAAGAAAAAATCGTCCAAAAAGGCCGCTTAAAACCAGGTCAAATGTTAGTAGTAGATTTCGAAAAGAAAGCCTTATTGTTCGATGAGGAGCTAAAACTGCAATTTATCAATGAACATCCATATGAACAATGGACAGCTGAAATGATTTTACCAATCGATAACATTCCTGCATTAAATGTAGAAACATCAAAAAATATGGATCGTACTCAAATAATTCGTCTCCAACGAGCATTTGGCTATACCTTTGAAGAATGGGAAAAATATATTAAACCTTTAGCAGTCCGTGGAGACGATCCAGTTGGTTCAATGGGGTATGATGGGCCACTCGCTGTATTATCCAAAAAACCACAACTATTATTCAACTACTTTAAACAACGATTTGCCCAAGTAACAAATCCACCAATCGATGCTATTCGAGAAGCGTACGTTACTTCAATGGAAGTGTATTTGGGCAGTGAAGGTAACTTATTAAAACCTAAAAAAGAAGACTATCAAAAAATAAAGTTAAAAACACCTATTTTGACTAAAAATGAATGGCTAAAAATTATTAGTTTAAATTTAAACGGTTGGAAAGTGTCTAAACTGTCAACTTTATTCCCTACTGAACAACCAGAATCGATGGAAATTTATTTGAAAAAACTTCTGAAAAACGCTGAAAAAGCTGCAAATGATGGATATCAATTACTTGTCATTAGCGACAGAGGTGTAAACAAACAAAATGCAGCCATTCCATCATTATTAGCTGTTTCCAGTGTCCATCACTACCTAATACAAAAAGGCCTTCGCAATAAAGTAAGCATTATTGTCGAATCAGGAGAACCGAGAGAAGTGCATCACTTTGCAGCACTACTTGGCTATGGAGCTAACGCTATTTATCCTTATTTAGTTTACGCATCCCTTTCACAATTGGAAGAAGCAGTAGATAACGATTTAATTGATAAGTATGTGAAAGGTATCACAAAAGGGATATTAAAAATCATGTCTAAAATGGGCATTTCAACGGTGCAAAGTTATATCGGTGCACAAATTTTCGAAGCAATTGGATTGAGTCGAGAAGTAATTGAAAATTATTTCCCTCGTACGATTTCTCAAATCGGTGGACTTGAATTAAATGATATTGCATTAGAGACAGTTATTCGCCATAAAGCTGCATGGGAAGATGATGAACTTTTATTGGAAGAAGGATCTGATTTCCAATGGCGAAAAAATGGTGAAGATCACCTTTATCGTCCTGAAACAATCCATACTTTACAGCTCGCTTGCCGTACAGGAAAATATGAACTTTACAAAAAGTATAGCGAAATGCTGTCGAAAGAAACGAATACAACGTTAAGAGGATTATTTGAATTAAAAAGTGATCGAAAACCAATTCCGATTGAAGAAGTAGAACCAATCGAATCGATTTTTAAACGATTTAAAACAGGTGCCATGTCTTTCGGTTCAATTAGTATAGAAGCTCATGAAGCAATTGCCATTGCAATGAATCGAATTGGCGGAAAAAGCAATTCAGGAGAAGGAGGAGAAGATCCAAACCGCTTTATTCCTTTGCCAAATGGTGATTCAAAATTAAGCCGCATTAAACAAGTGGCTTCCGGTCGATTTGGTGTAACAAGTCATTATTTAGTGAATTGTGATGAGATTCAAATCAAAATGGCTCAAGGTGCAAAGCCAGGAGAAGGGGGACAGCTTGCCGGCCATAAAGTGACAGAAGAAGTTGCAAAGACAAGAGGTTCTACGCCGGGCATTGAACTAATCTCACCACCGCCTCATCATGATATTTATTCGATTGAGGACCTTGAGCAATTAATTTACGACTTGAAAAACGCCAATCCCGAAGCGCGAATCAACGTAAAGCTAGTTTCCGAAAGTGGTGTTGGAACAATTGCTGCTGGTGTTGCAAAAGCTAAAGCCGATGTAATTCTCATCAGTGGTTATGATGGAGGAACAGGAGCAGCAGCAAAAACGAGCATTAAGCATGCTGGCCTCCCTTGGGAATTAGGGTTAGCAGAAGCACATCAAACATTAATGCTAAATGGCTTAAGAAACAAAGTAGTGCTCGAAACAGACGGAAAACTAATGAACGGTAGAGATGTAGTAATCGCCGCATTATTAGGAGCAGAGGAATACGGATTTTCAACATTGCCACTTGTATCGTTAGGGTGCGTCATGATGAGGGTTTGTCATCTAGATACATGCCCAGTGGGAATCGCAACTCAAAATCCAGTTCTTAGAAGAAAAATGATCGGAACTGCTGAACACGTTGTCCACCTAATGCACTTTATTGCGCAAGAAATTCGTGAATATATGGCGGAATTAGGCTTTAGAACAATAGAGGAAATGGTGGGAAGAACGCATATTATTCAGATTAAGAATGATGTGAATTGGAAGGAAAAGAAACTGGATTTATCTTCGTTACTCGTTAGCTATGATGGTGAACGTACAGCTACAAAAAGCCAAAATCACCAACTAGAAAAAACATTGGATTATGAAAAATTAATTCCATTAAGCAAGGAAGCTTTAAATCATAAGAAGCCAGTTCATATTGCTCTTCCTATTAAAAATACGAACCGCTCTGTCGGTACAATGCTTGGAAGTGTTGTTTCGAAAATACATGGAAGTGAAGGTTTAAATGAAGATACAATTCAAATTCACTTTACAGGATCCGCAGGCCAAAGTTTTGGAGCATTCATTCCAAATGGCATTACGTTGAAGTTGGAAGGAGAAGCAAATGACTATGTCGGAAAGGGATTATCTGGTGGAAAAATCATTGTAGCTCCTTCTTCAAATACAAAGATTGTTGCAGAGGAAAATGTCATCATCGGCAACGCGGCATTCTATGGTGCAACAAGCGGTAAAGCTTTTATTCGCGGTAAAGCAGGAGAAAGATTTTGTGTTCGAAATAGTGGAGCACTTGTTGTAGTCGAAGGTACAGGAGATCACGGCTGTGAATATATGACAGGTGGTAGAGTCGTAATTTTAGGGGAAGTTGGGAAAAACTTTGCAGCAGGTATGTCTGGCGGAATTGCTTATGTATATTCTCCAGCAAACAAATATTTTTACGAAAATTATAACGATGAGCTTGTATTACTTGAAACGATTGAAAGTGAAAAAGAAATCCAGTTTGTGCTTTCTTTAATCAAAGAACATGTTCAAGAAACGAATAGTCTTGTAGCGAAACGAATCATTCAAAATTGGAAAAAAGAAGTTTCGAATTTTATTCGTGTGATTCCTCACAAATATAAGCAGATTTTAGATGAACAAGAATTGTATTTATTAGAAAGTTACTAATTAAGAAAGTGTGGTGAACAAAATGGGAAAACCGACTGGATTTTTGGAGTATAAAAGACAAAATGCCCAGTATCGAAATCCACTAGAAAGACTTCAAGACTGGAAGGAAATATCAACATTACCTTCTGAAGACTTGTTAAAAACTCAAGCAGCTCGATGTATGGATTGCGGTGTTCCATTTTGTCAAAATGGCTCTACTGTAGGAGGAATGTCGACAGGTTGCCCGGTATTTAATTTAATTCCTGAATGGAATGAGCTTGTATACCAAGGTAAATGGAAAGAGGCTTATGAACGATTAAGCAAAACAAATCCATTTCCAGAGTTTACTGGAAGAGCATGTCCGGCTCCTTGTGAAGCTGGATGTGTCGCTTCCCTTTATGAAAGCTCCGTAACCATTAAAAGTATAGAGTGGGCAATCATCGAAAAAGCTTTTGAAGAAGGTTGGGTAACACCTGACATTCCAGAAAAACGAACAGGAGTAAAGATTGCGGTAATTGGATCTGGACCAGCTGGTTTAGCTAGTGCACATGAGTTAAATAAATATGGGCATTCAATAACAGTATTTGAAAGAGCAGATCGAATCGGAGGATTGCTCACTTATGGCATTCCAAAAATGAAAATTGAGCAACACGTAGTTGATCGTCGAATCCATCTGATGGAACAAGCGGGAATTACCTTCTTAACAAACGTTGAAGTTGGGAAAGATTATTCGATTGACCAATTACAATCAGAGTTTGATGCGGTCATTCTTTGCACAGGTGCAACGAAACCTCGTGATCTACAAATTAACGGAAGAAATTTAAAAGGGATCCACTTTGCGATGGATTATTTACACGCCAATACGAAAAGTATGCTGGATTCAGATTTTAAAAATGGTCAATATATTTCTGCTGAGGGAAAAGATGTGGTAGTAATAGGCGGCGGTGATACAGCAGTCGATTGTATCGCTACTGCTCTAAGACAAAATTGTAAAAGTGTCGTCCAATTCGATATTTATCCGAAACGTCCATCAGAACGTACGCCTGATAATCCATGGCCACAATATCCAATGACATATAAGTTGGATTACGGTCAAGAAGAAGCGCTAGCGAAATTTGGAGATGATCCAAGGCTATTTACAACTACTGCATTAGAATTTATTGGTGATGATAACGGTCAACTTGTTGCTGTGAAAAGTGTTGGTATGAAAACGACATTGAATGAAAAAGGTGAAAAAATTCGAGAACCGATACCAAATACAGAGAAAATGATACCTGCTCAACTAGTGTTACTGGCAATCGGATTTGAAGGACCAGAACAACAATTATTTGAACAATTAAATATTGATATTAAAAACTTGAAAAATAGTAGTGCTTACAAAACAAATATAGACAACGTGTTTGTTGCTGGCGATGCAAGACGTGGTCAAAGTTTAATTGTATGGGCAATTCAAGAGGGAAAAGAAGCCGCAAAATCTTGTCATCAGTTAATAACAAACAAAGTAAACCTATAATTTTAGGAGGGTTAAAGTGCAGACTGAAGATTATATACAACAATTATTTGCCGATCGAATTGGGGGTCCTTCATTCGGTTTAAAGGAAGAAATATTCAAATTTGAAAAAATTAAAAGAGCTAAAAGAATAGCCATTAAAGAAAAACCGGATATGGCTTTAATTGATTTGGGAGTCGGTGAACCTGATGCAATGGCAGACAAAAGAGTAGTTGAAAAACTATTCGAAGAAGCCTTAAAACCTGAAAACCGATTTTATTCAGATAATGGCATACATGAATTTAAAGTGGCTGCTTCCCGCTATATGTCAGAGGTATTTGGAGTAAATGGTTTAGATCCTGAAACAGAAATTAACCATGTTATTGGATCTAAATCAGGACTCAGTTTACTGCCAGCTGCTTTCATTAACCCAGGGGACATTACATTAATGCCATCACCATGTTATCCGGTGCTAGGAACTTATACAAAATACTACGGTGGCGAAGTTGTTTATCTTCCATTATTAAAAGAAAATAACTTTTTGCCTCGCCTTGATCAAATTGATCAAGAAGTATTAAAGAAAGCAAAACTGCTCTATTTAAATTATCCCAATAACCCAACTGGTGCAGTAGCGACGAAACAGTTTTTTGAAGAAGTTATTGAGTTTGCAAAAAGCAATCAATTAATCGTCGTCCATGATGCAGCATATGCCGCATTAATGTTCGACGGTGAGAAGCCACTCAGCTTTTTATCGGTACCTGGTGCAAAAGAGATAGGAGTTGAAATCCATTCCTTATCCAAGTCTTTCAATATGACTGGATGGAGAATCGGGTTTATTGCTGGAAATGCAAAATTAATAAAAGCTTTTCAAACGGTAAAGGATAACAGCGATTCTGGTCAATTTATTCCAATCCAAAAAGCTGCAAGTTACGCTTTATCCCACCCTGAAATAACCGAACAAACAGCAAATAAATATTCCCGTCGCCATGAATTACTAGTGAATATTCTTCGTGGGTGTGGTTTTCAAGTGGAAAAACCGAAAGGCTCTTTTTACTTATATGCTGAAGCTCCAATCGGGGTCAAAGATGGGCCTTCCTTTCAAACAGCGGAAGATTTTTCCCAATACCTTATTCGAGAACATTTGATTTCAACAGTTCCGTGGGATGATGCAGGGAGTTTCGTAAGATTTTCCGTTACCTTTGAAGCTAATTCAGAAGAAGAAGAACAGCAAGTGATGAAGGAAATTGAAAGACGATTGAAAGGAGTTCAGTTTATTTTCAAAGGAAGGTGATGAAATGTATTTTACAAAAATGCATGGTTTAGGAAACAATTATATTTTTATTAATTTACTAGAAAATACTTTGCAAGAACAAATACTTCCAACTCTAGCAAAAAATCTTTCTGATGTGAGATTTGGAATTGGTTCTGACGGGATGATTCTTATTTGCGATTCAAAAGTAGCCGACTTTCGAATGCGTATCTTTAACGCAGATGGTTCAGAGGGGAAAAATTGCGGAAATGGATTAAGATGTGTAGCGAAATATCTATATGATCATCAATTTATAGATTCAACGTGTTTTACTATAGAAACACTTGGCGGTATCGTTGAAGTTCACATTTCTCAAGAAAATACAAAAGAAGTGGAATTCGTCACAGTTGATATGGGTGAACCGAAATTGTTAAAAGGAATGATTCCAATGAAAGGTGACCCAACAACAAAGACTATCAATGAACCATTGACGATAGGAGGAAATGTTTACTACTTAACTTGTGTTTCAATGGGTAACCCTCACGCCATTATGTTTGTTGATGATGTTCATAATGTACCGTTAGAAACAATCGGCCCAATGATTGAATTCTCCGATTTATTCCCTGAAAGAGTAAATGTTGGTGTTGTAGAGGTAAAAAATGACAATGAAATCGACTATCGAGTTTGGGAAAGAGGCTCTGGTTTAACAATGGCTTGCGGTACAGGTGCTTGTGCGGCGGTTGTCGCAGCCACGCTCAATGGAAAACTGAAGCAAAACCAAGTAATAACAGTCCATCTTCCAGGAGGTGATTTAGAAATTCATTGGGATGAACATAACCACGTTTGGAAAAAAGGCAGAGCAGAATACATTTGCCACGGTGAAATAAAATTAGATTATTTCACAAAAGAAACAATGCTGTAACAAGCAATCAAATAAATGAAATTTCAATAGATAATAGGAGGAATTTAATATGAAAAAAAATTATACAAAAGAAGACATTTTAAAAATTGCTGAACAGGAAAATGTGCGCTACATTCGGTTACAATTTACAGATCTATTTGGAATTATTAAAAATGTTGAAATACCGCTTAGTCAATTACCAAAAGCTTTAGATAACAAGATTATGTTTGATGGTTCTTCTATTGAAGGATTTGTAAGAATCGAAGAATCAGATATGTATTTATATCCCGATTTAAATACTTGGCTTATCTTCCCTTGGGAAGCAGAACAAGGTAGAAAAATTGCACGTTTAATTTGTGATGTATATTTACCAGATGGTACTCCTTTCCCTGGTGATCCCCGTGGCGTATTAAAACGGGTACTAAAGGAAGCGAATGAACTTGGATTTACAGCAATGAACGTAGGTCCAGAACCGGAATTCTTTTTGTTTAAAGCAGATGAACATGGCAATCCAACAATGGAGTTGAACGACAATGGAGGTTACTTCGATTTAGCTCCAACAGATTTAGGGGAAAACTGCCGTCGTGATATTGTTCTTACCTTAGAAGAAATGGGCTTTGAAATTGAAGCATCCCACCATGAAGTTGCCCCTGGACAACATGAAATTGATTTCAAATATTCCGATGCAGTCGATGCAGCCGATCAAATTCAAACATTTAAATTAGTAGTAAAAAATATTGCTAGAAAACATGGTCTACATGCCACATTTATGCCAAAACCTCTCTATGGCGTAAACGGTTCAGGAATGCACTGTCACCAATCTCTATTCCGCGGTAAAGAAAATGCCTTCTTTGATGAGAAAGATGAATTAGGATTAAGTGAAACTGCTAAACAATATTTAGCCGGAATTTTAAAACATGCTTATAGTTTTGCAGCCATTACAAATCCGACAGTCAATTCTTATAAGCGATTAGTTCCTGGTTATGAAGCACCTTGTTATATTGCATGGTCAGGAAAAAATCGTAGTCCACTCGTTCGTATCCCAGCAAGCCGTGGTTTAAGTACCCGCATTGAATTAAGAAACCCAGATCCATCCGCAAACCCATATCTTGCCCTAGCTGTAATGCTGGCAGCTGGTTTAGATGGCATTAAAAATAAATTAACACTTTGTGACCCAGTAAACTCTAACATTTATAAAATGGATGAGGAACAATTAGATCAATTAAACATTCGCAGTCTACCAGCTAGTTTAAAAGAAGCGATTGACGCACTCGAACAAAATGAAGTCATTAAAGCTGCACTTGGCGAACATATTACAACGCACTTTATTGAAGCAAAACGTATTGAATGGGATGAATTTAGAATCAACGTGCATCCATGGGAACGTGAACGTTATATCACTTTATATTAACTACTTAAAGGAGGACGTTATATGAAAAAAGTTGAGGTAATTACGCGTCCAGAAGTGTTTAAAGAATTGCGAGATAATTTATTCTCAATTGGAGTCGGTGGCATGACCGTTACGGAAGCTGCCGGTACAGGCAAACAAAAAGGTGTGGAGGGGATGTTTCGAGGTACAACTTTTGAAATTAAAGTATTGCCAAAGTTGAAAATTGAATTGGTTGTAGAAGATGGGAAAGTAGATCAAGTGATAGAAGTGATTCAAAGAACATGCAAAACTGGATCGGTAGGTGATGGAAAAATTTTTATTATCCCTGTTGAAGAAGCAATTCGCATCCGAACAGGGGAACATGGTAAAGAAGCGATTATATAAGTTGAGAGGAGTCGAGTGAAGATGAAGAAAAAAATGCTATCTATTTTTCCATTATTATTGTTCGCTGCAATGCCAGCTTATGCACAAGCACCAACTGTTGAGTCGATAGAATTGTCTGTGAATCTAGTTTGGGTCATGTTAGGTGCTATATTAGTATTCTTCATGCATGCTGGATTTACTTTGGTGGAAACAGGATTTACGAGAGCAAAAAACTCGTTAAACATCATCATGAAAAACTTCTTAACGATTAGTATTGTTTCCATTTTGTATTATCTTGTTGGCTTCGGTTTGATGTTTGGTGATTCAGCTGGAGGTATGTTTGGAACAAATGGATTTTTCTTATCGGGAAGAGAAGATATCGACTTTTTCGTATTCCAAGCAATGTTTGCTGCAACTTCCATTACCATTATTTCAGGTGCTGTAGCAGAACGGATAAGAATCATGAGCTATATAATGATTGCTGTTGCAATGAGCATCATTGTTTATCCTATCATAGGCCATTGGGTTTGGTCAGGTGACGGATGGCTTGCACAGCTCGGATTTACAGATTTTGCTGGTTCCACAGTGGTGCACTTAACTGGTGCGATTGCCGCATTAACCGTTGTCATCTTCCTCGGGCCTCGTATCGGAAAATATACAGGTAAAAAGGTCAATGTGATTCCAGGCCATAACATACCTCTAGGTGCTTTAGGTGTATTCGTACTTTGGTTAGGCTGGTTTGGTTTCAACGGTGCAAGCACCCTTGCAGCAGATACAAGTTTAGTACCACATGTCATTGCAACGACACTACTTTCTACATCGGCAGCTTTTGTGACGTCTGCCGTTTATACAAAAATCCGCTTTGGAAAAATTGATCCGTCCATTTCACTAAATGGTGTACTCGGTGGATTAGTAGGGATTACAGCAGGTGCAGCAGATATTTCCATTCTAGGTTCAATTATAGTTGGATTCGTATCAGGTATTTTATTAGTAGAAGGTGTTCGTTTCTTAGATGCAAAAGTACGTGTCGATGATCCGGTTGGTGCTATTGCTGTTCATGGTATTTGTGGTATTTGGGGCACTCTTGCAATCGGATTGTTCTCGACAGCTAGCGGTTTATTCTATGGGTATGGAGCTTCTCAACTAGGCGTTCAAGCAATTGGAGTTTTAGCCGTTATCAGTTATACATTCTTAATTGTAAGTGTTGCAACAGTTCTGATTAACTTTATTCATCCGATTCGTGTATCAAGCGAAGATGAAATTGCAGGTCTCGATTATTCTGAACATGGCTCTTATGCATATGAATGGAGTCAAACCTTGCTTGAAAGAGTAATCAATGGCAATGACGAAAAACCTGAACACGGTTTAGGTTTAGCCGATCGTTTGAATAATCTAGGACACGGGGTAGTAAAAAGTAAAACTTCTTAAGTTGTTTTGAGTGGGAAATTCATACAGTGGGTTAACATTGTTTTGCGATTCTATTGAAGATCTGGAGACAATACTTTCAGCCTGAGGAAGATTTCCTCAGGCTTTTTTAATTTGTACAAAGATACATCCGTTACCACACACACTAACTAGTTGGAAAATGGATGTGAAATGGGAATAAGATTGACGCCAGAAACCAGTTAATCGAAGAAGGTAAACAGTATATGGTTACGTATAAATGGAATAATAAAAACCCTGATGAAAGGAAATTAATTCAAATTATGCCTGTCAATAATTAATAGATTTGATGATTCCCTAAAACCAGTAGGCGACGATTCATAAGTATGAATCGTTGCTTTTTTTATAAATTGTAAAGTCTGATTATGTGACTTTAAAACTATTTAATTTTGTTTTATAAGAGATAAAATCATATTTTGGTAAGATGGAAAATTAGACTGATTACACTAAATAAAAAATAAATCTATAATTCTAAAGTTTTACAAAATAAAGATTTTAAAAGAATATATCAAAAAGTTAGAAATTTATATCGATATAATAATGGGTTTTTTTTCAGCAAGTGTTGATTTAGAAAAGAAGACATTTCTTTTTAGGATCAATGCATGAATTTTATATTTTAAATACTGGAGGTTAAATGAAGTATGAGAAGATCTTAATTATTTTCCCAAGATTTACTTTTAACATTAATTATCAAATTTATTCCAAACCCGTTAAGCTAAATAAATTAAACAACAAATAGAAAACAAAAATACAAAATCTTTTTAGGCAAAGGAGATGCCACTTTTCAACTAGGGGAGGACTATCAGTGAAAAAAGTTTCAAAAAAAATCAGCAAGTTTAGCTTTCGTAATTTTCATATAAAATTATTTATTTCCATTACAATTATTGTAATCCTTTCTTCTTTGCTAATTGGCACATTATCTTATCAAACATCCAAGGAAGAATTAAGAAACCAAATATTGGATAATGTTTCGGCTAATGTATCTAGAATCGATGATGTTATCAAGGATCTAATTCAACCGAAAATGACGGATATTCAAATATTGTCAAATCGTATAAGAGGATCCCAATTTCAAGAATCCAATCATTCTGAAATACGTAAATGGCTGAAATTTTATCAAGAATCCCATCCCGAAATTGCTGGTGTCTATGTAGGAAATGAAGACGGAATATTTGTGAAGGAACCAGCACATTTAGCGGTTAAAGCTGGATACGATCCTAGAGAAAGAGATTGGTATATTCAAGCCATGGAGAATAAAGGAGAAACCTTTATTTCAGAACCTTATGTTGCTGCAAGTACAGGAAAAATGGTGATTACCATCTCCAAAGCTCTCGATGATGGCACTGGAGTTGCAGGAATTGACATCAATCTTGATAAGTTGGAAGAATTAGTGAAAAACATTCAAATTGGCAAGGCGGGATATGGACTCGTTTTAGACAAAAACAATAAATATATTGCTCATCCATCTGCTGAATTGGGAAGTGAAGCCATAGATTCGATTTACGACAAATTGTATGAGAAAGATAAAGGACAGGTTAATGGAGTATTAAATGGAGAATCCGTAATTTTACATTTCATTACGGATGAATTGACTGGGTGGAAAATCGGCGGACTGATTTATGAGAAAGAAATTGATGAAGCAAATGAAGCTATCTTACATTTATCATGGATTGTAGGAACTATTGCGATTATCTTTGGTATCTTTGCTGCTGTTTTCATCATTAAATCTTTAAGCAGACCGATTAAACAATTGGGTGATTTAGCCGTAAAAGTCAGTGGAGGGGACTTGACCCAATACGCAAAAATATCGACAAATGACGTGATTGGAAAGTTAGGAATGGCTTTTAATGAAATGATTGATGGGTTGCGTACTTTGACTCTTCAAATAGACGAAACAGCCGAAAAAGTCGCGGCTACATCGGAACAATTGTCTGCCAGCTCCGAAGAAACGACTGCAGCAACTGAACAAGTGTCCAATTCGATTCAAGAAGTATCGAAAAATGCAGAAGCGCAGACAAGTATGGTTGAGAATGTATCCCATATCTTTAAAAAAGTTTCGCAAGGAGTGGAGGACATCGCCGAACGTTCATCCAACGTGACGGAACTTTCACGCAAAGCTATTCAGGTGGCAGACATAGGCGGCCAAGCTGTTTCCAAAACGGTTGAACAAATGAAATCCATTCATACATCTGTTAGCCAATCACAGTCCATTATTCATTCTTTATATGATAGTTCAAAACAAATTAATGAAATTTTAAATGTAATTACTGGAATTGCCGATCAAACGAATTTGCTTGCTTTAAATGCGGCTATTGAAGCTGCCCGTGCAGGTGAACATGGCAAAGGATTTGCTGTAGTCGCTGATGAAGTAAGAAGCCTTGCCGAACAAACCCAATCATCAGCTAAAGAAATTCAGGAGATTATTAAGAAAATTCAAGATGATACGGAAAATACAGTAAAGATGATGAAACAGATTTCTGTAAATGTAGATGATGGGGTAGAGATTACAAGCGAAGCCATTGAACAATTCAACCACATTCTCCAAACAACGAAAGAAATTTCGCCGCAAATGGAAGAAGTTTCTGAAGCAGTGAAAGAAATGTCCAAAGCTCTTCAAAATGTCAATGAAGAATTGGATGGTCTTGTGGAAGTGGCTCAAGGTAATAATGCGGCATCTGAAGAAGTTGTCGCAACAGTGGAAGAACAGTTGGCTGCGATGCAGGAAATTTCCGCTTCGGCCCAGTCCCTTGCATCAATGGCAGAAGAATTGAAATCTGTCACATCTAATATGAAATATCATTGATGAAGGCAACTTCAATATTACATCTTGATGGCTTAATGAAAAAAGGGTTCTTTTCGATTCATCCATCAGTACAAACTGTTTTGAGTGACTAAATATTTTAGATGACGATGTAGAATAGGCAGGAGAGTTTGATCTTCTGCCTATTTTTCTTTTTAAAAAGCATTAGTCTAAATACAAATGTTATCCATTTGCAAAAAATTTTTGTATAATTCAAGATATGACTATCAAAAGAGAGGAAAAGAAGATGTTAAAGCATTTTTTTTCTTATTATAAACCACATAAACGATTATTTATCATCGACTTTTCATGTGCTGTCTTTGTGGCTATTTTAGATTTGTTTTTCCCAATTGCGGTGCAATGGTTTATTGATGTCTTATTACCTGAAGGCGATTGGGGAAAAATTGTACAAGTCAGCATTTTATTATTACTTGTTTACATTTTAAGCACCATCATGAACTTCGTTGTCAACTACTTGGGTCATAAACTAGGAATTAATATTGAAACCGACATGCGTCGCGATTTATTTAATCACATCCAAAAACAAAGCTTTAAATTTTTTGATAATACAAAAACGGGTCATATTATGAGCCGCATTACAAATGATCTTTTTGATATTGGTGAATTTGCGCACCATGGTCCAGAAGATTTCTTTATTGCAATGATGACATTTATTGGTGCGTTCATTATTATGTTCCAAGTAAATCCGACATTGACGTTTATTGCACTTGTTTTCACACCCTTTTTAATTTGGTTAGTGACTTACTGCAACAATAAAATGAACAATGCTTGGAAAGAAATGTATAGTAAAATTGCGGATGTTAATGGAAGAGTAGAAGATAGTGTTTCAGGAATCCGGGTTGTTAAATCATTTACAAACGAAGAATTTGAAATGAAGCGCTTTAAACAACAAAACGGATATTTCCGCGCTGCCAAACTATTTGCTTATAAAGTGATGGCAGGGACACACTCAAGCATCTATTTTATGACACGACTATTGACTTTAGTCATTTTAGTGGTAGGTGCTTGGTTGAGTTATAATGGCAAATTGACATATGGTGAATTAGTAAGTTTCGTATTATATACAAATGTATTAATTAAACCTATTGATAAAATTAGTGCATTACTTGAACTGTATCCAAAAGGAATGGCAGGATTTAAACGTTTCCGGGAATTACTGATGCAAGACCCGGAAATTCAGGATCGTCCCAATGCTGTAGCAGTTCCTCATTTACAAGGAAATATCTCTTTCAACAATGTATCGTTCCAGTACGATGAATCAAAGCCGGTATTACGGAATATTTCATTTAATATCCAAGCTGGCCAAACAATCGCATTTGTCGGTCCATCTGGAGCAGGGAAGACAACAATCTGTTCATTAATTCCCCGCTTCTATGATGTAAACGCAGGGGCGATTACTATTGATGGAATCGACGTACGAGATATCACACAAAAATCGTTGCGTGAACAGATTGGCATTGTACAGCAAGATGTATTCTTATTTACTGGTACAATTCGTGAAAATATAGAATACGGAAGACTAGGTGCAAGCTTTGAGGAAATACAAGCGGCTGCTGAGAAGGCTCATTTGAAAGAATTTATCGAATCTCTTCCAGATGGTTATGAAACGCAGATTGGGGAGCGCGGCTTAAAATTATCAGGAGGTCAAAAACAGCGTATAGCCATTGCACGTATGTTCCTAAAAAATCCGCCAATTTTAATATTAGATGAAGCCACTTCTGCACTGGATACTGAAACAGAAATGATGATTCAAAAATCTTTGAACGAGTTGTCCAAAAATCGTACAACATTAGTCATTGCGCATCGACTTGCAACGATTCGCAACGCCGATCGTATAATTGTTGTAACGAAAAATGGAATTGAAGAACAAGGCACTTATGAGGAACTAATTGCTTTAAATGGCGTATTTGCAAAATTGCATCATATCCAGTTTCAAAAAAATGAGGAGGAATTTATCTCTATCTAAAAGATTATTGGAGTTAATGGAGAAGCTGGGACAGAACTAAAATTGGCCTTCTTAAAATCGAATTATCATTAGCATTTCGATATTTAATTAAACCGAATGATATTGAAGCTCAGAATAGAGTTTCAATAATCGTTCGGTTTTTCTATTGGCTGAAAACCTTTTGTCTCAACTCTTTTCTTAATTAGCAATTATCTATTTTTTAGTCAAATTATCAAAAATCCCAGTAGCCATTCATTTCTAATATGTATTATTCCATATCTTCAATTTAATGAAAGAATAAGAAAAAAGGGAATCGTCTAAAAATTTAAAACGATCCCCTTTTTATGCTACACTTCCAAACAGAATTTTCTATCAACTTAAAAAACACTAATTCTTTTCTTAAAATAATACCATTAATTAAAAGGATTTTCTTTCTTTAAGCTTTCAGGAAGTTCTGGTTCATGAAAAACTAATGTACATCCCATAGTAGTTGCTGTATTAGCTAATAAAATAACCAAACCTGAAATTTTGCTGACAAGTAATTTTCTAAACATTCTCTTTACCTCCTACAAATTTTTGTGTTAATACAGAAATAAGTTGTAATGTTATTCCGTAAAAAATGAAAATTCTGCTGGAAGGTATAAATATGAAACAAAGCCATAAAACAAACAATCTAAAAGCTATTTTCTTTTTTAAATACTGTCTATGTTTATAATTAAAAACAGGACGTTTACTCGTACCAATTGGTGAAAAAATAAATAAAAATAAAGACATTGCACCAGTGAATAAAATCAACCATTCTATACTTAGATGAAAATCTTTTATGATGATTACACCAATTGGAAATGCAAGTATACTCATCAGTAAACAAACAATATTATTTTGAAAATGAAACCCCAAGCAAACTTGTCTCAAAATAAAAAATACAATGTGAGTGAAAAAAGTGATAAAAAAACAATCTAATAATATGGCGATCAGATAGATAATGATAATTTTCCAAATATCATTCAATATTAATCTCACGCCAAATTTTATTTTTTCTCTCTCTAAATTATTGTAATGTTCTAGAGTAAGCATATTGACTATTCGATTTTCAATATTCGATAGAAAATTCATAAACACCACCACATCATTATCTTAATGTAAATTTTGATTAAATGGAGTTTTATGTCATAAGTGTTTAAATTTTACTCCTAGATGTAACAAAAACTATTAAACTTAACAAGTATATGGCGAGTTTTATAGTAAAATAGTTATTGAACTTAATATATTTACAAGCATCTTCATTATTTTCTTTCATCTAAATTTTTTATTATAGGATTATGGTGTATAATGTGAAATGTGTGCTATTTTTTCGTATAAATATTTCCATAATCCTATTTCATTTATCTTAATTAGTGAATGTAAGTTGCGATAAATAATGTTTGGGATATGCCATCCCAAAATTACTAACATATAAAAATCACTATTTTTCAATCATGAAAAATAGTGATTTTCCAACCTATCCTTGATTAAAATAATACTCAAATCAATCAAACGAATTATTTTTTGATAACCCTATCATATATTCAAGGCTTAAAGGGGAGAGTTACAATTTCAGATTTACTTATTGTTAGTATTATTGAATTTACTGTAATCTGCCTATCGATTTTTTATTTGCAAAAAATAAAATTAAATCTATTTTCTGTTTCCATTAGTCTATCAATAGCTGTTATATCATTAGTTTCATTTTATTTTCTGGAATCATGGATTGCCATCATTATACTATTTGGTAGTATCGTGTTAGCTCTGATTTTTCACTCTAATTTATTTAAAATATGTATTGATTTATGTTTAATTATTTTCATCGGAATGATTTCAGACCACATTGCCCAACTGGTTTTAAATAAAAACAATAATGTCTTCTTCCACTCTCTAATCTTTGCACTTTGTTATGCAATATTATTTATAATCATTAATTTACTCATAAATTTATATAAACGAGATTATTTGCCCATTAATTTTATTACCAAGTTTCTCATCAGTATTTTATGTTGTGTAACTGTCATCGTCTTATATTTGAACATTTTTATTCCAACATCATACGAAGAATTGCAGCTAACAAGAATTAATCTAATCATTCAAATATGTTACTTAATTGTTATGTCATTTTTGTTCATCTTACTTATTTATAGTATCAACGAAACGAATAAATTAAAGCATGAGAAGATACAAAAAGCATTGTTTTCTCAATATATGAGTTCATTAAATGAAATTAATATTGAAATGCAAAAATTTCGTCATGATTATAAAAATATTTTAATTACAATGGAGAGATACATAGATAATAAAGATTTAGATGGTTTAAAAAAATATTTTAAAGAAAAAATCATAAATACTGAAAAAAATACACTATTAAAAAATTCCTTAATTCATGATTTAGGGAATTTAGAACTGATGGAACTAAAAGGATTATTACTAACAAAACTATTAACAGCTGTAGAGAAGAAAATTGATATACAAATCGAAATTCCAGAAAAAATCGATTCTATTTATATGGATATTATTGATTTATCAAGAATGATAGGGATTTTAATTGACAACGCTATAGAAGCAAGTATTGAATGTGAGAATCCCTTTATCAATCTTGCTATTATGAAAACAAATGATAATTCAGTATTAATGATTATTGAAAATAATTTCACCAATACATTAGATATTCATCAACTTTATAAAAATCATTATTCAACAAAAAAAGGAAACCGTGGCTACGGCCTAAACAATGTTAAGGATATTTTAAATAACTACCCAAATGTACTAATGAATACGAGCATTGAGGAAAATATCTTTATCCAAGAAATTGAAATAAGATAAAGGTGATGTTTCTTGAAGGTCATAATTTGCGAAGATGATTTAGAACAAAGACAATTTCTGCAGAATGTCATAAGAAGATATTCAAGTTTTCATTTGCCAAGTATTGAAATTGCATTATGTGCTTCAACACCAGAAGAAGTCATATCTTATATCGAAAATCATTCAGCTGAATGTTACATATTAGATATTGAATTGAATAGCAGTATCAACGGTTTAGAATTAGCTAGAATTATACGAAAACAAGATCCATTAGCAACTATTATTTTTGTAACGACCTTTGCCAATAAACTAAAATTAACCTTTAAATACAAAGTAGCAGCTCTTGATTTCATTATTAAAACGTCGAATCAACAATTACTTGCTAACAATATCATCGAAGCATTGACAACTGCATATCAACATTATTTGACACTTGGCCATAATAGTTCTACAAAAGTACTTCAAATAAAAGTAGGAGAGAATATAAAAAATATTCGTTATGAAGATATTTATTATTTTGAAACCTCTTCAATACCTCATAAAATAAGAGTGCATTCAAAAAATGGCATCTATGAGTTTTATGGAAAATTAAAAGATTTAGAGAAATTGGATCCAAGATTTTGTAGATCACATAACAGCTATCTAATAAATATTGATTATTTGCACGAATATGATGTAAAAAATAAAATATTAATAATGGAAAATGGACATGAATGCTTGGTTTCATACAGATATGCTAAAAATATTGTGAAACACTTAGTGTAATGGATGCATAAAATGTGGGTGTTTTAGAAATTCGAAAACTTTAAATTTCTAACTGTAAAGTAGACATTCTAAAAAATAAAGTTTTTAAGCGGCTTGAGCCTATGTTCCAATGGGCTTAAGCCGTTTAATTTTTCTTGATAACGGAAATTGTTATAAAAATATATTTATCAATTGATTTTTCAGTTTTTGAAGGAAGTTTTTTGAATGCGTAATCTTTATAGATCCAGGGACTTGTGAGTAACCAAAGGATAACAGTAGAAGATAATCAAAGAATCGCCCTTTAAGCTGTACTAGAAAGGCATACATATAGATTTGGATTTAGAAAATGGGGCATTTGTAAACGCTAAACTAGAATCAACAGTTTTCCACAAATAGAACTCAACAGAATTCCCCAAATAAGATTAAACAGTTTCCCCACCATCAATCACTTTCAAATATACTGTTACTAGTCTATTGAAAGTGAGGAATTAGGAGTGAACAGATTTATGCTTTACATCGAGATTCATCGTTTATACAAAGAGGGATTCTCCAAGAGTGCTATTGCAAGAAAACTAAATATTTCAAGAAATAGAGTGATAGATTATTTGAATATGAGTACTGATGAGTTTGAAGAATTTTTAAGTACATTACGTACAAGAGAAAAGAAACTAGACCCTTATCATGATCAAATTCTAGGGTGGTTGAAGGAACATCCTGATTTAACTGCTGCACAAGTTTATGATTGGTTGGAAGAAAAGTTAGGTTTCAGGGAAGTCGCTGAGAACACTGTACGAAATTATTTAAACGAAATGAGGGATTACTATCGGATTCCAAAGGTAAAGGTTCAGAGGACATATAGTGTAGTTCCAAAATTACCAATGGGAAAACAGGCTCAAGTGGATTTTGGACAAACTACCGTCAAAAACAGACAAGGTGAGAATAAAAAGTTGTATTTTATCGCATTTGTTTTATCACATTCAAGATATAAATATGTAGAATGGCTCGATCGACCTTTTCGTACTTCCGATATGATTCGAATGCATGAAAATGCATTTGAATACTTTGGAGGAATGCCAGAAGAAATGGTCTATGACCAAGATGCGTTATTAGCAGTTAGTGAAAATGCAGGTGATTTAATTCTTACAGCTGAATTTACTAAATATCATCATACCCGTAAATTTAATGTTTATTTATGTAGAAAGAGTGATCCGGAATCAAAAGGTAAAATTGAACAGGTTGTGAAATTTGTAAAAAATCACTACCGTCGCATAAATGATGTCTGAATTTTCAGTTTTATTTTTTCTGGACTTTAGAGAAAAAACGAAAACACCTAAGCGAGGGTAGTAAACATCCATTTTTTTACTATAACCTATGACTTGTGCAACAACGACTGGCAAACCTTTATGGGACGCCGTTTCCTTCGATTTTTCGTAACCAAATGTGAGCGGATTTCCACAAAGAAGCCTTCAAATAGCGACTAATTTGTAAGTAACTGCGTTCGCTATTCGTGTTCAGCTGAGCTAAAACATTCAGACAGTACACTATCATGGCTACGTACACTTGATTATGTACAGCTTGTTCACTGTGACCAAAAAACTTTTTAATGTTCAGATGTTGTTTCATCCATTTGAAAAAAAGTTCGATTGCCCAACGTGATTGGTAGATTTCTGCAATTTCATCTGCGTCAATGTCAAACCGATTTGTCAGTAAATGAAGCTCATTTCCTTTTGTATCATGCAATTTGAGTAAGCGAAACACGTTTTCAGAACGATTTTGTGGTGTTCCAATGACAACCATTTCATCAGAGAATACGGGTGAATCTTCTGGTAACGAAAAGGATTCTAACACTCGGACAACAGCGTTTTTACGCAAACGGGTCACAAAGAAATAGCCATCTTCCGTCATTTGATCAAAGCGCCCATAATCCAAGTAACCACGATCAAACACGTACATGCATTCTTTGTCATCCACGAATACTTCTAGTTGACCACGATCATGTTCGTTGGCATTCGTGAGTACGGCTTTATCTGGATAGGAGAGTCCTTTTTCCATAAAAACAAGTCGTAAGTGAAGCTTTACTCCTGATTTTGTTTTTCGAAACTCTGCCCACTTATGATTGGTCAAATTAAGCGGTAATGTACTCGAATCAATGATTTTCAAAGGCGTTGTCACTTTTCTTCTTGTTTGGAAATTGGTTTTCCGATGAATTTGTGCCACTAAATCGAGAAAAATCGTTTGAAAGAACTCAGTTGGGATGGTATTGATTCGTCTCCCTAACTGTGAAAAACTAATCGATTCCAATCCCGTTGCTCGTTGTAATTCTTCTAAAAAGACAGCGTCACTCAACGCCCGTAAACTCTCGGTTTCATGGAGTTGGGCATACAAAAGCAGTTTCATAAATGAAGCCATATAAAGCTTCTTGGTATAGTGATTTAATTGATGTGTTTTCACTAGGTCGTCAAATAATGGACGATTAATCGGTGAAAACCATTGTTCAAATGATGTTTTTCGTGTAAACTTATCCATGGTTTTGTCCTTTGTATTGGATTTGGATGGTTTACTACCACCCAACCATTATAAAGGATTTTTTTGTGTTTAGATTATATTTCAGAAAATTCGGTTTATTTGAAGGTGTTAAATTATTTTAATGCGACGCTAGTGGTAAAAAATAATTTTAGCAAAAATCGAGTATTCGATCATCTTTCAGATTGGAATCAATCGTGCCACGCTTGGTTGAAAAGAACAGGAAACTATAAAGTTCATCATAATACGAAAAAGAGACCTTCTGAAGTGCACGCCCTGGAAAAGCAACACTTAAAGAAAGTCTCTGGTACTTACATTTTCGCAAATGTTTCAACTCCAAGTATAACAAGAAATATCCATAAGGACAATGTTATTCGTTATGAAGGAAATCGATATAGCGTTCCTAAAGGAACATATAGAGCAGATGCCCCAAATCTTGCTTATTTACAAGAAGAGGATGGTTGGTTAATTATTCGACTGAAAGAAACTGGGATGGAGTTAGCAAAGCACCGAATATCCGAAGGAAAAGGATTGATTATTACAGATCCCTCCCATCGGGAACATAGCACAAGTAAACGAGATCTTTTAATTCATCAAATTCAAGAAACATTCATAGATAAAGAGAATATTCAATGGTTAATACACAAATTGAAAGAACGATATCCACGTCATTTAGTGGATCAACTCAAAGTACTACAACAAGCCATCAGAATTTACCCAAATCATTGTGAGGAAGCTTTATCTGAAATGAAGAAACTTGGAATGACCAGTGCAAATGATTTTCGGGATATTGCACATGCATTATCTGTACAATATCAAAAAAGTTCACCTAAAATCGTTGAATTGAATGAGAAGTATAAAGATTTATCAGCACCAGAACGATCCGAAGACATTTATTTAAAAGTCTTATCTGGAGGTGAAAATGAATGAATCATCATCCCTATGAAATTTTACAAGATAAATGTCGTACCTTGCGCCTCGCTGAGACGGCTAAAGAATTACCGAATTTACTCCGTGAAGCTGAAGCAAAGAATTGGACATATCATGAACTGGTTTATGAAATCTTAAGCTATGAGATGCGATGTAGAGAGCAGAAAAATAATGAGAGATTAATGAAATGGGCAGAGTTCCCAGAAATATTGACGTTTGATACCTATGATTTGAAGGAACAAACAGCTCTTGGTGAAAAACAACTAAATGTATTAAAAGAACTGAATTGGATTGAAGAATTTTTTACTTTAATTTTGATGGGACCAACAGGAGCAGGAAAAACACATTTATCCGTTGCATTAGGAATACACGCTGTGGAGAGAGGATACAAAGTATCCTTTGTCTCCATGAATCAGCTTATGTATATTTTAAAAACAAAAGAATATATCAATAAATCTAAAATACGCTACAAACGTATTATAGCTTCGGATTTAATTATTATTGATGATGTCATGTACATGACTTACGAGACTCAGGAAGCCAATCTATTTTTCCAGTTTATCTATGATTTATATGATAAAGCAGCATTCATTCTAACCTCTAATAAAGGGCCAAATGAATGGGGAAAATTTCTTGGTGATCCTACTTTAACAACAGCTATACTTGACCGTTTATTACATAGGAGTGAAATTATCACTTTCGATAACGAAACGGATAGCATTCGTATGAAATACAGAAAGGTATTATTTTAATTTAGCAAACTGTTGAATCTTAATTGTAGAAAACTGTTTAAAATTATTTGTGGAAAATTGTTTAATTCTACTTGACGGTTACAGCATTAAATTAGAATCCAATCTTTTAAATCTGGTGAATTTCTTATTGTTATGCCAACTTTTAAAATTAATAATCAACAGTTCATTATAATTGAATCCGTCTCAATACGAATTTTTTTGATATTTATAAAGGGGCATAAAGAAGCTCCCTATTAGGCAGATGATTTTTATTTTTTCATCTGTCTGCCTAATAGGGAGTTATTACTTTAAGGAATCATCCGTTCGTCATGTTGTGATAGTAAAACAAGATTTAAAGTATTATCAGGGGGCATTAGAGCTAACAATTCAAAATCCTTGGAAATCACCGAATATTGGTTGAAGTAATGAATTAATCATTGTGAACTTATTAAAATAAAGAATTACTCCCATTACAACCATTATTCCTCCACCAATTCTCATAATAACTCCAGTATATTTTCTTAACCATGAAAATTTTGTTGAGAAAAAGGCGATTAACAGAAAAGGAATACTAAAGCCAAAAATATAAGAAATCATATAACCAGACCAAATAAAATGATAAGGATTGCACCTATTTGTCTTATTAAATTACCGTATTGAATATACCAAGCTTCAATAAATGTGGCACCTTCAGTAGAACCTAATCCTAGAACTAAATAAATGACAGAAAAACCTAGCAAAAAACAAACTGTATGAAAGAATATAATTTTTTTATCCCTAAACTCATTACTTTGTATTTTATCAATACTTAAACCTGTTATATAGGATAAAAAGACCGGATATAGAGGAAACACGCAAGGAGAAAGGAAAGTTAGAAGACCTGCACCAAAACAAAGAAAAATTGAAATATCTGTTTCCAATATAATCCCCCCGATTCTTCTTTAAAAGTTAATCAATTAGTTAATTAAATAATAAGTTAAATCCTTTATTATATTTGGAAAATATCATAAATGATAAAAATCTAATCTTATTTGCAATTTCCCCATCGAAAAGAACAAATCAGGATTTGTAAAGATCGATTTAGGAAAAAAGGGGAAACTCTACCAAACTTTGTATTATAGTTGGGTTGTAAATTAATAGATGAATAGGAGGAATTCAAATTATGAAAAAATTTTTATTTAGTATATTAGTATCATGTATGGTGCTTGCTCCTAATATAAGTGCATTGGCAGCAACAAGTTCTAGTGTTAAACTAACATCTATCAAAACATACTAAGATTAGTAGTACAAACCAAGGCCAAGGTTTGTGCTACTATTTTTTATAGTAGAAGTGAAGAAAAGTCGACCAGCCTCAGGGATCTTTGAATCCGTATTAAAAACTGGCTAACTTCACACCCTTATGCGAATCAGTTTAGTATGTTGGGTCCATAGAGATCGTGTATAAGAAAGTGGAATCGATAAGGTAATGTGAAGACTTCTATGAATTGGCAAAGAAGGAGTAATGGAATGAAACATGTTATTGGTTTAGATGTTAGTAAAGGAAAGAGTACAGTAACGATCTATGATAGTTATCGTCAGTGCAAATATGAAGGTGAAATCAATCATACACGAAGAGATTTTGAACAATTGCATAAGCGAATAGTAGATATTACATCACTTGATGACCAAGCACCAGACATTGTATTTGAAGCAACAGGTGTTTATTCAAAACCGATTGAAGCATTTTTAAAAGATTACGGTTATGCATATTGTCGGATGAATCCCCTTGAAGCGAACTTACAAATGGCGAAGATGCGTCGACATAAAACCGATATAAGCGATGCTCATGAATTAGCCAAAACACATTTTAAAATGGAGAGAGAACCAACCTATATCCAAGATGATTATTATGAGCAGATGCGTGCATTGACACGTTATTATGATGAAATTGCTGAAGAAATGATTTTATTAAAAAATCGTATGCATTCCATTTTACAATTGAGTTTTCCAGAATTAGAAAAAATACTGACACCAAATTCTGCACTATTTTTAAATATAGTACAACTATACCCTCACCCAACACTTGTTTTAGCTCACTCTAAAACTGTCATTAAGAATCGCCTAAAAGCGAATACAAGAAAGAACCTTTCTTTAGAACGTGCAGAGAAAAAAGCAATTGCTTTATTAGAAGCTGCTCAAAATAGTTATCCAGCGATTAAATCTACCAATGTGCGATGTGAACAAGTCCGTGATTACGCAAATCGAATAGCAGAATTAAAGGATAAAAAAGAAGCACTTGTCCAACAAATGATTACTTTATCAAAAGATCGAAAAGAGTATATTGTTTTACGTTCCATCCCTGGTATCGGTGATTCTACTGCTTGTAGATTAATTGGGGAAATGGGTGATATTCGTCGCTTTCAAAATGCTAAACAATTGAATGCTTATGCGGGAATTGATATTATGCGCTATCAATCGGGGAATACACAGTATCATGATCGTATTAATAAAAGAGGTAACAAACACTTGCGAAAGCTTTTATATTTTATGGTGTGTGCCATGATTATGAAGAAGAAAGATAAACCGAATCATTTTGTAGATTACTATTATAAATTAAAAACACAACCTCAGAGAAAGCCTCATAAGGTTGCGATTATCGCCTGTATCAATAAATTTTTAAAAGTGACGTTCCAGTTACTGACACATGGCATTTTATACGATTATGAAACTGCCTTAAGTTAAATAATCGATTAACTACACTATACCATAAATGACCTTTCGAAAAAATTAAAAATCGTTAGGTCTTTTTGGCATGCCAAAATTTAGTTGTAGTTGTGAGGGGGTACCCCCTCACAACTACAACTAAAATAAAAACATATACAAATTAATAAAATATACTTGACTGATCGTAAGAAAGAGGTTGGAAAAAAAGAAAAATGTTAGACCAAGATATATTTGGTCTAACATTTTTTTGATTTAGAAGTGGGATATTAAATCTATTTAAACGTAATTTTAATATTCATTTTTGTTGTTTTTCATAAAAATTAAGTTCTGTCCCAGCCTCTTATTAAATGAAACGTTCAATGTGATTCCAATGAATAATTAATACATTTTCCTTCATTATATTTACTCATCCATTACTGCAGTCATTTCAACATCTTTTGATTTTTTTGTTGAAAGTGCAAAATATCCAATCGTAATGAGGATAAAGGCAGCCATGTAGCTTAATAGTATGAAGTTGTTCTGCCATAAGAATGAAATATCCCCACTTGAGATTGCAGCTTTAAAGGATTGGATTGAATAAGTCATTGGCAATAGTGCATTGATTGGTTGAAGTGTGTTTGGTAGCAACTCCATTGGGAATGTACCTGCACTTGTTGTTAATTGTAAAATTAATATAATAATCGCTATAAATCGTCCAGTGTCTCCTAATAATGTGACAAGCATTTGAATAAGTGTCATAAACACAATGCTTACAATTATGGAAGTTAGGATGAACAACGGAAGATTTACAACTTCTAGTTTTAATGCCAATAATAAAATGCAATCTACTAATAGTGCTTGAATGATACCGACAATGGCAATCACACCAAATTTACTACCAAACCAAGTGAAAGCATTTTTCGGTCGGATGACTGGTCGTTTTAATTCAAATACAATGGATAACATTAGTGCTCCTACGAATAAGCCTAGTGACATAAAATATGGTGAGAAGCCTGTTCCGTAATTTGGCACTTCATTTACTGCCTCTTTTTGAATAACAACCGGTTCACCCATCATGTCATACGTATCTTCATTTGCCTTAACTGAACCAGCTTCTTCAGCTCCATCAGCAAGTTTGTCAGCTAATTCCGTTGTACCATCTAACAATTTATCTGTGCCGGATTTTAATTGATTTGAACCATCTGCTAGTTGATTTGCACCGTCTTGAAGTTGACCTGCACCAGAAGTTAACTGTTTCATGCCTAAGCTTAATTCCCCAGCGCCATTTGTTAAATCAACTGAACCAGTATAAAGTTTATTTACACCATTTTGCAATGTTTGTTGTCCAGCATTAATTTGGTCAAGACCTGCAATTAATTGATCAAAGGCAGGGCCAGTTTGAGTTTTTAATTGCTCTTCAATACCATCAGCTGAAGAAAGCAATTGATTTGTTAGTGAAGTTTCAAATTGTGTTAACCCTTCTTTGAGTCCTTTGCTGATACCCGTAGAAATTTGAGGTTCTAATTGGGCTTTTAATTGGGTTTTATATTGCTCTTCAATTTGTTCCTTCGTAGGAACATTGCTTGCTAGCTGCGCGATAAAGGCAGCAGCTTGTTCTTCACTCATAATGTTGTTGGCAACGAGAGCAGCCTGAATTTGTTCTAAGTTTTGAGTTTGTGTTGATATGGATTGTACTGCAAGTTGGCTTGATAGTTGATTGACAATTCCAGCTGTCAGTTGTGTTGAAAGTTCTGCAGATAATTGAGTTTCTAATTGATCGATTCCATTACTAATATTCTCAACACTATTTTTAAGATTTTCAGAAATTCCTGTAGCAACTTGAGCTGGAAGTTGATCTTTCATTTGTTTTAGGCCATCTTCTACTTGAGATGTTCCTTCGACAAGGGATGGAAGATTTTCGTTCACTTGACGAAGACCATCTTTCAATTGACTAGAGCCAGCAGCAATCGAGCTTGAACCATCACTTGCACGGTTTACGCCTTCTTTGAATTCAATCATTTTTGAAGCCAATGTTGCAAGATTGTCACTCAATGTTTTTGAACCATCATTTAAATCAGCTACACCATCTTTTAATTGGCTTGCTCCATCGCTTGCTTGGCTAATTCCATCTGCTAACTTTGAAATGGAATCAAACATGGTTTCGGAATAAGTTGAAATGATATTTTTGGAGATTTCCGCTTTGATTTCTCTCATGGCAGTTTCTCCAATTTGAGCTGAAAGGAAGTTTGTACTTTCATTCGGAACATATTTTAGTTCCAATTTTTTCGGTTCATCATCTAGAATCGTTGTTGCATTTTTAGAAAAATTTTCTGGTATTTCCACTAGCAAATAAAAATCTCGATTCTCTAAACCTTTATAACCTTCTTCCTTTGAAACTACTTTGAAATTAAACTGTTCACTGTCATTGAGTTTTTCAGCAAGTTCTTTCCCGATTTCCAACGTTTTTCCTTCAAATTCAGCACCGGAATCTTCATTGACAATGGCAACTGGCAAGTCTTCTAAGTGCGCATATGGGTCCCAAAATGCCCAAATAAACATTCCTGTATACAGTACAGGAACAAGCGCAACTGCTAAAACCGATATGAGAATTTTCCGGTTTGAAAGAAGAAATTTTAGTTCCGCCATAAATGACGATTTTTTCATTTTGTTACCTCCTGGAAGTAATGACTATTTTGTTCATTTGGTCATTCTTGCGTAATATATATAGGGTACTCTAATACATTGAGACCCTTAAAACCTTAAAGTTATTTAGCCAATCCATCAATGAAATATAATTTAAATAAATTAGATATTTCTTCTTTATCAATAGCTGGATGCTGCTTTTCCCAATCAAATATTAAAGCAACATACATTTTTAACATAACAAATGCTGTGATTTCAGGATTGCACTCTTTAATTTCACCACGGTCAATTGCTTCTTGTATAATTCCCTTCATGTAGTGAATGACTGCTTGTTCAACACGCTGTATTACTTCTGCTACTGCTTGTGTTCCCAGTTCTCTTTCTTCTTGAAAAAGTTTGATTGTGAGCTGATGAGACTGTCGAAATTCTAGAAGTCTTAATAATACACGATTAATGTTTTCATCGAAGCTACTATTAGGATTAATGGCTTTTTCTGCTTCAGTTTTCATATCTTTAATAAGAGATGTAATAATTTCATCAAATAGTTCTTCCTTATTTTTAAAGAATGTATAAATTGTACCTTTTCCCACATTGGCAAGTTTCGCGATTTGATCCATCGTGGTTGCTTTGTATCCAAATAAAGAAAAGGATTTTTTTGCAGCTTCAAGTATTAATTGTTTTCTGTCAACGCTCAATACATTCACCTCACTTTAATAAATTATGACCAAATGAGAAAATTAGTCATTTGTTTCACGTAATGTACTTTACCACACAATATCTCCCTTTGCAAGTGTATTTACATGTTATGTAGTTTTTTTATTATCTTAGTAAATTCGCTGATTCGTAAGAAACGATTCAATAAATCAATCGTTATATGCTGTAAATCTATGTCAGAAAATACTTCACTGAAACTTTATCGAAAATAGAATCGTAATAATGGGGAAATTTCTTAAATGAAGGAGAGTAAACTATGTCATTTTTTAACAAAATGCTAGCATCTTTTGGTATTGGTTCAGCAAAAGTGGATACTCAGTTGGAGAAGTCTTCCTACAGTGCTGGTGAAACGGTGCGCGGTGAAGTAGAAGTATATGGAGGAAATGTTGCTCAACAAATCAATACGATTTATTTCACTTTATATACGACTTATATAAAAGAAGTCGATGATCGAAAAGTTTCGGTTCCATTTGCATTCCATAAATTCAAAATTAGTGATCCTTTTATGATTCAAGCAAATGAAACAAAAATCATCCCGTTTTCTTTCGTGCTGCCAGTAGACACACCTGTAACGATAGGAAATTCTAGAGTATGGGTGAAAACGGAATTAGACATTCAAAGCGGTGTGGATTCAACAGATAAAGACTTTATAGAAGTTCGTCCATCAAGATTGGCTTCTCATGTGTTAAATGCTGTACAACATTTAGGTTTTCGTTTACGAAAAGCGGAAAATGAACAAGTATCATTCCGATACCGAAAAAACTATCCTTTTATTCAAGAATTTGAATTTGTTCCAGTAACAGGGCCGTTTCGAGGTCGATTAGATGAACTAGAGATTGCTTTTCTTTCCCAAGAGGAAGGCTACGTGGAATTATTATTGGAAGTGGACAGAAGAGCAAGGGGACTTGGTGGATTGTTTGCTGAAATGTTGGATGTGGATGAAAGCCACGTGCGCGTTACATTTACAGAAGCGGATATGTACCATATTGAATCTAAGCTTCAACAAATTATTTCGAGATATTCATAATGTAAAAATCTATTATCTTTTATATAAAACAGAGATTGCCAACAGAATGAGCGGACTAGTGAAGTTAGGATCCTAGTTCGCTCGTATAACAGGCTATTTTTTCCTACATTTTCAGTGAGTTAGTAATTTTAAGTGTTTCAAATCTAAAACAAATTCACCGGATTTTAATATATCAAGTCCAATCAAACCTTGAATATTAAATCCTTGCAATGTTCCAAAATCAATATGAACATTAGGAAACGTCTTTTCGCCAATTTTTACATAATCCAATTTTTTCATAAAACTATATTCTACTCCACCGATTCCATAATGACGAACTAGCGAATCTCCGTTTTCAAAATAGATACCTATCTCTTGTACTGAATCAATATTGATAAAGGAATGGGAGGCACCTGAATCGATTGCAACTCGGCTTAACAATTTACTTTTCCCTTTATAGCAAATTTCAATTGTTGATAGCAATAAACCATCTTCAAAGAGAAGCTGCATATTTTACCTCCCAAAAGCTTTTATTTCCATTCTATTTCAATTTGTTAATCAATATTCAATTTGTACTTATATGTGTTTTATTTCTATTACGCAGAATAAAACCAATTGCAATAACGATGAATATTAATAATAATTGGAACAAGATTATAGGTAACGGATTTGTTAAATAAGGCTGAACATAAGCATCTTGAATAATCATTTTTGATGCAGTCCATGCAAGGACACCAGCACCTAAATAGATGAAAATAGGAAATTTTTCGATGATGCGAATGACAATTGTACTTCCCCAAACAATTATGGGAATAGAGATAAGGAGACCAAAGATGACTAGTAGCATATTTCCATAAGCTGCTCCTGCAACCGCAATAATATTATCAATGCCCATTAAAAAATCTGCTAACATGATTGTCCAAGCTGCACCCCAAAAGGATTTCTTTGATACGCGTATATCGGTATTTTCTTCAGTCACTAGCAGTTTTATCGCTATATATACTAACAATACGCCGCCAATAAATAGTAATCCATCAATTTCTAACAATTTCACTGCAAGCAGTGTAAAGATAATGCGCATAAAAATGGCAGCTAGCGTTCCAATGATAATAACCTTTTTTTGTTGTTTCGATGGCAGATTTTTTGCAACCATTCCAATCAATAATGCATTATCGCCAGCAAGAACAAGATCGATAAAAATAATAGACATTAGTGCAGTGTAAAATTCCATCGAAATAGTTTCCATATCTGCTCTCCCATCTATACTTTTTTGGAAAGTATATGTCCTACCATCCATGTTAAGAAGTAATTTACAAAGAAGGTATTTTTAATTGACATGAAATTATCGTTTTTTTATAATTTAGTGAGAATATTTCAATTCGTACTATGTATCATAAACAGCTTATACTTCAATACGATGATGGAGAGAGTACGTTTTTGTCCAGTGGAAAGAGAGAGATTCCGTAGGCTGAAAGAATCTTCACTAGTGGCAATTGCGGAAAGCTACTCCAGAGTGCAGTTAAAACCTGCCGTTCACTTACGTTACAGTGGCTAGAGTGACAGTTTCAAAATGAAACGGTTAAACGAGTATTTAGGTGTACGATATGAAATGAAACTGTAACGAGGGTGGTACCGCGAAATTTAATGTCTTCGTCCCTTATTGGGATGAAGGCTTTTTTTAATTTCAAAAATATTAGTAGGAGGTAATATTGAATGAAAGCAGCAGACATTCGTCGCAAATTTTTAGATTTTTTTATTGAAAAAGGCCATGCAGTTGAACCATCAGCTTCATTAATTCCAGTGAATGACCCGTCTTTACTTTGGATTAACTCTGGGGTAGCGACTTTAAAAAGATATTTTGATGGTCGTGAAATTCCTGAAAATCCACGTATTACAAATGCTCAGAAATCCATTCGTACAAACGATATAGAAAACGTAGGGAAAACGGCTCGCCACCATACATTTTTCGAAATGTTAGGTAACTTCTCTATTGGTGACTACTTTAAGCGAGAAGCAATTCATTATGCTTGGGAGTTTTTAACAGATCCAAAATGGATGGGATTTGACCCAGAACTGCTTTCAGTAACAATCCATCCAGAAGATGAAGAAGCTTATAACATTTGGAAAAATGAAATTGGCTTACCAGAAGAACGTATCGTTCGCATTGAAGGAAACTTCTGGGATATCGGGGAAGGTCCATCTGGTCCAAATTCAGAGATTTTCTATGATCGCGGTCCAGAATATGGCGATGATCCAAACGATCCAGAATTATTCCCAGGTGGCGAAAATGAACGTTACTTAGAAGTTTGGAACTTAGTGTTCTCTCAATTTAATCACAATCCAGATGGCACATATACGCCGCTACCTAAACAAAACATCGATACGGGTATGGGCCTTGAACGGATTACTTCTGTCGTACAAAACGTTCCGACAAACTTTGATACAGATTTATTTATGCCAATCATTGAAAAAATTGAAGAGTTTGCAAACCGTCGTTACAAACGACCTGGTGAAATTGATTTGAAAGAAATTTTCAACAATAAAGAAGATATCAACACACCGTTTAAAGTAATTGCGGACCATATTCGAACAGTCGCATTTGCCATCGGTGATGGAGCGCTTCCATCAAATGAAGGACGCGGTTACGTAATTCGCCGTTTATTACGTCGTGCTGTAAGATATGCAAAACAAATCGGTATTGAAAAGCCATTTATGTTTGAACTCGTTCCAACTGTTGGAGAAATTATGAAAGACTTCTATCCAGAAGTAAGTGAGAAAAGTGAATTTATTCAACGAGTTGTGAAAAATGAAGAGATTCGTTTCCTAGAAACATTAGATGGTGGCCTTGAAATTTTAAATGAAGTAATTGAACGTGAAAAGAAATTAGGGCGTAATGAAATACCAGGTGAAGACGCGTTCCGCTTATATGATACGTATGGATTCCCAATTGAATTAACAGAGGAATATGCTGAAGAACAAGGAATGACAATCGATTACGAAGGTTTTGAAGCGGAGATGGAAAAACAGCGTGAACGAGCAAGAAGTGCACGTGTTGATGTTGATTCTATGCAAGTGCAAAATGAAGTATTAACGAACTTAAAACAACCTTCCGTATTCGTTGGATATGAAGTGGCAGAATGTGACTCAACCATCGTTGCTATGGTAGGAAACGGTCAGGAAGTAAATGTAGCTTCTGAAGGAGAAGAGGTATTAGTCATTTTAGCGGAAACACCATTCTATGCTGAAATGGGTGGTCAAATCGCTGATAAAGGTACTCTTGAGAGCGATACATTCAAAGCTGTTGTAAAAGATGTTCAACTTGCACCGAACGGGCAGCATCTTCATACAGTAATTGTTGAATCAGGTGAAATGCATCTTAACGATCATGTAAAGGCGCAAGTGAATGCAGAAGAAAGAAAACTGATTGTGAAAAACCATACGGCAACTCACTTATTACACCGTGCTTTAAAAGATGTATTAGGTGAACATGTAAATCAAGCTGGTTCATATGTAGGTCCAGATCGTTTACGCTTTGACTTTACACACTTCGGACAAGCAACAAAAGAAGAGTTAGAAAAAATTGAACAAATCATCAATGAAAAAATTTGGGACGACATTGAAGTAGTTATTGAAGAAATGCCGATTGACGAAGCAAAAGCTCTTGGTGCTATGGCCCTCTTCGGCGAAAAATATGGAGATATCGTTCGCGTTGTACAAGTAAGCGATTATTCAATTGAGCTTTGCGGTGGTTTACACGTAAACCGCACATCTGAAATTGGATTGTTCAAAATCGTTTCAGAAGGTGGAATTGGTGCCGGGGTAAGACGTATTGAAGCTGTTACTGGTAAGGGGGCATATCTTGCAGTAAAAGAAGAAGAAAAAATCTTGCAAGAAGCAGCTGCACAATTTAAAGCAAATCCAAAAGACTTAGTAATGAGAATTCAAGGCTTACAAAGTGAATATAAAGAATTACAACGAGAAAATGAATCATTATCACAAAAATTGGCAAACCTTGAAACAGCAAACGTTCTTGATTCAGCACAAAAAATCGGCGATATAACTGTTTTATCTACACGAGTAGAGGCAAAAGATAATAATCAACTTCGTCAAATGATGGATGATTTAAAAGTGAAGCTTGAAAAAGCAGTTATTGTTCTTGGAGCTGTTGACGGAGATAAAGTCATGCTTTGTGCAGGTGTAACAAAAGATATTGCTGGTAAAGAATATCATGCAGGTAACATCGTCAAAACAGTAGCTGAGAAATGCGGAGGAAAAGGTGGCGGTCGTCCTGACATGGCAATGGCTGGTGCGAAAGAAGTTTCAAAACTTGATGAAGCCCTTCAATCTGTGTATGATTACGTTAAATCTATATAATAATTAAAAAGAAATCTATTTCACTGACTAATTGAATCAGTTATAATATAGAAAATGGAGCTAGAATTTCCAACTCCTTATTTCCGAAAGCGAGGTGCTGGTCTTGAGTTCGTTTGATCAAACAATGAAATTTAGCTTTCCAGAAGAATCAATGGAAGATGAAGTCAAGCAAGTAATGCTAAAAGTGTACTCTGCACTTGAGGAGAAAGGGTATAACCCGACAAATCAAATCGTAGGGTACTTGTTATCTGGTGATCCGGCATATATTCCTCGCCATCAAGATGCACGAAATTTAATTCGTAAACTTGAACGTGATGAAATTTTAGAAGAGCTTGTGAAATTCTATATTAGAAATAACAAATGAGGAATAATCAATGAGAGTAATGGGATTAGATGTCGGTACGAAGACAGTTGGCATTGCAATCAGCGATCCATTGGGTTTAACAGCTCAAGGAATTGAGACGATTCATATAGACGAAGAAACTGGCGAATTTGGGATTGAACGAATTAAAGAGCTTGTAAAAGAGTACGGGGTTACCGAATTTGTTGTCGGATATCCTAAAAATATGAACAACACTGTTGGTCCACGAGGAGAAGCTTCCGAGAACTATAAGAAGCTTTTAGAAAATGCGTTCAATTTGCCAGTAACGCTTTGGGATGAACGTTTAACAACAATGGCTGCTGAACGAATGCTCATTGAAGCCGATGTCAGTCGAAAAAAGAGAAAAAAAGTAATCGATAAAATGGCAGCGGTCATGATTTTACAAGGATATTTGGATAGTAAATCATTTAAATAAGATCCCATGTTGGGTGAATAAAGTGATTTCATCATGTTTTATACTTTCCTAAAGACAATTATGTCGAGGGATGATTATATATTTTGTTTATATTCTTAAAAAGAGGTGACCAACATGGTACATGAACATGATTATGAAGAAAGACATATTACTGTAATTGATGAAGACGGAAATGAGCAATTATGCGAAGTAATACACACTTTTGATTCTGAGAAATTCGGAAAGTCCTATGTATTATATACAATCGTCGGTGCGGAAGAAGATGAAGATGGTCAAATCGAAATTTTCGCTTCTTCATTTACTCCTGCTGAAAATGGAGAAGATGGAGAACTTCAGCCGATTGAAACGGAAGAAGAATGGGATATGATTGAAGAAGTATTAAATTCTTTGGAAGAAGAATTTGAACTAGAAGACGATGAAGAATAATCATATAAAGTAGGCAAAATTTTGCCTACTTTTTTCATGCTTATGATTGATTTACTTGTTAATAATATCGATTATTTTTCATGGAACGTTCCACACTAAACTTGAAAAGGTTATAAATATTAGGAGGAAAACATGGATCAACAATATTTTTATTTAACAACAGAAGATGGTGTAGAGATGAAATACAAAGTATTATTTACCTTTGATACAGACGACCATTCTTATTGCATTTATACGATAATCGATGAAGATGGTAATGAAAGCGAAGAAATTTCAGCAGTACGATATGAACTTGATGAAAATTTAGAAATGACGAATTTTCAGGAATTGGAAACAGAAGAAGAGTGGGACATGGTTGAAGAAGTATACAATACACTAGTTGATACATTTTCTGAAGAAGAAAGAGACGCATTTATTGCAACGGATGAAGAAGGAAATGAAATAGAATGCAAAGTCATTTATCGATTTACATTAGATGAATTCGGAAAAAAATATGTCGTGTATACAACCGATGAAACGGAACCAATTGAAAACCTTTATGTTGCAAGCTACGTCGATTCGGAAGATGGTGAAATACAAGAAATTTTCCCAGTAGAGTCAGATGAGGAATGGAAAAAAATTGAAGAAACAGTTGAGTTTTTGAATCAATAACTCTAATCAATCCTTTTAGGCTGAAGAATTCCTGCGGTTTGATTTTTTCATACCGCAGGGAAACATAATAAAAACAGTTGTATTGACAATTTATTAAATCATCATTGTTATAAATTGTTGTTTGAAAATTCGTATTTATCAGAAATGATAAGATTGATAGAACTTTTTCTTGTGAAAAAACGTACAAATACATATACAAAACGAAAGAGTCAACCGAAAGCGCATTTCAATATTGTTAATTCTTTCATAATTTTATATGATATGTTAAGAGTTGCAAGGGGGGAAACCAGTGGAGCAAGAACAACAAAGGAAAAATGAAATAATGGATAAAGTAAAATTGCGTAAACAAGAAGGAAAAGTAGTCCGTCGAATTGTAACAACAGTAACGCTGTTTATTTTGACGTTAATTGTAGTTGTTGGGTTATCTGGCACGTTATTTGTAAAAAGTGCATTACAGCCTGTTGATCCACAATCGGAAAAACAAATTCAAGTAGAAATTCCTATGGGCTCTGGGTTATCTACCATTTCAAAAATATTAGAAGAACATGGTATTATAAAAAATGCGACAATCTTTAAATATTACGCAAAATTTAATAATCAGTCGAATTTCCAAGCCGGCAATTATACGATGTCGCCAAGCATGACTTTAGATGAAATTTTAGAAAGCTTGAAAACAGGAAAAGTATATAGAGAACCTGTACTAGCGATAACGATTCCAGAAGGATTAACATTAGAGCAGATTGCTAACATTATTGAAAAAAAGACGAAATACACAAAAGAACAGTTTATGGAGAAGGTAAACAGCGAAGAATTCATTAATAGCATGATGGCTTCTTATCCTGAACTTATTACGGAAGAGGTATTGGATTCCAACATCCGTTACCCGTTAGAAGGATATTTGTTTCCTGCGACTTACGCATTCTATGAAGAAGATGTTACTTTAGATGATATCGTTATTCCGATGATTGAAAAAACAAACGATGTCATCAATGAGTATCAATCTTTAATTGCAGAAAAAGAGATGACAGTTCATGAGCTATTAACATTTGCTTCATTATTGGAAGAGGAAGCCACTGAAAAGACGGATCGCGAGACGATTGCAAGCGTATTTTATAACCGATTAGAAATCGGCATGCCTCTTCAAACGGACCCAACTGTATTATATGCATTAGGCGGACATAAAGAAAGAGTATTATATGAAGATTTAGAAGTTCAAAGTCCATACAATACTTATGTGAACCCAGGATTACCACCAGGTCCAATTGCTAATGCTGGTGTCGTTTCAATTGAAGCTGCTTTAAATCCTACAGATACTGATTATCTCTATTTCTTAGCGGATAAAGAAGGGAACAATCATTTCGCGAAATCATACGATGAACATCTACAAAACAAAAGTCTTTATTTGAATAATAAATAAAATGCAAAAATAGCAGAATTAACCATGTTGGTTAACTGCTATTTTTTATTCATTCAATTCCGATATTGGTAATCATTCGGTCAATAGTCTGAATTCTAAACTTTTCAATATGAAAATAGTAAAGAATGTTCGCTTTCCATTGATTTTCATGTTATGATTAGATGTGATTTTTCCATAGTGTAGTTGATTAAAGCCAACTCGTTTGGTTTTTTTCTTTTTATATATAATCTGAAGGAGAGAAAACATGGAGTTTTCAGATCAGTTCATAGAGTCCTTCATTCATCCTCGGAATGAATTGCTGCAAAAAATGGAACAATATGCACAAAATCACCATGTTCCGATTATGAAAGCTTCGGCAATCGAAGTTTTAACTCAAATACTGCGTATTCAACGACCGAAGACAGTTTTAGAAATTGGTACAGCAATTGGCTATTCGGCTATTCGCATTGCTGAAGCGGTGCCTTATTGCCGTATCGTTACAATCGAAAGAGATGAACAACGCGTCCAACTTGCTAAGCAGTTTATTGAGGAAAGTCACGTTGGAAACCGAATTACGGTGATTGAAGGAGATGCGTTAGAAGTAGATGTAACGAAGTTTCAATCTACTTTTGATGCTGTTTTTATTGATGCAGCGAAAGGGCAAAATATGCGCTTTTTTGAAAAATATTCTCCCCTAGTTCCGTCAGGTGGAGTCATTTATATTGACAATATTTACATGCACGGATTATCGGACATTCCATTGGAAGAAGTACCAAAACGAAAACGCTCGATGATTCGCAATTTAAAAGAGTTTACCGAGTGGATTAAAAACCATTCAGATTATTCTACGACCTTTGTCCCCGTTGGCGATGGTTTACTAATTTGTTTAAAGAGGTGAAGACATTTGAAAAAACCAGAATTACTCGTGACGCCTAAATCAATACCCCATATTAAAGAATTAATCGAGGCTGGTGCCGATGCATTTGTTATCGGTGAACAAAAATTTGGATTGAGACTTGCCGGAGAATTTTCCATTGACGAAGTAAAAGAAGCCACGCAAATCATCCACGAAGCAGGTAAGAAAGTTTATGTTTCTTGCAATGCTTTATTCCATAATGATCGCATTGATGCGTTGGATGAATATTTAAAACAATTACAACAAATTGGACCTGATGCGATTTTATTCGGTGACCCTGCAGTTCTCATGTCAGTTCGAGAATTTGGTATTACAATTCCCCTACATTGGAATCCAGAAACAACAGCAACAAACTGGTTCCAAGTAAATTATTGGGGAGAACGAGGAGCGAAGCGTGCAGTATTAGCCCGTGAGTTATCCCTTGATGAGATTTTAGAAATAAAAGAAAACTCCAAATACGAAATTGAAGTACAAGTACATGGGATGACTTGCATGTTCCAATCAAAACGGAAATTATTAGGAAACTATTTCCTTTACCGAGGAGAAGTAATGGAAATTGAAAATCGAAAAGAAAATAAAAACATGTTCTTACACGATAAAGAACGTAACAACAAATATCCGATATATGAAGACTTGAATGGAACGCATATTTTCTCGCCAAATGATATTTGTTTAATTGATGAATTAACAGAGTTTTTCGAAGCGGGAATCGATTCGTTGAAGATTGATGGAATTTTGCAAACTGAAGAATATATTACGACAGTAACAAGCCTTTATCGACAAGCAATTGATGCTTATTTCGATAAAGGGGAAGATGCTTATGATGAAATAAAAGATGAATTATTCGAAAAAATTAAAGCGATTCAACCACCATTACGTCCATTAGATACTGGATTTATTTATAAGGAAACAGTTTATTAAGAAAGGGGGATCTCCATTGTTACAATTAATTGAAAATGAAAGCATTCGTGAAACAATAAATGGCAAACGCATTATTACGAAAAAGCCGGAATTACTTGCTCCTGCGGGTAGTTTAGAAAAATTAAAAGTAGCTGTACATTACGGTGCTGATGCAGTATTTATCGGTGGTCAAGAATTTGGATTGCGTTCCAATGCAGATAATTTCACCATTGAAGAAATGCGTGAAGGTGTTGAATTTGCAAAAAAATATGGTGCAGTAATTTATGTAACGACAAATATTTTTGCCCACAATGAAAATATGGCAGGCCTAGAAGAATATTTGCGTGCAATTGCTGACGTAGGTGTAAAAGGAATCATTGTAGCAGATCCATTAATTATTGAAACATGTAAAAGAGTAGCGCCAGAGTTGGAAATCCATCTTTCAACTCAGCAATCTTTATCGAACTGGAAAGCGGTAAAATACTGGAAATCTGAAGGTTTGGATCGGGTTGTTTTAGCCCGTGAAGTAGGTGCGGAAGAGATTCGTCTAATCAAAGAAAAAGTGGATATTGAGATTGAAACATTCGTTCACGGTGCTATGTGTATTGCATATTCTGGGCGTTGTGTGTTATCAAATCACATGACAGCTCGTGACTCAAACCGTGGCGGTTGTTGTCAAAGCTGCCGTTGGGATTATGACTTATATGAAAATGTAAATGGGGAAGAAAAACCTTTATTTAATGAAGGAGACGCACCTTTTGCAATGAGCCCGAAAGATTTAAAATTAATTGAATCCATTCCTCATATGATAGAATTAGGAATTGATTCATTAAAAGTAGAAGGGCGCATGAAATCCATTCATTACGTTGCTACGGTAATTTCAGTTTATCGCAAAGTGATCGATAGCTATTGTGCGGATCCGGAAAATTTCAAAATTAAAAGAGAATGGTTGGAAGAATTAGATCGTTGTGCAAATCGTGCCACAGCTTCAGCATTCTTTGAAGGCGAACCTAGCTATAAACAACAAATGTTTGGTTTCCATGCGAAGAAGCCGGAATGGGATTTTGCTGGATTTGTTTTTGATTATGATGAGGAAACACAAATGGTTACATTGCAACAGCGCAATTACTTCAAAACAGGAGATACGGTAGAATTCTTCGGTCCAGAAATCGATACATTTACTATGACAGTCGGTCAAATGTGGAATGAAGAGAATGAACCGATTGAGGTGGCGAACCACCCACTTCAAATCGTGAAATTTAAAGTCGAAAAACCACTTCACCGATACAATATGATGAGAAGAAAAAATAAATAAGAACTGCTCTTGAAACAAAACTCATAGTATAATATGATGAGTATGGTATTGATTCTTTTGCATGATTTTTACATTATTCACTATTAAATGACAATTTGATATATTGTTGAAATAAAATTCGGTTATTAGAAAGCGTCCGTTGGATTCTTCTAAATTGTCCAAAGGTAACATATGCTTTTCTAATAACCGGGTTTTATCATATATAAGAAATTTTTCTTCAGAAAAAGAAAACGATTGCATTACAAAATATGGTAATGTGATTGGATGAAAAAAGTGATGTTTCTTAAGGAGTGAGTGTCTTGTCAAACGAAAAACAATACCCAATGACTTTAGCGGGTAAAGAAAAATTAGAAAAAGAACTTGAATATTTGAAAACAGAAAAAAGAAAAGAAGTTGTAGAACGCATTAAAGTTGCTCGTGGTTTTGGAGATTTATCTGAAAACTCCGAGTATGATTCTGCAAAAGAAGAACAAGCATTTGTAGAAGGGCGTATTTCTGCAATTGAAAATATGTTGCGTAACGCAGTGATTATTGAAGAAAGCGAAGAAGATGCAGATATCGTTACCCTTGGTAAAGCGGTAACATTTATTGAATTGCCGGATGGCGAAGAAGAAGAGTATGTAATCGTTGGTTCTGCAGAAGCAGATCCTTTTGAAGGAAAAATTTCGAACGATTCTCCAATCGCGAAAGCATTATTAGGTCATAAAGTTGGAGATGTAGTGAAATTAACAACTCCTGGCGGCGAAATGGAAGTTAAAATCGTAGCAATTCGTTCTTCAAACGACTAATGGATAATAAAGTCGACAAATTTTATAAAAATTTGTCGACTTTTTCATTTGTAATATTCATATGACAACAATATTAAAAATTTAGTTGAAGTATTTGTTTATCTCAATTTCTTGGTAATATGGAAAAAGAAATATAAGGAGGAATCATATGGCGAAGGAAAAACAAGAATTAAATAGCCGTAGAATGAAACGTTATTCAGATAATAAACGAAAAATGAATCGTATACTCAATGTATTGATAGCCATTGTATTTACGTTAATTGTGATTAATATTTATTTCATCGTAAAAGATGATGAAGAAGATGAAGTGGCTAGAGAAGATACGAAAGTGGAAGAATTAAAAGAACATGAAGATAGTGAAGAATTGGAGGAGCAGGATAGTAAAAAGGATGAAGAAGAATCTTTAGACGCTTCAAATAAAAATGAAGAGCCAAATAATCTGCAAGAAGACAATTCGTCCATTCATGATGAAAACAATGATGAAATTATCGTGTCTACTTCCTCAGATGCCAATGTGGAAAAAGTCATTGTTAATAACAACTGGCAAGTGACGCCTACGAGACAAACTGGTGAGCACGTTTCTGCTTTTGAAGAGGGCCATGTAGATTATGAAGAAAAATTATTGACGATTCGAAATGCTGTGGAATTACAAGAAGATAATATTATTTATTGGTCTGTAAGAAATGATGGCACAGGAAAAGGGGCAGTTGCCGTTGTATCATCAAAAGATCAAACAGAAAAATATCGAGTTCACATAAAATGGATTGAAAATGCAGGATGGATTCCAATTAAAGTAGAAATACTAAAAAAAATTGATGGCACGTATGAAGTAATGAATTGACCACAATGGATATTTCCGTTAAGTTGGAATAGATGTGGATTTCAAGGAGGAATTAAAATATGAAAATTGCAGTTATCGGTGCAATGGAAGAAGAGGTTGAATTATTGCGAAAAGCATTAGAAAATAAAACCGTTACGACCATTGCAAATTGTGAATATACTACTGGTACATATAAAGGAAAAGATGTCGTTTTATTGAAAAGCGGAATTGGAAAAGTGAATGCTGCCATGTCCACAACGATTTTACTTCATCATTTTCAACCAGATGTTGTTATCAATACAGGTTCTGCTGGCGGCTATGACCCTGATTTAGAAGTAGGTTCCGTTGTAATATCAGATGAAGTTAGACACCATGATGTGGATTGTACTGTTTTTAAATATGAAATGGGGCAAGTACCGCAAATGCCACCTGCTTACAAAGCAGATGAAAAGTTAATGAAACTGGCTGTTGAGTCGGTAAAAGAAGTAGGGGAACATCAATATGGAGTAGGGCTCATTTGTTCCGGTGATTCATTTATGTATGACCCTGAACGAGTTGAAGCGGTTCGAAAACATTTTCCGCAAATGAAAGCATGTGAAATGGAAGCTGCTGCGGTTGCCCAAGTATGTTATCAATTTCAAACGCCATTTGTAGTCATTCGCGCCTTATCAGATATTGCAGGGAAAGAATCCGACATTTCATTTGATGAGTTTTTACCATTGGCGGCGAAACATTCAACTGCAATTGTTCTGAAAACGATAGAGAAATTATAAGGATTCTAGAAGGTCTTGACTGCATCATTTGGTAAAAAGTAATATATATGTAAGCTCGTTATGCATTTTTGGAGGAGGTAAAGGTATGATTTTAACATTAATGTTAGTTTCTGTAACAATTACTGCACTTGTTGGATTGATTGCTTGGTACGGTGCAAATGACGGTTCTGTAAAATCAAAATAAAAAACAATTAGCTCGTTTAAATTAATATTTAAATGAGCTTTTTCTATTTATATAAGAATTGAGCCGGCTCAACATTTGAGCTGGCTCATTGTTTTACTTTTTTTCCCGTTCTCTTTCTCTTTCATTTTGATTATGTTTAAATTGTTGGTACAATTTCACAAGAGCTCTTTTTTCAATTCGAGATACATAACTTCGGGATATGTTTAATTTTTTTGCAATTTCTTTTTGAGTTAAAGGTTCTTCATTATTTAATCCGTAACGGTAAATAATAATTTCCAATTCTCTCGGATCCAATGTATTGAGATACGTATACAATTGTTCGAAACTTTCTTTTTGTTCGATTTTTTCGATTGCAGGTTTTTCATCTAGTTGTAAGATGTCTCGTATTTGCAAAGATTGTCCCTCTTTATCCACTCCAATGGGTTCGAATAAGGATACGTCTTTTTGGACCTTTTTTTGTGCTCGAAGGTGCATGAGTATTTCATTTTCAATGCAACGGGCTGCATATGTTGCGAGGCGAGTTTTTTTATCTGGTGTAAAACTGCTCACAGCTTTCATTAACCCGATCGTTCCAATTGAAATATAATCGTCCAATTGTTCGTGTGGGGGATGGAACTTTTTCACCACATGGGCAACAAGCCGCATATTCCGTTCAATTAAATCAAGTCGCGCTTGCTCATCGCCCGCTAAAAATCGTTCAATTGCTTTTGCTTCTTCTTCTGATGTGAATGGTTTATGAAATGCCTGACCTTTAAGGTATCCTAGAAATGCGGGAATATCTAACCAAAGCTGAATCAGTGATGCCAATATTCCGCTCAAGGAGGTCATCCTTTCCGCTTTTTTCGACATTATATGAATTGAAGTATGAAAAAATGCGTAACGACGCTTATTCTGTAGAAAAAAGTAAAATTCATAAGAAAAGGCTTGAAAGAACTGTTTAACATTTGATAGTTTAGTAAATGTTTCAATTGTTGTAGTATTATGTGAGGAGCATTGAGTTCCATCGTTATGTTCGTGCTACATAGGTTTCAAATTGAAGGTTATGCTATAATGGGAAATAAATTTTTGTAAGAGGGGAAAAGGTTTTGTATAAGTTATTTTTACCAAATGAATTTGTTGCATCAGTGTTTGAAATTACTCCAGAAAAATTAAAATCACTTGGAATTCGAGGTATAATAACCGATTTGGATAATACATTAATCGAATGGAATCGAAAGGAAGCGACGAAAGAAATTGCTGAATGGATGAGATTGATGCAAGAAGCAGGCATCCAAATCATCATTGCTTCCAATAACAACGAAGAAAGAGTAAAACGGTTTGCAGAACCATTGAAAATACCGTATATTTATCGTGCAAAAAAACCGCTTGGACAAGCTTATAAAGCTGCTCTTCATAAATTGCAATTAAATAGAAATGAAGTGGCAATGGTAGGCGATCAGTTGCTTACGGATATTTTAGGTGCAAAACGATTGCAACTTTATACTTTTTTAGTTCGACCTGTAGCGGAGTCGGATGGCTTTGTTACGCGCTTTAACCGTTTTGTTGAACGACGCTTATTTAAAGTATTAAAAAGAAAAGGAATTACGATGTGGGAGGAACAATAATGACAGAAATGCCAACTTGTATTGGCTGCGGTGTAAAAATTCAAACTGAAAATCCAGAAGAAACAGGCTATGCGCCGCCAAAAACGTTAGAAAAAGAAACAGTAATTTGCCAAAGATGTTTTCGATTAAAAAACTATAACGAGATTCAACCGGTACGATTAACTGATGATGACTTTTTGAGAATATTAAATGGCTTAGGTAATCATGATGGACTGATTGTGAAAATTGTAGATATCTTTGATTTTAATGGAAGCTTCATACCAGGAATTCATCGATTTGTTGGAAATAATCCGGTATTACTAGTAGCAAATAAATCGGATTTGTTACCGAAATCTGTGAAACGAGAAAAAGTGGTGCGTTGGCTAAAGAGAGCTTCACGAGAATTTGGATTACATCCTGTCGAGGTAAAACTAGTAAGTGCCCATAAAGGACACGGAATGGATGAAGTCATTGAAACAATCGATCAATATCGTGAAGGAAAAGATGTATTCGTAGTCGGTTGTACCAATGTAGGAAAGTCTACATTTATTAATCGCATTATCAAACGCGCTACTGGAGAAGGGAATTTAATTACAACATCTCATTTCCCTGGAACAACTCTAGATATGATTGAAATTCCAATGGAAGATGGAAAAGCAATTTACGATACGCCCGGTATTATCAATCATCACCAAATGGCTCATCATATTCATGAAAGTGAGTTAAAGTATATTACACCGAAAAAAGAAATTAAGCCAAAAGTGTATCAATTAAATGCTGAACAGACATTGTTTATCGGTGGACTAGCTCGATTTGATTTTATTAAAGGTAATCGCAACTCGTTTACTGTGTATGTATCAAACGAACTTCCAATCCATCGTACGAAATTGGAAAAAGCCGACGCATTATATGATGAACACCGAGGCAAGTTATTATCTCCGCCTTCGGAAGAGTTTATCAACCAATTACCTCCATTTGTTCGTCACGAGTTTTCGATAAAAGAAGGTAAAACAGATATCGTCATTTCCGGGCTAGGATGGATTACAGTGCAACAACCAAATGTTGTCGTTGCTTGTCATGCGCCTAAAGGTGTAGAAGTATTTATACGTCCTTCTTTAATTTAAGTATTGGAAGAGGGTTAGGTAATGAAGAAATGGTTTGCTGTTATTGGTGATCCGATCGCTCATTCAAAATCGCCGTTCATGCATAATACGTGGTTTCATGAAATGGGAATTGATGCGACTTACATTCCAATTCACGTGAAAAGTGAACAATTAGAGGAAGCCGTTGCTGCTTTAAAATTGCTAGGTGCTAGTGGATGGAACGTGACAATTCCCCATAAGGAATCCATTATACCTTTATTAGATGACATCGATCCGATTGCTCAAAAGATGGGGGCAGTCAACACAATTGTTAGACAAAATGATGGCTCATTAAAAGGTTATAATACGGATGGTGCTGGTTTTGTACATGCTTTAGAAGAGGCGGTCGGAAAGAACAAAGAGAAGAAAGTGCTTCTGATTGGAGCTGGAGGAGCAAGCAGGGGAATTGCTTTTGCGTTGCAGCAATATGGTTATGAACAAATCCATATTGCCAATCGCACTGTTTCAAAAGCAGAAGCAATCATCCAAGAACTTGGTGAAGGGATTGCTCTTTCTCTTGAACAAGCAGAAAAACAATTAGATCAATATGGTATTATTATTCAAGCGACTTCTCTAGGGCTTTCAACTGGAGAAAACAAGCTCCCAATTTCATTGGATCAATTACAGGAGGGAACAATTGTTGCCGATATCGTGTATAATCCGTTAATGACTCCTTTCCTGTTAGAAGCTGAAAAACGACAAGCAAAGATTGTAACTGGGCTAGGAATGTTTATTCATCAGGGAGCAATCGCATTTAACCATTGGCTAGGTCAATATCCAAACACCGAAAAAATGATGGAGAAATTAATAGAGCAATTAAAATAGATTACTAGGAGGAACCTATGCTTACAGGTAAACAAAAAAGATTTTTGCGGGCAGAAGCCCATCATTTAAATCCGATATTTCAAGTAGGGAAGGGCGGAGTGAATGAACAAATGCTTCGCCAAATAGAAGATGCTCTTGAAGCTAGAGAGCTTATTAAAGTTCGCATTCTAGATAATTGTGAAGAAGATAAACACGATGTAGCAGAAGCATTGGCTTCGGGAACGAATTCTGAACTTGTTCAATTAATTGGCCTTACAGTTGTGCTATATAAACCTTCAAAGAAAAATAAAAGAATTGAATTACCTAAATAAATTTTAAAGTCAGGTGTTCTTTAATGAAAAAAGTCGGCATATTAGGAGGGACTTTTAATCCTCCACATATCGGACATTTAATTATGGCAAATGAAGTTTATCATGCCTTACAACTTGATGAAGTCCGCTTTATGCCAAACGCAATTGCTCCACATAAAAAAAAGGAAGACGAATCAACAAATGAAAATCGTCTGCAAATGGTGCAATTACTAATAAAACCTTATAAAGAATTTACGGTGGAAACGATTGAACTGGAACGTGGTGGAGTTTCTTATACTTATGACACGATGGTGGCATTAAGAGAAAGAGAGCCGGATGTCGAGTTTTATTTTATTATTGGTGGAGATATGATTGATACCCTCCACACTTGGCATCATATCGATGAACTCGTAAAAATTGTTCAGTTTGTTGGTATTAAGCGCCCTGGTGCCAAGTCGGAGTCACCTTATAACATTATTATGGTAGAAGCTCCAGATATAGCTTTATCTTCCACATTAATACGTGAACGGTTTGCCACAGGTGGAACATTAAGATTTCTATTACCACCGGAAGTGGAAGCTTATATTCGAAAGGAAGGACTTTATGGAGCGAAGTGAATTATTGAATCGAATTAAATCTCGAATGCCAGAAAAGCGCTATATTCATACAATAGGAGTAATGGAAACGGCAATTCAATTAGCTGAACTATATGGAGCAGATGTGAAAGCAGCAGAAACAGCTGCCATTTTGCATGATGTTGCGAAATATGCGGATGAAGATTGGATGAAAAATATCGTAAAGGAACACGGTCTGGATACAAGATTGTTGGATTGGGGGCCAGAAATTTTACATGGTCCTGTAGGTGCTTGGATTGCCGAACATGAATTTCATATATCCAATGAAGATATTTTAAATGCCATTCGTTTCCATACGACAGGTCGAGCAGGCATGTCGAAATTGGAAAAAATTATTTATATTGCCGATATGATTGAACCGAATCGTTCATTCGATGGAGTAGAAAAATTAAGAAATAAGGCACAACAAGATTTAAATCAAGCGATGTGTGCATGTATTCGTCATTCTATTGCCTTTTTAGTTCATACAAAGCAGCCGATTTTTCCTGATTCCATCGAATGTTATAACGATTATTATAAATAATTTGTTTAGCTTTTTTGACAATTCGAAAAAATAGATAGTAAATACAGAAGGAGAGGAATTGTGACTCAATGGCAGATTTGTTGCAAGTAGTTTATAAAGCATTAGACGATAAGCGTGCAGAAGATATCGTCATTTTAAATATGAAAAACATTTCATTACTAGCAGATTATTTTATTATTTGTCATGGAAATTCAGATCGTCAAATTCAAGCGATTGCGAGAGAAGTGAAAGAAAAAGCGGAAGAAAATGGTTTTGATGTTAGAAGAATTGAAGGATACGATTCTGCTCGTTGGATTTTAATCGATTTAGGTGATATGGTCGTTCATGTATTCAATAAGGACGAACGACAATTCTACAATTTAGAACGATTATGGGGAGATGCACCACAAATCGAAGTGCCGAGTGTCAGTGAATAGTTACGAACGTTTTGCCGAAGTGTACGATGTTCTCATGGAAGACATCCCATATGATCAGTATGTTAAGTGGGTTACTGCCTTAGCACCAAGTTCCAATTATCCCACATTATTAGATGTCGGATGCGGGACTGGTACATTATCGATACTTTTTAGTAAAGCGGGTTATCAAGTTAGTGGCATTGATTTATCTGAATCGATGCTTACAATTGCTCAAGAACGGTCCCAAAAAGAGGATTTGACGATACCGTTTTACCATATGTCAATGGATGATTTAGAGGGCTTTTCAAATATAGATGTTGTTGTCATTCCCATTGATTCAATCAATTACTTACAAAGTGAAAAACAAGTGAAAGAAACGTTCAAAAGAGTATATTCAACTTTACGTGTGGGAGGTCAACTATTTTTTGATGTCCATTCCGTTTATAAAATGGATGAAATCTTTTTACAAAGTCCTTTTACGTATGATGACGGCGAAATTTTCTATATCTGGTATACAGAAAAAGGGGAAGAAGAGCATTCTGTTGTTCATGACATCACATTTTTTGTAATGGAAGATTTAACGAATCTTTATGAGCGTTTTGATGAACAACATTATCAGAGAACCTTTTCAATTGAAACTTATGAAAATTGGTTAAAGGAAGTTGGTTTTTCACAAATATTTATAACTGCAGATTGGGAAGACCAATCACCTACCAACACGAGTGAACGTATTTTTATTCGTGCAGTGAAATGACATCTTTTCTTTAGAAGGTAAATCGAGTATCATAAAGGTGACTCCATATGATTTACCTTCTAGAAGGGGTGCTCTATGATTTTCCACGATTTCTTAAAGAAGTATGGAAAAATGCTTGTAGCACCCGGAATCCTTTGCCTATTCATTGCTATCTATTTACTTCAGCAAGACAGTTCGGATGACGCTGAACTCGTTTCAACCATTCCTCAACCACAAATTTTCGATGACATGGAAACCCTTCAATCGGAAGAACCCACTTCTACAAAAGTCATTGTTGATGTAAAAGGGGCTGTAAAATTTCCCGGCGTATATGAATTAACAACAGAAGATCGAATTATCGATGCCATTCAATTAGCGGGCGGTTATGCAGAAGAAGCTGATTCAAACTATATTAATCATGCACAAAAATTGCAAGATGAGATGGTTATTTATATACCAAAAATAGGTGAACTTCTTCGGGATGAAGAATACCAACCGTTAGGACAAGCTCTTCAACAAAGCCATTCATCAAGCAAGAAAGAGTCGTTAGTAAACATTAACACCGCCGATGAGTCCAAATTAATAACTTTGCCAGGAATCGGTCCTTCAAAAGCTCAGGCAATCATCCAGTATCGTGAAGAACATGGACCGTTTAAAAAAATCGAGGATTTAAAAAGTGTTTCTGGCATCGGTGAAAAAACCTTTGAAAAATTGAAGGATTTTATCACGATATAACTAATATTTAATTATTTTCTTCTATACTAGTAAATAGAAATCATTTGGAGGTAATCATATGGAGCGCATTACTTGGGATCAGTATTTTATGGCTCAAAGTCATTTATTGGCTTTACGAAGCACATGTCCACGTTTGAGCGTTGGTGCTACGATTGTGCGGGATAAACGAATCATTGCGGGAGGTTACAACGGCTCCATATCAGGTGATGAACATTGTATTGATGAAGGTTGTTATATAAGAGATAACCATTGTGTGCGCGCAATCCATGCAGAAATTAACGCTCTATTACAATGTGCAAAATACGGTATTTCAACAAATGGAGCAGATATATATATCACTCATTTTCCTTGTTTGCAATGCACTAAAGCAATCATCCAATCTGGTATTAAAAATGTTTACTATGCTAGTGATTATAAAAATGATCCATATGCTATCGAAATATTAAATAAAGCCGGAGTAAATGTTGTTCATGTGCCGTTTAATAAATCAAAAATTGACTTTTTAAAAGACGAGAAATATCAAATAGTTTTAGATTTGTTGGAGAAGTTACGACAAAGTGGCGCCGATAAAGAAGAATTATCCTTATATGAAGAGAAGGTGAAGGAGTTATTTGATATTTCAACATAAGTGGATTTACTATGCCTTGTCGGTGCTCATTGCCTCCCTCAGTGCGCATGAGACCACATGGCTTTTATTGTTACTTATACCGCTAGTTTTGCATGCTTATTTGATAAAGTTTCATCCAGTGCAAATTACTATACTTTTATTTTGTAGTATTAGTATTTTTCTCTATTTCTCTACCCAATTAAAAGAAATAGAAAAGCCTATCATCTTGACGGGAATCTATACGTGGACGCATGAATATAAAGTAAATGGCGATAAGATAAAAGGGTTGATGAAAGATGAAAATGGTAGGAAAGTCTATGTGACATATAAACTCAGCTCTGAAGAAGAAAAACATATTTTCGAATCGATGCCTTTAGAAGGAAAGGGATTCTTAGTTGAAGGGGAAATGGTGGAACCTAATAGACCCCAACATCCCTATAGTTATAATATGAAAAAGTATTTAAAAAGTAAAGGTGCGACAGGTATCTTCGAAATTCATAGGCTTCAATATATTGACACGAAATCATCTTTCCATCAAAAAATTCGTGTTATGCGTTTTCATTTGAAAAAACATATTGAAAAGACGTTTCCAACATCTCTTGCTCCTGAAGCAAAAGCTTTACTAATCGGTTTACAAGATGATGTGGATGATGAAACAACGAGGGCTTATCAAAAATTAGGTATTACTCATTTGTTCGCCATTTCGGGATTGCACATTGCAATTTTTGCTTTCATTATTTATGAAGGGCTGATTTGTTTGCGTATAAGGCAAGAGATTGCGACCATTCTTCTAATAATTCTATTGCCAATTTATGCGATTGTTGCAGGTGGAGCTCCTTCTGTTTGGCGGGCGGTAACTGTTTTGGAGCTGATCATCATTTCACGATACAAACGTCGCCTTGCAATAGATGATGCTCTTGCCATCAGTTTCATCGGTTTTGTGATGATTGAGCCATGGGTTATCTATCAAGTTGGCTTTCAACTATCTTATTTAGCTACAGTTAGTTTAATTTATTCTAGTAGATTTTTGCATTCGATTAATTCTTGGTGGTTAAAATCGTTTTTCATTACTTTTGTTTGCCAGTTAATCGTTTATCCTCTATTGCTATATCATTTTTATGAACTAAGTATCTCCTCGTTTATCGTCAATCTATTTTATGTGCCTCTGTTTTCCTTTCTTATTTTGCCAATCAATATTGTTTTGTTAATCCTTTCATTTATTCCAATTCCTTTATCCAATCTATTTTTTACAGTGTATGAACCTTTTCGGCTTCTAATAACAAAATTTACTTTCGTACTACAATCTGTTCCTTACCAAATGTGGGTGCCAGGCAAACCTTCCTTATTTTCGATGATACTGGCTTATGTCAGTGTGTTGATGGCATTATACTTCATCGATTGTCGAGCAAAAATCCCATATATCGTGTTGGTATTACTAATTCCTGTATTTCTACTACATTTTAAAGGAAAAATAAACCCACATTTAGTTATTTCCTTTGTGGATGTTGGACAAGGCGATTGTATCGTCATCGAACTTCCTTTTCGAAAGAAAGTGTATATGATTGATACAGGCGGGGTTTTGCGATTTCAACAGGAGGAGTGGAAAGAAGGTACTCGATATGAAGTGGGAAGACAAGTAGTCGTTCCGTATTTGAAAGGAAAGGGAATTTCAAGCATTGATACGCTTATATTAACACATGCTGATAGTGATCATGTGGAAGGAGCTGAAGAAATATTAAAAGAGATTCGCGTTCGAGAAATACATGTAACGCCTTCTTCTTTGAAAAAGCCAGTTATGAATGATTTAATGGTTGAGGCAAAGATTCAAAAAGTTCCTATTAAGGAACAAATGGCTGGAAATGCATGGCGTGATGGAGAAGTGTTTTTTCAATATCTTTGGCCTTTTGATACGGATTATGAAGGAAATAATGATTCGCTCGTTTTATATGTTCAACATGGTCATTTTCATGCATTGTTTACTGGGGATTTAGAAAAGGAGGGAGAACAAGAGCTGCTTTCATTATATCCTACATTATCATCCATCGATTTATTGAAGGCTGGCCATCATGGTAGTAAGACCTCCAGCAGCGAAGAATTTATTCGACAATTACAGCCTGCAATTACGATTTTTTGTGCGGGGGAAAATAATCGATTTGGACATCCTCATATAGAAGTTGTAGAACGATTTCAACGAATGGGATTAAAAACATTTACGACAGGGGAAGTTGGGACGATTGAAATCATCGCAAAAGCTCTTGAGATGGAAATAAGAACCGTTACAATAACTATTGACTGAAAAGAAAAATAGAGTGTAGACAGAGGGAGAAACCTTGTCTACACTCTATTAAGTATTAAGCGACAGCATCAATAACTACGGCAATAATGAACATTAATGTGAAAAATAAGAATGATACCGTGAAACCAACCGCAGCATCAGTAGCTTCATTACGTTTGCAAGAAGCATTATCACCTTCGAATGGGTTATGTGTAACGAAATTTTCATTATGATTTGCCATATGATAACCTCCTACTCAAAGTCCATTATAAGTCAATAGATAGTAAAAAGCTATAAGAGATTATTGAATTTCTTTTTGATTTCTATTTCATTTTGACACATTTTATACAAAAAATACAGTTCTTCTCATAATTCGTGTATACTAATGGGTACGAATTGTTTGGAGGTTTACAAAATGTTTACGAAAGCGTGGAAAGAAATAGCAAATGGAAAAATCGCTCCAGTATATTGTATTTATGGCGAAGAAACTTACTTTATAGATGAAACAATTGAACGTATAAAAAAAGCCTTGAGTGTTCACGAGGAAGTGGAGATGACGATTTTTGACTTGGAAGAGTCACCGGTCGACTTTGTCATGGATGAAGCGGATACATATCCATTTTTATCAGATCGTAAATTAATCATTGCGAAAAATGCAACCTTTTTAAAAGCTGCCGAAAAAGGTTCGGAAAAAGTTGAGCATGACGTCAAGCGACTAGAAAACTGGTTAAATCATCCTTCCGATTTTGCAGTAACAATCTTTACAGCGCCATATGAAAAATTGGATGAACGAAAAAAAATCACAAAGTTGATGAAGGAATTAACCGTCATGCTTCATGCAGAAGCGCTAGGGGAAAAAGATTTAGCTGTTTGGATTCAAAGTGAGGTTGCAAGCTTTGAGAAAAAAATAGAAGACGAAGCTATAGACAAGCTGGTTGAAATGGTTGGCGAAAATATGAATCAGCTTCAAAGGGAGATTGAAAAGCTTGTTCTCTATTTAGGCGAAGATAAAATGATTACAAGTGATTTAGTGGAAAATCTCGTAGCAAAAACCCTTGAACACGATGCGTTTAAAATGTTAAATGCTTACCTTGCTCATAACGTTTCAGAAGCGCTTCGAATTTATCATGACTTGTTGCGTCAAAAGGAAGAACCCATAAAATTAGTTGGTTTATTAGCAAACAATATACGGACGATGAATAACGTTTACTATTTACATAAGAAAGGTTATCCTCCGACACAAATTTCGAAACAATTGAAGATTCATCCTTACAGAGTAAAATTAATGCTAGAAAAAAGGAATCGTCCAAGTGAAGAGCGGTTATTGAAGGCGCTAAATGAACTTGCTGAAATTGATATTCTATTAAAAACAACTGGAGGAAACCGGGAAAGATATTTGGAAATGTTTTTATTAAAAAGTTTATAAATTAGCATTCATAAAAAGGAATCCAAAAAAGGCTGTGTAAAAAGTGCTATGCTTTTTATACAGCCTAAGTATTTTCATAAATTAAGTTTAGACGAAAAAAGATCAATTGTTTTAATAACAATTGATCTTTTTAGTGCGCCTGGCATGGGTGTAATCTATAGGGTGTAAGTCCCGAACTGTGAAGGCAGAAGTAACAGTTAGCTTAACGCAAGGGTGTCCGTGGTGACGCGGAATCTGAAGGAAGCTGGAGGCAAAACACCGGTCCGAGGAACACGAACCTCATATAAGGCTAGGTATGATTGAGTGAGTTTGCAAAACAAAACAAAGCTCTTTCTGTCGAAGGTCATATCGAGTAAATGAGGCGGATAGATGGTGTGAAAGTGCATGTACTTACCCGGGGAGGTCTGGCGGATATGTGAAGTACTCTTCATAACCTACTTAGTGATAAGTAGCTGAACCGTCAGAAGTCAGCAGAGGTCATAGTATTAGTTGGTCTAGAACAACTAAGAAGGACCGAACAATTAAGAGAGAATAGCCCTTGGCATTCAGTGAGTCATGATGAAAACAGAAAACGTAGTACCTCACTTGAGGAAGGAAGCGGTGAATCCCGTGGGGGACCTCTTGGAGGGTGGAGTGACCACTGGCATAAAGAGAACAGCTATTCACGGAAGGAGAATAACGATGCTTTTGAATCAAATCCTGTCACGGGAGAACATGCTTCAAGCACTAAAACGTGTAGAACAGAATAAAGGAAGCCACGGAGTAGATATGATGCCCGTACAAAACCTACGACAGCACATAGTCGAAAACTGGCTATCTATTAAGGAGGCAATTCTCAAGGGAACTTATGAACCAATGCCAGTCCGCAGAGTCGAAATCCCGAAACCTGACGGCGGTGTTCGTTTACTAGGAATCCCTACCGTAACAGACCGTTTGATTCAACAAGCAATCGCCCAAGTACTTTCAAAAGTGTATGACCCTACATTCTCTGAAAACAGCTACGGATTTAGACCAAACCGAAGTGCCCATGATGCGGTGAGGAAAGCGAAAGAATATATAAGAGATGGACATCGATGGGTTGTAGATATGGACTTGGAGAAATTCTTTGATAAGGTCAACCATGACAGATTAATGGGTACACTCGCGAAGAGAATCCAAGATAAACCATTACTGAAATTGATTCGTAAGTATTTACAATCGGGAGTCATGATTAATGGTGTGGTGTCAAGCACATTAGAAGGAACTCCACAAGGAGGACCATTAAGTCCGCTACTATCTAACATTGTACTAGATGAACTAGATAAAGAATTGGAAAGAAGAGGACACAAATTCGTTCGATATGCGGATGACTGTAACATTTACGTGAAAAGTAAACGAGCAGGACTTCGCACAATGGCAAGCATTCAACGATTCATTGAAGGAAAACTACGACTGAAAGTAAATGAAAAGAAATCAGCGGTCGACCGTCCATGGAAACGTAAGTTTCTAGGATTTAGCTTTACCTATCATAAAGAGCCAAAGGTTCGTATCGCAAAAGAAAGCCTTAAACGAATGAAGAATAAAGTTCGTGAAATCACATCACGCAAGATGCCCTACCCGATGGAATACCGCATTCAGAAACTGAATCAATATCTAATGGGATGGTGTGGATATTTTGCGTTAGCAGACACCAAATCTATATTCCTTGAATTAGATAAATGGATTCGTAGAAGACTTCGAATGTGTCTATGGAAGAACTGGAAGAAACCGAAAACAAAGATACGCAACCTTATTCAACTTGGCGTACCACAATGGCAAGCGTATGAATGGGGAAATACTCGGAAGAGTTATTGGCGTATTTCAAATAGTCCAATATTACACAGAACCCTTGGTAACTCCTATTGGAGAAACCAAGGGCTGAAAAGTCTTGAAGCTCGTTATGAAAACTTGCGTCAATTATCTTAATTGAACCGCCGTATACGGAACCGTACGTACGGTGGTGTGAGAGGACGGGAGTTAATCGCTCCCTCCTACTCGATTTAGTTAGCTTGAGCTAATTTTTTAGCAAGGCGTGATTTTTTACGGCTTGCAGCATTTTTATGAATGATTCCTTTGCTTACTCCTTTATCAAGAGCTCTTGTAGCTTGAATCACTAATTCTTGAGCGTTTTCAGCACCGCTTGCGATTGCTTGTTCAGCTTTTTTAACAGCAGTACGCATTGCTGATTTAGCTTGAGCGTTTGCAACGTTTGCTTTTTTCGTAGTTTTTACACGTTTAATTGCTGATTTAATATTTGGCATTTTTTTCACCTCCTAGTTGAAATACGAGATGACAATTTTTCAAAAATATCATTTGTCAATACAACAAAAAACATTATACAAAAGGTAATCTATATTTGCAATACATAAATGCAAAGAATATTTACTTGACAGATTGAACATGATAGAGAAGAGGTGATAAAAATGCAAGAAATTATCTGGAATAGAACCGATTTAATTGATGAAACAGAAGAGGTTGTTCAACATCAAACGAAACAACAAAAAGAGAAACTAGATGATACAGAAGGAGTCAAATTTGAAGAATTTTACGAAAATCGAGTAAAAGTGACAAAGGTGACCGTCAATCAAGAAGGAGCTAAAGAGATTGGAAAAAAAGAAGGGCAATATTTTACCTTAACTGTTCCAACATTGAATATTGACGATCACGATGGTATGAAGCAGTTGGAAAAAGCATTTGTTAAATATATCGATGAAATTCATCAAAATATTAAGTTAACAAAGAAGAGTAAAATATTAGTAATTGGACTCGGCAATAAGACAATCACACCTGATGCGATAGGCCCGTTTACTATTGATGCAATGCAATCAAGACAGTTAGAAGAACATAATGAACAATTTATTTTATATGCTCCGGGTGTAACTGGGCAGACAGGGTTTGAAACGAGTGATTTTGTACTTGCATTAGCAGAAAAAATTCAACCCGATTTAGTTATCGCCATCGATGCTTTAGCAACGAGAGGAACAGCTAGATTATGTAAAACAATCCAAATAACTAATACCGGAATTCATCCAGGGTCAGGTGTCGGAAATCAGCGGGCAGAAATATCAAAAGAAGTGTTAGGTATTCCTGTAACCGCAATCGGTGTTCCAACGGTCGTTGATGCTACGGTTATTATTGCCGATGCGGTAGATAAGGTATTTCGTTCCATTGCGACAAAAATTCAAGAGAAAGACAAGCCTTCTGGCAAACTTTCTGTCACATCTTGGACATCGGATTCAAATTCAGATGTCGATTTAAATGTTGTTCGACCGATTTTTGGAGAATGGTCGACTTGGTCAAAGGCTGAACGAAGGCAACTATTTGAGGAAGTATTGTTATCTGGTTCGCAAAGACTTATTGTTACGCCGAAAGAAGTCGACATTTGGATGACGAAGTATTCGGTATTGATTAGCAATGGTTTATTTAATTGGGTAGAAGATAGATTGAACTAGTTCTAAAAATTCTCTTTCTTCCATATCGTAGTGGAAGGAGAGGATGCTATGATTAAAAAAATTCAAGGATTTGTACTGTTATTGCTTTTCTTTTTCTTGTTACCAATCATTACAGGACTATTACCTTTTCCAAACAACGAGAAATTTGTTCCTGCCACACCAGAAGAAAAGATAGTCTATGCATCGAATGATTTAGTAGTATCTGATGTTGTGCCTCCAAAAGATCCTTTTAAAGTGTTGCTCGTGTTTACCCATTCCCATGAAACGTATAAGCCTTTCGTGGAGAATGAAAAGGGAATGGTCGCTGTATACGATGATCATTCAAATTTATTTTCCATGCAAAGTTTGTTTGAAGATTATTTTCGGTTAAATGGAATTTCTGCGACAACTCTTGATGTAGATGTAATGAATGTCATGAAGCAGAATGGCAAAGCTTTTCATGAGGCTTATAAAACAGCTAGGCCATATATTGCCGAAGAATTAAAATCAAATCATTATGATTTGATTTTGGATATTCATCGAGATTCTACTTCTCGAAATAAAACAACGATTGTTCATAAAAATGTTTCCTATGCGAAAGTAGCTTTTGTTATTGGTGCAGAAAATCCAAATTATAAATCTAATAAAACGCTTGCTCAAGCCTTAAGTGATTCAATGAATCAAATTATACCAAATATTTCAAGAGGTATTATTGAGAAAAAAGGCAGCGGTGTGGATGGGGTATATAATCAAGATTTGGCAAAAGAAATGATATTAGTGGAGATTGGTGGCATTGATAATACAGAAGATGAAGTTTATCGTACTGTTGCCGTAATGGCGCAAGCGGTGGCGAATAGTATTGCAAAACAATAAATTTATATTTGCAAGTAGCGTTTAAGAGAATGACTTTTAAACGCTATTTTTTATTTTCACAAGGCAATTATGATTATTTTATAGAATAAGAATAAAGATTCCCTTTATTTGCTTATCTTGTTTATTATTGTGCTTACGCCATACTTCATAGTATAATTCAACTTAGTTTATTGTAACTTTGTAAAATCATGTTGAAAAACAACACAAAATAGCAGTATATAGTGAAAGGTGAAAAGCCTCCTGCGAAAACCAAATGACTTTGGTTAGATTCAAATCGCATGGAGGCATTTGTTAGGAGTGGAAATATGAATCGTGAAGAACGCTTAAAACGACAAGAACGCATTAGAAACTTTTCAATAATAGCTCATATTGACCATGGAAAATCTACATTAGCGGATCGCATTTTGGAAAAAACGAAAGCTTTAACAGAGCGAGAAATGAAAGAACAGCTACTAGATTCGATGGATATAGAACGAGAACGTGGAATTACAATTAAATTAAACGCTGTTCAGTTAAAGTATCAAGCAAAAGATGGGGAAATTTATATCTTCCATTTAATCGACACTCCAGGACACGTCGATTTTACTTATGAAGTGTCAAGAAGTTTAGCTGCATGTGAAGGAGCCATTTTAGTTGTAGATGCTGCGCAAGGAATTGAAGCGCAAACACTAGCAAACGTTTATTTAGCGTTAGATAATGATTTAGAAATATTGCCGGTAATAAATAAAATCGATTTACCTGCAGCTGATCCAGAAAGAGTTCGCAATGAAATTGAAGATGTGATTGGTCTCGATGCGGAAGATGCGGTGTTAGCGAGTGCAAAAGCAGGCATCGGTATTGATGAGCTTTTGGAGCAAATTGTTGAAAAAGTACCTGCTCCATCAGGAGATCCAGATGCACCTCTGCAAGCATTAATCTTCGACTCATTATATGATGCTTATAAAGGTGTTATTGTTTCTGTAAGAATCGTAAACGGAACAGTAAAACCTGGAGATAAAATTCGATTTATGGCAACAAATGCGGAATATGAAGTGGTAGAAGTAGGTGTACATACGCCGAGAGTGACTCCTGTTGAAGAGTTGACGGTTGGTGATGTAGGTTACATTACTGCTTCAATTAAGAATATTCATGACACGAATGTGGGGGATACAATCACCCATGCGGATCGTCCGGCGAAAGAACCTTTGCCAGGTTATCGAAAGCTAAATCCAATGGTATTTTGCGGCCTTTATCCAATCGATACAGCAAAATACAACGATTTACGAGACGCATTAGAAAAGCTTGCACTAAATGATTCTGCATTACAATTTGAACCTGAGACATCTCAAGCATTAGGTTTTGGGTTCCGCTGTGGTTTCTTAGGTTTATTGCATATGGAAATTGTGCAAGAACGCTTAGAAAGAGAGTTCCAGCTTGACCTTATTACGACAGCTCCATCTGTTATTTATGAAGTGGAATTAACGGATGGTTCAAAAGTTAGTGTGGATAACCCTTCCATGATGCCAGCACCACAAAAAATAAACCAAGTGTTAGAACCATATGTCAAAGCAACCATTATGGTGCCAAACGATTATGTTGGTGCGGTAATGGAATTATGCCAAAAAAAGCGTGGCACATTTATCAACATGGATTACATTGATTCAACACGAGTGAGCATCTTTTATGAAATGCCACTTTCAGAAATCGTTTATGATTTCTTCGATCACTTAAAATCGAATACAAAAGGTTATGCTTCATTCGATTATGAGTTAATTGGTTATAAACCTTCGAAACTTGTGAAAATGGATATTTTAATCAATGGTGATCAAGTCGACGCATTAAGCTTCATTGTACATCGTGATTTTGCGTACGAAAGAGGAAAAGTCATTGTTGAAAAATTAAAAGATATTATTCCGCGTCAACAATTCGAAGTACCTGTACAGGCGGCTATTGGAACAAAAATTATTGCCCGCTCTACAATTAAAGCAATACGTAAAAATGTGTTAGCGAAATGTTATGGAGGAGACATTTCCAGAAAACGTAAACTCCTTGAGAAGCAAAAAGAAGGTAAGAAGCGCATGAAGCAAGTAGGATCTGTTGAGATTCCGCAAGAAGCATTCATGGCAGTATTAAAAATGGATGACGAAAAGAACTAAGTTAAACAAAAATTTGGAAAAGCCATTCGGTAATCGGGTGGCTTTTTATTTGTTACATTGAATTTTATGATTGAAACGGTACAATAGTAAGATAAATAGTGTTAAAGAAAGAAGGGATAGAATGGTTCGAGGAGTTTACATCCATATTCCTTTCTGTCATCAAATATGCAATTACTGTGATTTTAATAAAGTGTTTTTTCACAATCAGCCAGTAGATGAATATATTGAAGCAGTTGGGAAAGAGATTGCAATGGCTGTAAATAATATGCCGGAGCAATTTGAAAATATAGAAACAATCTACTTAGGTGGAGGTACACCAACAGCATTATCTCCCAATCAAATCAGACGTTTGCTAGAATTAATTGCAAAACATTTAAACATCGATGTAATAGAATTCACTGCTGAAGCTAATCCAGATGAATTAACAATAGAAAAATTAAGAGCATTGAAAAATGGTGGGGTCAACCGTTTAAGTTTAGGGGTTCAATCATTTGACCAACAACTTCTTCAAAAACTGGGGAGAACACATACCAATGATGATGTTTATAAAGCAATTGACAATGCGATTGCTGTTGGTTTTCAGAACATTAACATTGATTTAATGTACGGGCTACCTGGACAGTCAATTGAACTGTGGGAAGATACTTTAGAAAAAGCTCTTCTACTAAACTTGCCTCATTATTCTGCATATTCATTAATTGTGGAACCAAAGACTATTTTTTACATTCAGTTTTCAAAAGGAATGTTGCATTTGCCACCTGAAGAACAGGAAGCGAAAATGTATGATTTGTTGATGGAGCGTATGGAGGATAGCGGCCTTTCTCAATACGAAATTAGTAATTTTGCAAAAGAAGGTTTTCAATCGCTTCACAATAAAATTTATTGGGATAACGATGAATATGCAGGCTTCGGTGCTGGTGCCCATGGGTATATGAATGGCATTCGCTACTCCAATTATGGACCTATCAAAAAATATTTACAATCCATCCATATGGGACAGCTGCCAATTCTTCATCGCCATCAAGTTTCGATTAACGAAAAATGTGAAGAAGAAATGTTTCTCGGATTACGAAAAAATGAAGGAGTTTCGTACCACCAGTTTGAAAAGAAAATAGGATTTTCATTAAATGAAAAATATGGTGAGATTATAAGCAAACTGATGGATGAAGGGTTAGTGATGGAAGAGGAAGGTCGAGTAAAACTAACAAGAAAAGGTCGTTTTTTAGGAAATGAAGTGTTTCAACAATTTTTATTGTACGAGTAGGTTATTTCGTTGACACTAATTCATAGTTTTGTTAATTTAATTATAGTATTAGCACTCTCTTTTTACGAGTGCTAACAGAGGTGGTTTCAATGTTAACTGATCGTCAATTACAAATATTGCAAGTAATCGTTGATGATTTTGTGATATCAGCTCAGCCTGTTGGATCACGTCAAATTTCCAAGAAAAAAGGAATTAATTACTCACCTGCCACAATTCGAAATGAAATGGCAGATTTAGAGGAGCTTGGGTATTTAGAAAAGACACATGTTTCTTCTGGACGTATTCCTTCAGAAAAAGGATATCGTTATTACGTAGATCACCTACTGCAACCGAAACGTATGTCTGTTCATGAAATAAATTTAATACAATCCATTTTTGAAAAACAAAAGGTTGAAATTGAACAAATCATACGTGAATCAGCAAGCATTTTATCCGAATTAACATCTTATACAGCGATTCTACTTGGTCCAAATGTAACGGATCATCGGGTTAAACGCTTTCAAATTATACCTCTTTCAAAACAAACAGCTGTTGCGATTATCGTAACAGATATGGGTCATGTAGAAAACCAAGTTATAGCATTACCTGAAGGTTTTGATGCTTCCGATATTGAAAAAACAGTTAACATTCTTAATGAAAGGTTAATTGGTGTACCGTTAATTCATTTGCAAAGTAAATTAGAAAAAGAAACATATGAAGTATTAAAACAACATGTTCATATGGCTGATTCCCTCATTCTTTCGTTAATAAAAGTTGCATCTGTGGAAAATGATAGTAAAATTTACTTTGGCGGAAAAACAAATATGCTGAATCAGCCGGAATTTCATGATTTAAATAAAGTCCGCCAGTTGATGGAATTAATGGATAAGAAAAACCAAGTAATTTCACTGTTTCAGCCAGTGAAACAGGGCATTACGATTCGAATCGGGTCTGAAAACAATCATATTGCAGTCGAAAACTGCAGTGTAATTACCGCTTCCTATACTGCTGGTGAAGAGCAGAGCGGAGCCATTGCCATTATCGGGCCAACGCGAATGGACTATAAGCGGGTCGTGACGTTACTTGACATTGTAAGAAGAGGATTATCAAGAACTTTTTCGGAAAAATTGAATGATGGACAGTAAGGAGGATTATCAGTGTCCGAAACAACAGAAAACAAAGACCAACTAGAAGAAGCAGTTGAAAACGGTGAAACAAAACAAACATTCAAAGAAGAAGCAACTTTCTCGAATTCAGAAGAATTAATAGACGAGGAAGTCGTGAATGTAGAAGAAGATACATCGGCTGATGAAAGTTCACAAGCAGAACTATCAGTAGAAGAATATAAAACAAAAATAGCCGAGTTAGAAGCAAAATTAGCAGAAGAAGAAAATCGTTATTTAAGATTAAGAGCAGATTTTGAAAATTTGCGTCGCCGTAGTCAGCTCGACCTGCAAGCGGCAGAAAAATATCGTGCTCAAAGCTTATTAACAGATTTATTACCGATTATTGATAACTTCGAAAGGGCACTTCAAGTAAAAGTTACTTCTGAAGATGCTCAATCACTATATAAAGGAATTGAAATGGTTTATAATGCCCTCATAGATGCGACGAAAAAAGAAGGGCTAGAAGTGATTCCGGCTGTCGGTGAACCATTTGATCCAAATGTTCATCAGGCTGTAATGCAAGAATCAGATTCAGAAAAAGAATCTGGTATTGTCTTGAAGGAATTACAAAAAGGCTATAAATTGAAAGATCGCGTATTAAGACCTTCCATGGTTTCAGTAAATGAATAATTGAAATTTGAATGAAATTTGTGTGTGAAATAGGAGGCAAAATTCAATATGAGTAAAATTATTGGTATCGACTTAGGAACAACTAACTCTTGTGTAGCTGTATTAGAAGGTGGAGAACCAAAAATCATTCCTAACCCAGAAGGAAATCGTACAACTCCATCTGCTGTTTCATTTAAAAATGGAGAGCGTCAAGTAGGGGAAGTGGCAAAACGCCAAGCAATAACAAACCCAAATACAATTCTCTCTATTAAGTCTCACATGGGGACTGATTATAAAGTAAAGATTGAGGATAAAGAATACACTCCTCAAGAAATCTCTGCAATGATTTTACAATATTTGAAAAGCTATGCCGAAGACTATTTAGGAGAAAAAGTAACAAAAGCTGTCATTACAGTACCAGCTTATTTCAACGACGCACAACGTCAGGCGACAAAAGATGCTGGACGAATTGCGGGTCTTGAAGTAGAGCGTATCATTAACGAACCTACTGCTGCAGCTCTTGCATATGGTTTAGATAAATTAGATGAAGACCAAAAAATCTTAGTATTCGACCTTGGTGGAGGTACATTCGACGTATCCATTCTTGAACTTGGTGATGGTGTATTCGAAGTGCTTGCTACTGCAGGTGATAATAAACTTGGTGGAGACGATTTTGACAAAAAAATTATTGACTATTTAGTTGAAGAATTTAAAAAGGAACATGGCATTGACTTATCTAAAGACAAAATGGCAATGCAACGTTTAAAAGATGCTGCTGAAAAAGCGAAAAAAGATTTATCTGGCGTTACTTCTACACAAATTTCATTACCGTTCATCACAGCTGGCCCAGAAGGTCCTCTACACCTTGAAATGTCATTGACACGTGCGAAATTCGAAGAGTTAACAAAAGACTTAGTAGAACGCACAATGGGCCCTGTACGTCAAGCACTTTCTGATGCTGGACTTTCTGCATCTGATATCGATAAAGTAATCCTTGTTGGTGGATCTACTCGTATTCCTGCTGTACAAGAAGCAGTTAAACGTGAAACAGGTCATGAACCACATAAAGGGGTAAACCCAGACGAAGTGGTAGCAATGGGAGCTGCTATCCAAGGTGGCGTAATCTCTGGTGACGTGAAAGATATCGTATTGTTGGACGTAACTCCGCTTTCATTAGGTATTGAAACAATGGGTGGAGTATTTACGAAATTAATTGAACGCAACACAACAATTCCAACATCAAAATCACAAATTTTCACTACTGCTGCAGATAACCAACCAGCCGTGGACATTCACGTTTTACAAGGAGAACGTCCAATGGCAGCAGATAACAAAACATTAGGTCGATTCCAATTAACAGATATTCCACCAGCTCCACGTGGTGTACCACAAATTGAAGTAACATTTGATATCGACAAAAACGGTATTGTGTCTGTTAAAGCAAAAGATCTTGGCACTGGCAAAGAGCAAAAAATTGTTATTCAATCGAACTCTGGTTTATCAGAAGAAGAAATTCAACGCATGATTAAAGAAGCAGAAGAGAACGCTGAAGCGGATGCAAAGCGTAAAGAAGAAGCAGACCTTCGAAATGAAGCAGACCAATTAGTGTTCCAAGTTGATAAAACAATTACAGATTTAGGCGATCAAATTACAGAAGATGAAAAGAAATCTGTGACAGATGCAAAAGAAGAGTTAACGAAAGCATTAAAAGAAGGTTCAATTGATGATATCAAGTCTGCAAAAGAAAAACTTGAAGGTGTTTTACAACCGTTAGTGATGAAAGTATATCAACAAGCTGCACAACAAGCACAAGCAAACAATGCTCAAGGAGAAGACAAAAAAGATGACGGTGTAGTAGATGCAGACTTTGAGGAAGTAAAAGACGATAAATAATAAATTGCCAATGATATAAGCGAAAGGCGGTTCTAATAAATAAACCCTCCTTCGTTGACCGCCTTTCGATTTGTATTGTCAATATTGGTTGATTGAATAATTGGAAAGCAAGAAAGTCAAAGCCGTTTTTGGTCTTTGACTTTTTCCATGATATAGACTGAATGATAGCATTATAAGGTAAAGTATCTTTCGCACACGCTTACATTAAAATAATGCAATTTTTAATGTAGCGTTTGTGGCAGATACATCATAGAAATAGAAAACTGTGTTAAATTTTCTCATCTTTTATTTGCATGGTTTAAATAAACTTCATTTCAATCTTTAGCATATATGATAAAATAGACCTTATGTAAAAGAGAGCGAGTGTGAGGTATGAAACGCGACTATTATGAAGTCCTTGGCGTAAGCAAAAACGCAACGAAGGATGAAATAAAAAAGGCATATCGAAAATTATCGAAAAAATATCATCCCGATCTTAATAAAGAACCTGGTGCAGATGAAAAATTTAAAGAAATTAGTGAAGCATATGAAGTTTTAAGTGATGATCAAAAAAGAGCACAATATGACCAATTTGGTCATGCAGGTGTCAATGGACAAGGCGGTTTTGGCGGCGGAGGATTTAGTGACTTCGGTGGCTTTGGCGGTTTCGAAGATATTTTTGATACTTTCTTTGGTGGTTCAAGACGTAGAAGAGATCCGAATGCCCCTCGAAAAGGTGACGATTTACAATATCGTATGAACATTTCTTTTGAAGATGCAGTATTTGGCAAACAAACAGAAATCGAAATCCCGAGGGAAGAACAATGTGATACGTGTAACGGTTCTGGTGCAAAACCTGGTACATCACCAAAAACATGCGATAAGTGTAACGGTACTGGGGAAATGAGCCAAGCTATTGATACTCCATTAGGCCGCATTGTCAACCGTCGTACTTGTAGCTATTGCCAGGGCACTGGTAAAATAATCGTGGAAAAATGTTCGACTTGTGCAGGAAAAGGAACTGTACAAAGAAGGAAAAAAATTAAAATTACTATCCCAGAAGGAATCGATGACGGTCAACAATTACGCGTATCTGGTCAAGGAGAACCAGGCATTAATGGTGGACCACCTGGGGATTTATATATTGTCTTTCGTGTTGGAAAACATCCTTATTTTGAACGAGATGGAGACGATATTTACTACGAATTAAAAATTACGTTCCCTCAAGCAGCTTTAGGGGATGAAATTGAAGTTCCAACAATTCATGGAAAAGTGAAATTAAAAATTCCAGCAGGTACTCAATCGGGCGCTCAATTCCGAATTAAAGATAAAGGTGTAAAAAATATTCATGGATATGGAAGAGGTCACCAATACGTGAATGTAAAAGTTGTTACTCCGACGAAATTAACAGAACGTCAAAAACAACTATTGCGGGAATTTGCTGAAATTAGCGGTGATATTCCTGAAGAACAAGGAAGTTCATTATTTGATAAATTGAAAAAAACTTTTAAAGGTGAAACAAAATAAGGAATAATGATAGAAAAGTGGAGTGTGATTGCAAGTGAAATGGACTGAATTATCAGTACTAACAACAACTGAAGCGGTGGAAGCGGTATCGAATATTTTTCATGAGGCTGGAGCAAGCGGAGTTGTCATTGAAGAATCTTCAGAACTTAGTAAAAATCGTGAAAATCAATATGGAGAAATTTATGAATTAAATCCCGATGATTATCCAGCACAAGGGGTGATCGTTAAAGCCTATCTTCCTGCATCCAGCTTCTTAGCGGAAACTATTGAGGAGATAAAACTTGCAATCGCAAATTTAAAGAATTTTGATATTAATGTCGGTGAAAATATATTAACAACTTGTGAAGTTCACGAAGAAGACTGGGCGACTGCTTGGAAACAATACTATCATCCAATTAAGGTGTCAGAGCGATTTACGATTGTACCTACTTGGGAAGATTATCAGCCAAAAAATTCAGATGAAATCATTATTGAGTTAGATCCTGGCATGGCTTTTGGTACAGGAACTCACCCGACGACGGTCATGTGTTTACAGGCTCTTGAAAAAACGGTGAAAGCGGGCGACGTAGTCATTGATGTTGGTACCGGTTCAGGGGTTTTATCCATTGCTTCAGCTCTACTAGGTGCAAATAAAGTGCATGCTCTCGATTTAGATCCTGTAGCTGTGAAGTCAGCACAAGAAAATGTTCAGCTAAATCATGTCGAGAAAATTGTGGAAGTGGAGCAAGGAAATCTATTAGAAAAGGTACAAACGGAAGCGGATGTTGTCGTAGCGAACATTTTAGCTGAAGTCATCATGACATTTACAGATGATGCATATTCGATTATCAAGCCGGGTGGATTCTTTATTACATCTGGAATCATCGGTGCGAAAAAAGAAGTTGTGAAAAGTGCTCTTGAAAAATCAGGTTTTATTATTGAAGAAGTATTAATGCTGGAGGATTGGGTATCCATCATTGCGAAAAAATAATTTTAGGAGTTGTCTTTAGGGCAACTCCTTACTTTTAGGAGGAAATAATGCAAAGGTATTTTGTTGATGAACCATTTAATGAACAAAAGCAATTGACAATTACAGGTGAAAGTGCTCGGCATATTTCGAAAGTAATGCGCATGCAAAAAGGAGACAAAATTATTGTCGTGCAAAAGGAAATTGCTTATCTTTGTACAATTCTTTCTGTTGGACAAGAAGTGTTAGTAGAGCAAACGGGTGAAACGATTCCTTCTCCTGAAATGCCCATTCAAGTAGACATTGCTTGCGGTTTACCTAAAGGAGATAAACTTGAATTTATAGCACAAAAAGGGACAGAGCTTGGCATGCATGCATTGATTCCTTTTGTAGCAGAACGATCCATCGTCAAATGGGATGAAAAAAAGAGCGATAAGAAAATCCAACGGCTATCCAAAATAGCTCAGGAAGCTGCAGAACAATCCCATCGCACATTTGTGCCGATTATTTCCCCTCCTCTTTCATTCAAACAACTATTGGAAACATTTCCTTCATACGATGCAGTATTTGTTGCTGATGAAGAAGAGGCTAAGGGTAAGCGCACAAGATTTGCGGATCAGCTAAAAAAAGTGTATGATAGTGAATCGAAGTGCATTTTATTTATTTTTGGCCCAGAAGGTGGAATTTCAAGGAAAGAAATTGAACTTCTAAAAGAACAAGGTGCACTCAGTGTTGCTTTAGGTCCAAGAATTTTACGTGCAGAAACGGCGCCATTATATGTCCTTTCTGCCATATCATATGAATTTGAATGAAAGAGGTGTGTTGCCTTGCAAACGGTGGCGTTTCACACATTAGGCTGTAAGGTAAATCATTACGAAACTGAGGCCATTTGGCAATTATTTAAAGAGAATGGTTACGAACGTGTTGATTTTGAAGAACAAGCAGACGTTTATGTCATAAATACATGCACTGTTACAAATACAGGAGATAAAAAGTCCCGCCAAGTTATTCGTAGAGCTATTCGTCAAAATCCGGATGCTGTGATATGTGTAACAGGATGTTACGCACAAACTTCACCTGCTGAAATTTTAGAAATTCCAGGTGTGGACATTGTGGTAGGTACGCAAGATCGAGTAAAAATGCTTGATTATATTGAACAGTACCGTAAAGAGAGACAGCCCATTAATGCAGTACATAATATTATGAAAAATCGCGTATTTGAAGAATTGGATGTTCCTTATTTTACTGATCGCACTCGTGCTTCGTTAAAAATACAAGAGGGTTGCAACAACTTCTGCACTTTCTGTATTATTCCTTGGGCGCGCGGATTAATGCGTTCACGTGATCCACAAGCAGTAATCAAACAAGCACAAGCGCTTGTAGATGCAGGTTATTTAGAAATCGTGTTAACGGGTATTCATACAGGTGGATACGGTCAAGATTTTAAAGATTACAATTTAGCCCAATTGTTACGCGATATTGAAGCAAATGTAAAAGGAATTAAACGTTTGCGAATTTCATCGATTGAAGCCTCTCAAATAACAGATGAAGTCATTGACGTATTGAGAAAGTCGAAAATCGTTGTGAATCATTTACACATTCCGCTCCAATCTGGTTCTGATACAGTTTTGAAGCGTATGCGCCGAAAATATACAATGGATTTCTTCGCGGAAAGATTAAATAAATTAAAAGAAGCATTGCCAAATTTGGCAATAACTTCTGACATCATCGTTGGTTTCCCAGGTGAGACGGAAGAAGAGTTTATGGAAACGTACAACTTTGTAGCTGAACATAAATTTGCAGAGTTACACGTATTCCCATATTCAAAAAGAACTGGAACTCCAGCGGCAAGAATGGAAAACCAAATTGACGAAGAAGTTAAAAATGAACGAGTACATCGTTTGATTACATTAAATGATCAATTGGCGAAAGAATACGCTTCTCGATTCGAAGGGGAAGTATTGGAAGTTATTCCTGAAGAACATGTGAAAGAATTTGGACCAAACATGTTAGCCGGTTATACAGATAATTATTTGCGAGTTGTTTTTGAAGGAACGCCAGATCTCATTGGAAAATTAGTTAAAGTGAAGATTACAAAAGCGGGATATCCATATAATGAAGGTCAATTTGTTCGCGTATTAGAAGAACAAGTTCAATAATAATTCATTGCGCATTCTTGTACAGATACAGGAATGCGCATTTGTTTTATTCATTGAACAATTTTCACCTTAATATGAATGATTTTCGTATGTTATCATAAGGTCAATTGGACAAGAATAAATAATACATTAAAGGAGCAATTACAATGATAACAAATTATGCTTCATATATTGACCATACGTTGCTCTCACCAGATGCAACGAAAGAACAAATTGGAAAATTGTGCCAAGAAGCAAGAAAATATGGCTTTGCATCTGTTTGTGTGAATCCATATTGGGTAAAGTACTGTAAAAATTTATTGCAGGACACATGCGTTAAAGTTTGCACAGTCATTGGTTTTCCTCTCGGAGCTACAACGACGGAAACAAAAATAATTGAAACAAAACAAGCAATTGAACAAGGTGCAGATGAAATTGATATGGTCATTAATATCGGATTGCTTAAGACGCGTGATTATGAACGAGTGAAAGAAGATATTCAACACGTTATTGATGCTGCGGGTGGAAAAATTGTGAAAGTAATTATTGAAACATGTTTGTTAACCGATGAAGAAAAGGTGAGAGCATGTCAATTGGCAGTTGATGCTGGTGCCGCATTTGTCAAAACATCAACAGGATTCTCAAAAAGTGGAGCCACTGTAGAAGATGTCGCATTAATGCGAAAAACTGTTGGCCAACAAGTTGGAGTAAAAGCTTCAGGTGGAATTAGAAGTTTTTCTGATATGAAAAAAATGTTGGAGGCTGGAGCAAATCGTATTGGTACTAGCAGCGGAGTCAGAATTATTGAAGAAACTTTATAGGATTTCTATTGACTCAATATTTACAATACGATATAATTTTCGAGTACACAATTAACGCATGTTTTCTGTGTATTGACGTGTGTTCGGAGGGAGGGAAAAGAGATGACAAAAACTGTCGTAAGAAAAAACGAAACACTTGAAGATGCTCTTCGTCGCTTCAAACGAACTGTATCTAAAAGTGGTACAATTCAAGAGATTAGAAAACGCGAATATTATGAAAAACCAAGCGTAAGACGTAAGAAAAAATCTGAAGCTGCACGTAAACGTAAGTGGTAATCTAATTATACCCTTCGTTCGTAACACGCGTAAGATACACTTTAGCTTAGTAAATCATACCCTAGTATTTGTTAAACAAATACTAGGGTTTTTTGCATTAATACTTCAATCATTTACATACTTAACAGAGGAACAACAATTGATTTTCATGTACAATATAATTAATTATTAAATGAAAAATTTGAAACTTTTCATTCAATTGAGACGTAAACAATATTGAGGAAGGAGGGAACAGATGAATCAGCCGCACATTTTCCGATGGATTGTACTTCTAGCAGCTACATTGTTTTTCTTATTTCCGAATAACACTTTTGCGAAAGAAAAAGTATATCACATTCCTATAGAAAATGAAGTCGAAAGAGGTTTATATGAATTTTTAAAACGTTCCTTTAAAGAAGCGATTGAAAATAAAGCAGATGCTATCGTACTTGAAATACATACCCCAGGTGGCTATGTTGACGTCGCTTACGATATAGGAAAATTAATGGATGAGACGCCTGCGAAAATTATAGCATTTATTAACTCAAAAGCTCTTTCAGCAGGTGCTTATATCGCTCTTCATGCAGATGAAATCTACATGACACCAAATGCGACGATGGGAGCGGCGCAAATTATCGATATGAATGGAAATGCTGCAAGTGAAAAAGCGAATAGTGCTTGGATTAAAAATATGCAAGCTGCAGCAGAATCAACCAATCGAAATCCAGATTATGCTCGAGCGATGGCGGATGCTAGCCTTGATTTGCCAGAATTGAATAGTCCGAAAGGGAAACTGTTAACACTAACAGCAGAAGAAGCTTATCGGATCGAGTATTCTAATGGAACGGTTGAAAATTTAAATGAATTGCTAGCAAAAACAGGTTTAGAGGATAGCGAAGTTTTTTCCCTGCATGAAACCTTTGCTGAAAAATTGGCTAGATTTTTAACGAACCCCATTGTGGTAACGTTATTGTTAACAATCGCTTCTCTAGGTTTAGTGTTAGAACTATTTTCCCCTGGTTTCGGAGCACCGGGTATCATTGGTATTATTTCATTAATTTTATTTTTCTTCGGCCACACAGTAGCAGGTTTTGCTGGTTTTGAAACGATTATACTATTTATAATTGGTTTTGTTTTACTAATTGCTGAGCTATTTGTACCTGGAGGAATTTTAGGCCTCATTGGTGGTGCTATTATGATCATCAGTCTATTATTTGCTGGTGAAAGCTTCGTTCATATGGCTTATTCAATTATCATAGCATTGGCAATTGCCATAATAGGAATGGTGGTATTAGTGAAGTTTTTCGGAAAAAATTTACATGTCTTTAGCAAACTTGTCTTGAAGGATGCAACCTCCACAGAAGAAGGTTATGTATCCAACGTCAATCGAATTGATTTAATTGGGAAAGAAGGAATAACGGTTACACCATTGCGTCCTTCAGGAACGGTTTTAGTGGATGATGAAAGAATCGATGTTGTTTCAGAAGGTAGTTACATCGATTCCAACAAAAAAGTTAAAGTGATTGAAGTAGAGGGGTCACGCATTGTTGTTAGAGAAATAAAAGAGAAAGAGGGAGATTAAGCATGATGTTGATTGATGGTTTATTCATCACTTCCATTGTTGGAATTGTCTTTGCAATCATTGTATTAGGTATTTTCTTTACATTCGTGCCAGTAGGTCTGTGGATTAGCGCTTTAGCTGCTGGAGTGCGAGTTAGCATATTTACTTTGATCGGAATGCGATTACGTCGAGTAATTCCTGGTCGTATTGTGAACCCATTAATTAAGGCTCATAAAGCAGGTTTAGATGTGTCAATCAATCAATTGGAATCCCATTATTTAGCTGGTGGTAATGTTGACCGCGTTGTAAATGCATTAATTGCAGCGCAAAGAGCAAATATCGAATTATCTTTTGAACGTGCCGCTGCAATCGACTTAGCTGGTCGTGATGTATTAGAAGCGGTTCAAATGTCAGTAAATCCTAAAGTTATTGAAACACCGTTTATTGCCGGTGTCGCCCTTAACGGGATTGAAGTAAAGGCTAAAGCAAGAATTACTGTACGTGCGAATTTAGACCGTTTAGTCGGCGGTGCCGGTGAAGAAACCGTGATTGCCCGCGTGGGAGAAGGTATCGTTTCCACTATTGGTGCCAGTGAATCCCATTCAAAAGTTTTAGAAAATCCAGATTTGATTTCTCAAACAGTGTTGAAAAAAGGGTTAGATGCTGGAACAGCTTTTGAGATTTTATCCATCGATATTGCAGATGTGGATGTTGGTAAAAATATTGGGGCAGAATTGCAAATTGAGCAAGCTCAAGCAGATAAAAATATCGCTCAAGCGAAGGCGGAAGAACGTCGTGCAATGGCAGTAGCGAAAGAACAAGAAATGGTTGCTAGAACTCAAGAAATGAAAGCAAAAGTAGTAGAAGCTGAAGCACAAATACCGTTGGCAATGGCGGAAGCTTTACGCTCTGGTAATTTGGGAATTATGGATTATATGAATTACAAAAATATTCAAGCGGACACTGCAATGCGTGATTCTATTGCAAATGTGACGAAGAATCAACAAGAGGATTAAGAGATACTCCTCCAGAAAGGAGTGTTATAGTTGGAGAGTTTAATTCTATTTATCATTATAGCTCTAGTTAGTTCTTTTTTTAGCTCGTCAAAAAGACGGCATGATCAATCTACCCCTCCTATTCAAAAAGAACATCGTCAAAGACCAAAAATTGAAATCAAAACATTAGATGAATTTGCAAATGAAGTGATGAAACAATTAACGGAAGAAAAGGAAGTAAAACAGAGAGAATCCGTAATGGTAGATGAGAAGGAGCAAGAACCTTCACCAATACAACAACAAGTACAACCTGTGCCCAATAATGTCGAGTTAAAAGAACGTTCAAATCAAACTCCTGTCGTAACGAAAGAAACGAAATCTCATCCACAGGTAAGTCATAAACTTCCATTCTTATCTTCAAAAGAAGCGTTAAGGAATGCTATCATTACACAAGAAATTTTAGGACCACCAAAATCGAAAAAACGGTAAAAAATCATGTCCTCCCATTCCTAAGCATATACTTGGTGAAAGGGAGGGCAGTTTTTTTTGAAAAAATTATTCCAGATTGACCCTATAATTGAAATGATGAATTGTCGCCAATTACGAATGATAGGAAACTATAAATTTTTAGAAGCATCGGAGCATCATTGTAAGTTTTATTATGAAGGTTTTCTCGTGATGATTGAGGCTGACAAAGTACATATTAATGTACTAAAAGAAGAAGAAATTTTAGTACATGTTGATCAGTTAAAAAATTTTGAAATGAAGCGACAGGTGAATGAAAATGAAATTATACGATAGCCGCCCTGTAGAAATTCGTGTTTCTCGCAGTGGAAACGTACATGAATTGATTCGACGCTTACAACAAAATCGAGTGAAATTACGAGAAATAGAGTTTTTAGAGGATGAAGTCAAATTTGAAATTTCTAGAAAAGATGTGACTATTGTACGTTCATTGCGGAAAAAATTAAATTTGAAAGTAAAAATACGTTACCTGCAACAATCAAGGATTTTTCAAAAAACTGGTTGGACAATTATTGGAATAATACTGTTGATTTTCATCCCCATCATCTGTTCACAATTTATTTGGAAAGTTGAAGTGGAAGCAAGTACGCCAGAATTGAAGGCGAAAGTTGAAAAGATAATAGATGAAAAATTACAACTAGACAATCCTGTGTTAAAACGAAAACTTGTATCCGATTTTGAAATACGACAAACCATTATGGAAGAAGTACGTGATCTTTCTTGGGTGCATATTATCAAAAAGGGAAGCAGTATGACAATTGTTCCCCAACTAGCACCAATAACGGAAAATAAAGAAAAGAAAAGCGACGGACTATATCATTTAGTTGCTTCGAAAAGTGGTGTGATAACTCATTTTAATATTACAAGCGGTGAGCGTCGAGTTATGCCAAATATGACTGTGTATAAAGGAGATGTTCTTGTATCAGGAGTCATTACTGTAGGTGAAGATGAATATATGGCTGTGGGTGCGCAGGGAGAAGTATATGCTGATTACTGGCTAGAAACGAGTTTTGAGATACCGAGGAAAGTCAAATACATTTCAGCCGCTGACAGCAAGTGGATATTTGGATTGAAAAATAGCGATGAAAAGGAGAAAGAGTTATCGTTTCAAAAAATCAAATTGCCAAATTGGATTTCAAATTACATCGAAATCAAAAAGACGCAAAATTATATTACAACTGTACAAGAACTGTCAGAAGATCAAATCGACTCATTTATTTTGCCGCTATTGCACGAAAAAATTTTAAAATCACTACCTCCAAAAACGATTATCAAGAAAGAAAATATTTTGCACGTTACCTTCGATGATGATAAAGTTAAAGGGAAAGTCCTTTTTTTGGTAAACGAAAATATTGCGAAAGAATATCCAATTAGTCAAGGAGATTAGATATGGCTGAAGAATTAACAGAGTTACATGTTGAAAACCCAAATGAAGCAATTATGCTTCTAGGAATGGGCGATGCTAATATAAAGTTAATTGAAGAATCATTTAATTGTCGTATCATTACTCGCGGTGAAATCATTCAAATTACAGGTGAAGTAGAACAAAAGAAGCAAGTAACATTGTTGCTAAAAGAATTATTAAAAGTTATTCGTAAAGGCATTAATATTGATTTAAGAGACGTTTCAAGTGCCATTGAAATGTTAAATAAAGGAACACTTGAATATTTTTCAGAGTTATATGACGTTGAAATAGGTAGAACTCATAATGGCAAGCCTATCCGTGCCAAAACGATTGGTCAACGTGAATATATAAAGGCTATTCGTTCTCATGATTTAGTTTTTGCCATCGGGCCTGCAGGTACGGGGAAAACATATTTAGCAGTAGTCATGGCAACACAAGCATTAAAAAATGGACATGTTAAACGAATCATTCTAACACGTCCAGCTGTAGAGGCAGGAGAGTCGCTCGGATTTTTACCTGGTGATTTAAAAGAAAAAGTTGACCCATATTTACGGCCATTATACGATGCCTTACACGATATTTATGGAACAGAACATACTCAACGATTAATTGAGCGGGGAACAATTGAAATTGCTCCACTTGCTTATATGCGTGGCCGTACGTTAGATGATGCTTTTGTTATTTTGGATGAAGCTCAAAATACAACCCATATGCAAATGAAAATGTTTTTAACTCGATTAGGATTTGGGTCCAAAATGGTTATTACAGGAGATAAATCTCAAATTGACTTACCGAAAAATGTAGAATCTGGATTGATGATTGCTGAACGAGTGTTGAAAAATGTGAAAGATATTCATTTTACCTATTTGGAAGCAGGAGATGTAGTAAGGCATCCTCTTGTGGCAAAAATTATTCAAGCCTATTTCGATCAAGAACTATAAAAATGTGTACGCCAGTTCGTACACATTTTTTATTTACTAAAGAATCCAATTCTACCAATGAAAAACGAACGAGAAATTGATAAACTATTAATATACAATATTGGGGGTGCGTTATGGATAAGCACTTAATAAAATTACTGGACATGTTCGGTTTTCGTGTATTACTGATTACTATATTATTTATTACTGGCCTATTACAGTTTTTTATCATGTTTGGCAATGTTCGAGGAGATACATATGATGTCCAACCATTTCAATTAGCTCCAGAAACAATACGAGCTGTGAAAACCGTAGAAGATACTGAAAAAACAGAAAAGGAGAGACAAGCAGCAGTAGATGCTGTGGAATCCGTATATGTCTTTGATGAAGAAATTGTCGATCATCGGGTGGCGCTTATTGAAACAATACATGAAATTATTTTGGACGTCCGAAAAGAAATTTCCGGAAATGGTACTAGAATATTATTGAAAGAAGAGCAAATTCAACTGCTTCAAGATAAATTAAAGGAAATCACTGAAAGTCAAACTTCCCTGCGATTCACAGATGAACATTTATGGACTTTTATCACTGTGGACGAAAAGGAATTAAGTAAAGCTCATACCACATTGATTCAACTAGTGAAAGATACTCTATCGGTCCCAATACGCAAGGAAAATGTCACATCCGTGCGCAATGAATTAGAATCAAAAATTCGTGCACATGAGAGTATTAGTAATTCCCTTATACCACCATTAGTTATTTTAGGAAGGGTAGCAGTTGTTGAAACTGAAACGTTGGATGAAGAAAAAACTGAAGAATTAAAACAACGAGCACGGCAAGCAGTTGAACCAACTCGTATTTTACAAGGTCAAATTATCGTACAAGAAGGCGAATTGATCGACAGAGAAAAATATCGACAGCTGGAATTATTAGGGATGACAAATAATAAGGCATCTATAAAACCTGTATTGGGACTAGCAATTTTAGTTATATTGCAAATGACTTTTCTTTATTTCTTATTTGACAAACTTAATATTGATGTGCAAAAAAAGAGAAAACAAGTTGTTGCAACGGTAATTGTTTATCTATTTTCAATCGGATTTATGGAACTTATTAATTTATTAGATGATTTTGAAGTCCAAATAGCCTTTTTATTTCCCTCTGCTTTAACGACTATGCTTGTGAGTTTATTAGCATCTCACAAAGTTGCAAGTCTAGTAACATTACTCACGGCCGCATCGGCAGGTGTTATATTCCAAGAAGGGTATTCGGCAGTATTGCAAATGGAAATTGCATTGTATATATTGCTTGGTGGCTATGCATGCATTTACTTTATGAAATCGATTGAAAATCGTTCTGATATATTAAAGGGTTGTGGAATTGTAGTTATTATTAATATATTATTTATTGCATTCTATTTATTAATGTCCCAATCCCATTATGAACCGTTAGAATTATTATTTTACGGAGTGGCAGCAGTAGTTTCAGGTTTGTTGTCTGGCGCTTTAACGATGGGATTGTTGCCATTCTTTGAATCAGCCTTTGGAATTTTGTCGACAATGAAATTAATCGAATTATCGAATCCAAATCATCCGCTATTGAAAAAAATATTAACCGAAACACCTGGAACGTATCATCATAGCATCATGGTCGCAAATTTAGCGGAAGCCGCTTGTGAAGCTATTGGAGCAGATGGATTGCTTGCTCGAGTAGGAAGTTATTATCATGATATTGGGAAGACGAGACGTCCTGCATTTTTCGTCGAAAACCAAATGTCAGGTATCAATCCACATGACTCGCTGCCACCGGAAAGAAGTGCAGAAATTATTATAGCCCATACAACTGATGGAGCAGAAATCTTACAAAAGCATAAAATGCCACAAGAAATTATTGATATTGCACTTCAACATCATGGCACAAGTTCGTTAAAATATTTTTTGCATAAAGCAAAAGAACAAGGCGTAGTTAAAGATGAGTCCATCTTCCACTATCCGGGGCCAAAACCTCAAACGAAAGAAATTGCGGTCATTAGCATCGCTGATAGTGTAGAAGCGGCCGCTCGCTCCATGAAGCAACCTAATGCTGAGAAAATTCGCAATTTAGTGCAATCGATTATTAAAAATAAATTAGAGGAACAACAATTTGATGAATGCGATATTTCCATTAAGGAGTTAAAAATAATTGAAAAAGTGCTTTGTGAAACACTAAATGGCACGTTCCACTCTAGAATTGAGTATCCAAAAGAGGATAAAAATTAGGAGGAACTATGACTTTAACAATTGATTTTTTAGATGAGACAAATAAATTAAGCGATGAACATATCGAACTTGTTGAAAAATTGCTTCAATATGCTGCGAAACTAGAAAATATCAACAATGCAGAAGTTTCTGTTACCTTTGTAACTAATGAAAAGATACATGAAATAAATCGTGAATACCGTGACAAAGACCAGCCGACAGATGTTATTTCCTTCGCTCTAGAAGAAATGGGCGAAGGAGAAATCGAAATTATTGGAGTTGGAGAATTACCTCGTGTTCTAGGTGATATTATTATTTCTGTCGATCGAACGAGGGAACAGGCAGAAGAGTACGGGCATACATTTGAAAGAGAACTTGGTTTTCTTGCCGTACATGGATTTTTGCATTTATTAGGATATGATCATATGACGGAAGAAGACGAAAAAGTAATGTTTTCAAGACAAGAGGAAATTCTCACATCATACGGCTTAGGTCGTGATTTTCATGCGTAAATTTTTTCGTTCTTTCCACTATGCAATTGAAGGAATACGATTTGCAATGAAAGAACGAAATATGCGCATCCATGTTACTTGTGCTGTATTGGTTACGATTGCAGGCTTATGTTCGCAATTAAGTGCAGCGGAATGGCTGGTGTTAATCTTAACGATGGCCCTTGTGATTGCGTTAGAAATGGTGAATACTGCAATAGAAACAGTCGTCAATCTTGTTTCACCAGAATATCATGCTCTTGCAAAAGCAGCGAAGGATGTTGCGGCTGGTGCAGTGCTCATTTCTGCAATCGCAAGCATTTTCATTGGATTGATTATTTTTCTGCCTAAATGGTTTCTCATGTAATAGGAGGCGTATCCGTACATATGGATGTACAAAAGTTAATGAATGAAGCGAAACACGCCCGTGAAAAAGCATATGCTCCTTACTCTAAATTTTCTGTTGGAGCCGCATTATTGACGAAGAGCGGGAAAATTTTTCACGGTTGTAATATTGAAAATGCTAGCTTTAGTATGACAAATTGTGCAGAACGAACTGCAATTTTTAAAGCCGTTTCAGAAGGGGAAACAAAATTTGAGGCAATTGCTGTCATTGCCGATACAAAAAATCCCGTTTCTCCATGCGGTGCATGTAGACAGGTAATGGCTGAATTTTGTTCACCAGAGATGCCTGTTTATTTAGCAAATTTACAAGGAAAAATACAAAAAACAACTGTAAAACAATTATTACCAAGTGCTTTTAATTCGGAGGATATGAAAGATGCATGACAATCATCGTTTTAAATCAGGATTCATTTCAATTATTGGTAGACCAAACGTAGGAAAATCGACATTTTTAAATCGTGTAATTGGCCAAAAAATTGCTATTATGTCGGATAAACCTCAAACAACTCGAAATAAAATACAAGGTGTATTGACGAGAGAAAAAAGCCAAATGGTATTTATTGATACACCAGGAATTCATAAACCGAAGCATAAACTAGGCGAATTTATGGTGAAGGTCTCTAAAAATACACTGCGTGAAGTAGATTTAATTATGTTTATGGTTAATGCAGAAGAAAAGATTGGCAAAGGCGACGAATTCATTATGGAATTGTTAAGTGAAACGAATACTCCGGTGTTTTTAGTGATTAATAAAATAGATAAAATTCATCCAGATGAATTATTAGAAATTATTGATGCTTATAGAGAAAAAATGGATTTTGCAGAAATCATTCCAATCTCTGCATTGGAGGGGAATAATGTAGAACGATTGCTAGAAACAATTGAAAACTACTTACCAGAGGGACCTCAATATTATCCAAGCGACCAAGTTACAGATCATCCAGAGCGCTTTATCATATCAGAACTGATTCGTGAAAAAGTATTACATTTAACGAGAGAAGAAATACCTCATTCTGTAGCGGTTATCATTGATAAAATTCGCAGGGATGAAAAAAATGAAAATCTCATTCACGTGAATGCCACGATTATGGTTGAGCGGGACTCGCAGAAAGGGATTATCATTGGTAAAGGCGGATCTTTGCTAAAAGAAGTCGGAACTCAAGCAAGAAAAGATATTGAAATGCTCCTCGGTTCAAAAGTTTATTTAGAACTTTGGGTAAAGGTTCAAAAGGATTGGCGAAATAAAATCACATACCTAAGAGACTTTGGATATCGAGAAGATGAATATTAAAATGTTTAAGAGTGCGTCTAATTACTTACGACGCACTCTTTATGAATTTTTATTCATCGTCCTTTTATCGAAATCATTATTAAATAAGATTCTAGAATGCCTCAGTGAAAAGGGATGTGCAACAGATGCTAAGTAAATTAGAGGGCATTGTTTTAAAAACAAGAGATTATGGGGAATCAAATAAAATTGTTACACTGATGACAAAAGAAGCTGGAAAAGTTGCAGTGATGGCTAGAGGTGCTAAGAAACCGCGGAGCAGGTTAGCGTCAATATCTCAAACTTTTATGCATGGTATTTTCATTGTACAACGATCTTCGGGTATAGGCACGTTACAGCAAGGTGAGCTTATCAATTCGATGCGACATATTCAAACCGATATATTACGAGCAGCTTATGCTAGTTACATTGTGGAAATGGTAGATCGATTAATAGAAGAGGGAAATCCGCAACCATTTCCTTACGAAGTGTTGAAACAAGCTTTATATGCGATTGAAGATGAGCATGATCCAGAAGCAATCGCATTGTTCGTTGATTGGAAGTTTCTTCCTTATGCAGGGGTAAGGCCTATTTTGCATCAATGTTCATCCTGTGGTGCGGTAGAAGGGGAATTTGCCTTTTCCTTTTCACAAGGAGGATTTCTTTGCCACCGTTGTTTTCATGTTGACCCCTATATTATTCGGCTAAGTCCAACACAATTAAAATTAATTCGCGTGTTTTCTACTATTCCAATTGAGAAAATTGGAAAGTTGGAGTTAAAGCGTGAAACGAAACACTTTATCAAGAAAATTGTAACGACGATTTATGAAGAACAAACAGGTATGCGTTTAAAGTCTCGTTCATTTATTGAACAGCTTGAAAAATCAGAAGCTTTGTACTCGTTACAAAAAGACAATAAAGACAAAACAGGCGACAAACTTTAGGCGCCTGTTTTTATTGAAATATATATTGTATTAATATTTCTATCATTATCTTAATTCAGCTAAAATAGGCATTAAATCTTCTTTAAAAGCTTGCCAAAATTTTTCCTCTAGCTCAGGAATTAGGATGTGTTTAACATTTTTCAATTCCAAATACAGCTTTTCAATTTTGTCATCGACAAGTCTCATTCGATGATTGATTTTCTCTCGTTCTTCTTCAATATTTAGAATAATAAAACTATCCATCAAAAGTTTAAGTTGATTATATTTTTTTATTGTACTTTCGTAAGCTTCTTTATGAAACACACCAAGCGATGTAGTAAGATCGATCTGTTTTCGGTGATATTGTGCCGCATGAAAATATTGTTGAATTTTCAAATTTGTATTGAATATTAATTGACTGTTGGAACTATTGGAAGGTACTTCTCGCTTTAATATCGCTGTCACAATATTCTTTAATTGGCTGAAAACGTCGCTAACTTGAAGTTCTTGTTGTTTCTTAAAACTTGTAAATGAACTAAACAGCATATAGCTCCCCCCTAATCCAAAATCCCTTAACTCAATTATACTAGAGGGGGAAAGAATATGTATATTTAATTCAGATAATTCTGATTTTAAAATAATGAACAACATATCATTAGACAAAAGAAAAAAAGCTGTACAATCATGTACAGCTTTCATCATGTAAGCAATATTAGAATTGTAAGTGCTTTTCAATATAAGCTTTTACATCCGCAATTGGCATGCGTACTTGCTCCATTGAATCTCGATGACGCACAGTCACTTGACCGTCTTCTTTTGAATCGAAGTCGTAAGTGATGCAGAATGGTGTTCCAATTTCGTCTTGGCGGCGATAACGTTTACCGATGGATTGAGATTCATCATAATCTACTGGGAAATATTTGCGCAATTCGTTCCAAACTTCAGTTGCTTCCTCAGACAGTTTTTTCGATAGTGGAAGAACTGCCGCTTTAAATGGAGCGATAACCGGATGGAATCTAAGCACTGTGCGTTTGTCTCCATCTTCTAGTTGTTCTTCGTCATATGCATCACATAGGAATGCCAATGTTACACGGTCTGCTCCGACAGATGGTTCGATGCAGTAAGGAACGTAACGCTCATTTGTAACTGGATCGATGTAAGTGAAATCTTCGTTTGAATATTGCATATGTTGCTTCAAGTCATAATCTGTGCGGTCTGCAATACCCCAAAGTTCGCCCCAACCGAATGGGAATTTATATTCGATATCTGTTGTTGCTTTCGAATAGTGGGATAATTCTTCTTCGGAATGATCGCGAAGGCGAATGTTTTCTTCGCTCATGCCCAAACTTAACAACCAGTTTTTACAAAATTCTTTCCAGTAATTTTGCCATTCTAAATCTTCACCAGGTTTACAGAAGAACTCCAACTCCATTTGTTCGAATTCACGCGTACGGAATGTAAAGTTACCAGGCGTAATTTCGTTTCGGAAAGATTTACCAATTTGTGCAATACCAAATGGAAGTTTTTTGCGCATAGAACGTTGAACGTTTTTGAAGTTAACAAAAATACCTTGAGCCGTTTCTGGTCTTAAATAAATTTCGTTAGAAGAGCTTTCTGTAACACCTTGGAATGTTTTAAACATTAAGTTAAATTGGCGAATTTCAGTGAAATCTTGTGCACCACAATCAGGGCAGGAAACATCATATTGCTTCATGATTTCTGCCATTTTTTCAAATGATAAGCCGTCAACGATAATTTCATCACCTTTTTGTAGAGCTGCTTCTTCTATTAACTTATCAGCTCGATGTCTTGCTTTACATTGTTTACAATCAATCATTGGGTCATTGAAGTTTCCAACATGTCCTGATGCTTCCCAAGTGCGTGGATTCATTAAAATTGCTGCATCAAGTCCAACGTTGTAAGGTGACTCTTGAACAAATTTTTGCCACCATGCTTTTTTAATATTATTTTTCAGTTCCACACCAAGAGGACCATAATCCCATGTATTAGCAAGTCCCCCGTATATTTCAGAACCTGGAAATACAAATCCACGTTGTTTTGATAAATTCACAATAGTTTCCATTGATTGAACAGCCATTTTTGTTCCTCCTATTTAATTTTATTTTTCATAATAATAATAGAAAAGCACCCGTCTCCGGGCCATAAGCCCGGGGACGAGTGCTGGAATACATAATTACACCCGCGGTTCCACCCCGATTGATTGCATTTCATTCATAGAATTGCAATCCTCTTTTTTTCATCATGGCTCGAGGCTGCCGTTTCTCTTTTCGTGTAGGCTTTCACCATCCCTACTCGCTGTTTGTTGAAAAGATACTTATAGTCCTGTCATTGCCAAAATATTTGAATATAGTAATTTTTTTAATTAGTTGTGACATTATTTTATCATGTAGGACTTTTCTTAGCAATTATAAAGAAAATAGTATATAATATTTAAGAAAAGTATAACACTAATTGAGGCGGTGAGTCCAATAGAACTCAATCAACGTCAAGATAAAATTCTGCAAATTGTTAAAGAGAAGGGTCCAATAACAGGGGAGAAAATTGCTGAACAATTAAACTTGACTCGAGCAACCCTTCGACCAGATTTAGCAATTTTAACAATGGCAGGGTTTCTAGATGCCAGACCTAGAGTCGGGTATTTTTATTCTGGCAAAAAAACGATGGCTTCTGTAACAGAGTCAATGATGAATTTAAAAGTTAAAGATTTCCAATCTATGCCAGTTGTTGTATCTGAGAATATGACAGCTTATGATGCTATTTGTCAAATGTTCTTGGAAGATGTTGGAACCTTGTTTGTGGTGGATGATCGATCCCGTTTGCAAGGTGTGCTTTCAAGAAAAGATTTACTTCGCACAAGTATTGGAACTCAAGCTATAACAAAGATTCCCGTTCATATTATTATGACGAGAATGCCGAATATTGTGTATTGTCATAAGAATGATTCACTCATTCATGCTGCTAAAAAATTGATCGAGCGACAAGTTGACTCATTGCCAGTTGTAGAAGAGAAAGAAGATGGGTTAGAAATTGTCGGTCGTATAACCAAAACCAATATTACAAAAGCTTTTATTTCATTAGCTGAGACGAATGATTTGTAAGAGGTGCTAATTTGAAAAACTTAAAAATCTTTGTCGTATCTGATTCTGTCGGAGAAACTGGAGAACAAGTGGTTAAAGCAGCTGCTACACAATTTAGACCAAATTTTGATGGCATCATTATCCGAAGATTCCCACATATCTCAAATGATGACCATATAAAAAACATTGTAGAAATTGCGGCGATGCAAGGTGCAATTATAGTGTATACATTAGTAGAAAAACAAAAACGTCAGTTAATGTATAATTTATGTCAACAAAATAACATTGATTGCATTGATTTATTAGGTCCTATTATTCATTTATTTAGTAATAGACTTGAAGAATTTCCGTTAGAAGAACCTGGAATAGTTCATAAGTTAGACGATGACTATTTTCAAAAAGTAGAAGCGATCGAATTTGCCGTAAAATATGATGATGGACGAGATCCGAGAGGAATATTATTGAGTGATGTGGTGTTAATTGGTGTATCTAGAACTTCAAAAACTCCACTATCACAATATTTGGCTCATAAAAGATATAAGGTAGCCAATGTTCCAATCGTTCCAGAAGTCGAACCGCCTGAAGAATTATTTCAAGTAGATCCAAGAAAATGTTTTGGTTTAGTGATTTCTCCTGAAAAACTAAACGTCATCCGTAAACAAAGGTTAATTGCATTGGGTCTAAGTGATGATGCGATTTATGCAAAAAGAGATCGCATTGAACGGGAAATTGCGCATTTTTATAAAGTGGTAGAAAAATTAGGTTGTCAAGTCATCGATGTTACAAATAAAGCTGTTGAAGAAACAGCGAATGACATCATTGAGCGACTAGAGCGTTTAAAAAATAAGTAATTATTTACACCTCCAGATTATCGAGGAGGTTTTTTTCATTTTTTTATAAATAAGTATAGAAAAATTATAAAGAATGTTTTATAATAATAAAATTGTGGTAAAAATATTTCTAACAAATAAATATTATAAAAAGTGAAGTTTTTTTGTCGCATTTTAAAGGAATTTTTAATTTTTTATCGAATTGTGTTATTTAGCAACAAAGTTGGTGATGGAATGATAGGCAAAATTCCTGAAGAATTAATTGAAAAAATCCGAACAGAATCGGATATCGTTGATGTAATCAGCGAATATATTCAGTTAACAAAAAGAGGGCGAAATTGGTTTGGATTATGTCCTTTCCACGGTGAAAATACACCTTCTTTTTCTGTTTCTGAAGACAAACAAATATTCCATTGCTTTGGTTGTGGTGCAGGGGGAAATGTTATAACCTTTGTCATGGATATCGAAAATGTATCCTTTCCTGAAGCGGTTTCTAAATTAGGGGAGCGCATCGGCATACATATTGATATCCAAAATCAAAGTATGGACAAAAATTTTCGCCGATATTCACCAAAAGAAGAAAATATGATAAATGCCCATCAATTTGTTGCTGAATTTTATCATCATTTATTGATGAACACAGAAGAAGGCGAAAAAGCAGTAAATTATTTATTAAAAAGAGGATTTACAAGGGAAGATATCGAATCCAATGGTATAGGATACTCATTGCCAGTATGGGATTCAGTGACTGTATTACTAGAGCGAAAAGGTTTTTCGTTAGATGAAATGGTTGAATGTGGACTCATCATCCAAAAGGAAAATGACCATACTTACTTTGATCGCTTTCGAGGACGTATCATGTTTCCAATTCGCAACGAATTTGGAAAGGTCATTGGTTTTTCTGGTCGAATTCTTGAGGCAAATGAATCAGAAGCGAAATATTTAAATAGTCCAGAATCCCCGATTTTTCGAAAAAGTGAAGTTCTTTTTAATTTGGACAAGGCTAGAGCTTCAATTCGTAAAAAACGTCAAGTTATATTAATGGAAGGATTTATGGACGTGCTTGCTGCGCAAAAAGCAGGTATAGACAACGCTGTGGCAACGATGGGCACTTCCTTAACAAAAGAGCATATCACAAGGCTAAAACGCTTAGTTCGAAACGTAGTGGTTTGTTATGACGGTGATTATGCAGGTTGGGAAGCAGCAAAACGGGCCGCAGAAATGATTTACAACGAACAAATGGATGTTGAAGTTGTCGTACTACCCGATCAATTAGATCCTGACGAATACATTCGGAAGTATGGTTCAGAGTCCTTTGCACAGATGATTGAAAAACCACATGCATACATGGCTTTTATGATGATGTATGCACGTCGCAATAAAAATTTTCAATTTGAAAATGATATTTTGCAATATATTCAAGAAGTGCTTGAGCATCTTGTTGGAAAATCATCGCCTATCGAACGAGAACTTTATATTAAAGAACTATCGAAAGAAACAAAAATATCGGAAGAAGCTATTTATGCACAATTCAGAAAATTAGATGCTGACTTTTCTAAAAATTATAAACGAGCTGAACAAAAAAATACAATATTTAGTGGCCAAATTCATTCCAAAAATTTAAATGCGACTGAACGTGCTGAAAGATTACTCCTTTCACATATGTTGTTTGATATGGAACTAGTGAAAAATATTTTACACAGTGATGATTCGCAACCATTTATTCATGATGAGTATATGGCAGTGTTTGTTCGCTTAATCGGCTTTTACGAAGAGCATGGCACGGCGGATTATCAAAGGTTTTTAGAAATTTTGGATGATGCAGAACTTCGAAAAATTGTTATGGAAGCTGCATTAATAGAGCGCGATCCAGAATTTAAAGAGGCTGAGATTGAAGATTGTTTAAAACAACTAAAAAAACATCGCATAAAGCTTGAAATAGAAAAACTCATGCACGATTCCCAAGAAGCTGAAAGAATGCATGAATATAAAAAAGCTTTAGAACTCGTCCAACGAATGATTGAACTGAAAAAAACATTATCTGCGATTTGAGTGATATTGGTTGTTATAAGGAGGAAGGTTTATGGCGGACAATATGTCAGAACGTTCAAGAGAAATTTTGGAAAAAAACTTGGAAGAAGCGAAAAATTTTCTTCGACAAAAAGCAAAAAATGATGGTATATCCATGGATGATATTTCAAAAAAATTAGATCCATTTGAATTGGAACCTGAGGAAATTTTTCATTTTGCTGAAGAATTAGAAAGCCAATATGATATTCGTGTGGAAGGAAAAGAAGAATTTGAAGAAGAAGCACTTGCGAAACAGGAAGCAAGTGAAGAAGAATTTGATTTGAATGATTTAAGCGTTCCTCCTGGTGTAAAAATCAATGACCCTGTCAGAATGTATTTGAAAGAAATCGGGCGTGTAGATTTATTAACTGCTGAAGAAGAAATTGAACTTGCAGAACGTATTGAGCAAGGTGATGAGGAAGCTCGTAAACGACTTGCGGAAGCAAACTTAAGATTAGTTGTTTCGATTGCTAAACGCTATGTGGGTCGTGGAATGCTTTTCTTAGATTTAATTCAAGAAGGAAATATGGGATTAATTAAAGCAGTAGAAAAATTCGACCATAGAAAAGGATTTAAATTTTCTACGTATGCCACTTGGTGGATTCGTCAGGCTATTACGCGAGCGATTGCGGACCAAGCAAGAACGATTCGTATACCAGTTCACATGGTGGAGACGATTAATAAATTAGTCCGCGTCCAACGTCAATTATTGCAGGATTTAGGGCGTGAACCAACGCCAGAAGAAATCGCAGAGGAAATGGACTTAACGCCTGAAAAAGTTCGTGAAATATTAAAAATTGCCCAAGAACCGGTTTCATTAGAAACACCAATTGGTGAGGAAGATGATTCACATTTAGGCGATTTCATCGAAGACCATGAAGCGCAATCTCCTGCTGACCATGCAGCATACGAACTGTTAAAAGAACAGCTTGAAGACGTTTTAGATACTTTAACAGATCGAGAAGAAAATGTGCTTCGTCTTCGTTTCGGTTTAGATGACGGTCGTACACGCACTCTTGAAGAAGTAGGGAAAGTATTCGGGGTGACTCGTGAACGTATTCGCCAAATTGAGGCAAAAGCACTAAGAAAGCTACGTCATCCATCTCGTAGTAAGCGACTAAAAGATTTTCTTGAGTAACATCATTCTGAGAAATGTAAAGGTACCTAATTTTAGGTACCTTTTTTATTAGTGCGCCTGGCATGGGTGTAATCTATAGGGTGTAAGTCCCGAACTGTGAAGGCAGAAGTAACAGTTAGCTTAACGCAAGGGTGTCCGTGGTGACGCGGAATCTGAAGGAAGCGAGCGGCAAACTTCCGGTCTGAGGAACACGAACTTCATATAAGGCTAGGTATCATTGGATGAGTTTGCTAAACAAAACAAAGTCCTTTCTGCCAAAGGTGGTACAGAGTAAATGAAGCAGATAGATGGAAGGAAAGATTACATTCTTACCCGGGGAGGTCTGGCGGATATGTGAAGTACGCTTCATAACCTACTTAGTGATAAGTAGCTGAACCGTCAGAAGTCAGCAGAGGTCATAGTATTAGTTGGTTTAGAACTACTAAGAAGGACCGAACAATTAAGAGAGAATAGCCCTTGGCATTCAGTGAGTCATGATGAACACAGAAAACGTAGTACCTCACTTGAGGAAGGAAGCGGTGAATCCCGTGGGAGACCTCTTGGAGGGTGGAGTGACCACTGGCATAAAGAGAACAGCTATTCACGGAAGTTATAAAGACTTGCGTCAATCATCTTAATTGAACCGCCGTATACGGAACCGTACGTACGGTGGTGTGAGAGGACGGGAGTTAATCGCTCCCTCCTACTCGATTGAAATTATAAAAAATTTTCTTTGATAATACTTTGTACGGATGTCGAAATATAGAAAATACTATACAATAATACATAAATAAACAAATTTGGTGAATGTTTATGGATAATCCGAAAAAACAAATCATAATCAATGAAATCTTATTTTGGAAGCAAAATAAGTTATTACCAGAACATTACTGCGACTTTTTAATGACACTTTATACTGAAGGTGAAGACATTCAACTTCAAAATCATATTAGTATTAAAAAATCAATTAAAATGAAAGAAAAACGTAAAAAAACAACTATTTCTTTATTAATAATGGCGATAACAGCAGCACTCTTAATATTCCTTTTTCTTATGACTGCATATTTTTATATCGCTGCTTTCATAGTCGGAATAATAGCAATACTTTTTCTTGTATATTCATACAAATTTGCAAAGAAGCATGATTTGATTGCTCCCATTTTACAAGTAGCTGCGGCGCTATTAATTTTTGGAATTTCAGTAAAAGTTAGTTTAGTATATTTCGAAAATAATAATGTTGTACTTTATTCTTTATTAGTAGCTAATTGTTTTATGTGGACGATTACAGGTATTAAATTAAAACTATTATATTTCACAATTTCTGGTGTATTAGGATTCATTATCATTATTGCATATCAATTGTTTTTCCTATAATTCCATCGAAAAGTAGTTTTTCATTTCATTTTTTAAATATAATTTTTTGTTGAAAGCAAATAATAAAGACAATTGATAGAAAAAATGATGAATATATAATTATTCAATCGGAAATTTATTCTTTGGCTAAATTGTGAAAAAATGTCGAAATTGTTACATTCCTTGTAAAAGTTATGGTTTAGGTCTTTTCGTTTTAAGAAATATGAAGTACAATAATTGTTGTTGACTATATTCTATATTTATAGCATTGATGATTCTACAAGGGAGGTAAAGACATGAAAAATAATCCGATCGTTCCTTATATCCTCATTATGGCATTCGGTATCGCACTTATCTTCTTTATGTCATTAGATGGAGTTGGAAAACAAGCTGAATTAGCTGAAGGTGAACATGGAACAACTGAAGAAGGTGCAGGAGGAGATGAAGCACTAGTTCAAGCTTGTATTGGTTGCCACGGCGGCGACTTAAAAGGTGGTATGGGACCTTCATTAGTTGGACTTGATGCAGATCATATCGTTGACGTTTTAGAAAACGGTATTGAAGGAACTCTAATGACTCCAGGTCTTAAAACTGGTGACGAAGCTCGCGCGATTGCTGAGTACATCAGTTCATTAGAATAAAAAAATAAATCCTTAGTTGCAAAAGGCGACTAAGGGTTTATTTTTTTATATAATGAGAGTTAGAATTTTACAATAAAGGCGGGTACAACATGAATGCACAAAATCTTTCCAAACGACTAGAAAAAGTTGCTTCTTTTGTGCCAAAAGGGGCAATTGTTGCAGATATTGGTTCAGATCATGCCTATCTACCATGTTACTTAGTCCATAAAGGAATCATACAAAAAGCTGTTGCAGGAGAAGTAGTGAAAGGACCCTATCAGTCAGCGTTAAAGAAAGTAAAAGAAGAAGGGTTAGAAAATCAAATTACCGTTCGACTTGCTGACGGATTAGAAGCAATTGAGAGCAGCGATCATGTTGATACAATCACGATTGCAGGAATGGGTGGTTCCTTAATCGTCTCTATTTTAGAAAAAAATCCTGAAAAACTCGAAACCGTTAATCGCCTCATCTTACAACCAAATATTCATGCACGCGTCATTCGACAATGGGCTTTAGAAAACAAGTGGAAGATTATTGAAGAAGCTATAGTCGAGGAAGATCAAAAAATTTATGAAATCATCGTATTAGAACGAGGGAACATGGAATTGACTGAAGCAGAAATTTTGATGGGGAACATATTAATTCAAGAAAAATCAGAGGTATTTCTAAAAAAATGGTCGAATGAAGTAAACCATTGGAAAAAAGTACTTAAATCATTAGAATATGCGGAGCCGACTCCTGAAATCGTTGAAAAACGTCAAGAATTGCTTCATCAAATAGCACTAGTTGAGGAGGTAATCCATTGATGAAACAAGCTAATGGAAACGAAATCATTCAACTTTTTGAGAGCTGGTCACCGAAAAAACTTGCTTGTATGGAAAATGATCCGATTGGACTCGCAATAGGCACTTTAAATAAAGTAGTTACGAAAGTGCTTGTTACTCTTGATGTCAATCAAGAAGTTGCAGATGAAGCTATAGAGAAAGGGTGCCAATTAATTATTGCCCACCATCCACCTATTTTCCGGAAATTGTCGAATTTAAGAACAGATACACCGAGCGGAAGACTATATGAAAAGCTATTGAAAAATGATATTGCTGTTTATGCAGCTCATACGAATCTAGATGTTGCTGAAGGCGGCGTCAACGATTTGCTGGCTGATGCTTTACAATTACAAAATCGTGAAATTTTAGAAAAAACGTATTCAGAACATTTAATGAAGTTAGCAGTGTTTGTGCCTGATGAGCATGCGGATGAACTTCGATATGTCCTAGCAAAAGCAGGTGCCGGGAAGATAGGGAATTATGATTCTTGCAGTTATTCAACGGATGGAAAAGGGCGTTTTCGTCCATTAGAAGGTGCTAATCCATATATCGGTGATGTTGGAGAGATCGAAGTAACCGATGAAGAAAAAATAGAAGTAGTATTTCCAACATCAATGAAAAACCGAATATTAAAAGCAATGTTAAATGCACATCCATATGAAGAACCAGCATATGATCTTTATACTCTAGCTCAAGAAACGAATGAATACGGTATTGGACGCATCGGAATGTTGAAGGAACCTATGAGTTTGCGACAATTTGCTGATTATGTAAAAAAAAGACTACAAGTTCCAATGGTTCGTATAGTAGGGAATGAAAACAGTACAGTTTCAAAAGTTGCTGTACTTGGAGGAGATGGAAATAAATATATCCATATTGCAAAAAGAGCTGGTGCGGATGTATTTGTAACAGGAGACATGTATTTCCATGTTGCTCAAGAAGCACAAGCGATAGGACTAAATATTGTGGACCCCGGCCATCATGTTGAAAAAGTGATGATAAAAGGCGTTAAAGAAAAAATGACAAGCCTGTGTCAAGAGAATAAGCTTGATGTAGAATTTATTGAATCAGAAGTAAATACAGAACCATTTATTTTTATATAGGAAATTAAAAGTTACGTGAGCGAATGAGAAAACAATTTGTTTTTCATTCGCTCAATTTTTTATTTGAGTACAGAAAACAGGCGAGAAAAATTCGTATACGAAAGGTCCGATAATAGTCAAATATGTGACAATAATTGCCAATCTCCAATGGATAATAGTCACACTTGTGAACATAATAGCCAAATGGATAAAAAGAACTTTTGAAAAATAAGATAATAGTCAAATTCGTTACAATAATAGCCAATCATGAAAAATAATAGTCATTCCTGTCATTTTAATAGCCAATCTAAAAAAAATAACCTCTGAAAAGTAAGATAATAGCCAAAACTTAACAGTTATTAGTCAAACTACTAAATATAATAGTCAAATTTTGAAAATTAATTGCCAAATTCTATGACATGAATTTTACCAACTTTTCAGCATAGCCTACTACCTGTTGCTGTACCTTTCAAAATGCATTTGCATATGATAGCTTTTAGAAAGCTTACGTCATTTGGAATAAACAGAAAGGAGATTTCTATGCGTCCACATCACTTTCCAAACCAAATGCCTCCAGGAAGACCTAATTTTTATGCACCAAGACCTCCTCAATACGGCTTTAGACCCGGACCATATCCGCCACCAATGCCACCTGGTTTTCAACCACCAAAAGGAACAGCGAGATTAGACTCCATTTTAGAAACAGCTAATCGATTTTTAGCGACAGCACAAAGTTTCCAACCTTATATCCAACAAGCAGCGCCGATGCTTCGGAATTTGCCTGCACTATGGAAATTATATAAAGGGTTTCAAGGGCTTCCAACTCAAACTCAAGGGAAACAATCAAATGAGGAAGGAAAAAGACAAATATCACCGTCAAATCATTCAAGACAAGAAAGAAGAAATGAAAGAAATCTAAGACAAGAAGAAATTAGTAGACCGTCAATTCCAAAAATCTATCAACCGCCGTTCGATCATTTTGAATAGAAACTTTGTAATAACACCATAGCTCCGTTATAATAAAGTTATGTACCAACAAAAGGAGTTGTCATGATGGAAGTCATTAAAATAAATCCTCGAGGCTATTGCTATGGTGTAGTTGATGCAATGGTTATTGCAAGAAATGCTTCATTAGATAAATCATTGCCAAGACCAATCTACATTTTAGGAATGATTGTTCATAATAAACATGTAACGGATGCTTTTGAAAAAGAGGGGATTATCACTCTTGACGGAAGCAATCGAAAAGAAATCATTGAAAAAGTGGATAAAGGGACTGTTATTTTCACTGCTCATGGAGTATCACCTGAAATAAGAGAAATTGCGAAAAGAAAAGGACTTGTAGCAATTGACGCTACATGCCCAGACGTAACAGTCACTCATGAATTAATCCGTGAAAAGTCTAAGCAAGGATATGACATTATTTATATAGGGAAAAAGAATCACCCAGAGCCTGAAGGAGCAATTGGAGTTGCACCGAACCACGTTCATTTAGTTGAAAATAAACTAGATATTGACAATCTAAATTTACAAAATGATAAATTGCTAGTAACAAATCAAACAACTATGAGCCAATGGGATGTTAAGGATTTAATGGATTACATTAAAGAAAAATATCCCCATGTGGAAGAGCATAAAGAGATTTGCATGGCTACTCAAGTACGACAAGAAGCGGTAGCAAATCAAGCAGGAGAAGCGGATTTACTTATTGTAGTAGGAGATCCTCGTTCCAACAACTCAAATCGTTTAACTCAAGTTTCTGAAGAAATTGCAGGTACCCCAGCCTACCGCATTGCTGATATATCAGAGTTAAAAATCGAGTGGTTGATGGATATTGAAAAAGTTGCTGTTACAGCAGGTGCTTCGACACCAACTCCTATTGTGAAGGAAGTCATATCATTTTTAGAGAAGTTTGATAAAAATGATCCATCTACTCATGAAATAAAGCGTACTGTGACACTGGATAAAATACTTCCAAAAATTAAAGAACCAAAACCTGTTAACGTTATTCTTCCTAACGAGTAAAAGGGGCTGTTCAGAAAGTCGAACACTTTCTGAACAGTCTTACTTCTTATAGTAAACTTCTCTTAAAAACTTTGCTCCTGCGGTGGTCACATCAAACGTGCCTCCTCGTCGCAATTTATCTGCGGCTAAGCTTGTGCGACAGCCGCAATTTATCTGCGGCGAAAGCGATCGCGACAGCCGCAATTTATCTGCGGCGAAAGCGATCGCGACAGCCGCAAAGGGGGCGTCTCAAAATAACTTTTCAGACTTCCCCTTTTTCATTTTATCGCTAGTTTTATAAGCCGAAAGGGAAAAATGAATAATCTATCATATAATAATTATCGTTTAAATAGAATGTTAAGAATTATGTAAGATTTAAGTGAAATGAGTGCGAATAATTGAAAGTTTACTTAACTTTTTATACAGGATTGACAATTTGTATGTGTGAAAGATTGCAGTATATAGTATTTGACTTTCCATCTTTCATTTCAATTAATCGTCCCTCTACATGATTGATTTTTCCAATATGAGAAAAATCTTTGCCTAAATTTAAAATAACCAGTTGACCTTTTAATTCGGCAATTTGATCAGCAAATTGCTTTTTTAATGTTGGAAGCTTAATTTTCGATAAGGATAAGAATTCGGTTTCACTGATGCCGTAAGGAAGGTCATTTTTAATATGAGGTATTATCCATTTTAAATGTTTATTTGGAATGTACATAGTGTTATAAATGGGTGACTGAAATACAAAATAGTCATCCATCACAGACGTAATGACGCCATGTAGCGCTTCATTTCTTGTCACCATTAATTCTACGTGCAGTCCTTTTGCCATGGAAAGAATATTTAATAACGTCAAATCTTGATTGACTTTTGTAATAAATTGCGGTAATTCTGAAGGGGATTGAATATTATTTTCATTATCAATATCCCTTTCCAAAGTATATATATGGTCAGTTGGCAAATATACAAATTGATTATTTACGTGGATCACGAAAATTTCATCACTTGAATCAATTAAGGAGCCGTTAAATATTTTCCCGCCCATGATTTCAATGAAAACAACTTCATTATTTAAATGATGCATATGGTGCCCCTCCAATCTACTTACAATCAAGAACAAAAGTATTACTTTATGATATTTTTTTATTTTTATTAATATTCCATTTTAATTAAACAATCGGTACATATTTCAACAAAGAAAAAAATTATGTATCATTATCATTTGTTTCCATTTGTTAGACACAAAGTTTAATTGTTCCTATTTAATAATCGCTGTTGAAAGCATAATGAACCAAAGTTGTTTATTGTTCTTTAGAAAGCGTATTTGGTACAATAATATTCATGTTAGGAGGTACGAAAAATGTCGAACTTTACAGATTTTCAATTCAAACCATTTATTACGGATGCAATTCAAAAGCTCGGCTTTAAAGAACCAACTCCCATCCAAAAAGAGATGATTCCGTTAATATTGCAAGGGAAGAGTGCGATTGGACAAGCCCATACAGGGACAGGCAAAACCCATGCGTTTTTATTACCGATCGTTCAAAGAATAGATGTAGAGAATACAGAAGTCCAAGCAGTAATTACTTCACCAACAAGGGAATTAGCAACTCAAATTTTTGAACATCTAAAGCAATTAATAGAAGGCACTGAAATTTCCGCAAAATTATTAATTGGGGGTACGGACAAGCAGCGAACAATTGAAAAATTAAAAAATCAACCGCAAATTGTTGTAGGAACACCAGGGCGAATTCATGATTTAGTAAAGGAAAATGTTTTACTAGTTCACAAAGCATCTATTTTAGTAGTAGATGAAGCGGATTTAGCCTTCGATATGGGATTCATTGAAGAAATAGATGGATTTGCAGCTCGAATGCCTGAAGATTTAGAAATGTATGTGTTCTCTGCTACAATCCCTGTTAAATTGCAACCATTCCTCAAAAAATATATGGAATCCCCAGTACACATTCAAATGAACGATCGAAAACCGGTGGCGGAAGGAATCGAATTTTTCCTTGTACCGATTCGCTCTAAATCTCGTACGACTCGACTACTAGAAGTTTGTGAGGCGATTAATCCATTTTTATGTGTTATTTTCTGCAATACGCGAAAAACTGCTGAGGAAGTTGCAGACTTTTTAGCGGAAAATGGCATACGTACAGGACAAATACATGGTGATTTAACGCCTAGAGAGCGTAAAAAGATGATGAAGCAAATTCGAGATTTAGAGTATCAATATATCGTAGCGACAGATTTAGCTGCTCGAGGTATTGATATACAGGGTGTTTCTCATGTTATTAATTATGAAATACCTGAGGATTTAGAATTTTTCATCCATCGTGTAGGTAGAACAGCGCGTGCTGGACTTCAAGGAACAGCGATTACCTTATATGGACCGGACGATGAAAATGATTTAGCCCGAATTGAAAAAATGGGTATTCCATTCCAACAGAAAGATGTTAAAAACGGCGAATGGATTGAGTTAAAAGAACGGCACGCTCGAAAAAAACGAGTGAAACAGGAAAATGAGTTAGACCAACTCGCTAAAGCATTAGTGCGCAAACCGAAAAAAGTAAAGCCGGGCTATAAAAAGGCAATGAAAATGCAAATAGAACAGATTAAGAAGAGAGAAAGAAGAAAAAGAAATCGCTAGAAGTGAGGGGAAGAGAATGTTAATTGGATCGCACGTATCCATGAGCGGCAAGAAGATGTTACTTGCTGCTAGTGAGGAAGCTGTATCATATGGATCAACGACCTTTATGATTTATACGGGGGCACCCCAAAACACAAGAAGAAAAGCTATTGAAGATTTAAATATTGAAGCAGGATTAAAGCATATGAAAGAACACGGTATCTCAAATATTGTTGTCCACGCACCGTACATCATTAACATTGCAAATACTGTAAAACCTGAAGTGTTTGCTTTAGGGGTGGAATTTTTGCAAAAAGAAATTGAGCGCACAGAAGCGATCGGTGCAACACAAATTGTTTTACATCCGGGTTCCCATGTAGGAGCAGGGGAAGAAAAGGGGATTAAAAAAATTATTGAAGGATTAAATGAAGTGTTGTCAGTCGATTCTCCTGTTCAAATTGCATTAGAAACAATGGCTGGAAAAGGGTCAGAATGTGGCAAAAGCTTTGAAGAAATTGCGATGATTATCGACGGGGTTACGAATAATGAGCGACTCTCTGTATGTTTTGATACATGCCATACTCATGATGCAGGCTATAATATTGTAGAAGATTTTGATGGTGTTCTAGAACAATTCGATAAAATCATTGGTCTAGACCGCATTAAAGTGGTTCATATAAATGATAGCAAAAATGAGAGAGGGGCAAGAAAAGACCGCCACGAAAATATTGGATTTGGCCATATCGGCTTTGATGTATTAAATTACATAGTACATCACGAAGCATTTAAAGAAATCCCAAAAATACTTGAAACACCTTGGGTAGGTACAGATTCAAAAAATAAAAAGCCACCATATAAAGAAGAAATTGAAATGTTTAAAACAAGTACATTTCAACCTGAATGGATTGAAGCGTTACGCAACTAGGGACTGAAATAAGTCCCTTTTTTTAATGAAGGAAATTTTAAGTGAAGGTGACGATAAAAGAAGGCGTATACGAGCATAATAGAATATAAAAGAATGGTTCAAGGTGGCTGCCATGATGAAAAAACAGTGTGTATTATGTATTGTTATCGTGTTTTTCTTTTTCCAATATCTTCATCCAAGTCAAGCGATGTCACTCCATGAAAAAATAACACACCATTTAGGTACAAAGGATATCAGCGTGTCCATTCGCGATCTAGAAACTGGACAGCTATTATATACGAAAAATGGGGATATTGGAATGAAACCCGCGTCCACATTAAAATTGCTTACTTCAGCTAGTGCATTACATGTATTGGGACAACAGCATCAATTTGCAACAGAAGTTTATATTGATGGGAAAGTAAACAACGGGGAACTTCAAGGTAATCTTTATGTAAAAGGAAAAGGTGATCCTACTTTTCAAAAGAAACATTTTTTACAAATTGCAGATATATTAAAGTTGTTAGGCATTTATTCGGTAAGAGGCAATTTATATGGCGATGATTTTTATTTTAATGGTGAAGCACTCTCTCCTGGCGTTTCTAAAGAAGATGAAAGTTTTTATTACGCATCAAGAATAAGCGCATTAACGATGTCACCGGATGGAGATTACGATGCAGGAACGCTCATTGTTCATGTAATCCCTACTTCCATTGGAAATAAACCAATCATACAAACGGAACCGAATGATAGTGGGATGATTTTATTGAACTACGCAATGACGGTTCCTTCGAATAACAAAAATACTATCGAAATCATTCGTAAATATCATTCAAATGAGGTAGTAATTTCAGGAAATATTCCGTTAGGGGCATCTCATAAAGATTGGGTGACATTATATGACCCAACGCTCAACACGCTCGAGGCTCTCAAAATCACGTTGGAGGAAGAAGGGATTGCATTTTATGAAACATCTGTTGTTCGAAAATCTGTACCTAAAAATGCAACGTTGATTTATAGAAAACAATCCCCCCCTCTGAAATATATCAACCATACATTCTTGAAATTAAGCAATAATAGCATTGCGGATATTTTAGTAAAGACAATGGGACAAAAAGTATATGGAAATGGAAATTTTGAAAATGGATTAAAGGTCATTCAACAATATGGCAAAGATTTAGGATTAAAAATGGAACAGTGGAAGTTTGAAGATGGTTCAGGAATTTCACATTATAACCGTACAACTGCTAATGAGTTAACGAACTTATTAGTAAAAGTTCAAGAAGAACCTTTTTTCCCGATCTTTTTTAGCAGTTTGCCTGTGGGAGGAGACACGAATCGACAAATCGGGGGATCATTAAGAGAAAGATATTTAGGTGAACATTTGAAAAATCGAGTATTTGCCAAAACTGGCCACATTACTGGTGTATATACGTTAGCAGGATATGTAAAGGCTAATAGTGGGAAAATGTATGCATTTGCAATCATGACGCAATATCAAACAACTAACAAAATAAAAGACATTGACAAAGTTGTGGAATCGATTATTGAACAATACTAAACAAACATTTAAGAAAAAATAGGCTGTCTAGGAAGGAAAAACTTTCTAAACAGCCTACATTCGTTCACGATTGCCATTAGTATCTTTTTTGAACTAACTCATCGTTTTTTAAGTGCTTCTTGAGGGAAATTTAATTTCTTAAATCATCAAGCATTTTTTTATATTTTTTATACTTCTTAGAACCTAAAATCTGCTCGGCTTGTTTTAACACATTCTCAGGAATGCCTGTAATAAGCCAGGTGATGTTTGCTTGTTGGGCTAGTGGACGAAGCTGTTGGATTTCCTCAATCGTTAAATCCACACCATATTGTTTCGCCAATTTCCGAATTTCTTTATCGGATTTCGAAATTAGGGATTCCCAAAATTCAATCGCATTCATAACATCATCCTTTCCGTTCATCAAGCAAGAAACCTTTACAAAGAAAATTAAATCCCTTATACTAACAAAATGTAAATCGTAATGATTATGAATTAGAAAGAAGAGAAATGATGAAAAAAACTTTTGTGGAATTACAGAATGTTTCATTTAAATATAATTCGAGACTTGTATTAGATGATATTTCTTTTAATGTGAATGAAGGGGATTTTTTAGCGATTGTCGGACCGAATGGTTCTGGTAAATCTACTTTACTGAAAATCATTTTAGGATTATTGAAACCTAAAGGTGAAATAAAACTTTTTGGTGAACCATTCACTTCATTCCAACACCGTGAATGGATTGGATATGTTTCGCAAAAATCAAATGCCTTCAATTCTGCCTTTCCTGCAACGGTGAAAGAAGTTGTGCAAAGCGGATTAACGAAAAAAGTTGGTTTATTTAAAAAACTCCCAAAAGATACGATTAAAAGAGTAAATGATGCGTTAAGCGCTGTAGGAATGGATAAATTTATCAATCGTAATATCGGAGAATTATCCGGTGGCCAACAACAAAGAGTATTCATTGCTAGAGCATTAATTTCTGAACCAAAATTACTCGTATTAGATGAACCAACTGTTGGAATTGATATGAAAAACGTACAATCATTTTATGATATGTTAGGTGAATTAAATAAGAAACATAATTTAACCATTATTTTAGTGACGCACGACATTGAAACACCCTCCAATCAAATCAGCCATGTTGCTTTTTTAAATGGGAGAATTCTATTTTACGGAGACATCGAACAATACAATCAAATTTCAAAAGAACAAATTTATAAGTGGTACGGTCATTCCGTACGGGCGATGTAAGGAGAGAGGGCTATGATTGAAGCATTACTCAACTATGAATTTTTACAAAATGCCTTCATCTCTGGAATTATAATTGGTTTCATAGCTCCATTACTTGGAGTATTTATAGTTGTTCGTAGAATGTCTTTAATTGCCGACGCACTGTCCCACGTAACATTAGCCGGAATCACAGGAGGGTTATTTTTAAGTCAAAATATCGCTGTTTTCTTTTTTATTCATCCTATTTATTTTGGAATTGCGGCTAGTGTACTTGGTTCCATTTTGATTGAACGGTTAAGGACTATATATAAACATTATGAGGAATTAGCCATTCCAATCATTATGTCTTGTGGAATTGGATTAAGTGCTATATTTATTTCTTTAGCAAAAGGTTTTAGTACCGATGTGATGGGGTATCTTTTTGGTACTGTTTCTGCTGTTTCAAGGCAAGATTTATTTGTTGTGATTACGATTGCGATTATTGTAATCCTATTTTTAGCTTTATTTTTTAAAGAGTTATTTGTCTTATCCTTTGATGAAGAATATGCGAATGCATCAGGGCTTCCATCAAAAATGATTCACCTATTATTTATGCTCGTTGTTGCATTGACGATTGCTGCTAGTATGAGGATTGTAGGAATATTGCTCGTTTCATCATTAATTACGTTGCCAGTTGCCAGCGCCATGCGATTGTCGAAAGGCTTTAAGGCGACGATAATATATTCTGTTTTATTTGGCGAATTAGCGGTTATTATTGGTTTAATATTGGCGTTTTACTTAAATCTTGCACCAGGTGGAACAATTGTCATAACATCGATCATCATTTTAGTGGTAGTAATCTTATTCAAGAAATGGTTTAAATTCGATTAGAAGGGAGTCACAGCTGTGAATCGGACACGAGCGTGGGAAATATTAAAAGCCCATGGATATAAAAAAACAGATAAACGTGAGCTAATTTTATCAATGTTTGAGGAAACAGATAAGTATTTAACAGCTCGCGATTTATTGGAAGTATTAAAAAAAGACTATCCTGGAATGAGTTATGATACCATTTATCGTAATCTAGCAACATTTGTTGAATTAGGTATATTAGAAGAAACGGAATTCAATGGAGAGAGAAATTTCCGAATGCATTGCGAAATCGATCATCATCACCATCATTTTATATGCATGGAATGCGGAAATGTGAAGGAAGTTTCGTTATGTCCAATAGAAAAGTTGGAAGCAATGCTTCCTGGATATACAATCGAATCCCATAAATTTGAAATCTATGGGAAATGTCCACAATGTAACGGATAATGTTTAAGCTTGAAAGGCGATACTGTCACTCCAGAAACAAAATATTTCGTTGAAAAGAAATAATGAGAAAAGCAAATTGAAACGAGGGAAAAGAATTGAAGCGTATTTGGTTCTTAACTGTATTATTAATCGTGATACTAGCAGGCTGTGGCAACAATAAAGAAAATGGAACTTCACAGGAAACAGATCTACATAAATCCGATTATTTATATACAGTTGTTGATGACCGGGGAGTAGAAATTGCTTTCGAACAAGTACCTGAAACGGTCGTATCATTACAGCCGAGCAATACAGAAATTTTATATGAATTAGGTGTTGGTGATAAAGTTATCGGTGTTACAGAGTATGATAAGTGGCCAGAAGAAGTACAACATGTTGAAAAAGTTTCCGATATTACGACTGTCAATGTGGAGAGAGTAGTTGAGTTAAATCCTGATGTCATATTTGCTTATATCACTGGTGGAGAGGAACAATTGGAACAATTAGAAAGCATTGGTTTGAAAGTATTTGTAATCAAGCCAGCAAACTCCATTGATGATGTATATGGAGACATTCAGCAAATTGCTCAAGTCATGGGTGTTGAAGAAAAAGGGAATGAATTAGTAGAAAAAATAAAGGAACAGTTTGCAGTAATTAAAGAAAAAACAGCTTCAATTGAACAGAAAAAGAAAGTATATTTTGAAATTGCACCAGCTCCTGATATTTGGTCTATCGGATCAGGTACGTTTCAACAGGAGTTAATAGAAGCAGCGGGTGTTGAAAATATATATGCGGATCAACAAGGATGGTTCTCAGTTTCTGAGGAAGATATTATTAATCGAAATCCAGAAGCTATTATTACAACGGTCAATTTTTCTGATGATCCAACTGGAGAAATTAAATCTCGAAAAGGCTGGGAATCTGTACTTGCTGTTTTAAATAATGAAGTATATGTATTAAACCCAGATATTTTGGATAGACCAGGTCCACGAATTGCAGAAGCAACAGAAATAATTGCTCGGGCTATTTACCCAGAATTATTTGAAGATTAAAAGGCAGGGCTTTATCCCAATTTGTGCAAAAACGAGCGAATGGAGAAATTGTTTCCAATTCGCTCGTTTACTTTTTTAGGGCATAGCCTTTATAATTTAATTCACACTTTCCATCGGAGTTTTTTTCTTTTTTGATAAGAAGAAAGATAGAAGAAGTCCGACAAAAGCAAAAATGAGTGCCACTAGAAATGCGAGTTTAATTCCTTGAAAGATTTCATCGCTATTTGCTATCTGTTGCGATTTACCCAAACTCATCACCGAAACCAAGAGTGCAGTGAAAATTGAAGCACCAACTGTTCGAATGGTATTATGCATGGCTGTTCCATGGGCAATTAATGATTGTGGCAATGCATTAATTCCAGCAGTCATTAATGGCATCATTAGTAATGACATGCCAAGCATTTGAATGGAAAATATGACAGTAATGACGATAACGGATGTATCTTGGTTGATGAAGGTATATAAAATGGCCGAAAGAACCGTAAATCCAAAACCGACGATGGATAATCCTTTTGCCCCGAATCTGTCAAATAATTTCCCTGAAATTGGCGACATTGCTCCAGTGATGATCGCCCCCGGAAGAAGCATTGCCCCCGAAGTAAGTGCAGAACCTTGTTGAACATTTTGCACATAAATCGGCAAGATTGTTTCAATGCCGATTAACAACCCAAATACAACAATTGATAGGATTGTTGTGAGTGTAAATTGACTGAAACACGCTAAAATTCAACATAGGTTGCTTTAACTTATACTGTCTTCGAATGAAGAATACTAAAGCAAATGCTCCAATTATAAGAGATGAGATGACATTTAAACTACCCCATCCATACGTACCTACTAAACTCGATGCGTAAAGTATACCTCCCCATCCAATGGAAGATAATATGACGGACAATATGTCGAGCTTTCTTTCCTTTTGTTCCGTCACATTTTTCATTAAAAAGATTGCTAATACCAGGACCACTAGTGTAAATGGCAAGACTGTATAAAATAATGATCTCCATGAAAAGTGATCAATGATCCACCCTGCAAGAGTTGGTCCAATGGCTGGAGCAAAACCTATCACTAAACCGCTCATCCCCATTGCAGTACCTCGTCTTTCCACGGGGAAAATTGAAAAAATGACTGTTTGCATTAATGGCATTAACATCCCCGCACCAATCGCTTGCACGATGCGAGCAACAATCAATAGCCAAAAGTGTGGTGTAATAGCACCGAGAAGTGTACCTAGTCCAAAAATACTAATGGCGGTAATTAGTAAAGATTTACTACTAAATTTTTCGATTAAGAATGCAGTAATAGGAATCATAATTCCGTTTGCTAACATAAATCCCGTTGTCACCCATTGAGCTTCGGTTGGGCTGATTGAGAATTCATTCATAATAGACGGTAAAGCAACAATTAACAATGTTTGATTAAGTAAAGAAACAAAGGATGCTGCAAGTAAAATGCTGACAATTAAACTACGATTATATGAAACATGATTCATAGTATCCAAAGCGGTAATACTCCTTTTAATGAAAGGGATTTTGTAATAAGAAAAGCTTAAAATATGTTGGTAAAGAAATCAAGCAAAGAAAGAATTGAACAATAACTAAGTGGATGAAGAAAAGATGTATGTTATTTCTATTTTGAGCCATAATAACAGCAAATGATGAAAGAATAGGAAGGTGATTCAGCTTGTCACCGTTCTTTAAGAAAAGCAATCATTATGTAGACAGAACCCCAATATTTCCAGAAAGTCATATTGTCAATAAATACAAAGACAAACAAATCACAAATCGTCTTGAAGAAAATGTACAAATTTTTAAAGAAATATTTCAAAAAGATATGGATTTCTCTGTTCGGACATTTAAATTATTTCACGAAACACAATCTACAATTATTTATCTTAATTCATTAGCCAATAAAGACATCATTAATAACGATGTTATTAAACCCCTTCAAGATCATGAGATGGATGAAGAAAAAAATATAATTTTACCCCAATATATTATTGAGAATATACTCTTTTTTAATGATGTGAAAGCGATTAAAGACATACCGAAAATTATCAGCGCCATTGTTCAAGGAAAAGCGATTGTCTTTATTGATGGTATTCAAGAAGCATTGGAAATCGATGCAATTGAAAAAGAAAAAAGAAGTATAGAGGAGCCGGATACGGAGCGGGTTGTACGAGGACCGAGAGATGGATTTATTGAACAATTGCCTATCAATGTTGCATTGCTTCGATATCGCCTTCCCATTCCTGAATTCCGTGTAGAAGAAACGGAAGTTGGTACTCGTACAAAAACAAAACTCGCTGTCTGTTATATTGAGGATGTTGTAAATCCCACATTAGTGACAGAAGTTAAGAAGAGAATTGATGCAATTAAAATTGATGGGGTTTTAGATTCAGGTTATGTTGAACAGTTTCTCGAGGATAATCCAACATCTCCTTTCCCTCAGCTCATCAATACAGAAAGACCGAATAAAGTGGTTGGGAATCTTCTGGAAGGTCGCATTGCTGTATTAATGGATGGCAGTCCATCTGCATTAATTGCGCCTGCAACTTTTAATCAGTTTTATCATACAACGGAAGATTATAATGAGCATTGGATTATCTCTTCATTTGTACGATTTTTCCGAATCATAGCACTTGTTTTTTCATTGACCTTTTCTTCTTTATACGTAACCGTCATTTCTTTTCATCCGGAATTGATACCTGCAAAGTATGTTGTGGCAGCAACTAGCGGCCGACACAGTATTCCATTCCCGGTTGTTATTGAAGTATTGTTATTGGAATTAGGGATGGAAGTGTTGAGAGAAGCAAGTGTTCGAATGCCTCAACAAGTAGGTGGAGCCTTATCGATTGTAGGGGTACTTGTTGTTGGTCAGGCTGCTGTCCAAGCGGGATTTGTTAGTCCAATTACTGTGGTTATTATTGGGATGTCCACGATCGGGTCCTTTGCTGTTCCATCTTATAATGCAGCCAATACTTTCCGCATGTTACGATTTTTGCTAATCATTTTAGCCGGTACTCTAGGTTTATTAGGACTTGCGGCAGGGCTTATGATTGTCGTGAATCATATGCTTTCTTTGCGCTCCTTTGGTGTTCCATATATGGATCCATATGCACCATTAAATATAAAAGCTTTAAAAGATAGCATTATTCGAGCTCCATTCCATAAATTAAAAAGACGTCCATCCAACATTCATCCAAAGAATCCAGTTCGTGTGGGAGAAACGGAAAAGGATTATACGAATTACAATTTCCTTGATGAAGAAGAAAGGGAAAAATTATGAAACATACAGATTCCATCAGTTCGATTCAATTAGCTGTCATAATTGCAAGTACAATCATCGGTGTATCTTTATTGGTATTACCTCGATTCATTGCTGCTGAAGTAGGAGAAGCAGCCATTCTTGCAAGTATCGTTGGAATACTCATCTCGTCTATAAGTGTGATTGCTATTACCCTATTAGCAAGGAAGTATCGAGAACATACAATCATTGGGTGCAATCGACTATTGTTAGGAAAATATATAGGAAATTTATTTAATTACATGATTGTCATTGTGTTTATTGTTATTATGGGGCTTGAAGTAAGACAGTTCGCGGAAGTATTAGCAACTGGGTTATTGCCCAATACACCTATTGAAATTTCCATTCTTATCATGATTATAATTTGTGCTTTAGTCGGTTATAGCAATGTTTCTACCTTCGCCTATATTCACTTTTTTTATTTACCGTTTTTATTAGTTCCAATGTTTTTCTTTTTGTTTGCCCTAGAAGATGTTGAAATCTATCATTTACTGCCGATTTTAGGCCATAATTTATCGGTGAAACAGTTTTTGTCTGGGGCCATCATCATGACGCAGGTCATAACGAATTATTTTGTTATTGCCATGTTGATACCGTATATAAAGGATTACGAAAATTGTGTTAAAAATGGAATTTGGGGATTCTTTTTAGGAGCATTAGCCATTCTTTATTGCATTGTGGTTTCTCTAGGGGTATTTGGTGCTAAGGAATTACAAGAAATGTATTGGCCTATTTTATCCCTTAGTCGAATTATCCAAATACCCGGAGAAGTTTTATCACGAATCGACGCCATTATTTTAATTACTTGGATTTTTGCTGTATTTACGACATTGCTTTCATATTACTTCGTGATTGTACGTGGCACTGCAGAGTTATTTCGTACAGATAAATATAGTTTCATTACAGTGCTCATGATTCCGGTAATTTTTGTTTTTGCGTTAATTCCAAATAATGTTTATGAAATATATGAATATGCTTCAAAAATTACTTATGTTGGTCTATTTCTATTTATTATACTCCCAGTTTGTTTATTAATCATTGGCCATTTTCGAAAAAGGACGGGAGTGCAATGAAAAGGTTTCAATTAAAATTCGCTTTTGTTCTGATTGCTGTCTTTTTGTTAAGTGGTTGTTGGGATCGTTATGAACTTGAAGAAAGGGCAAATATTTTAGCTTTATCGATTGATATTGCTGAAGAAGGTGAAGACATTGAAATGCCTGAAGTCACCCATTCGAAAGGAGAGTTTCCAGCAGAGGAAAAAATCATTTATAAAGTGGCAGCCCAATTAGCAGTACCAGGAAAAATTATGCTTGGACCCGAAGGAGGAGATACAAATTCCGCAGAGACTGATTGGCTGTTAGTAACATATGGATATTCAATGAAGGATGTATTATCCAATTTACAACAAGAACTTGCAGAAAAAATTTATTTAGGACATATTCAATTGATTGTTGTCAGTGACAAAATTGCAAAAAAAGGTCTTGAAGATATTATGGATTTTTTAAAAAGAGATTTTGAAGTAAGAAGAACTGCGTGGATTATGGTTACGGAAGGGGAAGCACTAGAAATATTAAATGCTACACCACCCATTCAAACAGTCCCTTCTTTATATTTAGCTAATACGTTAAGAGATGCTGTAAAGTTCGGAAAGTTACCGAAAGAGTATTTAGGGAAAGTGTGGATTGATTTTTCTGATGAAGGTGTGGATGCAATCATTCCTCTTGTAAAGCCGATGGGAGATCATATTTTGGTTGACGGACTCGTTTATTTTAAAGATTATCAAATGGTTGGTACGTTAACGCCAACGGAAACAGGAGCTATTTTAGCGATGCAGGGAATAAATCCTGCTGGTTATTCTAATGTAATTGTACCTGGTGATAAAAAAGGGGTTTATCTTGTAAAGCCATTCAAAAGAATTTCAAAAATCTCAGTAGAAATTCAAGACGGAAAACCGAAAGTATTGATCGATGTCAAAGTAGAAGGTTTTGTTGAAGAACAACTTTATACGAATGATTTAAGTAAAGAAAAATTGCAAGAACTTGAAAAATCAGCATCTGAGTTGGGAGGAAAAGCCTTAAATAGTCTAGTGAAAAAATTGCAGCAAGATGAATCGGATATACTTGCAATTGGTGCAAGGGTGCGTGCATATCATCCGAAATATTGGGAAGAAAATGTAAAAACAGAAGATGCTTGGCGTGAAATTTATAAAGAGATGGATATTCAAGTCAAAATGGATTATAAGATTTTGCGTGTCGGAATGGAATGGAAATGATAAATAAAATATATTTTTCGCAGGCTGTCCATAAAATGATATACTCATTTTGGACAGCTCTATTTTTGGGGGAAAATAGATTAGAGGAGGGGAGAGAATGGGAAAAATCATTTTTATTACAGGCGGGGTTCGAAGTGGTAAAAGTTCCTTTGCAGAAAGTGTGGCTGTAAAGTTTTTCGACCAAAATCAAAAAGGCCTCTATTATTTAGCTTCCGGTGTCCCCTTCGATGAAGAAATGAAAAGTCGAATAGTTCGACATCAAAAGGATCGAGAACGCTCGAAAAAGCCATGGTATACAATAGACGTAATTGATGACTTGCCTGTACAAAGGTTTCAAGAGAATGACATTGTATTATGGGATTGTATAACAACTTGGCTGAACAATATTTTATACAAGACCGAACATTTAAAAGAAGACCGATTACATACAATCTATCATTGGATGCATCAGTTTCAACAGGCAATAACGCAATGGAAAGAAAATGGTGTTATCATCTTAATTGTTTCAAATGAAGTGCTTGATGAAGTACCATCTTCATTCAAAGAAGTCCAACTATATCGAAAACTCCTCGGAACTCTTCATCAATGGATTGTCTCCATTTGTGATGAAGCATATGAGTTGGATTATGGTATTAGCGTACGCAGAAAATAGGCGGTGTTTTTGTGAAAAATATTATTGTAGGGTTATTATTATCTCTTCAATTTTTTACTTCTTTCCCCATTCGGAAGACACTTCCAATGAATAATAAAACTGTTACAGCGATGTTTGGCACAATGCCTTTCATTAGCTTCTTTATGGGGGTAATCGTTGTACTTGTCATTCTACTGAATGATGTTTATTTCAATTTTACTCCACTTTTCTTAGCAATTATCATTGTCATTATCAATATTATGATGACGGGTGGGTTGCATCTCGATGGTTGGATCGATTTAAGCGATGCTTATTTTTCTTATAGAGATAAAGAAAAACGACTAGAAATATTAAGCGATTCCCGTATTGGAGCTTTTGGTGCTATTAATCTAGTGCTCATTGTTCTACTGAAAATCGGCATATTTTATGAGTATTTACATCAGCGCCCAACAAACTTTTATTTATTTTTTATCATCATACCTGTCTTATGTCGATTAGCAATATTGATTTATTTCAATCTGTCAGTAAATGTGAAGGAATCTGGATTGGCAGCCTACTTTAAAAAAATTGTGAAGGCAAAATCGTTATGGATTTATATTGCGTGTTATATATTCATTATCCTCATAACAGGTTTTGTGTTAAATGAATATAAACTATTTGTTTTAACATTTAGCATGTTTGTGATGACTTGGATTTATCGGCATTGGACATATCGCCATTTTGGCGGAATGACGGGAGACTTGCTAGGTGCTTTATATGAAGGGATGGAATTGGCATTATGGGGAATGCTGTTACTGTTCATTTAATTCGGCATGAAAAAACGAAAGCGAATTTAGAGCGAAAATATATTGGATGGACGAATGAATCGATATACATACAAACAGCAAATTGTCAAGTACCGATTCATACTAAGGATGTATTTGGCAGTGACTTAAAGCGCTGCATAGAAACAGCGCAACTTTATTTCCCCGAGGCAAAATACCATCCTTTTTTTCAATTAAGGGAATTACATTTTGGAGATTTTGAAATGAAAACTTATGATGAATTAAAAGATAATCCAGCGTATCGGCAGTGGATTGATTCACCAGAGAAAGCTGCGCCACCAAATGGTGAATCTTTTGTTTCGTTTAAAGAACGGATTTTAAATTGTTTTCATCAAATCGTGAGCTGTGGTGGAGAATATGTGTTTGTCGTCCACGGTGGTGTCATTCGTGTTATCCTATCGAAATTTCAAAAAGAGAAAAGTTTTCAAGATGTTATTGCACAGCATCGGATGATTTATACCCTATGTTGGGACGATATTGAATCTTTGAAAGGGGGAAGAGAATGCAATCAGTTATTGGAGGCGCCTATAATGGTAAACGAAAATTTGTAAGTAACATGTTAAAAGAAATAGGTGCGAATCGCTGTTATTTTTATGAAGGCGAAATACCGGAAGGCCCTTTTACAAAAGATGAATACGTTATTATAGGTAGTTTTGAAAATATGATTTTGCTCGTCCCGGATTTATCGGAAGATGAAATCGTATCACAAATAATGGGGAAATTAATGAATTTAGATTATAAGACAAACCTAATTTGTATTTGTACGGATATCGGACGTGGAATAGTGCCGCTTTCAAAAGAGGATCGTCATTTGAGAGATACTTGTGGTAGATTGTATCAACAACTTTTTGAGAAAAGTGAGAAAGTCATTCGCGTTTGGTATGGTATTCCTGAGATATTAAAAGAGGAAAATTAACCAACCGTTCTTAAGTTCTACGTATCGAGTGAATGATTTTAGTAGATACTGTATCATTTACCAAATAAGCTTGTAATTAACAATACTACATGTTACAATGAAACACGAAAACACAATATATAGCATTTCGTTTATTAGGTTCTACTATATATAGTAGATTAAAAGGGAAGTCAGTGAAAATCTGACGCTGTCCCCGCAACTGTAATTGCTGACGAAAAGTTCAAATCCACTGTACAAATTTGTATGGGAAGGGAACTTGGAGGATGAAGCATAAGCCAGGAGACCTGCCTAATAAACGTGAATTGCTCATTTCTTCGGGGGCTAGGAAATGGAAGCAAGACGGTCCATTTCCTAGTACCTGACTGTTTCCATTTCAAAGCCATACCGAAAAAGGTATGGCTTTTTTATTTTCATAAAAGAATGGTAGAAAGGGAGAAGGAAATGAAATTATATTCAAAAAAAGTTTGCCCAAAATGTTTGTTGATGAAATACGAATTAAATCAACTTGGTTATGAAGGGAAATATGAAGAAATTTTGATTGATCACAATGAAGAAGCGAAAGAAAAATTATTGAATGCTGGATTCCTTTCTGTCCCTGTAATCGAAATCGATGGAGAGCTAATGGATAACATAGAAAATATAAAAAAATTCATTAGCAGGATCACACTATGATTGCTTATGCATCTCGAACGGGCAACGTGCGTTTTATCGTTCATCAATTAGAATTACCCCACATTGAAATTCGCGATGATCTTATTTTGAATGAACCCTTCTTATTGTTCACCTATACCGATGGATTAGGCGAAGTACCACGAAACGTGGAAACGTTTTTACAACATAATGTTCGTTTCTGTAAGGGTGTTATTGCAAGTGGGAACTCGAATTTCGGCCATGCTTATTTTTGCCGTTCTGCTCATTTGATTAACGAAAGGTACGGAATTCCCATTGTTCAAAAGATAGAATTACGCGGATTTCAGAAAAATTATGATGCCATAATTGATTATTATAACAGAGTAATTCAAAAGGAGATTTAGTGATGAAAAGCTATTTAACTTTGAATAATGAAATTTTGAATCACTACCACCAAACAGGAAAAATTGATTTAGAGAAAGATCGAGAGGCTACTCGTCAATATTTTATCGAACATGTTAATCAGAAAATGCGGAAGTTTTCTAGTTTGGAAGAAAAGATTCGCTTTTTCATTGAAGAAGGATATTATGAGAAAGAATTTTTACAAAAATATTCTTTCGAATTTATAAATAAAATTTTTGACATTGCGTATTCTTATCGTTTTCGATTTCAAACATTTATGAGCGCGAGCAAATTTTTTGAAAGTTACGCAATGAAAAGTCGAGATGGAAAAGAAATTTTAGAAACTTATGAGGATCGGATGAGCATTATCGCCTTATATTTAGCGAATGGTGATGAATTGTTGGCAGAAAAAGCAATTCGTGCGATGATGGAGGCTTTTCAACCAGCAACACCAACCACACTGAATAGCGGTAAAAAAGCGCGTGGGGAATTGGTAAGTTGTTTTAAATTATCCATGGATGATTCGATGAATAGCATTGCAGAAAACCTCGGTTATTGTTTAGAACTCTCAAGGCTTGGCGGAGGGGTAGGGGTAAATTTAACGGATTTAAGACCTTTGGGTGATCCGATAAAAGGTATCGCCAATCGGGCAAGCGGTGTTATGCCCGTTGCAAAATTATTAGAAAATGCCTTTTCTTATTCCAATCAATTAGGACAACGGAATGGTTCAGGTGTTGCTTATTTAAATATTTTCCACGCGGATATTGAAGAATTTATTTCTTCTAAGAAGCCGAATGCCGACGAAAAAATTCGGTTACAAACTTTATCGACTGGTGTCATTATTCCAGATATATTTTTTGAACTGATGAAAAAAGATGAAGATATCGTTCTTTTTAGTCCTTATGATATTTATCGAGAATACGGAAAAAGAATGTCTGAAATAAGCATAACGGAAATGTACCGGGAGTTGTTGAACAACCCAAATATACGAAAGTTAAAGCAAATCAATGCTAGAAAACTATATACGGAAATCAAAAAGAGCCAATTCGAATCCGGATATCCTTTTGAAATATTTGATGATAATGTAAATAAACAACATCCACTAAAAAAACTTGGAAGAGTCAAAATGTCCAACCTCTGTACTGAAATTTTACAAGTTCAACAAACGAGCATCATTAATGATCAAGATACACCAAATGAATATGGATTAGACGTATCTTGCAATCTTGGATCATTAGATATTCACCATGCGACGAAGTTTCATGATTTTGAAGAGTTAGTAGATACAGCCATGCGTTTGTTAACACAAGTGTCTTTAATGACCAATATAAAAAACGTTCCATCTGTAAAAAAAGCAAACCAGATGATGCATTCTGTCGGATTAGGTGTTATGAATTTGCACGGACATCTTGTAACTCAAAATATATTATATGGTTCAAAAGAATCAATTGAATTTATCGATTACTTTATGGAAGCATTGAACTTCTTTTCATTAAAAGCATCGATGCTACTTGCGAAAGAAAAAGGTGAAACTTTTTACGGATTTGAAATAAGCGAATATGCAAATGGTCATTATTTTGAAAAGTACGTGAATAAATTGGAAAAGGAACCTAGTGAATTGGTGAAAAAAGCTTTAGGTAATGTTCCAATCATTACAAAAGAAATGTGGAGAAAATTGAAAGAAGATATAATGAAATACGGATTATTTAATGCTTATCGGTTAGCAATCGCACCAACCGGCTCGATTTCTTACGTTCGTTCTTGCACGGCATCCATTGCACCCATTACTGAGCGAGTAGAGATACGAGATTATGCAGATAGCCGCACGATTTATCCGATGCCATTTTTAAATAATGACAATCAACATTTATACGTAGAAGCATATGACATGAATGTCTATAAAATCATTGATTTATACGTCGCTGCACAAAAGCATGTTGATCAAGGTATCTCAATGACTTTATATGTAACAGACAAGTGGACGACGGAACAATTAGCGAAAGCCTATATTTATGCTTGGATGCGAGGAATCAAAACGGTCTATTATGTACGCCAACGATTACAATCACTGGAGGAATGTGTAGCATGTACAATTTAACATACGAAGCAGTCAATTGGAATCAGTCAGCAAGCAGTCTTGCTAAAATTTTTTGGGATCAACAATGGAAACAAATGTGGTTTCCAGAAGAAATTGCAGTTTCAAAGGATATTCAACAATGGAGAAATTTTGAGCATCAAGAAACATATAAAAAAGTGTTTGGTGGACTGACGCTGCTCGATACAATTCAAACAAATATCGGGATGAATGAAATAGCAAAATACAATCCCAATTTACAAGAAAAAGCTGTATTAACGGTATTTGGTGCCTTTGAAGCCATTCATGCGAAATCCTATTCGTATATTTTTACAACCCTTTGTCATAACGACGAAATCGAAGAAATTTTTCAATGGGTAAAAAAAAATCAACTATTACAATATAAAGCTTCAAAAATTGCCAATATATATTCGTCTATTAAGGAAAATGATTTAGTCAGCCTATGGAAAGCGATGTTTGCTTCCGTCATGCTCGAATCCTTTTTATTTTATTCTGGTTTTTTCTATCCGCTCTATTTAGGGGGACAAGGCATTTTAAGGAACAGCGCAGAGGTGATTTCGCTAATATTGAGGGATGAATCCATTCATGGGGTGGCTGTTGGAATATTCGCACAAAACATTTTTAATCAATTTTCTAAAGAACAACAAGATGAATTAAAAAATTGGGGCTATGAATTATTGCTAGATTTATATGATAATGAATTGCGTTATACAGATGAAATTTATCGAGGAACAGGTTTGGAAGATGAGGTGAAGGCGTATATTCGCTATAATGGGAATAAAGCATTAATGAATTTAGGGTTCGATACAATGTTTCCTGAAGAAGAAATTCATCCAATCGTGATGAATGGAATACGAAATGAAGGTTCCACATATGATTTCTTTTCTCAAAAGGGTTCCACATATGCCTTAGCAAAAGTAGAGCCTATCACGGATGAAACGTTCCATTTTGACATTTTACTAGATGATTGAGGCTTATAAATTGCTGTTCTATTAAAATAATGTTTTAATTATTATAATGAATTTCAAAAATTCAAAAAGGAGTTTTGTTTTTATGTATACAGTAACTAATCGAATTAAAGTGAAAAAAGGCTTGGCAAAAAAGATGGCACCACTCTTCACGCAACCTGGTCCATTATTAACGTTTAAAGGATTTCGTAAAGTAGAAGTACTCGTAAGTACACAATTTGAAGACTACGATGAAATGAACGTCGTTATGTATTGGGATTCACTCGAAGAATTTGAGGCGTGGAGAGCAAGTGATGCATTTAAAGAAGCTCATAAACGTCCAAGCGGTAATAGCGAAGAAGCCCCTACAATCGAAAATGTAATCGTAATTTCTGAAGTTGTCTCAACATTAGAAAACAATTAATGATTAAATAGGAAAGAGGGTGTCTAGAAAGTCGAAAACTTTCTAGATACCCTCGCTTCTTATATATAGACCTTTGCTCCTGAAGTAGTCGAAACAAGATTGTACTATCCTCGTTTCAATTTTTCTTTTGCTAACCGTTCACGATGTTTATTATATACTTTGTATGCTTCATCAATTGCATTTCTTATCATTCGATCAAATGAATTAGTAGAATGCAGTTCTTTCACAGCTGCCTTTACAAACTTCGATTGATCTTCTAAAAAGGATTGAATTTCATCTTCTGATCCTAAATGAGCATCAAAATAGATACGTTTTTTATTTCTTTCAATCATATATGTTAAATCATGTTTGATCATCACGCGTAAAATCCATTCGTTTAATCCTGTAGCTAGTTGGAGTGACATGATATAATATAATAGTTCTGGGCGATTTTCACGGAACTTTAATTGGTTAAAATGTACATTGTCTTGAAGAGCATTTAGTATAACGAAATTCGAGGAGTAGTATAAGGTTTTCTCAGCTGAGTGAATGATATTGTATTTATTGGGCAGCAATAAAAGCCAAATATTGAAGGCGATAATCCAAGCATCGATGGTATTTAATGCGCCTTCTTTAACTAGATAATTGAATTGGCTATTTTGTTTCGCTAAATCAATAAATTTGTCTACATGATATTGCTCAATATATAGTATGCTTCGTTCTACTGTAATTTTCCTATACATTCCAAACACCCCTTTGCTAAGAATGTTGTTTTGTTTTCACCCAGTCAAAACAGACATTTTTAACCAACTCTACTAATAGTTTATCGTTTAAAAACTATTTTTCCAAATCATATTTCAAAAATCAGACAAATTTTTTAAAAATAATAAGAAAGATTTATGTTATCGACAAAATTTTTGATTAATATCAGTATTTTTAGTAAATGAAACATACTATTTTTAAATAGAAATTAAGAATAAAATAATATTTTGGAAAAAAAGATTTGGGAATGAAGCGTTGTAGGTAAGGGAAACTTGAGGAGGAAATAGAATGCAGTCATTATATACATTCAAACATATTGAACCGAAGAATAATATTGAACAAAGTCCAGCTATTTTTTTATTTCATGGATTAGGAAGCGATGAAGAAGATTTATTACAAATTATAGGTGAAATAAAAGAAGTTTGCCATGTATTTAGTTTAAGGGGACCAATCAGTCATGATCCTGGTTATGCCTTCTATACTTTTGTAGAGGAAGGAAAGCCTATTCAACCTGTTTTTGATAAAGTGATTGCTGTTACAAGAGATTTTATTTTACAAGCAATCAAAGAATATCAATTAGATCCGACGAAGATATGTATTGCAGGATTTAATCAAGGAGCAGTCATCGCACAAACATTATGCATCGTGATGGGAAATCAAATTAAAGCATGTGCTTCAATGTCAGGGTATTTACCAGATTTTGTGAAAGAACAATATCACAAAAATAAAATGGATGAGACGAAATTATTCATTTCTCATGGGGAATATGATTACGATTTTCCAATTATGTGGAGTGCAGATAGTAAAGAATTTTTTGAGCAACATGGAGCGAAAGTTGTTTATAAAACATATCCTGTAGGACACGGCGTTTCGCCAGAAAATATGAGAGATTTTGTTCATTTTATAATGGAAGAAATTAAATAAAAAAGCTGACGCTAGTCAGCTTTTTTATTTTGAATTGATTAATTTTTCAGCTTCTACAATCGGCATTGGTTTATGGAAATAATAACCTTGACCTGTATGGCAACCAATTTGAACAAGGGTTTTATATTGTTCCAACGTTTCGATCCCTTCCGCTACCGCATGCATGTTTAAACTTTTTGCAAGTTGAACAATTGATTTTACGATTGCATACATACCTGAATCATGTATTTCATTAATAAACGATTTATCAATTTTAATTTCTGAAAAAGGCAGCCGTTGTAGATAACTTAATGACGAGAATCCGACTCCAAAATCATCAATCGAACTCTCATAGCCATGTTCCTTTAATTTTAATAAGATGTTCTTTGCTTTTTCAAAATCAAATAATTCAAAGTTCTCAGTAACTTCGATTTTAATATATTTCGGCTCAATTTGATATTGGCGGACAAGGGTTAATAAATCATCTGCAAAAGAATCATGATAAAAGTGTACAGGTGATACATTGATGGATACAGGATACAATTGATGGCCTTGCTTCTTTCTTTCCCATTGCCATCGTAATACTTTTTCAAAAATAGCATGATCGATATCCCTAATTTTTCCGCTATGTTCGGCTATCGAGATGAATTCTGCCGGCGAAACGTTTCCAAGTACAGGAGAATACCATCTCGCAAGAGCCTCGAATCCAATAATTTCCTTTGTTAACAAATGGACTTTTGGTTGCAAATAAACGGAAAGTTCATCATTTTTTAATCCAGTTGTTAATTCGTTTAATACGTTCAGTTCTCTTTGTATTTGTTGATCGGTTTCTTTTTCAAAATAGGAAATGACAGTTCCTATTTTTTTTCTTGATTTTGTGATAGCAATATCTGCTTGCCGTATACTTTCATCAATCGACAGTTGTTGATGAAAATAACTAACGCCAATTTTTAATGATATAAACATTTCCCTTCCATTTACATCAAAAGGTTGGGAAGTGCATTCAATAATCTTATGAATGTAATCATCCACTTTATTTACAGGAATTACGCTCCCTAAAATAAATGTAGAATTTGAAAAACGACTAAAAATCGTTCGGTTTTTTTGAGTAATCATTTCAATGCGATGAACGATTTGTTTAATTAAACGGTCGCCAACTTTGCGCCCATACATATCGACTATGGAAGTATATTCTCCTGGCTGTATTAATAAAATGACTCCTTCAACACCGTTTTGAATCCACTCGTTTAATTTTTTATAAAAATAATGGTAATTTGGAATTCCTATATTTATATCATAATAAGCTAATTGTTTTAATAGGTTTTTTTGTTTAAAATGTTTGACTGTCAAGGCGATAATAGGGGACAGTTTATTTAAAAAATCAATATCCGATTGTTTCAAATATAAATTTTTTTGAATATAGATCGTAAATGTGCCAATCATCTTTTTTTCGTTGTCGACAATTGGCTTTGACCAGCAATACTGAATGTTATAGGTTGAAATAATTTTCCGTAATTTTTCATAATCCTCTTGTAAGCTAATGGATTGTATATAAGATAAATCTTTCATATAAATTGCATTTTCACTATTACCAGTTGTTGGACTAACTTCCATTCCGACGAGGTTTTCTATCCAACTGAAGGGTATCGTGGGACTGGCAATAGCCTTTAATGTACCATCTTTTTGAAGAACATGAATAGCACAATAAACTTGTCTAATATAATTTTTTTCTACCTGTGCGGTTATTCGTTGAAGAATATCTTCTAGTTTACTATCCTTTCCTAATTCGACATATACTTCATGCTCAATTTTGTGAAGCATTTTTTCCAACATTTCGGATGTAATATCTTTGCATTGAATAAGCACAAAGGTTGCTTCTTTCTTGGAGTTTTGAATTGGTTGAATACTAAGCTGGTTCCAAAAAGCGGTACCATCTTTTTTGTAATGAATCATTGTTGTTTCATAGGTGAGCTTATTTAATATATGAAACTCCAGATCTTGTTCAGTTTCGGGAAGGGTATTTGGACCGCATAAACATGAAATATGCTTGTTTAATAATTCAGCCATATCATAACCAGTTAATTGGGCAAATGATTGATTGTAATACTTAATGGAAAGTGGTTGCCGTTTTAAATCAATGATTACAATTGGTTGCTGAAGTTGTTCACCTATCGTGTATAAATATGAATATAAATCATCATTTGTTAGGTCGATTTGTTCTTGTTTAAACATATACTTCCCACCAAATTTTGATAATACTGTAAAGTAATTATAACAAAAGTATTTATTAACATGCATTAATAATTTTTTGAAATAATGATAGTGTTTTATGTTTAATTTGTCGTATTTTTGGCAGAAGAGGATGGTTTTTGAAAAGTTTAAATGGTTTTTCTATAAATTGTAATTTTTTAATAAAATTGTGGGTTTATGCATTTTATTTTGAATAAGTCATTAAAAAAATGTAGTACAAACCTTGCGATGGTTAGTACTACTAGAGTAAATTTTCATTACATTTTCTGTTGTAAATAAATATCGTATAAGTAATAAAGTATTTCTGCTCCTTTTTCATCCACTAACAATTCTTCATTTAATTTCATGCTGACCGTTGTTTCATTTGAATTTAGCAGTTCATCTACAAATACTAATTCAATAAAAATTTTACCGCTCTTTGAGAGTCTTTCTTTTACATCATCCGAAAGCTGTAATTGTTCAAATAATGGTTCCTTCCATGTACCTTTTACTAGCAAAATATGCTTATTATGATTTTTTTCATATTCCCATTGGACATCACGTAGAATAGTTTTAAATAATTCGTCAACTGTAAATAATTCGTCTTTATATTCAATCTCATACTCACGCAAAGTATATGCATCGATCGTTAGACCGCTTTTTGCTTTTTCTGCTTGTGTATGGATACCAGAAACTGCCTCCTTTAAGTCGCTGACGGAACTTTTGCAACCTATTAATAGAAACATAGCAAGTAGTAATACAACATAAATATGTATGTTTCTCATTATAAAACCTCCTAGTGTTCAAACTATTGGCTATTTTCATCATAGCGAAAAAATTCATCGTTGTATTAGGAGATTTTAGAAAATTCCTTTACATTTCTTGTTTTTCAACTTTAATAGAAGGGAAGTTTTCATGAAAATCAATGATGAACTGCTTGAAAAATTAGGAGTGTATTTTGTATATCATGATATTTATAATCGATATGGAATTACTTTTGAAACATTTGTTGAACGTTGGGTGAGGGGAACATTAGAGATTTAAAACGAATAGCGTTCACAAAAAATCGCTAGACGATGTCACCAATAGGTTGGACAAGTCTAGCGATTGAAATGTGGCTAAAAATGACGCTCAATCCATTCGTTTGCTTCTTTCCAATTATGAACTCGAATCACGTTGGAAGGTATAACTTTACGATTGTATGGTGTGTCAAATAACAGTACGGGAATTTGGAGTTCTTCTGCAAGTATCACCGCATTATCATGTTTATCTTCAAAAAAAACATCTACGCGATACTTTTTTGCAGCTTCCAATTTATCATGACTACCTATTAATTCAATATGATCATAAGGTACTTGATGCTGTTCAAACCATTTTTTCGTCACATCGTATAAATGCAAGTCTCGAGCGGATATATAATATAATTCATATTGTTTATGCCAATTGTTTAAGATTTGTTGAGCATCGTTAGCAATTTTGCTTACTGAATATAAATAAGGTTCATTTTCTTTAAACCAACGAGCAAACTCGTTTCGATCAACCGGATGGGGGAATGCGCTTAAAAAATCATATTCAATGACATCATCAAGTACGATGTTTGTATTGTATTGTTTATTTATATGTGGAATCAGCGTATCAGGAGTTGTTACTGTTCCATCAATATCAATACCGAAACGAGGCTTATTTTGCTTCATATGGACCCCCTAAGATTCAATTTGTTTTTGTTCTCGCTCTGTTAACATTTCTGCTGCCAATTTATCGATTTCTTTTTTCAATTCTTCTACCATTGTTTCTTCTGGTACTTTTCGTACGGTTTTACCCTTCATAAAGAGTAAACCTTCTCCTCGAGCACCTGCGATTCCAATGTCTGCTTCTCTCGCTTCTCCCGGCCCGTTTACCGCACAGCCTAATACCGCTACTTTCAATGGTACATTCAGTTTTGAAATATACTCTTCTATTTCGTTAGCAATGGAAATTAAATCGATTTCGATTCGACCACATGTTGGACATGAAACTAAAGTAGCCATGTTTGATGCAAGACCAAATGCTTTCAATAATTCTCGAGCTACTTTTACTTCTTCTACTGGATCAGCAGAAAGAGAAATACGTAATGTATTGCCGATTCCTTTGGATAAAAGAGCACCTAAACCAGCAGCGGATTTAATTGTACCGGAAAAGAGCGTTCCAGATTCTGTAATACCTAAGTGCAATGGATAATCAAATGCACGTGCAGCTTTTTCGTAAGCTTCGATAGCAAGATTTACATCAGAAGCTTTCATCGACACGATAATATCATGGAAATCTAAATCTTCCAGTATTTTAATATGATGTAAAGCAGATTCAACCATTCCATCTGCAGTAGGATAGCCATATTTTTCTAATATATGGCGTTCTAAGGATCCTGCATTAACACCAATTCGAATTGGAACACCTTTTTCTTTTGCCGCATTCACTACGGCTTCAACTTTCTCGCGACGACCAATATTGCCGGGATTAATGCGTACTTTATCGATACCGTTTTCTATAGCCATCAAGGCAAGTTTATAGTTAAAATGAATATCCGCTACTAAAGGGATATGGATGCGTTTCTTTATTTCAGGAATCGCCGCTGCAGCTCGTTCGTCTGGAACAGCAACACGTACTAGCTGACACCCTGCTTCTTCTAATCGTAAAATTTCAGCAACAGTAGCTTCCACATCGTGAGTTTTCGTTGTACACATACTTTGAATGATTAGTTCGTTACTACCGCCGATTGTTAAATTGCCGACACGTACTGGACGTGTTTTCGAACGATGAATAATTTCACTCATCAATAACTCTCTCCTTCTTGAGGTACTTTTTCCGTACCTTCACTTCCATTATTTTAGCAGTGTAAAATAGTGTCGACAAGGAAGAAACACGTTTTTTTATTTTTTACATTCATGGTTATTTGAGTAAATCGGTATTTTGATTAATTCACCTGGTGCTATGACTTGATTTTTTAAATGTGGATTAAATTTGTAAAAATCCGCCATTCGTTCTGGTACTGAAATTCTTTCATCTGTTGGATATTGGGCGAGTAACCCTTGTAAAGTATCCCCTTCTTTTGTAATAACAGGTACTGTTTTTACAGCTAGTTGTTCATTGCATTGGTCAACGCTTTCAGAAAACGCGATTAATGGTACTGTTCCTTCAGTTAAATCTATTTTAATGACCGTAACGATTATGATGATGATAGATGTTAATAGAAAAAATCTCATATAAAAACCCTCCTTGCTCCACTATATGAAGCAAGGAAGGATTCAGAACTTCTTTTTTTCTATTTTTGGATATTTTAGTGATGCAATTGTTAATAGAATGATGGTAATGATGGCATTAACAACTGTTCCAAACCAACTAGATATATTAATAAATGAAAATAGGATAGATAGTAGTGTTGACCATGTAATCGCTAATGCGGTCGTTCTCCACATATGTCGATATTCCCCGCGACGATTGAATATTTTTAATAATAATGTTCCTATGGCTGCGTAAATGGTAATTCTCACAAATAATAAAACGGTAGAAGTTAAGAGTAATAAAAGAAGCGCAAAAGGATAGAGCAGCCATTGAATATCAGAGACATATTGTTGCAACCCTTCAAATTGAATAGTAGTTTTCGATACCCCTGTTAAAAATTGTATAAACGAGAAAATCGTAACAATCGCAATTAGAATAAATACATATTGAATTACTTTACCGATTGTTAATAGTCGATAAGCAGCTAGCTTGTTTGGTTGAAACAGACTGTGTATGAATATTTGTAAATGAGTAACCATTTTCTTCTCCTCCATTGAGAGTTTAACATGAAATGATGAAAAGAAAAAACGTACAAAAACATTTTATTGAAACTTTTTGCAAACCTGTCCGTAAACTGTATCATGGAGGGAAGAACTTGGAAATCATTGCTTGGTTACTCATTATTATTTGTTTTATCGTGGCTTTTGTAGGATTAGTTTATCCAATCATTCCATCGGTATTATTTATACTATTAGGATTTATCGTTTATGGTTTGTTTTTCTCCTTTGCAGAACTTTCATGGTGGTTTTGGATCATCGAGATTCTGTTTGTTATTTTATTGTTTGTGGCGGATACTTTAGCGAATCTGATTGGCGTGAAAAAGTTTGGCGGAACGAAGGCTGGACTTTGGGGCAGCACGATTGGTTTATTAGCAGGACCATTTATCATACCATTTCTGGGCATTATTATCGGGCCATTTATAGGTGCAGTAATTGGGGAAATGATAGTTGCGAAAAAAGAATTTAGCCAAGCGGTTCGAGCTGGTATTGGCTCGCTTGTTGGCTTCTTAACATCTGTTGTAACAAAAACGATGATCCAATTAGTGATGATTATTGTTTTTGTAATCGCAATCGCATAATAAGTTTTTTGTATAAAAAATCATCTAAAAGGAAATAGTGAGTTTGGTTGAAAAATAAGTGCGTCACTGTTAAAAGACAAACAATGGATTGATTTCAGCCAAAAGTATGAAAATCACTAAGAAAGAGCTAAATCATTGAATGACTACCTCTATTTTGATAATCTTATAGAGGTAGGAAATTACTGATTTATACAAAGGAGGAAATTATAATGGCATTCGAATTACCAAAATTACCTTATGCTTACGATGCTTTAGAACCACATATTGATGCACAAACAATGGAGATCCATCATACAAGACACCACAATACGTATGTAACAAATTTAAATGCTGCTGTAGAAGGTACTGAATACGCTGATAAAGATTTAATCGAACTTATTTCAAATATCAATGCTCTTCCAGCTGATAAACAAACTGCAGTTCGCAATAATGGTGGCGGACATGCAAATCACTCATTATTCTGGGAAATTTTAACACCTGGAGGTTCAAAAACTCCAACTGGTGAGTTAGCTTCTGCAATTGATGCGAAATTCGGTAGCTTCGATGCATTTAAAGAAGAGTTTGCAAAAGCTGCTGCAGGCCGCTTCGGTTCTGGATGGGCTTGGTTAGTAGTAGATAACGGTGAATTAAAAATCACTTCTACGCCAAACCAAGATTCTCCATACATGGAAGGCCAAACACCAATCCTTGGATTAGACGTTTGGGAACACGCTTATTACTTAAAATATCAAAACCGTCGTCCTGACTACATTGCTGCATTCTGGAATGTAGTAAACTGGGACGTTGTAGCAGAAAAATATGCTGCAGCAAAATAATTGACTTTAAAAAAATGAGGAAAGCCTAAACATAGGTTTTCCTTTTTTTATTTTTGAAAAGATTATCGGTAAGTTTGACCGAGCCTAGATATTAAATTTCATTCACTAAATTTCATCGTTGTTTGAACCTTGGAAAAAATGAAATGGGTGACGGTAGTTGCGTATGGACTTACATCATTGATAAACTCTTCTACCTTGGAAAAGCTTTCAAATTGCAGTTTAAGCATAAAGCATGCTTTTCCTGATATACGGTAACAAAACTCCACATTTGGCAGACCTTCTATAAAATTTTTAAAGGATTTATAATCTCCGTTTTTAACGGTTGCTTCTACTATACATTGGATAGAAGAGATCTGGATAAGAAGAGAATTTAAAGTAAGAGGCGAATCATTTGGGTTCGTCTTTTTTTACTATTTCAATGATGTAATTATTAGTGATTCATATTTCAGTATAAAATAATGGGTTTGTGACAAATTAAGTCCAATGGAGGTGACTACATTGTCAAAGAAGAAAAGAAATCAATTAGATCGGGAAGAGTATGGATATGGATATGATTTAAGTCCCGATGATTTAGATGTGATAGGTCAAAATGAAAAAGCAAAAAAAGAAAATCAAAATGAAAATAAACGTAAACCCTCTAGTAAGCAAAATCCTTCTATCTTAAATGAGTAATCAATATTACCAAAAATTCGCAAGCATTCCGAATAAACAGTCTACACTGTTATGGAACTTGCGAATTTTTTCTTATTGATTCGATTATTTTCGATAAATAGTTCTAAAATCCCTTATTTTTTCTTAAAGTATACCAATGAAAAATAAGGGAGAGAGAAAATGGAAATTGATGGTGTTTTTTCAGGTGGTGGAATAAAAGCTTTTGCGTTTGTTGGTGCCTATCAAGTTTTGAGTGAGAAGGGTTTTATCTTTAAAAGAGTCGCAGGAACGAGTGCTGGTTCAATCGTAGCTGCATTTATCGCGGCAGGGTTTACCGTAAAAGAGATTGAAAAGGCATTAGAAGAATTAGATACAAAATCGCTTCTTGATCCACCCAAATTTTCAAAAACTCTTCCTTTTATAAAATGGCTGAATTTATATTTTCGATTAGGATTGTACAAAGGAAAAGCGCTAGAAAGATGGTTGTACAAAAAACTAGCAGAAAAAGATGTGTATACATTTGGGGATTTACCAAAGGATTCATTGAAAGTTGTCACCTCCGATTTAACGAATGGTCGCATAATTGTCATACCTGATGACTTGCATTTATATGGAAAGGACTGGAGAGATTTTTCTGTCGCAAAAGCGTTGAGAATGAGCTGTGGTATTCCTTTTTTCTTTGAGCCGGTCATGTTAAGTAATGGAAAAGGAGATTCCGTATTCGTTGACGGTGGGGTATTAAGCAATTTTCCATTATGGATTTATGATAACGGTAAAAGGAAAAGGCCATTATTAGGATTAAAACTCAGCAGACCAGAAGGAGAAATTCCACCACAGATAATTGATAATGGGTTAGATTTATTTGAAGCATTATTTAAGGCGATGATGAATGCCCACGATAATCGATATATCTCAAGAAGACACGAAAAAAATATTATCTTCATTCCTGTTGAACAATATAGTGCTACACAATTTGATTTAGATGATGATGCAAAAGAGCAATTAATTCAATTGGGAAGGGCAAGAACTGAAGAATTTCTAAAAAATTGGCGACCCGTTATTTAACAATCACATATTTTTAGGAATTTATGAAATACTAAAATTAAAAAGGTCAAATGGAGTGGTTGCAATGCCAAAAACAGATAAAGAAATTGCTGAAAAAATATTAAATAATCAGTTAATTGGAACAATGGCTACCATTGAAGGAGATAAACCTCACACTCGCTATATGACGTTTTATAACGATAATTTCACTTTGTATACGGTTACGAGCAAAAATACCCATAAAGTTGAAGAACTTTCGAAAAATCCATACACACATATTTTAATTGGTTATGATGGGAAAGGATTTGGCGATGCCTATTTAGAAATAGAAGGAAAAGCGGAAGTTTCATCCGATGAAGGAATGAAAGAAAAAGTGTGGAACAAAGTATTAAGATTTTGGTTCGATGGTCCAGATGATCCGAATATGGTAGTTTTAAAAATCGTTCCTTCTCAAATTCGCATCATGAATTCGAAAGGAAAAGATCCGAAAATTATTCAATTTTAATTGATAGAACTATTGCTGATAGTCCTATCAATTTGAAAAAATAATATTTACTAAGTTAACAACATAAACGGCTTAGGCTTCAAAATGTAGGAAGCTTGAGTCGTTTTCAATTTTATAGAAAAAGTTGATCAATGTTTATTTATTGATGTTTTTTAATTTTTTATTAAACTAATCATCGATGAATGTTTAATTTGAAAAATCCAATATAAATGAAGTAATGTATTTATGTTAAAAAAGGAAACCTAAAAATGAAAAGAACCGTTACAAATCAAGAAGGGAATCTCCTTTTTTCTCAAACTTTAAAATGTTATACTAAAGAGCATGTATGGGTTTCTTTTGAAAGGGGGGGACATATGCGAAATGTAAAGAAAACGAACAATAAAGGAAACTCTCGTACGAATCTTTCATTTCGAATGAACGTCCTGTTTATTTCGATTTTTGTTTTGTTCTCCATGCTCATTTTTCGCTTAGGTTATTTACAAATCGTAAAAGGTGAAGAATATGTTCGGGCAATAGAAAGAACGGAAGAAGTAGCGGTCAATACGAGTGTTCCCCGTGGAAGAATTTATGATCGATATGGAAGAATTCTCGTAGATAACGATCCGCAAAACGCCATTACATATACAAAGTTTCAATCAACGTCCCAAGAAGAAATGTTAGAAGTCGCTGAAAAATTGGCTATGTTAATTGAACAACCAACGAAACGAGTAACGCTTCGTGATAAGCAAGACTTTTGGATTTTAAAAAATACAGAAAAAGCCTATGCGAAAGTTTCGAAAGCAGAAGAGAAAAAAATAAAGGAAAAACATGAAGATGAGAAAAAGGCTCAAGCAGAAATCGACCAACTAGTGAGAGATCGAATTACCGAAGAAGAATTGGCGGAGCTAACGCCTTTTGATTTGGAAGTGTTAGCAATTTATCGTGAAATGTCTTCTGGATATTATTTATCTCCACAAATTATTAAAAGTGAAAATGTATCCGATGAAGAGTTTGCACGTGTTTCTGAACGATTATATGAATTGCCAGGTGTCAATACGACGACCGATTGGAAAAGGGTAAAGTTAAGTTCGTTATCGGTATTAGGTAGAACAACAGTCCCAAGTAAGGGGATTCCTAAGTCTGAATTAAATTATTATCTAGCCCGTGGTTATTCTCGAAATGATCGTGTTGGAGAAAGTTATTTTGAATCTCAATATGAAGAATTACTACAGGGGCAAAAATCTGTTGTGAAAAATATTACGAACAAAAAAGGCGAAGTCATTGATATGATTACGACTTTTGAAGGGAAACCTGGGAATGATTTGGTAACGACAATCGATATTGAATTGCAAGCAGCTGCTGAAAAAATTGTTGAAGAGAAATTGCTGCAATTAAAATCGATGGGTGGTTCGTCCTTATTGGATCGTGCCTTTTTTGTGATGATGAATCCGAATACTGGTGAAATACTGGCGATGGTTGGAAAGAAAATAGAAAAGGATCCAGAAACGGGAAAACCATATGTGATTGATTATTCTTACGGAACATTTACGACAGCTTATGAAGCCGGTTCAACGGTGAAAGCGGCTACTATATTAATGGGATATAAAGAAGGCGTTATAAAGCCTGGTACAGTTTTAATTGACCAACCAATTAAGCTTGCAGGTACAAAATCGAAAAGTTCCATCTTCAACAGAGGTGGCCGCATTGCAATGAATGATTTAACAGCGTTAGAGCGTTCTTCAAACTCCTATATGTTCCAAATTGCTATGAAAATTGGTGGAGTAAACTATCGCTATAATATGGGGCTACAATTAAAAGAAGATGTTTTGAAAAAAATGAGAAATGGTTATGCTGAATTTGGTTTAGGTGTCAATACAGGAATTGATTTACCGAATGAATTTGCAGGATTCCAAGGAAAAATGGATACTCCTGGTAAAATTCTAGACTTAGCAATCGGACAATTCGATACGTATACACCGATGCAATTGGTGCAATATATTTCAACGGTAGCAAACGGTGGATATCGAGTGCAGCCAAGACTATTAAAAGAAATTCGTGAACCATCTAAAGATGGAAAAACTTTAGGGCCGTTAATTGAAGAAGTCCAACCGAAAATTTTGAATAGAATCTCAAATACTGAAGAAGAAATTAATCATGTAAAACAAGGGCTTCGCAGAGTATATATTGGCAGCCAAGGTACTGCCCGCGCTCAATTTGCAAATGCACCGTTTACAGCAGCAGGGAAAACAGGTACTGCGGAAGTAGTTTACTATGGCCCGATTCGAGAAAAATTTGGCACATTAACTGAAACAGTATCTCATGTTGGCTTCGCTCCGTTTGAAAACCCTGAGGTTGCTTATGCTGTGGTGATTCCTTGGGTGACAACAAACTTTAGCCAATATATTTCACATAACAATCAAATTGCCCGAGAAGTATTGGATGTATACTTCGAATTGAAAAAGAAATATGCAAGTAGTAAAATCACTGACGAAACTGTGAAGAAAGAAATTTTACCTCCAACTACGAATGAAAAAATTGATGAGGATACAGAAGAACAAGTTGTAAATGAATAATAAATTTCAAACAACAATTCAAAAAGCAACATTTTCTCCCAAGAGAAGATGTTGCTTTAAATATGTTAATTACTATTTCAATCTAAGTAAATGTTGAACATTCGCTTATTGAGCGGTATAACCTCCATCTAACACAACTGCTTGCCCTGTAATTCCTTTAGCGGCATCGCTAGCTAAGAAAAGCGCTAAGGAAGCAATCTCATCTACCGAAATTAGCCGCTTTTGAGGAACTAAAGGGTAAAGGACTTCTTCTAACACATTTTCAACTGCTATATTGCGAGTTTTCGCCAAATCTTCAAATTGTCCTCGAACTAAAGCTGTATCTACATAGCCTGGACATATCGCGTTCACAGTTATTTGATGCGGTGCTGTTTCTAATGCGGCTACTTTTGTTAGACCAATTACACCGTGTTTTGCAGAATTGTATGCTGACTTTCCAGCAAATCCAATTAAACCATTGATCGAAGCGATATTGATGATTCTGCCGAATTGATTCTTTTTCATATATGGAATCGCATATTTCATCGTAATAAATGGAGCAGTCAACATAATTTTAATCATTAATTCAAATTTTTCAGTAGGGAAATCTTCAATGAACGCTACATGTTGTATGCCTGCATTGTTTATTAAAATGTCAATGGAACCGTATTTTTCAACAGTGAAATCAATTGCCTGTTTAATTTGTTCTTCGCTCGTTACATCACAGACAACACTTGAAACATTATCAGGTAATTCCTTTAATGCTTGGTCTAATTTTTCTTGATGAATATCCGAAATGACGACATTTGCACCCGCTTCCGCAAAGTTTTTTGCAATTTCAAATCCAATTCCCTGTGCACTTCCTGTAACAAAAAGTGTTTTTCCTTTCATGTTTGGACCTCCAACATTATTTTTATAAACCTAAAGAGAATAGAATGATTGCTAGAATAGTTCCGAGTAACGGAATAATTACTGTTAAAGCGCCCATTGCTGGATAAGCATCTTTATGCGATTCTTGTGCAATGGCAGTGATGGTTGTAACAACGTAACCACTATGTGGCAATGTATCTAAAGATCCTGAAGCAATGGCGATAACCCGATGCAACTGCTCCGGATTAACCCCCATATCTAAGTAATGTGGTGCAATTAATGGTAAAGCGATAGATTGACCGCCAGAAGATGAACCAGTTAGACCTGCTAATACAGCAACAGCAATAGCACCACCAATAAGTGGACTGCCAGGGATGTTCGTCATATAATCAACTGTCGTTAAAAAGGCTTCTGTTTTTTTCACAACTCCGCCGTAACCAACCACAGCTGCTGTATTCGCAATGGCAATCACGGCTCCCAGTGCACCTTCTGCAATTGCTTTATCACGATTTTGCATATACTTGAAACTGATGAGATAAGTCATAATAATTCCACCAAGTAAAGCAATGATCAATGCAGACGTACCCAAACGTTCATGGAAAATAAACGAAAACCCGAGCACAACGATTAATGGCAAAACACTAAGCAAAGGACTAGGAAGTGGTCGATTTTCTGCTTTATCTAGGTTATCAGTTTCTTTTGCAACGAATTTTTCACCTTTCGTAACTGCACGATTGACCATCCATTTTAGCCAAAAATACCCTGCGACTGCCATGAAAATGGCCACGATTAAGCTAACTTGCCATCCAGCGTATGGAGTCGTTCCTAAGTGTTGGATTGGAATCCAGTTTTGAATCTCCGGTGAACCAGCAGAAGTCATCGTAAAAGTTACAGACCCTAATGCCAAAGCAGCAGGAATGAACCTTCTTGGTAGATTAGCTTCTTTAAATAGGGCTAATGCCATTGGGAATACCGAGAAGGCAACAATGAATAAACTAACTCCCCCATAAGTAAGTACTGCACATGCGACAACAACTGCTAAAATGGCATGTTTAGCACCGATTTTTTCGATAATCCATTTTGAAACGCTATCTGCAGCACCGCTATCTTCCATCACTTTTCCGAATATTGCTCCCGCTAAGAACATGAGCCACCAAGAACTAATGAATCCCGTAAATCCGCCCATATAACTTGTGATAAAATCAGGATCTCCTTCAGCAGCTAATTGTGGGAAAATTGTAATACCGCTTAATATTGCTGCTATAAATGCTGCGAAAGGGGCTGCAATCAGCAAGTTTACGCCTCTCATCGTCAAATAAATCATTAATGCTAAACTACCTAGAAGCCCAATAAATCCTAATACCATAAAAAACCTCCTTTTTGTAAAATTCTAGAATTCTCAAGAAATTTCTTACATATTTTCAGAAATTCCTCATTAATACGTATGTAAAAGGGTAGAAATTATTCTCTAAAAATAGATGCATTATATTAAATAAGTCAAAAGTAACAGAAAATAATTTTCATAGATTTACATATATAAAATTAATCATATGATTGCGAAGCAGAGCTCAAATTTAATTGATAACATTGATTTTGCACAGCATAATATGCTTGATAAAGATTCTATTTTAAAAATTAAATTGCTATTGAAGAAGAATTTGGTAGAAGTTATACATGTATCATCCTATATAGCAACAATTATAAATGCCCACTAAGAAAATGAGTTTTACATGAAATCCGTTGTCTCCATCAGAAAAACTAGGGAATCATATTTTGAGAAAATTGTACGAGATGCTCAGAAATACTGGAAATTTATATTCTAGCTGACTGAGGCTCAGAATAATGGCAGAAGGAAGGGTAGGGTTAGAACTAAAATGAACTTTCATAAAATTTAATATGTATTTTGTTATTTCATTAACATAAAAACCGAACGATATTGAAACTAAATATAGAGTTTCAATATCGTTCGGTTTTTCTATTCCTTTTGTCTGGTGATTGCTGAGTATTAAGTATAAACTTTAATCCATTGTAATGGATTCTAAAGTGGAAGTGACAATATATTTTTCGCCTTGATCTGTATTCATTATATATTCAGATTTAATCTCTCCAAATCCTTCCGCGAAATATTTACGGTTTACATAGTTATCGCCGTTTTCTTCAATTACAATAACATCTTCAAATGTTTTATATGGGGTTTCAATACTTATACCTGTGTCGACAATTTTCCAATTGCCGAACGTTGTACCGACTTGAATTGGCATTGCAAAATAAGTCTCAATTGGCTGCATTGATTTGATTTCTTCTAATCCAGGGAAAGTTGCATCGTGATCAACCGGTTCTTTGTAAATGATTTCAATTTTATCATCGCCGATTTTATAAATATTCATTAGGGTTACGCCGCCGTTATCGACAATCGTGCCTACATATTCTTTGTCCAACCAAGTTGTTTTTTCAGTATACGTTGCAAATTCATTCCCGTCTCCTATGAACTTCGCAATGGATTTATCAGGTTTAAAAAATCGACTTAAGTCTTCATGATTATTTTCTGAAGCATTTTGATCGGTTGGGGAAACATCGTTTTATTAGTTGTGTTTTCTTGGGGTTGGCAGCCAATCAACAGGAACAAAAAGCAGAGAGAAAGATAAAAAGCCTTCAGTGTTATCGACTCCTTTCATTGGTTAGTATTTATCATTATATAGTTTTATATAAATTCAAACACTATATTAATGATAATAATATTATGTAAACAAAAATGGGTTTATTTATTGAATGGCTATTATTTATAGAAATTTGACTATTATTTCTTGAAGAATGACTATAAAATCGATTATTTTGACTGGATCTACGTCAAGTTTTTGGACACAAAAAGATTAAGTTTTTTTGCACAACAACCATTCATGGATTGTTCCACATCCCATGTAGATTGTCAAAGTGAAAAGAGCCTTTGACAATCTACTTGGGACGTGGAGAAATAAACCCATGGCTGTTGTGCCAAAAAAATGTGAAGGGGGGAAGTGTTCTGTACCCCATGTTTTACGCTGCTATTCGGCACATTTTTTCGTATTCATCCGGTGTCAAATAACCAATGCTTCCATGAATTCGTTTTCGATTATACCAACCTTCGATGAATTGAAATAACGCAATTCTCGCTGTCTCAAAGCTTTCGTATTTGGTTAGATACACTTCTTCTTTTTTCAATATGGCATGAAAAGATTCAATACAAGCGTTATCATATGGACATCCTTTTCGACTAAATGACGGAACTATTTCATGTTTTTTTAGTAGTTTTTGAAAGGCTTCACTTGTATATTGTGTGCCTAAATCTGTATGCACGATAAGACCAGGATCGGGCTTTTGATCTTGAATCGCATTCTGAAGTGCTTCCAGCACAATTTCTGTTGTCATGGTACGAGAGAATTTATATCCGAGCACTTTTTTTGTATGTAAATCAAGAACGGACGCTAGATAACACCAACCATCACGAAGCGTATGGACATATGTAATATCAGCTACCCATTTTTCGTTGATTGTTGTTGTAGTGAAATCTTGATTTAATACATTTTCTCGTTCTTCTACGGGCTTTTGTGTTGGTGTTGGGCGGAATTTTTTTACAATACATGATTGGATGCCTGCTTGTTTCATCAAACGTTGAACTCGATTGATACTGCCTGTATAGCCTTCTTTTTTTAGTATTTCAAAGATTTTAGGGGCCCCATAACGACCCTTACTTTCTTTATGGATTGCTCGAATTCGTTCAAGCAGTTGTTCGTTGGCGACATGATAGCTATTCGGCTTCTTGTGAAACGATTGATAATACGTACTTTTAGGCATCTTTAAAACACGACACATCATTTGGATTGGATGATGTTCGCTTTCTTTTGTAATCAAGTCAATCAGTTCTTGCTCATCTATTTTCTCGCGAATATGGTCATAGCCTTTTTTAAGATTTCGATCTCCTGTTTTAATCGAAGATTTTCCTTTTGAATGGCTTCTATATCAGCCAAAGTTAATTCCTGTTCACATTCAATTGGAGAGAGTTGCTTAATCCATTTATAAATCGTTACTTCTGAAACACCATATTCGCTAGAGAGTTGACTGACTGGAGTGCCTGAGCGATAAAGCTCAACTACTGTTTGTTTAAATTCTTGATTATAGCGCTTTTGACTCATGATTCGGACACAACCTTTCGTTAGTTTAATATTAATGACTTAACCAAGTTGTGTCCATAAATCTATACTACATCTAGACTAATAAAACAAATTTTCGAAGTGAAAAATTAGAGATTGGCTAATATTGATGAAAATTTGACTATTATAACTGGAAGAATGGATAAAGTCCATATAATTGTGTAAAAAGAAAAGAGTCATTTTTCCTCCTCTTTTGATACACTGTTTTCAGACCCAATAAAAACAATTAGAAAGAGGATGAAAAAATGACTCAATTAAAGTTTAACTTAAACATGGACCTTTTAAAAGACTCAATTATCAATTCGAATCTTGATACTGTTATCAAATCAGCGATAGTTTTAATTCTGAATGAATTTATGGAAAAAGAACTGATGACTATCTTCAAGCTGCTGCTTATGAACGTTCTCCTGAACGTCGTGATTACCGAAATGGTTATTATGAACGTGATTTAATGATGAGTATTGGAAAGATTCAATTAAAGGTTCCAAGAACTCGCAATGGAGAGTTTTCAACTACCGTGTTTGAAAAATATGCACGTTGTGATCAAGCTTTCGTTCTTTCTATGCTTGAGATGGTCGTGAATGGGGTGTCTACTCGAAAAGTAACGAAAATCGTTGAACAGCTTTGTGGAGAAAATGTCTCCAAATCATTCGTATCATCTTTGACAAAACAATTAGATCCAATTGTCAATGAATGGGCCAATCGCCCTCTAAATACTACATACTATCCTTACATCTTTGTCGATGCTATGTATATTAAAGTTCGCGAAGGTCATAGTGTAGTGTCTAAAGCGGCTTATATCGCGACAGCGATTACCGATCAAAATAAACGTGAAATCCTTGGTGTTCATATTGACCACGTTGAAAGTGCGGAGAGTTGGAGCCGTTTCTTCCAGCATCTAAAATCAAGAGGATTACAATCCCCTAAACTTGTGATTTCAGATGCGCATGAAGGGTTACGAAAGGCCATCCAGCGTGAATTTGTCGGGACTTCTTGGCAAAGATGCAATGTTCATTTTAAACGTAATATCATTGACAAGTTACCTAAAAAAGATACTGCTGAATTCCGAACAATGTTGAAACGAATTTTCGAAGCTGTCACGATTGAAGATATGCGTCAATTTAAAGATGAATTGTTTGAAAAGTTTAGTGACCAAGCACGATTTGAAAAAGCATTGAAAATTCTAGATGAAGGTTTCGAAGATACAATTCAATATATGAATTTTCCTGAAAAAATTCGTCCTCATATTCGCAGTACAAATACTCTTGAACGGTTGAATCAAGAGGTTCGGAGAAGAGAAAGAGTAATCCGAATTTTCCCTAATACACAATCAGCTTTTCGTTTGATTGGTGCTGTCTTAATGGATTACCAAGATATCTATGACCGACGTAAGAATCTATCAGGTAGATAATCACTCACTCTTTTTCACGCGCATCTTCCATTGTGGGATGATTCCATATTCGCAAAGCAGCTGTCAAAGTGAAAAGAGCCTTTGACAGCCCTTTACGAATATGGATAGAAAACCCCATGGAAGTTGCGGCTAAAAAATGTGGGGGGGAATGGAATCAAAACTGCTATATTTGGTTTGATTCCACTTACGCTTCTTTAATCGGATTTGGAAACAGTGTATTAGAGTTTTTACACAATTATCGGGACTTGACTTTACATACTTTACATCATATCCGTTTTTGGCAATTAATCCACCAATGATAGTTCCGAGTGATCCTGTACCGCCTAAAATTGCAATTTTCATATGTTTTTAAACTCCTTTTCTATATTTAACTTATTTAATGGTTATTGTTTTTTTTAGTTTTTGTTTAAGAAAAACCATTAATATATAGAATTGAAAACTTTTTCATTCTTCATTTCTCCTTAACTTTTATAACTAATTGCCATCCAGTGAGAATCCCATTCTGTTATTTCGTTTCCTACTCTGCAAGATAAACCACATGCTTGTCCATTCGCTACAAATGAACCAATTAGCCAATATTTACGGTATCAATTTCTGGGAGATTAATGTACTTTTGATAGATGTATTGATTATCTTCATAATGACGGTAACCACTAGCATTCAATGCTCTACCATTGCCGTCATAAATTTCAATTGTGTTGCCTTCACGGCTATATACAGATTTTTTTACATAAGGCATTTTATTTTTTAAAAATTCGCTTTCAGTAAGGTAAGTGGGCAACATATATTTTTCAATAGCATGACGTTCTTCTTTCGTGAACATTTCGCTTTCACGGCAACCCCAAATTAACATCATCAATACTTTTGATTGTAAGAAGTATGAAACAGGTGGATTGATGATTGCTAATTTATGGTCTTTTACTAAATCCAATAAATGCAAACCAATTCTATTCCCATCTGTAGCTACATCATAAATGAGAAAATCAATAGGATGGGCTGGATGGGCTGGCCGATACAGCACATCTATTTTCTCTAATGAGCTTGTATATAATCCTCGCTCATATTCGTTTGTGCTTTTTGGAAAAATTAAATCGGTAATCGGTACATATTCAACATTATCGTAAGGAATTAGGTTTTTAATCGTTTGAACATTGCAATATTCCTCAAAATCATCATCCTCACGGAAACTTGTAATAACTATCTTAGGATTATCCCTTTTCTCTTTTCCAACGTGTTTTAGAGCCATTTCTAGAGTTTTTCCGAGCGATTGAACAACAACCTCTGAATTGTTTGTGTTACATATTAACTAATTTAAAAAATAGTACTTTGTTATTTAGTAATAATTTTTAATATTTTTTATAATATTATAAAGTCAAATTTTAGGAGGTATGTAAAATGATTGAAAAAATTGAAGAAACATCTATGATGAAAAATTATGTTGTTTTATTATTTACGATTATATTATTTTTAATCGTTCCATCATTTGCTAAAGCTTCAGAAATTGAAGTTGAAAGTAACTCGCTAGAATTACTTACTGAGGAAGAAATTAATATATTACAAGAAGATGTAGGACTAACATTAGAAGAAATTAAGACTAGGTCACCAGAATTCTTACGTTCCTTAATCGAAGAAGGAGCAAAGAAGAAATTTATTACAAGTGATATAATTACTGTAACAGATGGAATTTCTAATAATAAATTTAATACAATTCAACCAATGTATACTGATCCACAAGGAGATTTAAAAGGTTCGATCCAAATGGAGGGAGAAGCTTATGAAGTAAAATCAGATAAAAGTGGTTATAAAAAATTCAGAATTGTAGGAAGATGGAAGTGGATTTCTACTCCAGTAGTTACTTTAACAGATGCTTTTGCAATTGGTGTTGCAGATAGTGCGGGATTTATTCTTCCTGTTTCCAACAATCAAGTTGTACAACATAGACATGAATATTGGACAGGCGCTGGTGGATGGCAATTAAGAGACAACGGAAATCATCCCGATGATTTTTCTACAAATGGTGGGGTAGGATGTTTTATAAATTTAAGACAAGGACAATTAAATTTACACAATGGTTATATGGAACAATATGTTTATACTAAAAAGTCATCTGGAGACGCTACTATTAAATTCGAATATGGACATCAAACACTAGCTTTGAGTTCAATTGGATTCGATAAAAATGGTGTATTTAGTGTTAGTGTTACAACAGGTGTTAAAAAAGGAAATATAGCAGCTAATCTTTCATGGTGATTGTAGTAGAAAAATCTCAAATATTAATGTTACATTGCGAGATTTTTCTTTAATTTTGTACTTGTTATTTATTTTATTCTAAAGGAGAAGTTTAAATATGTTTGCAATTATAGGATTTATTATTGGTTTTGCTAGCGGTGCATATTTTAAAACAGAAGTTTTTGCTGGACAGGGCTTGATTTTTGGATTTCTAATTGATATATATTTAAAACTAAAAAAGCTTGAAAAAAAGATTGATGAAAATCATAAAAATTACGAAAATAAAAGTCATATGAGGTGAACTACCGAGAGTATAAAATATTTTGTGTAAATAAAAAATCCAATAAAAAAGGAAGAGCTTTTCTTGATAGAATAAAGTTACCAACAAAATCCCAAGAAAAGAGGTCTTCCTATGAATCAGTTTACAACAGAATTAATTGAAGCACTAGTAAAAAAACAAGATATTACAGAAGTTTTTCGTGTTCATTTAGAAAAAGCGATGAACTTCCTATTAGAAACAGAATTAACAGCCTTTCTGGATTACGAAAAATATGATCGTGCTGGCTTTAACTCTGGAAATTCGCGCAATGGGTATTATTCACGCACCCTTCATACGGAATATGGCGATTTACAACTTCAAATTCCACGAGATCGAAAGGGAGAATTTAAACAACAAACGATTGCTCCATATAAACGCACTATTGATTCACTCGAGACAACGATTATCCATCTATTCCAAAAAGACATTACTACGTCTGAAATAGCAGATTTAATTGAAAAAATGTATGGTCATCACTATACACCTCAAACCATTTCCAATATGACTAAAGCCGTTTCCGAAGCCGTAGAAGAGTTCAATCAACGAGAATTAGATAAACGCTATGTGTGTATTTATTTAGATGCTACTTATCTTCCGTTGCGAAGGGATACTGTAACGAAAGAAGCTATTTATATTGCTGTAGGTATCCGTATAGACGGCACAAAAGAAGTGCTAGGATATACGATTGCCCCAACAGAATCAGCCTATAACTGGCAAGAGCTTTTAGAAGAATTCAAAGAACGTGGCGTAGAGGAAGTATTATTGTTTATTTCAGACGGTTTAAAAGGCATTGTAGATGCGATTTTTAGCGTATTCCCAAAAGCCAAATATCAAAAATGTTTAGTTCACGTTGCCCGAAATATTTCACATAAAGTTCGAGTAGAGGATCGCCAAGAAATCTGTAATGACTTTAAAAAGATTCATCAAGCAAATTGTTTCGAAGAAGGACTAGAGGCACTCGATGCATTCTGTTGAAAATGGGAGAAGATTTATTCAAAAGACGTTCAAACTTTGCGAGATAATCCGAATTTATTGACATTCTATCATTTTCCTAAAGAAATTCGATTGAGTATTTATTCCACCAATTTAATTGAATCGCTCAATAAATCAATCAAAAGATATACGAGTCGTAAAGAACAGTTTCCGAATGAAGAATCACTCGAACGATTCCTTGTCACTCAATTTGAAAATTATAATCAACGAGGTGTCATGCGATGTCATCGAGGCTTCCACATGGCAAGGACAGAACTGGAACGCATGTTTGAAAATTTCTATCGCAAGAAGGATTAGCCCTCTGCCAACTGCGAAATTTTGACTGAACGGAAATGGCTAGCCATTTCCGTTCAGTCAAAATCAATCCACCACTCACGTGTTTCTATATGCCGAAGGTAAAATTCTATCTGAAAGGGTAAATTCATTTACACAAAATTCTTGACACTCCCTATTAAATTCATGACTTTGACTATTAAAACAAATTTTAAAATAAAAGATTGAATCAATTTCATAAATCATAGTATTTCTGAAGTATAGAGTACCCCTATACTAAAAACTTTGTTTTTTTTTAAATTATGCAACTTGGTTTTGTTGCTGTAATAAAGCATTGATTCGATCAACTGCTAGTTTGCAGGTATTATAAATTAACGTCACCAGATTGAAATGCATTTTTGCTTTCTTTCCTGTACGATGACGGACATTGTTTAATTGAAAGTATTCCTTTAAATAAGCGTTAACGCGTTCGACTGCTGTACGTTCTTGATAAAGCTGTTTCCATCGTTCTGTCCCACGTGCTGGATAGGTAAATTTACGGATATCTATATCACATTTGATTTTGAAAACTTTTTGGCAAAGGGTGTCTTCTCGTAATGGGCAAGTTGCACATTCCTTTGGACGTGTGAATTTTAATGTATTGTACTTAGCGTCAAAGCTGTCATATTGGTAACTATGTTCACGCACACAGGTTGGACGAAAATGTTCATCGAATCCTATATATTCTCCTTCTCGGCGAACGTTGTAAGGAATCACGACTCGCATGGACTGTGATACGGCTTGACGGTAAATAGGTTCAACATCATAACCAGCATCAAATATAGCTATTGTAAATTGACCGTTTCCTAAGTGATGAAGTTTTTTCAATAATGGAATCGCAGCTTTACAATCACTTAAATTACCTGAGGACATCAAACGAGTGATGATATATTGACTTTTCGTCGAAACAGCTAAATGTGCTTTATAACCAAACCAGAATGTATTTTTTCCTTTACTATTCTTTTTCACACCCCATTTTGGCTCAATCGGTACATCCTTCCAAAGGGTTTCTAATGGGATATCCAGCTGTTCTTTCAGTTCTTTTTCATAGGTTGATTGATTTCCTTTTTTCTCTACTTGTTCGGCTAACCAAACAGCTCGTTCAGCTTTCGTTTTACGACCACGTTTTTTAGGAGTTTTAGGTGCTTTCTTTTCTGATGGTGTGAAAGCATCACGAGCTTCAAAGTGACTCGCATCGATGGCGACATGTTCATCATTTAGAAAGCCTTCCAACATCGCTGTTTTGATGAGTGTATCGTTCATTTTATCTAGCACATCTGATTCACTAATGACTTGAATCATGCGTGAATAAGAGCTTTCAGATGGTACGACATCAGACACAAGGAATCCACAGTCGAAACGAAATAAAGGATCATGGACCAAACGTTTGACTAAATCCTTCATTGTTGGAATTCGTTCGACAATACGAATAATCAGCGATTGAATCATTGCACCATAATTCCATTCACGTGGCGTGGTGCACCTTTCAATGTCTTTTTAGAAAACAATTGAAAAATAGGTTGAATGTCAATCACACTAAAAATGGCATCATAACGATGGGAACTTTCCATTTCTAATAATTGATGGATGTCAAAAAGAGAAATTTGTTTTACAATAGTCATAGGGTACTCACCTCTTTCGTATGGTTTGTTTGGTTACTTACCATTATAACGAAATTTGGGGAGGTACCCATTTTTTATTGTCTTGAATCCCTTGAAAATCAAGGGGTGAGAATTATGAAATTAACTCGATTGATAATTATATTCATCAAAGTGGTAGTTTACCGATTCTTCAGATGTCATAAAAAAGGCTGTTGGGAATCAATCCGAACAGCCCAGCAATATTGAATATTACAATAATCCTTGCGCTTCTTTCCACTCAAGGAATTCGTCATATGTGCATTGTTTATCAAGAATAGTCCCGTCGTCTTGAATTTCAATGACGCGGTTTGCTATTGTTTGAATAAATTGATGGTCATGGGATGTGAAAATCATCGCACCTTTAAAGGCAATTAAACCGTTGTTCAGAGCTTGAATGGATTCTAAGTCTAAGTGGTTTGTTGGTTCATCTAGTAGTAACACATTTGCACCAGAAAGCATCATTTTTGCTAGCATACAGCGAACTTTTTCGCCTCCGGATAACACGGAAGGTGATTTTTTTACTTCTTCTCCTGAGAAGAGCATACGTCCTAAGAAACCACGTAAAAATGTTTCTGTTTGATCTTCTGGAGAGAATTGGCGCAACCAATCCACTAATGTTTTCTCATTGCCTTCAAAGTATTTTGAGTTATCCATAGGGAAGTAGGCTCTCGAAGTCGTTACGCCCCATTTAAATGTACCGCTATCAGCTTGTCGTTCTTCCATTAATATATCAAGCAATGCGGATTTTGCTAAAGGATTTCCTAGCAACACAATTTTATCGTCACGATTCATTATGAAACGAATATCTTTAAATAGCACTTGGCCATCTTGCGTTGCAGTTAAGCCATCTACAGATAGACAGTCATTTCCAATTTCGCGATTGATTTGGAAATTAATGTACGGATATTTACGACTGGATGGTTTAATATCCTCCAATTGTATTTTTTCGAGCATTTTTTTACGGCTAGTCGCTTGTTTTGATTTAGAAGCGTTTGCTGAGAAACGGGCAATAAATTCCTGAAGTTCTTTAATTTTTTCTTCTTTTTTCTTATTTTGTTCTTGTGCCATTTTTAAAGCTAGTTGGGAAGATTCATACCAGAAATCATAGTTCCCCACATAAATTTGAATTCGTCCAAAGTCTAAATCAGCAATGTGTGTACATACTTTGTTTAAGAAGTGACGATCGTGGGAAACAACGATTACAGTATTTTCAAAGTTGATTAAAAACTCTTCCAACCAACGAATAGCTTTTAAATCTAAGTGGTTTGTTGGCTCGTCTAATAGCAGCACATCTGGTTTGCCGAATAATGCTTGAGCAAGCAATACTTTAACTTTTTCTGAACCTTCTAAATCAGCCATTTTCATATAATGTTTATCTTCGCTGATACCTAAGCCATGTAATAGAGTGGCCGCTTCTGATTCAGCCTCCCAACCATTTAATTCTGCAAACTCCGCTTCTAGTTCGGCAGCACGCATGCCATCTTCATCTGAAAAATCTTCTTTCATATAAATGGCGTCTTTTTCTTTCATTACGTCATACAGGCGCTTATGTCCCATAATCACTGTTTCTAATACCGTATATTCGTCATATTCGAAATGGTTTTGTTTTAATACCGCTAAACGTTGGTCTTTCCCTATGATTACTTGACCTTCTTGTGGTTCGATTTCTCCTGATAATATTTTAAGGAACGTAGATTTTCCCGCTCCGTTTGCTCCGATGAGACCATAACAGTTCCCAGGCGTAAATTTAATATTTACATCTTCAAAAAGTTTGCGATCACCATAACGAAGACCTACATTACTTACTTGAATCATGTAAGTTCCTCCTTTAATACTACTTCAATGTGCAAAAAAGATGGAATCTAACTTCTTTTTCTCTTTTACACATAATGGCACCATTATATCAAGAAGTGAAGGGAAAAGCTATAGAAGGTTTGGCATTCAACGATGAATTAGTTTGAAAGAATAGAATAAAAACAACGTAATGAAATGGGGACTGGTTAACAAAATATAAGCAGAATTGGAATCATGAGTAATCCAATTCTGCATTTTTATGTAGGAAGGGGAATGCAAAAGGGGATTATAATGTATAGGCAATGACTTTTAAGAAAAGAAGGAAATTTGTCATATTAAATTAATCGAGTTTCTTTCTTCTAAACCACAGCGTTGCAATCCATTTTTCACCTGTATTAACTGGAGCGCCACAATGTAATGTTAATTCATTTAATGTTTGGTTGTTGTAAAAGTATTCAAAATATACAGCCATTCCTTTTTTAGGATACACTTTTAATCCAAGTTTTGGGAAATAGGTTTCTCCGCCATCTTCCACATCACTTAAATATAAAACAACTGTACAAATTCGATTATTGCTTGCTGCTTTACTTGTTGCTGCGAAATAATCAAAATGCTCTTTATACTCTTGTCCAGGTTTGTAATTTAAAATATGCAAACCTTCCGCATGTTCAACAGGGATACCTACAATAGAAGAAATTCTTTTTTCAACTGTTGATACAAGGTCATCTTGAACATCCGACAAAAATGCTCCACTACTAGTTCGGATATCGCTAACAATTTTTTCTACACCAATTTTGGAACGTTGAAGACGATTTCTTGATAATTCAATTAATCTGTCACATTCTTCATCATCTAATACAGAACCCAGTACAACGACTAAAGGTTCCTCAAATTTTACCAATACATCAATTTCTCTGTCTTCTGTTTTGATTTTGTTTCCAGTGAAGTTAAAAATTGTTGGTTCATTTGAACGAGTATTTGTAACATATGTAGTCAATGCTCATTCCCTCCGATTAACTGGAATATAATGGAATAAAAAGGTATAAAAAGGAATATTTTATTTGAATAATTAAATTTTACTATAATTTTTTCGTTTTATCATTACTGTTTTTTTGAGAATGGATTATTTTATAATGATTTCTTCCTATTAAAATTTATTACTATTAATATCATTGACTACTAAAGTATGAAGTCGGATATAGACACCAAGCACACTAATGGAGAAGGAAAGAGTTATACTCTCAGATTTTGATAATAATATTATGTAAACTAATTTTTAGGATAAGTGGTCAGAAATATATTTTTAGTGAAAGGCAGTAAATTATAAAATTAAAAACAGTCAAAAATAGAGCGGCAAAAGTAACACACTTTTAACCGCTCAACATTTATTTATTCCAGTATTTTTTAATGAATTCATCTCTTCCGGATTTCTTCCGGTCTTCAAGGTAATGTTCGGGATTTTTCTTGTAATAATCTTGATGATATTCTTCTGCTTCATAAAATATCATGGCAGGTCGAATCTCAGTTACGATTGGCTTTTTGAATCTGCCGCTTGCTTCCAGTTCTTTTTTCGATTTTTCCGCTAAGATTCTTTGCTCTTCTGAATGATAAAATATAGCTGTTTTGTAAGATTCTCCGCGATCATGAAACTGTCCTCCATCATCCGTTGGATCGATTTGCATCCAATAAACTTCAAGTAGTTTTTCATATGGGAAAATATTCGGATTAAATTCGATTTGAACGACTTCTAAATGGCCAGTTTTCCCGGACTTTACATCTTCATATGTAGGATTTTCAACATGTCCTCCCATATAACCTGACGTTACTTTTTCAATACCTTCCCATTCAACAAATGGTTTTACCATACACCAAAAACATCCACCAGCAAATGTTGCTTTTTCCATTTTTTTCACTTCCTATTGCTTAAAATTCTTAACAATGTTACAAGATAACTTTATAGTATCAAATTTACAACTTTTATATACAAAAAAAGCTTTTCGTAAAATAGCATAGTATAATAATTGATATCGAACTTATCGTTTTGATTATCGTTATATTTTTATAAAGTTATATGTCTAAGGGGAATGAATATGGAAGAAAATCAAGTTCGTAGTAGAAGTGAAAAACGTTATAAGAAAAAACGTTTACGTAAAGGTAGAGTAATACTATTTTCAATTTTCATTGTGCTGATTGCAATCATTGCATATTCTATTCACCAATATCGTACGGGGTTGGAACTGGCTGGCGAAGAGAATAAAGAAGAAATAGAATTTACACCCGATGAACCTAAAGAAAAAATCGAGAATTATTTAATAATTGGTGTGGATAGTAGGGGAGAGGAAAAATCCCGATCCGATACGATGATGGTTCTTTCTTGGAATAAAGAAACCAACGATTTAAAGTTAGTTTCTTTCATGCGAGATATTTATGCAGATATACCAGGATATGATCGTTGGAAATTAAATACCGCTTATTATTTAGGTGGGGTACAACTGTTGAAGGATACATTGAATCATATGTTTGAAATCCCGATTCATCATTATATGGTGATTGATTTCAAAAGCTTTGAAGCGATGATTGATATTTTAGCACCAAATGGTATTGAAATAGAAGTTGAAAAAGACATGTCCGCTTATATTGGTGTAACCTTAACAAAAGGTTTGCAACGTTTAAACGGTAAAGAATTATTAGGATATGCGAGATTTCGACACGATGCTGAAGGCGATTTTGGAAGGGTAGAGCGTCAACAAAAAGTCATTGAAGCATTAAAAGACGAATTGTTAAAGCCGCAAAATGTTAAAAATTTACCAAAACTTATCGGTGCGGCACAAGGCTATATCATCACGGATATGTCTTCAGTAGAGGAACTAAAAACTGCTTTATCAATTGCAAAAGGTGGATCACCTTCCATCGAAAAGATGACAATTCCTGTAGAAGGGACATATCGATTTAACTCCTATCAACATGCAGGATCGGTCATTGAAATCGACTTGGAGGCCAATAAGAAAAAATTGCATGAATTTTTAAAAATAGGGGAGTAGAGAAGTTTTTTTCAGAAATTATTCATGATAAAATAATTTTGTCGAAATTTGATGAGGTGATTTTTTGGAAAAAGACAAAGAATTAGAGCAAGAAGTAAAACAAAATAAATATTCCATGTTTCAGACAACAAAATACATTCGATTTCTTGGAGGTAAAAATTTACTTTTCTCGCTAATCGTTCTTTTATTATTAGGCTGCGTAATTTTCGTTTTTAATAAAGTTTCGTTTATCTTTTATCCGATTCAAGTATTGTTTGAAGTAGTAATACTCCCAGGAGTTCTTGCTGTCATTTTATATTATTTATTTAGACCGTTATTGTATTTGTTGGAACGGTGGATCCCGAGAATTTGGTCAATTTTTTTAATATTCATTATTGCGATTAGCGCCATTACATTATTGGTATTACTTGTCTTTCCATTTTTGCGGGATCAATTTACGAATTTAGTACATGAGTTTCCTGTTTATTTCATGGCAGTTGTAGAAGGGACTGTTACGTTTTTAAATAATTCTGGTGTGAATGAACTATTCTCAAAATACAATATTGATTATGACCGAGTATTACTGGATGTAACGAACAATTTAATTACGACGGTAAGGGAAACTTTTGCGAATTTAGCAACTACTGTAGCGAGTGGCATCACAGGATTTGTTTCAACGGTAACGGGAATCGTTTTATCTTTAGTAACAGTACCGTTTATTTTATTCTATCTATTATATGAAGGAGAAAAATTCCCAAAATTCATTTTAAGTATTTTTCCTCCTCGCATGCGAAATGATGCATCCAAAGTGATGAAAGCAATGGATCATCAAATCAGTCATTACATACAAGGTCAAATTTTAGTTTCTTTCTGCATCGGCGTCATGATGACAATCGGATTTTTAATCATTGGGTTAGATTATGCGTTTTTACTTGGATTTTTAGCGATGATTACAAGTGTTGTGCCTTATTTAGGGCCAGCCATCGCCATCACACCTGCCATCATCATTGCAATCGTAAATTCACCATTGATGGTGTTGAAATTAATTATAGTATGGACGATAGTACAATTAATTGAAGGAAAGCTTATTACACCGAATATCATGGGTTCTTCATTAAAGATTCATCCAATTACGATTATTTTCGTATTATTAACAGCGGGTTCATTATTTGGTGTGGCTGGGGTCGTATTAGGAATTCCAGGATATGCCTTGCTGAAAGTGTTAGTGACATACATGTTCCAATTGTTTAAAAGGCGCTATAATCGATTTGAAGAAGATGAAACGAATAAATATCATGTAGAATAAATCGGCTATTTATTAGCCGGTTTTTTATTTTTTAGAAGAAATATCTTCGCATGACTAAAGTAATAAACGCTGCTCTAAATAAAGAAAAACTATCATTCAACTATTCAAGTGAATGATAGCTTATCAATTCGAATAATATTAAATTTTTAATTCGCGTAACCGTTCAATCGCTTCCTCTAATAATTCTTTTTCTTGAACGAGGGCAATGCGTACATATCCTTCTCCTTCAGATCCGAATGTAATTCCTGGGACCATGATTACTCCTGCTTGTTCTATAGTTTTAAATGCGAAAGACACACTATCAATGGAATAAGGATATTTCGCCCAAACAAACATCCCTCCGTTTGATGGGGCGTATTCCCAACCGATTTTTTCTAGCCCTTTTGTAATGACATGATGTCTTTCAGCAAATGTCTTACGTAAATGATCAGTGATAACTTCCGAATTGTCTAAAGCAAGTGCGGCAGTGGATTGAATCGGTTCAAAAATACCGTAATCTAAATTTGATTTCAATTGTTTCATAATATTTATCATTTCTCTATTGCCAACGATGTAAGCTACTCTGGCGCCAGCTAAGCTGAAACTTTTTGATAGAGAATTGATTTCTATTCCAACATCCTTTGCACCTGGAGCATTTAAGAAGCTGATTGGTCCCTCTCCAGTAAAGTAAAATTCTGAGTAGGCCGCATCATGTAGGACGATAATGTTATATTTTTTTGCAAATTCTACAACTTCCGTAAAATATTCGATAGTAGGCATTGCCGGAACAGGATTTCCTGGTAAATTCAAAATAAGCAATTTCGCTTGCTGGGCAATTTCTTCAGGAATCGCTGTTAATTCTGGAAGAAATCCTCTTTCCTTATTTAATGGTATGTAATAGGGGCGGGCACCTGCCAAATGAATGCCGGCAATATAAGCGACATAAGCAGGATTTGTAGTGAGAACGATATCGCCAGGATCACAAAAGGCGATTGGTAAATGAACTAGTCCTTCTTGAGAACCCATTGTGAGTAAAACTTCTGACTCGGCATTAACATCTACTTTATTGACTCTCTTATAATAGCGTGCAACTGCCTCATTAAATTCCATTGTTCCTGTTAATGTGTACCCATAGGCAGCAGGATTTTTGCTTTTTTCCGCCATGTGATTGCGAAGCATTTCATGAGGTGGTAGATCTGGACTTCCAAGGCTCAAATCAATCATTTTCATTCCTTTTTCTTGATAAGCTCTTGCATGATCCTTTAATTGACCGAATATTGCTGGTTGGAATAATGACATCTTCTTAGAAGGTACAATATTCAATAGTAACACTCCTTAATTTTGACGAATTTGAATATAAAAAATATTTTAACATATTTTTCAATACTTTTAATCTTTCTTCAATACAGTAAAAATTAAGTTTTTTGATTTAATTAACAATTTTGTTTATGATACAAGAAAAATAGTAAAAGTTTTGGAGATGAAAATATGAGAGTGTATTCCCTAAGTGGTCCAAGTGGTTCTGGAAAAAGCACGAGCGCTTTACAGTTTGCCCATGATCATCGAATTGAAGCAATCATTGATGATGGATTATTAATTAAGAACGGTCAAAAAATTGCAGGTACTTCAGCAAAATTTGAAAAAAATACAATAAAAGCTATTCGAAGAGCGATATTTCAAGATGAATTACATAGAAAAGAAGTAATGGATGCAATAAAAAAACATCATATTCAATCGATTTTAATTATTGGAACGAGCGATAAAATGACAAAAAAAATTGCTGAACAATTGAACATTGGTCCAATTCAACAGTTTTATTATATTGATAACATACGCTCGAAAAATGAGATTAAATTAGCTCAATTTATTCGCTCGACTCAAGGTAAACATTTAATGCCCATTCCTTATCGTCAAGTGGAGCAAAATTTTTTTAAACGTTTTATTCAAAAAGGGTTTGATATTTTTTCAAAGAATCGGGTGAAATTAGGAGAAACGACGATTGTTCAACCTGATTTTCATCGTCAAACAATTGAAATATCACCGAATGTTTTTATTGATTTAATTCACTATGTTGTTTCGAATTATCCGGTTATCGCGAAAGTAGATTCTATACAATTCACAATGAAGAAATTGACGCCAAAAATTTATATATCCCTTCAGATTAAAGCACCAGTACATTACGATGTGGTCAATGCTATCGAAGAATTGCAAAAGCAGATTTCCATTGAATTTCAACGCCATTTTGAATTTGAACCAATGCAAATGCAAATTTTTATTAAAGGAATAATGTAAAGGACTGTCCAAAAACTACAATACTTTTTCGGACAGTCTTACTATTGCATTTTGTGTGAATTATATGAAAACATCTACTTGCAGTTATTGATTTTAGGCGAAAGGGAATTGATAGCCGTGATTTGGATTTACTAATGACTTTTCTGAAGCCTACAAAGCTTTAGTTTTTCCGTCTAAACTGAGGCATTCGTTTCTCAACGAAAGCACGAACTCCTTCAGGAAAATCCTCAGGATCGACAAAAGATGTAGTGCCTTGCCATAGGGCTGGAGTTGAGTTAACGCACTCTTTTACCGAATTTTTGACCGCCAGTAATGAAGCAGGGGACATGCTCGCCACTAGTTTTCCCAAACGAATAGAGAAACGAGTTAAATCTTTTTCAGGCACTAAGTAGTTTAACATACCGGCTCTATATGCTTCCTCTGCTTTAAATGTACGGCCAGTGAAAACAAAATCTTTTGTCGTTGCTGGGCCAACTAAATCAACGAGTCGTTTTGCAAACTTATTATTCAATGTAATGCCGAGCTTCCCAACTGGAATTCCCATGCGAGCTTTCTCAGAACCAATTCGTATATCACAAGCTAATGCAAGCTCAAGACCTGCTCCCATCGCTGGACCGTTAATGACACCAATTGTAGGAAGTGGTAAGTTTTCGATGGTGGAGATTGTATTTTCCATTCGAACAAAGGCCTCTTCAGCTTCTTCTAATGACATGCGATTGAATTCTTTTATATCTGAACCAGCAGTAAAATTCTCACCGGATCCTCGAAGAATTAATACTTTATTTTTTGGATTTTTTATAGATTGCGTAGCGATTTTTGCTAGTTGATCCCACATTTTTGCTGTCAAAGCGTTTTTTAATTGCGGTCGATGAATGGTGATAATGGCTAAACCAGCTGTTTCTTGATAGACAATTTTTGCTTCTTCTTCTTCGAGTCTCGTCGTACGAACTTGCATTCTCAATACCTCCTTTACATTAGTTTCATATTACTTGAATTAAGTAAATTATCCTACAGCTATTTCAATATTCACAATAAATTAAACAATTTTCAGAAATAATCGACAAATTTATTTAGTGAAGGGTAGGGAGGAGGAACAAAAAGAAATGAAACATTGTGATGACCATCTGCTCCAATCGCCGTAGTGATACTGCAAGCTCAATCGAGCACATATTTATATTAAATGTAGTGTTAGCCATTACAATGAATGTCTATTAATTAATATGGTTGAATATTTTTATTATAATGAAATACATAAAACATCAATAAAGGAGCATAATTATGTTGAAAAAAACAGTTTTTGAACAATTAAAACAAGCGATGAAAGAAAAAGATGTTGTGGCGAAAGGAGTTCTAACATTATTAAAATCTGCATTAGATCAAGCAGAAAAAGAAAAAGGCTCTGAACTTTCATTTGAAGAAGAAGTAGCGGTTATTAATCGTGAATTGAAACAGACTCAACAAGCGTTAGAGGGTGCAAAACAAGCGAGCCGTGAAGACTTAATTGAAAAAGAAAATCGTAAGCTGGAAATATTACAAAGCTTCTTACCAAAACAATTATCAGAAGAAGAAATTGTCAAAATTTTAGTGGACGCAGGTATTACAAAAGGAATGAATATGGGCGAGGCGATGAAAATTGCAAAACCGCTCCTTGCTGGCAAGGCTGATGGAGCAACAATCGCAAAAATGGTGAAAAGCCTCATATAAGGTTAACGAAGACTTGTTTAAATTTTTAGACAAGTCTTTCATTTTACCGTTGACAGAAAATTAAAACTGTACTATATTAGAATCAAAATAAAACAACTGTTATAGTACAATGTAAAAGGGGGATATGTATGACAATTTATCAAGAAGGCTATGAGTATTATGTTTCAAAATGTGAGCAGTTTGGTCTTGAACCAATCAATTTTACAAACTTTATCGAACATTTATCTCAAGAACAGTTAGACAGATTTAATGAGCATGCACGAATAATGAAAGAACAAGTTAAATAATCAGATAAAATCGCTAGATTATAGGAAAGAGGTTAATAATTTGGATATATTTAAAATTGAAGTCGATTAAAAGCCTCACTTGTTTTGTAACAACAAGTGAGGTATTTATTTGCAAAAAATTGCAGTATGTAAAAAAATAACACCATTTTCATTAAAAATGGCGTTCAATTAAAAAGATAATGAAGCTATTCATCCAATAAATCGAGTATACGATTGTATTCGGGAGCACCAATACAATCATAGTATTGGAAAAGTAAGTCGGAATTTACTTTGATTTTATCTTTATGATTTAAATACATTTGCTCTGTTAAAAAGCGAATAATTAATGGTACCGGTTTATCGTGATTGAATTGGTTCATATGTTTTTCAATGAATTCTTCCGATAAAACACACCTTAAATTGTTTCCTAAGCATTCAAAGTCTACGTATTCTATATGCTCATTTAAAAATTCATCCGTTAAATGTTTATTATATAAACATACGATTTTCCAATCAATTTTATCTTTATATCGATTTAACCAATGGGGCTCTAAAATCGCACTAATTAATGAAATTTGTTTTGCATTGTATTTGTTAAATTGTTCATCCATTTCTTCATTTGTTGGTTTTTTATAACCCATGTCATCATATAACTGGCAAGCGAGGGAAGGAATCCCTTTTACCATGTGTTCGCTGCCAGGCCATTTAAATGGACCGCGATCAAACTCAAAAAATTGGAAATCTATTTTTTCCTCTTCTTCCTCATATTCATCTTCATCTAATAAATGAATGGTTGCATATTCACTAAAATAAGTGTCATCTTCAATAAATTCATCAATTTCATCTGCAAAATGAGGATTGATTTCTTCTTTTTTACGTATTAATTCGTCAACAATATATTTTTTAAATGAAGGAGTTAGTCTTGCGAGTACTGGATAATTATATTGCAGCGCGGCAACATCTACTAAATCTAAATGATCGATTAAATATTTTTCAGTGATTTGATCACATGCATAACATACATAAGCAAAATCTACATATTTTAAATATGGCTCAAATTCCGTTGGATGCAACTTTATTAAACTATATCTCCAGTAACAATAATCCATTATAAATTTCTTTGATAAATGCGGATTGTCTCTTTGGATTTCTTCTGCACTTGTTTCATCAATAATAGGACCGTAATGAACAGGTATGGACGTGACATCAAAATCATCAGGTATGTTTAATTGTTCAAGGGTTTTTTTCGGATTAAATCGCTTTCGACGGCTTGGATGAGTTTTGATGGTATATGTCCCGATGGAACCTCTTTCGTCTAATAAAATATAAGATAATTCTTGTTTTTGATCTCTCGTTAACTTCGTATCTTTTGGAAATTTTACAGCAGCAAAATAAGTAATATCATCAAGATTGTAATAAAATTTATATTCTCCTTCACGAGTAAATTCAGACCGCGAATTATTTTTCTTCCAATATATTAACGCACCTAGAATGGGCGGATAATTTGAAAAATAGATGTTAGCAATAGAAAAAATATTATGAGATAAAGATTCATCATATACTGCTTTAATAAATTCGATTTTTTTAATTTTAAGCATGCTCGACCTCCATATTGTTATTATACCCTTTTAGGAATAATAACGTAGAATAAATTGTTTGAATAAATTGATGGAAAAAACAACAGTATTTCCATGTATATGTACTAATAGACTATCTTGTAAAGTTTATGAAAGTTATATCATAATCATGAATAATTTGCATTTAATTTTATTAATTTTAACAAATTCTTCATTTTCTTTGATTGAACATGAACAATAATTAAGTAAAAAATGATCATTTATAAAAAAAATCATCCACGAAAGTTTGGATGATTTTTTTATTCAAAATAGAACTTCTATAAAAATGTTTTTTAATGGAACAGCAAATATGATTAGAAAAACCAGGTTGCTAGTTTTGTAACAGAATAATTTTCCTCGAAATTTGTAAGAGAGGCAATATAACTCAAGTGGGCAGATCAAAAAATTAAGGTAGAGGAAATTCATCCTAAATAATATTGATAGTCTTTTCATTGCTGAAGAAAATATTTTCGAGTTGGTAAAAGGGAAGTGGGGAAGGGGAAGGACTAGCACGTGAAAATGATATGGTTACTCCAATTAAATTTGAAGGATTATATAAAAATTTTAGATAATACAGGAAGTTAGTGATTGTCTAATTACTGTTATTTTGCCTGTTGTTATTATTTTTATTTAATAGGAATAGGCATTTGTAGAAGGAGATTTACGTTAGATGATTTTCTATAAAAATGTGAAATTTTTTCCTTCATTTCTAGTACATATGACTCAAATCAATTATTAAAACTTGCATTTATTATAGTAACTTCAAGAATGGAGGTGAATGAAGTGATGGAAAAACACTTTAACAATTTAGGATTAGAATTCGGTGACACTATTTTGGTAGGAGGCAATGGTTTTTCAAACCAACAAGGAATCTTCATTGCATTCCAAGATAATTTCTTAGTTTGGGTAACTTTCATTAGCGGAGCAACAAGATTATTAAGTACAGATACTACTAACTTAACAATTGCTAGAGCATAATCTAGTTAAAATATAAAGGGCGTCTCAATGCAATATGTAGGCGACCTCAATTTGTCGAGCGCTAGTTACACAGTTTCTGTAACTAGCGTATTTTGATTTGAACTATAGAGCGTCAAAAGCAGTGTATATGACATAAAAAAAGATGTTGTTGGGATTTATTTACAAGTACTCTATTTTAGTCTACCATTAAAATGGTATTATTCCATAGAAAAGGTGAGTTCATTGATATATGTGTTCGATTTAGATGGGACGATTGTGTTTAATGGGCAACCGATATCAAAAATAATTCTTCAATCGTTAAAAAAGTTGAGGGAAGAAGGGCATGAAATCATTTTTGCTTCAGCGCGCCCCATTCGTGATATGCTGCCTGTAATAGATAAAGAATTTCATGATCTGACAATGATAGGCGGAAATGGTTCATTAATATGGAAAGAGGGAAAAGTGATAAAAAGTCACACATTTCCAAAGAAGGTAGTGGAAGAATTAAAAGAACTGATTAATCTGTATCAAGCTACTTATTTGATTGATGGGGAATGGAATTATGCTTATACTGGACCGAAAACACACCCAATTTTTCATAATATTGATCCAGGAAAATTAGCAAAACAAGTAAATATAGATTCTCTTGATAAAATTGTAAAAGTATTATTATTAACAGCTAATGATATGGATAAATTATCTGAACAGGTCTTAAAACTTGATGTTTTTGTACATAGACATCGCAATGAAGATGTAATAGATATTAGTCCAAAGGGGATTCATAAAGGAAGTGCTTTAAAGTCATTGGGAATTGAGGAAAATACATATATTGTATTCGGGAATGATGCAAATGATATATCGATGTTTGAACATGCATTCCATAACGTGATGATTGGTTCAAACGAACAACTAGCACCTTTTGCGAAGGAAAGTTTATCGATGCGCGGCGATGTTGAACAAGCAATCTCAGATAAAATCCTCTCATTATTATGATAACTGAACAATTGAAGTGCGTTTGAAAAGCAATTTTTAGTAGCCATTTGATTCTTATAAAGCAATAAATTTCGACCTGGAGAGAAATTTTAAAATCATATAATAAGTGGTTTGGCCTGACAAAAAGTTCGTCAGGACATATTACTTTTATCAATAAACTCGTTTATTATATTCTTATAGAGGATGGTTCTAAAAAATCCTTTATTTATTGAAAACACTCGCTCCGAACGATTTATTAAAATCAAGTAAAAACACGTACAGCTATTATGGAGGGATAAAATGGGGAAAAGTACATTTGTCATTAAACAAAGAGCTTACTTAAAACTTTATATGCTTCATGCAGCAGAGAAGGGAAGACTTTATGGACTTCAAATATTAGAAGAATTACAAAATCATTTTAAAGATCTCGGTTATAAACCAACAAAATCTGAAATTTATAAGTCCTTGCATGAGTTGTTAAAAGAGGGCTATGTTGTTAGGGAGCCAATAACAAAAGAAGGAACAGAAATGCAGACGATTTATATTTATAGGCTGGGAGACAAAGAGAAGGTAAAAGCCTATAAAGATACGATTAAAGCTGATATCGACCGTTCAATTGCACTACTAAATAGGGCTCTAAAAGATAATTATTCCCAGAAGAGAGGTTAAATAGAAAAATCTGTATCTTACATTATGTATTATTTGATAACCCATCCTCTATTACTTATTTTAGTCCAAGCAAATCTCCGATGAATGAAATGTCTGATTTTAGAATTGTTTATGATATACGGAACAACCGTATATAATAGTGATTGCTGAAAAGAGCGAGAGCAACTTAAAACGAAATAAAATATGGAGATGGAGTATATTTTGCTGCCAATGGAACGATCAAACCCTCAGTAGCATTTCTCGAGATAATAAATTTTCTACTTATAATATATAGGTGTTCAAACATATCAATTTTAGTTTTGATAAGTAAAGATTGTTGTTGGGAAATCACTTATATTTACGGTTAATTGGACTAAAACATCAAAAGTTAATCATGAGGCAAGTCAATTTAGATAAAACTTTTATTAATGATTCTTCTTAAACTTTTGAAACCAACAAATTGATACTCAACCATTTATTGATTATTCAATGGGTGGGAAAGAATTCATATTTTATGGAATGAAAATAAACTAATTTTTTATTTCTGTTTTTAGTTTACATAATATATCTTATCGGAAGTTAAATCTCAAAATATAAGAATACTTGTAATAGTGAGACAGAATTGAAATAACTGTATTTATTTTACCGATTTATTAGTTTAAATTAATAAAAATTTAATAATATGAACTGTTAAATTAATAAAATGTTTCAGTTATACATAACTATTTATAGGATCATCATTATTTCACATATGTTGATCTTGTACTTTCCTATAATTGTTATTCCCTCAATAATTATTAACTTCTATTCACACCAATTTCTTCGGTCATTGTTCCTAACTTTTTTCCCTTTTTTCTATTTTTTGTTTTTTTTCATTATCCTTCATTGTTATAATATCCCGAAAATATGTAAATTAATTGTCAAATAAATAGTTCTAACATACTGCATATTTCTTAACATTTGAAAAAAATTTCTCTTTTAATCTTGTTTTTTACTAAAAAAAATTGGAATATTTATAGAAAAAAGTTGTTGCAATTTTTTGAACTGTTAAATAAAATTAAAATTGTAAAATTCTTAAAAAAGAATTTTGCGCACACAAAGCAGCAAAAAAAATCAAAAATAAGGGGGTATGTTTATGGCGAAAGATAGCGGAAAGCAAATTGATTACGAAAGAATCGCCAAAATGGAATCGTTCAGACAGTTATCTAGAAAGAAAAACTCATTTCTCTGGACGATGGCAGTAATTTTCTTTGTCTTATACATGCTTCTTCCAGTTTTAACATCGTACACAGAAATTTTGCATCAAAAAGCAATTGGAGAAATTACGTGGGTATGGTTCTATTCATTTGGTCTCTTTATAATGGTTTGGGGACTGGCACACTTCTATGTGGGAAGAGCGAACAAATTTGACAAAGAAGCAAGAGAAATTATTGATGAATACGAAAGAGGTGCTGGTCAATGAGTCTTACTTCTATAGTCATGTTCTTAGCTATTGTTGCTGTTACTTTGTATATTACTTATTGGGCTTCTAAAAGAACCAGCACTGCAAGTGAATTCTATACTGCTGGCGGCGGCCTTAAAGGTTGGCAAAACGGACTAGCTATCTCGGGGGATTATTTATCTGCTGCATCATTCTTAGGGATTGCAGGTTCCGTTGCTTTATATGGATATGATGGTTTCTACTTCTCCATCGGTTATTTAGTAGCTTATTTAGTTGTATTATATATTGTTGCTGAGCCTTTACGAAATCTAGGTAAATTCACTTTAGCAGACATGATTACTGCTCGTTTCGATATGGCAAAAGTTCGTGGAGCAGCTGCATTAAGTACAATTGTTATCGTATTGTTCTACATGATTGCACAGCTTGTTGGTGCAGGTGCACTTATTCAATTATTATTCGGTATTCCTTATTGGGTTTCTGTATTAATCGTTGGCGTCATGATGACAATCTATGTATTGTTCGGAGGAATGACTGCTACATCTTGGGTACAAATTATTAAAGCTGTTCTATTAATGTTTGGTACTGCAATTATTTCACTTTTAGTTTTATGGAGATTTGATTTCAGCATTATTAGAATGTTCTCTGAAATGGCTACTGCTACCGAAGCAGGTGAAGCTTATTTAAATCCTGGTATGCTTTATAAGAGCGGTATTAATACAATTTCTACATTATTAGCATTAGTATTAGGTACTGCTGGTCTTCCACACATTTTAATGCGATTCTTCACAGTTAAAGATGCTCAAACTGCACGTTCTTCAGTAATTTGGGCTACTTGGATCGTTGGTATTTTCTATGTATTAACAATTTTCTTAGGATTTGGAGCAGCTAAATTCGTTGGTAAAGAAACTATTGTTGCTGCAAACCCTGCTGGTAACATGGCTGCACCATTACTTGCTGAAGCTTTAGGTGGAGATATTTTATTCTCATTCGTTTCAGCTGTTGCCTTTGCAACAATTTTAGCGGTAGTTGCAGGTCTAGTACTTTCAGGTGCTTCTGCCCTATCTCATGACATTTATGGTCAAATTGTTAAAAAAGGCAAAATTACTGAAAAAGAGCAAGTTATTGCTGCTCGTATTGGTTCATTAGTCATTTCCGTTATTTCTATTTTACTTGCATTAGGAGCTCAAACACTTAACGTTGCGTTCTTGGTATCATTAGCATTCTGTATTGCTGCATCTGCTAATTTACCAGTAATCATTTACACAATTTACTGGAAACGATTCAATTCTAATGGTGCTGTATGGGCTATCATTGGTGGATTAATTACTGCTTTAGTTCTTGTGGCAGTTTCACCAAACGTATGGAATCCAGAACCAGGTAAAGCGATTTTCGTAGGTACGCCATTAGTATCTTTAACAAACCCAGCAATTATTTCTGTTCCAGTTGGTTTCATTTGCGGTTGGATTGGAACTATTTTATCTAAAGAAACTGATTATGCAAAATATAGCGAAGTTGAAGTTCGCGCACAAACTGGTATTTCCGTTAATAAAGTCTCTCACTAATTCTAACCCTTTGATCCTTGAGTTTCATAACTCAAGGATTTTTTAATTGCACATCTTTTATCCATTACTCCCCTACTCTTTTCTCCAATTGTTATTCTCTATTTAATTCTTATTATAGTAGAAATATTTTTATTTTTTTATTGCTAGATGGTATATATCACAAATCTGTCACATAAAGCTGTAATAACTTTAATTGGTATGCAGTGGAACATGACGGGTTTGGAGGAATGTAATGTTGAAGAAAACTACCATTATTATTTTAACTTTGCTTTTCTTATTCGGAATACTAGCAGGCTGTTCTACCAGCACATCGAATACTTCTAATAACACTTCCAATTCAACAAATTCTAAAGTCATCAAAATTGCTGCTCATGCACCAATGTCTGGTAGTAATGCTATCATTGGTGAAGCCATCAAATTAGGCGCTCAAATGAAATTAGAGGAAGAATTAGCGAAGTTTGAGGAAATGGGTTTTACATTACAATTGGAACCATACGATGATCAGGCAGATCCAAAAAAAAGGCGTATCCAATGCCAATTTGATTGGAGCAGATGAATCTATTTACGGCGTTATCGGTCATTATAACTCTGGCGTATCGATTGCGGCTTCCGAAATATATGAAAAGTATTATGTTACAATGGTCAACCCTGCAAGTACAGCAACAGAAGTGACAGATCGGGGGCTGACAACAGTTAATCGCATCGTTGCAAGAGATGATCATCAAGGGCCTGCAGGAGCAAGATATGCGGTGAATGGATTGGGAGCAAAAAAGATTTTTGTTATTCAAGATAAAACAACATATGGAACAGGATTGGCAGACGCCTTTGTAGAGGAAGCTGAAAATCTAGGTGCTGAGATTGTAGGGTATGAGGGAATTACTGTTGGCGAAAAAGATTTCAATGGCGTATTAAACTTAGTGTTAAATAAAAAGCCTGATTTAATTTACTTTGGAGGTATTTTTGGCGAAGGTGGAATTCTTATAAAACAGGCACGTGAGAAAGGCATAACAATTCCAATTATGGGTGGAGATGCGCTCTATTCCTCGGCGCTTGTCGATATTGCAGGTGAAACAGTGAAAAATGTGTATATTACAAATATTGCTGGAGATGCGAGCTCTACAACAGAAGGTAAACAGTTTATTGAAAATTATAAGGCGAAATTTAATAAAGATATCGAGCCGTATTCTGCATATGCTTACGATGCGATGGGAGTATTTTTACAAGGATTAGAAAAAGCCATTCATGCCAATAACGGTGAGTTACCATCTAGAAAAGAAGTAGCAGAAGCAGTTCGATCCGTCAAAGATTATAAAGGCGTTTTAACAGACGTTTCTTTTGATGAAAAAGGCGATAATATCAACGCAAAATTGTATCTTTATAAATTTGATGAAGCAACATATCCAGCCACATTTGTTGGTGAAATAAGCCAATAAAAAGACTTTTAACAACAAAACCAATTAGAAAAATAAACAATGCATTTTACTCAAAACAAAAAGAGGAAGGCAGATGAGCTTTCCTCTTTTTATCATTTTATTTAATTCGAAGGTTCCCTTCCCTACTCTCTCGATAAAATAACTATTGTTAGTAAAATGCATAATGATCCAATCCAATCAATCCATCCAAAAGCAACCCCTAAGAATGCTACAGATGTTAATGTTGCGGATAATGGTTCAAAACAAGCTAGTAAACTTGTTTCAGAAGCGCTTAAATATTTTAAGCTATCTAAATAAAAATAAAATGAAAGAACGGTTCCGCAAACAACGACAAATAAGAAAGCAAAGTTTGCCTCAATATGCCATTGCCCTTCAAATTGCCAAGGAGCTCTTATAATGCTAAAAACTATTCCACCTATTAACATTCCCCAGCCAATGGTAATAAAGGATCCCCATTTTTTTAATAATTTAATTGGATAAATCGTGTAAAATGCTAAACCAAGGGCAGACAGAATTCCCCATAAAAAAGCTTCTTTTGAAATCGTTAATGTCTGAATGTTTCCGTGAGTGACAAGCAAAAAAGTTCCAAAAAGTGCTGAAAAAACTGCAATCAGTTCTTTTAATGTCGGTAGACGTTTGGCAATAATAAGATAATACATTGTCACTAATCCTGGACCTAAGTATTGTAAAACCGTTGCTGTTGCCGCGTTTCCGTGTTTGATAGCAGCTAAGTATGTATATTGAACACCGATCATACCAAATATTCCGAAAATGACTAATGGAATGGCGTCATTTTTTTGTTTCCATATGTCAAAAATATGTTTTCCTTCTTTATTATAAGCAATGATTAATAATAACAATCCAGCAAGTAGTAACCGAACAGTTGTAAACCATTCTGTGTTGATATGTAAATGTTGAAACATATATTGGGAAACAGTACCGGATATTCCCCAAAACAATGCAGCAAGAATTACTAACGCCATTCCTTTCGAACGATGTTCAATGGATAACACTAATTTCCCCATAATGATTCCCCCAAAATAAACGATGATAACAATAGTAAACCGTTTTCGAAATTTTTTCAATTTAAAAGTGGACAACTCAATAATAGAGTCATCCACAATATTATGTTCTTATTGATTATAAATCCTTTATAACTTCTTGAATAGGTTTGAGAATTTTTACAAATAATAATTCACCATCGTTGTTTATATCGAATTTCAATGAACCATTTGAATAACGATCTGCTTTAGTGAGTTCAGAAATTGCAAATTTCTCTTGTACTTGTTTTTTCGTTACTACAAGTACCGAATCTTCTTCATTAACAACCAAAACGTTAAAGATACGGTGAGGATTTGTTTTTAATTCTTTCAATATGACAAGACCACGTTTAGCTCGGCCTGTTCGTTCGATTTCGGAAATACTCATCCGTTTGATTGCACCTCGATGGGTAACGACAAGTACATCTTGTTTAGCATCTTTTTCAATTACATTAACTGCGGCTAATATATCATCATCTTTTAAATTGATGCCTTTAACCCCACCTGTTTTGACACCCGTAATCGGTATTTCTTCCATGTTAAATCGTACTGTATAGCTTAAATATGATGTTAGGATAACATCCTTATCGGAAGATACAAGGTTTGCATAAATCATTTCATCGTCATTTTTTAGGTTCATTGACTTAATTGGTTTGGAGTATCGAGATACTTGATATTCAGCTAGACTCGAACGCTTCACTTGTCCTTGTTTTGATGCCGTTAATACATGTAAGTTTTCATCATCAAAGTTTTCAACGCCAATAGCACCTATTACTTTTTCGCCTTCTTCAATCGGAACAATACTTGAAATATGTTGACCTAAATCTTTCCAACGAATATCCGGCAATTCATGAACTGGTTGATAAATGTAGTTACCTTTATTCGTGAAAATTAATAGGTAATGTTGAGTATTCAATGTCTCTTCAAATAGTAAATAATCCGATTCTTTCATTGCAATATCTTCCGGGCTTGACGCTGCATAAGATCGTAGACTTGTCCGTTTTACATAACCATCTTTTGTAACAGTCACGACAACATCTTCGCTTGGCACTAAAACGTCTAGAGACAATTTGATTTCTTTAATTTCAGCTTGGATAGTGGAACGTCGAGGCTCGTCAAACTTTTTACGCAATTCTTGGATTTCTTTTTTAATGACCTTAATTAATTCTTTTTCACTACTTAATATTTTCGATAGTTTTTCTGTTGTTTTTTGTAATTCTTCATGCTCTTTTTGGAGCTGCGTAATATCTGTATTTGTTAAACGATATAATTGCAAGTTAACAATTGCTTCTGCTTGTGCTTCAGTAAATTGGAATTTCGATTGCAAATTGTTTTTTGCATCTCGTTTATCTTTAGAAGAACGAATTGTTTGAATGACGTCATCTAAAATGGATAAAGCTTTTATCAAACCTTCAACGATATGTAATCGATCTTTTGCTTTTTGAAGGTCAAATTTCGTCCTTCTTGTTACAACATCCTTTTGATGATCGATATATGCATCTAGCATTAATGGAAGTGTCATCATTGTTGGACGCCGATTATGAATAGCAATCATATTAAAGTTATATGTGATTTGTAAGTCTGTGTTTTTATATAGATAGTTTAAAATGGCTTCTCCATCAATATCTTTCTTTAATTCAATAACAATTCGGAGTCCTGCTGTTCGGTCAGATTCATCTCGAATGTCAGCAATCCCCTCTAAACGCTTGTCAAAACGCATTTCATCAATTTTCTTTACAAGTTGTGCTTTATTCACATCATAAGGGATTTCAGTGATGACAATTTGCTCTTTTCCACCTTTAATGGGTTCTATTGTTGCTTTGGAGCGAATAATAATTTTTCCTTTGCCTGTTTCATAGGCTTTTTTAATGCCATCAATCCCTTCTATGATTGCACCAGTAGGAAAATCAGGCCCCTTTATGACTGTCATTAAATCATCTACAGTACAATTTGGATGGTCTAGACGCATCAATATTCCATCTAATACTTCTGACAAGTTGTGAGGTGGTATATCTGTTGCGTAACCTGCAGAAATACCAGTAGCACCGTTTACAAGTAAGTTAGGAAGTTTAGCAGGAAGCACAGTCGGTTCAGTGTCTTGGTCATCAAAGTTTGGAACGAAATCGACTGTTTGTTTATCAATATCTTTTAGCATTTCTGCAGCTACAACGGAAAGGCGCGCTTCCGTATAACGCATTGCTGCTGGGGGGTCACCATCAACCGAACCGTTATTTCCATGCATTTCAATTAACGGATAGCGAGCTTTCCAATCTTGGCTAAGTCGTACCATTGCTTCATATACGGATGAATCCCCATGAGGATGGTAGTTACCAATAACATTACCGACTGTTTTCGCAGATTTTCGGAATGGTTTTTCATGGGTATTCCCTTCCCTATACATCGCATAAAGAATTCTACGTTGCACAGGTTTTAATCCATCTCGAGCGTCGGGGATCGCTCGATCTTGAATGATGTATTTACTGTAGCGACCAAAACGATCACCAATCACGTCTTCTAAAGTCAATTCATGAAATCGTTCGGTTGACGCCATTATTCTTCCTCCTTATGTTGGATGAAATCGGTTACTAAAGTATTTGTATCTTCTTCCATACCAAAATCTACATTGGATTCTATCCATTTACGGCGAGGTTCGACTTTATCACCCATTAAAGTTGTAACGCGACGTTCTGCACGGGCGCCATCTTCAATCGTTACACGAATCAGTGTTCTCGTTTCAGGATTCATCGTCGTATCCCATAATTGGTCCGCATTCATTTCGCCGAGACCTTTATAGCGTTGGATAACATAGCCCTTCCCTACTTTTTTAATTTTTTCTTGTAATTCATTTTCGGTCCAAGCATATTCAACAACTTCGTTTTTACCACTGCCTTTTGACACTTTGTAAAGCGGTGGTAAAGCTAAATAGACTTTTCCAGCTTCAATTAATGGGCGCATGTAACGATAGAAAAATGTCAGTAGAAGAACTTGGATATGGGCACCGTCAGTATCTGCATCGGTCATTATAATAATTTTATCGTAAGCCACATCCTCTAAATTAAAATCAGGACCTACTCCGGCTCCGATTGTATGAATAATGGTAGCAATCTCCTCATTTTTCATAATGTCCGTAAGTTTTGCTTTTTCTGTATTAATAACTTTACCGCGGAGTGGCAATATCGCTTGGAACCTGCGATCGCGACCTTGTTTTGCAGATCCCCCTGCAGAATCACCTTCCACGAGGTATAATTCATTTTTTTCGGGATTGCGAGATTGGGCAGGTGTTAACTTCCCAGAAAGAATTGTTTTAGCTTTTTTGCCCTTTTTACCGTTTCGTGCTTCTTCCCTAGCTTTTCTCGCTGCTTCCCTTGCCTGTCCAGCTCGAATTGCTTTCCGAACAAGAGATGCGGATAATTCTGCATTTTCTTCTAAAATATATAACAATTTTTCTGATAAAACAGATTCTACAGCAGTGCGGGCTTCGGGAGTTCCGAGTTTACTTTTTGTTTGGCCCTCAAATTGTAATAACCTTTCTGGAATTCGAACGGAAATGATGGCGGAAAGTCCCTCTCTTATATCGGTACCTTCAAGGTTTTTATCTTTTTCTTTTAATAAACCGACTTTTCGTGCGTACTCATTAAAGATACGAGTTAATGCAGACTTGGCACCAGTTTCATGAGTCCCGCCATCTCGAGTACGAACATTATTGACGAAGGAAAGAATAGTTTCGGAATACCCATCATTAAATTGGAAGGCAAATTCTACTTCTATATCATCATGAGTGCCTTCCACATATTTTACTGGATGGATGACATCTTTTTCTTCATTTAAATATTCAACAAATGCTTGAATTCCGTTTTCATAGCAAAATACTTCCCGCTTTCCTTCTTCCCTTTCATCAATCAGTTCAATTGTCAAACCTTTTAAGAGAAAAGCTGATTCACGTAATCGTTCAGCTAATGTATCATAATTAAATTTTGTTGTGGAAAATATCGTATCATCCGGTAAAAAGTGAACGAGTGTTCCAGTTTCTTTTGTCGTCCCAATTAATTCAAGGGTTGTTACCGGTTTTCCACCATTTTCAAAGCGTTGGCGATGAATTTGACCATCACGATAAATCGTTACTTCAAGAAACTTAGATAGAGCATTTACAACGGATGATCCCACACCGTGTAGACCACCGCTTGTTTTATATCCACCCTGACCAAATTTTCCACCAGCATGAAGCACAGTGAATATTATTTCAGGTGTTGGTTTACCTAATTTATGCATTCCTGTTGGCATTCCACGACCGTAGTCTCGAACGCTAATGGAATGATCTTTATGGATTTTGACGATGATATGTGAACCAAATCCAGCAAGGGCTTCATCCACTGCATTATCTACAATTTCATAAACTAAGTGATGAAGACCTCGGCTGTCAGTGGATCCAATATACATCCCTGGACGTTTCCGTACAGCATCCAAGCCTTCTAATACTTGAATGGCATCGGCATCATATGTGATCCCTGTTTGATTTATTGCCAAATTAAATCCCTCCAAATACAAACATCCGTTCTGTATCACTAATCGTACAGAGAATCGTTCCATCTGTCAATCACTAGTACATTCGAGCATCCTTTTCATTTTAACAAATTTTTGAAAAGAAAAAAGAAAATTTTTCATAAAGTGTACTTTGTACTGTTTTCATCTTAAAAATAAAAGATTGCCTAATAAATATACTTGCCAACACAATCGCTTTATTTATTTTACAAAGGATAACATATATAATAAATGAAGACATTTCTTTGATTCACGATTAAACATATGATTTCCTTCCACTGTACTATATTTTTTCGCGAATAATAGAAAAAAGCGAAAATGACCTTTCTCTTATAAGAGAAAAAGTGTAAAATGATTATCGCTAATAGTAAAACGTTTATTTTGAAAGGAATCTTGGTATGATTAATGTAATAGCAGTCATTTGTGCGTATTTAATCGGTTCGATTCCGTCTGGATTATGGATTGGAAAAATTTTTTATAAAACGGATATTCGAGAATTTGGAAGTGGTAACTTAGGTGCTACAAATACATTCCGCGTATTAGGAAAAAAAGCTGGAATGGTTGTTACCATCATGGATATTTTAAAAGGTACAGTAGCAACGATACTACCAATGTTTCCGTTTTTCAGTGATACGATAGTACATCCTCTTATTTTAGGAGCAATAGCCGCGGTTGGACATATGTTCCCAATCTTTGCAGGTTTTCGTGGCGGAAAAGCTGTGGCAACATCAGGCGGTGTATTGTTAGGTTATTCATGGCCGTTTTTTATAATTTTAATCATCGGCTTCTTCATCAGTTTAAAACTGACGAAAATTGTTAGTTTATCGTCAATGGTTGTATCTGTCATAGCCGTGATTTATAGCATTATTTACTGGTTACTTACTGGTGATTACGCATTATTTATCTTAGTATTGATTTTAGCAACTTTTATATTTTATCGACATAAATCCAATATCAAACGCATCAAAGAAGGTACGGAACCGAAAGTTAAGTGGTTATAATGTTTTTCGAAAGGATTTGGCGTAAATGAAAATTATTATTTCGGATGAAGCGTTGGCTTGGTTCAAAGAAGAAATGGAAGTAGAATCAGGTGATTACATAAGGTTTTACGCTCGTTACGGTGGTTCTTCCCCTTTCCATGAAGCTTTTTCTTTAGGAATGAACCGTGAAAAGCCTCATAATATTGGGGTTGAAACGGTTGTAGATGGCATCCATTTTTATGTTGAAAAAGATGATGAATGGTTTTTCAATAATCATGACTTATATGTTTCTATTGATTCAAAAACGGATGAATTAATTTACGACTATAAAAAATAAAAAAAGGAAGTGGATCAAAAAATCCACTTCCTTTTTACTTAAAATTTTTTTATATCGATAACTTCTTTTTCGTATCCAAGTGCTATTACCATTTCGTTATATGCATTTAACACTTCATTATATAATAGGTTTACCTGTTCTTCATTTACTTCTCCATCCATCTCATAGCGTGCAGCATCAAATTGGCTACTAAATTCATTTAATTTCACTTTAAGAGTTTCTACTTGTTGCGATTGTCTCGCTTCCTCACTTGCATATGTATAAACATTAAATGAATGCTGGTTAGCAGTAAATTTTTCAATTAATTCGGTACGTTTTTTTCCTTTGACTGAAGCAATTTTTTTTAATTGTTTCATTAGATCCATTACATTACGGCTTTGATTTACGAGCGTTTCAACCATATTCATATGCAATGTCCCTCCCCAACATACTTAACTATTATCCACTTCATTATTTTATCAAAATTAAATGTAAATAGCATAAAATCTAGTACAAGTAAATAAAAAAAGCAATCATATTCAAATAAAAAAGAAACTGGCCTTTTGCCAGTTTCTCACGAATTTATACTTCTCCTCTTTTACGAACAGCAGCTTCATCTTTAATTTCTTCACGGAAACCTTCGATTGCTTTACGGCGACGCTCATTCTTTTCTCTAATTTTTTCTCTTTCTTCAGGACCTGCAAATTCCATACTTGCTTCTGCTTCATGAATATTTTTAATTGTATTTTTCACCATTGTTTGTAATCGTTCTACGTTGTTTGAACGATTGTCTGGATTCGGTTTTCGATTTGCCATTGAATGCTCCTCCTCCTTCAAAAAATTCAGTATTAGTGTGAATCGAATAATATGAAATATGCATCTGGGATTGCTTAAGAATTTGGTTCCGATTCCATTAATTCATTTTTCAATAATTCCTCATATTCTTTTGAAGTTCTGATTTCAACCGTAATCGCCCCAGGTCTGTAATAAGCTTGAATGAGAAAAGGGATTCCGGTTGTATTTTGGAATTGGAAGTCTAAGCCTCCAAATGAAACCGTAGCATCTCTTCCTTTTGGAACGTATCCAACATCCATGGAATGATGATGTCTTTCGATAATTTTAATTGGAAGCTGATCAACAGCATTAAATAATGTGGAAGATGTTTGACATATGCCTCCACCAATTCCCATTACCAATTTTCCATTCACGATTTCAGGTGCTATTTGATAACCGTAAGCAATTTCTCTAGGTCCAACGACTGCATTAAAGGAAAATGTATCTTCGCTGCCAACAATGATGTTATGAATAGCTGCAGCTGAAATCTCGATGTTTTTACTTCTCCCTGCTTTATTTGGATTAAAGAATGTAGTAAAGGAAGCGAGTACAACTTCTTTTAAATGAGGAACATCAGTAAGTCGATAGTTGCTATCAGTAATCTTTAATGGGATTTCAATCTTTCCACCAGTAAATGAGCGCTTTAATATTTCATCTAACAACTGTGTAGTATTGACTTCAATTCTTGGGGAACCTTTAATAATTTCACCATCTTCATCAATTCGATCAAGGGACATTTCTTTGTAGTAATATGGTTCAATTTCATGAATCCATCGTTCCACTTCACTTTTGAAGATATTTAAGTCTAATTCGATGTCATAATCATACGGATGAAAGGAATGGACTATCTCCTTTGATTCGGGATCAATTATCTCGATGTTGATGGATTGATTATTAGAAAAAGGAAAATCAATCGTGGAAGCATTCACAAAAGTCTGGTTCAGAAACATTAATAAACTGAAAAATACAAATAACTTCTTCATCAACTATCAACACAACCTAATCAATATTTTTATAATTATGTTTCCCTATTTGTACGGACTCATACAAAAAATGAGCAGTCTGAAAAATCATTTTGGATGGCTGATTGTCATGTACGTTTTAGTCACAGATTAATTTTGCAGCGAGGGAAACTTGCATTGATTGTCGGAGGAGGAGAGATTTATATAAGTTAATTGTTATGAAGAAGTAGGGGTGTCAAGAATTTCTCTCGACACCCTAAGTAAATAAACAAGGAAAATTATTTAAAATTTAAACTTTTGCGCTGTTTCGTTTAATGTTTCTGCCATTTTTGCTAATTCATTTGCTGCCGAAGCAATTTCTTGCATTGTACCATGTTGCTGTTCTGATGCCGAAGCAATTTCTTGAATGCTGCTTGATGTTTGCATTGAGCTATTTAATACTTCATTAATGTGATGTACAATTCTTTCAACATGTTCTTTAATTGTTGAACTTTCATCTAAAATTTTATTCATTTGAGTGGAGACTTTTTTGACAGCAATCGTAATATTCGAAAACTCATTTCCTGCTTTATCGACATATTTCATTCCATCCTGAACCGCATTATTTCCTTCGTTCATTGCAAGAACAGAATCTGAAATTTCGCTTTGAATTTCTTGTATTAATTTACTAATTTGTCGAGAAGCATCACTAGATTGCTCTGCAAGTTTTCGAACTTCATCTGCTACCACGGCGAACCCTTTTCCATATTGACCTGCTCGAGCTGCTTCTATCGCTGCATTTAAGGCTAATAAATTTGTTTGATCTGCAATGTCTGTGATTACTGAAACAATCTCATTAATTTCATTCGATTTTTTCCCAAGTAAATTAATTGCCTTTGTTGCAGTGTTTGTTTTACCTTCGATTGCTTTCATTTGGTTGATTGTTTCTTGAATGACTTCAGTACCTGTCATAGCAGCCATAACTGCATCATCTACATTATTATTCGTTTGTTGTATGTTTTCTGTTATCGCATGAACACGATTTGATATATTGGAAATAAGTTGGTTACCTCTTTCCATAAAACTTGTTTGTTCATCAGTACTAGCTGAAATTGTCTGAATGGATGCGGAAATTTGTTCTGTAGCAAGCAATGTTTCTTCTGAGCTTGCTGTAAATTCTTCGCTTGAAGCTTGTACTTGTTCAGTAGCCTTCTTAATTTCTGCTACTAAAAGTTTAACATTATGAACCATATCATTGAAATGTTCTGTTAATTGGCCTATTTCATCTTTATTTTTACATTGAATTTTTTCGATATTTAAGTTCCCTGCTGCAACTTCGTTCATGCCTGCTGCAACTCGCAATATTGGTTTAGTAATCGTTTGAACAATCATGATGCTGAACAAGATAATAAAAATTGCTGAAATTCCAATAATGATATATACAGTATGCTGAATCGTTTTCGCTTCATTTAATACAATTTTTTCCGGCGTTTCTAAAATTAATCCAAAGCCAACTGATTCAATAGGAGCATGTGCAAATATGTATTGTTCACCATTTATACGAAGAGAAGAAATGCCCGAACTATTCAAGCTCTCTTTTAGAATATTGACTGTTTCTTGTTCAAGATTAGACTCATCAATATGTTTGCCAATTATTTCTTCATTATTAGCAACTTGGATATATCCTAAATTGTCAATTAAAACTAAATTAGAAGAAACATCTTCATCATTTTTTAATAGTGTGTCGACCAATATTTCAAAATTTGCAGAGCCACACATAATTCCTATTATATTACCGTTGTCATCTTTAATGGGTGTCGCCCCTACGATGATTCGATTACCGGTAGCTTTAGATATTAATACTTCAGAATATGTACTTTCTCCTTTTAAAGCAATTGGATAATAACTACGATCGGAATAATCAGATCCAATACTTTCAGGTTTTGAATGAGCTATAACGGTTCCATCAGTATTAAGCACAAACATCGTTTCAAATACTTTTGATCGCGCTTCAAGAGTTTGTAAATATGGAATCATACTTTCAGAATCCATCGATTTCATAACATCACTTTCTGCTGCAACTTGCATTTCTCCCATCTGTGCGGAAAACCATTGATTGACAAATTCCGCTTTACTTAACAAAAGATTGTGCATTGCTTCTTCTTCTTTTTTGACAGTAATTTTACTATTCATGTTTTGAATAACAAATGAAACTAGAATTAATGGAAGCACTGAAACCAGTAAAAACCAACCGATAAACTTCTTTTTAATGCTATACTTTGCATGTAAACTTTTAATTTCCCCCAAATGAACCCTCTCCCAATAAATATAATTTTTAGATTTTTCAATTTATTATATAACTAAAACGATTAGAAATAAATAACTTAATAGTAATTTAATGGTTGTAATTTATGTTCATTTTTTCTATTATTCTAACATAATTTTCTAAAAAAGGAGAAAATTCTGCACTGAGCAGATTTTTCTCCTTATAAACAACACAAACGTATTTGAATATGATTTTAATAATGTTGTTCATAAATTGTTTTGTAAACCAAATTAACAATCGATTTTATAAATAAAAGTTAATACAACATTTCAAATAAACGGCTGTCCGCAATATTCGTATCGATTGGGCATACTTTTGAATCTCTACCATACTGCCATATCCATACATTTCCTTTACATGATACTTTTGTTGGATCGAATTTCGGTGCTAATTGTGCTTTCGTTACGCCAGGTGCTGGTTCTGCACTCCATAATATAGCTTGATTGGCAACGAGTTCATCATCGCTGACAGCTTGACAATAAGCATTTGCAAAGTTTCCTTCCGTCGGATCATGATAAAAGCCCGGTTTAAAATCAGTGTTATACAAATAATTGACATAACCACGAATCCAATTGCTGTCTACTTCAAAAAACCGTTCAACATTTGCAAATATCGGAGTTCCCTTTCGAATACCGAGCCGTTTTGCATGATAAGAAGCAAACATTGCAACCATTCTTCCTTCGTTCTCTCCAACTGCTCTTTTAAAATCGTTATATATTGGGAGTATCTTTGTTCCGCTATTGTGGAGCAGTTCAATTTCTTCGCGATCTAAACCGTCAGAAGCTCCTTCTACACGTGTTAAATATCTCCCCCAAAACTCAGGTTTCCCATAATTATTTAAAACACAATTGTAAAGGTCTGTCGTCACTTTTTGTGATGAATCAACACCCCAATGATAAGTAACCACTTCCGTACCTCTTTTCTATTAGTGTTTCCACTATTTATATATATTGAAATGTAGCAACAATTGTTCATAGAAATGAAAAATGAGGGCCGCATTTGACCCTCACTGAATTCATATCTTTGTAAAGATAATGCCCATCAATGCCGTGATTATCCCAACGATTTGATACAATTTTAGTTTTTCATGAAATACGACAAAACTTCCACAAACTACGACTAAGCAGCTTAATGATACGATGGAAAATACTATACTTGCAATTCCCGTTTGTAAAGCAAAGAAATAACAACTATATCCAATTACACTAATTATTCCTACCACAAAACCAATTTTTGCTTCCGGTGTCTGCCATTTCTCTTTTTGAATGAAGCTGTTAATCATTAAATAGACGGTACCTCCGCCGTACATGCAAATTAACATGTTGAGTGGCTGAATGTGCAAATATGTAGATGCTTTCATCAATATACCGAGAACACCAAGTGAGAGAATGGCAAAGCTAATTCTCATCATCCAAGGTAAATATTCTATATGCATATGATTGGAAGGAGAATATTGAATCAAAACGGCTGAACAAATCATGATGATAATGCCAATCCATTGCAGGAGCGTAATATGTTCATGAAAAATTAATGCTGCGCTTAAAATAGGAATGATTGCATTCATACTAATTAATGAACTGGTGATGCTTGCTGGTCCTTTTTCAAAGGCTTTAGACATTTGAATATTGCCGTTTGTATTTAATATTCCGATTATCGCTCCAAGTACAACCGAAGCAAAGTTAAAATTATGTAATCCAACAATTAATCCATAAATCATTGTTAAAATAAAAGCAATCAAATAAAAATAAAGTTGAATATGTATTTTTGAGTACCCTTTAGTAGTACTCCATTTAAAAATCATATTATTTGCACCAAAACAAAACATGGTAGACAATGCTGCCCCGACCCACATAAGTAAGCACCTCTTGCAAAATTTAATTCATTCTATTTTAGGTTCTATACATTGAAAATTTCAATGATTTTTCAATCAATAATTTTCTTTATTTTCACCATATTTTCTACCTTATGTTATTTGCTATAATGATAACTCAAATAGAATGGACCCACCTCAAACCAATGGAGAAGGGTCCAGTACATAAAACAATATTAATAATTTTTTTCTAATCGCTCTTGTAAATTGATTAAAACTTCCTTGGCTTTTCCTTCTATTATACAATCAAAGTAGGTTGAATGATGTGCAATTTCTTTATTGATGTACACTTTTTTTCCTTTGGTCATCTTAGGAAGTTGGTTTACCGGATATACTTCCAAACTTGTTCCAATAACGATGACTAAATCTGCACTTTGAATATTTAATAATGCATTGTGCCATGCTCTTTCAGGAAGCATTTCACCAAATAACACAACATTTGGTCTTAAGTTTCCTTGACAATGAGCACAATGTTCCTTGGCTAAAAAAGCTTCTTTTGAAGCGCTTCTTCCACACGAATGGCAACGAAATGTATAGATGGATCCGTGCAACTCTTCTACTTGGGTGTTGCCTGCTTTTGAATGGAATCCGTCGACATTTTGAGTAGCAATGTGTTGAAGGATTCCTCTTTTCTCCCAATTCGCAAGAATATAATGTCCTTCATGGGGAGAACATTTGTCCAGTAAATTAATTCTCATAGAATAAAATTCATGAAACAACGGATAATTGGATTCTATAGCGTCAACTGTTGCAACTTGCTGCGGGTCAGTTTTTGTCCACCAACCAGATGCAGAACGAAAATCGGGTACACCGCTTTCTGTTGACATACCCGCACCAGTCAATACAATTGTTTTTTTCGATGAACGAATCCATTCAACAACTGTTTGTATTTGGCTCAAATCCCCCACTCCTCTCTCTTATCCTTATCAATATTTATCTCATAAATTTTCCAAGAAGAAAATAAAAAAGTGCGATGGAAGTAGTGAATCCATTAAAATGCTTTATCGTACAGTTTATATATCTGCTCGTGCGGATAGATAAAACGCTTGTTCGTATGAATATGTCGCTTGTGCAGATAAATATATCCCTTGTGCAGATAAATATATCCCTTGTGCGGATGAAGATATTACTCGTGCAGATAAATACATCACTTGTGCAGATGCATACAAGTTCGAGCTGATGAAGCCTACTCTTGTTCAGTTAATAATTAAAAGTCTGTGCCAACATTACTTAACAGGCACAGACTTTTGTTCATCATCGTAGTAAAAATTCCGCAGTTATTTCATATCCCCGCATGTAATCTGGTGAACCCGGAAAACTTTGCATAAAACCATGAACGTTTCCATCAAAGCGAACAAGTTTTACATCAACACCAGTATTTTTTAATATCTCTGCAAAATATTCTCCTTCATCACATAAAGGATCGTATTCCGAAACAAAAATTAAAGTGGGTGGCATTTGAGCTAAATACATATTATTTGTGTGAAGGGGGGCATAATAGGAAATAGATGTATCCTCAAGATTGGAGATATTCAAAGAATGCAATGTTAAATCAATTCCGTACTTTCCATTAAAAAGCATTCTTGAAATATGGGGACTGTTCTTTATATGTTGGTCTAATTGAATAATTGGATAATGTAACACTTGCTTTTTAAATTGGAAATTTTGCTGAATAGTGAAATCAAGAACAATACTGATGGCAAAATGTGCGCCCAAACTTGGACCGCCTATTGCAATATGATCCGAATGGCCTCCTAATTCTTCAGCGTGTTCTATAATCCATTTTGTTACGTTATAACAACGTTGAAGCATTGATGCTTTATCCGAATTCGTATCATAATCGACTGCAATCACTTTGTAGCCAGTTAAAGAACAAATCATTCGACAACTAACATCATGGCTTTCAACACCACCCGGAATAAAATCTCCTCCGGGGAAAAAAATGAAAATAGGATGTTTTTCCGCTTCATTTGGTGTATAAATGCGAATGGGAATCTCAGAATTCCCTACTTGAACAATTCGATCTTCCACTTGAAATACTTTTGGACGTTTTTCTAAAGGTGGATTTTTTACTTTAATCCCCGTTTTCCTTGCATCCGGATGTTGTTGGAAGTACTGTTCGATATATAAATGAATCGGCATTACTTCACTCCTTTCATTGACATAATTGTGATGGATTGCTCCATACTAATCGATACACTGTACAATTAGAATGTCCAAATGAATAAAAGGATATGACAAATGAAAAAAACTAAGTATAGCCACTAAATCAAGTTTCTATACTTAGCATGAAAAAATTGTGCTGCTTAACAAACTCACTATTTCAAATTTATCTCTATAGTTAAGGGAATCATCCTCATCGACGAAAATTTTCGCAATAAATCCACTTCAAATCGTTGATACTACTGGATTTTCACCCATTTTTTCATTAAAACCATGCACTCTCAGACGCATCGAAATCTAATTGAATGAATAACTCCCTTCAAAATGAGCTGTAAATCGTTTATACAGCACGTATTTAATAATGAAAATTATTCCTTTATTTTACTTTTAACTGCATATAATGTATATTATATGCAGTTAGATTTTTTTCATGGAAAAAGTATTTTTATTGAATCGGTACATTCGCACGTTTTAAAAAAATCGCATTCGCCTTAAACGAATACGATTTCGTGTTAATTACTCTTCCCTATTCCATTTTTTAGATGAAAGGAGGTTTTAAGATGAATACACAGGAAGCAAAAAATCAATTGGACTATTATGAAGATGAATTAGATATTTTTTATACGTATATGGAGGATTTAGGTTATTCGCCTCACACGATAAAATGCTATCTGTCTGATGTACAATCTTTTCTATTGTTTCTTCATGAAAAAGATGATCAATGTGTTCCACTCGATGAGGTTGGATCGAAGCATATTCAAGCGTATTTGAGGAAAACACAAAAAGGCAAAGCCAAAACAACTCGCAACCGAAGATTAATGTCTTTACGAACATTTTTTAAATCTCTTGTGAAAGCGGAAGAATTAACCGTAAACCCAGCAGCAGAAGTTGATTTAGCGAAAACAGAAAAGAATTCTCTTCCTACCTATTTAAATGATGATGAGCTTCGACTGCTTTTTAAATGTATTAAGCATGATCAATACTATATACGCAATAAATGCATTTTAATGCTTATGAGTCTAGCTGGATTACGTGTCATAGAAATACATAATCTGAATACAACAGATCTTATTCGAGATGAAGATGAGCCAGGGATTAAAGTATTAGGAAAAGGAAATAAATCCAGATATATTCCCTTACCTACTCCTTTGTTTAATTTACTTTTAGAGTACGAACGAATGTATAGACCTTTACCAAAACCTGAACATCAAAATGCTTTTTTTGTTTCGAAACGCGGAGAAAGAATTTCAAGAAGAAGAATACAAATGATTGCAGAAGATACTTTTGCTTCGTTAAAAAGTTTACCTGATTTCACTTACTTACAAAACAAAAAGTTATCATCTCATAAATTGCGGCATACTTTCGGGACTAGACTTGTGCGCGGCGGAGTTGATCTTGTTACAGTACAAGAATTAATGGGACATACAAACTTGAGTACAACCCAAATTTATACGCACGTGAATAATAAGCAAAAGCAAGAAGCGATGAGAAATCAAAACGTTGGGAAATTTTTTGAATGAGGTGTCTAGAAAGGCGAATACTTCCAGACACCCTTCACTTTCTACAGCAGGAGCAATGACTTCACAAAATTTTACTACTATGAATAATAAATAAATTTTATTGCATCCATTCGTAATCTTCTCTCACATTCTTCGCAGCGGAAAATTTTACTCTTATTTTCCTTAAATAATTGATATTTTAAAGACCCCTCATATAAATTAAATTTTTGTTTGCAGCTAGAACAAATTACCTCATAGTAAATCATCGTTTTCCTCCTTAGTGAAATGTTTTTAGTTATGACTCCAAATAACATTGCTGAACATCTAACTATGGACTTCGCATAAACTTACCACAAGAAGTTTTTAAAAAAGATATGCATAACAACAATAATATGCTTTCAATTTTTAATGATCTAGGAGATTGCTGAACTTCTATGAGAGGAGTAATATGATAAACAGTATAATATTCAAAAATACCTTAATAGTTCCTTTTTAATTGCAAAGCTATGTAACCGTTTTCATCTTTAGATTTAATGTTACATTCTATTAGTTGATTATGATGGCATTTTCAATGTTTGTTGTTCCAATTTTTTACTTATAATTTAATTATAGAACAGTCATACAAAAAATGAAACTAAAGAGAATTCATGAAAATTTTCTGAATGGTTATCAATATCCTAACTGCTCATTTATTGATTCCTTATCAATAAATTCCATTTCTATTTAATTTGTTTACACAAAACATATATAAGACAAAATATATCGAATGAATATTCTAAGCACACACCCATTAGTCATTTGCCTCATATTCTAGACAAAAAATAAATTGAGGGAAGTGAACTATGGGAATTGAGTTGACGGCACTGCATTGGATCTATGTTGTGTTTATTGTATTGATTATCGGCTTTATGGTGAAACGCAGGGACACTACATTAATTTGTATAGTGGGTATTTTTTTGCTGTCTATTACAGCAACCGGAGATTTCGTTGCTTCCATCAGCAAAGTGTTTTCAAGCTTCATTTATGCCATCACCGAGTTATTATCGACCATCATCATCATTTGTGTCATTGTTGCCATGAGCCGCGTTTTACTGAAAACGGGCATTAATGAAGTGATGGTTTCCCCATTTGCAAAAATTATAAAGAATCCAACTTTAGCGTTTTGGACAATCGGAATTTTAATGATGCTAATTTCTTGGTTTTTCTGGCCTTCCCCAGCTGTTGCATTACTTGGTGCTGTTTTGTTGCCTGTTGCTATTCGTGCTGGACTCCCCGCTCTAGGTGTTGCGATGGCAATGAACTTGTTTGGCCACGGTATTGCCCTCTCTGGTGACTTTGTTATTCAAGGAGCGCCGAAATTAACAGCCGATGCAGCTGGACTTCCGGTTCACGAAGTCATTTCTGCAAGCATTCCTCTAGTGATTGTGATGGGGATTGTTACGACAGTTGTAGCATTTCTATTGTTAAAACGGGATATGAAGCGCGGTACGATTGACATGATTGGAAATTTTGATGGTGAAACTCAGGAACAAGAAGAGGTTGACACAAATCTTTTATCGATGAGACAAAAGCGAATATTTGCGATATTGATACCAATTGCCTTCTTATTAAATGTAGTGGCTATGTCTATATTTGATTTAACTGGTGGAGATGCGACAGCATTAATTGGTGGAACAACGTTAGCACTTCTATTACTCCTTTCAATGTTTGCCCATAAAAATGCTGGACTAGAAAAAACGACAAGTTATTTAATTCAAGGTTTCCAATTTGGTTTTAAAGTGTTTGGTCCTGTTATTCCAATTGCCGCATTCTTCTATTTAGGAGATTCTGGATTTACTCAAATCATCGGCAATCATTTACCAGAAGGATCTCAAGGCATCATTAATGATTTAGGGGTCGCACTAGCAGCGGTTGTGCCTTTAACCGCTGAAATTGCTGCAGTGACAGTTGCAGGAGTTGGCGCAATTACAGGGTTAGATGGCTCCGGATTTTCTGGTATTTCGTTAGTAGGTTCGATTGCTAATCTATTTGGTACAGTGATTGGTGAAGGAACTGCTACTCTTACAGCATTAGGTCAAATTGCAGCCATTTATGTTGGTGGTGGAACTTTAGTACCATGGGCTTTAATTCCAGCAGCAGCAATCTGTAATGTCAGTCCATTTGAGTTGGCTAGAAGAAACTTAATTCCAGTAGTAATTGGATTATTTGTGACGACAATTGTTGCGATGTTTTTAATATAAATAAAGAAAGAAACCGTATAACAAACGTTGCGGTTTCTTTCTTTATTTATATGCTTTTGTGAGTTAATGTTCAAAACCATCAACGTATCTTCCATCTTTCGGAATTGCCAATTCATCGAAGTGATGAACTAATTGGGCTAATCCATTTTCCAATTCTTCACCCGACATTGGAACACCGTGTCCACATAGTGCCACTCTTGGACGAAGATAAGCGAGTTTTGTAACGCTTTCTCTTGCTAATTTCCAATTCGTTGTAAAATATTTAGGTGGGCCAGAGATTTCCTTTTCTTGTACAAAAACTTTAAACAAAGACTCTTGTTTCACCGTAACGAACGCATCACCAGCAATTAGCGCACGGTCGCGTTCACGAAAAAGAGAGATATGACCTGGTGAATGTCCCGGTGTTGGAATCCACTTCCATTCAGGTAACATCGGGATTGTTCCATTTTTCGGCAGTGCATGAACAAAAGAATCTAACTGTATTGGCTGTTTAGGAAAGTATGGTGACATTCTCGCAACGAGTCCACGATCTACCGTAGGATCTGGATTTGGATAGCTTTGTTCTCCTATTAAAAATGGGATTTCTTCTTCATGGGCATATACTGGGACATTCCAATGTTTTACTAAATCAACAATTGCGCCAACATGATCAAAATGTCCATGGGTTAAAAGAATCGCTTTTGGGCGGGCATTTTGACCGAAACGCTGCTCAGCTTCTTCAATGATTGCATTAGCTGATTTCGGCATTCCCGCATCAACTAAAACCCATTGATTGTCTTTATCTGGATCACCAATAAAGCAAACATTGACTACTTGGATTGTAAAATGATATAAATCCTCTGTAATGTTTAGCCCTACCCCACTTAATATAGAAGTGACGGGAATAAATTTATAATCATCACCATAATGTAGCTGTTCGGACATTTCATTACCCCCTTTACATATTATTGAGTATTTCCAATTATGAATTCTTTATTTGTTCAAGAACTTCATTTTGCACTCGCTATTGTCATTCATATGTATGAATTGTTTTATTAATAAAAAAACTGTAAAAATTCTTCCGTGGAAGAAGAATTTTTACAGTTTTCATTAAATATGATAATCAATTGGTTCGTAACCATCGACAAAATGCCAGTCGTAAGGTGTTTCTTGGTAAACATAGTAGTTCAACCAGTTATAGAATAATAGGTGGGCATGTGCTCTCCAACTATTTTTTGGTTTTTTTGTTGGGTCATTGTTAGGAAAATAGTTTGCTGGAATGTCTATTGGTAATCCTTTCTTTACATCACGCTCATATTCTTCGGCAAGGGTTGTTGCATCATATTCCAAGTGTCCTGTAATCATAATGTGTTTATTATCTTTTGATTGAATGATAAAAGGTCCTACTTCTTCAGAATAGCTCAACAATTGTAAATCAGGATGTTGTTGCACTTCCTCTAAGGAAACTGACGTGTATCGAGAATGAGGTGCCACAAATTCATCATTGAAACCACGAACTAAATCGTTTGTTAAGTCTGTTATAGTGTGTGAATAGATACCAGAACATTTTTTCGGCAACTCAAATTTCCCTATTCCGAAGTGATAATATAGTGCTGCTTGTGCCGCCCAACATATATAAATTATCGATGTCACATTGTCTTGTGCCCAGTCTAAAATTTCAGTTAATTCTTTCCAATAATTAACTTCTTCAAATTCCAACCGTTCTACTGGTGCCCCGGTAATGACCATTCCATCAAAACGGCGATGCTTGATTTCATCAAAAGTTTTATAAAACATCTCTAAATGGCTTTTTGACACATTTTTTGGCTCATATGAAGCTGTATTTAAAAATGTTACATTTGTTTGTAAAGGAGTGTTACCGAGTAAACGCAATAATTGTAATTCTGCTTTTTCTTTTTCAGGCATCAAGTTAAAAACCAAAATATTTAATGGTCGGATTTCCTGTGATAACGCACGGTCTTCTTCCATGACGAAAATCTTTTCATTTCTTAAAATTTCTCCAGCTGGTAAATTCTTCGGAATATTAATTGGCATTTCTCATGTCCCCCAATTCTACATTTAATTATTAAAAAACCCTCTCATTCCAGCATAGGAAATGAGAGGGTACAAACATTTCATGTACGCACTCTCTTATCTCCCAAGGCATAGCCTTGCTGGAATTAGCACCTTTCTAACAATCGTTAGAGGTTGCTGAAGCTTCATTGGGCCAAGTCCCTCCGCTTCTCTTGATAAGAAAGTTTTGAATCCTTATAAAATTAAGATAATCCTAACACATTTAATAGGGATTTGCAATATTAGGTTATTTTATTTTACTCTGCATTTTTGTTAGCCATTCCGAGCTCTCTTTCTCATTCAATTCTTGTTCTAATTGTTGATCCCAACTATTAAATAATGTATTCCATACGCGGATAAATAATTCCTTGTTTTCAGCGTTCCAAATAATGAATTCGATACAAGGGACATCATTTACTTGAGTATTTTCCATTGATAGTATGGATTTGATTTCTTGATGATCTTCTTCCAGTTCCGTCGCTTGCATGTTTTGTATTGCTTTCATCATAAAAGGTGCACTTACTGGCCCCTCTTCATTACGTATATAACGATAGATTTGTTCCGGAAAATCATCAAAGTCTAATACTTCCTCAATATCGCCTTCTACGATTTGATGATGTACAGGGCTATATAGTAGCTCTATTGCTACGGGTTCTAATTCCTCTTCAAATACTCCTAGAGAAAATTGTTTCATTCCTTTTTCGGTAAGTTGATAATAGTTATTTTCCCGTATCAACAACCCATTTTTTTGCATTTTCCGTAATAAATCTTCTATAAATAGTGGCTCTACCAGTAAAATTTCACTGAGCTGTTCAGCCCTTTCGAAAGTTGATTTTTGGCAAGAGAAAAGTAAGATTTTCATTAATATATCCATCGTCCTCTTTCGAACTGGCTGATAAGTGATTTCATACGTATGCATCGGAATACACCAAATATCGGTATGAATGATTAAACCAGATTTTTCTTTTTCAAGCTTTTTTATTAATTGTTGCTGTATTTGATGGAGTTCCATGTTTATGTTAAGAACGTCTCCTTTGTTATTTTTCGAATACCTTGTTGTTTTTCCACTACTTCATATAGATATTGATACATTTCTTTAGTGTTCTTTGCTTTTGGTCGATTCATGAACATTTCTGAGCTGCCAATAATCATCAGTAATTCTCTTGCTCTCGATAATGCAACGTTTAACCGGCGGTAATCTTTTGCAAAACCGATTTCTCCATGTGGATTGTTTCGAACCATACTTAGTAGTATAACGTCCATTTCCATACCCTGGAATTTATCGACAGAGCCTGTCCGAATATGTAAATGGGACAAATTCAACTCTTCTATTAACAAATTAACTCGATTTACTTGCTCTCGATAGAAACTAATCACACCAACGGATTTTAAAGCATCATTTTCAAGTAAGCCTTGTTCTTTTGATTTTGCAGTTGCTTCGTTTAAATCGATTAATAGTTTCCGTATTGTTTCTAGTTCGGAAGAGTTAAATAAACTAGCGCCTTCCTTCATTCTTTCTTCAAAGTAATGTGGCTCGTTTGGTAGATCGAACCATAATAAATGTTCATGGCGTTTTACATAATTTCCATTTAATTTATGATCTCTTGCTTCATCAGAATTATCTAAACCACAATGTAAGGACTCGTTGCCGGTCCTATAAAATGGAGTGATGGTTTGCATAATCTTTTCATGCATTCTGTATTGAATTCCTAGCATTTTCTTATTTGTGCTAGGTAAATTTTTATATAGGCGTTCAAATAATGATTCTTCCAAAAGCTTCTCGAGTTCCCTTTTTTCTTCAAAAGTGTCGCTTTCTTTCATAACTACTTCCAATGTTTCTTCAAATGTATCGTCACCGATTAATGGTGGCAACTGATGGTGGTCACCGACAAGAATAATTTTTTTCCCTTTTAACATTGGAAGTAATAATTCAGGCGGTGTTGCTTTTGATACTTCATCAATAATGACGACATCAAAAATAGGATAATTGTCCATAAAATCTTTATTTGCGGAAGCAACACAAGTTGTACCAATCACATTTGCATGTTTCACATATAGTTTTCGGATTTCATCTAAATCGTGTTCAGTAGAATTATTTAGTAATGAAAACCATTCTTTTTGAATTTCCTTTGTGATTGGCAACAGTTCAATTTGTTGATGTAATTTTTCAATTTTTAATTGGAAATCCTTAATTTTTTCTTTCGTTTGTTCCAGTTCGAACTCAGGATTTTGTTTTATGAGTTGTTGCAACTGTTCAGCTTTTTTCTCTAAAACAATGCCTTGTCGATGTAATTCTTTTAATTCTTTATGTATGGTCGATAATAATTCTCCACCATTGGAAAGTTCTTTTTCAATTGTGGCAATCTCTTGATTGATTTGAGCTTTTTCATGTTCATATGTTTGATAATTGGCTTGTTGTTCAGTTAGTGAAGAAATCTTTTCATTTAATGCGTCGATGATAACTTGTAACTCGTCAATAGATGGTATGAAATCTGTGTTTTCTATTTGGAAATTCTTTAGTTCTTGATGATATTGTTGAATCAATTGTTGCAGTTGCATCTCTTTTTGGCTTAACGATTGAATATGTTGTTCGCTAAGCCCTAATTGTAGTGAATATTGTTCCGCAACTTCCATTTTTAATTTTTCAAAAACGCTTTTCGATTCTTCTGCTAATCCTTTGAATTGCAATAATAGCTCATTGACATAAAGCCATCTGATATATAGGCCGCGTATAGAAGGAATTCCATTTTGGCGATTGATTTTTTGTTGTTTAAAAGCAAGCGCTAATTTATCTAGAAACTCATTCACTTCATGTAAAGAATATTGATGATTTGGCGGCAGCTGAACGGGCTCTATTTGAATTTTTAATGTTTTTTCATTGTATTCAATGGCTTTTTCAATCCGTTCAGAAATTTGCTTCGCGGGTTTTAATTTCAATATTTGTTGATAAATTTTGTCCATATCAAGCAGCAACTGATTAATGACAAACCCTCTTTTGATTCCATGAGTTTCAATAAATCCTTCTACTTCTTCTAATTTTTTATAAGATTGCAATTGGTTAAACGTATCGCTGAATTCCTCTTGTTTTCTTTTCAATATTGTGATTTCATCTACTACTCGTTGCCATTCAGCTTGTGCTTCATTCAATTTTTGTTCCACATGAACATAGTGGATTAAGTTTTCACTTTCTCGAATGTGTTTTTGTGCGTCTTTAATTTCTTGCTGAATTTGATTAAGACCTTTGCTTGCTATCGTTTCTTCGATTTCTCTGAGCTTTTCTGTCCGTTCGTTTAAAGAGTTTTGCAATGTTTCGATTGATTTTTCGGTTTTTTCTTTTTCTTTATTATTAGAGATAATTTGTTTCTTTAGCTCAGCAATCGACTCAAATATACCTTTTAATTCTTTCTCGGCTTCCTTTTTTCGCAAAATATCACGTTCAAGTTGAGCTACTTTTTCTGTTAGCTGTTCAATTTGCGTTTTGTAATCCTCTATTTCTTTTTGTAATAATTCTTCTTTATGCTCATGTTGGTTAATTTCCTTCGAAATGGCATCAAAGGTTTGTGTTTTCCAATATTCTGCAACATTTTCCTCAATAAATTTTTTGCCTTCTTCTTCAATGCTTTCTGTACGACCGTATCGTAAAATTCGAATATCTTTATTTGCTAGTAGTCTTCCAAGGGCATTATCAACAGCTAAATTTGATTGGGAGGCAATAAGCGTTCTTAGCCCCATTTTGACGTTTTGATAACAAATTTCAGAAATAACGGTTGTTTTACCTGTGCCAGGCGGGCCTTGAATGACAAATAAATCTTCAGCTTCTAGCGCACCCCTTACCGCTTCTCTTTGATATTTGTTTAAATTGTTATGGAATTCAATATCAAGATGGTTATTGCGTTGTGCTACGTTTGGAACATCTTCAAATAAAAAGTTTTCTAGATTAGGATTTGCGGCAAGTCCTTCTTTTAGTCGATCGAAGCCTTTTAAAAGACGATTTAACTGAGATTTTGTCGAGGCATTGCTAAAGGTGATGGAATCCGTATGAAAATCAAAAACATTTTCTTTTGCTAATTTACTTATTTGAGGAGCTAATTCAATTTCGATGGTTTGATGTTGAATATTTGTTTTGACAATTTCCCCAATTTCATTTTTTATGCCATGAACATAAGCGTTCATCCCTTTTAACGATTTCCACTCTTTATCGTGAATACCACGTACCTTTAATGAAACCGTTGAAAAGTCTGAACTGTAAGAAATGGATTGGATATTTGCCTCGATGTCATCGATGTTGGCATTTTTATATAAAACTTTTAAATAACCTTCCCAGCTTGAAATCCGTTTATTTACATAGTCGTATTTTTCTTGTGCTACAGGTAATTGAGCGATGGTTTTTATAAAGTGCTCTGAGTAAGAATGGCCATTGATTCTAGAAGGGACGAAATGGATTCGCATGCCCTTTCGTCTGTTTGTATCAACGGGTGTATGTTTACCCTTTGTTCGGAAACTTTTCGCTATAAGGCCATTTTTTATATCAAATACACAGTCTAAAATCACGACGCGTTCGTTCATTTTTTTCGATAATTTTTCATTTCGACGATTGTCAAAATAAATCGTAAGGGATAGGGATGTTTCTTCTATCGATTGTTTTTCTAAAAAAACAAAAAATGATGATTGTAAACTAAAAAAGGCATGTTCATCGGTAAAATGTTCCTTAATCGCTTCTCGGGCTGTGTTTGTTAAGACGATAAAACATTTTGTTAATTCTACAGTTTGCACCATGAACATCCCTCCTTTTTACTCACAATCGTCATTATATCAAAAATGATTCATCCAATATAGAATTATCGTTAAAAAGGAAAATGACTAGCCATAAAACTAGTCATTCATTTTATTAAGAAGTTTTTTCTTTTTTTGTTCGAGCAATTTCGTTATATTTTGAATCCCATTCAGGATCAACTTTTCGAAGTGGAACAGGTTTGAAATCGTCTTTTTTTACTAAGATATTTACAGTCGTGCCACTTGCGGCAACAGAACCATCTTCGTGTAAAATTTCATAACCATATGTAGTCCGCAATTTGTCATGTTGTTCTACCCATGTACGTACTTTAGCAATTTGTCCATATCTCATTGATTTTTTATACTGGATGGATAAATCGATGACTGGCGAAACATAACCCATTTCTTCTAATTTTGCGTAGTTAAACCCTAAATCACGAATGAGTTGGGTTCTGCCCATTTCCATCCAAATAAGGTAGTTTGCATGGTAGACAACCCCCATTTGATCGGTGTCCGCATAGCGGATTTCTACTTCTTTTTCGCTGAAAAACATGATATCACCTCTAAAACAGTATACCTCAATGAAATAATCGTGCAAATGAGAGATGCGAGATATATCAATTTTTTCCATCTATATTTGGGGAGTTTTTTGGAAATAATACTGATACTTATACGATTTGCCTACTCTACAAAAATTGGATAGTGAGATACGATGAATATAAAGCTTCTAATGCGATATATTGGCAGCCTCTGGATAATTAAATATTATATTAAAATGAAAAAACTGATGTGAATGGACTATATCCTTCCATCAGTTTTTGTCTTAAAAACCAATTAATGTATTGATCAATTTGAGATCATTGAGAATATTTTCTTTATTGTTTTTGACATTTGTATACCAAGATTCAATGATTTCCATCGCTTTATCTTCAATTTGTTGATTTTTCTTAATTAAAGAAACAATCGTATCAATGAATTTAGTTCGCTCTTCATAAAACTTCGTACGCATTTCGAAATCTCTATTCACTTCCACCTGAAATACTTTACCAAGGCGGATGATTCCTAAATTTACATGTTGTTCAGCATAAAGGCTTGACCCAACATAAGCCAACTTTTCTTGAAATGAGACAGGTTCATCTTTAAAATAACTTGCCATTAAACTCTCTACTTCATTAGTTACAGATTTTAACTTATTAACTTGGGTTGGAGCGAGTTCTTTTGCTTGTTCAAAAATAGGTAACATTGCAAGGGTATCATCAAATAATTCCTTCACCTTTTGAATTCGTTCTGAATCATGAGGAAGGTTTAATTCATGGTGAATATTTTCAAATACATATAATCGTTGGAGATATCCTGTTAGTAAAACAATTCCGTTATACACTTTTCTAGCATCCATTGTCATATGAATCCCACTTTCATTTCAAATCTCTTTTTGAACATAACATAAAACAAATGAAAACAAAATAGTTGATTTTTATGAAAATTAATAAAATACGGATTTTTAGTTGGCGACATGAAATTGAAAGGGCCTGTCCGACAATTGTACTTTTGGACAGGCTTACTGCTTATAAGTCAATTTGCATTCCAATATATTTGGAGTAATGGAGAAAGCGACTTATGAAAAGAAGGCGTCTTGAAAAATCTCTCAAGACGCCTTCTTCTTTAGTGCGCCTGGCATGGGTGTAATCTATAGGGTGTAAGTCCCGAACTGTGAAGGCAGAAGTAACAGTTAGCTTAACGCAAGGGTGTCCGTGGTGACGCGGAATCTGAAGGAAGCGAGCGGCAAACTTCCGGTCTGAGGAACACGAACTTCATATAAGGCTAGGTATCATTGGATGAGTTTGCTAAACAAAACAAAGTCCTTTCTGCCAAAGGTGGTACAGAGTAAATGAAGCAGATAGATGGAAGGAAAGATTACATTCTTACCCGGGGAGGTCTGGCGGATATGTGAAGTACGCTTCATAACCTACTTAGTGATAAGTAGCTGAACCGTCAGAAGTCAGCAGAGGTCATAGTATTAGTTGGTTTAGAACTACTAAGAAGGACCGAACAATTAAGAGAGAATAGCCCTTGGCATTCAGTGAGTCATGATGAACACAGAAAACGTAGTACCTCACTTGAGGAAGGAAGCGGTGAATCCCGTGGGAGACCTCTTGGAGGGTGGAGTGACCACTGGCATAAAGAGAACAGCTATTCACGGAAGTTATAAAGACTTGCGTCAATCATCTTAATTGAACCGCCGTATACGGAACCGTACGTACGGTGGTGTGAGAGGACGGGAGTTAATCGCTCCCTCCTACTCGATCCAATCAATATTTGCAATAATTCCTTCTTCATCGTGAAGATCTAAAACAATTCGGGCTGCCATTGCATCTCGATGCAATTGTTCCTCAATGTAAAGTCGAATTGCTGTAATGAAATTAACAGTGTTATAAGGTTCCATTTCGCCGTTTACATACGCTTCAGCTGTAAAACCACTAGCATCATCATACATCAACTCTACTTCCACATCTTCTGGATTGACATGTTTAAATTTAGCGTGGAATAGACAAACGGCATCAATGATCTCTTGTTCAGATAACGTTATCTTCTCCAATTTTCCGTAACCTCTTTTTCACTTTTTCGTTTAATCATGAAATAAATTTTAATGATTAAATATGCAATCAATAAAATGGCACCGAGATTAATAACTAAGCCTAAGAGATTTCCTAGTAATCCCATGTCAGCAAATAGGCTTCCAAACAATGATCCAGCAAGTCCACCGATCATAAGACCTTTCATTAATCCACCGGAAGAAAAACCACCCTTTTTCGTGGAAGAAGCTGTATTATTGTCGTTTTTATTTGTTGTTGCTTTGTTAACGCTACCATTTGTACTAGCATCATCATTTGTCATGCGGTTTTTTGTTGCACCATTATTGCCGCTAAAACCTTTTTTACCTGATTTGTAAGATTTGGCTTCAACAGTGATGTCCCCACTATCGTGAAATACAACTGTACCAACATTAGAGAAAACTAATGTAAATGCAAGTACAATGGCTGAAAGTTTTTTCATTTTAAATCCTCCTATTTACATCTATTGATGTCATACACTACCAGTATATCAAAATCATGATTGTGAACAAACTAAATACATATTTTAATTTTATAATTACATTTTAGTATACATAATAATATTATATAAACCTAATGATTATTTCTTAATAGTTTTATTACAATAATGATAAGATTATTATTCATGCAAAGAATTGTATAAAAATTTATTGTACAATGATGTTCAAAGAGGTAATATAAAAAATATATTTTTTGTTGTTTTAGGAGGTAGGAGAAGTTATGAGTAAAATTAGAATTGGGATTGTTGGTTACGGAAATTTAGGTCGGGGAGTAGAAGCGGCGATTCAACAAAATCCAGATATGGAATTAGTGGCGGTGTTTACGCGCCGAGATCCAAAAACAGTGGCTGTTAAATCAAATGTGAAAGTTCTTCATGTGGACGATGCACAATCTTATAAAGATGAAATCGATGTGATGATATTATGTGGTGGTTCTGCAACAGATTTGCCAGAACAGGGACCATATTTTGCTCAATATTTTAATACAATTGATAGTTTTGACACACACGCACGTATTCCTGATTATTTTGATGCTGTCAATGCTGCAGCTGAACAATCCGGAAAAGTTGCAATTATTTCAGTTGGTTGGGACCCAGGATTATTCTCTTTAAATCGCCTTCTCGGTGAAGTTGTATTACCTGTAGGAAATACATATACGTTCTGGGGAAAAGGTGTAAGCCAAGGGCATTCTGATGCAATCCGCCGAATTCAAGGTGTAAAAAATGCTGTACAATATACAATTCCTATTGATGAAGCGGTAAATCGTGTGCGCAGTGGTGAAAATCCTGAACTTTCAACACGTGAAAAACATGCTCGAGAATGTTTTGTCGTATTAGAAGAAGGAGCAGATCCTGCAAAAGTAGAGCATGAAATCAAAACAATGCCAAATTATTTTGATGAATATGATACAACTGTACACTTTATTTCTGAAGAAGAATTAAAGCAGAATCATAGCGGAATGCCTCATGGTGGATTTGTTATTCGAAGCGGTAAAAGCGACGAAGGTCATAAACAAATTATTGAATTTAGTTTGAATCTTGAAAGCAATCCGATGTTTACTTCTAGCGCTCTGGTAGCTTATGCACGTGCTGCATATCGATTAAGTCAAAATGGAGATAAAGGTGCTAAAACAGTGTTTGATATTCCATTTGGCTTACTATCTCCTAAATCTCCAGAAGATTTAAGAAAAGAACTATTATAATTCTACGATAACCAAATTTTTAATCTCTAATCATCCAACTACGATGAAGTAGTTGGATGATTTTTTGTTGAAAAACCCCTCCCCTTCTCTTTTTAGACGTGATTTTCCTACTTATCTACTTCTATTTCTGAGTTAAGATATTAGTCAACCTTTGCTCCATAATAGTCACTCTACGAAAGATAATAGTCAAAACTGTGAACATAATTGCCAACTGTAAAAAAACAGTTTCAGAAATATTGGATAATAGTCAAAATCAATCTCATAATAGTCAAACTGCTATAAATAATAGTCAACATGATGAACTTAATAGCCAATTAATTGAAATTAAATGCTGAAAGTTAAGATATTAGTCAAAGTGAAGTAATTAATAGTCAAACGTTTCGCGATAATAGTCGAATTTAACAACATATTTGCCAAAGCATCTTTCTCCAACAGTCAATTAAAAAAGCAGGTTGAACAAGTCAACCTGCTTACTAAGCTAGAAATTATTTACCAGCCAATTTATTTCTTAATACCATCTGTAGGATACCGCCATGACGGTAGTAGTCTACTTCTACTTCTGAGTCGAAACGAGCTAAAGCTTGGAATTCTTTCACTGTTCCGTCTTCAGATTTAGCAGTTACTGTTAAAATTTGACGAGGTTTTACATCGTCAGTGATATTTACAGAGATCTCTTCTCTACCTGTTAAGCCAAGAGTATCTGCGTTTTCACCTGGCATGAATTGAAGTGGTAATACACCCATCATTACTAGGTTAGAACGGTGGATACGTTCATAGCTTTGTGCGATAACTGTTTTGATACCTAATAAGTAAGTACCTTTTGCAGCCCAGTCACGGCTAGATCCCATACCGTAATCGTTGCCAGCAAGAACTACTAAGCCAGTACCTTGTTCTTGATATTTCATTGCTGCATCATAAATGTATTCAACTTCGCCTGTTGGCCAGTAAGTTGTGAATCCACCTTCTGTACCAGGTGCTACTTGGTTGCGGATACGAATGTTTGCAAATGTACCACGCATCATGACTTCATGGTTACCACGGCGTGAACCGTAAGAGTTGAAGTCACGAATTGCTACACCTTTTTCTTGTAAGTATTTACCTGCAGGTGTATCTTTACCAATTGCACCAGCTGGTGAAATGTGGTCAGTTGTAATAGAGTCACCAAACTTCGCAATTACGCGTAAGCCTTTAAGCTCTTGAATTGGAGCTGGTTCTTTAGATAAACCTTGGAAGAATGGTGGGTTTTGGATATAAGTTGAATTTTCATCAAATGTGTATAGAGACTCAGTTGATGTTTCAATTGCATTCCATTTTTCGTTTGCAGTGAATACTGTTTCGTATTCTTTCTTGAATAATTCAGGTGTAACGACTTTATTTAAGATGCCGTATACTTCTTCAGATGATGGCCAGATGTCGTTGAAGTAAACATCTTTACCATCTTTGTCTTTCGCAATTGGATCTTTTTGTAGGTCGATATCTACAGTACCAGCTAAAGCATAAGCAACAACAAGTGGTGGTGATGCTAAGTAGTTAGCTTTTACTAATGGATGAACACGACCTTCGAAGTTACGGTTACCAGAAAGAACAGATGTTACAAATAAGTCTTTTGATTTAATTGCTTCTTCGATTTCTGGAAGTAATGGACCAGAGTTACCGATACATGTTGTACATCCGTAACCTACAGTGTTGAATCCGATTTGGTCAAGGTAATCTTGTAAACCAGAATCTTTTAAGTAACCTGTTACAACTTTAGAACCAGGTGCTAAAGATGTTTTTACCCATCTTGGTGGTTTAATACCAAGTTCAACCGCTTTTTTCGCAACAAGACCTGCAGCGATTAATACGTAAGGGTTTGATGTATTTGTACAAGATGTGATGGCAGCAATTGCTACAGCACCTGTAGGCATTTCTAATTCTTCGCCATCTTCAAATTTAATTGTTGAAGTTTTAGCAAATTCATCTTCTGTTAAGCCGAAACCTTGTACGCCCATTGGAGCTACAACCGCTTCACGATAACGTTTTTTCATTTCAGAAAGCGGGATTAAGTCTTGTGGACGTTTTGGACCAGAAAGGTTTGGTTCGATTTCGTCTAATTTGATTTCTAATACGTCTGTGTAAACTGGATCGAAGTTTGGATCAAAGAACATATCATTTTCTTTTAAGTATTTTTCAACAACTTGAACGTGTTCTTCATCGCGTCCAGTTAAACGCATGTAGTTTAGTGATTCATTGTCAATTGCGAAGAAACCGCAAGTTGCACCATATTCTGGAGCCATGTTAGAAATTGTTGCACGGTCTGCAAGTGGCAATGTAGCTACACCTGGACCGAAGAACTCAACGAATTTACCAACTACACCGCGTTTACGTAATACTTGAGTTACTTTTAATGCTAAGTCCGTTGCAGTAGCACCGTTTGGAAGTTTACCAGTTAATTTAACACCGATAACTTCTGGAATTGTGAAGTAAGATGGTTGACCAAGCATACCAGCTTCAGCTTCGATACCACCAACACCCCAACCAAGAACGCCAAGACCGTTAATCATTGTAGTGTGGGAGTCAGTACCAACTACTGAATCTGGGAATGCTTCGAATGTGCCATCTTCATTTTCTTTAACGTGAATAACTGGTGCTAAATACTCTAAGTTTACTTGGTGTACGATACCAGTTGCAGGTGGTACAGCACGGAAGTTATCGAATGCAGTTTGAGCCCATTTTAAGAATTTGTAACGTTCAGCATTGCGTTCAAATTCTAAATCCATGTTTGCTTGTAAAGCAGTTGGAGAACCGTATTTGTCAACTTGTACAGAGTGGTCAATTACAAGGTCAACAGGAATTTCTGGATTGATTTTTGATGGGTCTCCACCTAATTCTTTCATAGCAGAACGTAAAGAAGCTAAGTCTACTACTACTGGTACTCCAGTGAAGTCTTGTAGAACTACGCGAGAAGGTTTGAATGGTACTTCTCCTTCTGGATCTGCACCTTCTGCCCATTTTGCAAGATTATTTACGTGTTCTTCTTTGATTACATAGTCATCATATTGACGTAGAACAGATTCTAATAATACTTTGATTGAATAAGGTAGGCGTGAAACTTTTGCAATGCCTGCTTCTTCTAAAGCAGCTAAACGGTAATAATAATACGTTTTACCATTTAACTCAAAAGAAGCACGACTGTTGTGTAAGTTGCTCTTTGTCATATGTAATCCCCCTATATAAATTTTGAAAAGGCTTGCTAGTTCTTTTCTCCATGACCAATCATAACTCACTTATCTTCATAAGTAAATTACATTAAAATTATGTTTTGTCATTAGAGATTTTTATGACCCATTTGGGCAATTAAATTTTATTCCAAAAGATTCAAGAATTCAACGATGTGTATAAAAATGCTACATTCATGAATTCTATGAATATTTTGGATAATGCTAATTATAGTTTATACTTAACAATAAAAAAATTAAAGAGAGATTTTCTATTAATTATTCCCTATTTCTAGTCAGTTATTATATTGATAATTCACTTAAGATTTCATCTTTATCATTTTTGACTACTATATGAAAATGTTCGGAATCTTGGAGTTTTTCCAAATCAACATACCAAATGAAATAATCATTTACCTTATATAAATCAATTGTTTCTTTTGGTAATGTTGAAAGATTGAGCAATGTTGCTTTTTCACCATTTACGATCACTTCTACTTGTCCTTCTTTATTTATTAATCCATATAGAATTTTTCCATCAGAATGAGCGGAAGTGATTTCATTTTCATTTAAACGCTTTGGCAGCTTTGCGTATACACCGTTACCGCTTGACCATCCTTTCAAATTTTTCTTTACTACACCCGTACCAAAATAGTTTCCATTGGACAAAAAGAAATATCGATGTTCTTTTTCTGTTTTCGGCCCTTCAATCCACTCATACTCTGCATCTTTTGGCAATGCTTCTTGCGGCGTGTCAAACCCTTCACCTGAAAATTGAATTGTAATCTGTTGGAACAAAAAGGCCAGAATTATGATTAATGCTGCAAATAATACCGCCCTTGTAAACCTGCTTCTCATGTATTTTCTTCCCTTCTTTAATTTTCATTGCGTCCTTATTTGAGAAAACCTTTAATATAAAAATTTAACATTTCATAAAATGAAGCGTACTCACCATTATGACTTAAATTTCAATACTTCTCACCACAACCCCAAATGGCTTTTATACACTTATTCAAGGAAATGACCACTTTACTCCTCTGTCCTTACTGAAGAAGGAATTAAATCCTTATACCATTTTAACGAAGACCCCTTATAACGACATCATTTTTTTACTTAGTTTCATTAAAAAAGGATTAGAATTCCAATTTTTTAGTGAGAATAGTTATATGTAAGTTTTTAGGAGGGGTTAAATGGTAATTCGTTTGTTTTACAATTTGATGTTTTCAAAATATAAAACACTAAAAGGTGCATTAGCTAAAGCGAGTAACGGTGAAGCAGTACAGCTGTTACCTAAAAAATATAAAGAATCAATTCAATTTGAAAAAGATATGACACTCATTGGTGATGGGAATGGTCAAACCGTTATTGAAGGAATGTTTATCATTCCCAAGAACGTTCGTATTACGTTTAAAAAAATGAAAGTTTCACCGACTGCCCAATTATATGTTGAGGGTGAAGCGATTTTTGAACACTGCATCATCGAAGGAAATGTGGATGTACTCATTACAGTAAACGGAGGATATTTAAAAGGTGTTAATAGCAATTTTAGAAAAGCAAAAGAAGTAGGAATCGCACTCCTAAATAATAGTAATGGTGTATTTATCAACTGCAAGTTTCATCATAATGGAAAAATGCAGCTTTTTGCAAAAAACTCAAAAGCTTTTTTAGAATCATGTGAATGTTCAAATGCTTTGAAAGGATTTTGGATCACAGATCAATCTTTTATGCAAACAAAGAAATGCCATTTGCACCATCACGCAGAAAGACAAATTTCAGTGGAAAGATCAACATACATGGATTTTAATAGTTCAATTGAACGTGGTGAAGGATTTGGAATTGTAGTCGAAGAAGCTTCAGATGTTTTTTTACATTCAACCATTCTTTACTCCCATAATGCTACTCAACTCTTTGTTGACAATAGTGTATTGAATGGAAAGCAATGCACAATTCAACATGGAAATGAATGCGGTGTCATCTTGCAAAATAGTGATGGAACACTATCCCATTGTGAGATTTCAAATCATCATAATATCAATGTTCAAGCAAGAAAAAAATCTAAAATGCAAATTGAGCGTTGTGAAATTCATTCAGGACATGAAAATGGATTATTAATAAGTAAAGAATCTATAGTCAATTGTAATGAAACGGTTATTAAAGATCATTTATCCGCTCAAGTGGCAATCACCGAAAAGTCGTTTTGTTCTATGAAAGATTGTTTAATTGTAAATGGCCGACACGTTGGAATATATGTAGAAAAAAAATCTGAGTGTATGCTCCTCCAATGTCAAATTACGCAAAACAACAATTCCGCTATTAATGTTGATCGCGGAATCATGAGAGTATACCGCTGTGAAATTTCAGAAAATAACGGAAACGGAATATTGGCAGTGACAAATTCATTGGTGGAAGTAGACGGGTGCAACTTTTATTACAACCAAATGCCCCATATTGCATGTAAATCAAAGGTAAAAATTTATTTAAGCAATTCGGATTTTCAACGTGGTAAAAGTATATTTCTGTTACATCGTTGTGAGATTTACGCAATTCACACGAAGTTTCATAATAGTATGAATGTACAAATTGAAATAAATGATCATTCCACTGCAAAATTCGAACATTGCCAAATATATAATGGAAAATCCTATGGAGTAAAGGTTTTGAAAGATTCAAACTTCTTTTTCTATCATAGTCAAATCTTCCAACATGATTTAGCTCAAATTGTTGTCAATGATAGTTCCGTTATATTGAATAATTCTGAGATTTATCAAGGGAAACGAAATGCTTTATTTATTCAAAACCACAGTGAAGTGTATATTCAAGAAAGTTTTATTTCGAAACATTTACAAGCTCAAATTTGGATTGATTACGAATCCATATTAGAGCTCATGAGTGTGCAATTAACAGATGGAGCGCATTCAGATTTACATGCGCAAAATCAATCAAAAATCTATGTAGAAAATAGCATTATTCGCAATGACAAATATCGCTATAATGTGCAAGCATTAAACAATTCAAAAATTGAAATCGTCAAAACCATCGTTGAAAATAAATACGGTGATGTGTACTATAGCGAAAATAATAGTTCCATCAATAATTCCGATTATTGATGGAATTTTTTGTTGTAGTTTAGCTAAATGTTTACTGATATATTATGAAAAATGTTCTATTTGCTGCAATTTTAGTTTTCGAAACTAGCAAACTATGAGAAAATAGTTAGTTGGAAAGGAAGAGATTCGAAAGATATGACTACTTTAGAAAAAATTACTCCAAATTATGATCCGTGGGAAAGTTATTTAGATGTTATGCAATACGGAAAACTTGTATTGTCGAATATTGAGTTTACAACAACTTATTTATGCAATATGCGCTGTGCTCATTGTGCGGTTGGATACACTTTACAAACAAAAGATCCAGATGCACTACCTCTTGAATTACTGTTAAAACGATTGGACGAAATTCCAACATTAAGGTCTTTGAGTATAACTGGCGGAGAGCCAATGCTTAGCAAAAAATCAATTCAACATTATGTGAAACCAATTTTACAATATGCCCATGAACGAGGAATTCGTACGCAAATTAATTCGAATTTAACCCTTGATTTAGAAAGATATTTGGAAATTGCGCCTTATATTGATGTGCTCCATATTTCTCACAATTGGAGTACGATTGATGAATTCGTTGAAACGGGCTTTGCGATGATGGATAGAAAACCAACTTATGAACAGAGAGCGAAATTGTTTGAACGTATGATTGAAAATGCTCGCGCTTTAAGTGAACAAGGTGTCATGGTTTCGGCGGAAACGATGTTGAACAAAAAAACGGTTCCATACATTGAACAGATTCATCATCAAGTAGTTCATGAAATGAAGTGTAAAAGGCACGAAATACACCCAATGTACCCATCCGATTTCGCTTCGTCATTAACAAGTCTTTCATTGGATGAAACACGCGATGCCATTCGCCATTTACTCGACATTCGAGATGAAAATACGTGGATGCTATTTGGTACACTTCCGTTTTATCATTGCAGTAAGAAAGAAGAAGATTTAGCATTGTTAAAACGATTAAAAGAAGCAAAAAATGTGACGTTGCGCAATGATCCGGATGGCCGTTCTCGTTTAAACGTCAATATCTTTACAGGAGACGTTATTGTCACTGATTTTGGTGACACTCCTCCTCTTGGAAATATTCAATCAGATTCATTAGTAGAAATCTTTGATAAGTGGTTGGATACACCTTTAGCAAAATCATTAAATTGCCATTGTCCAGCTGTGAAATGTTTAGGCCCTAATGTGCTTGTGAAAAACATGTATTATCCTAATGTAACATTTGAAAGTGGTTCAGCTAAGAAATAAAAATGGTGTCTAGAAAGTCGAAAGCTTTCTAGACACCATTTTACTTAATGAACATAAATCTTTGCTTCTGCGGTAGTCGAAACAAGTTTCTAATATCCTCATCGCAAATAAATTGGACTAAAGTTGCGCCACAGTTACAAAGGGACCGTCTTTTTCAGCCGACAATTTTGTGATTAATGATCGAAATTCAAAATCTGTTGAAAATCGATTGCCATCGGAATTGGAGGAATTTCGGATACTATATCTGATTCTGTTAAATTTAAAGGATAAAATGAATATTTTTCTTCAAAATCTACAGATATAGTGAGATTCTGTTCTATTGAGTCAATCGTAATATTAGATAATAATGCTTCGGTTGAAAAATCAACATTTGAAATATGATCGATTGTTGATAAAACATGATGAAGTTCTTCTTGTGAATATGGCAAAGATTCATTTTCTAATAATGGTTTCATTTCTTGCTGAAGAAATTCTTGTATTTCACGTATACATTGAAACTCATTTAATTTATTTACATATTTTTCTATATTCCTCTGCTGTTTTTTTCTGTTGCTATTTAATAAATGAGCTTTATTCATTATTTTTTCAAGTTGTTGTTGAGTTAAATCATTAATATGATCTTGGGTATTATATAAATCGTTAAGTAAATCAAGTTCAAGTCTTTTAATAGAATTATATGCATCTTTACACTTACACTGTAATTGATTCAGATGTTCTGCCTTCTTTAATAATAAATTGATTTCATTAGAATTGTCTTGAATTAATGGTTTTACAAACTTTTTACGTAAAAGCTTCTTTTCTTGTTTTTCAAAATATTGATATTCCAGCATATATTCACTATGAAGTTTTCGATATTCTCGCACTTTTTCATGATACTTTATTGCAAGTGTAACAAATAGATCAACTCTGTCGTCTTTTAAATATTTTTCAAATTCAAGAACTTGTAGTAACTGGTATAGCGTTTGAATATTTTTAAATATTTGGCTAATATGAGCATATTCTTTTTCATATTCAGATAAGATTTTTAAATCTCTTTCATAGCTTGAACGTTCTATCGTATTATTGAATGTTGCTAGATTTTTCATATAATTTGCAGCGGACAAATAAGGTTCGCGTTCCGGTATTAACTTTACTTCCCTTTCGAATAATTCAATCCACTGTTTAAATCGAAAGGCAATGTTTTTAGCCCTTTTTATGTTTTGCTTCGATAAATGGTTTATTTTAGTATGCAAGACGTTAATATGGCTATCAATATAAAGCTGCATATTATGGGATTTTTTTGCCTCCATCGCTTGTTGGATGGAAACACCAATAAATTCTTCGACGAAATCACCGTAGCGTTTTTTTTCAGATGCGATAAAATCTTCTATAATTTTGTCTTCATATTTGCTAGTGTTCAAAATAAAAAATGGCTTTTTCCCCATTTGATGAATCTTCTTTAATTGATCTAATTCTTCTTGTAATAACACTGTGTCATGATTCAATACCCAAAACACATCGTCTGCTCGCTGTATAAGCGTTTCAGATATATATAAATCCCCTTTTTGCCCTGCTTCCAACGGTGCCGAATCAATAAATATGACGTTCTTTAGTATTTCACAGTCAATATAAATCTCTATATAACTCAAATATTTTCGGAGAATATCCCCAACAAGTGTATTTGTATCAATGAATAGATGTAAATGTTTCATATCGAAATGAACAATTGTTCCATCTACAAATATTGCCTTTATTCTTTCTTTTTTTCCGTACCGAATCAAAGTATTTACATGCGTTCTGTTTCCTTCAGGCAGTATATTTCTACCAATGAGTGCATTGATTAGTGAAGTTTTTCCTGCTTTTTCCTTACCAATAAATAATACGATATATGGAGATTCAGCATCTTCAATCAGTTGTTTTAATTTATTGGAAGTATATTTTATATACGCATTTTTTTCTACTTTTGAAGAAAGTGTTTTTAATTTCTCAGTGAATCCGTTATTGGTTTTTGTTAAAAAACTATTTTTTCCAATCATCGAATCAATCCTTTATCCTTTTATATAGTATAATTATATATGGTTTCTTTTATTGGAAATTGTATCTAAAGTGAAAATAAGAAAAGATGCTCACGGTTTTTTTACAAATTAGTCATTTGAACTTATTCGTTTTTTGGAAAAACAGAAATGTTAGTATTTTTTTTTTGATAAATGTAAAAATAATATAAAGTTTTGTAGGAAAATACGCTTAGGAATTAATAGTAAAAAAGCGATAACGTTTTTTGAGAATTACATTAGAGGTGGCATCATGAAGATAAAAAATCAATCAGCAATTTTATTCGGTATGTCCATCGCATTACTAACTGGTTGTGGAAGTATGATTGAGAGTGAAGAATTAAAGTTATCGAGCAATCAACAATATAGCCCAATGCAGCTTTCTATGGAATCACAAGAAGTGTTGACGGTTCAAACGGTGGAATTTTCTAGCAAAGAAAGCGTGGCCAAATTAGGGGTTGCATTATTTGATTTTGAAACAAAGCAAGAGATTGAGCGAGGAATTGTTGACCAAAACGGAATGGTTCATTTTGAGCAAGTATTTCCCGAAGTACTTTATGATATTGTTATTTATCGCATTACGGATCATGGAGAATGGATGGAGCAATCTCGAGAAAGTATTGTATTTAATCCTTCAAAACCAATTATACAAATTGAAACGTTCAATGTTTCACCTAAAGACAGTTTAAAGGTGCCAGTGGTACTGCAAAATCCTGAATTACCAAACGGTTGTGAAATTACATCATTGACTGCCATTTTAAATTACTATGGCATCAAAATGGATAAGCTTCAAATGAATGAATATTTACCTAAATCAAAAGTATATACAAAAAATGGCGTCACATATGGGCCAGATCCAAATAAAGCTTATGCTGGGGATCCGAAAGAAAAAGATGGCGGTTATTATGTATATGCTCCACCATTGGTAGATGTTGCAAATAAAGTATTAGCAGAAAACAATTTGGAATTCCGAGCATTAGATATAACGAATGCCACGAAACAAGAACTAATTGACTATGTTAAATCTGGTGTTCCTGTATTAACATGGGTAACAATCGATTGGAAAGAACCACGCAAATTTAGTCATTGGGTAATTGAAGGAACAAATCAAAAGCATGGGGTTTATAAGAATTTACATGCAGTAGTGTTGACTGGTTATCAAAATGGAAAAGTGACGATTATGAATCCATTAACAGGTATCGAGAAAATTGATGAAAAAACATTTTTCCGTACTTATAAACAGTTAGGTTCCCATGCATTGGTAATATTGTAGCGATTGTAGCACTTTCATGAATTTTCTCATTTGAGACAAAAATTCACAAGATGAAGTTTTATGCGGTCTCTTTTTTGGAGCCGCATCATTTTTTTAAATTACACCAATAGTGAAGTTTTTTGGATGCCAACAAAACTTTCCACTTCCTTATTAATCAATATAATTAATTAGAAAAATTTTCGAGATAAAACTCCTGCATTAAAGACTGATGACAATATATAAACGGTTTAAACGAGAATATATAGTGTATTTATTAGAGCTTTTTAAGAACAATTCTCAACCGTATTTTATTACATTAAAAAGAGCGTCCGAAATGACGCCCTTTTTTAATAAATTTATTTAAATACAATTCGTTTTTCTTCATATTCTTTAATTTTATCTTCATATTTAAATGTTAAAGCAATTTCATCCCAACCATTTAACAACATTTCTTTGTAGTATGGGTCGATGTTAAAGTGGTAAACTGCTCCATCTTCCCCTGTGACAGTTTGTTCAGATAGATTTACTTCCACTATATAAGGTTTTTGGAGTCCTTTCTCCAATATTTCGTCCACTTCTACTTCTTTTAATTTAACAGGCAAAATTCCATTTTTGAAGCAGTTGTTATGGAAAATATCTGCAAAGCTTGGAGCGATAATCACTCTAAATCCGTAATCCAATATCGCCCATGGTGCGTGTTCCCGGGACGAACCACAACCAAAGTTATCCTGTGCTACTAGAATTTTTGCTTCTTTATATTCGGGTTTATTTAATACGAAGTCTGAAATTTCATTTCCATTTTCGTCGTAACGCCAATGGTAAAACAAATATTTACCAAATCCAGTACGTTCAATACGTTTTAAAAATTCCTTTGAAATGATTTGATCTGTATCAACATTTTTTCGATCCAATGGTGCTATGACACTTTTGATGATATTAATTGGCTCCATTTTTAACCCGCCTTTCAACTATGCTTCTTGTTTTTGTTTCAAATATTCTCGGACATCGACGAAACGACCTTCGATTGCAGCAGCTGCTGCCATTGCTGGACTGACTAAGTGCGTACGTGCTCCAGCTCCTTGACGCCCTTCAAAGTTTCGGTTGGAAGTGGATGCACAACGTTCTCCTGATGGAATGATGTCTTCGTTCATGCCAAGACAAGCGGAACATCCGGAATTGCGCCATTCAAAACCAGCTTCAATAAAGATTTTATCTAAGCCTTCTGCTTCAGCAGCTTTTTTCACTGAGTGAGAACCTGGAACAACGATTGCTCGAACGCCCGGTGCCACTTTCTTCCCTTTTACAATGCTCGCTGCTGTGCGCAAATCTGATAAACGGGAATTTGTACAAGAACCGATAAAGACGTGCTGAATTTCAATGGATGTAATTGGTTGCCCTTCTTCTAATCCCATATATTCTAGTGCTTTTCTTAAAGCTTGCTTATCTGTTTCGGATTCGTAATCATCTGCAGTCGGTACATTTTTTGTTACACCTGTACCCATCGATGGATTTGTACCCCAAGTTACAACCGGTTCGATTTTACTTGCATCAATTTCAAGAACTTTATCATAGGTGCATCCTGGGTCAGATGCTAAACTTAACCAGTATTCAGCTGCTTTTTCAAATTCTTCTTTCGGTGCAAAACGACGACCACGTAAATACTCAATCGTTTTTTCGTCAGGTGAGATTAATCCTGCTTTTGCTCCAGCTTCAATGGACATATTACAGATTGTCATGCGCTCTTCCATTGAAAGATTACGGATGGCTTCCCCTGTAAATTCAATAATATGACCTGTACCTAAGCCAACTCCCCATTTTGCAATAATGGCTAATATGATATCTTTTGCAGTGACACCAAAACCTAGTTTTCCATTTACACGAACTTCCAAAGTTTTTGGTTTATTTTGCCATAATGTTTGAGTTGAAAGAACATGTTCTACTTCTGAAGTACCGATACCAAATGCTAATGCGCCAAACGCACCATGTGTGGAAGTATGGGAGTCGCCGCAAACGATTGTTTTCCCTGGTTGTGTCAAACCTAGTTCAGGTCCGATTACATGAACAATTCCTTGATCTGGATGGCCGATATCAGCGAGTTGAATTCCAAATTCTTCACAGTTTTTTGCTAATGTGTTAATTTGTTTTTTCGCAATAGGGTCATTGATTGTATAAATATCTTTCGTAGGGACATTGTGATCCATCGTTGCAAAACATAAATCTGGACGACGAACTTTTCGACCAGCAAGTCTTAATCCTTCAAAGGCTTGTGGAGAAGTTACTTCATGTATTAAGTGAAGATCGATATATAATAAATCTGGTTTCCCTTCTTCTCGATGTACAACATGTGATTCCCAAACTTTTTCAATAATATTTTTCGCCATCTTAACCACCAACCTTTAAATATATGATTCCATGATACTATCAGCTACAAAACTTGTATCGATTTCAGCGATGACTTTGTCAGTCCATTCATCAGTTGTTAAAGCATGTTCTTTATCCTTCGCTAAATCCATTGTGAAGTAACCATCTTCGAATACAGCATTTACTGCACGTTCAATCTCTGCAGCTTCTTCTTTTAAACCAAAGGAATATTGAAGCATCATTGCCACTGAAAGAATCGCTGCTGCTGGATTTGCAATACCTAAACCTGCGATTTCAGGAGCGGATCCGTGAACCGGCTCGTATAGACCAAAAGAATCTCCCCGGATGGATGCAGATGGTAGCACCCCTAATGATCCGGTAATAACAGATGCCTCATCGCTTAAAATATCTCCAAACATATTATCCGTAACAACGACATCATAATGGCTTGGATTTGTGATAAGCTTCATGGCAACGGAGTCTACTAAGTTATGTTCCACTTCAACTTCTGGATATTGATGCTTTTTCTCCTCAACCACTTCACGCCATAAACGTGATGTTTCAAGAACATTTGCTTTATCTACCGAGCAAAGTTTACCTCGTCTTAATTTTGCAAGTTCAAATGCATTATCTACAATTCGTTCAATTTCTTTACGAGTATATATACTTAAGTCACTTGCTTCTGATTCTGTACGTTTCTTTTCTCCGAAGTATATTCCCCCAGTTAATTCACGGACAATCAATAAATCAACATTATCTGCAACTTCTCTTTTCAAAGGAGATGAATCAAGTAAACTTGGAAAAGCTTTTACAGGTCGCAAATTTGCAAATAAGTCAAAGGTTTTGCGAATTTGCAATAATCCTTTTTCTGGTCTTAATTCAGGAGGATTGTTATCCCATTTCGGACCACCTACAGCACCAAGTAAAATAGCATCGCTTTGTTTACAAAGTTCAATCGTATCTTCTGGAAGTGGAGTGTTAAATTGATCAATCGCAGATCCTCCGATTGATGCATAAGCTAATTGAAAGTCATGTTTATATCTTTTCCCGATAGCTTGAAGTACCCGAACAGCTGCTGCAACGACTTCAGGACCAATACCATCACCAGGAAGAACCGTAATTTTCTTTTCCATGTTATAAAACACCTTTCTATAAAGAGATTTAAAGAGTAAAGGAAAACCCAATGTTTAACAAACGCCATCAAATTTTTGGTTATTTGATGGCGTACGAAATGTATGTTAATACATTACTAGATTTAATAATTTTATATTTGAGCTACATGTTTCTTTACGAAGTTTTCGTGAATGATATGTCTGTTAATTGCGTCAATAAATGCATTAGCAGTTGCTTCAAGAACGTCTTGAGCTGAGTCGCGACCTGTTGTAGTGACGTCATTATAACGAATTTTAACAACGGCATCTGCTAAAGCATCTCGTCCTTTGCTAACAGATTTTACTTGGAAATCCAATACATTTACTTTTGTATCAACTAATTGTTCAAGCGTATTAAATATCGCTTCAACTGATCCGGCTCCTGTTGCTGCAAGTGTCTTAGTTTCCCCTTCAGGAGTAGTGACAGAAGCAGTTGCCGTTGGAATATTATCTGTACCATAAGATACTTGAACGCTATTTAATTCAAATTTTGCGATATTTTCAATTGAAACGGATTGTTCAGTTAGTAATGTAATTAAATCTTCTTCCGTAATCTCTTTCTTGCGATCTGCAAGCTTTTTGAATTCTTCAAAAGCTTTATTTAATTTTTCATCCGATAATTCGAAGCCCATTTTTTCAGCTCGATCACGGAATGCAGCGCGACCAGAGTGTTTACCGAGAACAAGTGGAACTTCTCCTTCTCCAACTAATTCAGGAGATATAATTTCATACGTTTCTTTATGTTTTAACACGCCATCTTGATGAATTCCAGATTCATGGGCAAAGGCATTTTTACCAACAACCGCTTTATTTGGAGGCACTAAGAATCCTGTTAAACGACTAACTAATTGAGATGTTCTTTTTATTTCTTTTAAATTGATGCCCGTTTCAGCTTGATAATAATCATTTCGAATATGAAGGGCTACCGCAATTTCTTCTAAAGAAGCATTTCCTGCACGTTCACCAATTCCGTTAATAGTACATTCGATTTGATCTGCACCATTTTGCATTGCTGCTAATGAATTGGCAACAGCCATTCCTAAGTCATCATGACAATGGGCTGAGAATTTTACTCTCTCTGAACCTCGAACATTTTCTTTTAAATATCTGAATAATTCACCATATTCTTGAGGTGTAGCATAGCCAACTGTATCGGGAATGTTAATTGTTGTGGCGCCAGCTTCAATAACTTTTTCTATAATGCGAACTAAAAATTCACGATCAGAGCGAAAACCATCTTCTGCTGACCATTCTACAAGTGGGAAGAATTTTTTCGCATATTTTACTGCCTCTACCGCCTGTTCCACGACTTGATCAGGTGTTTTTTTCAATTTGTATTCCATATGGATTGGACTTGTTGCTAAGAATACGTGTACATGTGGCTGTTCAGCAACTTTCAATGCTTCCCAAGCACGATCGATATCATGTTGTACACAGCGAGCTAAACCTGTGACGATTGAGTTTTTTACAGTGCTTGCGATTTTGTTCACTGCATCAAAGTCACCGGGGCTAGAAGCAGGAAAACCTGCTTCTATAATCGTTACCCCAAGGCGTTCTAATTGTTTTGCAATTTCAATTTTTTCTGCGGTATTTAAGTTAATGCCAGGTGATTGTTCACCATCGCGTAAAGTTGTATCAAAAATATCAATCTTTCTCACTATTTAATCACTACCTTTCGATTTCCAGCGTTAATGAAAGGCATCATTTGACGCAACTCAGCGCCCACTTTTTCAATTTGATGCTCTTTCTCTTTTTGTTTGTATTCGTTGTATTGTGGACGACCATTTGCATTTTCTTCTAACCATTCTTTTGCAAATTTACCACTTTGAATATCTTCAAGTATTTTTTTCATGTTAGCTTTTACATCTTCGGTAATTACCCGTGGACCTGATACATAGTCACCCCATTCAGCTGTATCTGAAATTGAGTAACGCATGTTAGAGAATCCACCTTCGTAAATCAAGTCAACGATTAGTTTCATTTCATGTAAACATTCGAAATATGCACTTTCTGGTTGGTATCCAGCTTCAACTAATGTCTCAAAACCAGCTTTAATTAAGTGAGTTACCCCACCGCAAAGTACTGCTTGCTCACCGAATAAGTCAGTTTCCGTTTCTTCTTTGAACGTTGTTTCAAGAACGCCTGCACGAGCAGAACCAATTCCTTTTGCCCAAGCAAGAGCAAGATTTTTCGCATTGCCAGTAGCATCTTGATATACACCAATTAATGCTGGTACACCCGCACCTTCAGTGTAAGTACGGCGAACTAAGTGACCAGGTCCTTTTGGTGCCACTAAGAATACGTCCACATCAGCTGGAGGTACGATTTGTTGGTAGTGAATATTAAATCCATGAGCAAATACTAGTGCATTTCCTGGCTCTAAGTTTGGAGCAATTTCTGCTTCATACACTGCTTTTTGAACTTCATCTGGAAGCAAAATCATGATGACATCCGCTTCTTTTGAAGCCTCAGCAACAGTTTTTACTGCTAAGCCATCTTCTTTTGCTTGTTCTGCAGATTTACCTGGGCGAATACCTACGCGTACATCAAAACCAGATTCTTTTAAGTTTTGAGCGTGTGCATGCCCTTGAGAACCGTATCCGATTACTGCGATTTTTTTCTCTCTTAATACTGTTTCATCGATTTCGTTATGATAGTACATTTTTGTCATTTTAATTTCCCCCTAATAATTGTTAATTTTCTAAAGATTTATATTATTTCAATGTCAAAGATAGTTCTGAAAACTAACTTTGCATTGTGACGTTAAGACCACTTTATTCGCTTTATTTTAAAAGTGAAAGGGTTGGTTGATCATAGAAGTTTTGTTGTACTTCTCGTACTGTAGCAGTAACACCTGTTCGAGTTAATTCTTTGATGCCATATGGTCGAACAAGTTCGATAAAAGCATCGATTTTATCCGGATGTCCAATCACTTGATATGTGACTACATTTTTAGAGGTATCCACAATTTGAGGTCGAAATGGCTCAACAATTGCATTCATTTCCAGCCTTAAATTCGGCGGTGAAACAACTTTTACAAGTGCCAATTCGCGTAGAACAATCGCTTTGTCAGTAATGTCATTCACCTTTAAAACATCGATTTGTTTAGATAATTGTTTAATGAGCTGTTCCAGTTTGACATCATCTTCAATATTAACTACTAGCGTCATTTTTGAGATATTTGGCTGTTCTGTATGACCAACTGTAATGGATTCAATATTGAATTGTCTTTTCATTAACAATCCTGTTACGCGGTTCAGTACGCCGCTTTGATTGATAACATTTACAGTAATTACTCGTTTCAAATTCTTTTCACCCCTACCATTTCATGAAGCGCCTTACCCGATGGCACCATTGGATATACATTTTCTAATTGTTTTACTCGGCAATCAACAACCACCGGTTCATCGGAATTAATCGCTTCAGTTAAGATTTTTTCTGCTTCATCCATATTTCTAATGCAATATCCTTTTAGTCCATAGGCTTCAGCTAGTTTAACAAAGTCTGGTTGAACTGGCATTAAACTTTGTGAGTAGCGGCTTTCATAGAATAATTCTTGCCATTGACGTACCATGCCGAGCGCTGCATTGTTTATGATAATTACCTTTACTGGTAGGTTGAATTCTTTTAATAATGCAAGTTCTTGGGCTGTCATTTGGAAACCGGCATCTCCGACGATGGAGATTACTTTTTTATCCGGCTTGGCAAATTGAGCTCCAATAGCAGCTGGGAAACCGAATCCCATCGTTCCTAAGCCGCCAGATGTCACCCATTGATGGCTATGATTTTGAAGATAGTATTGAGCAGTCCACATTTGGTGTTGCCCTACATCTGTCGTAACAATAGCATCACCATTTGTAATGGTATGAATCATCTCGATTACTTGCTGTGGTAACATTTCTTTTTCATCTTCCACATACCAATATGGATACTCTGTTCTCATATTGTTTAAATAGTCAATCCAACCTGCCGTATCTGGCGCTTTAAAATCATTTTTCAATAAAGATTTCAATGCTTCTTTTGCATCAGCAACAATTGGAATGTCTGTACGAATGTTTTTGCCAATTTCAGCTGGATCGATATCGATATGAATGATTTTTGCTTTCGGAGCAAATCGTGATGTATCACCTGTTAATCGATCATCAAATCGAGAACCGATATTAATAATTAAATCTGACTCCGTGATAGCATTGTTAGCTACGACTGCACCGTGCATTCCACCCATGCCATAATTTAGCTCATGATTGCCCGGAATACTTCCTAATCCAAGTAGCGTAGTAACAACTGGAAGTTTGTATTTTTCGACAAATTCTACGAGTTCTTCACTAGCGTTCGCAAATAGTACCCCTGCTCCAACAAGAACAACTGGTTTTTTTGCTTCACTGATTGCTTGAATAGCTTTCTGAATTTGCAAATAATTCGGTTTATAAGTTGGCTGATAACCTGGCAAATAAACTTCATCTGGCACATTCGCTTTTGATTCATCAAAAATTGCGTTTGAAATATTTTTTGGCAAGTCGATGAGCACTGGCCCTTTTCTACCTGTGTTTGCAATATGAAAAGCTTCTTTTACAATTCGTGGAATGTCGTTAACATCTTGGACTTGATAATTATGTTTTGTAATTGGTGTTGTAATTCCGATAATATCCGCTTCTTGGAATGCATCAGAACCAATTACATTTGTTGCCACTTGCCCTGTAAAAATGACTAATGGAATGGAATCAATCATCGCATCGGTGATTCCTGTTACTAAATTCGTTGCACCTGGACCGCTTGTTGCGATGACAACCCCTGGTTTATTTAAAACACGCGCATATCCTTCTGCTGCGTGGATTGCTCCTTGTTCATGACGAGTTAAAATATGTCGTATCGGATTTTTATACATTGCATCATATAAATGTAAAACTGCACCACCTGGATAGCCAAAGACGATATCAACACCTTGCTCTTGCAATGCTTGAATTAAAATTTCTGCACCATTTTTAGGTTTGTTTTCAATTTTTTGCATTTCTGCTGGTGTGGCATCAATTTTTGCGTTTGTTGACGCATTCGCAGTCATTGTATATACATCCTCCTTCTAAATCTCTAAAATAAAAAAGCCTTTTTCTCCAACGCAAAAGAAGACCTTTTGCGAAGGGATGAAAAAGACTTTTCATGGTACCACCCTTTTTCGTAGCGAAATCGCTACCTCTGCGAATAGCTGTAACATCCCATCTCATTGAAGAAATAAATCTTCAACGGCAACTTAGATGGGAAAGCTATTCATTGGTAACGGTGCACGAAATAGTGCCCGGAGCTATCTAATAGCATTACGCGTTTAATAGCTCACTCCGAGGGGATGTCGGATATAGTTGTATCATCGGCTTCCACCAATACCGACTCTCTGGTAGATACAATGCTCTATATCCTTTAACCTCATCATTGAATTAAACAGTTATTTGTATATTTTTTAATGTTCATATTTATCGCAATTTTAAGAAAATTATATTTTCATAATGCCGCCTTTAGAAGCGTTTGTCACAAGTTTTGAATATCTTGCTAACCATCCGGATTTAATTTTTGGTTCAAATGGTTTTAGTTGATTACGCCGATTTTCTAATTCTTCTTCTGAAACTTTTAAGTTGATTGTTCGGTTCGGTAAATCGATTTCGATTATATCACCATTTTTAACTAAAGCAATTGGTCCACCTTCAGCTGCTTCAGGTGAAATATGCCCAATGGAAATACCACGTGATGCACCACTAAATCGTCCATCTGTAATGAGAGCAACCTTCGTTCCAAGTCCTCTGCCGACTATAGCAGAAGTTGGAGCAAGCATCTCAGGCATACCAGGACCACCTTTTGGTCCTTCATAGCGAATAACTACAACATGCCCTTCCCTTGCCTTGCCTTCATCAATAGCAGCTAAAGCTTCTTCTTGAGAATCAAAAACAATTGCTTCGCCTGTAAACACTTTTATTGATGGATCAACAGCTCCTACTTTAATGACAGAGCCTTCAGGTGCTAGATTTCCATATAGAATTGATAAACCGCCAACCGGACTATATGGGTTATCTTTCGTTCGAATTACATTTGTATTTGTTATTTCATAGCCTTGAACTAGTTCACCTATTGTTTTGCCTGCAACTGTAGGACGATTTGGATGAATGCAGCCAGGGATTTTTGTTAATTCGTTTATGATGGCACTTACTCCACCAGCTTTATTGATGTCATCCATCGAAATATCGGATGCTGGCATGATTTTTGCAATATATGGAACACGTTCAGCAATTTTATTAATGTCTTCTAAGTTATAATCAATTCCCGCTTCATTAGCAATGGCTAACGTATGTAATACTGTATTTGTAGAACCGCCCATAGCCATGTCTAAAGCAAAAGCATCGTCAATTGCTTCTTTTGTAATAATATCGCGAGGACGAATATCTTCTTCAATCATGCGAATTAAATGTCTTGCTGCTTCACGAATAAGTTCTTTTCTTTGTTCACTCGTAGCAACGATTGTACCGTTGCCGGGAAGAGTAACTCCGAGCATTTCCATTAAACAGTTCATAGAATTTGCCGTAAACATTCCTGAACAAGATCCGCAAGTTGGGCAAGCATTCATTTCAATATCTTTAAATTCTTCTTCAGTCATTTGACCTGACTTATACGCACCTACTCCTTCAAATACTGAAGATAATGAAAGTTGTTTTCCTGTAGAACTTCTTCCCGCTTCCATTGGTCCACCGGAAACAAATATTGAAGGAACGTTTGTGCGAACTGCAGCCATTAACATTCCAGGCGTGATTTTGTCACAGTTTGGAATGAAAAAGACGCCATCAAACCAGTGAGCATTAATCACTGTTTCAGCAGAATCAGCAATGAGTTCACGGCTAGGTAAAGAGTAGCGCATTCCGATATGACCCATCGCAATTCCATCATCAACACCAATTGTGTTGAATTCAAATGGAATTCCTCCTGCTTCAATGATTGCCTCTTTAACTTCTTCAGCAAATTCACGTAAGTGTACGTGACCAGGAATAATATCGATGTAAGAGTTACAAACACCGATAAATGGTTTACCTAAGTCTTTAGGTTTTACTTTCCCCGTAGCATATAGCAAGCTACGGTGAGGAGCACGATCAACTCCTACTTTAATCATATCACTTCTCATACTCTCAAACGCCCCTCACAAATACTAATATTTCCAATGTAGCGATTACGGGTAATAATCATTTCTCCGACTAATGATTATAATAATTTGTTCAAGTTCTTTGGAAAAAGTGTCGGTGAAATTGTTGTCATAATAGTACATAAATGACCCTTTCGTCAACCATATTTTTTAAATTTTTTATAAAATTTCAAAAATTCAATTTTATTGCAAACGTTTTCTTTCTACGTTTTGTTGGAATTATTCTTATACTTTCATTTTTTTTCTGAATTTAATAAAATTAAAATTTTTTAGATCCAACAATTATTATTGGGAATAATAATCGGATTTCATTTTGAGTAATTCGTGAAAAGTGGTGTAAATAGAACTTCTTCAATGAAAAACAAAAAAAGACCCGACCAATAAGTTAACTTATTGGTCAGGTTTAAATAATCAAATCAATATTTTAATGTTTTTTTGCTCTTGTGGTCGTCACATCCAACTATCCCTCATCATGAAAGCGTTAGCACCAGACGAAGGGGAAGTGCCTCAAAAGACTTTTCAGACTCCTCCCTTTTCTATTAACCTATTGGAACAATCGCAAAATCGATTGCTAAATTGAAAAATACGATTGTGTGAATGATAGCAAATATAATCCCCTGTCGATCTAAATTTCTTGTCATATTCATATAGATCCACCCCATCCCCCGTTAATTTTGTCTTCTTTGTGAACATTATATGACATTTTTCATCATTTTGCAAAATATTCAAAAAATATTTTTTCGTTATTTCATTTAGACTAGTTTGTTTGCATATCTCAAAAGCATTTGAGCACACTAACATAATGAAGATGCATCATAAAAGGAGTGGAATTATTCATGAATTTTATTTGGTATTTAGTTATTGGTGGAGTAATTGGATGGCTGGCTGGGGTTATTGTCGGCAAAGATATCCCTGGTGGTATTATCGGAAATATTGTAGCCGGCATTGTTGGATCATGGATCGGTAGTGCATTTTTAGGAAACTGGGGCTGGGAAGTTTCAAACTTTTATGTATTTCCAGCTTTGATTGGATCCGTTGTATTAGTATTTATTGTAAGTTTAATCATGAAAGGGTTTAGAAAAGCGACGGATTAAAATACTGATTCACTTGTAAAATGATCATCCAATACAGGGATGATCATTTTACTATGGACCACTTTTTTAGCTTGAATTACTATTTGTGGCTGTTATCACTTCTTTTTCTAAAAGAGGACTAACACGCTCATATTGCTCATAATAATATAAAATTTTCTTCACATAATCATTGCTATGGTTATAATGATAAATCGCTTTTTCCATTTTCCCTTCCCTTACCCCGGCTTGAGATAAAAAATTGGCAGCACTAAATATTGCATCTTCAATATCAAATGGATCTGCCACCCCATCCCCGTTTGCATCAACTCCATAGCCGCCATATTTTTCTATGACTTTCGGATCGGTTTTTTCTGATTCCGGAATATTTCCCTTCCCAAGTCCATCACAAGTTGGATGACTCCATCCTACAAATGTACATGGCATAAATTGCATATGGCCTTCTGCTCCTACGGGTGAAATTAATGTGTTCATTGTTGAAAATCTCGTTTCAACTCGATGATGTGCAGCAAGTAATGTCCAAGGAACATTATATTGTTCACCGGCTTTCATATAAATTGGTATATATTCTGCTGGAATTTTTAAATCAAAGTCCTCTTGTATTTTTTCAATTTCAGTTGTTTCATTAGAATTAAATAAAGATAGTGATTTTAAATCTTCCCAAGCTAAATATGCAATGGAATATATGATTATAGATGCAGGAATGAGTAATATAATGAGGAATAGCTTCATTCCGGGGCTTATTAATGTTCTTTTCTTTTTCTTCTTTTTCGACATAATTTCCCCCTAAATCATAATGTTGTTTTTTCTCCCCTAAATAATGATTATATCCTAAAAATATAATAAAAATTAATTTTAAAAAACCATTAAAGTTTGATGAAAGTTAGAAAACAAATTTATAAATATTTAATTAATTCTATTAAATAACTAAGAAAAATCATGTTAATTTCTGAAACTATTGTTTTTAAATTTAGACCATGTTAAATTGTTAGATAACTAAAATTATTTAGTATTTTCAAGGAAAGAGTGACAGACATGACGAAAAATTCAATCGAAACAAAATTAGTTCAATTAGGAAATCAAAGTGACCCTAGAACTGGAGCTGTAAATCCCCCAATCTATCTATCTACAGCATACAAACACACCGGGATTGGAGAATCAACAGGTTATGATTATATTCGCACAAAAAATCCAACTCGGGAAATTTTAGAAAATGGAATTGCAGAATTGGAAGGTGGAGATGCAGGATTTGCCTGTAGTTCCGGAATGGCCGCTATCCAATTAATACTTTCAATATTTAAACCTGGTGATGAAATCATTTTGCCGGAAGATGTGTATGGAGGCACTTATCGTTTATTGAAATCATATAACGAGTTGTATAATATTCGACCTGTTTATTTTTCTAATGCGGAACAAGTAGAAGAGTTGATTAATGAAAAAACAAAAGCCATTTTCCTTGAAACTCCTACAAATCCACTAATGATTGAATTTGATTTAGATTACTTTAATCAAATTTGTAAAAAACATAATTTAATGTTTATTGTTGATAATACGTTCTACTCGCCTTATTTTCAACGCCCAATAGAACATGGTGCCGATATAGTAATGCATAGTGGTACAAAATATATTGCTGGACATAATGATACATTAGCTGGTCTTGTTGTTTCAAAAGGAAAAGAGTTAAGCGAAAAATTAGCATATATTCAAAATAGTATGGGTCTTGTACTTTCTCCTTTTGATAGTTGGTTAGTAATACGTGGATTAAAAACACTACATCTACGAATGAAACAACATGATGAAAACGCAAAAAGAGTCGTTAAATTTTTGAAAGAAGAACCTTTAGTAACGGATGTGTTATATACAGGTAAAGGCGGAATGCTTTCATTTAAATTACAAAAATCGGATTTAGTGAATCCTTTTTTAAAAAAAATGAAGCTGATTACTTTTGCTGAGAGTTTAGGCGGTCCAGAAAGCTTTATTACTTACCCTGCTACCCAAACACATGCTGACATTCCTTATGAAGAGCGTGTTGCTCGAGGAGTTGATGATTGTTTGCTACGTTTTTCCGTAGGTTTAGAAAATGCAGAAGATATTATTGCAGATTTAAAACAAGTATTTAATCAATTAAGAGAAGAACAATAAATTTTTGCTCAACAAAAAACCGAACTATTCAATTCTTGAAAAAATGATGCGGAATAGTTCGGTTTTCTTTATCTGTTTTGTGCGTAAGATAATTTTTCAAGAGTTTTTAATGGTTAATTTTAATTACTTCTTTTTCATGTTGTTAATTAGTGTCTCAATGTCGATTGCTATTTCATCATATGGGACAGCTTGACCGGAATTTTCCTCTTCTGAATAACCTGAATATAATTTTACAGCTACACCATTTTCATCAACCAAATAAAATGAGGAACCATGGATTACTTGATCGCCGTCTTCAGGCATTTTTACTAGAGTTTTAAACGATTTTAATGCAAATTGCTCGATGAATTTTTGATCATAACCAGTTAGTAAATGCCATTTTGATTCATCGGGTACAGTAAAGAATTTTAAATACTTCGAAAGCACTTCTGGAGTGTCTCTTGCTGGGTCTACTGAAAACCCAACGATTTTATAGTCCTCTAATCCTTTTTCTTTTAATTTTTCTTGTACGATTGACATATTTAACGTCATTGGCTGACAAATCGTGTTACAATTTGTAAAAATAAACATAGCAATCCAAGGTTGTCCCTTTAAGCTGTCTAATGTAACTGTTTCTCCTCGATGGTCAATCATCTTAAAATCTTCAATTTGGTACTCGATTGTCGGTTTAAAATTATAATTGCTACAAGCACTTAACACTATACTAACAATCAACATGATAGAAATAATAATAAAATTCCTTTTTTTTATAATCTTCATAAAGCCTCAACTCCCTTGGAATACTATGTTTATCATATAGGAAAGTAGTATAATAGTAAAAGCTTTTCCGCTTGAAAGGTTTTTAACAAATTTGTGAAATATTTTTCACTTTCTATCGTTCAAATACTTTTCCCCATTGATGTTTTTCAATGATACGAGAACAGAATAAATGGCTTCAAGCTTAGCTTCGATTCGATGTAACAAATAAAAAGAAATGATAATAGGAAAACCAAGTTCTTGAATTAATGTGATCCATTGTTCCATCTATATAATCCCCTTTTTTAATATATTGATTAGAAAAATCGACAAAATCCAGTAAGGACTTTGCCGATTTTCATGAAAATTAAAGAATATCTGTTATCGTTTTATCAATCAGCCGTGCTTGTTTAACGCCCGCAAGTGGTGCTCCATCCAAATGAAAAACATCTTGATTAATTATCATTTGCATAGCATTGGATACATCTGTTGAAGTTAAATTTGGTTTTGGGTCGTTCAATGAGAGGGTTAAAATCTTTCCATTAGCTGCCTCAAATTTCATTTCAAGCACTGATGTCATGACATGTTACCTCCTTCATTATAAATCGATTTTTTCTGTTGTAGACAAAGTTGCATGAACGACTGGATAATTGGATAGTTGAATGAATGCTTGTACAACAGCTGCTAATTGTTCTGCTGTTACATTCGAGCGCACATTTTTGTAAGATCTAGAAGAGTAGACAACATCACCATATTCATCAATCCCCGTCTCATAAACGATTTTTAATGTTGCATTTTCAAACGTTAAGTTTGCCATTACTTATCCCCCCTTTCACTTATCCATATATCGAATTCATAAAAAAATAGAGACAACCTTAATGAAAAAATTTTTTACCTTGTTATAATGTTTTAGAGAGGAAAAAGAGGTGAACAAATTGGAAGGTTGGTTAATGTGGTTTCTCGTTTTTTGGAGTTTTGTAATGGTTGTATTAATGGCCATTGGCGGGTTTTTTATGTTCCGAAAGTTTTTAAAATCATTGCCAAAAAAGGATGGAAAATCAGATTTAGATTGGCAAGATTACTATATCAAGAAGACTCTGCATTTATGGAATGACGAATCAAAGCAATTGTTAAATGAACTTGTTAGTCCAGTTCCCGAATTATTTAGACAGCAAGCTAAGGAGTCGATTGCTGGAAAAATTGGCGAACTTGCATTAAAAGAGCATGCCAAAACCATTACGCAAGAATTAATTATTCGAGGCTATATTATTGCAACTCCAAAAAGAGATCACAAGTTTTTGCGAAAAAAATTAGCTGAAATGAATATTGATGTAACGCCTTATGAAAAATATTTTGCGGAAAGCAAAAAATGATGGATATTTAATACCCTTATTATAGTACAAACCATCAATAAACTTTGAACAAATAATGAAGTATAAAAATGAGCTGGAACCAAACTAAAAAACATCATTTTCTCAAAAGAGAAAATGATGTTTTTATTGATTTCCGTTCCGAAACGCTTTCTAAGGATCCGAAACGAGCCTTCTCGTTCTAAAGGGTCCCTTTCCTATTACTTAATTTACTAAGTTTGATTTTTCGATTTTCTTATACTGAATGAACATGGCAATGCGCCATGGCCAGAGCATGGCAAAGGCAAGTATCCAAAACATGCCCGCTAATTCTCCAGGATCAAAAGAATCGGTTAATACAATTTTTCCAGCAATTCGTATCAATAACAAGCTTACCAAAATAATAAAAAATGCTTTGGAGCGTTTCATATAAATTTCATTGTTACGAATTTCAAATTTGGAAGTTGTAATTAAAACAATAGAAAAAATAATTCCTACTATAACAGCTTCCAATATTTGAAGAGGAGGTACACGGAACTCCTCGAATATAAACATTAATGCACCCGTAGACATAGCAATGGGCGGTATAAGGATTTTTTTTGCATTAACCGGTTTCTTTTGCGAACGCAATCTCATCATCATGATGAAAGTACCCATAAATATTGCCATTAACGTACTCGCAATAATGATATAGCGAGAAGGTATTGCTTCAAACATATAATCCCTCCTCGAAGAAATTACAACTTCAACACATTTGCTTAAAAAAACTGCCTGTTAACATTCAGGCAGTACCTTCATAATAATACCACATTATTATAATTCATATGTATCTAAGACTTTATTAACAATCATTTTTAATTGTGCTGCATCGAATGGTTTGGTAATAAAATCTTTTACCCCTATTTCAAGGGCTTCAACAATCAAGCGTTGTTGTCCTAATGCGGTAACCATAATAATGTTAGCGTTTGGAAAGTTACTTAGAATTTCTCTAGATGCTTCAATACCAGACATGATGGGCATCGTCACATCCATTGTCACTAAGTCCGGTTGATGGAGGTGAAATAGTTTTACGGCTTCTTCACCGTTAGTGGCCTCTCCTACTACATCAAAACCCCATTCAACAAATAGTTTTCTTACTGTTGTTCTCATAAATAATGCGTCATCCACAATTAATACAGAAGGCATTGACAAATCTCCTTTATTTCATCAGCATTCTAGAAACCAGTGAAACCGTCAAATATAGGCGATAAAATTCTAATAATTATATTCATGCCATCGAAGAATAATAATATTCCAACAGCGATCATTACGTAGCCACCGATTTTTACAATTTTATTGCTATATTTTCGTAGCCAACCAATTCTTGAAATGAAGAATGATAGAATAAAAAACGGAATTGAAAAACCTAAAACATAAGCAATCATGTACCCCATTGCCGAATTTGGATTTGTCATAGCAAGAGCAAAAATTGCTGCCAAAATCGGTCCAGTACATGGTGTCCATCCCGCAGCAAAGGCAAGGCCAATCAATGATGAACCTAAGTAGCCTGAAGGTCTATTTTTAAATTGTATTTTTCGATCTTTCATTAAAAAGTCGATATTTAGCCATCCAACGATCATTAGTCCGAAAAGAACAATTAATATAGCACCAATTTGGCGTATTAAATCTTGATAATTAATAAAAAAGTTTTCAATTGATAATAATCTTGCACCAAAACCTAGAACGACGAAAATAATTGAAAATCCTAGTAAGAAAAAGAGCGTATGAAGAATTGCTCTTTTTTGCAGCATGCCTTTATCATTTTTAATTTCATCATAACTCATACCTGTTATGTACGATAAAAATACGGGATACAACGGCAATGTGCATGGAGATATGAAGCTTAAAAATCCTGCACCAAAGGCAAATAATATATTAATATTTGTTGCCATCTTTGTCTCTCCTTAGCAATTGATGTTTCTATCATATCAAATGTTGCTTAAAAAGTACTAATTTAAAAATTGAAAAATTATTAACAAATAATAATACATGATGTTGATGCATCGTTAATGATTATTAATAAATAATATATGCTGAAAAAATTTTGTTTATTTATTATTATAAGAATAATTTACATCGCTTCCAAATCTTAAGTTCCATTGAGGTTCAAAACGATCGATGATCCAATTTTTCAATCGCTTCATTTCCTTTAAATCAGTTAACGGACATATTTGAAAATAAATAGTAGATTTTCTTATATGTTCAGCAATATTGGCATTAATATGACAATGAGTTGCAGTGCCATCTCGAAAGCACGACTTAGGAGAGATATTTCCAATATGTTGATTAAATCTTAATTTAAATGTATTGTTACAAATCCCTGCAAAAACTAGTTCATCGTTCTTAATCACTAAATAAACACCTTTTTTACTTAGCAAAGAATCGTTGCCTTTAACAATAAATTGGCAATAAGTTAAATCTCCATATTTATTTAAAAATTCTTTGTAAAAGAGGTCATGATTTTTTTTCATCTGATAAATAGCGATTCCAGCCGGAACATCTAAAAGTTCAGTATATTCCTTGATAACCTTTTCTTTTAAATGTTCATATCGTCTATGTTGAAGTAGTTCACGAATTGTTTTTTTATCAAACAAACGAAATAGTTCCTGAATGCCGGTTTCAATCAGTTCAATTCGAATGCGATGAAAAGGATATTCTCGATCCCCAACTTTTATGAACATGAACCAATCCCCTCCCAATAGCTAAAAAAACAAAAAAATCGAAATATTCCCAATCTACGCTTCATTATGGTAATTCGATAAAAACTAAATAATTCCTTTTACGCAAACTTACGTTTTTTTCGATTTTCCAAAACCGTAGATAAACTAAAGAGCAATATAGCTAGCCATATAAAACCGAAAGAAATCAACTCTATGTTTGTAAAGGGTTCTTTATATACAACGGTTCCCAAAATTAAAATAATAGTTGGAGAAAAGTACTGGATGAAGCCTAATATAGATTGTGGTAAAGCTTGAGCCCCTTTAGCAAATAAAATCAATGGGTAAGCTGTTACCAATCCCCCTAACATAAGAAAAACATCTGTTTTCCAATCGAATTGCAAAAATGACGTATTGTTAGTAAACATAAGAAAACCGTAATAAACTAGTGCGAAAGGTAAAATAAACAATGTTTCAATTGCTAATCCCCTTGTTGCATCGAGCTGAATTTTTTTCTTTAATGCACCGTAAACGGCAAATGAACAAGCAAGCCCCAATGCAACCCAAGGGATTTTCCCGTAACGAATTGTCATCAATGCCACTCCGATAAATGCTATAAAAACAGCTACGATTTGAGCTTTAGACAATTGCTCTTTAAAAAGGAATAGGCCAAACAATACGGTGATTAATGGATTTATATAATATCCTAAGCTTGTTTCGACTACATGTTCATTTGTTACTGCCCAAATATATAGGAACCAGTTACATGAAATGACAAAGGATGCTAGTAAAAGTAAGAAAAATGTCTTTTTTTCCTGCCATAACCATTTTAAATCTTCAATAAGTTTACTTTTTTGACCAATGATAAATATAAAAATAGTTGTAAAAATAAACGACCAAATAATACGATTTAATAATATTTCAATGCTATTGACGTGTTCTAATAACTTCCAATAAACAGGAAAGAATCCCCAAATGATATACGCTGCCATGGCACTAATCATGCCTTTTCTTTCTTCAAACATATTGATAATCAACCTTTCAATGATATGAATTAACTTACATACAAATTATAGCGATGGAAAATAATGAAGTAAATGTAATATCATACGAATACAATTCGTTATCTCGAGGGAATAGCTTATTAATAACGTTTCTGTATAGTTGATAAATTTAAAAAGTAAAAAATGACTAACTTTATTCAGTTAGTCATCGTGAAGTGTTTATTCATTTAGTGAACTAAGTGATGAAATGAAGAGCTGAATTTCATTAATTGTTTCCTTTATTTGACTTTGGAAATATTCATTTTTTGTGAAATAACTATGCACAAGTCCCTGAGCAATTCTTAATTTGACTTTTCCCCCTGAATCCTCCAATTTCTTTGCATAAGCAATCCCTTCATCTCTCAATACATCATTTTCGGCAACAATAATAAAAGCGGAGGGCAAGTTCGTCAAGTCCTTAGCTAGTAATGGAGAGACATATTGGTGATATGTTTCATCTTCATTGTTTAAATAATGTTGTTTAAACCACGCCATATCTTCTTTTAAAAGACCATATCCAACTGCAAATTCTTCATAGGATGCAGTGCTGAACGTCAAATCTGTTACAGGATATAATAATACTTGAGCATGAATTGTAGAACCTTGTAAATCTCTGTTTAATAAAGTGACGACAGTTGCTAAATTTCCTCCGGCACTATCTCCTGCTACTAAAATTTGATTGGTTCCATTCAAAAATTTTTTATTTTCAACTGTCCAAAGAAAAGCATCATAAGCATCAAAAACGGGCGTTGGAAATTTAAATTCAGGAGCTAAACGATAATTGACTGAAACCACAATTGATTTCGTTATTTCTGCTAACAATTCACAGGTTTCATTGCACGTTTCAATGCTATTTAACACCCATCCTCCTCCATGATAGTAAACAATAATTGGAAATGGCCCTTTCCCTTTCGGTGTGTAGATTCGTAACGTGATTGAATGACCATCTCTAACCGTAATTGAAACATCTTTTTTCGTTACATTGCTTAAACCCTCAGTACATTTTGTTCTTAAAAATTTTTCCCTTCTAGATCTTTCTTCAATTGGATTCATTGTGTATAACGGAACTTGGCGATTCGTTTCATTTAAATAACGGATAGTGTTTGGTAATAAGGTGGACATAGAGGATCAACCCCTTTTTCTTATAATTCTTATTTGATTACTATGATTTGATTGTACAATGAAATTCTAATTCAATCAACATAAATAGTTGGAGTATGCTGCACTATGTCACAATAATGACTACTATCCATCAAAATTAGCAAAGAAGAAAATTTTAAAACCCTTTCAATCTAGCTCTCTAATAATAAATATAATTTTCATTTCAAAATTTTATTTGTTCATCATAGGTATTAATCTAGTTTATTTTTTAAATCTTCCATATGTTATGGATGAGTAAATAACTATTAAGGAGGTGAAAATAAATGTTTAATCGAAGACATCAACATCATCATATGAGACCGCAACCTATTTGTTGTCCACCAAATGTAATGCCAACACAAATTGCACCTGCTCAAGTTTCGCCAACTCAAGAAGTTGTGAAAACGAATGTATTTAATACAATAGTTCCTCATTTCCATCCAGTGCACACAACAACAGTAAATCGACATATCTATCATCATCAACACTATTATCCAAGAACGTATTCAGAAGTGAATGAATATTATCAAACATCTCAGCAATGTGGTAGCCCTGAAAATCCTAACCCAAGGTACTTCCCTCTACAAAGAAGATTTGGATATTAAATCATAATAAATGACTGCACCCCTATTAAGGCAGCATAATGCTTGCAAAGAGGTGCAGTTTTTTTATTTCATTACATCTTCTTTAACTTTTCATATTCAAGTTGAAGCTGTTCAATTCGTTTTCTCCCTTCTTCGCGGCTTTGAATTGTTTCCGCTTGAATTTGTTTCGTTTCTTCAATTCCGGCTAAAATTGTTTTCCATGTATTTTCTATCGTTTCAATTTTAATACTTGGTTGGCTTGCAGTTCTAGCAATTTCCACACTGTTACGACGAATGTTTTCCGCATTTCTCAACAACATTTCATTTGTTCGTTTATCTAGCTCTTGCATAGAGTCAGAAACTAATTTTTGACGTTGAATGGTTACTGCATGGATTAAACCTTGTTTAAAAATTGGGATTGTTGTTACAAATGCGGAATTAATTTTTGCAATCAAATGATTATTGCCTTGTTGCATTAATCGGATTTGCGGAGCTGCTTGGAAAGAAACTTGTTGTGCCATCTCTAAATCATAGCGCCGCTGTTCTAACAATTCGATAGCTCGCTGTAAGGATTCGAGATCCATAATTGCTTCTTGATCCCCTTCATTTGCTCGCATTTCTAATTTTGAAAGTTCCGGTTTTAAATCTTCCAGTTTTATTTCAATCGCTGCGATATGTTCGCTTAAACTTTTAAAATATTCAAGGTTTTGTTCGTACATTTGTTCAAGTTCGAGCGTATTTTTTTTTAATTCCTGTTCGTATTTCGTAATTTCTTGATAAATGACATCAATTTCTTTATTCATTGTATCGTATTTCGATAATATTTTTTGAAGTTGCTCTTTTCCCTTTCCAAACAGACGAGATAGAAAACCTTTCTTCTCTTCTTTGAAATCTTCCGGATCAAAACGAGACATGATTTTATTTAAATGATTGATGAGCTCACTAGATTTTTCTAATTTACTTTGTTTGATGGAAGCAAGCATCCGATCGGAAAACTTAGAAATGGCATTGGCGGTTTCCTTCCCGAATTCTAAAACCGCTATTTGATTTTTCCAGTCTATTTTTTCAGCAAGAGTACGAACGGCTGGATCTTTTTTTAACTCAATCTGTCTTTTACGCAATTGTGACTTTTCTTCTTCTGTTACAAGCTGAGGAGGAGCTTCAACAATTTCATGGTTTTCTTGTTTCAATTTTGCATCTAAATCTTCAAATAAAGGGTTTTTCATTTCTGACATGGCTTTCCTCCGTTCTTCATTGTATGTATGTTACTCTTTCATTTACAGTTTACACTAACTTCTACAGTAATCATACGATTAAAGAATTACGAAAGTTTCATTTCGTTAACCAAAGCAATATAATTGTTAATTGGACAAGATGCGCTCAAAAAACCACGTTCTTGATTGAACGTGGTTTACGAATGATTAACGATTGTTTTGATTATGTTTAGGATTTGGAATTGCGCCAATTGTACTTACCCAACGATTGGTGTAATTAAAGAAACCTACCACAAAAGCCGCTTCTAAAATCTCATGGTCGTTAAATCCTACTTCTCTCAACAAATCTACTTCTTTTGTTGTGATTTCGTCTGGATATTTCGTTGCACGGAAAGCGTAGTCACATAATGCTCTTTGTTTTTCTGTTAATTTTGCACTGCGGTAATTATACGTTAACGTGTCTACCCAAACTGGATCGTTTGTTAGTCTTCGTAACGTATCGCTATGAGTTGTCAAGCAATAGTTGCAACAGTTCACCGATGATACAACAAGACCTATCATTTCTTTATCAATTAAATCTAAATACGTATTTTTCGTATTAAACAACGAATATTTAAAATCTAAAAAGGCTTTAAATTGAATCGCATTTAACGGCAAAACTTTAAATAAGTTGTTTACTACTCCTAATTTTTCTTCTTGCTTTTTGATGTTCTCTTCAAAATATTCTTGTAATTCTGGTGGTATTTCTTCTAATTTTGGCTTTTCTAAATAAGATAATTGTTCATCATACATTCCCATATTTCTCCCCACTTTTCTACTATAAGTTACTAATTAATTCATATGAATGATGTGATTACCTCTAGAACAAGGTTTATAATGTTCCTCCTGAACCACCGTCAATATTTATGGAAGTGCCCGTTACATAAGAAGCTGCATCAGAAACAAGAAATGTAATAACTTTTGCTGCTTCTTCTGTTTCGCCAATTCTACCAAGAGGAATCGATTTTCCAATTTCTTTAGAATATTCCTCCCATGAAGAATTTGGCATTTCTCTTTTCCATTTTTCTTCAATTTGCCTACTTCGAATAAGCCCGATACATACTGTGTTAACTCGAATATTATATTTTCCTAAATCTTTACTCATTGCTTTTGTTAATGCAAACCCTGCTGAACGACTAACAGTAGTTGGAAGGCTATTTTCACTTGGAGTTTTAGCGATTGACGCAGTAACGTTTACGATTGAGCCACCATATTCCTTTAAATATGGAAGTGCATATTTTGAACAATGAATTGCACCAAACAATTTTAAATTTAAGTCAGCAACCCAAAGTTCAGTGTCTACTTCTTCAAAAGAATAGGCAGCAGAAGTACCAGCATTATTCACCAAAATATTTAATTTGCCAAATTGCTTAACAGTTTCTTCAATTAAGCGTTTACAATCCTCTTCTTTTGTAACGTCCGCAACAATGGCAAGCACTTCTTTTCCCGTTTCCTTTTTTATCACTGTTTTTGCTTCTTCCAATGACGATTTGTTTCGAGCGCATATGGCAACATTCGCTCCTTCTTTAACTAATTGAAGTGCAGTATGTAGACCAATTCCTTTACTTGCTCCTGTGACGACGGCAACTTTACCTTGTAAATTTAGTTCCATTGTTCACTCTCCTTTACTTCTATTTTGCAAAATAAGAACAAGGTATGTAAATAGATACTTTATTGAAATTTCAAAATAATCAAATGAATATTTTCTATTTATTCTTAATCTTAATTGATTAGAACTTTCTTAGAAATAAAAAAACTGATTCTAAAGTAAAAATTCTTTAGAATCAGTCTTTCTTAGAAAATTAACACCAACGTTTGAAATGTGTACCTACAATAATAAGTAGGATAAATAATACTACTAATAAAGCAAAGTTATTTCCATAATGGCCACCATAGCATCCTCCGTAATAGCCCATGGATATCCCTCCCTCATCATTCGATACTCCAGTTTATGTGGAAACGATGAATGGGATAGGTACAAGTGCATAGATTAATGTTTAAATTTTTTCTATTTTAATATGAAAATTTTTTTCGAAAAGAAAATTACCTTTATCAAATGTTCGTTCCACAAAAGTTATATTCCCATCCTCATCTATTAATAAGACGGTTGAACAACGAGTGCCATAATGGGGTAATTGAATAAATGCAGATGATAAATTTCTTTCCATCTCTAACCCAACACCTGTATTTGGTAACTGCTCATCTGGAGCGATTTCACGGTCCATGACAATTTCAAATAATTCATCGATATTTAATTTTCCGGTATTATTTTGTATATATTCTGCTAAGCGTGCCCTTCCTTTAACAACTTTTGGCCACGGAGTATTTAATGTATGATTACTGATGCTATGAGTCCCAGGTTGTATTTCATTTATTTCATTAAAGATATTATTATAGTGCAATAAATGCCCCTCATGCCAAACAATGACATTATATCCACCGTAATAATCTTTAGTTGTTACTAACTCATCTACAAAATCTTTTGGATGCCTCGTATCCTTCAAAAAATTTCGTACAATTTCTCCGCGTGAACGAGGCTTTGCAGGTAAACTCGGATTACGATAATTCGTAATAGCTGCAAAACGACCATTTCTAGATACTCCGAGCCATGTACCCATTTGAAGAAGATCTCTACCTGCCAAAATATCTGGTTCGTCTTCCCAAAAATGTGCAGGTTTTGCCGGGCGATCATAAAACTCATCCCGATTTGCTACAACAATTAATTTGTAAATTGGATGTTCTTGATAATGAAAATGTATTAAACACATGCTCCCAACCCTTTAACATTTTATTTATAAAAATAGTTTATCATTCATGAGCTATAATTTTACTATAAATTAAAATTGATTAGTTCTTCTTTTTTATTTCTTCTAAAATTGCTTCTAATATTTTATTTTTATGCCTTAATGCAGAAACCACACTCACCATAAACCAAATGATTAATAATGCAGGAATAACATAAAAGAGTATAGATACAATAATAGTCACAGCAATCCCCCTACTTTCCTTTGATTTCTTTCATAGGTCATGAAATAAAACAATAGAATTTTTATCATTATTTATAAGATAAATTTCACATGCTACATTTTCTAATACAAAAATTTTATATTTTTTATGAACTTGCAATAATCTACAAAAAGAGACTCTACATTAGAAAAATGTGTAGAGTCTCATATCATTTTCTTATCACGTTATATGGCACGCTAAACATATTATCTCCATTATCTTCTATTTAGTGATTAAATTGTATATTGTGATGCCTTTCACTACTTTATTAATCGTTATAACTTTCGTAAATATGCAGTAAATGTGCATAAGCACTTCCTGCTTTTAAAGCCGCTGTAACTAGTATTGCTTCAGCAATTTGTTCCTCTGACACCCCTAGTTTCATTGCATTATTTGTGTGGGAATTGATGCTTTGTGTACAGTGGATTGCATGAGCAACTGCGATAGCAAGCAGTTCTTTAAATCCATCAGTTAAAAAACCTTTTCCCATGACAACTTGAGAAAAATTAAAGTATGGTTGAAGTTTCGCTTTGAATGACTCTGTTTTATCATTCAAAGAATGTTCATGTTGATTTAAGGTTGTCTCTGCTTCAACTGCCATTACAACAAATATTGCCTCTATAAGTTCTTCTTGACATGCTCCTGCAATCTTTGCTTTTTTTGTATGAACATCTATACAATAGGGACATTTTGTGACATGGGCAATGGCGACTGCAATGATTTCCTTTTCTTTTTTCGTTAATGCCCCTGGTTTAAAAACCGTTCCATCAAATCTAGAAAAGGCTTTAAACTGTTCGGGCGCAAATTCTTTTAATTTCTTCATGTAATGATTTTTATTTTTTTCATAATAACTAGTCATTCAAATTGCTCCTTTATATTCGTAATAGAAAAATAACATAGCAGAAAATGAAGTTCGAAATTGCAGAATTTTTATCAATTTAACATAAATTTTATGAATATCGGAATATTTCACTATTTCTTATAAAAATATTGTTCGATTTTATGGAAAAGAGTATATAATCAAACTATATTGCAATTTCAAGGAGTGTTTATCGTGAGTACAAACAAACGTGCATACAATTTTAATGCAGGACCTTCAGCATTACCCCTAGAAGTATTAGAAAAAGCACAACAAGAACTAGTAAACTATAACGGATCTGGCATGTCCATTATGGAAATGAGCCATCGAAGTAAAGATTACGATGAAGTTCATAACAATGCAATCAACCGTTTGAAAAAGCTCCTTTCCATACCTGATAATTACGAAATTCTCTTTTTACAAGGTGGAGCAAGTCTTCAATTCTCGATGATTCCAATGAACTTCTTAACAAAAGACAAAACAGCTAGCTATATTTTAACAGGATCTTGGTCAGAAAAAGCTTTGAAAGAGGCAACACTATTCGGTAATGCAGTGGTAGCGTCTAGTACGAAAGACAATGAATATCGAAATATTCCAAGTATTGAAGATATTCAATTTAATGCAAGCGATGCATATGTTCACCTTACATCCAACAATACAATTTATGGAACACAATGGAAAGAATTCCCGAATACAGGAGATGTTCCATTAATTGCAGATATGTCAAGCGACATTTTATCTCGCTCGATCGATGTGAATCAGTTTGGCATTATTTATGCAGGTGCTCAAAAGAATTTAGGACCTTCTGGTGTGACGGTAGTCATCATTCGCAAAGATTTAATTGAACAAGCAAATTCAGAAATACCGACTATGTTAAAATATAAAACACATGCGGATAAAAATTCTTTATATAATACTCCTCCAACATTTGGTATTTACATGTTAGGAGAAGTTTTAAACTGGGTTGAAAATCAAGGCGGACTTGAGACAATTCAGAAACGCAACGAAGAAAAAGCAAAATATATCTATGATGTTATTGATGAAAGCAATGGATTTTATAAAGGACATGCGGAACCAAATAGCCGTTCTCTTATGAATATTACGTTCCGATTAGCTGATGAGGAATTAGAAAAGCAATTTTTAGCTGATGCAAAAGCTGCTGGTTTTGTCGGGTTAAACGGCCACCGCTCTGTTGGTGGTTGTCGAGCATCTACATATAATGCCGTACCAATAGAAGCTTGCATAGCTTTACGCGATTTCATGTACGAATTCCAAAAAAAACATCAATAAATAATTAATTATAAAAAGCGAATTGGAAAACACATCGGTTTCTCAATTCGCTTTTTATATACTTATTTTACTTCCTCTATTCTAAATTTTAAAAAATAAGTCAGGTAAATATTAGCAATCCTTTATAGGAAGTACGTGTTTTAATTTGAGGTGTTTTGTTTTTTTGGTGCGAGGATTAGTTATCGTATCAATGGATTATTTAGAACCAGGTTTAAATAGAAAATAGTTGGCGTTTTGCCTCCAGCTTCCTTCAGATTCCGCGTCACCACGGACACCCTTGCGTTAAGCTAACTGTTACTTCTGCCTTCACAGTTCGGGACTTACACCCTATAGATTACACCCATGCCAGGCGCACTAAAAAACGAGGCTGTAAATTTTCAACAGCCTCGTTTTACTTACGTAAGCAATTAATATGCTCTTCCGAACCATACTGTATGTTTTGCTTCTTTTCCACAATGAATGCAAGTGTGTTTCGTTGTAGGTGGGTTGAATGGAATATTGCGTGAAGTAAATTTTGTTTCTTCTTTTACTTTAGCTTCACATGCATCATCTCCGCACCAACCTGCAAGTATCCATCCTGGAATTGTTCCGTTTTTCTCGCTATTTTCAATATGTTCTTTTAATTGATCTAACGTATCAATATGCAAATGAGAATTTGCATCTCGGAAAGCTTTTGCTTTATCGTATAGACGTTTTTGCATTGTTTGTAATTCTTTCTCTACTGCTTCTACAACAGAATCGAGAGAAATTGTGATTTTTTCGTCTTCATCTCTAGCTTTTAAGATTGCTTGGTTGTTTTCTAAATCACGTGGTCCTAGCTCGATGCGAACAGGTACTCCTTTTAACTCCCACTCATTGAATTTAAATCCTGGTGATTGATCAGTATCATCTAATCGTACTCGAATCCCTTTATCTTTTAGAGCCTTAAAGATTTCATCTAATTTTTCAATGATTGCAGGATTTTTCTTCCATGGTCCAACAGGAATTAAAATTACTTGTGTTGGTGCAATTTTTGGCGGTAAAACTAATCCTTTTTCATCACCATGAACCATGATAACAGAACCGATTAAACGAGTAGATGTTCCCCATGATGTTGTATGGACGTGTACGTGTTTATTTTCTCGGTTTAAGTATTTAATGTTGAACGCTTCAGCAAATTTTGTTCCCAAATAGTGACTAGTACCTGCTTGTACGGCTTTACCATCTTTCATCATTGCTTCGATGGAGTACGTATCAACAGCACCTGCAAAACGTTCAGACGGTGTTTTTTGTCCATCATACACAGGGATGGCCAATACATTTTCTACAACATCTTTATAAATATTAAGCATCTGCATTGTTTCTTTGCGAGCATCTTCTTCATCTTCATGAGCTGTATGACCTTCCTGCCATAAAAACTCAGAAGTACGAATAAATGGAAGAGTCTTCTTTTCCCAACGGAAAACGTTAGCCCATTGGTTAATTAGTACTGGCAAATCACGATAGGATTTAATCCAATTGGAATATAAATGACCAATCATCGTTTCTGAAGTTGGTCTAAGTGCTAAACGTTCTTCTAGCTTTTCACCGGCAGCTTCTGTCACCCATGGTAGTTCTGGAGAGAAACCTTCAATATGATCTTTTTCTTTTTGGAAGAAAGATTCAGGTATTAACATTGGAAAATATGCATTACGATGACCCGTTTCTTTAAAACGTTTATCCATTTCAGACTGGATATGTTCCCAAAGTTCATAGCCATCCGGTTTAAATGCGATACACCCACGAACCGGCGTATAATCCATTAAATCTGCTTTTTGTATTGTGTCGATATACCATTTTGTAAAATCGTTTGTTTGTTGCGACATAGTCATCCTCCTTACAACAAAATAGCGTAAAGATGCCCGATTGAGGACGCCTTTACGCTGAATAGTAGTTCCCACCAACATTCGACATATTTTGTCGTTTCAGATATTCAATGAAACCAATAAACGTCTTCTCCTTTTAAAGACATTAGGTGGTGATATAGCTCTCAGCGAATGCTATATTAACGGATTTTATTTGAAAAACGAATATTTATTTCTAATATAATGTACCAAATTAAAGCAATAAATACAATTACTATATAAAAATTTTGCGGAGGTAATGTTAAAAAGTTATACATTTGAAAACTTTTTTCATCATTTAATAGTTAAAAATTCTTGGACAATTCTGATAGCATTCTCCTAAACATTCTCAAAATTCAACCCATTCAATTCTATGTAAAAATTTTGAAATGTTTGCAACAAAAAGATAGTTTTATCAATTATATGATGGGAAATTTCAAAATATCCAAAATTTATTAAAAAATATATGAATAAAGTAGTATATTATTTTTTATTAATTTATGGTTTCATATAATCGGTAAATACTACTAGATTCGACAATCTTTCATCCAAAGTTTGTCATAATATGTAAATTGGAGGTTGAAAAATGAAAATTTCCATTCGATGGAAAATTATTGGGATAGTATTTCTCGTCATTGTAATTGGTCTAGGTTCCCTATCAACAGCAAGTTCCATCTTAATATCATCTAAAACCGAAAATGCAGTCATCGATCAAAGTGAAGTACTAGTTAAAGAATTAACGAATTCCATTTCAACTTTTATTGATGGTTATGAAAAAAGCATTTTAAAAATGGCTTCAGACCAAGGTGTATTAGATTATTATAATCACTCAACAACGTTTAATGATGAAGCGGATCAAGCTTTTCGGGAACAATTAAAAAAATATTTAACCATTTACAACTCTGCTTCGTCCATTTACTTTACAGATGCAAATAAAATTATCACTGAACCACATTTCGATGAAATTTTTGATTTAGATGTAAATACCCGTTCATGGTATACTGAAGCAATTGCAAACCCAAATGAAGTGTTATGGTCCCCTCCGTATGTAGATGCTTCAACCGGGGAATACGCAATTGCAGGTTCAAAAGCAGTAGTGGAAGGAAATAAAGTTCTAGGTGTATTAGGAGTAGATATTTTACTATCAAGTTTGACAGAGGAAATCTCGAAAATCGATTTAGGCTTTGAAGGATATCCAATTATTTTCGATTCTTCGGGAGTTGCTATTGTTCACCCGACACTAACGGGGGAGAATTTAAGCAATCTAGAATTTGTTGAAAAGATTTTAAATGACGAAAATCAAAAAAATATTTTAAGAACGACAATTGATAATCAAGAAAATGTGATTGTTTATGAAAAAATTCCGACTTTAGGATGGACAGTTGGTGCTGTTTACAATGTAAAACAATTACATAGTACAGCAAATAGCATTCAAAATATGATTATTTTATTTACATTCATCATCTTAATCGCAATCTTTTTCGTACTGTATTTCAGCATTTCAAAAATTATCAAACCAATTTATTCCTTATGTACATCTATGGAAAAAGTTGCACAAGGCGATTTAACTGTACATATCGATACGAAGAGACATGATGAAATTGGTGAATTAGCAAATCATTTCAATAACATGCTTGAAGAAATGAAAAAAATCATTGGAGTAGTTCAGTCATCTTCAAGACAAGTGGAAGATCGTTCTCATCACTTAAGCGCCCTTGCTGAAGAAACGAATGCTTCCAGTGTAGAAGTAACAAATGCTGTGCGAGAAATAGCTATAGGCGCCACACAATCAAGTGAAAACGCAGATCAAGTAACTGTATCATCTGGGAAATTAGGAGACAAAATTAATCAAATGACTGAGCAATCGAAAGCGCTCAAAGGAATTACAAATGAAGCGAATGAATTGAATATTGAAGGACAAGAGAAAATGGACAATTTATTAAATTCCTTTGAAAATTCGAAATCAGAATTACACAATATGTCTATCTCTGTGTCTTCACTGGAAGAAAAAATTCATGCGATTGAATCTGTGATGGATACAATTTCTGAAATTTCGCAACAAACGAATTTACTCGCTTTAAACGCAAGTATTGAAGCAGCTCGTGCAGGCGAACATGGTAAAGGATTTGCTGTTGTAGCAGAAGAAGTACGTAAACTTGCCGAACAATCGGCTAAAGCAACGGAACATGTCAAATCAACAATACATGAATTGCAGCAAGAAGCAATTTCCGTCGTTAAACAAATGAATGAAATGCAAGATACATTCAAAGAACAAGGAACAGTTGTTGAAAATACAAGTATACTATTCCAAAATCTATCATCGTTAATTTTAAATATGGAACATACTTTTAAAACTGTTACGGAAGAAATCGATAGTATCATAAAATATAAAGATCGAGTTGTGGAAACCATTGAGGAAATGTCCATGACAGCACAATCAACTGCAGCAGCATGTGAGGAAGTAAGTGCTGCTAGCGATGAGCAATTAAGAGCAATACATTCTGTTGCTGAAGCTTCAGAAGAACTAAACGAATTAAGCAAAGAATTATCTCAAACTGTAAGCAGATTTAAAATATAAATCGAGTAGGAGGGAGCGATTAACTCCCGTCCTCTCACACCACCGTACGTACGGTTCCGTATACGGCGGTTCAATTAAGATGATTGACGCAAGTCTTTATAACTTCCGTGAATAGCTGTTCTCTTTATGCCAGTGGTCACTCCACCCTCCAAGAGGTCTCCCACGGGATTCACCGCTTCCTTCCTCAAGTGAGGTACTACGTTTTCTGTGTTCATCATGACTCACTGAATGCCAAGGGCTATTCTCTCTTAATTGTTCGGTCCTTCTTAGTAGTTCTAAACCAACTAATACTATGACCTCTGCTGACTTCTGACGGTTCAGCTACTTATCACTAAGTAGGTTATGAAGCGTACTTCACATATCCGCCAGACCTCCCCGGGTAAGAATGTAATCTTTCCTTCCATCTATCTGCTTCATTTACTCTGTACCACCTTTGGCAGAAAGGACTTTGTTTTGTTTAGCAAACTCATCCAATGATACCTAGCCTTATATGAAGTTCGTGTTCCTCAGACCGGAAGTTTGCCGCTCGCTTCCTTCAGATTCCGCGTCACCACGGACACCCTTGCGTTAAGCTAACTGTTACTTCTGCCTTCACAGTTCGGGACTTACACCCTATAGATTACACCCATGCCAGGCGCACTAATAAAAGGAGCTAACTTAAACCAGTTAGCTCCTTTTTAATTTCATTATTTATTATACTTGATGAGCTTCTTCCCGTTTACCGAAGATTAGCTTTAATAATGGTGGAGTTACTAAAGTCGTAATAATGATGACTACAATCATTGCGCCATAAAACTCTTGAGATAATATGCCGCCAGTTAGTCCAATGGAAGCTAAGATTAATGCAACTTCTCCTCGGGAAATCATACCTGCTCCTATACCTGCGGAGGATTTCCAACCAAAGCCACAAACTTTTGCTCCAAGACCGCAACCGATAAATTTTGAAAGCACGGCAATAATAGAAAATACAATAATAAATACAATTTGATCTCCAATTCCATCAAAGCTCATTGGTAAACCAATGTTAATAAAGAAGAACGGTACAAAGATGCCATATGCAATTGGTGAAACACCGTGTTCAACTTCTTTTGCATATTTTGTTCTACTAATAGCAACCCCCATGAAATATGTACCGATAATGCCTGATACCCCAAGGAAATCAGCAAAATAAGCGAAGGCAAACAATAATATTAACCCCGCAGTAACAATCGGTTCAGTAATTTTAAATCCTTCAAAGAGATGCATAAACTTCGGCACAAGATATTTTCCAACAAAGTAAATGACAATAAAGAAGATAATTTGTTGAGCAATTACCCATGCGATATTTGTATCCGAGCCCACAAAAAATCCAATTGCAACAGCAATGAGAATTACTACAATTACATCATCGAGAACCGCTGCTCCAAGTAATGTAGCTCCTTCTCTACTATTTAACCATCCAATTTCCCGCAATGTTTGAACGGAAATACTTACGCTCGTTGCTGCGAGTAATAATCCTAAAAAGACCCCTTCAGAAGTTGGAATTCCAAATATTGGTGCAGCTCCCCATCCCATTAAAATCGGCATAATGACCCCTAAAACTGCCACTAGAGTTGCTGCTTTGGCATTTTTATTTAAGCTTTCTAAGTCTGTTTCAAGTCCAGCAAGGAACATTAATAATAATACTCCGATTTCACTGAACACATGAATTAATTCCGTTTGTTCTATCCATCCAAGAACAGCCGGCCCAAGAACGATACCCGCAATGATTTTGCCTAATACGGATGGTTGTCCTAGGCGAATGCTGATTTGACCAGCTATTTTCGCAACGAGCAACACGAGTACAATTTGTAAAATAAATTCAAATACATCCACAATAGTTACCCCCTTGTTGTAATAATAGATGGATGCAAAAAAAAGACATGGTGGTAGCCTTGTTGACAGACTCCACCATGTTTTGCTCCATATTCAAATACGTTTACTATTATAAACGAATTATATTATTATGTAAATTCCTTTTTTTCAGTTTATTTTTAAATTTTGTTATTCTATTTTGAGAAAAGTTACGATAGAATTACTTATTGTTATGATGTTACTTTCCCTTAAATTGCTGGACTGTCTGACTGCGATTATTGCTATTGCATATAGCGGAAATGACTGCTACTCCGTCAGCTCCTGCTTCTAATACCATATGTGCATTGAATGGAGTAATCCCTCCAATTCCGACAATTGGGAAATTCGGATACATTTTCCTTGCGTCCTTTAAAAAATCAACCCCAGCTGGCTTTTTGGCATCAGGCTTCGATTTCGTCTCGAAAATTGGACCAATCCCTACATAATCTGCCCCTCCTTCGACAGCTTTCACCATTTCTTCTTTATTATGAACGGAAACACCAATTATTTTGTGTTGAAACTTTTCGCGAATTTCTTCTATCGGTGTATCATCTTGACCAACGTGAATGCCATCTGCGTCGATTTTTAATGCAAGATCCACATCATCATTCACAATAAAAGGAACTCCATATTGCTTACAAAGGGATCGACATGCTCTTGCAAATTGTTCTAATTCTTTTCCCATTAACGGTTCATTTCCTTTTTCCCTTAGTTGAAAAATCGTAATACCTGCTTTTAAAGCATCTTCTAGCACTGATAGCGGGGACTCATTATTACAATTTTCCGTACCCATTATGAAGTAAACAGCTAAATCCGTTCTATTCAACAATTTCCACCTCTACTTTAGCACCAAAACGGTGAGCAAAGTGATTTGTTGGGCCATGTCCACGTCCGATATTTAGTGGATTTTCAATTGCCATTTGAACAAATTTTTTCGCTTCGATAACGGACTCTTTTAACGAAAGCCCCTTACCTAAATTTGCTGTAATAGCTGCAGAAAAAGTACACCCTGTTCCATGGGTATGTTTCGTATCAATTCGTTTTGATTTTAATTGAAAGAAAGAGCCGTCTTGAAAAAAGACCGTATCAACAGCAGATGGACCTTCCAAATGTCCGCCTTTCATTACTACACAATTAACACCAAGTTGCAAAATCTTTGCTGCTGCTTGTTGAATGTCATCTGCTGTTTCAATTTTCATACCTGTGATTGTCTCAGCTTCTGGAATATTAGGCGTTAATACGGTTGCTATTGGCAATAATTCATTTTTCATCGCTTGTACGGCCTCTTCTTGCAATAACGCTTGCCCACCTTTTGCAATCATCACTGGATCAACGACTATTTGAATATTTTTATCTATTAAATTTTTTGCAATCGTTTTAATAATATCTGCAGAAAATAACATACCTGTTTTTAATGCTTTCACTTCAAAATCTTGTAAAACTGTATTCAATTGTTGTTCCACAAATTCAGACGTTGCAGGATAAATACCTTCTACGCCTAATGTATTTTGAGCAGTCAATGCGGTAATGACAGATGTACCAAAAACATTTAGCTCCTGAAATGTTTTTAAATCCGCTTGAATGCCAGCTCCCCCGCCGCTATCTGAACCAGCAATTGTCAAGACAATATTCACAGTTATTCACCTCTTGAAATTTGATGTAATCCATTTAATATTTCAACTTGGAAGGAACCAAGGTATTTTTCTTTCGAAGCATTTTCAGCGACTTTTTTATAGTCAGCTAATACATTTCGAATATTTTCAAGTTTTCCTCCATCCAACGTTAATGCTGCAGCACAAATAGCACTTAATAAACAACCTGTTCCTGTAACTTGAGTCATTAACTCATGGCCACCACTAACTGGATAGTGTTCTATACCGTCAGTCACGAAATCTTCTTTTCCAGATACAGCGACAATTGCACCATACTTTTGAGCAGTTTCCTTAGCAACAAGGGTAATATCCATTTCTCCTTCTCCACTATCAACTCCTTTTGCTTGCCAATTAATTCCCGCAATTGCTGCTAATTCTCCAGCATTACATCGGATTAAATCAAATTTAATCTCTTTTAATAAATTTTTTGTAATTTCTTTACGATATGTTGTAGCCCCCGCCCCGACAGGATCAAGCACGACAGGAATGTTTAGTTCATTTGCTTTTTTGCCAGCTAATATCATTGCTTCTACTGAATTTTTATTTAATGTACCAATATTAATTAATAATCCGTTTGCAATAGCGACCATGTCTTCTACATCCAATGGCTCATCTGACATAACTGGTGAAGCTCCAATTGCAAGCAAACCATTTGCAGTAAAATTCGTTACAACGGTATTTGTAATACAATGAATTAATGGATTTTTTTTTCTTATTTTGATTAAGCTCATATATATCCTCCTATAATTGTAAAAATTTATGTAAAGAAAAAAGCTCCTTTGCACGGCGCAAAAGAGCTTTGAAAATAGAACACAATCTTTCATTGCTCCCTACGGCAGTGCTAACTGCATCAGGTTCTAAGGGTTAGGTGATATCACCTTCTCAGGCACTTGGCCACCCCTGCAATTATCATATGAAATAAAAAAACTCTCCAAGTTTGGAGAGCAACAATACACATAATCATAATAAAATTCATACGATAAGGTATTTTGCTCCCTACGGCAGTACTAGCTGCATCAGGTTCTAAGGGTTAGGTGATATCACCTTCTCAGGCACTTAGGCCACCCCTGCAAAATTTAATAATTTTTTTGTTGTTATGAAAATTATAACACATTTTCATTTTATTTTTTCAAATAATTTAATAGAATTTAAAAAGATTGCTAGATAAAACAGCTAAATCACTTAAATTCTAGATTGAATGTCACAAGTTTTTCTCGATTAATCTAACTCTATTTTTCCTTCAATTATGGTATTATTCAATGCTTGAGTTGCTAATCGATCGACTTCTTCATTCCCTTTTCGCGAAACTAATTTAAATTCAGATTTGATTCCTAGTTGATTTAATTTTTCATCAATTTTATTCGCCCAATTTGTTAATTCTTTTTCATAAATAGGCCATTCTCCACTCATTTGATTAATAACAACCTGTGAATCACCAATGAATCGAACAGTTTGATGATGAACGCCTATCATTTCTAACTCTAGAATACTTCCGTATAAAGCCGCATATTCCGCTTCATTATTAGATTTTAAGCCAAGTTGCATTAAATTTTTTCTAGTTCGATAAGATTTTCCGTTTTGTTCAAAATATATGGCAAATCCTAAACCGGCTTTTTGACTTTCTAAATCATAACCACCATCAAAATACACTGTCACATTGGATGGCTCAGTTTCGATTTCCTTTAAATATTTTTTTATTTCTTTAACAGACCATGTACTGTCATATTGATCAATAAAGGTCATATGTTTTACTTTTCCGGTTTTCTTTAATTCTTCTGCAATCAATAGGGCTTGAACTGGCGGCATTTCATCTGATCGAAAAGTTGTTTCCAATCCTTTATGATGATACGTCCATTCAATGGTTATTTTCATGAATATAACCTCCCTGTTCCTGTTTACTTCAACAATTCGATATGTGCACTAATGTAGGCTTTGGTTTTTAATTTTTTTTATGAAATGTAATCGAACATAACGAAACTTCAATCGCTTAATTCGATTATACATGATACGAAAAGATGAGCGGATGTTTGAATAATCTTCAATGAAATCGAGAATGACATGTTCAATCATAATGAAGAACCATAATGTAAGGAAAAGAACAAGGATTACACCATCAAATAATTTTGTGACTATCAAGTAATATGAATAGAAGAAGTATTTAATCGTTATAAAGATGAAGCTAACTGTGATGATAACTATTGGAATATATCGAAACAACAAAGTTTTTTTTGTGAAAACCATAAGGAGAAAACTTACAATACAACAAATCAAGACAAATATTACAGTTAACATATTAATAATCATTCAATTCACCTCACTATGCAACTGGATGAAGGAAATTACCACTTTTTTAGTTATTTTTTCCTTTAATAACAAAAATATTCAATAACGTGAGGCATTTTTAAAACAGTAATCATAAAACGATTTATGAGCTTAATTAACACAAAAAGGAGCGATACCGCCCCTTTTTCTTTAACCATTTAAAATTCTAAAAATCAAACCATAAAATATTCAACATATTTATAAAGTGCTTTTCAATGTCAATCGTTCACATGGTTTGAGGAAATATCTTTAGGATATTTAATTGATAGTTATTTTAAAAATTTTCCTGTCATTCGTTGGTTGTATAGGTCGATTCGTATGACCGAAAACAACTCTAAACATTGTAATTTGTTCAATTGAAAATTCGATTGGCTCTTCAAATACAATCCAGTCAACCCCTTCTTTACAAGGAGGTGTCGTCAAAGAACCGGAATAGTAATACCCTTCCCTTACTTCAGGAATTAATTGTAATAAATTGAATGAATCCATTTCTTTTTCATTCATATTTTCATCTTGTATAAACTTCCATATTTCTTTAATTGCTTCGTTTTCTTCTCCAGATTTTATAAATACCGCTATTACAGCATGGTCGCCTTTTTCATTTTCGTGTACGAGATGTAATTCCATATCATAGTTTTGATTTTCGATTTGATGTTCACTTGGTAAATGGAAATGGAAGGAATGAAATTTGTATTGTTCATTATCAACCGAAATAAAACTTGTATTCGATTTCGAATTTACTTTAAACTGATTTTTTTGTTTTATTAGTACAACAGGCTCCTTTTCATAATGTATGTTGATTCTTGGGGCATCTTTAAGAAGTACATTCTTGTATTCAATTTGTATAGGTGATTGCATTGTTCCTTTTTCACAAGCATGAACTTCTAATTCTTTTGAAATCTTTTTTTCTTCATCAGTATAAGAAACTTCTTTGAATGTATAGTCATTTTCTCCTGGTGATTGTTCAATAGTTGATTTTTGATAAGATAGATAACCAACTACACCAAGGCACAATGATAGCAAAAAAATCACAATATAATAGTTTAACTTCATCAATATTCCCCACCCATTTTTCCATTTTTTATTTAACTTAACCAAATAGATGATTGATTTATACTTCGGTCATGCTATATAGCACCATTCCCTTGTTTATAAACTTAATAGAGCTTGATTAAAAATACATACTTGCATGAGTGGGGAGCGGAGAGTCCAAGCCGCAAAAAAATAGTAGTACTTACCATAGCTTTGGTTAGTACTACGAAAATTAGAATGATTTCATTTATTTTAAGTAAAACAGTCCCCCGCTAACGATTTCAATTTTAATTCGAGGTTGAAATCGCTCTTCTAACGCTTTTTTCTCTATTTCATAAATTTCTGGTTTGTTTTCTACATCTTCATAAAAATGATCTAATATTTCTTGTTCCCTTTTCCATCGTTTTTTTGCCTCATCCGCCCAAGATAAATCATCATTTGCAATATAATTTTCAATTGCTGTTTCCAAACGTTCAATCGCCCTCATTGGAGAAACAATATAAGGTAGGCAATATGCGTTTTTTGGCAATTCATCCGTTAACTGCAACGCACATAATATATCTTGGAAGTCACTTTTGACGCTGCCATGAATTAAGTTAATTCCTAAAGAAAAGAGCAATTCCTTTGTTTGGTCTGTATGATAAGAAACTTTAAAATTAGCACCAATCCATGGAAATAAACTTGCTCCTTCAATATCTTCATACATTTGAACAAAACAGCCTAAGTCTTTCGTGGCTTGAAAAATTTGATGCATTCGCATCGACCCATAATGAATATATTCACCACGAATGTTTAAATTCTCTTTTTGTTTCGTAATAAAGGTTACTTTTAATGGGTTTGGCTCTCCTTTTGTACTTTCAATAAATTGCCAATAAAAAGGACGATTCATTATACGTTTATCAATATCAGCTGTTAATTGAACAGTTAAATAATCGGATGTTTCCTCTTCAATTTTACAATTTGTCTCTATAAAAAATGTTCGTAAATAATGATGGATTTGTTCAGCTATCATTCTTTTGCTCCTCCCAATTCGAGAAGTTTGCATTGGAAAATTTATGTGAAGCCTAACTGATCTTCTAACCCGAAATCTTCAAAATGGAAATTTGGCACAAAACTTGGAGAATTGTATATTGGCTCTTCCACTTTGTTTGATAAGATATCATCTATTTCTCCCACAACTTTTTCAAAGACATCGATTTTATTTGTTAATAAGTCGATGATGCGATCTTCAATTGTATTTTGAATAGCTAAATTGTAAATATATACATCTGATTGTTGACCAAAACGGTGTACCCGGCCAATTCGTTGCTCAATTTTCATGGGATTCCAAGGTAAATCAAAATTTACAACATGATGGCAAAATTGAAGGTTAATCCCCTCGCCACCTGATTCTGTTGCTATTAATACGTCAGCGTAATCTTTGAATAATTGCCTCATCCAATCTCGCTTATTTTTACTAAACTTTCCGTTAAACAACACACTTTTAATTCCTTTTTGATATAAATACCATTGTAAATAGTGTTGTGTTGCTCTATATTCGGTAAAAATAATGACTTTATCTTTTGCCTTTTGAATAATTTCATAAGTTTTTTCTGCTTTTGAATTGATTTCTAAATTGGACATTTTCTCTATAATTTCTTCTATATAATCTATTTCATCTCTACTTTGCATCTTCTCTTTCATTTTCACTAATGTTAAATATGCTGCTTCTTTACTCGAGCACATTTCTTTTAATAGTGTTGTCATAGCAAAAGAATTGGCAAATACACTTGTGCGTTCCTTTAATTGTTGAATCATTTCGTAAACTTCTTTTTCTTCATCAGTAAATTGAATTGGAATTGTTTCAACATGTCTGCCAACCCACTCAATGCCCGTATCTTGCCTACGATTTCGAATCATCACTTGATTCACTAATTCTTTTAAGTATTCATCTTCCTGTAAGCCATTTTTCCCTTTTTTGAAATATGATTGGAAACTTTCTACATTTCCTAAGTGACCAGGTTTTAATAAGGAAACGAGATAAAAAATTTCAAAAATGTTATTTTGAATTGGTGTAGCAGTTAGCAATAAACAAAATTTCTTCTTTAATCCTTGTACAAATTGATATGATTGCGTTTTATTGTTTTTTAATTTGTGAGCTTCATCAATAATAATCATGTCATAGTTCTGTTCGTAAATCTTTTCCCGATATGGACTCCGTTTAGCCATATCCATACTCATGACAACAAAATCATATTGTTCGAAGGGAACATTCTTTTTTCGACAACCAATGGCAGGAATAAAAAATTTTGCGTTCAGTTCATCAACCCACTGAGTAAGTAATGATGCCGGCACTAAGATTAATGCTTTTTTTACCAGTCCTCTTAGAATATATTCCTTCAAAATTAAACCAGCTTCTATCGTTTTTCCAAGTCCAACTTCGTCCGCTAATATTGCCTTTCCATTCATTTTTTCAATAACCGTTCTTGCTGCATCTATTTGATGTTCGAGAAATTGTATGTTTGTTAAAAATTTCGGAGCTTGTAAACCTGAAAAATCTGTAATTAATTGATCTTTTACGACCTCATAAGCCATTTTGTATAGCATCCAATTATCCCAAGGGCCTCCCTTTTCAAGGCGACGTGCAAACTCCTCTTTCCATTCTGAGGATTTTTGAATCATCATGTCAGTTCACCTCTCTTATTGTTCATTAGGTTGTCCAAAATTTATAAACATATGATGATTCTATTGCCAATAAACCAACATTTTAGGATAAAAATTTTTCCCTTTCGCAAAATAAAAATTAGAAGCGAGGAGAAAGAAATGAAAAAATGGTTGTTCATCATCTTAATTGGAATATTTCTTTTGATTATTTTTTTTCCTGGATATTTTACGGATTATTCTCAATCTAAAGAATTTGAAGCATTGTATGAAACATTAGACGATAAATTTTTTCCTTTAGTAGATTGTATTAGTGATCACCTTAGTAAATCAGAAGAGAAAATGAATCAATTGCAATTTACAACGTTTTATGTATTAGAAGGAGGTATGGAAGAAAATTTAGAAATGCAACAAAAAATAGTTGAGTTGAAGAGTGAATTAATGAATTTTAATGTTCAATATCCAGATACCATTGCATTAAAAGAAAATGTTATTCAGCAATTGAACGTGTTAAAAAAATTGCTTGAAAAAATGTATAACGCACCACCCAATCTAGATGTAATGAACTTTCAGATGTTTCAAAATGAATATGAGAAAGATATTGAAATTCAATCACAATTGTTAGAAAAAATGGATTATATTTTAGAAAAAAATTACGAGTAAGTTCCAATTATAAAATAACCCGATAAGAGCAAATTAGGGCTAGGAGGTGAAGAATATGAGCAAAAATAATAAGAAAACGATTAACGAAAGAACTCACAATCCATTTGAAACTTATAAACACTTGCATAAAAACACAACTAGTCATGCTGAAAATCCAGAAGATCCAACAATGGAAATTTCAGAAGAATTCGATTCAAAAGTAAAAAATAAAAACAATAAAACAAATCACGATAAAACTCAAAAAGCAAATAAAAATATTTAACCCTTTCTTTTTAATTCTCCTGTCCATTTGGAGGTTATCAAATGAATAAAAATCAAATTATTTTCATGAACCAGTCCCACCGCAACTTTAATATGTACATTGGTCATAAGGAAAAATTCGATTTTTTTAAAGATGTTATGCCAAAACAGCCTCCTACAGAAGATGAAAAAATTATTTCCCTTGATAATTATTTAAAAAAATAATTGTTAACTTTGTGAAAAATATTTTATGAATAAAATGAGAAATACTTCACTAATCGTTTCTTTATGTGATTGAAAAGGAGTACAATCAAATCAAAGTTGATATATAAATATAATGGAGGCGTTAATGATGTGGGTCGTCACACTATTTGAGGAAGAAAATTTCCGCATTTATGAATTCGAAACGAAAGAAGAAGCAGTTAAAGCTATGGAAGAGTTACAATTGCCAGCAATCCTTTCCTTCACAAACTTGACTCTTGTAGCTTAAGTCATTTTCATAAATATTAGCAATCATTATTCGGAGCAAATAATGCTCCTTTTTTTTATGCTTTTTCTTGCTGAATATACCAATAAACGTCACTTTTTTATTTGCGAATTTTGGGAACGATAAAAGTGTAAGGTTAAAAATATTGAAAGCTAAAATCTTTGTGAGGTGATCAACATGAAAAAAAGATTTTATCTATTCACTTTCCTTTTAACCTTTGGACTTTTATTGTTCCCTTTAGGAGCCGAAGCCCATTATCATTCAAAATTTTTACAGGAATATGAACAATTAGATAATGAAAAAAAGCAACAAGTGGATAAAATCTTAAATGATTTGCATTCTGAATTAGAGAATTTAGGTGTGAAAATTCCGCATTTAAATGCACATCTAACGTATTCTCAATTAGATGAAGAAACGAAAGAACAAGTAAAACAAATTATTAAGGAATTAGAAGAAGGTAAAATTACTTCTGAACAGGCAGATGAAAAACTGTATAATTTAGGCGTCATCTCCCCTAAAGATGAGAAATGTAAAATTTACGATGGACTAGATGAGGGAACAAAGCAAAAGGTAAAGGAAATTATGAAACAAATGAAAAGTGGATCCATTACGAAAGAGCAAGCAGAAGAAAAACTAAAGGAATTGGGCGTTGAAATGCCAAAAGAACCACAATTAGATGAAGAGACAAAAGAAAAAGTGAAACAAATTGTTGAAGAAGCGGAAAAAGAATTCGAAAATTTGGGTATTGAATTTCCAAAAGAATTTTATAAACGAATTCTTGAATAAATTGAACAACAATCCAGCGAATTGTTACATTTTCGCTGGATTTTAAACTAATAGTAAATTTTATTAATAAAATGTATATTCATAAATTTTTGTAAATTTCTGATGAAAACGTCATCATATTGAACAATTTGTGAAATAATTCACTTTCTATTTTCTTTCTCATATATTAGGTGTACAATGAATTTGAAATTGATATATAACAATTTAACTGTTTATTAGAAAGCAGCAAATTGTTATATAACAAAATTATTTTGTGAAGGAGTTTGATCCCAAGATGTGGGTGCTTACTGTATTTGAAAAAAATTCTTATCGTATCTTTGAATTTATTGAAAAAAATGAAGCAACATTAGCACTTCAAAAATTCGGTCATTCAGCGTACTTGTCCTATACAAAATAATGAGTAGTTATAGTCATTGACAATAGATTATAAATAAATTATTTCTTGGTAAATTAAGGAGGCATTTTTTATGTGGGTTGTAACAGTTTTTGATGCAGACTCTTTCCGTTGTTTCGAATATGACTCTAAAGAAGAAGCAATTCGTACACTTGAAGTATATAAAAATAAAGCAATCTTATCATTCACAAATTAATGAGTATTCTTACATTTAGTCATTTAATAAAAGAGAGCCTGGCCAAAAAGAGCAAAACTTTTTGGTCAGGCTCAATTACTTATAAATATAATTCTTTCCCCTTTTAATGGTCACATCAAACGTAATCGTCGCTATTTTTCTAAGTTTGTATGCTTTGCTATCAGTCGTAAAGAGAGGCGATTCAAATCAACTTTTCAAGAGCCCAATCCTATTTAGAAATCCCCTTCTCTAATCTAAATTCATCACTTATAATCAATATCTCATCCCCTTCAACTTTGGATTTGGATGAGATTTCATTGAATTATATTATTACCTACAACAAAGATATATACCCCATTTTCTATTAGTTAATCCTATTAAATTGTGACAAATTTGTGAAAATCTATTTTTCCTCCACAATCCGACATTTTTTTTAATCTAAATAGTATACAATGAAGGAGCTTCAACACCATATATGAAAAATATCAAATTATGAACAATATTTACTGGAGGAATAAAAATGTTTAACACGCTGTATAAAAAAGTGTTAAAAGTTGTAATAGAAATAAAAAGAAAAGATATGTATCGAAAAGCACAAGAACTAGGATTCACCCATCCAAAAGTAGTAAATTGCAGCCAACAGTTAGACTATTTACTAAATAAGTATACAAAACAAGCGGCATAATTTATTAACTTAGGAATCATCCATTAAGTTAATTCGTTATTTATATAGGTTTATTATATATTTCTAAAAATACCCTTCAAAACCTTTTCTATAAGGTTTGATGGGTATTATTTTTCTTTATTTTAAAGGATTCTCTTTTGCACCTGAATAGTCTCTTTTAGCCTGAACAAATACAAATTCTTTTTCAGGATACCGATAAGCCGTTAACTTCCCTCCAAAAACAACTCCTTGATCAATATTAATTGTATTATTCATAATTAGCGGCTCTGGTTTTGGCTCATGGCCCCAAATAACAAGCAATGAACCTTTATATTGCTTATACCACTCACGACGTATTGGTTTCCCTTGTTCGTCCATGCCAGCAACATCGCCATAGCGGCAAAAATTTTTGATTCTATTGGATTCTTTACCGATAAATTCTTCTCGTATACCTGCATGCACACAAACGACTTTTGGATGCCCTTGATCTGTTAAGATATAATGTGAAGGTACGTTCATTAGTAAGTCTTTGAATTGATTTTTTAACTTTTTTGTTTTTTCTATACCATGTATTTTTTCATATTGATTAAATTCTTCTTCTACTTTTTCATCACCATGTTTTAACTGCACTTTTCTTCCATCTAGCCAACGGGCAATTTTCCAACCGTGATTACTATCAATCATATACGTGTTTACATTGTAATGTTTTAAAAAAAATTTCATCGTATCAATCGATTTTGGTCCCCTACTCATGATATCTCCAAGAGAAATAATTTTTCTCCCTTTTGGATGAGCGTATAATCCTTGTTCATTTTTTTCGTAACCTAATTGATGCAACATTTGAATCCATTCATCAAAACATGCATGGATATCTCCTATGATGTCTACTCCATTTCCTACTTCAATATACATTGATAGTTTGCCCCTTTATTTTTTAAATTTTTATAAATTATTGTATATTATTTAATGAATAAAACACTTTATTCGTTAGAAATTTTTTAATTGTTGACACTTTTTAAAATTTCATGCATATTAATTAACAAATATACCACTAAATGTTTATATAGCAATCAGCTTAACGAAGATTAGTAAGCTGCACACTGTTGGAAAGAGAGCGATGTCCATAGGCTGAAAGACATCGTACAAATAAGAGCTGCTGAACCTGCTTCGCTAGCTTCTAGCTAAAACTAGACGCATGCTCAAAGCGTTATTTGAGGTAAAGTGGGATTATGTTGGCATAATCCAATTTAGGTGGTACCGCGGAAACTCCTTTTTCGCCCTAAAAATAAGGGCGAAAAAGGTTTTTTTATTTTAGTAGAAAGTTTTTAAGGATGGTTGTTGATGGAGAAGAAAAGAATTGTCGTTAAAATAGGTTCAAGTTCGCTTACAAATTCAAAGGGTGAAATTGACTATGTTAAAATGAAAGATCACGTTGACTCAATCTATCAAGTTGTCAAAGAAGGCCATGAAGTTCTTCTTGTTTCTTCTGGTGCGGTGGCGGCAGGATTTCGAAAACTAGGTTACCCTACTCGACCAGTCACTTTAAAAGGAAAACAAGCAGCTGCAGCTGTTGGTCAAAGTTTACTTATTCAACTTTATGCAGATCAATTTGCAAAATACGGAATCACAACAGCCCAAGTGCTTCTAACACGTACCGATTTTTCAAATAAAGAGCGTTATAAAAATGCTTTTGCAACTTTTAGTGAGTTGTTAGAACGTTCTATTTTGCCTATCGTAAATGAAAATGACACTGTTTCAGTGACAGAACTTACTTTTGGCGACAATGATATGCTTTCTGCCCTAGTAAGCGGGTTAGTACATGCAGATCAACTCATTATTTTGACGGATATTAACGGTTTCTATGACGATAATCCTTTAAAAAATCCAAAAGCTAAACGGATTCGTCATCTAACTGAAATTACGGATGACATGCTTCAACTAGCAAAAGGTGCTGGCTCCAAAGTGGGAACGGGAGGCATGCAATCCAAATTGCTAGCTGCTCGCACCGCTTTAAAAGCTGGTGTCAAAGTATTTATTGGAAAAGGAAGTGGACCAAATAAATTGCTCGATATTTTAAATGGTCATGGTGATGGAACGTATATTGATCGTGAACATCTAGCTATACTACCTAACCAAAAACAATGGATTTCTTTTACAGAAACAAAAGGAAAATTATTCATCGATAAAGGTGCTGAAGAAGCATTGTTATTAAGAGGAAAAAGTTTATTGCCTGCAGGGATTTTTCGAGTTGAAGGTGAATTTGACCGCGGTGATGTTGTGGAAGTCTATGGAGAATCAGGTCTGTTAGGTCGAGGAGAAGTGCTTTATTCCAGCAAAGAATTGGCTTTTGCTTGTGGTAAAAAAACCGAAGAACTTCACTCAGGATATATTGAAGTCATTCATCGAGATAAATGGGTAAAATTATAATATTTTTCTAGAATGAAGGAGGTATTTTCATGACACAATTTATGGTAGGTAGCGAAGTTAAAACAAAAGGTAAATTAGCGAAATTTGCAAGTTATTTAATGAATGTAAAAACAACAGAAGAAAAAAATGACGCATTAGCAAAAATTGCGGAACAGCTGCTTATTGAGAAAGATGCCATTCTTGAAGCAAATAAAAAAGATTTAGTAAGCGGAAAAGAAAATGGTTTAACCGATGCAGTACTAGATCGAATCATGTTAAATGAACAACGCATTCAAGCAATGTGTGAAGCTATATTTCAATTAATTTCCTTACCAGATCCAATCGGTGAAGTGTTAGAAAGTTTTACAAAAGAAAATGGATTAAAAATTGAAAAAAGACGAGTGCCGCTTGGAGTTGTATGCATGATTTACGAAGCCCGTCCAAATGTTACAGTTGATGCAGCTACATTATGTTTAAAAACTGGAAACGCTGTTATGTTGCGTGGAAGCTCATCCGCTAAACATTCCAATATAGCTCTTGTTTCATGTATACACCGTGCGTTAGAAAAATCCGCATTGCCGATTGATGCGGTTCAGTTGATTGAAGATACACGACATGAAACAGCTTCTGAATTATTCCATTTAAAAGAATATATTGATGTATTAATTCCTCGCGGCGGTAAAAAATTAATTGATTTAGTTGTAAAAGAAGCCTCTGTCCCAGTGCTTGAGACAGGAGCTGGAAATTGTCACATCTATGTCGATCAATCAGCAGACTATGAAATTGCTGAAAAAGTCATTATCAATGCGAAAACACAAAGACCTTCTGTTTGCAATGCAGCAGAAAGCTTATTAATTCACAAAGATTGGTTTAAACTGCACGGAAAAAAATTATTAACAAACTTAGAAAATGCTGGGGTTGAAATTATTGGGGACGAAAAAGTATGCGATGTGTTACCACATGCTACACTAGCATCAGACGAAGATTATGCAACGGAATATTTAAGTTTAACGATTAGTGTGAAGATTGTGAATAATGTTGATGAAGCAATAGATCATATCAATTATTATGGTACGAAACATTCGGAAGCAATTATCACAAATGATGAGAAAAGTGCTGAAATATTCTTAAACCGCGTTGATGCAACAAGCGTCTATGTAAATGCTTCCACACGCTTTACAGATGGATTTGAATTTGGGTACGGTGCAGAAATCGGAATTAGTACACAAAAACTTCACGCAAGAGGTCCAATGGGATTACCAGCTTTAACATCAACGAAATATTATATACGTGGAAATGGTCAAATTAGAGGATAAATAGTCCATCATAAAAATAACCTATCAATACAATGAAGTGTTGATAGGTTATTTTATCAATTTTGACATATATAAGTTCTTTTCAACAGATTCAACAACATAACAAGGAGACTTGTCCAATTCTATAGAAGAATTTTGCACCAATTCTTAACGATCTGTTTCCCTATAGAGAATATCGATGACCTCTTCCGTTTCATTATCGAAAATAATATCAACATAGACGCCAAATTCACGATTGCCTTCTCTTAACCAAAGTTTAAATTTTTCCGTAGTAGTCTGATCTCCAATTTCTCTTCCGATATGGAGATAATCAATAATATTTGCTTGTGCATATTTCTCTTTTACCTTCTCCATAGCGATTCTTCCCCATTTTGCATAAGCAGGTGCAGTTTGTTGGGCATTGCTATCGGGAGAATCGGACATTATGTTGGCAACAAAGATTGTTGAAGCAATTAAGACAAGAGAAATGACGATTCTCAATGTGGTAACCTCCTTTTCCTTATTGTTTTCTATTTTGAGGAGGCTATTCATTAACACAATGACATAAAAAAGAGTCCACTGAAAAATCGTATTGAGACTCCCATTTACGGTGCTGATAATAGAAAGTTGTTTCGATTATCCCAGGAGCAAATTTATAAGAAATTATGATCATAAATAGTGAGAGTGTATAGAAAATTTTCGACCTTTCTATACACTCCCAAACAAATTAATTTAAACATGCTTTTGCTTTTTCGATTTGCACTCGAACTTGTTCAAAACCTGTCCCACCTTGAGAGAGACGACGAGAAACAGCCGCTTCAGGTTTAAGTACTTCATAAACATCTTCTTCAATCAGTTCACTTTCCGCCTTCATCTCATCTATGGACAAGTCTTGTAAGAAAATACCTTTTTGAATACAAGTAAAAACTAACTTTCCAGTCACTTCATGTGCTTTACGGAACGGCATTCCTTTTGTAGCGAGATAGTCTGCAAGTTCTGTGGCATTTGAAAAATCGCTATGTACCGCTTTGTGCAATCGTTCCGTATTAACAGTCATTGTTCGAACCATTCCTTCAAAGATCTTTAATGATCCTAAAATTGTTTGAAGAGTATCGAACATTCCTTCTTTATCTTCTTGCATATCTTTGTTATATGTTAATGGTGTTCCCTTTAACACCGTAAGTAAACCGATTAAATTCCCATATACACGACCCGTTTTTCCACGGATTAATTCTGCCATATCTGGATTTTTCTTCTGTGGCATGATGGATGATCCAGTAGAAAAGGAATCATCTAATTCGATAAATTTAAATTCATCAGTAGACCATATAATGATTTCTTCTGCAAAACGGGAAAGATGAGTCATCAGTATAGATGAATTCGATAAAAATTCTACAATGAAGTCCCGATCACTTACCGCATCCATTGAATTTTCATAAATTCTACTAAAACCTAACAAATCTGCAGTCAATTGACGATTAATTGGAAATGTTGTGCCAGCCATTGCACCTGCCCCTAAAGGTGAAATATCGATACGCTTCATTGATTCTTTAAATCGTTCTTTATCACGCTCTAACATCCAAAAATACGCCATTAAATGATGGGCGAAACTAATTGGTTGTGCTCTTTGCATATGCGTATAACCAGGAGCAATTGTATCGATATGCTGCTCTGCTTTTTGTAAAATTGTTTTTTGGAAAGTTTCAATTAATTCGATTACTTCTTTTACTCGTTTCTTTAAAAATAAGTGAACGTCTGTCGCAACCTGGTCGTTGCGGCTTCGGCCAGTATGCAATTTCCCGCCAACAGGACCAATTAAATCAATCAACATTTTTTCAATGTTTAAATGGATATCTTCATTTTCAATTTTATATTCAAGCTCGCCATTTTCAGCACGCTTTTTTAATTCATTTAGTCCCCATTTAATTTTTTCCACATCTTCTTCCGGTAAAATACCTTGTACACCGAGCATTGTTACATGAGCAAGACTTCCTTCAATATCTTCCATCACTAATTGCTGATCGAAACCAATGGACGCTCCAAATTCATCAACCCAGCTTTCTGCTGATTTTTGGAAACGGCCTCCCCAAAGTTTTGTCATTTGTTCCACCTATCCTTACTAAAAATAATGTTACAATTCATGTGAAAAAGAATAGCGAAGTAGTCTTGGTATGCTTGAGAAACCACCATTCTCAAGCACTTATTTTAAGAACAAGCCTCTTCTTCTCTAATCCTGTCTTAAAATAATCATACCTAGACCTCTTCGCACTCAACATAATTATTTACTGTTTACTTCTTTATTGTTCACTTGTGAAGCGACAACAGTTGGAAGACCCCAAAGTTCGATGAATCCAACTGCTGATGCATGATTAAATGCATCGTCTTTAGAGTAAGTAGCTAATTTTTCACTGTATAAAGAATTTGGAGATTTGCGTCCCTCAACAATTGCATGACCTTTAAATAATTTAACGCGAACTGTACCATTTACATATTTTTGCGTTTCTTTAATAAAGGCACAAAGTGCTTCACGAATTGGGTTAAACCATAAACCATCATAAATCACTTCAGAAAGTTTTTGTTCAATGATTGGTTTAAAGTGTGCTAATTCTTTTACTAATGTGATATCTTCTAATTCTTTATGAGCTGTTAAAAGAACTTTTGCACCTGGAATCTCATACACTTCACGCGATTTAATACCAACTAAACGGTTTTCAACATGATCAATGCGTCCAACACCATGTCGGCCAGCGATTTTATTTAACTCTAGAATTAAATCTGCCAATTTCATTTCTTGGCCATTTAATGCTACCGGTTTACCTTCAACAAATTCAATTTCTACATATTCTGGTGTATCTGGCGCATTTTCAATTGATACAGTTAAACCATATGCTTCTTCTGGAGGAGCTACCCAAGGATCTTCCATAACTCCTGCTTCATTTGCACGTCCCCAAAGGTTTTGGTCAATGGAGAATGGCGAATCAATTGTTGCAGGTACTGGTACGTTATGTTTTATTGCATATTCGATTTCTTCATCACGGCTCCAAGCCCATTCACGCACCGGCGCCAACACTTCCAAATTCGGATTTAATGCTTTAATAGATACTTCAAAACGAACTTGGTCGTTTCCTTTACCCGTACAGCCGTGAGCCACCGCATCCGCGTTTGTTTTGTTTGCAATCTCTACTAATTTTTTCGCAATTAATGGACGAGATAAAGCAGAGACTAATGGATATTTTTGCTCATACCAAGTATGTGCTTGTAGCGAAACAAGCGCATACTCCTCTGCAAATTCATCTTTTGCGTCAATAATATATGATTCAACAGCCCCAACTTGAAGAGCTTTCTTTTGTATAAATTCTAAATCTTTCCCTTCACCCACATCTAAACAAACAGCTACGACGTCGTAACCTTGTTCTTTTAACCAAGGAATCGCCACTGATGTATCAAGTCCACCTGAATAAGCTAAAACTACTTTTTTATTTGCCATATCAAATACTCCTTTGATAATGAATGTATTTTTATACAATTTTATAAAACTTTATACATGAATGTTATCAGATTATAATTTCAAATACAAGTGAATTTTTATAAGTTTGTAGAACATTTTATTACTTAATATAATTGTATAAAATTTAAATTTTTGCAAGATTTAAAATTATTTTTTTGTAAAGAATTTCTTACCTAATGTTTCAACAATTCTAGGGGCGACTGCATATAGCTTACTTGTAATAATTAATATTCGAGGCAAATTGATTTCTCTTGATGGCCGATCAATTAATTTTATAACTTCTTTGGCTACTTTTTCAGGACTCAATAATACCCCTTTTAGAGAATTTCTATATGAAGCTGATGATGAGGAAGCTTTATCTAAAAATGGAGTATCAATAGGTCCCGGATAAACAGCCGATACTTGTACATTGTGTGGTTCTAATTCCATTCTTAACCCGTTTGCAAATCCCGTAATTGCGTGTTTCGTTGCTGCATAAATACTCGCCTTTTTTGTTGCTACTTTCCCAGCTTGAGAACCAATAAATATAAAGTGACCAGAGCGTTTTTTTATCATTTTCGGTGATAAATTTTTCACCAAATACATTGGAGCTCTAACATTAATGTCTATCATCGCATCAATTTCTTTTTCTGAAAGTTTAAAAGCATATTCAAAAAATCCAACCCCTGCATTGATAATGGCGACATCGATATCAGGAAGTTCGCTGCATATTCGATGAATATCTTCTTTATTGCTTAAATCCCCTTTTATCACTTTTGCACCAAGTTTTAAAAGATGATTAAGCGCTTCCTCATTTCTGCCTGTTGCATATACTTCGTGTCCCCTCTTCAAGCATAATTCTGCAATCATTTTCCCTAATCCACTTGTTGCACCAGTAATAAAAATTTTTTTATTCTTCATAATCGGTATATTCCTTTCTTATTTGTTCAATTTTTTTATGATGGTATTCTATTCATGATTAATAGCAAAACAAAAAGGGATATCCAATAATGGACAATCCCTATTAATCAAGCTTCATTTGAAGTAAATTTGATAATTCTTCTTTCGAATGTAGAAAATCTGCTAATGTGTATCGATCCAACACATTTAAAAAAGCTTGCAAGGCTTCATACAGAACATGTTTTAATTGGCAAGAAGGAGAGATGATACAAAGAGGATTCTCACGATTAAAACAATCAACTATATGAAAATCTTCTTCTGTATGTCTTACAAGTTTTCCGATATTAATATCTTTCGGAGCAACTTTTAAGCGAATTCCTCCACCCCGACCGCGAATTGTTTCGATTAAACCTAATTGGCCTAAATCATAAGTCACTTTCATTAGATGATTTTTTGAAATATTATAACTATCCGCTATCTCTTGAATGGTGGATAGTTGGTCATTCCCTTTTAGACCTAAATATATTAAAACCCTTAAGGAATAATCAGTATATAAAGTTAACCGCAAAATTATACACCACGCTTTTTCCTTTTATAATTCGCATAACATTATACCATTTTTCAATAAATTAAGTTGTTTAAAAGAAAAAAAATTCGTTTTTAAAGATGTATTTTATATACATCAATTGTGGCAAAAATGTTAAAGATGTATCTGAAATATTGCTTATTTTTTTTTTAATGTTTATAGTGTTTCTTGAAAGGACGTGAAAATATGTTATCACAAAAAACAATCGACATCGTTAAATCAACAGTACCAGTTCTTGAAAAGCATGGGGTGGATATCACGAAGCATTTCTATAAAAGAATGTTTACAAACCATCCTGAATTAAAAAATGTATTTAACCAATCGAACCAAAGAGAAGGAAGACAACCACAAGCCCTTGCAGCATCTGTGTATGCAGCAGCCGCTAACATTGATAATTTAGAATCCATTTTACCGGTTGTGCATTTAATAGCTCATAAACATAGAGCACTTGGTATCTTGCCCGAACACTATCCAATTGTAGGTGAAAATTTACTAGCAGCAATTAAAGAAGTATTAGGTGATGCAGCAACGGATGAGATTATTGAGGCTTGGGCAGATGCTTACGGTGTTATTGCAGATGTTTTCATTCAAGTGGAAGAAGAGCTTTATCAACAAGCTGAGGCTAATGGAGGATGGCGTTTATTTAAACCTTTTAAGGTAGTAAGGAAAGAACAAGAAAATGAACTTGTTGCTTCCTTCTATTTAGAGCCGGAAGATGGGAAAGCGCTTCCACCTTATCAACCAGGTCAATATATTACAGTAAAAGTAAAAGCACCTGAAGAAGAGTATACGGCTCTACGCCATTACACTGTATCACAAGCACCGAATGGAAATGTTTATCGTATTTCAGTAAAACGAGAAGCGGAAAATAATCCAAAGGGTGTTGTATCAAATTACTTACATGATTATGTTGAAGAAGGAAGCACAATACAAATCAGTGCACCTGCAGGTTTATTTACTCTACAACAAAACGATAACCCTGTATTATTTATAGGTGGTGGAATTGGCGTCACTCCACTTTATGCAATGCTTGATTCAATGGAGTTTGGCCGTAACGTAACATTTATACAATCTGTTCGTAATGAAAAATTAGCTGTGTTCCAAGACCAAATTCAAAAGAAAATTAATGAATTAAAAGGTTCGTACTTTGTGAAATATTCTGATACAGAAGGATACATTACAAAAGAAGATTTATCAAAATACATTCAAGAAAATACAGAAGTATATATATGTGGTCCTGAAGCATTTATGGAAACTGTAATTTCATACGTAAGAGAACTTGGTGTTTCTGAAGATCGTATTCACTTTGAATTCTTCGGACCAGGGCTTTCATTCAAAGCTTAATATTAAATCATTTTCCACCAAATCAAACCGAATTCATCTCAAAGAATAAATTCGTGGGTGTCTAGAAAGTTGAAAACGTTCTGACACCCTCATTTGTTTTTATTAAAATATTTTTCAATCTTTGCTTCTGTGAGTACAAATATACTTGCCATAAAGAGACCGTTTGAAAATGACTTTTCAAACGGCCCCTTCCATATCACATCATATTTCTTGTTTACTAACCTTTTCAGTATTCATTTAAGAATCGACTAGTATGTAAAACCAATCATGTTAACTTCAACTACTTTATAGAATAATAAATATGATTTAACCCTAGTAATCTTATCATTATTCTAGGTCTGAATAACAATTTTTCATGCAACATCTTTTGTTATAGCCTTGAATACAACTCATATTCTCCTACTTGCTCACATCGAATACGCTCATTTTTAACTAAAAGATCTAAATAACCTTGCGTCTTTGATAAAGTTAGCCCAAGTTGATAATCGTTAGCATTTGGGTATAATTCTTTCGTTACTTCATAAACAGTTTTTGGTTCATGTAAAATTTCATAAACTTGATTTGTTCGAAGCAAGTCTTTTTGGATTCTCACATCGACTAATTCTTTAACATCAACAATGTCATTACCGTGACCGGAATATAATTTAGTTATATCTAAAGAAGTTAAAAATTTTAATGATTCATGATACTGAATAAGTGATTTTGGTCTATCAAAAGATAAATCCACCGGTGGTTCAATAAGTGGGTTGGATGCGATTTTCTCTAATAACAAATCCCCACCTATGACTTCTTGTGATTTTTGATTATAAAAAATAAAATGGCTTTGAGCATGGCCAGGAGTATAATAAGCAATTAAACCTGGATGTCCTGGTATTTCATCTCGATCTTTTATAAATTGAGTTAATGGCGTGTTCCCATATAAATCCATTCTTCTTCGGATTTGAATAATTTTTTGAATAAATTCTTCTGGAACTGCTTGCTTTTTTAAATACAATTCATAAAAGTCATCGCGATATGATAATAATTCCTCTTTATTTATCCAATAATCGATATATTCATGCCCTAGTATTCTCGCATTTGGAAAAGCCTCAATCCATCCAGCATGATCAGGATGGTGGTGAGTCAAAATCACTTGTTCAATATCACTTAATTGATATCCTGCATTTTTTATTCCATGAACGAGTGCTTCGTACGCAGTTGGTGTTTTCGTACCAACATCAAAAATAGAAAGCGCCTCACCTTTAACTAAAAAAGCATTGACATCTCCAACATCATAGGGAGTAGGTATGATAATTTTTGTTATTTCCATGTCTGTTCCCCCTTGTTTCTCTATCTCTCTGAATGAATACTTATTCATTTTATTTTACTTCTTTTTTTTTAATTAGTCCACGTCACTTAGTTGACATATTTTATCGAAATGCATATAATTTCTGTAATAATTGAACAAAGTATTGCGATGATGAAGCCAAGTAAATGAATTGATGACTTCAGAGAGTGCTGCATTTGGTGAGAGTAGCATAGTCCTCTCAATTCATTGAACCTACTTCTGAGCAGTCATGAAAACATGACCGTTTCCCTTAGCGATAATAAGGGCTAGAGGTGTGCTATTTTTAGCAAACGAAGGTGGTACCGCGGAAACATGCGTTTTCGTCCTTTTTAATGAAGGATGAAAACGCATTTTTTATTGTTCATTATGGATAAAATATATCGGAGGGAAAAGGAATGCAAAAAATTGTATTTATGGGTGCAGGATCAATGGCAGAAGCATTAATTCATGGGTGGATCAAAAATGAAGTTGTTCCTGCTAACCAAATTTATGTAAAAAATCGTTCTAACGTTGAAAGATTACACGAATTAAAAAATATATATGGAGTTCACATTATTGAACAATTAGAAGAAATTAAAGATGCCGATTTAGTTATTTTAGCGATGAAGCCCAAAGATGCAAAAGTTGCTTTTGAATCGATTGCTCCTTATCTTTCCGAAAATACTGCAATCCTTTCTGTTCTTGCTGGAATTGCAATTGAAACAATTGAGAAAGCTCTAGGGGTTCGACCAATTGCAAGGGTCATGCCCAATACTTCAGCAGCAATCGGTATGGCAGCCAGTGGGATTGCATTTAATGAATATGTAACAGATTCACAAAAGTCTATTTATCTACAATTGTTAGAAGCAATTGGCATTGTCATTGAAGTGGAAGAAGATAAACTTCATGCTATCACGGCTCTTTCGGGAAGTGGCCCTGCTTATCTATATTATTTACTAGAAGCGTGGGAAAAAATTGGAGTAGAATTTGGCTTATCAAAAGAAACGGTTAGAAAATTAATGGTTCAAACGATTGCTGGTTCAGCAATGATGCTTCAAAAAGTTAAAGAAGAACCTGAAGTTCTTCGCAGAAAAGTGACAAGTCCTGGTGGAACAACTGAAGCTGGAATAAAAGCATTGGAAAACTTCCGATTTAACGAAGCCATTTATGCTTGTATTAAAAGTGCCGAAGCAAGATCTCGAGAACTCGCAAGGGGTGAGTAATTTTTGTTCTATTCTTTCTTGGGAAAATATCAAAAAATCCCTTGACTAGAAAAGAAATCTCCGTCGTTTCCATTAGTTGACTTTACAGTTAATATTGAAAGAAAATTCAAACTTTATCAACATTGTAAATGCTCCGATTACGGAGCATTTTATAATATTTAAAGAATATCAACCTTTTATCAATTATTTCCTAGGAAATGTATTTTTTTGCTATTTTATGTTGTCGAAATATATATTTTTGACTATTTACTTCGAAATATGTAAGGTTCCAAAAAGAATTTAGACATTTAAACTTGGGTTTTATCACCTACTAAAGTGCATTTTACCATGAAATTGCGAGTATGCTACTTAAGACTATTGACAAGGATTAGTACGAAATTTTGGAGTAGTAACAGAGCAGAATTCTACATAAAAAAATTTGGCTACCAAGAAAGAATTTTTCTTTCTAGATAGCCAAGTTTCTTATAACGCACCGCTTTTAATACGTTTTAAAATCGAATAAGATGTATACATTGTAATAGGTAAAAAAATCGCTAATAGAATAATCCAAAAAGATAAAGCCTCAGCTGCTTTTAATTCTTCAAAGTTTGTAATGACAAAAAATATGATTCCAATCATTAAGCACCAAGCTAATAAGTTAGGAAAGACAACAAATAAACGCAGTAACCCCGGATTTATTTTTGGTTGATTCATACTCTCCCCTCCCAACAACATCATACAATAATTATCCTCAATCATTCTATTATTTTCTGAAATTTTAGGTGATTATTTATCTTCATTTCCTTCTGTTAACCTTCCATTTTTCCAATGAAAAAGAGAAAAATCATTTGCTACAAATACGTTAGGGAAAATATTTTTTGATTCTTTTATAATCTTATCTAAATCATGTGGTAAAAATCTTGCGCTGATATGGTTTAAAATTAGATACTTTGCAGCAGCCTCTTTTGCAATATTCGCAGCATCCACATTCGTCGAATGCCCATAATCTGCTGCAAGTTTTTTCGTAGAATAATCGAAAGTCGCTTCATGTATCACGATATCCGCATCTTTGCTTAATTCAATCGATTGATGACAATATTTCGTATCACCTAAGACTGTCACAACAAAGCCTTTTTTGGGTGGTGCAGTTACGTCTTTACTATAAACAATCGTTCCATCTTCTAATGTGACATCTTCCCCACTTTTCAATTTTCCAAGCATCGGACCTTTTGGAACTCCAAGTTTTAATGCCTTTTCAACTAATAGCTCACCAGGTAGCGGTTTTTGTTCAACACGAAAACCATAGCATGGTATGACATGCTCAAGTTGTTTTGCAGTCACAATAAATTGATCATCTTCAAATATTATCCCTTCATGAATTTCTACAAAATGTAAAGGATAGTTTAAATGCGTTTTTGTTAGTTGCAACGTGAATATAACCCAATCTTTTAATCCACAGGGTCCGTAAAGGGTCAACGGTGAAGTTTCCTCTCCTCCTAGAAAGGAACGGGAACTAAGAAAACCTGGTAAACCAAAAATATGATCTCCATGTAAATGGGTAATAAAAATTTTTTCAACTTTCCTTGGTTTAATAGTTGTATGTAAAATTTGGTGTTGCGTTGCTTCTCCACAATCAAACAACCAAATCGTTCCTCTTTCTTCAAATAATTTTAATGCAAGAGAACTTGTGTTTCGCTCTTTTGAAGGCATTCCCGCCCCTGTACCTAAAAACTGTAATTCCATGTTGAATCTCCATTCCTACTATTTATCGATTAAATCGTCAAAGAAATCTTTGCTAAAACTTGTTTTGGATGCATAACTTTTTTTCTTGACATCAATCCCTTTTTGTACAATACCTTTTCCGAACTTCTTTTCCATTGAATGAATAATTTCATAAATAGGCTCTTCTTTTGCAAATTGTTCAAAATTAAATATGGACAGTTGTTCAGCAAAATGTTTTTTATCGATTACGTTAGACACGGTCACTCCAAGAAGGCGGATTGGTGTACCATCCCATGCTTTCGAGAATAATTCCATTGCTTCGCGGAAAATATCTTTTTCTAAATAAATTGGATTTTGTACAGTTTTACTTTTCGATTGATTTTTCCAATGGCAGTCCCGAATTTGAATCGTAATAGTGGAACCGCATAAATTTTTTGCTTCCAATCTTTCTGCAACTTTTTCAGATAGTTTAAGAAAAGTTGTTTCGATATCTTTCATTTCGATGATGTCATATGGTAATGTAGTGGAATTTCCAACGCTTTTTGTATCATAAATTGCATTTGGATCCACTTCCCTTGTGTCAATCCCATTTGCTCTTCTTATTAGTCTAACTCCATTTTTACCCAATTTTTGTTTTAGTAACCTTTCATCGGCTTTTGCTAAGTCTCCAATTGTATAAATATTGAGTGTATGGAGTTTTTTAGCGGTACTCTCCCCTATCCCATGCATTTTTAATACGGGTAAAGGCCACAATTTTTCTCGTACTTCTCTTTTTCTTAATACCGTAATGCCCATGGGTTTTTTCATGTCTGAAGCTGTTTTTGCTAAGAATTTATTTGGCGCTATGCCGATGGAACATGGCAAATCTAACTCATTGAAAATTCGAAGTTGAATCTCTTTTGCGAGTTCTAATGGATGCCGTTCCTTCGAAACTTCTGTTACATCCATATATCCTTCATCAATTGAAACCGGTTCAACAAGATTTGTATAACTTTTTAAAATCGTAAATATTGCTTTGGAGGCTTCACGATATTTTGGAAAATCTGGAGGTAAGATGATTAGCTCTGGACAAGTTTTTAATGCTTCAGCTACATTCATCGTCGTATAAATCCCCTTTGCTCTCGCTTCATAGGAACTAGTTACAATAATGCCGCGCCGTTCTTTCGGATTGCCAGCGATGGCAATGGGTTTTCCTTTCAGTTCAGGATGATAGGCTTGTTCAACTGAAGCATAAAAGCTATTCATATCAACATGAAAAATCACTCTTGCCAAATTATCTCACCTCCAAAGATATTCCTTTCTGCAATATTTTATCATAAACTATTCCATTCCTCTTTTTCTTATATTTCACTTTAAATTATTATTTTCATAGATAAATTCGTATTGACTTTTGTAATAATGTTGGTTATTCTTTTTGTAAACCAATTATATAAACAGGTTAACAAAGGGGAGAAGACGGTGACTTCAACAAAAACTTATGGACTTGTATTAACAGCTTTTGGTGCAGCAATCATTGCTGTATTAGCTCAAATTACAATCCCACTTCCTTTAGTTCCAATTACTGGTCAAACTTTAGCAATCGGGCTTATTGTAACAATATTAGGATTAAAATATGGTACCCTTAGCGTACTTGTTTATTGTTTACTAGGCGCTATCGGTTTACCAGTATTTACAGGAATGTCTGGTGGGTTATCAATACTCGTTGGACCTACAGGTGGCTATATTATTGGCTTTATTCCAACTGCTTTATTCATGGGATGGTATTTAAATAAATTCGGATATACTTATATCCATGGCTTGATTGCAAACGTTTCGGGAATGATGATCACGCTTGCCTTTGGTACTATTTGGTTAAAATTCGTTGCCGATATGTCATTGTATGCGGCATTCATGGCAGGAGCAGCGCCATTTATACTGTTAGAAATGATGAAAGGTGTCATTGCTGCTTGGGTAGGAATTCTCGTTAGACATCGCTTATTGAACGCAAATTTATTAAAATTAGTTTAATTTGGTTTTGACCTTTTAAAAATACCCCTTCAAAATGTAAAAAACGAATGGCCATTATTGACCATTCGTTTTTAATTATTGTAATTCTTTTGAAGATTTAAAAAGATCATTTCCTTTTTTAATTAAATCTTTTAATTGATCTTCGTATTTTTGTAAGCTCTTTAGTCCAGAATCTCGATAATTTTTCAGCACTTTTTCCGCGTCTTCAATAGCATCGGATACATTTCCACGAGCTTTAGTAACGCCTTTTTTATCCTTAACTGCCCTTTCCAATTCTTTAATTGCATCCTCTAATTCATCAATTGCATCTTTTAATTCAGCTTTAAAATAATCTTCACGGTTATCTTCTTTTTTATCAATTTCCTTTTCAATGTCATTGGAAAGACTTCTTGCCGTTTTGATTAAATCCTTTAATTCATTTTCTAAAGTTTTTAAGTCCACTCCAGCATCTTTCATAGAATCGTAAGCGTCTTCTGCTTTCATGATTGCTTCATTTAAATCTATCAGTTTGCTTTTCAACTCGTTTAACGAAACGTTAGATTTCAATACTTTTTTTCCTTTATCAATTACTTTTTCCAAATCTTTTTTTGTCTTTTTTCCCAATTCTTCGTAATAGTCTTTATCAAAAGTCTTTGCATATGCAGAGGCGTGGTCCCTTTTAGCTCTATTTATATCATATGCAAAAGAAATAATTGTTTGATCTAATTCTTTTTGATATTTTTCTTTAGCAGTCTGTAATATCTTTTCTGCATTATTCATTATCGAATCTAGATTTTTCAAAGCCTGTGATAATTTATTTTTTTGTACTTCATACTCGTCGATTAAATCTTCAAGGTCTTCTAATTCATCTTCGAGTTCATCAATTTTTCTTTCGATATCTCTAATTTTCTGTTTGTCTACTTCTTTCCGTTTTTCTTCTTTCTCTTTTTCTGATTTCTTTTTATCTATTTGCTTTTGTAAATATTCGATTTCTTCTTCAATTTCTTCAATATCTCCTATATCTTTTTTCACTTCATTGAGTTTTTCTAGTTGTTTATCTACTTCTTTTCTCGCATCTCTTAAATCGGTAATGTGAAACTCAATCTCTTTTTTCAAAACTTCTAGTTGTATATAATCGTCTACTTGTTCATTACCACCTTGATCTCCATTGTCATTATTATTTTCTTCATTGTTTTCATTTGAGTCTTCGTTATCGTCCCAACCTTTTAATGTGTCCCAATAATCTTCTTTGTCATCAGAACGTTTTAAATCGATTGTACGAGCAATAAATGTGATTAGATGAGCACGACCTACTCCATCATTCGGTTTAAATAAACCTTCATTAACTGTAATTCCTAATGATCCGATTGTTCCAATGTAAGAATAGTTTTCATCATTTTCTGGAACATCAGAAAATCGTTTTAATGTTGGAGCTTCCAATTCATAAGCTTTTACTAAAATTTTTGCCATTTCAGCACGAGTGATTTCCTCACCAGGTTTAAAATATTTCCCTTTATCAAATACACCGAGCTCAGTCAATTTTGCTATTGCTCCATAGTGAGGATTAGGAACATCCCCATATTGCTTTGGTACGTCTTTAAATCCAGGGTCTTTTACATTTTCCAAATCAAGCCCCATCGTTCTCGCAACGAAAGAAGCTGCTTGTGCACGATTCACATTTTGATATGGTCTGAATGTGTTGTCATCAAAACCTTTAACATAATCAAACTTTAAAAATTTTTTCAGTGGCTCAATATAGAAATCATCTGCTTTAATATCCTTAAATGGAAGTTCATTAGCACTGGCGGACATAGCACCAGCAGCGATTAAACAGGCGGCAATGGATGCGGCAATTTTTTTCTTAAATTTCATTTATATTACCCCTTTTCATTTATGTATTGATACATTTTCATTGATATCTTCTATATTATTTAAACGTATATTAGTAGAAAAAGTTACAAAAATGTGTATAATTGTGAGTTTTTACCTATACACTTCATAATATCGACAAAATATTTCTTAACTGTATATACCTATTATTAAAATACCATAAAAAAACATACAATGAAAATTTTCCATTGTATGTTTTTAGGAAATATTATTCTAGTTTAAAGTTTTTCCAATCATATACTCTAGGGAAAGGAACATGTCCATTATAAGATTGATGCTTTACATAAACTTTTGTATTGGAATCTGTTAATGTCTCCAGTACAGCGGGTTTATCATCAAAATAAACATCCAAATTAAGCTTCTGAATGATCTCCATCTTTTCGTGATCCTTCATTCCGCAATAAAAATGTTCATCAATGACCGGAAAACCTCGATTTTTCATCCATTGTCGAGTTTTTTCACAATATGTTTTCGGTCTCGATGTGATATAAAAAATGGAATGCCCTTCTTTTTCAAGTTTACGGATAAAATCAATTGCCCCTTCAAAAACTGGACAGTCTGTAAAGTAAATTTCTTCCATTAACGAATTCCACATTACATGACCTTCATCTTCGTCTAACCCGAAAAGTTCATGAATTTCCACTCTTTTTAATTGATAAAAAAGAGCAATATCAATCTGTTTTCCTAATTTTTTATTATAAAGATGAAAAGCATGTTCTCGTAAGTTAATCAATGTATCATCTATATCAAAACCGATTTTCACTTTTCCCCTACTTTCTTAACCAATGATAATAAACTGGGTAGAAAAGTTTTTTTCCTTTTCTATTTGCAATTTTTGTAATTTTTTTACTTCTTCTTTTCTTTGTTTCTCACATTGGGATAAACGTAATTCATTTATATTTCCGGGATCAATACATTCAGATAACCGATCTGCATCTTTTAAAGCACTGTTTAATCCAAAGGCTCCAGTTGGTGTCATCGCATGACATGCATCACCTATTAACAGTATATTGTCTTTTCTCCATATTTCTGTGTGATTACTATAGACATCTAATAAGACAAAATCATCCCAAGTAGTAATATGTTTTCGAACCGATTCTTCTAATTCAGGAAATGCTTGAATCAATTTATCTATAAACAGTTGTATAGATTGTTTGCGGATTTTCGAAAAGGATCCCTGTGCAATGTTCCAGCCAATTTGCACATAACCCTTAGCTTGGGTAAATAATGATAATTGGAAACCATCTACTTCAGCCATTTTTATGGATGGTTGCCAATTGTCTGGTGCCGGTATTTTTGCCCAAAGTAAGTCATAGCCATGTTTACGTGTTATTGTTTCAATACCTGCTTTTTTTCGGACAGTGGAATATCTTCCATCAGCCCCTATAATCATCGAACTATGTATAAGGATTTCTTCCTTACCTCTTTTCCCTTTAATCCCAATGAAATGACCATTTTCATCTTTAAGTAAATCAATCACTTTTGTATTTGTCATGAGAGAAAAATTTTCGTATTTTTTTGCTTCTTCGATAATTACTGATAATAGATGTGCTTGCGGAACATGGATTCCTAAATGGCCAACTTGTTTCTCAGGTTGAATTGTTTTAAAGAGTTTTCCATTTTTCCAATATTCAATAACTTTCATTTTTAACAATCCGAGTTTTTCAATTTTTGAATACAGATTATGTTTCTTTAAAATATTTTCTCCATCTTCATTCAAATGTTCACCTCGGAATTCCCTTGCAATTTCCTTATGTTGTTCAAGAAGGGTGACAGAAATCCCCTTCTTTGCTAATAGCAGTGCAAGTAGTGAGCCACTCGGTCCAGCACCCACAATCAATATATCAGTGAATATCATGTTGATCACCTAGTTTTGGATAAGCAATTATTCGTAAATCTTCTCCAACTTTATCGAATGAGTCAATTTCTACTTTTGCCGCTAAATTCATATTATCAACATCATCACCAGCTACCGGGGTAATGGAGTGGCGCCCTCCTAATATTTTTGGTGCAATGTAAATAATATATTTATTTACAAGTCCAGCTCTGATAAACGAGGCGTTTATTTCTCCTCCACCTTCAACTAACACATCTGTTATTCCATGTTTATATAATTGTTCCAACATTTCATCTAAGCAGATACCCTTTTGATTTTTAGAACAGTATATAAAATGTACATTTTTCTTTTTAAGTTCCGCTATTTTGATTGGATCCGCACCGGTAGTTGTCACAATAATTGTTTCAGCTTCGTCATTTAAAACATTTGCATCCATCGGAATTTGTAAATGACTATCTAAAATAACTCGAATTGGGTTTTTCCCTTTTTGATTGGGCAATCGTGTCGTCAATAGCGGATTATCTTTTAAAACGGTTCCTATTCCTACTAAAATCGCATCAACTTCATTGCGTAATTTGTGAACTTCAAGGCGGGCTGCTTCACCGGAAATCCATTTTGAATGTCCAGTATGCGTTGCGATTTTCCCATCTAATGTCATGGCAAATTTTGAAATAACGAAAGGACGATTTGTCAACATATTATGAATAAATCGTTCATTCAATTTTCTCGCTTCATTTTCTAATAAGCCTACTTCTACCTCAATTCCTGCTTTTCGAATGATGTCAACACCTTTACCCGCAACGAGAGGATTTGGATCAAGTGTCGCCACTACCACTCTGCTAACACCAGACTCTTTCACTAAATTTGCACAAGGAGGGGTTTTGCCATAATGAGAACATGGCTCTAGCGTGACATATAAAGTGGCACCTTTTGCATGCTCTCCTGCCATATGAAATGCATGAACTTCTGCATGGGCTTCTCCAGCTTTACGATGTATTCCTGTTCCTACGATAACCCCATCTTTTACTATGACCGCCCCAACAACAGGATTTGGATTTGTTTTGCCCTTTGCCGTTCGCGCTAAATTTAATGCTAATTCCATGTAATCACGATCCGTTAACACAATGACCCCTCCTAAAACAATTGTTTCTCTGGTATGTGACCTGCCTTTTTAATTTTCGTTTCTAAATAATAACGATTTGTTTCAGTTAAGCCGCCCCAAAGTGGAATATGTTTATCAGCTAATAGACCATGATGTTTTAACGCTTCCAGTTTTTTAGGGTTGTTTGTAATTAAAGTTACAGGTTTATTGCGAAGAGTCTCTAATACTTTAATTGCTTCTTCATAGGACCTTGTATCATCTTCAAAACCAAGTGCATGGTTGGCTTCTACTGTATCATAACCTTCTTCTTGCAATAAGTAAGCTAATGATTTTGAAAATAATCCAATCCCACGGCCCTCATGATTCGCTAAATAAAAGATTGCACCACATCCATGTTCAACAATCATTTTCATCGATTCATGTAATTGATAACCGCAATCACACCGTTGACTTCCGAAAATATCTCCAGTATGACAAATGCTGTGCATACGAATAAGCGCTTCCTCATCATTTTCAAAATCTCCGTAAACCAATACAGATGATTGTTGAGATTCTTGCAAGTTCGCACTTAAAATATAATTTAACACTTCTTCCTTTGTTGAAATGGGTTCATCTAGCTTCAACCAAGTATACCACTGGAATGTGGCTTCAAAATTATCTTGTTTTACAGGGAGTTTTACTGGGCCAACAAGACAAATTTGCTCATTTTCTTTATATGAAATTAACTGCATTTTTTTAAGCAAAATGTCATTCTTATTTAATAGTAGATTTTTCAATATTCATCACCTAATTCAACTAAATCTATTTAAAATTCCTATTTTATTAATAGGAATTAATCTTTGCCTTTTTTAATATAGCTGAAATAGGTTTAAAAAGCAAAAGAAGTGTTTTCCATGTTACTTTTTGTATAATAATAGAAATATTATTTAGATAAAACATTTTCGTACGAACTAATTGCTATTTTACATTTTTAATTTCGGCAGATTTTTCTTTATTATAAGAAGTGCTATTTTATCATCTTTATGCAATCAATGAACATGACTTTAAGGGGATAAAAGTCGACCAATTGTTATAATTTATTTGATTGACAATATAATAAAAAATACACTTCATTTTCTAAAATAATTGAAAGTGAAGTGTATTTTTTATGAGTTACTTTTTCATCATGATATGAAATGTTAATCTAAAATTTTAATTTTTACCTTTTTTACTCCCCACTGCATTGCTTGATCATGGGAAGGGATGAATACATCAATTTTATTTCCTTTAATGGCTCCTCCAGTATCACCAGCAATTGCATAACCGTAGCCTTCCACCCATACTTTTGTACCGAGTGGGATAATGTTAGGATCAACAGCAATTACTTTCATATGTGGATTTTCTCGTAAATTTATCCCATAAGCAGTAGTACCAGAACATCCTTCACAGTATGCGGTATATGCTGTTGCTGTAACAGTCATTTCTTTTAATGATGACGGTTCATCTTCTTTTATCACTTGCTGAGTGGTAGTAGGTGATGCTTTCGTTTCTCTTTTCGGCAAGAAGCCTCCCGTTGTGTCAGCTACAATAGAAATCGGTTTGTATTCTTTTTTGTATTTTTCGTCATTGTAAATAATCAATTTCTTACCTGGATGAATCAATGTATTATCTAAATCGTTCCATTCCATTAATAAATCTAATGGTACTTCATGATTTAATGCAATGCGGAACAAGTTGTCCCCTTCCTTCACAGTGTATATAGTAAATAGTGGGGCTTTCATAAAAGCAAGTTGGCGAGTAATTGCATCTTCCACCACTCCATTACCTAAAATGTTGGTGACAAAGTCGATTTCCCCTTTTTCCACTGATGTTTCTTTTGCATATGTCAATGATGTTGTAAACAATGTCAAACATAAAAGCATATATGCTACAATTTTTTTCATACTTAGTCCTCCTTAACAAACAAACTTGCAATTCACTTTTTGTTAATACGAACTAAGTATTGTCCAAATATTTACATTTTTATTCATAATTTGATAAAAATTAAATAATACAGCTTTCAAACTAGTTGATAAAATGAGAGAAAGGGCTAGTATCAGAAAATTGCTTAGTTCAAAAAAAGGTTCTGAATCGTTGCTACAAAAAATAAAATCCTCTAGAAAATCTCTAGAGGATTGTTTAATTTAGATATTCATCCGAACAGCTTGGGAACATATATATTCCTTGTATCATATGAAAATCATAATGTCTTTGTATAAATTTTTCTTGATATAAGTATTCCATTAAGGAGATTTCATGCTCATTTGCACTGCATAATACCCCTGAGACACTTAATCCATTTTTAAACGAAACACCGATGGGCTGACCGATTAAATATTTTATTTTTTCAAACACGATTTGCCCCCTTTCTTACCCCATTGTATGCTTCTATTCAGTTAATTGGCTGTGTGGGCTATTTAAGAAATCTTTAGAGAGCAACTCATGTAAAATAAATGTTTAATCAATCAAGTCTGTCTACTATTGGTTTAGAACAACCTGAAACTTGTTAGTTAGTTTACATAATATATTTATTTCTATATTAAAACGATTGTCCTTTTACTTGCTGCAACATTTCCTTAAATATTTCATTTCTTTTTATTACATCTCCTTCAACCGTAAGATTGTAAAATTTAGAATCCAATAATTGGGTTAAAAGTTTTTTCCTTAATGAACGATCAGCAATTTGATTTAAAACGATATGACGAGCGTAATCTAAAAATTCTATATAATCCTCAAATTTTTCATCAAATTGTTGTTCGAGATCTTTTTTAATTTTTTTTGCTAAACTAGGACTAGCACCGCCAGTAGAAATGGAGATGTTAAGTTTCCCTCTCTTTATGGTTGCTGGTGTAATAAAGTCACTATCTTTCGGATTATCTGCAAGCAACAAAAGTTGATGTTCTTTTTTATGGATTCGTATTTCATGATTTGTAGCTGAATCATTTGTTGTAGCAATAATGATATTTGCCTGTTCAATATCTATAGGTTCAAAAGTTTTTTCAATCCATTTCGCGTTATTATGTTCCATCCATTCCTTAATTTCTGGAATAATGGTTGGACTAATTATCGTTAAGTTTGCTTCTGTTCCCTCTAATCCTATTAGTTTTTGATAAGCAACACGTCCCCCACCGATTACGACAACATTTTTACCTTTTATATTCATCATGATTGGATAATACATGATTGACCTCCTCTGTTATATAATCATTCTTTTAAATTTTGTTTATTACTATAACCTAAAATTCATTATTAAATATAAAAATACACCATTTTTCTTTATTGAAAAATGATGTATTTTTGAACTAATAACTATCTTTATTTATGCAAGATATGCTTCTTTTACCTCTTCATTTTCAGCAAGTTCTTTTCCTGTTCCCGTTAAGACAATTTCACCATTTTGAATAACGTAACCTCGGTGTGCAATGCTTAATGCCTGATATGCATTTTGTTCGACTAACAAAATTGTAATGCCCATCTCATTCAATTGAAGTATGATTTCAAATATTTGTTCAACGACAATTGGAGCAAGTCCCATAGAAGGTTCATCAAGCATTAATAAATTAGGCTGCATCATCAATGCTCGACCGATTGCAAGCATTTGTTGCTCGCCCCCACTCATTGTTCCACCCTTCTGATTTATTCGTTCTTTTAATCTTGGAAAGTAAGTAAAGACATTTTCCATACGTTCTTCGATTACTGCTTTTCCTTTTACAGAAAATGCTCCCATAAGCAAATTTTCTTTCACTGTTAAATTGGCAAAAATTCTTCTACCTTCTGGTACGTGACTAATTCCCATCAATGTTGTTTCATGGGCTTGTTTGTTTGTGATATCTTGTCCATTGTAGAGTATCGCTCCTTTTTTCACTTTTGCTAAACCACTTATTGATTTTAATGTCGTTGATTTTCCCGCACCATTGCTCCCTATTAAAGTAACGATTTCTCCACGTTCTACTTGAAAACTTACCCCTTTTAATGCCTGAATTGCTCCGTAGTAGGTTTCAATATTGTTCACTTCCAAAACAGTCATTCCACTCACCTCTTTTGTAGTTCCAAAGCAGCTTTTCCTAAATAGGCTTCTATCACTTTTGGATTCGATCTTATTTCATCTGGATTACCTTCCGCAATTTTTTCGCCATGGTCAAGAACGACAATATGCTCAGAAATTTCCATAACTAATTTCATATCATGTTCAATTAAAATGACCGTTACATTGAATTCTTTTCCCATCCGTTGAATTACTTCGGTTAATTCCCGCGTTTCTCTTGGGTTCATTCCTGCTGCTGGTTCATCCAGTAAAAGTAATTTCGGTTTCGTTGCTAAAGCACGAGCAATTTCCAACTTTCTTTGGTTCCCATAACTTAGACTGCTCGCTTTTTCGTTTATAAATGGTTCCAGATTAAAATATTCCAAAAGTCGATAAGCTTCCACTTCCGCCTCTGACTCTTCTTTTCTTGTATTAGGTAGATTAAGAAAAATTCCTAATAGATTTCCTCTTAAATGGGTATGCATTCCAACTAATACATTTTCGATGACCGTCATTTCCCCGAAAAGACGGATATTTTGGAAGGTTCTGGAGATACCACGTTTAGCAACCTGATCTGGCTTTAATCCAACAATAGACTTGCCTTCTAGTAAAATTTCCCCTTCAGTAGGTTGATAAACTCCTGTAATCATATTAAAAAATGTCGTTTTTCCAGCACCGTTTGGACCAATTACCGCTGTAATGGAACCTTGTTTAACAGCCATTGAAATATTGGAATTGGCCGTTAATCCACCAAACTTCTTAGTTAAATTGGAAACTTCTAATATATTCATTGCTACACCCCCTAGGCTTGCACTCGATCTGTATCATTCGAACCTATATTGGATATTGCAGCTTTTTTCTGAGCTCTTTCTTTTATTTGTTCTACGTCAAACTTTTTATTCTTTGCAGGAATTAATCCCTTTGTTCGATAGATAGCAAAAATAACTAGTAGCACCCCAAAAATGAATCGTTGAAGTTTTGCAGGTGTTAATGCATCAGGAATTGTAATCACACCTTGTAAACTTAATTGATTCAGCCAATTCGTCAACTCCGTTAATACTTGCAAATTTAAAATTGTTACTAATGCTGCCCCTAAAATGGCTCCCGGAACACTACCCATTCCACCTAATACAACCATTACTAAAATCGTAAATGATTCTAGTAGTGTAAAACTTGTTGGATCTATAAATTGTTGCTTAGCTGCAAATACAACGCCCATGATACCCGAAAAAGAAGCACCTAAGGCAAAGGCGAGTAATTTTGTTTTCACTAACGGAATACCCATCGCTTGTGCAGCAATTTCGTTTTCTCTAACAGCCTTCCATGCACGACCTATTTTTGAATGTTCCAAACGATTTACTGCAAAAATCGTAAATAGTAAGATGAAGAGGACAATAAAGTAGTATTGATTTGGATAAATAATTTCCAATCCAAACAGATTTGGTGGTGTGATGGATGCAATCCCCATAGCACCGTTCGTAAAGTTAATTGGTCTATCTAAATTATTGAAAATAATTCGGATGATCTCACCAAAAGCAAGAGTAACTATAGCTAAATAATCTCCTTTTACCCGTAGCACAGGAACACCAATTAACACTCCGGCAATTGCTGCCATAATACCACCGATAATTAAAAAACCCCAGAAAGTACTACCACTTAATGGATATTCACCGAAGGGCATAAAGTTGGATGCCTGTGAAGTTGCAAAAATACTATACGAATACGCGCCAACCGCGAAGAACGCAACAAAGCCAAGATCTAATAATCCCGCCATCCCAACGACGATATTTAATCCAAGCGCCATCGCTATATAAATACCCACCATTGTTGCTACTTCCATATAAGAATGGAAGGCTGGTCCACCGCTAGACGCAAATGGTATAAGAATGAATAATAACCCTAACGCTATTAACCATTTCGTCACGACCTTTAAATTCATATAATAGAGAATTAATAGTGAAGACAGTAATAATAAGAATGAAACAACGGATTTTTGAGAGAAGTATAATGCGGATGAAGTCACGATGATGAAAAGGGTAAACAAAGTAATTTGAACAGATTTCTTTTGCAATAACATCGATAATTTTTCTTTCATTTCCATCACCTACACTTTCTCTGTTGCTGCTTTTCCTAACAATCCCTCAGGCTTGAAGAGCAGTACTAAAATTAAAATTGCAAAAGCAAATACATCTTTATATTCTGCTCCAAAAATGCCACCTGTTAATAAAGAAAGATTTGCAGAAGCAAACATTTCGATTAATCCTAATAAAAAGCCTCCAAACATCGCTCCACGAATATTTCCAATTCCACCCATTACTGCGGCTATAAAAGCTTTAATCCCTAAAATAAATCCAATGTAAGGGTCAATCGTACCGTATTGTATGGCAAAAAGCACTCCTGTTGCTCCTCCTAATGAAGAACCAATAAAGAAGGTAATGGCGATCACTTTATTTACATTAATAGACATTAGAGCTGCTGTTTCCCGATCCATTGAAACGGCACGAATCGCAGTTCCCCATTTCGTCTTATTGACAAAGAAATCTAGAGAAATCATCATACCAATGGCACAAATGAGCACTATAAAAAATGAAACTTTTAAACTTGCATCATTAAAAACTGATAAAAATGATGATACTGGTATTGTAATTTGTTTGGAAAATAAAGACGGTCCTGTCACAATATAATTTCCAGTCAAGATTTCAGCAACTATTCGAACAACATCTTGAAGAATGAAAGATACACCGACAGCTGTAATTAAGGCAACTAATCGAGGGGCTCGTCTCACCGGACGATAGGCAACTCTTTCAATACCCATTCCAAGTAAACCTGTACATAGTGCTGTTATAACTAATGCAATGATTAATAATAAAAGACTCGGTATCGATGAACCAAATCCCATTCCAAGAATGATGAGCAGAACAGCTGTTCCAATATAAGCACCCGTCATAAAAATTTCACCGTGAGCAAAATTGATTAATTGTAAAATGCCATAAACCATCGTATACCCTAGTGCTACAACAGCATAAACGCTTCCGAGTGTTAAACCATCAATTATCACTTGAGGTAAAGTTTGGAGCATCTCTTGAAACATAAAATTCCTCCAATCCGTTGTAAATTAAACTCGTGCTGTTTTATTCCCTCTCTTTTAGAAAAAAAGAGACGTCTGTAAAGGCAATTTAAGACGTCCTCCTTCGACGAGGTTAGTGACAAATTATATTGAGAACCATAGTAGCAATAATTTTTATTATTAGATAGGAAGGATGTCTAGTGTCCGGCTTTCTAGACATCCCCTTTCTGTCAGCTTATTGGCTTACTTCACCTACATACGATGCTGGATATTTTGCTTCCTCAAATTTATATAAATATACTTTTGCATTCTTGTTGTCTCCTTTTTCATCGAAAGAAACATCTGTGATGACTCCTTGATAATCAGTTATTGCTCTTACAGCTTCTACAACTGCTTCTTTCGGAGGAAGTTTGCCCCCATTTGCTTTAATAGCATTCTCTAAACCTTGTAAAAATACGCCCATTGCATCATATCCATAAGCCGAAAATGCTTCTGCTTCTTTATTGAATTTTGCTTTATAATCATCCATGAATTTTTTTCCTTCAGGGGTTGAACTTGTATCTCCAGCAACCGATGTAATGTACACATTCTTCACTGCTTCCCCAGCAATATCAACTAAACCTGAGGAGTCCATTCCATCGCCACCCATAATTGGTACATTTATTCCTTTATCACGTGCTTGTTTTATAATAATTCCACCTTCACTATAAATGCCTCCAAAGAAAATTAAATCAGGTTTTTTATTTAATGCTTGATTGATGACACCATTGTAGTCTTTTTCACCAACTGTAATTCCTTCATATCCAACGATTTCAGCACCTAATTTTTCCGCTTCTGCAACAAACGCATCAGCAATTCCTGTACCATAGGCTGTTTTATCTTGAATCACGAAAATTCTTTTTGCTCCTAATTCATTGACTGCAAATTGAGCACCAGCTGGTCCTTGGAAATCATCACGGGCAACAATACGATTCACAGTTTTTAGCCCACGATCCGTTACATCTGTCGCAGTACTTCCAGGATTCACCATTGTTATGTTGTATTTCTCGTATATTTCTGAAGAAGGAATCGTAACCCCTGAGTTAAAGTGACCAATTACTCCATAAATTGCATCATCTGCTCCTATTAAGTTGGCATTCGATACGCCTTTTTTTGGATCTGCTTGGTCATCATAAGGTTCCAATTGCAGTGTAAAGCCCATTTCTTCAAATCGTGATGCTTCTTCTTCCAATTTCATTTGAGCACCAAGTTTAATGGCTTCACCAATGATTGCATTACCACCGGATAACGGTGTATGGGTTGCAATTTTTATAACATTGGAATTAGCTCCAGTTTGTTCTGTTGTTGTTTGTTGACCGGATTGATTACTGGAACTTTGTGAACAGGCTGAAAGGATTACCAACAATAAAGCGCTGGCAAAAACAACAAGTAATTTTTTCATACATCTCCTCCTTTTGATAAATTGTTCTCTTGAAAATAATGCTAATTTTAGTATATTTTTTTACAATTTTGTGAACATCATCTTTGTAAGAACTCCTTACATACTTTTTTTATTAAACTTGCAACTTTTTTACATGTCGATTAATGAGATTTCTTGTAGAAACATTCACTATAAATATGATGTTAGTTTGGTATTTTTTTTCGAGCGGTTTAATAAATAGATATAGAGTTAAACATATAAGACTATCGGAAAGTGGGTAATGCTTGATGCCTCTACAAAATCATGCATATAAATATAAAAAGGTTATATCAATCGGCACTGTTAGTGAGCTTACAGGTTTGTCCCATAGGCAGATACGTTATTATGAATCTAGAAAATTAATTTTCCCCGAAAGATCAAAAACAGGTATTCGAAAATATTCCTTTCATGATGTTGAAATATTAATAGAAATTGCAAATCATTTAGAAGAAGGTGTGTGGACAAATGAAATTCGAGAAGAACTAAAAAAACGTCAAAACAATCATCAAATAAAAATAGAGCAACCATATAATACCTGTTGAGGCATTTTGAATTTTTAATATACTGTATTCTTATCTTTCCTACGTAATGACTAATTTTTTATTGTATTTGCATTATCATAATTGGAAAGTTGTTGAAAAAGGGTGTTTAGAAAGTCGAAAGCTTTCTAAACACCCTCTCTTCTTCTTAATAATGTTTAAGATTTATTTTGCAACATGTTTATTCATATGGATTAGAAAAATATTTCATGTTTTGTAGTGGATAAATTCTCAATTTAGATTCTCCAAAAACATCCTCTATTGGTATTAAACCATAATGCCGACTGTCATAACTATTCAAACGATTATCTCCTAATACAAATATATAGCCATCTGGCACTTTCTTTTCACCCGTCAAATCTTCCAATGTAAAATTTTCAGTCATGCGAATTTGATACTCAGCATTTCGTTTTACATATGGTTCTTCAAATTCTTTTCCATTGATAATTAATACATCATCTTTCATTTCAACCGTATCTCCAGGCAATCCTATGACCCGTTTAATATAATATTCATCTTCATAAGGTGCTTTAAAAACAATGTGATCAAATCGTTGGATTTTACTTATTTTGCTAACAATAATGACATCTTCATTTTCATATGTAGGTGACATTGAAGCACCATTTACAACAACGGGAGAAAAAATATATTCCCTACAGATTAAAGCAATGGTAATTCCCGAAACGAAAACAAAAAACCAAGATAGCAATTCTTTCCGAATGTTATTTCCCTTCATTTATCCTGCTCCTCGTAAACGACTTAAAATTGTCCAATTATTTAAATGCAATCCATGTACGATTCTGCTGTTCTTGTACGGATAGATCGCGACCAAAAAATTGAGATAAGTTTTGCTCGGTTAATAGATCATTTGCTAATCCTTTTGCATATACTTCCCCATCTTTTAGCAACAAAGTATGAGAAAAACAAGGCAATATTTCTTCTACATGATGAGTGACATAGATTAATGTTGGACAATATTCCTGTCGTGCAAGATTCCCTAAAAACGCTAGAAATTCCTCTCTTGCAATAACATCTAATCCATTACAAGGTTCGTCTAATATTAATATTTTCGGATTGGTCATTAATGCTCTAGCAATTAACACCCTTTGTTTTTCACCTTGAGATAGCAGGCCATATTGGGAACTTTCCAAATATTCAATTCCTAATTGTTTCATAAGCATATGTGCGATTTCCACATCTTTTTTTTCTACCGGTTCATATAGACCGATCGATGCGAATTTTCCGCTTAGCACAATGCTTAACACAGAATCAAATTCTCTTAACTGCTCTTTTAAAGAAGAACTGATAAAGCCAATTTCTTTACGCAATTCAGGAATATTTGTTTTTCCAAATTCTTGACCTAACACTTTTACTGTTCCTGAAGTAGGGTATAGATAGCCGGTGATGATATTGAGCAATGAAGTTTTACCCGCTCCGTTTAATCCGATAATGGACCAATGCTCCCCTTTATCTATATTCCAATTAATCTCTTTCAAAAGGATTTTGCCATTTCGTTTCACTGTTACATTTTTTAACTGTATCAATGTTCTTCCCCCATTTATCCACCTTTATTAGTATTTTAATATTATAATAATTGAATATATAAAGAAAAGTAACAATATTTTTAACTATTAAATTTATTCCTATAATACATCGCTATTTTGATTTATCTTTTTATTATAATATTAATTTAAATACTTTATTTTTTTCAGATGAAGAATCGGAAGAAAAAGTATGTTACAGTTTACTTAATTTAGTATTTCATTTAGGAAAACGAGAAAGGGGTTATGTTATGAAACAAAAAAGCATTTACGCATCATCCATCAACCATTCATATATGGACTTATATATTGCCGCATCGGACAAAGGTTTAGTTTTTGTAGGGGCTCAACATTCTTCTATGGAAGAATTAAAACAGTATTGCCAAAAACAATATCCACATTGTGAAGTAGTTGAAAATGATCTATTCATTTCGCCCTATTCTTCCCAATTGATTGAATATTTAGATGGTAAACGCAAACAATTTACATTACCATTTGATATTTCTGGAACTCCTTTCCAACTACAAGTGTGGAATGAATTATGTAAAATTCCATTTGGCAAAACTGCTACCTATTCTGAAGTGGCAACGAATATTGGAAATCCAAAAGCAGTCCGTGCAGTAGGAGGAGCAATTGGAAGCAATCCATTATCCATCGTCATCCCTTGCCACCGCGTCATAGGTAAAAACGGAAGTCTTACTGGTTATAGCGGTGGACTGGATGAAAAAAAACGATTATTAGATTTAGAAGGTATTCCTTATTGATCTTTTCATTTTTCGTATGCTTTCCTTCACTTCTTTGCTGATACGATGAGACTCAATTATTTTTTGTAACGCTTTATTATAAGTAAAATCATCTAAAGAATTTTTTTGTAAAAATGATGTTGTTTCTTTGGGAAACTTTAAATAGGCAACGGATATCGCCCAAGCGACTGCCATTTTAACATAATAGCCGTCATGCTTGATGTCATCCCATATTTGAAATAATTCTTCAATATACTTTTCTTCAATAAAATAACTAAGGGACATCACGATGGCAAAACGTATTTCAAATTCGTTTTCTGAATGGAAATAGGAGGAAAGGATATTCCACACTTCTTCCCGATGCTTTTTTGTAAATTTTAATCCGACACAAAAACTATCACATACAGACCAATTATCTATTTTAGGTACAAACCACTTAATCCACTTGAGCCTTTCCTCTAATGGAATGTTTACTTGCCCGATCACCATGCCTTTTAGCATAATTTCTTCAAAATATTCCTCTGTTCCATTCAATAAAAAATCTTCCCAGTCGCTTTTTGAAATTTCTTTTGCTAATGCTCTTAACTTCGGAATGCGAACCCCAAGAATATTTTCTTGATTCGGTATTAATGTTTTTTGAAACAATTGATACTTCTGTTCAGACAGTTCTAATAGTTCTTTCCGTATTTCCAATCAAATCAACTCCCATATTTCAACATTTCGTGTCATTCGGTATAGAAGTGTGGAAAATGATTATTTAATTTTGGATTGTTTATATATACCAATACCTATTGTAATAATGAGGGAAACGATAATCCCCGGAATAAACCAAATCCAAAGAAATTCGGTTTTACCTAATGCGATTTGTACAATTTGAAAATTAATCAATGCAAAAAGGATCATGCAAATATTTTTTATAATATTTAACATCTTTCGGCTATTTAAATAAAATTTTTCTGCATTTGATTCATTGATTCTTTCCGGATAATTATACATATGGGGAGCTTTTTCAAAAAGAGATGTTAACAATAAAACAAACATTCCAATGAATGGCAATATGATTAACTCATATTTTGAACCCCATCGATCTACTTCACCTTTAGCATTAAAATGTCCTGGTATTCGATCAGGAATTTGACTCCACTGAAAAATAATAAACAAATTAGACAATATAAATAAACCAATACCAACGATATCACAGATTTTCTCCATTTTTGTTTTTGGTATATGAAGAATTGGTCGATATGGCGTTTTCATCATATCATTCCACCTTATATAAAAATAAAGCTAGAAAAGGCTAATGCCTTACTCTAGCAATTCTATATTTTATGAATTCATCTCTTTTTCCTCTTTCAATAAATGATGTAAATAATCAATAATTTCCCGAATTCCTTCTAATGAATTTATCAAAACGTCTGGATTCACAATCGTAATCATTCGATTTTCTAAATTGGCCACTGCTGTAAAATATTTTGTTTGAGAATAATTTACGAGCCCCACTTGTTGAATGTCTTCATCAAGGAAATCTAATATTTCTTTCGCTTCACTCACAACTAATCCATAATTGACGACGTTCGTATTTAATACAATGATTCTCGCCAACGAATCCGTTGTTGGTTTGTTGTACAAAATAATATTAAAATCAAGGATAGGTATAAGCTCTCCACGAATTCGCGTAAAACCTACTAAATAAGTTGGCAAGTGTGGAATGGGGTTTATTTTTCCTATTTTTTCAATCGACACGACTTGATTAACAGGTATTGCGTATTCTTCATTTTCGCATCGAAAAACGATTGTTTTCATGAACATCACCTCAAATTGAACAATACTTGCAAGAACTTTTAACGATTTCTACTAATAAATCGGCTAATTTCTCCAATTCTTCAATAGGCATTCTTTCTTTTGTTGTATGAATATTTTCATAGCCTACCGATAAGTTCACTGTCGGTATTCCAAAACTTGAAATAATGTTTGCATCACTACCACCGCCTGAAACGCCAATTTGAGGTGTACGACCAATATTTCGGACAGCTTCGACTGCTATTTGCACCACTTTGTCTGATTCGTTTACTGAAAATCCAGGATACATGATTTGAACATCCACTTCTGCACGGCCGCCTAATTTTTCAGCAACTTTTTCGAAAGTCTCTTTCATATGTTTCGTTTGGTGATCTAATTTAGCCTTTTGGATGGAGCGGGCTTCTGCTAAAATTAAAACTTCATCGCAAACGATATTTGTTGCCTTTCCACCTTCAAAACGACCGATGTTTGCCGTTGTTTCATGATCGATGCGCCCCAATTTCATTTCAGCAATCGCTTTTGCAGCTAGGGTGATGGCAGAGATTCCTTTCTCTGGTTCAACTCCTGCGTGGGCAGTTTTTCCAAATATCTTCGCTTCAATTTTAGCTTGGTAAGGAGCTGCAACGACAATACCCCCAACTTTTCCATCACTATCTACCGCATATCCATACTTGGCGAAAATCTTTTCCCGTTCCAATTCCTTAGCCCCACGAAGTCCGTTTTCTTCACCAGCAGTAATTATGAATTGAATGGTTCCATGCTCAATTGACTGTTCTTTAAGTCGACGGGCCATTTCAAATAGTGCAGCAATACCGGCTTTATCATCTGCACCTAGAATCGTTGTTCCGTCTGAATAAATATATCCATCATCCCGTATTTCAGGTTTAATTCCCTTTCCAGGAACGACTGTATCCATATGAACAGTAAAATAAATGGGTTCTATATCTTCTTTTCCATTCAATGTGGCAATAATATTCCCTGCACCATGACCATTTCGTGTATGGGCATCATCTTGATATACTGAAAAACCTAAATCCTCTAACTTCTTTATAAGTACGGGTGCAATTTTTTCTTCGTGTTTCGTTTCCGAGTCAATCTGTACTAATTCGATAAATTCATTTACTAAACGGCTGTTTCTCATCATCAAAACTCCTTTATCATACCTTTTTCATCATCATTCTACGCTTAGTTGCTTAAGATTACAAATTTCTCCACTTATACTGAACAAATAAAAAAAATGGGACAAATTATATCCCATTTTTGATCTTCTTTTGATTTTCTAATAAAGAATAAATATATTCCATATTCAAATATTGCTGTACATGTTGTGCAAGTACGTCGTAAGCTTGTTCTCGTTGTTCTTTATCGGATATTACATCCATTGATAATTCTTTTAAACCTTTACTTTTTCTAATTTCATTAAAGTAAGCTCTTGTAAAGGAACGATTTTGGAAAATTCCATGTAAATAAGTACCAATCACTTTCCCGTGATGAAAAATAATCCCATCACAAGATCCATCATCTAATTGTAAAAATGGTTGTACATTAGAGTCTTGCGTTACTTTTGTTTGACCTAAATGAATCTCGTAACCTTTCACATCAATTTCTTTATTAAAAAGCATTGGATGAATTTTCCCTTTCGTTTGGGTCGTGCGTTTATTTTTTTCAAAAGTCGTTTGAATCGGTAATAAGCAAAGACCTGTCGTTTCTTTTATATCGCTCTCCACAAAGTCAGGGTCAAACAACTTCTCTCCTAATATTTGATAGCCACCACAAATCCCAAATACCCGCGAACCATTCATAGAGCATTGCTGAATAGCCTCAAATAATCCCGTTTCTTTCAACCACTCTAAATCTGCTGTCGTATTCTTCGTACCAGGAATTATAATACAGTCAGGATTGCCTAAATCACTTGCATGACTTACAAAACGAACGCCTACATCAGGTTCATCAAATAGCGGATCTAAATCGGTGAAATTAGAGATTCTCGGCAATTGTATACAAACAACATCAATGAGAGAATCGTTCTTTTTCGGTCTTTTTAATTTTAACGTATCAAGGGCTAATGAATCTTCGGCTTCGATTTTCAAGTCAAAATATGGGATGACGCCAATGACAGGAATACCTGTATATTCTTCAAGCCATTTTATTCCGTTTTCAAGTATTTCAATCATTCCTCTAAATTTGTTAATAATTATTCCTTTTACAAGTTTTCGTTCATCTTCATCAAGCAATGCTAGAGTGCCAACAATGGATGCAAAAACGCCTCCTCGATCTATATCCGCCACAAGGAACACATCCGCATTGAGCATTTTCGCAACACGCATGTTAGCAATATCTCGATCTTTTAAATTAATTTCAGCAGGACTTCCAGCACCTTCTGCTACAATAATATCGTAGGACTGTTCTAGTTCTCGAATGGCCTTTTCAACAATTGGCAATGCCTGCAGCACAAAGTTATCTCTATAATTTGTAGCACTCATATCCATAAAATGTTTCCCATGAACAATGACTTCTGATACCATGTCTTGTTTCGGCTTCAGTAATATCGGATTCATCTTGGTTGTTGCGATTTCTCTAGCAGCTTCCGCTTGTACACCTTGAGCACGCCCAATTTCTCCCCCATCTTTGGTGACATAGGAATTCAGCGCCATATTTTGAGACTTAAAAGGTGCTACTTTGTATCCTGCATTTGAGAAAATGCGGCAAAGTGCGGTACAAAGCACACTCTTTCCCACATCAGAAGATGTTCCTTGAATCATAATTGAATTAGCACGCAAAAACGACCTCTCCTTTAAAATTCCAAGCCTTTTACTGCTGGAATCCCTTCATTGTAATAATGTTTCGTCGGTTCAATAGTTGAAACTAAATCTGCAATATCGATTAATTCTTGTTTTGCATTACGGCCTGTAATTACAACATGCATATGTTTTGGTCGGTTTTGAATGACGTTGATCACTTCATCTAATGGAATCACATCTTCAACTGGAAACTGTGTAATGCTTAGGGCATTGTTTAATTCATCTAATACTACAACGTCTACAGTTGAATCTTGAATGGCTTGTTTTGCTATTTCCCAACCTTTTTTCAAGGCTTCACGATGTTCCTCAGGTGTTTTTGTCCAAGTAAAACCGATTCCTAATTGTTCCATTGTCACCCCTAATTTTTTTAGAGCAAGGGCTTCACCATAAGTCCGTTCTTTCGATTTAATAAATTGTAAAAAACGAACGTTCATGCCGCGGCCAATTGCACGCAAAGTAAGACCTAAAGCTGAAGTTGTTTTCCCTTTACCATTTCCAGTATATATTAATATAAGTCCTTTTTGTTTCATCGATATTTCTCCTGTTTCTTTCATTCATTTACAGTGTTTTTCATATCATCTATATATTCTTCAAACCATTGGGCTTGTTCTCTGATACGTACCACTTCACCTACAATAATCATGGCAGGATTCCTAATCTGTGCTTTTACTGCTTGTTCAAAAATTGTTTCTAATGTCCCTGTAATCGTTCTTTGCCTTGTTGTCGTACCATTTTCAATTATTGCAACTGGGGTATCAGCTTTTTTTCCATGATGCATTAATTTATGACAAATATTTCTTAAATTACCTACGCCCATATAAAATGCTATTGTATCAATTCCGGAGAGGGAGTCCCAATTTAAATTATCAGAACCTTTATCTTTACTTCCGTGTCCTGTAACTAACGCAACAGTGGATGCATATTCACGATGGGTTAACGAAATTCCCGCATATTCGGCTGCTGCAACGCTTGCAGTAACGCCGGGCACAATTTCAAATGGTATTCCTTTCTTTTTTAATACTGCCGCTTCTTCTCCTACTCTTCCAAAAATACTTGGATCTCCACCTTTTAATCTGGTTACTACTTTTCCTTCTAATGCTTTTTGTACTAGAATTTCATGAATTTCCTCTTGGATTCGCATATGTTTTCCTGGAAGTTTTCCACAATATATAAGCTCTGCATTATATGGAGCATAATCTAACAATGCTAAGTTAATAAGCCGATCATATACAATGCAGTCAGATTGTTGAATACATTCAAGACCCTTAACGGTAATTAATTTCTCATCCCCAGGTCCAGCACCTACTAAATACACTTTTCCTAACCTCATATTTTCCCTCCCGAAACATTGTTGCTTCATATTTTTGTTCATCTTTTTCATTCTAAGATTATTAGATTGCATTTCGTTTCTGTTCTTGAAATTGTAAACATGCATTTATCCAGTTATCTACAAGTTTTGAATTGGAGGCGAAATGGAAATGAACATATCCTGCAATTAAAGAATGGAGAATGCAGCCAACTCGTTTTGCTCCAAATCGACTTTTCAATTCATAAGCTGGTGGATATAGTGAATTTGGCTGGAAAATTGAATAGTGGAATTCATGACCTTTCGCAACCTCTCCTTCTTTCATTAGGAAATTGTCATTCATGCCAAAAATTTCACGATATCCAAGGGCTGCAAGTGTGGACTGCATGGCTACTTTACCATCAATTACCCCAACCATTGGATAACTCATACCTTCTGTCGTCTCAATGGATTTTGTTAAATACATAAATCCACCGCATTCAGCAACAGTTGGAACACCTTTTTCAATCATTACTTTGATGGATTGTTTCGACACTTCATTACTCGCTAACTTTTCAGCAAATTCTTCCGGGAAGCCTCCACCAATATATAAACCATCAACATCTTCCGGTACTGGATCATTTGCTAACGGTGAGAAGAAAAGAAGTTCTGCCCCTCGAGCTCGGAGCAATTGTAAATTTTCTTCATAATAAAAATTAAAAGCAGCATCTTTTGCTACTGCAATTTTCACATTCCCCTTTAAATTTTCTTCAAAAATAGAATGATTCACTTTTTCTAAGCTGTTTGTTTCAGAAATCGTTAGTAGTTTATTAAGATCAATCGTTTTTTCAACTTCTGTTGCCAGCATTTCAAAATAAGAATCTAAATCTCCCCGTTCAATAGCAGGAATTAACCCGAGATGCCTGCTTGGCAAGTGGAGTTCATTGTTTTTCTTCATATAACCAATCACAGGAATATGACATTCTTGTTCAATGGCAGCTTTTACAATGTTAAAATGGCTCTCACTTCCTACACGATTGGCTATTACGCCAACAATACGTGATGGTACATGGATTGTTTGAAAGCCTTTTACAATCGCAGCAGCACTTCTTGCCATACTTGCACAATCCACTACGAGAAGAACTGGACTCTCAGTAATGTCCGCAATATCAGCAGCAGAACCAGTATTTTCTAATGGATTTTTTCCATCAAAATACCCCATTACACCTTCAATAATTGTTATATCTGCATCACGACTATTGCGTTCCACAATATCGCGAATGACATCGTGGCTGAACATCCAACTATCAATATTTCGAGAAACTCGTTTTGTAACGGCAGTGTGATAGGTTGGATCAATATAATCTGGACCACATTTAAATCCTTGAACGACAAGATTTCGTTTTTTCAATGCCGCCATGATTCCGATTGTTAAAGTGGTTTTTCCAACCCCGCTCGATGTACCTGCAATCATTAATCTTTTTGCCACGGAAAATCCTCCTTATGCTCGAGTACCCCAACAGAAATTGTTACATTCCCACTTTTCTTTTTGACTAGAACTAGTGAATTTGATTGTAAATAACGTTTTGCTGCTGCTTCACTTACGGAATATGCTCCAGTATATTTATAAACCGTTTCTGATGGTTCTTCGATATGCATTTCATTCAATTCTTTAGCTGTGTACGTACAAAATTCCACATTTCTTTCGTTTACAACTTGCAATAAACCCTCTTCATCTTTCTTTAGATCAATCGTACAAATGGCTTTTACACTTTTTGATGAAAATCCTAACTCAAGCAACGTCTCTTCAATGACGAAATGAATTTCCTCCGCACTTGTTCCACGATTACAACCGATTCCTATTACAATTATTTTAGGCCTAAATATAATGCCGTATTGTAAAATTGGTGTCTCTTCTGGTGTGAGTAACCGATGAGTAACAATTAGAGCACCGCTTGGTTTTGCATTGATTGCTTCCAAAATGGATTGATAAATTTTTATATTTTCTGGTAATGGGCGATCATATATCCACCATGAACGCTCTCCACTTTCCTGTACAACAGCAACATGTTCTTCGTTCACAACAGCTGCACTAACCTTCGTTAAATGTTCTTCTGAATCCCAAACCCAACCGAACCGAGAGCCAAATAAATCAACAGCGATAGTTTGCTGAACATCTGATGCCGTCGTAATCACAGGGTTTGCATGAAGCAATGCCGCGATTTCTCGCGTTAATTCATTCGCTCCACCTAGATGACCGGAAAGCACACTGATTACATTTTTACAACAATCATCTATAACAACAACGGCTGGATCAATTTTTTTATCTTTTATAAGAGGTGCTATCATGCGTACAACTGCACCGAGAGAAATAAATAAAATCAGACCTTTATATTTGTTAAAAATCGCTGATAACAGAATTCGAACATTGCCATCATATAGTTGGATGCTTAAGCTATCTTCATCAGCTTTACAAAACTTTTGCGGATAATAAAGGTCACAATTAGGAAAAAGTCCTTGTAATTTCCGAGCAATTTCTACACTATGTTTTGTTATAGCAACAACTGCATAATCATTTTTTTGATGAATGTTTGGAATTTCCTCTTCCACAAGTTGAATCACTTTGAAACTCCTTTCCGATAGCCATGAGTAAACTCGGCATCATAAAGCTTTGAGCGATACGTATCCTTTTCATAAAGGTTAGAGTCAAGTGCCCATCCTGCTAAAATCATGGCATGACTCCGAATGCCATTTTCTTTCATCGCTTGATCGAGATTCGCGAGTGTTGTACGAACGATTTTTTCATCTGGCCATGTAGCTTTTTGAATTACCGCAACGGGCGTGTCATCTTGCCACCCCGCTTCTTTTAATTCCTTCACTATTTTTTTCGTTAATGTTGCACTTAGGAAAAGAGCGATTGTACAATGATGGCTTGCTAAATCTTTTAATTTTTCTTTTTCCGGTACAGGTGTACGACCTTCAGCGCGGGTTAAAATAAGAGTTTGTGTTAATTCTGGAATCGTTAATTCTGCTTGTATTGCCGCTGCAGAAGCAAAAACAGAGCTTACACCAGGAATGATTTCTACCCCAATGCCTTCTTTTTTCAATAATGTTATTTGTTCAGCAATGGCACCGTACATCGATGGATCTCCAGTATGAATGCGGGCAACTAATTTATCACGTTTTACTCGATCGACTATGATTGAAACAATCTCTTCCAAATGCATTCCACTTGTTTTAATAATTTCTGCTTCTTTCTTTGCTTTGGCAATTAATTCTTCATTAACAAGGGAGTCTGTATAAAGAATACAATCTGCTTCTTGCAACATTTGTAATCCTTTTACAGTTATTAAATCGGGATCGCCTGGACCTGCTCCAATTATCCAAATTTTCTTCATTTGCGCACCACCATTAATGATAGATAATTTAAATCGGCACCTTCTAATTCGTTGATATTCCATAAGATTTCCTCGTCAGATGTAACTTTTGTAACTACATGTGCCTTGTTTTCTAATCCTAATTCTCGAAGCATTTCTAGCAACACATCAATAACCTTTGCAACTTTTAGAAATACTACAGCATCATGATTTTCAATTGCTTTTCTCATCTTTTCAACATCATCATTTGCGGGAATGATAGCCACTTGTTCATCACCATCCGCTAGTGGAATGGTTAATCGGGATACTGCACCGTTAACGGAGGAAATACCAGGTATGGAATGAATCTCTACATCAGGATATTTTTCCTTCATTACTTTCATTAGATGAATAAAAGTGCTATATAATAACGGGTCTCCTTCAGTAACAAATGCCACGTCTTTCCCTTGAGCAATTTTTTCATAAATTATATCAACGGCTTTATTCCATTCCCTCTCTAATACTTCCTCATTTTTCGTCATTGGAAATACAAGTCCTAACATTTCCTTTTCTTCAGGACGTATATAAACTTCTATAATCTTATACGCATAACTTTTTGAACCTCGCATTTTTTTCGGATAGGCTATTACAGGACATTCTTGAAGTTTCCGAAAAGCTTTAACGGTAAGTAATTCCGGATCTCCAGGTCCTACACCTATGCCATATAAAGCACCTTTACACATCCTCATCTTCCTTTCGTTTTGCACTTACAATAAACACAGGGTTTAATGGAGCGAATCGAGTCAACGATAATATTTGTTTACTTCTCGCAATTTGTACTTGGGTAACTTCTGTATGAAATCCTAACTTATAAAATATTTTGATAGATTCATATAAGTTTTCGATTGTTGCAGCATTTAGAACAATGCGGCCATTCTTGTTTAATCTTTCACAACATACGGTTAATAGTTCCTCCATGTTTCCACCCGTACCACCGATAAAAATAGCATCGGGATTCGGAAACTTATCAAGGCCTTCTGGTGCTTTTCCGTGTACAACAGTGAAATCAACCCGAAATTTTTGTTGATTAAGAAGACAGTTTTTGATATCTTCTTCATTTTTTTCAATGGCAAAAATTTTACCTTCTTTTGCAATCTTCCCTGCTTCAATTGCAACGGAACCGGTGCATGTGCCGATATCCCAAACAATACTTTTTTCATGTAAATTCAATGCACTAATGGATAAAACACGAACTTCTTTTTTCGTGATTAAACCTTTCTCCGGTTTTCGTTGATAAAACTCTTCATCATCTATGCCAAGAGACCAATTTTTTGTTTGCTGAATTTTTACTAAAATTACAACATTTAAAGGGGAGAAGCTTGCTCGCTTCATTTCTTCAAGCGTCATTTTTCTGCAACGTTCTTTTTCTCCTTGCAAGTTTTCAGCAATATATGCTTCATATTCGGTCATTCCAAACTCTATTAAGTATGATGCTAGATTATTTGGCGAATTATTTTCATCCGTTAATATAATCACTTTGTCTTTTCCATCGATTTTTTGCGCTAGTCCTTTAATCGGCCTTCCATGAATACTGACAAAATAAGCATCATGCCAACTAATTCCGAACTTTGCGGCTGCAAGTTGAATTGAACTTACATAAGGATAAATTTCAACTGGAAGTTTTTTCGAAATGAGGCCTCCTATTCCATAGAACAATGGATCGCCAGAGGCTAAAATCACAATGTTTTGATTCCTATTTTCTAGCTTTTCTATAACGCTCATTACTTTAGTTTTCAATAATATTTTTTCTCCATTAAAGTTTGGAAAAAATGATAATACTCTTTCTCCACCAACGAGAACTTCTGCACTTTCAATCCATTCGATGAGTTGTGGATGCAAACCTTGTGCACCGTTATCACCAATTCCAATCAATTTAATGGGCATCAATTATTTCCGCCTTTCCTAATAATTCACCTTTCATTGAATAAATCGCAGTTGAAACAATCAATCCGCCACCAACATGTTTTAAGATTTCTTTACAGCAAAGTTCCGATAATTTGTCAAAAAATTTCATACATCCTTGTTCTTTCATGATTTCCCCTACTTCATTTGCTGTATTTGCTTGAAGAATTTGTCTAACACTTTCATTGGTAGCGCCACTTTCTCTAGCAATGGATGCAAGAAATTCAAAATTGACTTGAGAACCTTTTGAATGAAGCATCATGGAACCTTGGGCAAGTTTTGAAAATTTCCCCATCATCCCGACTAAAGATACTTTCGGAATGCCTAATTGTTTGCACTGTTTCATTGAAAAACCAACAAAATCTCCCATTTCAATAAAAGCAACTTCAGGAAGCTCACCATACATGCTCATGGCAAATTTTTCACTTCTTCCACCAGTTGTAAAGACAAGATGTTCACTACCCGCTGCTTTTGCTACAGATATTGCTTGTACAATACTTGCCATATAAGCGGCGTTGGAAAAAGGAACGACCGTTCCCCTTGTTCCCAAAATTGAAATACCTCCAATGATGCCAAGACGACTATTTAATGTTTTTTTAGCAATTTCTTCACCCTCGGGGACAGTGATGATAATATTTACTCCGGTTTCAATTCCATATTGCTGTAAGACTTTTTCAACTTCTGTTTGAATCATTTTACGTGGAACGGGATTAATGGCAGCTAGTCCCACTTCAATTGGTAATCCAGGTTTTGTTACTCGGCCTACTCCCTTGCCGCCATCAATAAAAATTTCCTTGTCTTTTCTCCAAGAAACAGTTGCTTCAATAATTGCTCCATGAGTTGCATCAGGATCATCTCCACCATCTTTTATTACGGAACATTTTACTTCAATATCTCTTATTTCACATTTTTCGATTGAAAATTCAACATCTTTTCCCACAGGCAGATGAATCATTACTTTTTTTTGTTCTAGCTTTGTGATTAATGCGATTAATGCCGCTTTAGCACATGCTGTTGCACAAGCACCCGTTGTATAACCTTCCCTAAGTTCAGAAGGATCTTTTCTTTTCTGTTTTTGCATATACCTCACACCTGATCAGCTAAAATCGAAATAGCATTTAATGCGGCAACGGTTACCGTGCTACCTCCTTTACGACCAACATTTGTGATATAAGGTACTCCCTTTAGTTTTAAAAGTTCCTCTTTCGACTCAGCTGCGGAAACAAATCCGACAGGCATCCCAATAATTAAGTCGGGTTTTGCGATGCCTTCATTGATAAGGCGAATTAACTCTAATAATGCTGTAGGAGCATTACCAATCGCATAAATTCCTCCTACATGTTCACGGATAGCTTTCCTCATGGACATAATTGCCCGTGTAACTCCTTCTTTTTTTGCTTCTTGTGCCACATCTTCGTCACCGATATAGCAATGCAAATCTCCGCCATATTTTTGAAATCGTTTCCTTCCTGAGCCGCTGACAATCATTTGAACATCGGCAATCACATGTTTTCCTTCTCGAATTGCTTTGATGCCTGCTTCAACTGCACCAGGAGAAAATACAACACTCCTTCCTAATTCAAAATCTGCTGAAGCATGAATAATTCGACGCACGACTTGCCATTCCAATTCAGAAAAATGATGTTCACCCATCTCTTCTTCAATAATGGCAAAACTATAATCATAAATTTTATTCGGTTCTACCGTAATCGGTTTAAAATTCATAGCACACCCTCGTTTCTTTGTATTTTTAAGAATTCTACAACTTCCTCCATTTTGTGAAACTCATTGCCAAATTGTATATTTGGTCTTGTAATCACAATCGTCTCAATCCCTAATTCTTTTGCAGCTTCTACTTTTTCATCAACAGCACCAACTTTTCCACTTTCCTTTGTTATCATGAGTGTCACTCCGAAATGCTTAAATAAGGCAGTATTTAACTCTTTTGTAAAAGGTCCTTGCATTGCTACAATATTTTTTTGAGGGAAGCCAAGTTGTTCGCATTTTTGCATATTATCGATTCGGGGAAGCATTCTGCAAATTACGCGAACATCATTTAGTGGCAATAATTTTTTCGCAAAGATTTCTAATGTTTTACTGCCGGTTGTTAACATGACAACTCCTTTTTTCTTTGCTGCGAGTTCCGCTGCTTCTTCGTAAGTTGAAACATAAATAATAGAGTCTTGTTCTAGCTTTGATTGTTCTCTTTCGTATCGTATATATGGGATTTTTAATTGTTCCGCTACGGATTTCGCTGTTTTATGCGCCTCCTCTGCAAAGGGATGACTTGCATCAACAATTGCAGTCACCCCATTTTTCTTTGAAAATTCAAACATTTTTTCTTCATTTAAGCGACCAACTCTTACATTGATTCCTTCATCAGTAAGTCTTTTTGCAGCAGATTCTGTTACTACAGTGGCTATTAGGGGGAAGCCTTCCTTTTTTAACAAAATTGCTAACTCTCGTGCATCGCTTGTACCTGCTAAAAACAGAATCATGGTTTCACTTCCGTTTTTTCATCATGATGATGATGTTCATGGTCATGATGGTGGTGATGATGTTCATGGTCATGATGATGATGAGAAATGAGTCCCAATTGCTTTAACCTTTGAATATTCTCCAAGTCCTTAACACCTTTTGAGTGTCCATTTAGTGCTTGATCCATTCGCTCAATGATCACTGATTTTAAAAGTGGATGATTTCCAAAATAATGTGCAATCTCTATTTTTACGTTCGGGTATTGTTCATTGAAACGCTCACAATATTTTTTCATTCGTTCGATTAAAATGCCTGTGAATAGAAAATATGGAAGCATAATTATTTTTTTCGCACCGAGTTTGATACAACGTTCAATACCCTCATCAACTAATGGTTCTGTCACTCCCATAAAAGCACTTTCTACTATTGGAACATCTAGTTTTTCCCATAAAAGTCTTGTAATCTTATAAAAATCACCATTTGCGTATTCATCGCTTCCACCACGAGCAATTAATAAAATCGCTGTGTCTTCATGTTTTGCCTGTGTATCAAAACCGATTTCTTGCAAACGCTCTAGTAAAATTTGAAGTATTTCTTCGTGAATTCCAACAACTTCACCATACGTAAATTTCACATGGGGATATTTATTTTGTGCTTCTACAATTTCAGCAGGAATATGAATTTTTGAATGTCCTGCATGTAGTAAAATAATCGGAATTACATATATTTCTGTTGCACCTTTTTCAACACAATAATCAATTCCTTGAGAAATGGTAGGTTCAGCAAATTCTAAAAAACAAGTCTCAACTAATAAATTAGCATCTATTAAAGGGGATAATTGCTCCACAAATTCCCTTACTTCATTATTTCCTGCTTCTAACTTACTTCCATGTCCTACAAACAAAATGGCTTTTGTCATTATTTTCTTCCTCCTAATCTACACAAGGGATCGGTTGTAAATTCAATTTTGGTTCATTATCTTGATATTCGTAGCCTGCTAGCACTTTTTTCCGTTTAAAATATTTAAATAGTCTTTCATTTGGATGAGCATGTTCTTTATATTCCTCAATAATTTTTTCGATTAAATCAACTAATTGATCCGCTTCTAGTCCTTCTTCAATTAATTGTCCAGGATGGGCCGTACGCCCAACTGGTTTTGCCCCTAAAAACACATCAAACTTACCTTTTCGGTAAACGATTCCGATATCTTCCATAACTGCGTTGTAACAAGCCATTCCGCATCCATTAATACCGATCTTTAATTCTTTCGGCATGGCTTTTCCTCCAAATCGTCTTTGAAGTTCTTCCGCGTATGGAATGGGTTCGGTTTTTTCACCATCACAAAAATCACAAGCTTTTACCGTAACGACATTTCCAACCGGCATCACTAGCAATCCAACGTTTGATATTTGCTCTACTATTTTTTTAGGATTATTGGTTGGAATACTTATGAGTAACTGATGATCCCTTGAATAGTCCATCCTTCCTTCATTTCCCACAATTTCTGCTAACAGCTGAAATTGCTCCGGAGTAAATCGTTTGTTTGCCACTCCAGGGCTTACCGCAAATTCAAAAATAGACATATTGCTTGGCTGTTCTACAACGAAATGTCGCTTTTGATCTAGCATGGCAATTGCTTCACATGCAAGTTGAAATGGCGTTTTTTGTTTAAATAGTTCACTTTCTTTCGAATCTAGATTTTCTAAAGACCAAGGTTCAGCTTCCTTTTTTAATCGTTCATGAGGTTTCAATGGTTGAATCTCGCTATCAAGCGTATATTTTCGTTTGTATCCTCTCGGTGTAATCATTAAGTCATCATACACAAAAGTGGAAGAATTTCCGATAATCACCGTTGTGAGCATACCAATCTCGTAATCTAGCATTTTTTCTAGCGTAGTAATTACAATATTTTGTCTCTCACGATAAGCACTCTTTACGAGTCCAACAGGCGTATTCGGTGACCGGTATTTTAATAAAATTCTCCTAGCCTCTACAATTTGTTTTGTTCTCCTACCGCTTTTAGGATTATATAAAGCAATTACAAAATCTGCTGCTGCCGCTGCTTCCAGTCTTTTTTCAATAATAGACCATGGCGTTAAATGGTCGCTTAAACTAATTGTGCATGAATCATGCATTATTGGAGCTCCAAGAAGGGAACCGCAAGAATGAACTGCAGAAATGCCAGGAATAACTTCAATTTCAACCCCAGTTTCTTTATTCCACCCTTGTTCAATGAGCACTTCATAAATTAAACCAGCCATACCGTATACACCTGAATCACCACTTGAAATGACCGACACATGGTGCCCCGCTTCAGCAAGTTTTATTGCCGCTTGTGCTCGTGATACTTCCTCTGTCATCCCTGTACTAATAATTTGTTGTTTGGAATCTAATAAATCTTTAATTAACTCGACGTAAGTTTTATAGCCAATGATTGTATCACTAGCTTTGATTGCTTCAACTGCACGATAGGTAATGTGATTAGCATCACCTGGACCAAATCCGACAATGTAAAGCTTTCCCTTCAAACTCATCACCCCTTTTAATTCTTTGCCTTCATGAAACAATCATGAAGTACATCGATTACTTTTTCTTTTGAACGTACATCATCTAGTTTTGAAATGAGTCCTTGCATTTTCATCATTTGCGCAATTTCGAATATTATGGATGTTTCTAAATTTGCTTTTTTCACAATGTCCTTGTTTTCTTCAAACAAACGATAAAAAGCACCGTGATATAACATTTCTCCATGATGCATCACAACGACTTCGTCAGCCCATTCATAAGCAAAGTCAATATCATGAGTAGAAAGAATGAGTGTTCTCCCGTCACAATGAAGTTCGTTTAACAATTTTCGTATTTTCCTTGTGTAATAAATATCTAAAGATGCAGTCGGCTCATCTAATATGATGACTTCAGGATCCATAGCAAGAACTCCAGCGATGGAAACTCGCTTTTTTTGCCCAACACTTAAAAAGTGAATCGGTTTATCTAATAATGATTCAACATCTGTTTGATTAATTGCTTTCTCTATCAACGACTTTCGTTCCTGTTCTGCTAGATGTAAATTAAATGGCCCATAGGCAATATCATCCCAAACAGTTCCATTAAACAACTGGGTTTCTGGATTTTGAAAAACAATTCCAACCTTTCGTCTAACATTTAACAATTCTTTTTTTGAATAGGATAATGGTTGTCCTTTAAAATAAATTGTTCCGGAGGTTGGTTTTAATAAACCATTTAAATGCAATATTAAAGTAGATTTCCCTGCTCCATTACTACCTAACAAAGCAATTTTTTTTCCTTGATCAATTTGTAAATTTATTTTTTGTAAAGCTTCTGTTCCATCTTCATAGGTATAAGAAACTTCTTTCAATTCAAACAAAGGAGTATTCATTTTAACCAACTCTCCCAACGGTGAAATAAAAGACGATAATGAACAAATTCACTAACAACGTAAATATCCAACTACTTGTTGAAAAATGAAGTTCTCTTGAAATGACTGCTGAATAGCCATCTACACTTCTTGCATTTATCGCATTATTTAAGTCTTTCATTTCTTGAAATACCTTAATAAACAAAGCACTGATTATAAGCCCAATTGATTTGATAGAATTTAATAAAGAACTGTGACCTAACCTTGCTATTTGTGCAAGATAGATTGTCCTGCTGGAATCAAGAAATATAAATATAAATCGATACATTAATGCAATTAAATCCAATAAAGTAGTTGGTACTTTACAACACCTTAATCCATATAGAAAATCTTGAATCGTCGTAGATAAAATTAAAAAATACAAACAACTAATACTCGATAAAGCAACAACAAATAGCATCAATGCCTTTTCAACACTCGTTATCGAAATTGAAATCGTGACGGGACCAATAATAGATTGAAAAATGGCACCTTCTATAGGGTTAGTTGAAAAATTGAGTAAAATGACTAGTATACTTGAAATTAGAAATACCACTGGAATAAGCAATAACTTCAAATATAGGCGAATCGGAACTTTTCCGATTATTAAAGTAATAACTGTCATGATGCAAAATATGAATATGGATGTAAGAACATGTTGAAATACGATATTCAATATTAATGGAATAAGAGCAAATCCCATTTTTTCGATTGGGTGTTTATTTCTTAAAGGTGATTGATAAGCGAAATATTCTAACATTCTCATTTCTGTATCTCTGCATTCCCGCCCCTATTCCGGCCTCGCATATATCCTATAAAGTAACCAATGAACCCTGCACCGATTGCTCCTTGTAGTACGAATAATAAACTTTCTATTTCACCACTAGGAGGCTCCCAAATACTTGAAAACCATGGTTCATAGGATTGGTTCAGTTCTGTAATTAATCCTTCCGCTTCTCCATCTGCACCACCATATTCTGCATCTCCGTTAAAAATCAGCGGGACAATCATTAAAAAAATGATCAAAATTAATAAAAGCATATTCTTTTTTAACATCTTACTTCACCTCCTGGGGTTTCTTTAGTACTTGAAGTAACTTTAATTCTCTTTCGTTGTATTTCAATAAGAAATTCATCACCATTACTGAAATCAATCCTTCAATAATTGCTAATGGTACCTGTGTAACAGCGAATACGCCAGCAAACTTTACAAATGAAGCGAAAATTCCACCAACTTCAGATGGAAAGGCTAGTGCAAGTTGAATAGATGTAATGACATATGTACCTAAATCTGCCAATGTTGCTGCTGAGAAAACTGCTAGAGTAAAGGGCAAACCGATCCTATTGAAGCCTTTAAATACTCCATAGGCGATAAAAGGTCCAGCAATCGCCATCGAAAACGCATTGGCGCCAAGCGTTGTTAAACCTCCATGGGCTAATAATAATGATTGGAATAATAACACGATGGTACCTAAAACACTCATTACAAATGGTCCAAATAATACGGTTCCTAATCCAACACCCGTAGGATGAGAACAACTTCCCGTAACCGAAGGAATTTTTAATGCGGATAATACAAAAGTGAATGCACCCGCTAAACCTAGTAATAACTTCGTCTCAGCATTTCTCTTTACTAAACTACTCATTTTCTTTAATCCAATGATTAAAAAAGGGAATGTAAGGAGCCACCAAAATATAGCCCACTTGATTGGTAAAAAACCTTCCATGATATGCATAGCAAAAGCTGTATTAGGAATGATTAATAATACTGCTAGAAAGTAAAGTATTTTGATTGAGACTTTCATAAAATTCCTCCTAAAATGAAAATTTGAAAATAAAAAAACACTGCCAAACTAGCAGTGTCCCACAATAAGACATAATAATCCAATCATGCCTATTCGTGTACCTATCCTCGTAGGACACTACCATCCACTCCATACGGCAGGTCTCCTGGCTTAGAGTCATCGCTACAAAATCGCCTTCCCGTTTGCACAGTGGCATTTGATTTTGAGCTCCTCTTCACAGTGGCGGGACCGCACTAGATTCTCACTAGTTTCCCTTTTAAGCTAATTTTCATTAGCACCGTATAGATTATTCAGTTGTTGAAATTTAGTTGAATTGTAGCATATTGTTTGAAAAATTTCTATATCTTTCTATAAATAAGACAAAATAATTACTAAATTCATATAATATTCATTACCTTTTGATATGAAATATTGTTAGAACCAATTTGAATTTTTGGAAAAATCGAAGTACAAACTGGGATTAGCTTGTGCTTCTAATGGTACGTAATTGGAAACTTTCACAATTATAGCGGAATATTTCCGTGTTTTTTCTTAGGTCTTGATTCTTCTTTATTTTCAAGCATTTCTAATCCTTGAATTAACTTAATGCGAGTTTCTCTTGGATCGATTACATCATCAACCATTCCAAGTGAAGCAGCAACATATGGATTAGCAAATTTTTCTTTATATTCCTCAATTTTTGCTTGGCGTGTAGCTTCCGGATCTTCTGAATTTGCAATTTCGTTCGCAAAGATGATGTTAGCAGCACCAGCAGCACCCATTACGGCTATCTCTGCATTTGGCCAAGCGAATACTAAATCTGCACCAATGGCTTTTGAATTTAGCGCAACGTATGCTCCACCATATGCTTTTCGTAAAATGACTGTAATTTTTGGAACGGTTGCTTCAGAATAAGCATATAAGATTTTAGCACCGTGACGAATGATACCGCCATGTTCCTGTTTAACGCCAGGGAAGAATCCTGATACGTCTTCAAATGTAATGATTGGAATATTGAATGCATCACAAGTGCGAATGAAACGGGCAGCTTTATCGGATGAGTCAATATCAAGACCACCTGCTAAGGCCTTTGGTTGGTTACAAACTAATCCAACAGATTGTCCAGCAATACGAGCAAATCCTACAACAATGTTTTTCGCAAATTCAGAATGCACTTCCATGAAGGAACCTTCATCCACCACTTGTTCAATTACTTTACGAACATCGTAAGGACGTGTAGGTTCAATTGGAACAACGTCAATTAATTCAGGACGCCAATCGTCTCCTTCAGGGCGTGGTAATTTTGGTGCTTTTTCTTTATTACTTTGTGGTAAATAGCTTAATAATCTCTTAATTTGTTCAATCGCTTCTTCTTCAGAAGGGGCGCGGAAATGAGCGTTACCGCTAATTGTGTTATGCACTTTTGAACCGCCTAAATCTTCTGATGAAATTTTTTCTCCTGTAACCGCTTCAATTACTTTCGGACCAGTAATGAACATTTGGGATGTTTTATCCACCATTAAAATAAAGTCTGTAATTGCTGGAGAATATACAGCACCGCCAGCACATGGACCCATAATCACAGAAATTTGTGGAATAACCCCAGAATAAATCGAGTTGCGATAGAAGATGTGGCCATAACCGTCTAATGATAATACTCCTTCTTGAATACGGGCACCTCCAGAGTCATTGATGCCGATGAATGGCGCTCCATTTTTTGCAGCCAAATCCATCACTGCAGCAATTTTTTTCGCGTGCATTTCTCCTAATGCACCGCCGAATACTGTGAAATCTTGAGCAAATAAATAAACAGGACGGCCATTCACTTTACCGTATCCAGTTACAACACCGTCACCAGGGCCATTTTGTTCACCCATGCCGAAATCTGTTACTCTATGTTTTATAAATGGATTTATTTCAACGAAAGTGCCTTCATCCAGTAATAGATCAATACGTTCACGAGCTGTTAGCTTACCTTTTTCATGTTGCTTTTCAATGCGCTTGTCCCCACCGCCTAAATAAATCTCTCTTTTTCGGTCATACATTTCATCGATTTTATCTAACATATCCATGATTTCTTAACCCCTTTATCACTTTTTTTCATATAGTTCATATAAAACTCCAAAACTATCTTTTGGATGAATAAAGCATGCTTCAGCTCCCCCAGCTGCAGGTATAGGCTCTTCAGACAGAAGGCGAACTCCCTTTTCTTTTAATTCAGCCATTTTTTCTCGAATATTATCTACGCTAAAACAAATATGTTGAATTCCTTCTCCACGTTTTTGTATATGGTTATAAATCGCCCCTTCTTCACTTAAGGGTTGTAATAATTCAATATGTACATTCCCAGCATCGATAAATGCTACTCGTACATTTTGCGATGGAACCTCTTCAATTCTTTCTAATTTCAAACCTAAAACTTCAGTATAATATTTTACTGAATCGTCTAGGTTTTTTACTGCGATTCCAATATGATCGACTTTTTCCATCATGCCACCCCTTCTGTTATAGTACATAATCTATTGTAGCGAAATTACGAAATTTCCGCTACGTACTTGAGAAATTTTTCAGATTTGATAAACTAATCCTATGAAAAAAAGGAGAGAGCGAGAATATGAGCAACAAAAAATTTCAAAAAATTATAGTCTACGCGATGATTGCAATCATGTTACTTTCAACATTAGCATTCGGTTTATCATTCTTCTAACATTCTTTGCAGCGGTTACAAGATATGTAATCGCTTTTTTATTTTGAAAAAATGTATATCAACCAATAACACTGTACCACAACAGAAACAATTAAAAAAATTTGTTATAGAAATAAAATTAAATGATTTCTGAAAATATAGTAAGCAATTTCTCTATTCATGAAATGAATAAGTTAGAATCCGCAATACTTGATTGATACGAGTATGCGGATTCTATTTTTGGTTTAATTATACTTCATCGCAATATTCTTCAAAATTGGCTTGTAAATTTGTAATAACTGACATTACATCGTGTCCTTCTATTTCATGACGTCCTATATCAGCGACAACTTTTCCGTCCTTCAGTAAAACAAAAGCTGGTGATGAAGGAATATGTTCGTCTCCAAAATGCGCACGAGCAGCAGCCGTTGCTTCTTTATCTTGTCCAGCAAAAACCGTTACTAGATGATCTGGACGTTTATCATAATGAATTGCACTTGCCGCTGCAGGTCGCGCAATACCTCCTGCACAGCCGCATACAGAATTAATCATGACAAGAGTAGTTCCAGGACGTGCAAAGGCCTTTTCTACATCTTCTGTAGTTCTTAATTGCTCATATCCAGCATTCTCCATTTCAGCTCGTGCAGTGGTAATAATTTCTTGCATAAATAAATCGTAATCCATACTCATACATTTCAATCTCCTTTCAAGTATTAATTTTAACATAGAAGAAGGAAAAGTTAATTGCAAATACTTCAAAAGGATTCTCTGAAATGGTTTTATACATGGATTACAACCTAAACGCAGTTACTGATTGGGGAACAATTTGTGTATACCTTGCGTTACGGTTAATTTTCCTTGCAATATTTCTTCTTCCAGCTTTTTCACTAATTCTTTGTTTTCTTTATTACCAAAAAATGAATCAATTAGATGGTCGGTAATCATTGAATGGAACCAATCACTTGTTTGTTCCCTTCTTCTTGTGAACCAGTAGCTGGATTCTTTCATTTGTTTTTCAAACGATAAAATCATTTCCCAAACATCTTCCAATCCTGTTTTTTCATAGGATGAAACAGGAACAGTTTTTGATTCCCAACCGGGAGTTGACGGTTGTAAGAAATGCAGGATTTTCCTATATTCTTGAACGGTTTTTTTCGCTTTTTTTACATTGTCTCCATCAGCTTTATGGACAACAATACCATCTGCCAATTCCATAATGCCTTTTTTCAAGCCTTGTAATTCATCACCTGCGCCTGTTAAGACGAGAAGAAGGAAAAAGTCAACCATACCACGCACATACGTCTCACTTTGCCCTACTCCGACAGTCTCAATTAGAATAATATCGTATCCAGCTGCTTCACAAAGAAGCATCGTTTCCCGCGTTTTTTTATGAACACCGCCTAAGGTACCGGCACTTGGTGAAGGACGTACAAATGCGTTTTGATGACGGCTTAAATGTTCCATTCGTGTTTTATCCCCTAAAACGCTGCCGCCGGAAATGGTAGAACTAGGGTCTATTGCAAGAACGGCAACTTTTTTCCCCATCTCGCAAAGCATTGTACCAAACGCTTCAATAAAAGTGCTCTTACCTGCTCCGGGAACCCCCGTTATTCCAATCCGAATACTGTTTCCTGTAAAAGGTAATAATTCTTGCAATAAATTTTGAGCCAGCACCTTATGTTCATGATTGGAACTTTCAATTAAAGTAATTGCTTTTGAAAGCGAAGTGCGCTTTCCTCCGCGCACTTCACTCGCTAATTGCTTTATATCAACTTGTTGTTGCCGCTTTTTTCGAAATTTTTTTGGCGCAACATATGTCATTCCATCGTGTTTGCTTTCAATGCCTTTCATGACATGTAGTGCAGTCTCTTCTGCGTTTTTTTCGTCCATCATTCAGACACTTCCTCATAACCTAATCGACGATAGATTTCTTCAATAATTTTAATCGCTGCAACTGGGATTACTGTACCTGGTCCAAAGATTGCAGATACACCCTTATCGTATAGGAATTGGTAATCTTGAGCAGGGATTACACCTCCAACGACAACGATAATATCTCCTCTACCTAATTTTTCTAATTCTTCAATTAATTCAGGTACTAACGTTTTATGGCCTGCTGCTAAAGAAGAAACACCTACACAGTGCACGTCGTTTTCCACTGCCATTTGTGCCGCTTCTTGCGGTGTTAAGAATAGCGGTGAAATATCCACGTCAAATCCAAGATCAGCATAACCAGTAGCAACGACTTTTGCACCGCGGTCATGTCCGTCTTGTCCCATTTTCGCAATTAAAATACGCGGGCGACGACCTTCGTTTTCTAGGAATTCATCTGTCATTTGTTTTACTTCTTCAATTAATTCATTATCGGAGAAGTTAGATGAATATACACCTGAAATTGAACGGATAACTGCTTTATGGCGTCCGCAAACTTTTTCAATGGCATCGGAAATCTCACCAAGTGTCGCGCGAGCACGAGCAGCGTCAACTGCAACAGCAAGCATATTCTCTTCTCCTGTTTCTGCAGCTTTCGTTAAACGTTCAAGATGTCTTTGCACTTCTTCTTCATTTCTTTCTGCTTTCATTTTTTCAAGTCTTTCAATTTGTTTTTGACGAACTAGCGTATTATCAATATCTAAAATATCAATTGGTTCTTCAACGTCTAATTTGTATTTATTTACGCCAACAATCGTTTCCACTTTAGAGTCAATTTTTGCTTGGCGTCTTGCAGCAGATTCTTCTACTTTCATTTTTGGAAGACCTGTTTCAATCGCCTTAGCCATTCCACCCAGCTCTTCAATTTCTTTAATTAACTCCCAAGCTTTTTTCGTTAACTCATCTGTTAATTTTTCCACATAATAAGATCCGCCCCATGGATCGATGACTTTTGTCATAAGCGTTTCTTCTTGTAAGAATAATTGCGTATTACGTGCAATGCGAGCTGAGAAGTCTGTTGGAAGCGCAATCGCTTCATCCAAAGCATTCGTGTGTAAACTTTGCGTATGGCCCATCGCAGCAGCATTTGCTTCAATTAACGTACGAGTTACGTTGTTGAACGGATCTTGTTCTGTTAACGACCATCCAGAAGTTTGGGAGTGTGTACGTAAAGCTAAACTTTTCGGATTTTTTGGATTGAATGTGCTCATCATTTGTGCCCAAATTCTTCTAGCTGCACGCATTTTTGCTACTTCCATAAAGTAGTTCATACCAATGCCCCAGAAGAAGGACAATCGTGGAGCGAAGGAGTCAATGTCGATGCCAGCTTTAAGTCCTGTTCGTACATATTCCAATCCATCTGCTAACGTATATGCTAATTCAATGTCCGCCGTTGCACCAGCTTCTTGAATGTGATAGCCGGAAATGGAAATAGAGTTGAACTTAGGCATGTATTTACTTGTATATTCAAAAATGTCAGCAATAATTTTCATAGACATTTCTGGAGGATATATGTACGTATTACGCACCATATACTCTTTCAAAATATCGTTTTGGATTGTACCAGCAAGTTTTTCCGGCGTTACTCCCTGCTCCTCAGCCGCTACAATGTAGAAGGCCATGATTGGAATAACGGCCCCGTTCATCGTCATAGAAACGGACATTTGGTCAAGAGGAATGCCATCAAACAAAATTTTCATATCTTCCACAGAGTCAATGGCAACGCCCGCTTTTCCCACGTCCCCTTTTACGCGAGGATGGTCGGAGTCATAACCTCGGTGTGTAGGCAAATCAAAGGCAACCGATAAACCTTTTTGACCCATTGCTAAATTTCTTCGATAGAATGCATTCGATTCTTCTGCCGTTGAAAAACCTGCATATTGGCGAACAGTCCATGGACGCGCTACATACATTGTTGGATATGGCCCACGGGTATTTGGTGCGATTCCTGGGAAGTCTTGTAAATGTTTTACGTCTTTTATATCTTCATTCTTATAAAATTCTTTTACTTCAATTCCTTCATTTGTTTTAAATGTATGAGATGGTTGAATTTGTTCACTTTTTATTACATCTTGTATATTTACAGAATGAAAGTTTGGTTTCATTGTTGTTGTACCCCCTTCAAGCTTTCAAGAAGCGCAGTGAGCTTTTCCACAATATTTTGACCTGCAAAAATAAATCCGTTTAAACCTTGAGATAACCAGTCTGTTTCTTCTTCTGGGAATTTCCCTGCAACATCTAAAATTAAGCCTTCTTTTTTACTTTCCAATAAAACTGGTACGATTTCTTTTGTTTGATCATTTGTAGCAGCAATCACTACATAATCAGCATCCGTTTGCTGTAACCAATTTTTTGCCTCTTCAATCGATTCAATTTCACCGGATTCTACAGGTACAACACCAGCTGTTGCGAAAAATCCTTCTACAAAGTCCGCTCGAGGTTTAAAGTCTTTTAATTTTCCGTAAGTGAGAATGCCGATTTTTGGATTCACTTGACTGTATTGCTCTCGAAGCATTTCAAATGGAATTGCTAAACGCTTAATATCTTTATATAACGGATTTGTTTCTGTTTGCAGCAGATCAGCTGGATTCGCATAAATGTTTGTACCAATTAACGAATGTTTTCTCGTTTCTACTTGACGAATACGCTCTTTATAGACTTCTTCAATAGCTGATTGTAATTTTCCGGATTTTTCGAATTCGTCAATGCCACCTGCTTCTTGAATTTGAAGGAATAATTCCCAAGCTTTTTCTACATATTCTGCCGTTAAAGTTTCTATGAAATATGAACCGCCTGCAGGGTCAAGAACATCATCAACAAATGATTCTTCTTTTAACACTAACACGACATTTCTTGCAATACGAACGGATTGTTCAGTCGGTTTTGTTAATACATCGTATGGGTGAACAGTAATGGCATCTGCTCCTCCGATTAACGCAGCAAAGGCTTCATTACCAGCACGGAGTAAATTTACGTAAATATCGTATTTAGAGAAACTGCGTAATGATGTTTCCACCAATACTGGAACTGGAACTGCTTCCGCATTGTATGCCGTAGCAAAGGCTTTCCATAAAACTTTAAAGGCACGCAATTTTGCAATTTCTTGGAAAAAATAAGTGTCAATTGCAAAATTTACGAAAAATTTATTTGCAAAGGATTCAAAGGATTCAGACTTCTCGGCATATTTTGCCCCTTGAGCTAGCGCAAGAGCAAGTTCTTGTACAATATGTGCACCATCGTTATGATAAGGAACTGTATTTGCCGCAAAAGTCCGAACCATCGGAAAATCATCAAGCGTAATTGCTTCATTTGTAAGAACAAATCCTCTAACTTTTTCACGATCAGATTCTTGAATTTTTGAAAATACATTTAAAATCTTGTTTTCGTGTACGATTAATTTAAATGGATACTCAATTAAGTAATTAGCTAATTGAGTTAAAGCTTCTTCGTCCCATTCAAGGATTCTACTATCGATTGTAATGTAACCATTACCGCGATTAACACTATCTTTTATTTTATCAAAGAATTCTTTTGTATTTTCAGCATAAATTGTTTGGGCAGCTTGAACAGATTTTGTAGAATTTAGCGCACGAATCGTGTTTACTTGTTTTTCTAATTGGTCCCCTAATTTTTCCACCAACATTTGTTGTGTATATAACGGTTGTATTGCAACCCCTTCAATTGTTTTAGTAAAGAGTGATTCAAATGGCTTCCCCTTTAAAGATTTTATAGCTGTTTCTTTCCACTCTTCATAACTTGCGGATGGAAAATCGATCTCATGCATGTTGTTTGACATAGACTTCGCTAAACAGCTTCCCCCTTTTCATCAAATTATAAATTTTTATAATATTTATAATACATTAGAAACCGCTACCAATAAAGTATAAAAATTAAAGAAAGCCTTGATTTACAAGGCTTTCTAGCACTTTTAATAAATATTCTTTTCATAATAATTTGTATTTTCGAGAATATCTTTTACTCTATTTAGAAATTTCCCACAAATGTAACCGTCTAAAATTCGATGGTCAATTGACAAGCATAAATTCACCATATCGCGAATTGCAATCATATTATTAATAACGACTGGTCTTTTTACAATGGATTCCACTTGTAAGATCGCCGCTTGAGGGTAATTGATAATACCCATTGATTGTACAGAACCGAATGAGCCCGTATTATTTACAGTAAATGTTCCACCTTGTATTTGATCACTCTTTAATTTTCCGCTTCGAACACTTTGAGACAATTCATTAATTTCTTTTGCAATCCCTTTAATGGATTTGTCATCTGCATTTTTGATTACCGGAACAAATAGGGCATCGTCTGTCGCAACAGCAATTGAAATGTTAATATCTTTCTTCTGAATAATTTTATCTCCAGCCCAAACAGAGTTAAGCATTGGATACTCTTTTAATGCTTGAGCAACAGCGTTGACAAAGAATGCAAAATATGTGATGTTGAATCCTTCTTTTTCTTTAAATTGTTTTTTAATGGAATCACGATATTGTACAAGATTTGTTACATCTACTTCCATCATCAACCAAGCATGTGGAATTTCATGCTTACTTCTCACCATATTGTTAGCGATTGTACGACGAAGGCCGGATACTGGAATTTCCACATCACCTGCTTGTTTCTCAATGTGAATTGGTTTTGGTTGTACTGGTGATGGCGACGGACTTGTTTCTTGAGTTTGAACAGGCTCTTGTACTTGTCGTTCAACGGACGGTACGTTTCCATCCTTCATTGACTCAATAAAGTTTAGAACGTCTTTACGCGTAATGCGACCATTTAATCCTGTACCAGTTACCTGTTCTAAGTCTATATTGTGTTCGCTCGCTAATCTCAATACAGCTGGAGAATATCGATTTTTTTGTTTTGGAATGTTTTCCCCATAATTTGGTTCATTCACTTTTACTTTCACAGGTTCTTTCGTCGCATTGCGAATGGCTTCACTTATATTTGATGATTCTTTTTCCTCAACTACTTCAATCGTACAAATCACCGTTCCTACCGGATACGTCTCGCCTTCTTTACCAATTAATTCCTTGATAATGCCCGTGTAGGATGAAGGTACTTCCGCATTTACTTTATCCGTTAAAACTTCCGCTATAGGATCGTATTTATTTACATGATCTCCAGGTTTAACAAGCCATTTTTCAATTGTTCCTTCTGTAACACTTTCTCCTAATTGAGGCATGATAATTTTTTCAACTGACATACGTATCCCCCTTAAAAAGCGGCTAATTCCCGCATAGCCCGTTCAATTTTTTCAGGATTGATCATGAAAAATCTTTCCATCGTTGGTGCATATGGCATAGCTGGAACATCCGGACCCGCTAATCTCATGATTGGTGCATCCAAGTCAAATAAGCAGTTTTCGGAAATGATGGCTGCAACTTCGCTCATGATGCTACCTTCTTTATTATCTTCCGTAACGAGAAGTACTTTTCCAGTACGGCTTGCGGCTTCAATGATTGCTTCTTTATCCAGTGGATATACCGTACGTAAATCTAAAATGTGCGCTTCTATTCCGTCGTCATGAAGGCGCTCAGCTGCTTGAAGGGCATAATTGACACAAAGTCCATAAGTAATAACAGTAATGTCGTCCCCTTCTCTTTTTACGTCTGCTTTACCGATTGGCAACACGTAATCATCAAGCGGCACTTCTCCCTTGATTAATCGATATGCCCGTTTATGTTCAAAGAATAAAACTGGATCTTCATCCCGAATACTTGCTTTTAGTAATCCTTTTGCATCATATGGAGTGGAAGGGATGACAATTTTTAACCCTGGTGTATTGGCAAATAGTGCTTCCACAGATTGGGAATGATATAACGCACCGTGGATACCACCACCATATGGAGCACGAACAACAAGCGGACAGCTCCAATCATTATTTGAACGATATCGGATCTTGGCTGCTTCAGAGACAATTTGGTTAACAGCCGGCAAAATGAAATCTGCGAATTGCATTTCAGCGATTGGACGCATTCCTACCATTGCAGCTCCAATGGCTACACCGGCAATTGCGCTTTCTGCTAGAGGCGTATCTAAAACGCGCCATTCACCAAATTGTTCATACAATCCTTGAGTAGCTTTAAATACTCCACCTTTTTTACCAACGTCTTCTCCTAAAATAAAAACGTTTTCATCTCTTTCCATTTCTTCTTTCATCGCCAAATTAATCGCTTCAATAAAAGACATTACCGCCATCTTATTCATCCCCTTCCCAATAAACATATTTCAACGCATGTTCTGGGGGAGCATAAGGTGCTTTTTCTGCATAATCTGTCGCATCATTCACAATTGCCATCACTTTGTCATTTATTTCTTCAAGAGTTTCTTTCGTTGCGACATTTGTATCGATTAAGTAGTTACCAAATAACAGCAACGGATCGTTTGCTTTCCCTTCTGCTACTTCCTCCCTAGAACGATATTTGTCATCATCATCGGAAGAGTGGCTCGTTAATCGATAAGTTACTGCTTCGATTAAGCTCGGACCTTCACCTCTAAGTGCACGATCAACGGCTTCTTTCATCACTTTATAAACAGCTAAAGGATTTTTGCCATCAACGGAAGCACCGTGCATTCCATATCCAATAGCTCTGTCAGCCACGCGACCGCCCAATTGTTTTTCAACTGGTACAGAGATGGCATATTTATTGTTCTCTACCATGATGATAACTGGCAATTTATGAACGCCAGCAAAGTTTGCTCCTTCATGGAAGTCACCTTGGTTTGTGGAACCTTCTCCCAATGTTACAAAAGAAACTAATTCTTTGTTTTGTAATTTTCCTGCTAAAGCAACTCCTACAGCATGTGGTACTTGAGTTGCTACTGGAGATGATCCAGTTAAGATTCGATTCTTTTTATAACCAAAATGTCCAGGCATTTGTCTACCACCGGAGTTTGGATCTTCTGCTTTCGCAAACGCAGACAACATTAAATCCCTTGGTGTCATCCCAAAATGCAACACAACTCCCATATCACGGTAATATGGTGCAATATAATCCCTTGTTGGATTTAACGCAAAGGCAGCCCCTACTTGAGCAGCTTCATGGCCTTGACAAGAAATAACGAATGGAATTTTCCCAGCTCGGTTTAGTAACCACATACGTTCATCAAGTCTACGAGCTAAAAGCATTGTTTCATACATTTGTAACACATCGTTGTCTGATAAGCCTAATTGTGCATGATGTAAGTCGGACATTGATACACTCCCCTTTCACAAAACAGTTCTCATCATATATGAATCGCTTTTCCATCAACCGCTAAAGCAGCTTCATTTAAAATTTCGCTTAATGATGGATGCGGATGGATGGTTTCGCCGATTTCCCAAGGTGTTGCATCTAAAGTTAATCCTAATGCAGCTTCTGAAATTAAATTCGTTACATGCGGACCAATCATATGCACACCGAGTAAATCATCTGTTTCTCGATCTGCTATGACTTTAACAAAACCTTCTGTTTCACCATATACCACTGCTTTTCCAATTCCCTTAAATGGAAAGGTTCCTATTTTCACATCGTAATTTAACGATTTTGCCTCATCTTCAGTTAACCCAATGCTTGCAACCTCTGGGAATGAATATACGCATCTTGGAATGTTTCGGTAATTAATTGCTTTTTTCTTTCCGGATGCAATATGTTCCACCGCAATAATCCCTTCGTGAGAGGCCACATGGGCAAGCTGAACACCACCAATGCAATCTCCTATAGCGTATATATGTTTTTCTTTCGTTTGGTAAACATCATTTACTTTGATAAAGGAAGAATCCGTTTCAATCTCAGTATTTTCCAACCCTAAATTTTCAATATTTCCAATGCGGCCTATTGAAATTAACATTTTCTCCGCTTCAAATTTCTTTTCTTCACCGTTCACGTTTGCGTTAATTGTTACCGAATTATCACCTTTTACGATGGATGAAGGGGAGATTTCGGCTTTCGTCACGATGTTAATACCGCGTTTTATAAGCTGTTTTTCCATTTCTTTTGATATGGCTATATCTTCATTTGGCAAAATGCGATCTGCATATTCTAAAATTGTTACTTTCACGCCAAAATCGCTTAAACAAGAAGCCCATTCAATGCCAATTACACCGCCACCGATTATAATCATGGATGCTGGAAGCTCTTCCATTTCCAATATTTGATCGGAATTTAAAATCATTGTCCCATCATATTCAATTCCGTTAAATGGACGTGGCTTGGCTCCAGTTGCGATGATGATATTTTTAGGCAACAGCATTTCATTTTCAGACCCATCATTCATCTCAACTGATACCGTTCCCCCTGCCATTGGAGAAAATATGGATGGTCCTAAAAGTCTTGCAGTTCCGTAATAGCAATCAATTTTTCCTTTTTTCATTAACCCTTTGATACCTTGATGTAACTGTTCAATTACACTTTTTTTTCGTTCTTGTAATTGTTGAAGATTAAATTGAATGTTTGAAATTTGGATTCCATATTCTTTTGCATTACTAGCATCACGATACATTTCCGCACTTCGTAAGAATGTTTTCGTTGGAATGCACCCTCTATGAAGGCAAGTACCACCTAATTTTTCTTTTTCAACGATGGCAGTCTTTAAACCTAATTGCGCTGCTTTTATTGCTGCAACGTATCCCCCAGTTCCTCCACCAATAATGACTAAATCATATTCTCGAGCCAAAGCCATCCCTCCAAATCAATTTCATCTATAGCGAAATTATTTTTGTCTTCTACTTAAGATGTTTTTTTCCTTTTGTAAAAATTGTTTTCTTGATTTTAGTACACTGTTAATTCTTTCTTCAGCCAAACGATTAGCAGCTAAATAAGTTGGGATGTTTTCATCTTTTGAAATTTTAAAAATTTTTGTTAAAGAATCATAAATTGTTTCTACTCGTTTCATTGCTCTTTCTCTGTTATATCCGTAAAGTTCATCTGCAACATTAATTACTCCACCAGCATTAATTACATAATCTGGTGCATAAATGATTCCTTTTTCATGAAGAATTTGCCCGTGGCGAGATTCTTTTAACTGGTTGTTTGCACATCCAGCGATGACTTTTGCTTTTAATTGCGGTATCGTTTCATCGTTAATGATTGCACCAAGTGCACATGGTGAGAAAATATCAACATCTTGTTTGTAAATCTCATTCGGACTTACCGCAACTGCACCAAAGTCATTGACAGCTCGCTCTATTGCTTTTTCATTAATATCCGTGACAATCAGTTTTGCGCCTTCTTCATGCAAGTATTTACACAAGTTATATGCAACATTACCTAATCCTTGAACAGCAATTGTTTTGCCTTTTAGGCTATCATCTCCAAATGCTTCTTTAGCACTTGCTTTCATTCCCAAATAAACTCCGTAAGCGGTTACAGGAGATGGGTTACCAGATGAACCAAATGAAGGTGATACACCTGTTACATAATCTGTTTCTTCATAAATCAAGTCCATATCTTCAACAGTTGTACCAACATCTTCTGCTGTAATATAACGACCATTTAAACTTTGAATAAATCGTCCTAACGCGCGGAACATTTCTTCGTTTTTGTCTTTAGCTGGATCACCAATAATTACTGTTTTACCACCGCCAAGATTTAAGCCACTTACTGCATTTTTGTACGTCATACCTCTAGCAAGTCTCAATGCATCCTCGATGGCTTCTTCTTCAGATTGATAAGGCCACATGCGAGCGCCACCTAATGCTGGTCCAAGCGTTGTATCATGGATTGCGATAATCGCTTTTAATCCAGAATTTTTGTCCTGACAAAATACCAATTGTTCATAATCATATTTTTCCATGTACTTAAAGATTTCCATTCAAAAAACCTCCCTAAAAATATAATGGAGTAAAATCTCTAAAATTAGCGACAAATTTTCTACAATTTGCACTATTTTACTTTACAATACTTTTTATTTTTTAATTTATCAACTAGAAATATTGAAAAATATACTTTTCCTAATTTTCTGATTTTTTGTACTATTAAAAATTATAATTCTAATATAATTTTTATGACAAAAATGTGCAAAAGATTAGCAATTTTTTGTCGAAACTTGACACTATTTCTTGGCGATGTAAAATTGAATTAATTGCGAAGGAGGTTATTTCATGGCCCGATTAATTGCCTTTATCATTTTATTGATTCCCGCATTAATTGCTGGTGCAGGTATCAAGTTTATGCGCGATACTCTATACGGCATATTAAATTCCCCTTTTCCTTGGTTATGGTTCCAATTTCTTATAGGTCTTATCTTTAGCATCATCGGAATTGGATTTTTTGCGGGCTATTTATTGCATCGAGATCGAAAAAGGGGAAGAGTGGCTCCAAGGTTTCAAAAAAAGGATGAAACAAAAGAAATTAAACAATAGATTATTATATAAATAAAGCGTTCAATGAGAGACAAGTCCCTCCACTGAACGCTTTTTTATATATTTAATTCGCCAAATTCCAGTAAAAATTTCCCTTTTGTTGTCTTCGTTATTAAGGACGATTGTTTCCCTATTTGGATATAAGTACCAGGATACGCTTCTTTTTTAACAATGATTTCCTCTTTGCCGATGGATTTTATCGCTGCAATCATCTCTTGAATTTCATTGTCCAATTCAATTACTTGCTGCTTCTTATCTTCCAATACTTCTTTCATTTCTTTATAAACCTTCGCTTGAGCAGGTGTTAGCCGATTTTTTAATGCTGCTAGTTTCTCTATCTTTTCAGATAATTTCTCCATTTCTTCTTGTGTCGACTTTAATAATGCTGCTTTTTCTTGAATAATCTTGTAACCTTCTTGCCGATTCACTGATTGGATAATTAATTCCGTCCGCCTTTCCATCCGGTTACCCGATATAGCGGTCACAATAGTGTTTCGCGCAATTGCCTTGCCACCAATAATTTTTCCTTTCCGCTCATCCACTAAAATCGAATCAGCTTGCAATGAGGAGTTTAAAGAATAAAACCCGATGACAATATTTTTTTTCGCATATAAATTTGCTTCATTGACATGTTTTACGTAAATGTTGCCACCAGCTTTTACAGTTGTTTGACCTAATCCAAATATACCACCTTTTATGTAAATATCTCCTTCTCTAGATTGGATTAATTTCGCACCTGTAACACCTTCTGTACCCTCAATGGAAATATCACCCGTTGCAATGACACTAAAACCTTTTTGAACAGTTCCACTAATGCTAATTGAACCATCAAATTCAAGATTTCCTGTCTCTAACCCAACATCTCCATCGATTGGCAAATGATTATTAATCATTAATAATCCTTGTCTTTCCTCTACAACGCCTTTATTTAATGCCCGAATGACAATTTTTCCATCCTCTTCTACTTCATATGCAGATTTACGATCATACTTTAATGGTATATCTTTACCTGGAGGAGCTGGAATTTCTTCTCCGTAAACATTTTTTCCATTTATACCAGGTTGGGCGGGGATTTTCTCTCCTAACCAGTCATTTTCATTGATTTCAAATATAAAATTCATATCAAAATAATCAGCTTTTCCATCTTCCCTTATGACAGGTTTTCTCTCCGGAATCTTTATGTATGTAACCTGTGCATCTTCACCTTTAATTGGTTCCGTTCCTTCAGCAATTACAATTGGTTTCCCGATAGTAATCGATTCTAGATTAAGCTCTTTTATTCCATGGACAATCTGTCTTTGAGTCAATATGTCATTTAGTTCTTTTTGAAATTGACTTGGATTTTCCAAAATGGTTGATTCATAAACAATAAGATGGGCTGTCATCTTATCTTTTGATACTTCAATTTCCATTGGAGGGAACCAGTAACCAATTTCGACAGGATTCGATGCTTCTTCTTGTAGAGATTTTTTTAAATTCGAAAAATTTGACAGTTTCATTCGAGTAAGAGAGCCTAATATTTCATCGAATTGTTTAATTGGAAAACCCTTTTTATAGTTTTGAATATAAACTTTACCATTTTCTTCGATTAACTCAAAATAATCATTGGAAAATATACGCACATATGCTCACCTCTTGTACTATAATATAATTTTTTTATTTAAAGTGTAATACCTTTTATAAAATTAATACGATAAAATAATAAAAAGTCACCTCAATAAAGAGGTGACAATTGGACGGAAAAGCTATTGTTAATAATAATATGACAATGACAGAAAATACGATTATGAAGCCACTAGTTCAATACGAATTTTATCAGCAATCATGGCAATAAACTCGCTGTTTGTAGGTTTTGATTTTAAATGATGGACTGTATATCCAAACATTTGAGAGATGGATTCATAATTTCCACGGTTCCATGCAACTTCAATGGCATGACGGATTGCTCTTTCAACACGAGAAGGAGTTGTACCAAATTTCTTTGCAATTTCCGGATATAAAATTTTTGTAACAGAACCTAACAATTCAATATCGTGATATACCATTTGAATAGCTTCACGTAAATATGCATAGCCTTTGATATGCGCAGGTACGCCAATTTCCTTAATAATTGATGTAATCGTAGTATCCAATTGTCTCTGATTCACTTTTCCATTTGGTTCAGGCTGTAACACACTTTGTCTCTTGACAGTTTCACGCTTTTGGCCTGCGCAATGCAAAATTTTCTGAACGAGCTGATCAAACTCAAAAGGCTTTAACATAAAATAGGAAGCCCCGTATGTAACAGCCTGTTTCATTACATCTTCTTGTCCAAATGCCGTCAACATAATGACTTGAGTATCGCGAAAACGATCATTTTTATACATTTCTTGAAGAACGCCTAAACCATCTAAATGGGGCATAATAATGTCCAACAACAAAATGTCTGGGTTATATTCTTCTAACATATTTAGACACAATTTACCGTTTGAAGCAGTTGCAACTATTTCAATGTCTGGATGATTTTCAAAGTATTGTTCCATTGTTCTCACTAAATCTCGGTTATCATCGGCGATTGCAACTCTAATTTTCGTCATGTAAAATCCCCCTTATAGCCTTCTCCCTAATATTGCATTTTTAATACTTATATGTCATAGTTTCGGTTTACTTGACACTATTCTTTTCGACATTTTATCGGAAAAACCTTTATCGAATATAAAAATGAGAAGGTAGTCGTAATCTTTCTGTATATTTTGACAAAAATCACCATTTATTTCTAATTGCATTTTTTCGTCATACAATGTTTTTAATTTGATTATCAAAAAAAGACTATACCAAAATGTTGGCATAGTCTTTTCAGCTTAATTTGGCTTCTTTTTTAACATCTCTGATAAGGTTATAGCTGCACCCCGAGCTGGTTGTTCGACAAACATATGTGTTACAGCACCAACAAATTTACCATTTTGCAAAATGGGACTTCCGCTCATCCCTTGTAATATGCCACCTGTTTTGGATAAAAGATTTTGATCGGTTATTTCAAATTGTAAATAATTATCTTCAATCTTCACAATTTCAATTGTAAAGGATTCAACTTTTGAACCTTCAATAGCTGTAAGAAGTTCTGCTTTTCCTAATTGAATTTCATCATCATGCATAATCTCAATAGGCTTACGCATTATTTCTTTTACATCTAATTCCCAATTACCAAAAATACCATATATATCATTGGATGAAATATTTCCTAAACGTATATCGTCATGATTAATGACAGAAATTTTATAACCAGGATTTCCAGGGCTCGATTTTTTTATTTGCTCAATAGACGCTAAAAAAATAGAACCATCTGTAAATTCAGGTGGTTTATTTAATACACCGTCGATGATTTGATGACCTAATGCACCGTATTCTTTCGATTCAGGATCAATAAAGGTTAATGTACCGATGCCATCCGTTTCATCTTTTAGAAAGGGAAGTATATTATTTGCTTGATCGTTCGTTAGCGTAATGGTTCTTGTATGATTGGTCGATTGTTTAATGGTAAGGCTTATTTCCGAATCAGTCATGGATTCCTTCAACATCTCGATGGATTGTATTGGCTTTCCGTTGACTTCTTTTATAATATCACCTTTTTTTAACCATTGTCCATTTGGTAATAATACATCATGAGCTACATATATAAATGGTAATTCTAACTGTATCCCTATCGATTCACCCATCGGAATTAGCTTTTTTGCTTCGGCTGCTGCTGAAGGTGACAAAAGTGCAAGTGCGATGGTGAGCACAAGATAAGTCAACAGATTACGCAAATGGCATTTCATAGTCCACCTCCTCAAATTGTTTGTAACATTACTATGTGTAACTGTTCTTTTAATAATGTGAGGTAAATATTTGTCGCTTAGGTACTTTCAAAATTAGTAAAAGTAGATTTTGTAATATAAGGAGTCATCAAATGATGACTCCTCCTTATTGCATCGAGGTAGAACTTTTTAATTGTTCTTTGATTTCATTTTTCTTTATAAGTGCCAATTGCAATAATTCTCGCGCATGTTGCAACGTTAATTCTGTAATTTCAGTTCCACTCATCATGCGACTAATTTCTTCTACTCGTGTATCATTTTCAATTACTTGAACTGTCGTAAAAGTACGGTTTTGTTCAACTTGTTTTGATATTAAGTAATGCTGATCTGCCATTGCTGCAACTTGAGGCAAATGAGAAATGCATAATACTTGTGAATTGAATGAAATATTGGCGATTTTTTCAGCAATTGCCTGTGCAACGCGGCCGCTTACACCTGTATCCACTTCATCAAAAATGATGGATGTAATTTGAGATTTCGATGAAAAAATGGTTTTTAATGCAAGCATTATTCTCGATAATTCTCCACCGGATGCAATTTTTGGCAAAGATTTAGGAGGTTCTCCTACATTGGTGGATATATAGAATGATATATAGTCTTTCCCATTTATGTCGAAATTATTTAAACGCTCAAACTGAACGATAAATTTCGCTTTTTCCATATGTAAATCACGAAGCTCATTCATTATGGCTTCACTCAATATACCTGCACATTTTTTTCGAACTTTCGTTAATTCATCACACAATTGGTCTAATTCAGATTCCATTTTTCTTAAATCTTGTTCTTTTTGTTGAATAGCTTCATCTCGATTTAATAGTGTGTTTAGTTCTTCTTTAATTTTTTCATAATATGTAATAATCTCTTTTATGGTACTTCCATATTTTCGTTTCATCATTTGATATTGTGCAAGCCGTGATTCTATTTCATTTAATCGTTCAGGGTCAAATTCAAGTTCATCAATGATATTTTTGATTTGATATGATGCATCTTGCAACGCATAGAATGAAGATGATACAGCTTCAAAGGAATCATGAAATTGCTCATCTAATGAAACGATATCTTCCAAAGCGCTCATCGCTTCTCCAATACAATCTAGTCCTTTTAATTCTCCAGAAATTGCATCGTATGCATGAATGGCTCGTTCATAAATCTTATGAAAATTTTGCAATCGTTTCCGTTCTTCAAGTAAAGCCTCTTCTTCTTTTTCTGATAATTTTGCATCTTCTAGCTCTTGAATTTGGAATTGATACAAATCAATACGTTGAGCTGTCTGTTGTTCATCGATATTGATGGCATCGACTTCTTTTTTTAATAGACGATATTCATGATAGAGGCGATGATATTTGTCTTTGATTGGCTGGATTTGTTTTTCCGCAAATTGATCAAGTAAATCGATATGGCACTTCTCATCCATTAATTCTTGGCTTTCATGTTGTCCATGAATATCCACTAACGTGGAGCCGATATCACGTAAAATTGATAATGTAACAAGTTTTCCATTAACTCGACATACGCTTTTTCCGTTTTCATTAATATCTCTCCGTAATATAATGGTACCTTCTTCATGGTCTATACCGGCATCAGATAATTTTTCAAAAACAGGATGATTGTCAGAAACGAAAAACAGTCCTGTTAATTCCGCTTTTTTTGCACCGTGTCGCACAAATTCTTGACTTGCTCGTCCACCAGCTAACAAATGAACAGCATCGATAATGATGGACTTTCCGGCTCCTGTTTCACCTGTTAGAACGGTTAATCCATCATTAAAGTAAACGGTTAATTCGTCGATTATGGCGAAATTACGTATATTCAGCTCTTTCAGCAAACTGACCACCTCATATTATATTAAATCTAAAATGCGTTGCTGTATGATTTCCCTCTGCCCTTCATCTCGTACAATGATGAGAATCGTATCATCACCGGATAATGTACCTAATACTTCCGGCCATTCTAGATGGTCAATCAAAACTGCAACAGCATTTCCGTTTCCTGGAAGTGTTTTCAACATTAAAAAATGAGCGACGCCATCAATGCTGACAAAAGAATCGGTTAAAGCCCTTTGCAATTTTTGCAATGGATTAAACCGTTGATCTGCCGGTAAACTGTATTTGTATCGCCCATCAGGAAGTGGTACTTTCACTAAATGTAATTCCTTAATATCTCTTGAAACCGTTGCTTGTGTAACATTAAAACCTGCTTCTTTTAAAGCAGAAACTAGTTCATCTTGCGTTTCAATTTCATTGTTAGCAATAATTTCACGAATTTTCATATGCCTTTGACCTTTACTCATAAATAGCACCTCTTAATGTATATAAATGTATATTTATACTATCATTATAAGTTCTTATTCAGCAAGTAAAAATAGGGAATGACGATTGCCATTCCCTAGCATACAACTTAATTTAATTCTTGGTGAGCTAATTCAACAACTTTTTGAAAATCAGTGAATGCCGAAACATGTTGTCCTTCTGATGCTTTTTGTAAATGGAATAAAAATTCAATATTCCCTTCCCCTCCCGTAATTGGAGAGTAGGTAGCATTTTTTACTACAAAACCAACATCTGTCGCCATTTTTGCAGTGTTTTCCAACACTTCTAAATGGGTTTTGGGATCACGAACAATGCCCTTTTTCCCCACTTTTTCTTTACCAGCTTCAAATTGTGGTTTAACAAGTGCCACTACATCACCGTTCGGAAGTAAAATGTTGTGCAAGACTGGTAAAATAAGCGATAAAGAAATAAAGGAAACATCAATCGTCGCAAAATCTGGTAATCCCTTTGTAAAATCTTCCGGCTTTGAATAGCGAAAATTTGTTTTTTCCATTACCGTGACGCGTTCATCTGTTCTTAATTTCCAAGCTAATTGGTTGGATCCTACATCTAAGGCATAACAATGTTTAGCGCCGTTCTGAAGAGCACAATCAGTAAATCCCCCAGTAGATGAACCAATATCTAGCATTAATTTTCCTTCCACGGACAAATCGAATTCTTGTAAAGCTTTTTCTAATTTTAAACCGCCGCGACTGACGTATTTTAATTGTTCACCTTTTACTTCCAACGGCGCATCATTCGAGATTTTTTCTCCCGGCTTATCAATTCGCACTTCTTTTGAAAAAACAATGCCCGCCATGATTGCTCTTTTTGCTTTTTCCCGGGTTTCACATAATCCCCTCTGTACGAGAAGAACATCTACCCGTTCTTTCGGAGATTTCGTCATACGGTATTTTTACCTAACGATTTTTTAATTAAGGATTCAATGCGAGCAATTGTTTCTTCTTTTGTAATGTGCAATTCTTCCAATAATAAATCGACACTGCCATGGTCCACAAAACGATCTGGAATCCCCATTCGTTCTATTTCAACTTGGTTGTATTTATTATCGCTGGCAAACTCTAAAATGGCACTGCCAAATCCACCTTTTAATACGCCTTCTTCAATCGTTAATATCGGCATATTTTTCCCCATGATGTCATGAAGCATGTTGTCATCAAGTGGTTTGATAAATCGAGCATTCACTACTTTCACATGTATATTACGACTAGCTAGCTCATCTGCAGCTTCTAAAGCCATCGAAATAGTCGTACCGAACGTTAAAATGGCTGCATCTCGACCTTCTCTCAGCACTTCCCAAGAACCAATTGGAATCGTTTTTAGCTCCTCATCAAGGGGAACGCCTACCCCATTGCCGCGGGGATAACGGAGAGCGATTGGTCCTTCATTATATTCAATAGCAGTTTTGACCATATGTTGCCCTTCGTTTTCATCTTTCGGCATCATGATTACGATATTTGGGATATGGCGTAAAAAGGCAATATCAAAAACACCTTGATGGGTATCGCCATCTGCACCGACAAGTCCCGCACGATCAATGCCAATGAAAACATTTAAATTTTGGCGAGCGATATCATGCAGTACTTGATCATATGCTCGCTGTAAAAATGTCGAGTAAATTGCTAAAAATGGCTTCATATTTTGTGTCGCTAATCCCGCAGCCATTGTCGTTGCATGCTGTTCTGCAATTCCAACATCGAAGAATCGATCTGGAAAATCTTTTTGAATACCTTCCATTTTCGAACCTACTGGCATTGCAGGTGTGATCGCTACAATACGTTTATCTTCTTTCATTAATTTTCGAACGGTTTCCGAAACTAAACTAGACCAAGAAGGGCCTTTGGCATTATTTTTGACGAAGGCTCCTGTTTCAATTTTATAAGGTCCTGTACCGTGCCAAGTACCAACTTTATCTTCCTCAGCCGGCTTATATCCTTTTCCTTTTTTTGTCACTACATGAACAAGAACCGGTCGATCTTCTACTTTTTTGGCATATTCTAACGTTTTTTCTAAAGCATCGAAATCGTGGCCGTCAATCGGACCTAAATATTTAAAGCCCATTTCCTCAAAAAACACTCCGGAAACAACAAGATACTTTAAACTGTCCTTCACACGATCAGCCGCATGAGCAAGTTTTCCACCAAATACAGGCACTCGCTTCATCAAAGATTCTAATTCTTCTTTCGCCTTAGAATATTCCTTAGCAGTTCTTAATCGGCCTAAAATATTGTGCAATGCACCGACATTTGGCGCGATGGACATTTCGTTGTCATTTAAAATGACAATCATTCTTCTTCGATCGTGCCCAATATGATTCAATGCTTCTAGTGCCATTCCACCAGTTAAAGCCCCATCGCCAATAATCGGAACAATATAATTGTTTTCCTTCTTTATATCTCTCGCAACGGCCATTCCCATTGCTGCTGATAATGAAGTTGAACTGTGACCCGTTTCCCATTCATCGTGCTTGCTTTCTGCTCGTTTTGGAAAACCACTTAACCCTTTATATTGACGTAATGTGTCAAATTCTCTTGCTCGTCCTGTCAAGATTTTGTGTACGTATGCTTGGTGACCTACATCCCATAGAAACTTGTCAAAAGGGCTATTAAAGGCTCTATGCAATGCAATAGTTAATTCAACTACCCCTAAATTTGGTCCGATATGTCCACCTGTAATTGAGCATTTTTCTATTAGAAAATCTCGAATGTCTTGAGCAAGTTCCTCTAATTGTTGCTTATTTAACTTTTTTAAAAAGGATGGACCAGTAATTGTCGTTAAATCCATCTCTCACACACCTTTTCATCAGTTTATTCACATCGAAGTTTTAACCATTATATCAAGCTAATATCAATGGCAAAAGCGATTTATTTTATCTATTAATTATTTCTGGATATGATATAGTTCGCAAATTCTCTTAATAATGTCGTGTCTTCCGATAAATTATCCAACGCGTTCAGAGCGTATTGATAATGTTCATTTAATTTTTGTTTTGCACCATCCAGTGTGAGTAGTGCAGGATAAGTACTTTTATTGCTCTCTTCGTCCTTTCCAGCTGTCTTTCCTAACTGTTCTGATGTGCCTTCCACATCTAAAATATCATCTTGTATTTGAAATGCGAGGCCAATATGTCGTGCATATTCTATTAACGCTTTTCGAGCTTCCATTGTTGCATCGGATAATACTGCACCCGCTTCAATGCTAAAACGAAGAATTGCTCCTGTCTTATTTAAATGGACTTGTTCCAGTTCCGATAAATTCAATTGACGGTTTTCACCATCTAAATCTAGAACTTGTCCCCCAACCATGCCTTCCGCACCGCTAGCAACACTTAATAAGTTGATTAATTCAACCTTTTTATCAGCAGAAATATTTTCCATTCGCGCTAAAACACCAAAAGCCAATGTATTTAAAGCATCTCCGGCAAGGGTAGCCATCGCCTCTCCGAATACAACATGATTCGTCGGTTTACCGCGTCTTAAATCATCGTTATCCATACTAGGTAGATCATCATGGATGAGGGAATATGTATGAATCATTTCAACCGCAGCACCAACAGTATAAACTTCTTTTTGTTTATAGTTAAACATTTCGGAAACGGCAACGACAAACAATGGACGAATTCTTTTTCCTCCTGCCCTTAACGAGTATAACATAGATTCTTTTAATGTATGCGGTGCAACTAATCGTTCCACTTGGTATTCAAGTTCACGGTTAATATAGTCAAGATGTTCATTTATAAATAGCTTTAAACGATTATTCATTGTATTATTCCTCTCCATTTGTTGGTTCGAAAGGCTTCTTCTCGCCATTTTCATTGACAATTGAAATCAATTGTTCTTCAGCATTTCTTAGCTTTTCGTGGCAGTATTTTGACAACTCCATACCCTTTTTATATAAGTCAATGGCTTCTTCTAGTGGAACATCTCCCTGTTCTAATTTACGAACAATCTCCTCTAATTCCGTCATTGCATCGGCAAATGTTTGTTTAGTCATCTTTTTCACCAACTTTTTCTTGAATTTCTATTACCTTTGCATGCACGATTCCATCCTGAAGATGGATCGAAAGGTCATCTTGTTTTTCTAATTGAGAGATCGATTTAACGACCTTTTCATCTTTATATGTAACGCTAAATCCTCTTTCCATAATTGTCAAAGGATTTAATGCTTGAAGGGTGCGAATCGTGTAATGGAAATTCTCTTTTTTTCGATTTAACGCTTGAAAAGCAGTTCTTGTCAACAAGTACGAAATTTGTTCTAATTGTTTCTTATAATAGACAATTGCATTTTGTGGTGAATGAATTTTTAACGTACCATCGAGTTGAGATAATTCATTTTTCTTTTTCATCAGGAACATTTGACTGGCTCGTTGTAAATTTATATCCGCTTGAATCAATCTTTCTGTAAAAGGCCGATACAACCGTTCAGGTTGAGATAAAGGATACGATTGTTGCAATTTATTAAGACGATTTCTTTCATAAATCAACTTGCTTCTTACGATTTGATGCATTTGGGATTGAAAAGCTAATATTCGTTGATATAGTTCCTGAATGTTCGGTACAGCTAGCTCTGCAGCGGCAGTCGGTGTTGGTGCACGGAGATCTGCAACGAAATCTGCAATCGTCGTATCTGTTTCATGACCCACTGCACTAATAATTGGTATACGACTCTCAAAAATCGCTCTTGCAACAATTTCCTCGTTAAAGGCCCATAAATCTTCAATGGATCCTCCCCCTCGACCTACAATCAGTACGTCAGCAAATCCTTGTTCGTTCGCCAATTGAATATTTTTCGCTATAGATTGTGCCGCACCATTTCCTTGGACAAGGGTAGGATAGATGATTATTTCTGCAAGTGGATATCTTCTATTAATGGTTGTGCAAATATCGCGAATTGCTGCACCTGTTGTTGCTGTACATACACCGATTACTTTTGGAAATTTTGGAATTGGTTGTTTAAAGTTTGGATTAAATAATCCTTCTTTATGTAATTTTTCTTTTAATTGATTAAAAGCGATAAAAAGACTTCCGATACCATCCGGTTCCATCGATAGTACATATAATTGATATGAACCTTGAGCTTCGTAAACATTAACATCTCCACGTATAAAAACTTGCATGCCATCTTCAGGTTTGAATTTTAATTGGCTTGCATGTGTCCGGAACATCAGTGCATTAATTCGAGCGGCATCATCTTTTAAAGTGAAATAAATATGCCCAGAAGTATGTATTTTTACGTTGGATAGTTCACCTTTCACATAAACTTCTCGTAAGTGTGGATCCGCATCAAATTTTCTTTTAATATATTTTGTTAAAGCTTTCACTGTTAAATAAGAAGATGGCATCGTGTGTAACTCCCCTTTTGCAAGCCTGTTATAGTACAAAAATTGTAACCATTAGAAAAGCTGTTTTCCAAGAAAAACAGCTTTCTCTTTCATTGTACAATTTTTATCGTTATTTGTCGCCTAATGTTTTTTCTGCCGATTTAACTGTATTATACAGCAACATCGTAATCGTCATTGGCCCCACTCCACCTGGTACAGGGGTAATATATGAAGAGATTGGTTCCACTTCTTCATAGTTTACATCGCCAACTAACTTGTTGTTTTCAACTCGGTTGATACCTACGTCTATAACGACAGCACCTTCTTTAACATGTTCACGCGTAATGAAATTCGGACGGCCTACAGCGGCAATTAAAATATCCGCTTGCTTCGTAATAGAAGGTAAGTCTTTAGTTTTTGAATGGGTATATGTAACTGTTGCATCTTTTTGCAGTAACAGTTGGCCCATTGGTTTACCAACGATATGGCTACGACCCACTACAACTGCATGTTTTCCTGCGATTTCGATGCCAGAGTACTCTAATAATTTCATAACGCCAAATGGAGTACATGGTAAGAATGTATCTTGCCCCAACATCATTTTACCAACGCTAACTGGTGAAAAACCATCGACATCTTTATCTGGTGAAATTGCGGCGATCACCTTATCTTCATTAATGTGTTTTGGCAATGGCAATTGTACTAAAATACCATGAATCTCTTTTCGTTCATTTAACGTGTGAATTTGCTCTAATAACTCTTCTTCACTTGTATTTTCAGGTAATTTAATCACTTCTGAATAAATGCCAATCGCTTCACATGAACGATGCTTATTTCGTACATACGTTTGAGATGCTGGATCTTCACCTACTAAAATAACAGCTAAACCTGGTGTTACTCCCATTTCCTTTAATTCTTTCACTTTTTCTGCAATTGACTCGCGGATTTGTTGCCCTATTGCTTTTCCATCAATAATTTGAGCCATGATTCTTCCTCCCAGTGCTTTCTCTAATTTCATGGAACTTTTAAAAATGAATGTTCTTACTGTTCAACAAACTTAGAAAGTACTCCATTGACAAATTTGCTAGATTTGTCATCTCCAAAAGTTTTTGCTAATTCGATTGCTTCATCCAACACGACTGCTGAAGGTGTCTCATCCATATAAAGTAATTCATATAAGGCTAATCGCAAAATAGTTCGTTCTATTTTAGGCAAACGATATAACGACCAATTCTCTAATTTTTCTTCAAGTTGATGATCAATTTCTTGTAGTTTTTTAGTTACACCATATACTAACGTTTTAAAAAAAGGATTCATTTCATTGTCTTCTATAATATGACTAATTGCCTCTTCTAGCGTTAAATCGGTATTTTCTAACTGAAATAAAACTTGTAACGCTTTTTCACGAATCTCGTGCCGTTTCATAATTTAACTCCTTCATTTCTAACATTCGTACCTATTATAACTATTGTTTGCAAAAAATACATTAGCAAATCACAATTTGATAAAAATACAACAATTTCTATTATAACATTACTTTTTCATGTTAAAGAAATAAAAAATTTTTATGGCGTACATGAAATGTAAAAAGCTCCATCAGCAATTCGACTAATGGAGCTTTAAAATTCTTTACATATTCATTTTGTTGTTGATGTTTTTTTCTGTTTCTTTCGCCTGCTTAAAATCTTTCTTGTAATGAACTTCTTGCGCTTTTGTTAATTTGTTGTTTTTCTCGGATAATTTTTCGTGGATTGGCTTTTTCATTTTCTCTCTCTCCTTTCTCACTTATACTTCGTTAATTTAAACGTTTGGAGGAGAGATATTCTTTTACCATCTTTTATTTGAAATATCTTGCCGCATTGACAGCCTTTTTCCAACCTTGATACAGTTTCTCTCTTTTTTCTGAACTCATATTTGGTTCAAATCTTCTTTCAAGATTCCAATATTGTGCAATCTCATCTTGATTTTTCCAAAAACCAACTGCCATTCCAGCAAGATAAGCAGCACCCAACGCCGTTGTTTCATTCACAGAAGGACGCTCAACCGGTACGTTTAATAAATCGGATTGAAACTGCATCAATAAATTGTTTTTCACAACGCCCCCATCTACCCGTAAAGACTTTAATGGAATTTCTGAATCCGATTCCATCGCACTACACACATCTTTCGTTTGATAGGCTAATGATTCCAAGGTTGCTCGAATGAAATGCTCCTTCGTCGTTCCTCGCGTTAAACCGAATATAGCGCCTCTTACATCGCTATCCCAATATGGTGTTCCAAGCCCAACAAAAGCAGGTACTACGTAAACCCCTTCTGTTGAATCAACTCTTTCTGCATAACGTTCGCTTTCACTGGAATGTTGAAACATGCGAAGTCCATCCCTTAACCACTGGATGGCAGAACCAGCTACAAAAATGCTACCTTCTAATGCATATTCCACTCTTCCATCGATTCCCCAAGCGATTGTTGTAAGTAGTCCATGTTTTGATTGTACAGCTTTTTCACCGGTATTCATCAACATAAAGCAGCCGGTACCGTATGTATTTTTCACCATACCTGGAGTGAAACATGCTTGACCGAATAAAGCTGCTTGTTGGTCACCAGCTATGCCACTAATCGGTACCTCAACTCCAAAAAAGTTCTTTTTTGAAACATATCCATAAACTTCTGAAGATGGACGAACTTCCGGCAGCATTGTACGAGGCACGTTTAATATTTCGAGCAACTCTTCATCCCATTTTAAATCATAAATGTTATACATTAAAGTTCTAGAAGCATTGGAATAATCCGTCACATGTACAGATCCTTCTGTTAATTTCCAGATAATCCACGTATCAATTGTCCCGAATAGTAAGTCTCCTTTTTCAGCTTTTTCTCTTGTCCCTTCCACATGATCTAAAATCCATTTCACTTTCGTTCCTGAAAAGTAAGGGTCAATTAATAATCCTGTTTTATTTCGAAATAATTCGTTATAGCCTTTTTCATTCAACTCGTCGCAAATTTCTGCAGTTTGTCTTGATTGCCATACAATGGCATTATAGACCGGATTCCCGCTGTTTTTATCCCAAACAACCGTCGTTTCCCGTTGATTTGTAATGCCAATTGACGCAATTTGCTCTGGTTGTATATTTTTTTCAGATAAAACTGACGCAATTACCGATAAAACCGAACTCCATATTTCATTCGCATCGTGTTCGACCCAGCCTGGTTTAGGAAAATATTGATTGAATTCTTTTTGAGCAATATGAACAACTTCTCCATGTTTATTGAACAAAATTGCTCGTGTACTAGTCGTTCCTTGATCTAGAGATAAAATATATTGTTCCACATCCTTCACTCCTTCCACATTCCACCCATTGAATAATTTATTCTTGATGGATAGTAAAAATCCTTTGATTTCCATGAATTTCGATAACACATTTCAGAAAAATTGTTAAATAAAAAACATCAAAGGACAACTTTGACAGTCATCCATTTGATGTTAATAAATGTTTATATAATTCTAAATGGAAATCTCCTCTTCGGCATTCGTTTCAAATTGAATTGCGGTAATGTGAACATTTACTTCGCTCGTCTCAATGGATGTCATGTTATAAATGGCTTGGCGAATGGCTGTTTGAATGTCTTTAGCTACTTTAGGAATTGAATTTCCGTATTTTATTGAACAATATACGTCAATCAGTATTTCACCATCTTCGCTGATTGTTGCTTTAACCCCTTTTGAATGTACTTTTTTCCCAAATCGTTCAGCGACTCCAGATGCAAAATTACCGCGAGTAGATGCAACACCTTCTACTTCATTCGTTGCAATCCCCGCAATCACTTCAATGACTTCTGGGGCAACCTCAATTTTCCCAAGTTCTTCTTTGCCGGAAGGAGCAGGTTGTATAAATGCTTTTGCAGACTTTTCAGCCATCTTCTTCATCCTCTCTTTTCTTTGCAAAACTGTTTATCACAGTTCTCAAATTGCACCGATTAATTATTATTATACAAAATTTTCTTCATCCCCTGTACTAAAACAAAGAATTTCACGAAATATTCTAAGCCTGTTCTTTGAAACTTTGTGCAAGCAATTCAAAGGATCTTCTTCTTTTCTCTTGATCGTAAATCGGACCATTTACCATGATTTCATCGACTGCTCTTCTCTGAGCAATAAATTCCATGATTTGTTTATAAACAGTTTCTTTGGATCCCGCAAAAGTATACTTTAATGTGTGTAAAATTTGCTTTTTCTCTTCTTCGTTCCATAATTCATCCATGTTTGTAGGTGCAGGTGTTTTTCCACGCTTTCCTCGAATCATCCCTAAAAATTGTTGGTATAATGAGCTTGCTAAAAATTCTCCTTCTTCATCAGTATCAGCAACAAAAGCATTAATGCTGACCATCGTATAAGGAGCATCTAAAAATTGTGAAGGTCTAAAATTCCGGTGATATGTATCGATTGCATCGTCTAATAAATCCGGAGCAAAGTGACTTGCAAAAGCAAAAGGTAATCCTAAAACGCCTGCGAGTCTTGCGCTATATAAACTGGACCCTAAAAGCCATATCGGAATATTTAAGCCTTTTCCAGGCACTGCAATAACCGCACGGTGTTCATCATCAAAATAGCTCATCAATTCATCCACTAATTCATCAAATTGATATGCTCCTGCCTCATCTCTTCTTAACGCTCTCGCCGTTAACATATCCGTTCCAGGTGCTCGCCCTAGTCCTAAATCGATTCTTCCCGGAAACATGGACTCTAATGTTCCAAACTGTTCAGCAATGACGAGCGGTGCGTGGTTTGGAAGCATGATTCCTCCTGCCCCTACACGAATTTTATTCGTTGCTCCTGCTAAATAACAAATGAGAACAGCAGTTGCTGAACTTGCAATTCCTTCCATATTATGATGCTCAGCTACCCAATATCGATGATAGCCACATTTTTCTGCAAGTTGAATTAATGCGCGACTATGAAGAAAAGCATCCGCTGGAGTTTCACCTTCTAATACAGGTGCTAAATCAAGGACTGATAATTTCGGTAACATTATTTCACTCCCTTTCTCGTTAAACTTAGTATAGCGCTTTGTTAAGGAAAAAGCATAAAACACGCTTCTGAGAAAGTGGTTATTAAATAAAAAAAGAGCCTTCAAATTGAAGGCTCCGTAAGTTCAGTTAGTTTTTCACAGTTTCTTTTTTTGTATTTAATACATCATTTTCTTCAAGGAATTTTGTATTGAATTTCCCTGATTTAAACACTTCGTTGTTCATTAAAGCATGGTGGAATGGTATCGTTGTATGAATACCAGGCCCTTCAACAACAAATTCGCTCAATGCACGATTCATACGAGCGATTGCTTCTTCGCGTGTATCCGCATGTACAATTAATTTTGCAACCATTGAATCGTAGTATGGCGGAATTGTGTATCCAGGATATACTGCAGAGTCAATCCGTACTCCAGGACCACCAGGTGTAATATATGTTTCAACTGTACCAGCAGCTGGCATGAAGTTTTTGTATGCATTTTCCGCATTGATGCGGCACTCAATAGCCCAGCCTTTTAATTGAATATCTTCTTGTGTCAATGTTAATTTTTCGCCGGAAGCGATTTTGAGCTGTTGCTGAACTAAATCGACGCCAGTAACCATTTCTGTTACAGGGTGTTCTACTTGAATACGAGTATTCATTTCCATGAAGTAGAACTTGTCCTCATTATAATCATAAATAAATTCGATTGTACCAGCACCTTCATAGCCACAAGCTTTTGCTGCCTTTACAGCAGCTTCCCCCATCTCTGCACGTCTTTCTGGAGATAATGCAGGAGATGGTGCTTCCTCAACTAATTTTTGCATGCGTCGTTGTACTGTACAGTCACGTTCGCCAAGATGGATCACATTTCCATATGCATCTGCTAATACTTGGATTTCACAGTGACGGAAGAATTCGATGTATTTTTCTAAATATACACCAGGATTACCGAATGCTGCTTGAGCTTCTTTTTGAGTAATTTCAATACCTTTTACTAACTCTTCTTCTGTACGAGCAACTCGGATTCCTTTACCACCGCCACCAGCAGTCGCTTTAATAATGACTGGATAGCCAATTTCAGCTGCCCATTTTTTACCTGTTTCAATATCAGGAACAATGCCTGTACCAGGTACTAAAGGTACTCCTGCTTCTTCCATTGTCGCACGGGCAACGTCTTTCATCCCCATGATGCGAATGGATTTGGAAGAAGGACCAATGAATTTAATGCCAGCATTTTCACATGCTTCAGCAAAATCTGCATTTTCTGCTAGGAATCCATAACCTGGATGTATCCCATCGGCACCCGTTTTCTCTGCAACGCTTAACACGGCTGGAAAACTTAAATAGGAATCTTTTGATAGTTTTGGACCGATGCAATATGCTTCATCAGCAAGTTTTACATGTAAGCTATCACGATCCGCTTCAGAATATACTGCAACCGTTTGAATTCCTAATTCTTTACAAGCACGAATAATACGAACCGCAATTTCTCCGCGGTTGGCAATTAATACTTTTTTTAACATTTTGGTCACCTCTTATTCAGTAGGTTTCACTAGGAATAGTGGTTGACCGAATTCTACTAGCTGTTCATTTTTCACTAGTACTTCAACAATTTCACCTTTAACTTCTGCTTCGATTTCGTTAAATAATTTCATTGCTTCAACGATACATACAATTGTATCAGGTTCCACTTTATCCCCTACTTTAACGTAAGGAGGTGAATCAGGTGATGGTGCTGCATAGAATGTTCCTACCATCGGTGAAGTGATTTTATGTAATGTAGGATCATCTAAATTTACAGGTTTTGCTTCAGAAGTACTTGCTGCAGGTGCTGCGCTTTCAGCTTGTGGTTTTACTTCTTCAACTTTTACTTCTTCTTTTGGTTGTGCTTGTACTTGTGGTTGAGCTTGTTGTACAACAGTTTGTACCTTAGGTGCTACCACTTCTGTTACAACACCTTGATTTTTCTTTAATTTAATTTTTGCACCATCTACTTCATATAAGAATTCGTCAAGAGATGATGAATCAACTAGTTTAATAATCTCACGAAGTTCTTGTACTTTAAACAATGTAGACACCCCTTCTTTTTATTCAATACAATAATCATTTTATATCCTTTCAACAGATTTTGAAACAATATTTTTTAATTTTCTATAAAATGAGCAAATCAAAACCACCCGTGTGAACGGGTGGTTTGTTCTGCGGCTAGAAGCCTTTATTACTGGCCAACCCCTAAAGGGGCATCGAATGGTTCGCCAACTGCACTACTTTTCCAGCTGACCCTTAAAGGGTCTCTTTTATTTTTTCCTAGGTTTTCGCTTTATCTCTTCACCTGTAAATGGATCGATGAATTCTTCCATACTGAGTTGATCTGCAATGATATCATCTTGTATTTGATTTCGAATATATTCTTCAATTACCTTTTTATTTCTACCTACCGTATCCACATAAAATCCTCTACACCAAAATTTTCTGTTTCCATATCGATACTTTAAATGGGCATGTCGATCGAATATCATCAAACTACTTTTTCCTTTTAAATATCCCACGAATGATGAAACACTTAATTTTGGTGGGATACTGACCAACATATGTATGTGGTCTTTGCATGCGGTAGCTTCAATTATTTCTACGCCTTTTCTTTCACATAGTTGTCTTAATATTTGTCCAATATCTTTCTTTATCTTTCCATAAATTATCTGTCTTCTATATTTTGGTGCAAATACAATGTGATACTTACAATTCCACTTGGTATGTGCTAAACTATTTGTGTCAGAAGACATAATAGGTCCCTCCTTGGTACTAAAATTTGGTTGGCGAACCGAAATTTATTTTAGCATCAAGTGGGATCTTTTTTAATACCTCGCTGTAAGCTATACGGAACCCCCTGCCTAGCAGGGGGTTTTCTTTTTTACACAAAAACAGTGCTTTCGTTACGTAAACGAAGCACTGTTCACCTTCTGTTATACAACATCGTTTCTCCAATCAAAATTATATCTCAATAATAATTAGATTGAACACTTACTGTCACATCTTGAATATCATCAATTTGTTGACGGACAACATAGATAATTTCACTCGCTTGAGCTTTCGAAATTTCATCGGATAATACTGTCACTTGTACTTTATCATCTTTTACATGTACTAATGCATCAGAATAGCCAAGGTTTTCAATTAACATTTCAAGCATAGCCTCAGCAGATTCTCTCTTAATTAACTCATTCATTTGATTATATGCTTCATTTTTTTCCTCTGCAGAATATTCACTTGAAGCAATTTTTTGTTCTAATTGCTCTCTTAATTGGCTACGTTCATTGGCAATTTCCATTCTTAAATCTTCAAATAAATGGCTTTCAGATACTGTAGGCGTTGTTAATTTTTCATCTGCATTTGTTAAAGTTGTTTCTTCAAGGGTATCATCCGTAAAAATTGTCATTAAATCCACATTACGATTTGGTTCAAATACATAATACACTGAAATGACAGCAGCTAAACTTAATAATGTTAATAGCCAAACAGTTCTTCTTTTTACTTTCATTGTTCATCTCCTTTACTTTCCATCGGTACAATCATAATTCTGTGGGTAGGCATTTGCATAACTTTACTGATCGTTTCAAGAAGTTGCCTTTGGACTTTTGGATCCTTCGCACCTTCTGAAACAATGAGCAATCCTGATACAGTAGTGGTATTGTTACTTGAACGAAAATAGTTGCTTAAAGTTCCATCCGTATTTGAAGGGTTTTCATCGTAATGAAAATAAACCTTTACTTGTCCAACGCCTTCTATTTCACTTAAAGCTTGTTCAAGTCTACCTTCTGCTGAAACAGTATCATATCGCTCACCGGATGCATCACTCGTTGCTGAAATGTACGCAATGAACGCTAGAACTGCAATAGGTATGATTAATAGATTTAACTTTGTCCATTTCTTTTCCACCTCACGTTCTTAGCGCCCCCCTTCCCTCATGTTTCAAAACATTGTATGAATGAAGTACAAGCTCTATGCTTTATAGTTTGAGAATTTCTAATAAAGTTGTAATGACAATTAATAGTGTTGCTAGTTTGACATAGACCATAATCTCTTTTTCCTCAGCCAGTAATAGCAAGCACTTTCCTATTAGTATGATGGCGATTAATTTGATCAAAAGCTTTTTCCCACCCCGAGCTGCAAAATTACCATGAAGATGAGCCAAATGAAAACGAAAGCGATTCCTAATAGGATTGCTGAAGCGCATAAGACGAGTAATGACTTTCCAATATCATCAAGGAGACCGCTAATCGTTCCACCAGAAAAGGGCTCGACGATTGCAGCTAAAATTTTAAAAGTCATTGCATGAATCAACAGCTTTCCAGCCGGATAAAACGCGGCTATCCAAAATGCAGTCATAGCACTAAATCCCGCTAAAGTAGTGGCAGCAGATTGGTACTTTTGGAAGATTGAAAAACCTTCAACGATTAGTGAACCAACAATTGGAATCGTTTGTTCAATTACTTTTTTCACAGGGCTCGCAATCGCTTTATCTACGGTAAAAAAGGCAACTCCTGCAAAAGATAAAAATGCGACCATCAACAATAACGATGCTGTAATTAATGTCATGACGGTTCCTCGTATTAAATCGGAAGCTTTTGAAAAAGACATTTCTCCAATAAATCTTGTACAAAAATCCAGTAGCAGCGCGATGACGATTCCTGGAATAAGCACTTTTTGACATAACAATATTAAAAATTCAAATATCGCGATAACAATAGGACTCCAAGCTATGAAGGAAAATACCGCATTGAGCACAACGATAATGGACATGAGAATCGGTGTGATCGATAAAAAGAATTCGGCAGCGACATTCACAACTTCACCAATTAAACCGAATGACTCCATTACGGTTTGTCCAAGTGTCAACACGAGGACAATAATAAATAATGTATCTCCCCATTTTTTAAATTGCGGTACAAAAGCTTCTAATATCAGAAATAATATGGTGTATGTGACTACGAGTACAATGGATTTACCTGCAATTTTTAATGGATCGATAAAAATGTTCAATAGTTCATCCATTATGAAAGCCCCTTATTGAAGCTTATCTAGAATTGAAGAAAAACCAGAAAGAACTTTGGCAAACTCACCAACCCAATAAGATAGTAATACGATCCGGACCGAAAACATGACGAATTCTCCCATCGTCTCATGCTCTTGTTCATCAAAAAGCATCTTAAAAAATATACCTAATTGATAAAAAAGAGCAGAATAGACAAGTTGAGGAACATATGGTACTGAATTTACATATGACAGGATTTGTCCAATTAATGGAAGTACAGATTTCGATAATAGAAAATGTAATATTATAAAAAAGAAGATGATGGCAATGAGCGAATGAAGTTTTGGGACCGTTTCTTTAATCAGTATGATAATGAGTAGTAGAATTACGGCATAAATCAAAATCGTCATATGTCAATTCGTCAACCATTGGAAAAATAGCATAATTTCACCGAAAAAAAGCCGTAAAAATCGGATTAGTTCTGCAGCCATGTATAGGTATGCGATAAAGAATATATAGAATGTAAATTCCTTCTTCCCAACTTGGTCAAAGAAAACATGTAACAGTGCAATAATTAGCCCTACTCCTGCCACCCTTAATACATCCTGTAATTCCATTTGACTCCTCCTTGTGAAAGCAATATATGAGCTTGTTCAAATAAATAGACCAAAGAACAATAAAAAAAGCGGACGTGCTTTTGACGTCCACTTAATTTTTATTGAAATTATTAGTTAGCGCGGGAAACATACGATCCATCAGAAGTGTTGATTACTAAAATATCACCTTCATTAACAAAGAATGGTACTTGTACGATAAGACCAGTTTCTAAAGTAGCTGGTTTAGAACCTCCAGAAGCAGTATCACCTTTGATACCTGGTTCAGTTTCAACTACTTTTAATTCCACAGTATTTGGAAGTTCTACCCCAAGCATTTCTCCTTGATATGACATAATGTAAACTTCCATATTTTCTTTTAAGAATTTTAATTCATAATCGATTTGATTTGCATTTAATTCGATTTGTTCATATGATTCTAAATCCATGAAAACATGGGAATCACCTTGTGCATATAAATATTGCATTTTGCGGTTTTCTACCATCGCTTTTTCAACTTTTTCACCTGCGCGGAATGTTTTTTCCGCTACGTTACCATTTCGTAAGTTACGTAATTTGGAACGAACGAACGCTGCTCCCTTACCAGGTTTTACGTGTTGGAAATCAAGTACTCGGTATAATTCTCCATCTACAATAATTGTTAGACCAGTACGAAAATCGTTAACTGAAATCATGAATATTCCTCCATCATTATAGAATAATTAAATCTTTCGTCGAATGAGTCAATCTCTCATTGCCCGTTGCTGTGATAACAATATCGTCTTCTATGCGAACTCCGCCGATACCCGGCAAATAGACACCAGGTTCAACTGTCACGACCATATTAGGCTCTAATGTTTGATTATTACGATAGGAAAGAGCTGGACCTTCATGAATTTCTAAACCAATTCCGTGGCCAGTTGAATGTCCAAAAGCCTCTCCATATCCTTTTTCAGTTAAATAATCTCTCGCAGTTTTGTCCGCTTCAATACCAGTCATGCCTGGTTTAATTTTTTCTAACGCTAATAATTGCGCTTCCAAAACGACATTATACATTTCTACCAATTTTGTATTAGGTTTACCAACCGCAATTGTACGCGTAATGTCGGAAACATACCCATTATAAACGGCACCGAAATCAAGTGTGACAAAGTCTCCTTGCTCAATGATTTTGTTTGTAGCAACACCATGAGGTAAAGCGCTTCGGAGACCACTTGCGACGATGGTATCGAAGGATGAAGACGTTGCACCTTGCTTGCGCATGAAAAATTCGAGCTCATTCGATACTTCTAGCTCTGTAACGCCAGGTTTAATAAAGTTTAAAATGTGCGAAAATGCAGCATCAGCAATTTCACATGCAACCTTTATAATCTTAATCTCTTCATCAGTCTTAATCAAGCGAATTTTTTCAATTAATCCGGATAATGGTACTAGCTCCACATTCAACAGATTTTGAAAAGATTCATATTCTCCATAAGTTACTGTATCTCTTTCAAAACCTAATGTTTTAATTTTACATTCATCAACAAGCTTCTCTACTTCTTTTAGTATGGAACCTTCCTGCTGAATAATGCGAAATTCTTTCACTTGATGATTTGCTTGCTCCGTATAGCGAAAATCGGTAATAAATACCGCATCGTTTTTTGTTACAAGGGCTGCACCGCTCGATCCTGTAAAGCCTGTCATATATCGGCGGTTGTATGGATTTGTAATAAGCAATGCGTCCACATGATGACTTTCCAATTCTTTTCGTAATTTGTCGAGTTTATTCATGGACATTTCCTTCCTTATTTTTGTAAAAACTTTCGTAATGCCAATTCATATCCAAATGTTCCGAGACCACAAATTTGACCAACACATTCTGCCGCAAGTAGGGATTTATGACGAAATTCCTCCCTTTTATGTATGTTAGAGATATGAACTTCAATAACTGGTACGCTAATACTTGCAATGGCATCTCTAAGTGCGACGCTTGTATGCGTGTAAGCTCCCGGATTAAATACAATCCCGTTAACTCCTGTATCCTCCGCTTCATGTATCCAATCAATTAATTGCCCTTCATGATTGGATTGTTTAAATTCCAGTTCCGCACTAAATTCTTTCGCCAAAGCAACGCATCTTTTTTTTACATCTTCCAAAGTTTCAAAACCGTAAATTTCTGGTTCCCTTTTACCCAGTCGATTTAAATTAGGCCCGTTTAACACTAACAACTTCATCGCCGATTCTCCTTTAAAATTAGAGGAAATTACCACTTTTATTTTATCACAGACTCCTTATACGGCAACCTATTTCGTTCCAAATGAGCTTGATAATGGAAAGAAGCTGTTTCAATAATAAATCTGGCCGTTATCACCACCATTACAATAAATGGAATGGACAGTTTTTTAAAAGAAGATAATTCTGCTGGTAAATCGTAAATAATCCATTCTGCAATAATGGCAAAAAGTCCACCTATGACAAGAGAAGTAATAAATGGAGGCACATTTTGTACATATTGCATTATCAAATAAATTATTAAATTAACGACAAAAATCAAAACCGCTAAAAAAAGCCAGTTGATAAACGGATGACTACCTTCAAAAATTTGATATTTTTTGGAAAATCCAATGGGATTCCATTGAATGAATTTGAAAAATGATAACATTTTTAAACTAGCTGTAAGAAAAATCGATGCAAATAAACTAGTAATGAACGCTAAATACAACATGCCAACCACTCCTTTTTTTATATATTTTTACCAATATTGATTTTTCGTATGCGTACGCTAGTACAATTGCTGAAAATTTAGTACAATAAAAAAAGTTGATAGAAAGAAATATTGTTAGAGAGTGGTGTCAGCTGTGGGCAATCAAACACCTATTTATGGAGGACAGGCGCTACTTGAAGGTGTCATGTTCGGAGGAAAAGAACATACCGTTTCCGCAATTCGCCGAAACGATCAATCCATTGAATATTACTATGCGAAAAAACCTAAAAAGCCTTGGATGCAAAAGCTTAAAAAAATTCCTTTCATCCGAGGAAATATAGCCATTATTGAATCCGCTGGAATCGGTTCGAAACATTTACAATTTTCTAGTGATCGTTACGATGTGACGCCCGGCGAAGAGGAAGATGGCCAGGAATTATCAAAGCTAGAAATGATATTCGGCGTTGCAATTGTCGGGATTCTTTCTTTTTTATTTGGTAAATTTGTCTTTACTTTAGTTCCCGTTTTTATTGCCGAATTATTTTCTCCATGGGTTTCCGGTAAATATCCACAAATCTTTTTGGAAACTGGCATTAAACTAATTTTGCTTCTGATTTATTTATATTTCATCTCGTTAACGCCTATCATTCGTCGAGTTTTTCAATACCATGGAGCCGAACATAAGGTCATTAATTGTTACGAAAACGGACTTGAATTAACAGTTGAAAATGTGCAAAAACAATCAAGATTACATTACCGTTGTGGTTCAAGCTTCATTTTATTTACGGTCATTGTCGGGATGTTCATTTACTTATTCTTCCCCGTTGATCCATTATGGTTCCGTGTGCTGATTCGTATCTTATTAATCCCTGTCGTATTAGGCGTTTCCTATGAAGTATTGCAATTTACTAATTCTTTAAGAGATATTCCAGTATTATGCTATTTAGGATATCCAGGATTATGGTTGCAGTTATTAACAACAAAAGAACCGGATGATGACATGGTAGAAGTTTCAATTGCTTCCTTTAAGAAGCTACATGAAATCGAAAACAATCCAGAAATCATCGCCCAATTGAATCACGACTAATCAATGAAAAGACGTCACAGCATATGATTGCTGGAACGTCTTTTTTTATACCAAAAAAACCAAAATATTTACTCTCCCCTACCAATTCGGTAACATTACTTTTATAAAAAAATATAGGGGATAGAGAAATGGAAATTGATGTCATAACCGTAATACTTCTTATATTTTTTGGTTTTTTAGGAGCTTTTTTAAATGCCATTGTAGGTGGAGGAGGTTTAATAACCGTACCAGCACTGATGTTTGTTGGACTCCCACCAGCTAGTGCCATCGCAACGAATAAATTAGCAGCAACGATGGGAAATTTAACAAGCACCTTAACTTTCCTAAAAGCTGGTAAAGTAGATATGAAACTGTTAGGGCCAATTGTTCCTTTCGTTTTTATCTTTTCCATGCTTGGTGCCTGGACCGTTCATTTATTGGATCCAGCAATTTTAAAACCCCTTGTGATTATCATGCTGCTTCTAGTTTTCATTTACACAGTAATAAAAAAAGACTGGGGGCAAATTGAAAAGAAAAAAGAATTGACGTGGAAACGAAAAATCGTTTTCCTTTGTTCTTTACTCGCCATCGGATTTTATGATGGTTTTTTTGGTCCAGGAACAGGTTCTTTTATCATTTTTGTATTTTTAATGATGGGTTTTGATTTTTTACAAGCATCAGGAAATGCAAAATTATTAAACTTTACTAGTAATCTTGCAGCATTAGTGATGTTTTTCATACTCGGGGAAGTATTGTTCATCTATGGAATAATCATGGGGATTTCCATGATATGTGGTGCCTATGTAGGAACAAAGTTTGCATTAAAACAAGGAACAACTGTTGTTCGTATTCTATTTATCGTCACGACATTAATTTTACTAGCGAAAAATAGCTATGATTATTTTTTCTAATGATCGTTTGCTGATTTTCGCAAATTAGAAAATATTTAAGCCTGACCATTATTGGTCAGGCTTTTTCTTTATTTTTTATTGTTCACACACTTTTTACAGTATGACTTTGTCATAAATTATAAACCACATTTTAGTTGGGCACCACATACGGTACATGTGTTACATCCACCAATTTCTTCTACTGTTCCTTGGCGGCAAACTGGGCATGTATCTCCTACTTCGGAACCGATATTCACGTTTGTTTGTTGAAGCGGAGCAATTGTTTCTACCAATACGACTGGCTTTTCAACAGGCTCATCCTGCAATTCTTCAAATGTTAACTGCTCTTCTTGCGTCATTTCCGCTTTTAATGTTAACACTTGCGAATCACGACTACCGTCAACGTAAACCGTTCCACCTTTTGCTCCACCTCTATATAAACGTTCATAAACTTTTTCTACTTGTTCCACCGTGTATCCTTTCGGTGCATTTACCGTTTTAGAGATAGATGAATCTACCCAACGTTGAATAATACATTGAACATCTGCGTGAGCTTCTGGCGTCAAATCCATCGCTGTTACAAACCAGTGAGGTAAGTGATGTTCACTTACTTCAGGATGCTTTTCTAAGTATTCTTGAACAATTTCTGCTTTTACTTCGATGAATTTTCCTAGGCGACCAGAACGATAATATGTGAAAGAGAAATAAGGTTCTAAACCAGTTGCAACTCCCACCATAGTACCTGTTGAACCAGTTGGAGCAACAGTTAACAGATGGGAATTTCGGATACCATATTCAAGTACCCCTTGACGAATATGTTCTGGCATGCGTTTCATGTAACCAGTATTAATGAATGCTTCACGTAAGCGTTTCGTTTCCTCTTCTGTTTCACCTACTAAGAATGGGAAGCTGCCACGTTCTTTTGCTAGTTCAATGGACGTTTCGTAAGCAGTTGTCGCAATCGTTTCGAAAACTTGATCGACAAGCTTGTTTCCTTCTTCTGAACCATATTCTTTTTCGCAGTAAATTAGTAGATCAGCTAAGCCCATTACTCCAAGACCGATACGTCGCTCACCTAGAGCTTGTCTACGGTTTTCTTCAAGGAAATACGGAGTTGCATCAATGACATTATCTTGCATGCGAACGCCAACGCGAACTGTTTCTTTTAATGCCTCAAAGTCCACTGTTTTTTCATCTTTCAATGCAAATTGAGCTAAATTCACTGCTGCTAAGTTACATACTGAATACGGTGCAAGCGGTTGCTCACCACAAGGGTTTGTCGCAACAACTTTTTGGCCATAAGCGCGGGCATTTGTCATTTCATTCGCATTATCAATGAAGAAAATACCTGGTTCTGCAGCATAAGTTGCACATATATTAATTAATTTCCAAAGTTCTCGTGCTTTAATTTTGCGATAAGTGCGCACTCCGTAACCGAGAGCTTCCCACTCGCGCACGTCACCAATTTTGTGCCATTTCTCATTGTAAATTGCCATTTCTTCCGGCGTATAGTTTTCTACATCTGGGAATCGAAGTGGGTATTCTTCGTCTTTTTCAACCGCTTCCATAAATTCATTTGTAATAGTAACAGAGATATTGGCACCTGTTAAAAAGTCTGGATTATGCACAGTGTACGTTCCGCCATCGCGAAGCTTTGTTTCCGCCTCTTTAATAATTGCTTCGCTAAATCCTCCTAAACCAGGGATGTTTTTATAGTTTAGGATTCCTTGATACATCGCTTCTTCAAGCGGCGTTAATGGTTTGAATTTTAATTTTTCTTTCGCATGGCGAACGATTGATTCATCTTCCATATTTTCAATTAAATAGCGCAAAATGCGAGGATTTTGCATTTTGGAAATGATAAATTCAACAATATCTGGATGCCAATCAGCGAGCATGATCATTTGTGCTCCCCGACGCGAACCACCTTGTTCGACAAGATGTGTAAGTTTCGCAATATCATCAAGCCATGATACAGAACCGCTTGATTTCCCATTTACTCCTCTTGCAAGCGTATTGCGAGGTCTTAGTGTTGAACCATTTGTACCAACACCGCCTCCGCGGCTCATAATTTCCATTACCTTTTTGCGATGTTCACTAATACCTTCTCGGCTATCCGGAACGAAAGGCATTACATAGCAGTTGAAGTATGTGACTTGCGTTCCTGAACCTGCACCGTATAGAACTCGTCCAGCCGGCACGAACTTTAAAGAAGCTAATTGCTCGTAAAATTTTTGGAACCATTCATTGCGTTTTTCTTCTGTTTGTTCAACAGACGATAAGCCTGTTGCATTTCGTTTCGCAATTTGTTCATAAAAAATTTCTAGAGGCTTTTCAATAACATCTAGAGAACGAACGATGATACCTGTTTCTTGTTCTTTTGGATCATCTAGTACATTTCTGTATTCTTCTTCAATTAATACTTCTGCTTTATTAGCATTCCAATCAATTGATTGGATATAACCTAATCCTCGAGCTGGAAACTTTGGATCTTCTTTAATTGTTAATACAACAAAATCTCCAGGTTTTAATGTTTTCTTTTCCGTATCCTTGAATGAGTATCGGTCAATCATGACTAATCTCGATACACCTTTATGCGTTACATGCATATCTGGAGTAATTGAATGAACTTGTGGAAATTGTTCAATATCTTTGTTTAGTTGATCAATGAGGATGGTCGTATAAGAATCTACCATTACCATCTGCCAGCCTCCCTTAGCACATATATAATTTATCTATCATTTCCCATATATAAACAATAAAACACAATATATTGTATGTCTAGTAAAATGAACATACAATATATTGTTTCGTTCTGCTACTTAGAAAAGATTACCTCATAACTAGAATCGATTCAAGGGGTTGACAAATAATAATTTCTATGAATCTTAGAAATTTCTAAGTTTGGAGCTGAATATTAAATTTTAGTCACAATTTTTGAACTATAATTTTTAATTACTTTCTGAAATTCCATTCATCATTTGCATATTTTTCTTCTTCTAATTTTCTCACATATTCCTTTTGTTCTTCTGTTAATTCATATGGAACAAGTTCAATTTGTAAAGCTTCTTCAAATCCTTTTTTGAATGCATGAATGCATTCCTCAATAGTGATGCGTCGTGTTGTTAAACGGTTAATTGCAACTGCTCTTTCCGGCAATTGTTTTCGCATCCGCTCTTTTGCCTCTTCGGAAGGGAATTTGAACAGAGACAACAGCTTGTCCTCATCGAGATCCAATAAAATCGCACCGTGCTGTAAAACGACACCCTTTTGTCTAGTTTGCGCACTTCCAGCAACTTTCTTTCCTTCTACAACGAGTTCATACCAGCTTGGAGCATCAAAACAAACTGCACTTTTTGGTTTTTTCAATGCTTCTTGTTTTTCCTCCGTATCAGGGATGCTGAAATATGCATCTAATCCTAAATTGTGGAACCCTTTTAACAAGCCTTCGCTTAAAAAACGATAAGCTTCTGTAACCGTTTCAGGCATATTTGGGTATTGTTCTGTAACGATGATGCTATATGTCAATTCGCTGTCATGAAGAACTGCTCTTCCACCAGTAGGTCTCCGAACAAAGCCAATATTTTGCGCTTTTAAAGCATCAAAATCAATGTCTCGATGTGCTCTTTGGAAATATCCAATAGAAAGGGTTGGCGGATTCCACTCGTAAAATCGAATGACTGGTGGAATTTCGCCTCTACTATGAAAATCGAGTAATGCCTCGTCTAATGCCATATTATAAGAAGGACTGCATGGTCCTGAATTAATGAAATACCATTTCGTTTTCAACTTGTTTTCCTCCTCACAACTTTTTTATTGTATCAAACTGAATGGACGAATGCCAATTTCTTATTTATAATGTTCTATGTAAATAGAAAGGAGAATTTTAGAAGTGGCGACAGTATTATATACGATTGCAACAATCCTAGGACTTATCATTATCTATGTTTTAGTAAGTTCATTCCGTTTAAAAAAATCTGTTACTAATTTGACGCAAGAAGAATTTATTAAAGGATATCGAAAAGCTCAATTAATCGATGTTCGAGAAACAAAAGAATTTGATTCTGGTCACATTTTAGGTGCACGTAATATTCCTTTTTCTCAATTGCGTCAACGTTACAAAGAAATTCGTCCAGATCTTCCTGTATATTTATATTGTCAAAATATGACAAGAAGTTCTAGGGCAGCTCTTTTCTTAAAGAAAAAAGGTTACAATCAATTGTATCAACTTCAAGGCGGTTTCAAAACTTGGACTGGTAAAATTAAAACAAAAAATTAGTTTACCTGTTGAAATTCCTATATTTAAAGAAATGACATGATTACGCCAACAATATTTATGATATTTTACTCATGTCATATATCATCTTTTAAATAGCTTGTTTAAAAGTAGTAAAAAATATCCATGAGATGCACTCATGGATATTTTTATTTTGAACGCTATTGTTTTTGATAACGCAAAATTGGATTTCTAGCAGCTTGAGTTTCATCTAATCGACTCACAACAGTTGTATGTGGTGCTTCTTGTACAATAGACGGATTCTCTTCCGCTTCTTTTGCGATTTGGATCAGTGCATCACAGAACGCATCTAATGTTTCTTTCGATTCTGTTTCTGTAGGCTCAATCATCATTCCCTCTTCCACATTTAATGGGAAGTAAATTGTTGGTGGATGATAACCGAAATCAAGTAGTCGTTTCGCAATATCTAATGTGCGAACACCAAGTTTTTTCTGACGACGTCCAGATAATACAAATTCGTGTTTACAATGACGATCATAAGGAAGGTCAAAGTAAGGTTGTAGTTTACGCATCATGTAGTTCGCATTTAATACTGCATATTCTGTTACTAATTTTAATCCTTCAGGTCCCATTGAACGAATATACGTATAAGCACGTACATTGATGCCGAAGTTTCCGTAGAATGGTTTTACACGGCCAATGGATTGTGGACGATCATAATCAAAATGGAACGTGCCATCTTCTTTTTTCACTAATACTGGTTTCGGCAAGAATGGAATTAAATCTGCTTTTACCCCTACAGGGCCAGAACCAGGACCTCCACCGCCGTGTGGACCTGTGAATGTTTTGTGTAAATTCAAGTGTACACAGTCAAATCCCATATCGCCTGGGCGTACTTTTGACATAATAGCATTTAAGTTTGCTCCATCGTAATATACTTTCCCGCCCACGCTATGCACGATATCCGCAATTTCAATGATGTGCTCTTCAAATAGCCCGAGCGTATTTGGGTTTGTCAGCATAAGTGCCGCTGTATCTTTCCCAACTACTCGACGTAAATCTTCCAAATCAACTAAACCATTTTCATCCGATTTTACTGTAATTGTATCAAATCCAGCAACAGTAGCACTAGCTGGGTTTGTTCCGTGTGCAGAGTCTGGAACGATTACTTTATTACGGTGACCTTCCCCATTTGCTTCATGGAAAGCACGAATCATCATTAATGCTGTCCATTCTCCATGTGCACCCGCAGCAGGTTGTAATGTAACTTCATCCATACCTGTAATTTCTTTTAAAGCTGTTTGAAGTTCATACATTAATTCCATTGCACCTTGAACTGTTGGCTCGTCTTGTAACGGGTGAATATTTGCGAATCCAGAGAAGCGGGCGACTTCTTCATTAATTTTTGGATTGTATTTCATCGTACAAGAACCTAGTGGATAGAATCCAGAATCTACGCCATGATTGCGGCGAGATAATGCTGTATAGTGGCGCATAATATCCAATTCTGAAACTTCCGGTAATTCAGCAGGTTCTTCACGCAAATATTCTTGTGGAATTAATTCTGATAATTCTACCTCTGGCACATCTAATTCTGGCAAGCTGTAGCCGATGCGCCCTTCCTTCGATAATTCAAAAATGAGCGGTTGATTTTCGTTATGCATTGTAAGCCCCCATTTCTTGCACTAATTGATCAATCTCTTCTTTCGTACGCAATTCTGTAACGGCAATAAGTACATGGTTTTCAAGTTCAGGATAATCGCGGCCTAAATCATAACCACCGATAATGCCTTTTTCTAATAATCTTTTGTTTAATTCACTCACTGGTTTGTTTACTTTTACAACGATTTCGTTGAAGTGAGCACCTTGGAATGGAACTGTAAATCCAGCTTGCTCAAACGCTGTTTTTGCATAACGAGTTTTCACGATGTTTTGCTTTGCCATTTCTTGAATACCGCGTTTACCTAAAGCTGTCATAGTAACGGATGCAGCAAGAGCAAGCAATGCTTGGTTCGAACAAATGTTAGAAGTTGCTTTTTCACGGCGAATATGTTGTTCGCGAGCTTGTAATGTTAATACGAAACCGCGACGTCCGTCTTGGTCTACTGTTTGTCCTACTAAACGGCCAGGCACTTTACGCATTAATTTTGAAGTCGTAGCAAAATAACCGCAGTGTGGTCCTCCAAAACTTTCAGGAATACCAAATGGTTGTGCATCCCCTACAGTAATGTCAGCTCCAAGTTTTCCAGGAGGCGTTAACACACCTAATGCTAATGGGTTTGCAGAAACAATGAATAATCCTTTTGCTTCATGTACTAGCTCACCCATTGTTTTCAAGTCTTCAATTTGACCAAAGAAGTTAGGATACTGAACCATAACAGCCGCAGTATCTTGATCAATCATACCTTTTAATGCTTCAATATCTGTTACTCCATCTTTCATTGGCACATTTACTACTTCGATTGATTGGCCATATGCATAAGTTTCTACAACAGTACGATATTCAGGATGGATTGCTTCAGATACTAACAATTTTTTACGTCTTGTTGAGCCAGCAGCAAGCATCCCTGCTTCTGCAAGCGATGTTCCGCCATCATACATGGAAGAGTTTGCTAAATCCATACCTGTTAATTCGGCAATCATTGTTTGGAATTCAAAAATAGCTTGTAGTTCACCTTGTGAAATTTCCGGTTGATATGGTGTATAAGCAGTATAGAATTCAGACCGAGAAATAACATGGTCCACAATAACAGGTTTGTAGTGATTGTATACACCTGCACCTAAGAATGAAACAGCTGTTTCAGTGTTGATATTTTTATCTGCTAAAGCTTTTAGTTCTTTTAATAGCGCAGATTCAGATGCTGCTTCTTTAATATTATAAAGCCCTTTAAAACGCACCTCTTCAGGAATATCCGCAAATAATTCATCAATGCTTTCTACTCCAATGGTAGAGAGCATTTCTTGTTTGTCTTGTTCCGTTATTGGAAGATAACGATGCTTCATTGTTTGACCTCCATTAATTTTTATTTTTCACGTTTATAAAATGGCTTCGGCACAACATGTGCTTTTACCTTTTTATTGCGTATTTCTACTTCCACTTCTGTACCAATTTCAGTATATTGAATATCTAATAAAGCAAGTCCTAAATTACGTTTCGTACTAGGGATTTGTGTACCAGTTGTAACTTCTCCAATTTCAGTGTCGCCTTTAAATACTTTATAGCCATGGCGAGGAATCCCTTTATCAATCATTTCAATACCAACCAGTTTTCTTGAAAGCCCTTGTTCTTTTTGGTTTTTAAGAGCTTCTTTACCGATGAAATCCGCATCTTTTTGAAGTTTTACTGCAAAGCCGATGCCTGCTTCTAATGGAGAAATATTTTCTGATAATTCTTGTCCATAAAGCGGTAAGCATGCTTCAAAACGCAACGTATCACGTGCTCCAAGGCCGCATGGTATCAATCCATCTTCTTTTCCTGCTTCTAATAGTTTATTCCACAATGCTACAATTGAATTTGGCTCCCCGTATAATTCGAAGCCGTCTTCACCTGTATATCCGCTGCGTGATAACAATACAGAATAACCACTAACTTGAACAGATGCTTTAAATTGGAATGGTTTTAATTCAGATAAGTTCACATCTGTTAATGTTTGCAAGATTTTTTCTGATAGAGGTCCTTGAAGTGCAATTAAGGCATATTCATCTGATTGATTTATAATCGTTACATCGCCTTCTGCATGCTTTTTCATCCATTCAAAGTCTTTTTCAATATTTGCCGCATTGACAACAAGCAAGTATTGGTCATCGCCAAGATTATAGACGATTAAATCATCTACAACCCCACCATTTTCATAGCACATCACATTATATTGTGCGCCGCCAACTGGAATTTTTGAAATGTCATTGGACAATAATTTTTGAAGATAGCCGAGAACATCTTTCCCTTTTACAAAAATTTCTCCCATATGGGATACATCGAAAAGTCCAGCACGATTTCTTACAGCTTCATGTTCATCCTTTATTGATGAAAATTGAACAGGTAATTCCCATCCACCAAAATCAATCGTTTTTGCACCATATTTCGCATATTCATCAAATAATGGTGTTCTCTTTAATTCTCCCATCGTGAAACCTCCCTCATTAATTAACAATTTACTACCAATATCTTTAAACTAGGCAAAAAGGACAGAAAATCCCCTTTTTAAAGGAATTCTCTGTCCTTGCACCTGAAAGTTACACCTATTATAAAATAGGCTTTCCCCTTGGGTGGCTGTTATTCAGCACTCTCCAGAGTTGCGTCCCGTACGAGTCTTTTTGCCTGAGAGATTCATAGTTCTACTACTTGCTCCTTCGGCGACGTAAAAACGTTCTCTCCCCGCACAATCATCCGCACCATATGAAATTTTTCAACAAACAGACATCTTTGCCTATATCCTAACATTGAACGTAATAGAAGGCAATCATTTTTTAAAATTCCTTAAAAAAACGAACATTTTTAAACATCAACACCTTAACATTCGCCTTTTAGTCGATTCACTTGAAAAGCAATATAATTTACCACTTGGCGAATTGTTCGATCTTTTGTAAGGACACGGATGTGAGCGGCTCTTTTATAAAATTTTCTTCTATAATAATATAGTCGTTCCAGTTCTTTTTTAGTCGAACGTTGTGCAATTGGTCGATTTTTATCATTTTTTATTCTTTTATAAATGTCTTCAAATGATGCATCAAGAAAAAAGATTAAACCTGTCCGTCTCATAATTTGTCGATTTTCTTGTCTCATTGCAACGCCGCCACCAGTCGCAATAATGCAAGCTTCGTCACGAAAGTTTTTTAAAAATTCAGTTTCTAAATTTCTAAAATATTCTTCTCCAAACTTTTCAAAAATTTCTGGAATCGACATGCCTTGTTGTCTGACGATTTCTTTATCCATATCATAAAAGGGCAATCGTAGGGCATAGCTTAATTGGCGTCCGACTACACTTTTTCCGCACCCCATAAACCCTACTAAGTAAATCTTTCGCATAATTAGACACCTTTCTACTAAAACTCTGCGGTTTCTCCAAGTAAATTTATCGTAGCACGAATGTTTATGTTTTCCAATGAATTTATAATAGAAAATTGAGTTAAGTAGGTTGAACTGTAAAAAATTACAACAGTGATAAGAAAAAACAAAAAGACAATCGCAACGGGAAATATTATGCCTTTTTCGTTATTTATGATATTGTACAAGTAACGCTCTCTCCTTTACAATACCATTCAAGAATTCTACTTTTATCGTTACAATATTGTCTGAAAGGGAAAACTCGGCATGTCGAATACCAATTAATAGTGGCACATAACCTTGATCATTGATTTGCAAACGAATCACATCTGTAATCTTGTTTATTTTTATCGTTTTTGTGGAAGAGTCTATGATATATAATGAATTATTCATTATATAAATATCCTCTGCATCAAGTAAATATTGTTGTAAATCATGAATAAAGATTTCCCATTTAATTTGTTCTTCTGCCACAATCGTGTCGTGCCATTGTTGAATTAATAGATAAAAAATAAAAATTACTTGAGCGAGTAACGAAAAAATCACCAATTGAAACAGCGCCTCGATAAATGTAAATCCATTTCCACTTCTTACAATTCGCCATCGCCATTGATGCATTTGTATCGTACCCCATCTAAATTGTTAAATCGTACACAAACCGCATCTGTTTGAAAATACCAAGCATATTCTACGTTGTCGATCCATTTTTTCCCTTCGAAAATACCGGTATTTTTAGCAATAATAACTGCTTCATAGGCCACTTGGGATGCATGTAATTCCAACGATTGATTGTATAGAGAATGCTGAAGTTGAAAAATGAACGGAATAAAACTTATGGCTACTATAATAATCATAAGCGTTAGCAACGATTCTAACATGGAAGTCCCCTTTTCATTCCACATAACGAATTCGTCCTTTATTGATATTAATGACAATATGTTTTTGTCCGAAAGGAGTGTAAAAAGTGAATTTCCCAAAATTTTTTACATTTCCATCTGGATCAATTCGAAGAGTTAATAAATTACTATACTGATCAAACTCAATGATTTCCGGTAGTTTTCTCTCTAAAATCACTTCATCTAGTTGATGGTATATTCTATAAGTATCTTGATTTACAAAAGAAACAAAACAGCTCCTTTGCTTTTCCAAGGCCAACATTTGTGCCATTTGAATGTCCAATGTAAATTGGTGGAAAAACTGTTCCACAACCATTTTTTCTGTCATTTTAAAAGAAAAGGTTGTCCCTAACATACCAACCAATACGACAATCATTAAAACGAATAATATTTCTAATAGCGTATACCCCTGTTCTTTCAATTGCTCTATGCTCCTTTATTGATTGGTTAATGTCACAGTTCCATCCGTCTCAATGGTAAATCCCTTGCCATTCGGACATTTATCCATCCCCTCTCTTAAGTATCCCTTGTTTACTAATTGATCTAATGTAGGGATGGTTTTGTATTCAATTTTGTATGATTCTACCTGCCCTTGTATCATGCGGATATATGCTTCACAACCTTTATCATCAATCGTATTCCGATGTTTCGTTACGTTTGGAACAGTTACTAATATTAAGATAGATATAATAAATAGCACAATTAACATCTCAATTAACGTAAAACCCTTTTGATTTTTCATGATTTCACCTCTATTACATGATTTCGACTAAGTCATACATCGGCAACAGTATACTTAAATACGCTGCAACAATGCATATCGCAATCAAAATAAAGAAAAGAGGTTGAATGCTTGCCAAGCAAAATTTGATGGTCGATTGGATCCTCTCATTTAGCAATTCGCTGAATATGAGCATTTCCCGGCCTAAGTATCCATTTTTTTCACCGTGTTGAATCAATTCATCAAACTTCGGCATAAACAGTTGAAGTATCTTCACAGCCTCTGACAATGAATCACCGAACTTCACCCTTTGTTTCAATAGTGCTGTGATATATGATAAGTGGCGACTTATTTGTTGTTGTTCTAAAATAGACAATGCTTGTTGAAGTGATATACCTGATACTAATAAACTTCCAAGCAAATGAGAGAATTGTCTTGTTAAATTCACTTGATAAACATACTTCACTATAGGGATTTTCATAATGATGTTTAGTTGATGAGCGATCTCTTTTTTTCGAATGGAATGAATTGAAATAAATATCAAGAATAACGAAATAATGAAGAGGAGTATGAGAAAATCTGGTATATGAAGCAATACAACAGCGAAGTTTATACTATTGACCTTTTCTGAATGATTCGAAATCACGAGTTGCTCTATGTTTGGTAAAAAATAACTTCGAAACAATATAAAAACCATTGTTAATAAAATCATCAAGAAAGCGGGATACATTAGCAACTTCACAATTTTCCGCTGCGTATCTTCTTGAAATTTTATTTGCTTACTTACGTGGTGCAATGATTCAGCTAAATCCCCTTTTTCTTCTGCAATAGCTATCAATAATAAAAAATGTTTTGGAATTGAAAGTTGTTGTAAAATATCCACTGCCGATGAACCGTTATTGAACTGTTGTTGTAATAAAGCATTCCACTTTTCCAATTCTTTAACGTGATAAGGAAGTAACATAAATAAGGCATCTGAAAATGTATATCCTTCTTTCAGTAATATGCTTGTCCTATTTAGGAGCGATGGAACATCCCGAACTTTCTCCTTATAATTTCTTTGAATGGGGAAATTCATTCTTTCGCTGATTTGCTGTAGCACGACAAATCCCCCAATTCTTCAATTGCAGCTTTTTGGAATTCCAATGTTTCCTCAACTGGCAAGTGATATTCAATTCCTTGCGCTGTATTTATAATTGCTTCTTGTAAAATATCTTCCGACAAAATTTCATAAATTGCTTTCCTGCTATCGCTATCATGTAACTGAATTAAACATTGGGCAATAATTGCAATCAAAGCTTGCCGAATTTCTTCTATGGAAACATTTAAATCCATTAAACGATATAGACAATTCACCGAATCTTTTGCATGTATAGTTGATAGCACCAAATGACCGGATAATGCAGCACGCATGGCGATTTCTGCAGTCTCTTCATCCCTGATTTCACCAATCATAATGACATCGGGCGAATGTCTTAAAATTGCTTTTAAACCAGCTGCATATGTAATACCTGCAAGCTCATTTACTTGAATTTGAAGCATATACGACTGGCTGCTTTCCACTGGATCTTCGAGAGAAATTACATGTCGCCCTAATGTGTCACTGCAATATTTTGCTAATGAATATAATGTCGTAGTTTTGCCCGATCCTGTGGCGCCACAAAATAATATCAATCCTTGTCGATTGGAAATCAATCTTAATAATTTTTCTGATGAATGGCGATCGTAACATAATGAAGCAATCGGATATGAGGCATTTTGTAAAAACAAACGGATAACGAGGCTTTCTCTTTTATATACGGAAGGTAAAGTAGAGACTCGGAAGGCATACAAACGATTGGAAAACATTTCTTCAAATGAACCGCTTTGCGGCTTTCGCTTTTCACTAATATCTAAAGAAGATTTATATTTGAAAAAGGAAATCATTCGATCCCCTAATTCAATAGGGAAATGACCCGCAGGAAATAATTTTCCATATTTGCGAAACTGAATGGTGTAATGGTTTGGAGTTGGCTCAATTAAAATATCACTAGCACCGAAATGTAAAGCTTTTAACAATAATTGAGTTGATTTTGTTTCAATAACGGACTCCACTTTCAAACGCATCACCACTTCCCTAAATTCGTGACCGCTGAATTTAGCAATAGTATAAGACGAAGTTTATATTTGGAAAAGGCTTTTTCTTAAAATTTTTATTTGACCCCTTTTTTCTGTTGAAACTTTATTTTTGAAAAGTTTATGGCAGATTTTATTACAAATTTTGAATATTTTGCTAATCCCCAATAATCACCACGTATTTTCACTATCATTTTATTAATAATAAAGCTAAAATTGAAGTAGCATAAATATTACTGAAGGTGGGATAACAGCATGTTGCATCCATTAAAAATTACGAGTACTTTAGCGGATGAAACTCGTTTTCAAATATATGAATACATGTTGCAACAAAAAAAAGCATTTACTGTACAAGATATTGCAGATAAATTTAATATACATCCAAATGTGGCAAGATTGCATTTAACGAAATTATCGGAGATCCATCTCATCACTGCTGATTTTTTAAAATCAGGTAAAGGTGGAAGACCTGGTCGAATTTATCAAGTATCTGAACAAGGGGTTGAGTTGACTTTCCCAAAACGAGATGAAAAACATCTCGTTAAATGGGCACTTCAACTTGTGTGTGAGTTGGGACAAGATGCATTGAAGACAGCGAAAAAAATTAGTTATCAAGATGGCTTAAAAGAAATTCAAAAAAGATTATCAAAGATAACTAAACCTCTTAGCTTTGAAGAAAAATTAGAAATCTTATCTGAAGCTGCTCTACTAGTTGGCTATATTCCAAAAATTGTAGATACTGCTGAAGGAAAGAAAATTACGCTAACGATTTTTAACTGTCCATATAGAAGTCAAATAAAAGAACATAGCGATATAGTATGTGAACTACATAAATCATACTTACAAGGTCAAATCGACACACTATTTGAAAAAAATGAATTTGTTCAATTTGAAAGTATGGTTCATGATTGCGATTTTTGTAAATATGAAATATGTGTGCCAAATGTTGCTCTGTAAAAGATACACTTGATTGTCACAAATCTATCGAAGTATCAGTTTACAATATTGTCAATTATCATTTATAATAAACATTGAGATTATTGTGTCGTACAAAAGGAGGGATTCGACATGGCTAATATGTATAAAGTTTTAGCATTCTGGACAGGTATTTTTGCCGTAATGTTCTATCTTGGTCATATGATCGAGGTTTCGCTATTATTCGTAGGTAATTCTGTATTATTCTTATTATTAGGCTTCTTAAACCTTTCAGAACGCATGTACATGTACATTTTCGGAGCTTATTTGACAATATTCTTTGCTGGTTTTACTTATTACACAACGTTTATCCACGTACCGGGTGGACTTGGACACTAATAAATCAGGAAATGGGGCTGTCTCAAAAGTCATTTTGAGGCGGCCCTTTTTGCGACGAGGATAGTGGAAGTTTGTTTCGACTATCACAGGAGGAAAAAGCAAGCAAGGGTGCCTGGAAAGTTCTCGACTTTCTAGACACCCTCTTATTAAGTTAAAAGCCATGTAAAAATGGATTCGTATCCATTTCATGAGCTGGTGTTGTATAGCCTCCATGTCCCGGATAAATAATAAAATCATCAGGCAGCACAAGCAGCTTCTCATGAATGGATTTTAATAACACTTCCAGTGATCCACCAATTAAATCTGTTCGACCGATGCTTCCTTGAAACAGCGTATCGCCTACAATTGCAAACCCATCGTCTTCGAAAATATATGAAATGCTTCCAGGGGAATGCCCTGGCGTAAATACCGCATGAAATTTCATGCCTCCTACAACAAAAGTCTGCTCTTTTTCGATGATATAATCCGCCGGTTGCAGACGGTACGTTGGAAGATCCACATATTTTCCTGAACCATTTTTATTTGGGTCCATTAACCAGTCCTCTTCTTCTTTATGAATATAAACAGGAATATGAAAAGCCTGTCTTAATTCATCGACAGCACCTATATGGTCAAAATGAGCATGAGTTAAAAAGATGGCTAGTGGTTTCAGCTGTTGAGATTGAATTGTAGAAATGATTCTATTTCCTTCTTCACCTGGGTCAAAAATGATGCATTCTTTTGATTGGTTGCTCACTATATAGCAATTTGCTTGCATTGGACCGACACTTAATGTTTTAACATCCAACAATCTAATCACCTCTAGCGTATTATACTATGGTTTGGAAAAAATGAACATTGCCAACCAATTCATTCTTAACTTTTAAACGAATCATTCGTTGTTCATATAAACGTCACTTTTAAAACTCGACATTTTATGACCATTGCTATAAAATAGAGAAGGAATATTGTTTTACCGACATACTCTTTGGATGTCGAAAGGAGTGTAATATTTTTCATGAACTTATTAATGGTTATTTTCGGTTTAATTGCAATTCTTTCATTAGTTGCGGCATTCCGCGCAATCAAAGACAAAAACGTTTTAGCAATTATTTTTGGATTAGCATCTGGAGTAGTGTTTGGTTGGTTTGTCATCATGACTGTATTATACCAAGGCTATCCACCAGTACATCACTAATGAAAGGAATAAAAAACGAGGTGCATTGCCGCATCTCGTTTTTTATTTAAATAAATTTTTTAAATGGAAAAAAGGGTTTCTAGAAAATCAAAGCTTTCTAGAAACCCTCACATTCTATAATCATAGCTCTTATAACTCTTTTCTGCTACAGAAGCAGAAATAAGTCTCCACTATCCTCTTTGCCATTACTCTGTAGCTAAGCATGCACCACAGTCGAAAGTGACCGTTTAAAACGGTCACTTTATCAAAAATTATTTAACCACTTCAGATATTAAATTTCCCGTTTCTTCATCATAGAAGCGCAATAAGTCACCATTGATGATTTTATCTGAATATCCAAGCTCTTTTTGAGCTCTTTCAATATAAGGTGCACATCCTTGAATATCCACCTTCTCTCCTGTTGCACGATCGAAGCATGTTTGATCCGCAAATACATACTGATCCGTCACAAAGCGTCCATCACGGAAGATGACAAAGTCTTCGTGTTCATCAGAGAACAAGTCTGCACCTAATTGCATATCATTGGAAGTGTCAATTCCCAACAAGTGTAAAATGGTTGGTCTTAAGTCAATTTGACCTCCAACTTTTTCGATGATTTGCCCGTCACCAGATCCCGGAACGTGAATGAATAACGGCACTGACTGCAACAATGCGCTATCGTATGGCGTAATTTCTTCTTTTTCTAAGTACATAGCCATCGCTTTATTATGGTTTTCAGAAATTCCATAGTGATCTCCGTACATAACAATAATGGAATTCTCATACAATCCTTTTTCTTTTAAATGTTCAAAGAATAATTTGACCGCCTCATCCATGTATCGCACAGTTTGGAAATAACGGTTTAACGTACCTGAATTAGAGTTGTACTCAGGAATCATTTTATCTTCTTCATCCAATGTGAATGGGAAATGGTTTGTTAATGTAATTATTCTTGTATAGAACGGTTGCGGCATTTCAGTCATAATTTCCGCTGATTGTTCAAAGAATGGAATGTCTTTTAATCCCCAGTTTACAGAATTATCTTCGTTTACATCATAGCTATCAATATCATAGAATTTTTGCATTTTTAATGATTGATATGTCATATCACGATTCCAGAAAGATTTATTGTTTGCGTGCATGACACTTGTAAAATATCCATTTTTCCCTAGCTTTTCAGCCATCGAATTAAACGTATTTCCACTATGCGTAAAGAATACAGCACCACGGTCTAAACCAAACAGTGAATTTTCCAATAAGAATTCAGCATCACTTGTTTTGCCAAGTCCTGTTTGATGATAGAAATTATTAAAGTAATACGTATCTTTATCGTGAATTAAGGAATTCAAGAATGGTGTAACTTCGTATCCATTCATGTCATTTTGCAAGACAAAACTTTGCAATGATTCCAGTTGAATGACAATCAAATTTCGACCTTGATATTTACCAAACATGTCTTCATTAATGGCTGCTTGGTTTGCTTGAACATAGTTATTGACTTCTACTAGTTCGCTCCCATCGGCAAGAGCACGTTGAGCGGAAGATTTTGATTGAATGTAAATATCATATAAATGATAATTATAAGTTCCAATATTTTTTACTAGTAATTCGCGGTCAAAACTACGAGTTAAAAGCTGTGGCCGTTCTGTTTCAGAAAGACCTAAATTTAAAAATAACACAGCTAATGATAGGACAAAATATGCGCGACGAACTTCTTTTCGAACGCTATATAATGTCTCCATTTTTGGTAAGTATTTAATTGCCAACAAAATAACAAATACATCAATAAAGTATAAAAGATCCTTAAAATTAAGTATTTCAGCTACAGACGTTCCTAATTCTCCGAAATTGCTTGTTTGGAATAATACAGGAAGCGTAATAAAATCGTTGAAGAATCGATAGAAAGCAACATTTGTATAAAGTACAATACTTAACACCATACTTGTAATGACAATCCAACGATTCCGCGCCTTTTCTGTTTTGAAAAATAAAGATATTCCGTAAGCAAAAAGTAAAAAGCTAAGAGGATTTATAAATAAAATGAACTCTTGCATTCCATTTTCTAAATCGAATTCAAAGCTGGTTCGATAGACGATTGCAGTCTTAATCCAAGTTGCGATAATGGCTACTATTAAAATCGTATGTTTAGGCCATTTCCATGACTTCATCTTGCATCCTCCTCTTCTTACGTATTCAAAGTCACAACATTCGCACATATACTTCATATGTTTAGAAGAAGGCAAATAATATCTTAATCTTTTTCTTGCCATTATTCAATGAATTGCACTACGAAAAAATTAAAAGAAATTAGGTTATAAAAATTATATATTACCTTCCCTTTACAAACCCCCAAAAATATTTACGTCTTTTTTACAAAAAGGTTCCCAAAAATAAAACAGTGGCTTCTCCACTGTTCTTATGAAAATGACTTAACAAGTCTACACCTTTTTAACAATTGATTCAATCATTATTTTTTTCTTTTATTGGCTATATTAGTTATTTAATTTCATTTTTCTCTCTTCTTCTTTTTTTATTTCGTTTCGAATTATCAATAGAGCCGATTGGAATTCTTTTGGATCTATAACTTGCGACTTATATAATTCGCGAATTTCATCTTCCATCATCATCAAATCCCCTAAGCGATCTCCTGTATAAATAAACGAACCATATTGCTTCAATATGTTGCGAATATCGAGTATCGTTTTCATTCAGCTATCTCCTTTCGATTGTTGGCACAATGTATGAGAGCTTTTTCAGTAATAATGAAATCAACTGGAATATCATGAGATTCTTTTGGCAATTCTTCGACAATTTGTAAATGAAAAGCTAGTGATATCTTATGCCCGTTATAATTCGTTAAATACCGGTCGTAATAACCGCCTCCGTAACCAATTCGATATCCAAGCTGATCAAATACAATCCCTGGTACAATCATTAAATCAATTTCTTCAGGAGATACATATGTTGTTTTTTCTGGTATAGGTTCTTGTAAATCCATATATACCGTTTCCAGCTGGGAAAAGCTAGTGATATTATAAAAATCCATTGTTCGTGTTTTTGGATTGCATTTTGGAACAGCTACCCGCTTACCAAGTTGCCAACATGCCTTAATAATTTCATAAGTATCCACTTCAGGCTGTCTTGAAATAGTCAACGCAATCGTATGGCATTGTTCTAGGATGGGTTCATTGAATAAGCGCTTTTTTATCATTTCTGAAAGTAAATGATATTGATCATTGGACATTTCGTTTAAAGAGGATTTAATAGTATTTCGCCATTCTTTTTTGTTCATTTCAATCAATCCTTTGCGTATAAGTAAAAAGCCAAAACCGGAATTGGTTTTGGCAAAATCATTACTTCGTTTCACGGTGAAGAGTGACTTTCTTCTCGCGAGAGCAATATTTTTTTAGTTCTAGACGTTCTGGATTGTTACGTTTATTTTTTGTAGAAATATAATTACGTTCTCCACATTCTGTGCAAGCTAATGTAATGTTTACGCGCATTATTAACCCTCCCACTCTCTATCATGAATTTATATATAAGCATGATTTATACGACTAAGTCATTATAACATAAATTGAAAAAAAATCTAGCATCATTTATTAATTAAAATCCTTATGTTAAAATAATTCAAAAATGTAAAATTCGGAGGAGCGATTGTGGAACTATCAACGTTACTAATCATCATCGGCATTATTTGTATTATTGCATCTTTTTTCCTAAAAGATACATCAAAAAAATTAGAACGAGATGTTGAAGAATTGTCTCTGCAATTTTATCAAGAAACAAACGGAATTAAAAGAAGATTAAAAGTGATCGAAGAAGAATTATTACTCGAGCCTTCTTTTAAAGTAAAGCCGGCGACAAAACCTATTACAACTAAATCAGAAAATGTACCCAAACAACCGAATAAGCCGGTCAATCAAATTTTAGTTCGACAAGTCATCGAATTAAATAAGCAAGGATACCCAATTAGTGAAATCAGCAAAATGTCAACATTATCTGAAGAACAAGTTCTACATATTCTTAATCACGGAGGTCAATCATGAAAAGATCGACTGTTCGTGGGTTTGGCCTTGCTTGTTTAGTCATCGGCATCCTTTATACAGGGATGGATCGTTTCTCTCATACAGAATCAGAGTCAAAGGAAATTGCTAATTACGAAGAAAAAATTGCACAGCTAGAATCCCAATTAAAATTAGCAAAACAACAATTACAAGAACTTGAAAATCAATCATCTTCCAATTCAACCGAAACGCAAGATGAACCCGAGGTAAATAATGAGCCTTCTGAAACGACTACATCGACACAACAGGAGAATGTAGTAGAAGGCATTCTATATATTTATTCCGGCCTAACACCTTATGAAGTTTCAAAAAAATTGGAAGATATGGGCGTTATTAAAAATGCGGTTGAAATGGAGTTATTTTTAGCACAACCGGAATATGCCCGCTCAATTCAAAAAGGGCAATTTAAAGTCAATTCCACGATGACCATTGAAGAAATTGCTAATTTAATTACAGGCAAACAAAATTCTTAATTCATCAACCCAAACGGATGGAAGATGATTCTGTTTGGGTTTTATTAATAAAAAACTCTCGAACATATTCAATAAATTGCTTTACTGCTCCACTCATATAACGATTTTTTAAATAGCTTAGTCCAATTTCCCTTTTGCAGTCTTTAGCATCTACTTGTATGATGTGTACATTATATTGGTCTAGCCCTTTAATATGTGGAATTAACGAAACTCCTAAGCCGCTCTCCACAAGCCCGGCAATGGTATGTACTTCTTCCCCTTCAAAAGCAACATTTAATTGAAACCCTTCTCGTTTAAAAATCTCATCAACATATTTCCTCAATGAATTTCCTTTTTTGATAGAAATGAAAGGCTCCATTGCAAATTCAGCAAGCTTGACTTTTTTCCGATTTTTTAATGGATGTTGTTTCGGAACAATTAAAAATAACTCCTCTTCCCATAATTTTTCCCAATGGACGTCTTTACTAGTTTCAAGAGAAGATACTAAACAAATATCAAGCTCTCCCGTTTCCAATTTTTTCATAATGACACTAGAATTGCTTTGCGTTAATTGAAAACGCATATGAGGAAATCGCTTTTTCGCTTTCATCATTAAGGATGGAATAACTTCTAGCCCCAACGTATGCATAAATCCTAATGAGACTTCACCAACATCAGGTGTCACAAGGTTGGTTAAATCTTCTTTTGCCCGTTCGATTTCTTTTAAAATCAGATTCGTTCGTTCTAGGAAGAATTTCCCGTATCGGTTTAATTTGATGGAGCGGCCATTTCGATCGAAAAGTTCAACTCCTAAATACTCTTCCAGCATAGCAATCGATTTGCTGAGGGCAGGCTGGCTAATATGTAAAATTTCTGCTGCTCGCGACATATTTTCATATTTTGCAACAGTTTGAAAATAAATGAGTGCATTGATATCCAATTGATTGTCCCCTTCTCCTTCATATTCTTTATCCAAATTATAGCATGTCCTAAAGATGTCACAATGAAATGGCATATTTTAAAGAATCATCTACTTATAACTCAAAGTTATTAGTGAAATAAAAACTATGAAATTACTATTTTAGAAAATCACCATTATAATTATCGGTAAATTGATTGTTCAAAAAAATGTCAAAATTAAAAGAGGCGAAGAACAGTGTATATCCAAAAAGGAACTCGAGAATTTACATTAACGAATTTAGCATTGTTTGCAGCAGGATTTATTATTTTTGCAAACTTATACATTACGCAACCTTTATTTCCGCAATTTTCTGAAGAATTCCATGTTTCACCTGCTGTAGCCAGTTTATCATTATCAGCTTCTACTGTCGCCCTATCCTTTAGTTTAATTTTATTTGGATCATTATCGGAAGCTTGGGGACGAAAGCGATTAATGACCTTTTCCATCTTTGCAGCATCGTTCATAACAATTGTGCTAGCATTCTCTCCTTCTTTTGAAATTTTATTGTTATTGAGAGTCATACAAGGCATTGTTTTTGCGGGAATTCCTGCCATTGCGATGGCCTATTTAGGAGAAGAAATGGATCCTTCTAGTCTAGGTATTGCAATGGGACTATATATAAGCGGAAATTCCGTTGGTGGCCTTAGCGGGCGGATTATCATGGGAACGGTAACAGATTTATTTTCGTGGCAAGTAGGAATGCTTTTTCTTGGTATTTTAAGTTTAATTGTGAGCTTCTTTTTCATATGGGCATTGCCGGCATCTCAACATTTTGAACCAAGACCTTTACAATTAGCTTCCTTGACGAAATCACTATTTTCCCATTTAAAAGATCCAGGTTTAGTCTGCTTGTTCGGAATTGCATTCACATTAATGGGGGGATTTGTCACTTTATATAACTATATTAGTTATAAATTGCTAGATGAACCTTACAACCTAAGTACAACTATCGTTGGCTGGATTTTTATAGTTTATTTAGTTGGAACTTTTAGCTCTGCTTGGTTTGGTAGTTTATCGGATCGGTTTGGGCGTCAAAAGGTGCTGTTAGTCGGGATTATGATTATGTTATCGGGAGCTTTATTAACACTTCCCGTCAATTTAATAATTAAAATACTTGGGATTGTTGTATTTACTTTCGGCTTTTTCGGGTCACATTCCATCGCAAGTTCTTGGGTAAGCAGCCGGGCAAAAAGCAATAAAGCTCAAGCCTCTTCCCTTTACTTATTTGCCTACTATTTTGGTTCAAGTGTTGGTGGAACAACAGGTGGATTCTTTTGGGCTAGTTTCGGATGGAACGGGGTAATCGCATTCATCAGTGCGTTTATCATTACTTCTCTCCTATTAGCTGTTATACTGAATTTAAGCAGTAGAAGAACTGAGAATTAATAGTGAAAGTGAGGAGCTCTCATGGAATTTTACGATATCGAAGTAACAACTGCTAAGGGAGAAACATATCCATTAAGCCGCTATAAAGGACAAGTAATGTTAATTGTGAACACTGCATCTAATTGCGGTTTTGCTCCACAATTTGATGAACTAGAAAAAATTTATCAAAAATATAAAGATCGTGGGTTTGTCGTTTTAGGATTCCCCTCCAATCAGTTTAAACAAGAATTAGACTCTGCAAAAGATGCGGAAGAAGCATGTCGAATCAATTACGGGGTGACATTCCCAATCCATGAAATTGTAGCGGTTAACGGAGAAGAGGCACACCCTTTATTTAAATTTTTAACCCGTAATACAAAAGGCGTTCTCGGTTCGAAAGTAAAGTGGAATTTTACGAAATTTTTAGTGGATCGAAACGGTGAAGTAGTCGCTCGTTTTGCCCCGATGGATAAACCATCCAAATTTGAGAAAGAGATTGAGAAATATTTATAATAACGCTTTATATTTCTGGAATGGCTATTATAAAGTGCAGATTGACCATTATCCTATTGGTATTGACTATTTTTTGCTTGACTTTGGAAATTATCACTTCTTTATATCAGCATGTTCAGCTCATTGACAAATTTGGCCATTTATCCTATTGAGTTTGGCTATTATTTACTAAACTTTGGCTATTATCTTTCAATCAATTTTCTTGATAATTGGCTATAACTGTCACAATTTTGACTATTATCCTCCTCAGATTGACTAATATGAATTGAAGTTTGACTAATAACCATCTATTAGGACAATTATCTTCAATAAAATAACAGGCTTTCTAGAACGTTATACATTCTAGAAAGCCTTTTTACTATGCATTCGCTAAAAACGCCTTGACGATATGATTTCCGCTTGGTGTACCGATTGACTCAGGATGGAATTGTACGCCATAGATAGGTAGCTGTTTATGTTGAATAGCCATAATTTCTCCATCATCTTTTGACGTTGCAATTACCTCAAAGTCTTTACTTAATGTCGTAGGTTCAATGACTAATGAATGATAACGCATCACTTCTACATCATTAAAACACTCTTTGAACAATCCCTTTCGTTCATAGTTTAATAGCGACGTTTTTCCATGCATGATGCGGTTTGCTTGCACAATCTCACCGCCAAATGCGGCACCGATAATTTGATGCCCTAAACAAACACCAAGGATTGGAAACTCCGTGTACAGTTCTTTTACAAGATTGACCGTTTGAGGAATATCATCAGGTCTTCCAGGTCCTGGCGATAATACAATCGCTTCAGGTTGCATATCACGAATTTCGTCAATCGTGATGTCATCGTAGCGAATAACCTTCACTTCTTTTCCGAGCGAGGCAATTTGTTGATATAAATTGTATGTGAATGAATCGTAATGATCAATTAGTAATATCATCGCTCTACCTCCAACAAAGCCTTCATTTTATTCAGTGTCTCTTCATATTCAGATTGCGGAATGGAATCATACACGATTCCTGCCCCAGCTTGCACATATGCTTTTTCGTCTTTTACGATCATCGTACGTATCGCAATTGCCAAGTCTAAATTGCCATTGATTGAAATATAACCAATTGCCCCTGCGTAAACCCCTCTTTTTTGTTGTTCCAGTTCATTGATAATTTGCATGGCGCGAATTTTCGGAGCTCCGGAAACCGTTCCAGCAGGCAAGCAACTAGTAATGACATCCACTACATGAACATCATCTCTTTTTTCACCGATTACTTCGGAAACAATATGCATTACATATTTATACTTTTCTATTTTCATATATTTTGAAACGTTCACTGTACCGACCTTCGAAACCCTCCCCAAATCGTTTCGACCTAAATCAACGAGCATGCGATGTTCCGCAAGTTCTTTCTCATCACTTAGAAGAAGTTCCTCTAATTTTCGATCATCTTCCTTTGTTTTTCCACGAGGTTTCGTTCCAGCAATCGGATTCGTCTTAATGAATCCATCGGTGATTTTTACTAAACTTTCTGGGGAAGTACCCAAAATTGTATAATCATCAAACTCTAAACAGAACATGTATGGTGATGGATTCGAAGTACGCAGACTGCGGTATAAAGAAAAAGGATTTCCTTTAAAATCTGACGAAAAACGTTGAGATAATACAACTTGAAAAATGTCACCACATTCAATATATTTTTTCGCTTTTTCTACCATTTTCACAAATGTTTCTTGGTCAATGGATGGACGAAATTCAACTGCACTTTTTTCTACTTCAATAAGCGTAGTACCATTTTTCAATTGTTCTTCAATCTGATGGATGTATTCATCCATTTCCTCTCTTGTTTTACCTTCTTGGAATAAATCAATGGCCACGATCGATACTTTTTGTAGTAAATGATCGATGACAATAAAACGATTATAAAACAGAAGATGCACATCTGGCATATTCAACTCATCTGGTAAGACAGGTCCGATGTTTTCAGAATAAAAAGCCGTATCATAGCTAAAATAACCAATTGCTCCTCCAAAGAAGGAAAAAGGGAGTGGTTCATTGGAAATAGGGATTATATCTCTCAACTTTTGAAAGACCGAACCTTCCCTCTTTTCCTCCCCCCCTTCTTTCCTAAACAAGTAACTCTCTTTATTGCCAATTAATTCTGCAATCGGATCATAGGCAATAAAGGAATATCTTCCGCTTTCCTCATGTTTCGCAGCAGATTCAAATAATACTTTATTTTTTCCTGAGACACTAAGGAAAACAGAAATAGGGGTCATCATATCTCCCTGTAAAGTTTTCATTACATAATTTACTGTCATCTCTACCTTCTCCTCTCAACTCAACTAAACTAAGCTATCAAAATAAAAAAACTCCCCTAAAATTAAAGGACGGGGAGCCGTGGTACCACCTTTATTGACATAAGAAGACTTATGTCCACTCAAAGTTTGTAACGTAAACGATACGCTAGCACCTACTAAACTTTCAATGCTAGAGCTAGAAAACCCATTCGTATTATGTCTTGCACTAGCTCGCACCAACCGCTAGCTCTCTTAGCCAATCCATAATACTACTCTTTTTCATCATCGCTTCCGTATTTGTTTGAAATAATTTTATTATAAATTTTTTCATTATTCAATAAAAACCCTTTTGAAAAGGTTAGAATACTACATTAACGGTTTAAATCTAAGTAAAGGCCTTTTTTCAAATAGAGGATATATTCTGCCATATTCGTTGCCAAATCCGCACACCGCTCAATAAATCGACATACAAAAGATAAATACGTGATTTGCGAAACACTTTCAGGGCTAATGGCAGAAAGTTTCATTAAATGTGCAATCATATTACCATACATTTCATCGATTTGATCATCCATTTCAGCAATTTCTTTTGCATTTTGGACATTTTCTTCCACAAATGCATTAACGACTTGCCGAAGCATCGATATCGTTTTATAGCACATATCTTCCATTAACTCTACTGACGTAATAAACTGTTTCTCCCCAATGCGAATGGCTTCCTTTGATATGTTCACTGCATAATCTCCAACCCGTTCCATATCTGAAGCAGCTTTTAATAAAACGATAAGACGACGAAGATCTGTTGCAACAATTGGTTGTTGTTTGGTCAGAAGGAGCACTACTTTATTATGAATCTCTTCTTCCATCTTGTTCATTTCCACATCTTCTTCTATTATTCGTTTTGCTAATTCCATATCTTTTTCAATAAATGCTTGAAACGATAATTCAAATTGATGAATACTTTTATCGCACAAAGTTAAAAATGCTTGTTGCACAGATTCCAATTCTTTGTCCAATCTTTCTCGAATACTCACACACCCATCACTCCTATTAGCCGAAACGCCCTGAAATATAATCTTCTGTACGCTGATCACGTGGTGTTGAGAATATTCGATCTGTGATGTCAAATTCCACTACTTCTCCATTTAAGAAAAAGGCTGTTTTGTCTGAAATCCGGGCCGCTTGTTGCATATTGTGTGTCACAATAATAATGGAGTAATTCTTTTTTAAGTCCTGAATGAGGTCCTCAACTTTTAATGTAGAAATTGGATCAAGGGCAGATGTTGGTTCGTCCATTAAAATGACATCTGGTTCTATCGCTAGACACCGTGCAATACAAATACGTTGTTGTTGTCCTCCTGATAAACCATAAGCATTGTGATGAAGACGATCTTTCACTTCATCCCAAATCGCTGCACCTCTCAATGACCTTTCTACAATTTCATCTAGTATTTTTTTATTTTTAATGCCATGAATTCTCGGACCATAAGCAACGTTATCATATATGGATTTCGGGAAAGGGTTTGGCTTTTGAAACACCATCCCAACTTTTGTACGCAATTCCTCTACTGCATAATCAGCAGCAAAAATATTGCGACCACGGTATAAAATTTCTCCGTTTATTTTCACTGATGGAACAAGTTCCACCATGCGGTTCAACGCTTTAATAAAAGTTGATTTTCCGCATCCTGAAGGCCCGATGATGGCAGTCACTTCATTTTCTTGAACGTTAAATTGAATATCTTTTAACGCATGGTGCTCACCATACCAAAGATTAAAATTGTTCGCATAGAAAACGGATGCTTTACTGTTTGTCTGGAAATTTTCATTCACTTTGAACTGCTTTTCAACAACACGCAAAGGTTTCAGTTCATTGTTAATCATTGTTTGTACCACTTTCACCCATCCTTAATATCGTTTTTGGAATTTATTTCGAATCAACACGGCAATCGAATTCATCAGCACAAGGACAATCATCAACACAATAATTCCCGCTGCAGCAACATATTGAAATGCTTCTTGCGGGCGTTTTGCCCAATCGTAAATTTGCATCGGCAAAGCTGTAAATTCACTAAGCAAACCCGTAGGCAAGAAATGGATAATCACAGGGATTCCGATTACAACTAATGGCGCTGTTTCTCCAATTGCACGAGATAAAGCTAAAATGCTACCCGTCAAGATTCCCGGTATGGCAGATGGCAATACAACTCGAGTAATCGTTTGCCATTTTGTTGCGCCCATACCATATGAAGCTTCCCGCTGTTCTTTTGGTACAGCACGGATCGCTTCTTGTGCAGCTACAATAATGACAGGTAAAATTAATAAACTCATCGTTAATCCAGCAGCTAGAATACTTTTTCCTAAACCAAACATGCGGACAAAAATGGTTAATCCTAATAAACCAAAGACAATTGATGGTACACCAGCTAAGTTGGATATATTTGTTCGAATAAAATCATTAAATCTATTATTCTTTGCATACTCTTCCAAATATATTGCTGTTGCCACCCCAAGTATGATGGAAGTTGGAGCTACAACGAGCATCATACAAATCGAACCAATTAATGCCGCTTTTACTCCAGCTTTTTCAGGAAAACGCGAACCGAAATTGTTAAAGAAATCCCAATTTATGTATCCCGCTCCTTGACATATTATTCTTACAATTAATACAACGAGGGTTAACAATGCAAAAGAAGTAGCAAGGAAGAATATCATTTTCCAAATTTTATTTTTTCTTAATCGAGACTGCATACGCTTCATGACGACGGTATCGTCAATGTATTTCGTCATATCAATATTCCTCCCTGAAGCGTTTCGAAATATATTGAGCTACTAAGTTCATCAATAAAGTGAATATAAACAACGTAAATCCAACGGCATACATAGAATAGTAAATTGTTGTGCCGTAACCTGCATCACCAGAAGATACTTGTACGATATAGGCTGTCATCGTTTGAATTGAACCCGTGATATTGAAATCAAAAGTTGGGGTTGCACCGCCGGCGAGGGAGACAATCATCGTTTCACCGATAGCCCGAGAAATGCCCAATACAATGGATGCAACGATGCCGGATAACGCTGCAGGAAGTACAACTTTTAACGAAACTTCGAGCTTTGTAGCACCCAGCGCGAGAGCTCCTTCTCGAATAGCATTTGGTACAGAATTCATGGCATCTTCCGATAAAGAGATAATGCTAGGTAAAATCATGATTCCCACTACGATCCCTGGACTAAGAGCATTAAATAATTTCAGCGACGGTATCAAAGTTTGTAATATCGGTGTGACAAACGTCAGAGCAAAAAAACCATAGACAATGGTCGGTACACCTGCTAATACTTCCAAAATCGGTTTCATGATTTTTCGAGTTTTGTCAGAAGCATATTCACTTAAATAAATTGCTACTGACAAACCTATCGGAACAGCTACACCTATTGCAATCAGCGTCACTTTGAATGTTCCTAATATGAGTGGTAAAACACCAAAGGATGGACTGCCACTTGAAAATGGATACCATTCTGTTCCAAATAAAAACTCGACAATTGATACTCTCCTAAAAAACTCAAAGGTCTCGAAAATTAATGTAAAGACAATGCCTAATGTGGTAACAACAGAAATCAGTGCTGCTAATAGGAGTAAAATAGGCATTATTTTTTCAATGATTTTTTTGCCCTTTTTATTTCGAGATTTCTCAATCAATTGTTGGATTGATTGCTCTTTCTCAATGCTTTGAGCCATTTCATAATCTCCCTTCTAACCCTGCAAAGTGTGTGGGTGAAAGCCCCCCACACACTAACAATCTAAAGGATTATTTAAATTGTTCTAACGTTTTCAGCTCTTCTCTATACTTATCATCAGGTAAACGCACATATCCAACAGCTTCAGCCATGTCTCCAGCGTTTTCTAAAGTGAATTTCATAAAATCGTAAAATGATTCATTCTCAATGATTTTTTTATTGTTTACGAATACAAATAACGGACGAGAGAGCGGCGTGTATTCCCCGTTTTCAATTGTTTCATTTGATGGTTCTATACCGTTCACGCGTACCGCTTTTAATTTATCTTGATTTTCCAAATAGTAAGCATAGCCAAAGAATCCGATCGCGTTTTTATCAGAAGCAACGCCTTGAACAATTACGTTATCATCTTCAGACAATTGAGCTGATCGAACTAAATCTTCACCTTCCAAAATCACTTCGTCGAAATAGTCAAAGGTACCTGAATCTGTTCCTGGTGCATAGTAGACAATTTCTTCATCTGGCCAAGATGGATCAAGATCAGACCATTTTTTCACTTTTCCGTCTTCAATCCAAATTTCTTTTAATTGTTCAATTGTTAAATCCGTAGCCCAATCGTTATCTGAATTAATTACGACAGTGATACCGTCATAAGCAATTTCAAATCTTGTATATTCAATACCCGCATCTTTTAAAGCTTGAGCTTCTTCTTCTTTAATTTCTCGTGAAGCATTTGAGAAATCCGTTTCGCCGGCGATGAATTTTTCAAATCCTCCACCAGTTCCAGATACCCCAACAGATACTTGTACATTTGGTTCAACAGCAGCATATTCTTCTACAAGTGCTTCAACAATAGGGGCAACAGTTGAAGAACCATCACCTGTTACAGAGCCTGCTAATTGTGCTTCTCCATTTTCTGCTTGTTGTGGTATATTTCCAGCATTTGTGCCAGCTTCATTTTTTTCTCCGCCACATGCTCCAAGTAGTAATGCAGAACTTACCATTGCAGTCATCGTTAAAAACTTCCACTTTTTCATCTGAAATTTCCTCCATCGTTTAATAGTTTAATTCTCACTACATTTCCCACTATAAAATTCATATATTGATCTTGTTTAAAGGAATTGTTAAGAGATTGTAAATTTGCACTACTTTTGGATGCAGAAAATGTTAAGATTGCAATTTAAAAGAAAGAGGAATTTTTACTAAAAACAGAAACAAAAAAACATCATTCTCTGTAAGAAAATGATGTTTCCATATCGAAAATAAAAAGAGGCGTCCAAAAATGGATGCCTCATCATATTTAAGTTCGTTTATAATTATAATTTAACAACGTTAGCAGCTTGAGGTCCGCGGTTGCCTTCAACCACTTCGAATTCCACTTTTTGACCTTCATCAAGAGTTTTGAAACCTTCACCTTGAATAGCTGAGAAGTGTACGAATACGTCGTTTTCGCCTTCAACTTCGATGAATCCAAAACCTTTTTCTGAGTTAAACCATTTTACTGTACCTTGTTTCATTGAAAAAAACCTCCAAAAAAATAAAAATATTTTTACAATATGGAATTGTTTTTATTACCAGAATAAAAAAAATTCACATATTACGAAGAGTACCGACAAAAACACCGATCACTCTTTGTAATATGTGAATCACTTGTTTCCGGCCTTACAATTCAATTGTATTTATATTATACCACCATATTACAAAATGTCAAACGATTTTTATACAGATTTGAAATCGTTCTCCAATGGATCGGGATATATTTTGTTACTATTATTGATTATATTCAAGTTGTTGCACAATTATACCATGAAAAATTTGTAATTCATCATCACAAGCTTCACAATAAGTTTTTTCATCTTCCGACCAAAAGGCAAAATACTTTCCTTCCCTGCTCTCCTCATGGTCAAATTTTTTTCTAAACACATTAAGAGTTTCTTTTATTGCAACTTCAAATTGTTCTTTCGTATCAAAAACTTCTTCTGACACAATATGTGATTCCCAACCTTCAAATTGCCACCAAGGTTCAAAGTCTGCCTTCATATAAATAATTTTATACACGTTGAAAAACCCCATTCTTTTCATAATAAAAAATATGTTAAAATATCTATAACTTGGTAATTTTTGAATCGAAAGGAAGGACTTAAGTATGGTTTTAACATTTAAACCAAGAGTTCATTTAAACGATTTATTAGAACGTGGAACTGATATAGAAGCATCAGGACGTTTTTTAAAAACCTTACAATATAATCATTTTACAAAAAAGGATCAGCAAAATTTACAAGAATTATTTAAAAAAATTGTAAACTTCACTCCAACAATGAGCAATATTTTTCAACGCTATTTAAAAGAAATTTCACCGAAAGGCGAAAATCCTATTCCAGAAGAAAAAATTGAAAAATATTTGCAACAATTTTTTCTTAATGAACGAAATGATGAGTATGTACAAAATGCGATAAAATTTTTTCACTTATTCAGAATACATAATTTTGAAACTGGAAAATTAATCGTATTATTTAATCAATTCTCCTTTTACATTAGTACTCACATTTTACATAACTTTGGTATGAAACCTCATAAAGCATTGGAATATTTGCGCTCATTAAACGCTGCAATGAATGTAGAGCAAGAGTTATTGGTAGAAGTATTAACAGAAAGAATGATCGAAAATGTCATTACAGAAATTTCTTCGCTAATTGAATCCAATACGAAAATCATCTACATGAAAGATTTAATTCAACGCGTTGATCAACAAACAACGGAAATTCAAAATTCCACCGCAGCAATCGAACAAGTTTCCGCTTCGATTGGAGAAGTTGCCCGTGCTTCATCGCAAATATCTGAGAAAACGACGGATTCAGTAAGCAATGTTATCGACGGAAAAAATACAATTGAAAAAGCGTTAAATGATATTTTTCAAACGGATAATACGTTCCAACAAATTGTTAAATCATTCCATCAATTACAAAACTATGTGAACGAAATTGATAGTATCGTCACAATAATAAACGAAATTGCAGACCAAACAAATTTACTAGCACTTAACGCTTCTATTGAGGCAGCTCGTGCTGGTGAACATGGGAAAGGTTTCTCTGTTGTGGCACAAGAAGTACGAAAATTAGCTGAAGGAACAGTGAACGCATTAAATGAAGTATCACAAAATGTCGATGCATTTAAACAATATTCAAATATGGTTTCCGATTCCATTGCAGATGCTTCACAGAAGATTAAAGAAGCTACTTCAGAGGCAAAACAGTCGTTACCATTATTAAACTCAATTGTACATGCAATTGAAAGTATTAAACATGATGTTGCCAGCACTGCTTCCATTACTGAAGAACAAGCTGCTGCCGTTGATGAAATTACTAAACGTATGTCTGAAATGGCCAATCTTCAAGAACAAATTCATAGCTTAGGTAAACAAACGTCTGAAAGTATATTTGCACTAAGTAAAGAAATGATGCGTTTCCGAAATGACATTATCAATAATAACCCTGTTCACTTATCCAGTACCGCCCTTTTACAATTATCAAAAACTGATCATCTATTATGGAAATGGCGGGTATATAACATGATTTTAGGAGTTGAAGAATTATCACCAGAAGAAGTTTCCTCCCACCAAGATTGCCGTTTAGGAAAATGGTATTATGCAAATGACACCCAAGCTAAATTTAAACATGTAGAATCTTTCAAAGAATTAGAGTACGTTCATAAGCAAGTTCATATTGCTGCAAAAAATGCAATTTTGGAATTAAGTAGAGGAAATCGACAACAAGCAGAAATCCATTTGCAAGAAATCGAAAAAGCTTCTGAAAAAGTCATTCACTATTTAAATGATTTAATTCATATGTTGAAAACCCACGGCTAAATGAAAATTTAATTGATTGTAGGTGGAGTGATGGCAAAGAGGGCGCACATTATGATCAATGTCGCTGAAAAAAGATTTGGCAACCGATTTTTCATTCAACAGAAGGCGTTAGAATTAGGATTAAAAGGGAATTTTCGTATAAATGAAAACGATCAGCTTGAAATCGATGTGGAAGGGAAAAATCAATCTATTGATGAATTTTTGCAATTTATTAAGAAAGATGAAAATCTAAAATCAAGTTTGTCAATTGTAATTTTTGATGATATACAAGGATATGACAAATTGAATTTTGAATTGCTGTAATTTGGACGTTTTTTAAACGTCCAATTTTTTGTATTTCCCCCATTCCTTCTCTTTAAAAATATGTGAAAAAAGTAGTATCATTTAAATAGAGAAATGATAAATTCAAATAAGTTTTTGAAACTTTTATTCCCCACCGAACGTATTTATACTAAGAACACGAGGAGGTACGCATATGCTGGGGGTAAGCAACTTCATCATACGACATTTACTCAATTTTTTCTTTAGTTTTACAGTTTTTATCATATTAGTTGTTCAATTAAATATCAGTTTTCTGAATGGATTAATCATACCGATTGCATCCATTCTAACTTATATAGTTAGTAATTATATCATTAAATCTCTTCAAAAATATAAAAAGACGAAAGCACTCGGCTTTACCCGTTCAGAATATAATCATATTGAATCCCAATTAAAACAAGCAAAAAGCCACATAAATTTATTAACACAGCAATATATTCGAGTGCGTTCCATTCGTTCTTTTAAATTACTAAATGAAATGACAAAGTTGTCTAGAAGAATAGTCAATATCGTTCAAACAAATCCGCAAAAATTTTACACAGTTGAAGATTTCTTCTATTCTCACCTGCCTTCAGCTGTGCAATTGAGCAAAAATTACGCAACGTTAGTACAACAGCAAATTAAAGATGCTGATGTGCATATCGCTCTTGAAGAGGCTCGAAAAGCGATGAAAAAATTACAAAGTTCGATGGAAGATGACTTAAAAGCTGCTCTTGCATCTGATTTAGAAAATTTAAAATTGGAGTTGGATTATGTCAAACTCGAGCATGAAAAAAAACAAAAGCAAATAGAATTTGGGAGGGAAAATCAATGATGGAGAAAAAGAGCTCAGAAGGTTTTGAACTGTTCCCAAACGAGAGCTCTTTTTCTATTGTGGAGAGTAAAGTATTCCCTACCCTTACTGAAGAAGAGCAGTCAAAAGCATTATATTTAGCAAGCGAGCTAGATAGTACTTGCTATGAAGCCATTGTTCGTTTTGGTGAAGAAGTTCAAAAATCCCTAAAACATTTTACCCATCAATTATTAGTTCAAGTACAAAGAAACGATACTTCACCAATTCGAGAGATTTTATCGACCTTAATTGAACAGTTGGATTCAATGAATCTCGATCAATTCAACATTCAAGATAAAGGATTTTTAAGAAAACTATTTAAACGAAAAACTTCCATTCAACAAATCGTTTCCCAATACAATCGCTTAAGTAAGCAAATCGACCGTCTAACGATTCATTTAAAACGAGCTCAAGAGAATTTATTGACGGATAACAATATGTTAAATAAGTTATATGAAAAAAATGAAGAATATTTTCAAGAAATCAATTTGTACATTGCTGCTTTGGAAATGAAAAGACTTGACCTTCAAAAGCAGTTGCAAATGGTGGAAAAGGATTATAACGATATGGACAACCCCATGATGAGGCAAAAGTTACTCGATATGAAAAATGCGGCGGAATGGCTAGATCGAAGAATGTATGATTTACAAATATCGCGGGAAATAGCTATTCAAACAGCTCCCCAAATTCGCATGATTCAATCAACCAATGAAATGCTCATTGAAAAAATTCAGTCATCTATATTATCAACAATCCCTTTATGGCAATCTCAAATTTCCATGCTCGTCAACCTCAATCGCCAACATCGTGCAAATGCGACAAGTCATCATTTAATGAATACTTCAGAGAAGTTAGCGATGAAAAGCGCTGAAATGACGAGCATTACCGAAAGTCATGTAGAACTGGATCATTTGAAAGAAACGCAAATACAGCTTATCGAATCAATCGAAGAAACATTGCAAATTCAAGCCGACCGGAACGAAAAACAACAATTGATTGAACAAACCATCCATGAAATAGATGGCAAGTAAAATAGCACGAGTGATACAAAACACTCGTGCTTATTATTTATTCGAAGTACTCTTTATAATACCCGCCTACTTTTCCAGTATTATCAACTATAAAAATAAATTCTTCTGTTTCATTTTTCACTTCATATTCTTTCCCAACAGTTAACACGTTAGATACTAAATATTTTTTCGCATTTGTATTCACACATTTTACTGTACGAATAGTAGGTGCGTCCTTCCATTTTAAGTGTAGCATTATCATACCCTCTCTCTTCATTAAACTATCGTTTACAATTATATCATCTAATTGCCAAGTACATACATGAAAGTTTTCAAAACCATCTCTCATGAACTTCTTGTCCAGTTAACACATTTCATTTTAACAAATACTGATGGATTTTGTCGTCCATTAGGTAATTTCGATTTACTTAATTTATCGTATGCTTATTTATGATTCTTTATTAATAAAAATATGGTTTAAATCTGTTGTAGTAGAATTTTAGATAAATCCATTTCTTGAGCACTAGCAACTTTTCTTCCCTTTCCTTTTAAAAAATATTCGCCAACCATCACCAGTAAGCCTTATTGAAACTTTTCCAAACATAAGTACAGTTGTCACGGTACATTTCTGTGCAATTTACATATAATAATGAAAACGTTATTTTCCATTCTGGTTGATAAATTTGTTGTTATTTGCAAAGACTATCAAGTGAACCATCCCTGTGATTTCTCAACATACGCTGATGAAATAGGTGATCGTGATGTTAAACTACTTAGATGTTGGGACAGGTGAAGAAATAGTCTTTATTCATGGATTAGGAAACCGCATACAAGCTTGGGCTCCCCAATTGGAACTGACTACACAATATCGATTAATTATCATCGAATTAAGAGGACATGGTGACTCTCCAGAAAAGGAAAATATCAATGTCGAATTTTTTGCAAAAGACATAATTGAAGTATTAGATTATTTAAATATCGAAAAAGCACATTTTGTTGGTTTATCACTCGGTGGAATCGTTGCACTAGAAATATGTAAGCGTTTTAAAAAGCGTGTAAAATCACTCATTTTATGTAATACAACTTACTATATTCCTACTTTGCTTGGGAATATTACTCTTGAAAAAACAAAACGATTTTTAAAAAAATCGTCACTCGAACAACTGAATGAACGGCTCATCAAAAAATGTTTATACAATCCTGAAGAACAAAAGGTTTATGAATTAGCAAAGAATGCTTTTCACATTCGAGAAGATACGTATTTAAAATCAGTTCAATCAGCTTTTGGAAGAAACTATTTTTATGATTTGTTGACCATTAATGTGCCAACACTGATTATTGGTTCACTAGAAGATAAAGTTGTACCTATTCAAAATGCCTATCTGATGCATTACATGATTAAGTCTTCCAATTTAATTATTTTTGAAAATACAGGACATTTGTCGAATATCGAGCGACCAGAACTATTCAATTTAGCCATTGCTCAACATATCAAACAATTTCAAAATAAAGTAAGTTAAAAAGGGGGCGTCTAACAAGTCATTTTGAGACACCCCCTTTGCGACGAGGAGGCGCGTTTGATGTGACCACCGCAGGAGAAAAGTTTTCAAGAGAATATAACTATTAAGAAATAAGGCTGTTCAGAAAGTGATTGACTTTCTGGACAGCCCCGTTCCATCTTATTTATTTAATGTTCGTCTTAAGAACTCTTTTGTTCTTTCGTGTATTGGGTTGACTAGTACTTGTTCAGGAGGCCCTTCTTCAACAATGACCCCTTTATCCATAAATACGACTCGATCTGAAACTTCTTTTGCAAATTCCATTTCATGGGTAACAATTAACATCGTATTTCCGGCCTTCGCAAGGTCTCGCATAACCTTTAGTACTTCCCCTACCATTTCTGGGTCAAGGGCAGAAGTCGGTTCATCAAATAGCATCACGTCTGGATCCATTGCTAAAGCTCTTGCAATTGCAACCCTCTGTTTTTGTCCACCTGAAAGTTGTCGAGGTCGCGCATTCTTATAGCGATCCATTCCAACAATCGTTAAATATTTCATCGCATTGTTTATGGCTTCCTCTTTTGAACGTTTCAATACTTTTACTTGTCCGACTATACAATTCCCTAATACATCCAAGTTATTAAATAAGTTAAACTGCTGGAATACCATACCTAAGTGCGTACGATATTTTTCTTTATTGTAACCTTCCGTTAAAATATTTTCTCCATTAAAAATAATCTCACCGCCTGTAGGAGTTTCCAGCAAGTTAATGCAACGCAATAATGTGGATTTTCCTGATCCTGAAGCTCCAATTAACGTTACAACTTCCCCTTTTCTTACTTGGAAATTGACATCTTTCAATACTTCATGATTGCCGAATGTTTTATTTAAATGTTTGATATCAATGACCACTGTCATAGCATTACTCACCATCCTTTATCGGCTTGTTTCCTGTCACAAGCTCCACTCGGTACGAATCAGGTCCATCCATTTTCTTCTCAAACCAAAGAAGAATACGAGTTACAGTGAATGTCATAATGAAGTACAATACGCAGGCAATTAAGAATGCTTCTGCATAACGATATGTACTACCCGCAACAGAGTTCGTTGTAAAGAATAATTCAACTACACTAATGACACTTAGTACAGAAGAGTCCTTTATATTCATAACGAGCTGGTTACCAGTCGCTGGTAAAATATTTCGAGCTACTTGAGGAAGGATAATATAGAACATTGTTTGAAAATGATTCATACCAATCGCTTCACTGGCCTCGTATTGTCCTTTATCGATTGAAACAATTCCACCTCGCACATACTCTGCCATATAAGCACCTGTATTTAAGCTGATAACAATTAAACCAGCAACAAAGCGATTTAATTGAATATCAATGGCATAGAGTCCGTAGAACACAACCATCGCTTGTACCATCATTGGAGTGCCACGGAATAGTTCAACATAGCAAGTTAGTATAAAATTAATAGTTTTTAATGCATATGTTTTAAAGGATTTTTTTTGCAATGGAATCGTGTGCATAACCCCGATGAAAAATCCGATAATCGCACCAAAAATCGTACCTAATATCGCAAGAATTAATGCAATCCATGCTCCTCGCAAAAACAAATCCCAGTTATTCTGAAAAATATTCCAAACTGTTTCTAAGAAAGACATAAAGAAATCCCCTTATTGTTTTTTTGTTCGCACTTAGAAGAATTAAAGTTAAGCACAGTAAATAACTTTACAGGGAAGGAAAATGGAAAAAGGTTGTCTTATAGAGAATCTCAAGACAACCTTTCACCACACTATTGTTGTGATGGTTGATTTTTAATAGCTTCTTCCATGATTTGATGACGTTCATCTTCCGTAATACCAGCTAAAATTTCGTTAATTTTATCTTTTAAGTCCGAACCTTTTTTCAAGCCAACAGCGATTGCTGTATCAGATTCATCAGCCTCAAATCCGTCTTCTGGAACAATGTAAGTAAATCCTTCAATTGCTGCCTCAGCAGACATCCCTTCTGGACGTTCTGAAATATAAGCATCAATTGCACCAGAAGATAATTGGATTCGCATTTGGCCAAAATCTGTAGCTGGTACTTGTTTATTAACGCCAGTCATTTGATCGATTACTTTGTAGTGAGTAGTACCTTGTTGTGCTGTTACTTTAGCCCCTTCAAAATCATGAATCGATTTTGCATTTGCATATGGACCATCTTTTTTCACAACAATTACGAAATCACTCGTATAATAGTTGTCTGTAAAATCGATTACTTCCATGCGTTCAGGAGTAGGTGACATACCCGCAATAACTGCATCAATTGCACCAGATTGTAATGATGGAATTAAACCATCCCAGTCAGTTTTTACAATTTGAAGCTCCATCCCTAATCCTTCAGCAATACGTTTTGCGATTTGAACATCGTAACCGTTTGCAAACTCTTTAGAATCTGCAATAGGAACTGCTCCATTTGAGTCATCTTTTTGAGACCAGTTAAATGGTGCATAAGCAGCTTCCATACCTACTCTTAATACACTTTTTGACTCGGATGAAGATTCTGAATCTTTTTGTGATTCTCCACCTGTTGATTCTTTGTTTCCTGAACCACATGCTGCAAGAACGAGAACCGTCATCATGGTTATGAAAAGTAGCAATAATTTCTTTTTCATCTTAATTCCCCCTGTCTCTGTTTAGCTTAGCTTCACAAATAAAAAGCGACCTAAGAAGAACTTAAGGTCGCATCAATTTGTTAGACTAATACCTCTAGTTCCACTTTGGAATAGCACACCTTACATATAAACATGTAAGACAGTGTTACAGTTATTCACTGTAACCCCAGCATAGTTATCTGAGCAAATAACTACACTTCGGCGATATTTCCTTCTTTCCCACTTCTTCACTCGCTCAAGCTCCATGAGAAACTAATAAATACCGCGCCTCTACCCTACCAAGTGAGGCTAGAATATTCAATTGTTAAGAGAAGCATAACCTAAATGGTGTTTACTTGTCAATAACAAATAGGAAAAGTTTAATAGTACCAAATATACTCCCCAAAAATAGTTGGGGAGTATATTATACATTTTCTTATGAATTTAGAAGTAAATCTTCAGGATTTTCGATTAATTCTTTAACTGTTTTTAAGAATCCAACTGAATCTTTACCATCAATGATTCGATGATCGTATGAAAGTGCCACATACATCATTGGACGAATTTCAACTTGGCCGTTTACAGCTACTGGACGGTTTACAATTGAGTGCATACCAAGGATACCTGCTTGCGTACCATTGATAATCGGTGTTGAAGCTAATGAACCAAAGATACCGCCATTTGTAATTGTAAATGTTCCGCCTTGTAAATCAGAAATTGCTAATTTCTTTTCACGTGCTTTTTGAGCAAGTTCTGCAATTTCTCTTTCAATTTCAGCGAAGTTTTTGCGATCTGCATCACGTACAACTGGAACTACTAAACCTTCTTCTGTAGATACCGCAATACCGATATCATAAATGTTAAATTTATGAATTTCATCGCCAACAATTTGTGCATTTACATAAGGGTATTTTTTCAATGCAGCAACTACTGCTTTTGTGAAGAATGACATGAATCCAAGTTTAATACCATTCTCATTCACAAATTGCTCTTGCTTACGTTTACGTAATTCCATTACATTTGTCATGTCAATTTCGTTGAATGTTGTTAACATTGCCGTATTTTGTTTAACTTCAAGAAGACGTTTTGCAATTGTTTGACGTCGACGGCTCATTCTTTCAACTGTAACGCGAGATTCATCTACAGTTACAGCAGGTGCTACAGGTTGTGCTGCTTGCACTGGTTGTGCTGGTTTAGCAGCATGAGCAGCAACATCTTGTACACGAACTCGGCCTTGTGGGTCTACTGGTGAAATTGCTGCTAAATCAATGCCTTTTTCACGAGCAAGTTTACGTGCAGCTGGTGAAGCTACTACGCGCTCATTAGATGTTTCCTCAACAACCGGTGCAGCTTGTGCTGGTTGTGCTTGAGGAGCTTGTGGTTGTTCCTCTTTAACCGCTTCTTTTGCAGGTTCTGCTTGAGGTGCTGGAGTAGGTTCAGCTCCACCTTCAACAGGCTCAACGATCGCAATTGTTTGGCCAACTAATACTGTATCGCCTTCTTCAGCTAAAATTTGAGTTAATACTCCTGCTTCTTCAGAAATAATTTCTGCATTTACTTTATCTGTTTCTAATTCAACAATGAATTCGCCTTTCTCAACGCGATCTCCAACTTTTTTCACCCATTGTGCAATTGTACCTTCCGTAATCGATTCTGCTAATTCAGGGACTTTAATTTCAGCCACTTTTTATATCCTCCTTTAATTCTCAACACTGTTAAATCTTAACGTAAATTATGCAAGATTACAAATCTGCTAAAGCGTCGTTAATTACTTTAGCTTGAGCAACTTTATGTGAGTCCATGTCACCTTCTGAAGTAGAAGACATTTCTGGACGTCCAACATAACGTACTTTTTTGCCTTCAGCTAATTCAAATAAGTATTCTAAGGCAAATTTCCAAGGACCTTGGTTTCTAGGTTCCTCTTGTACCCAAACAATTTCTTTCGCGTTAGGGTATCTCGCAATGATTTCAGAAAGTTTTTCCATCGGGAATGGATATAATTGTTCAATGCGAAGGATGTGAAGTTTTTCGAATCCTTCACCGTCTTTAATTGCTTCTGCTAAGTCAATTGTCACTTTACCAGAAGCTAAAATAATGCGTTCCACTTTTTTAGGATTTTGTCCGAGTCCTGGTTGTTCAATGACTTCCTCGAATTTTCCTTCAGATAATTGCTCTAATGTAGCTGCAGCTAATGGATGACGCAATAATGATTTTGGTGTTGCAACTACTAATGGACGCACTCCTTCAGTTCCAAGCATTTTCGCTTGTCGACGTAATAAGTGGAAGTAGTTTCCGGCATTTGAACAGTTTGCAACAATCCAGTTATTTTCAGCACATAATTGCAAGTAACGTTCAATGCGTGCTGCAGAGTGTTCTGGACCCTGTCCTTCCATACCATTTGGTAATAAAAGAACTAATCCAGATTTAAGACCCCATTTAGAACGAGCAGCTGTAATGAAGTTATCAAACATTACTTGAGCCATATTTGCGAAGTCCCCGAATTGTGCTTCCCAAATTGTTAATGCTTTCTCATTTTCCAGGTTATAACCATATTCATAACCTACGATTGCCGCTTCTGTTAATGGAGAATTGAATACACTAAAGGAAGCTTTAGCTCCTGAAATATTGTGTAATGGCGTCCATTCAGAACCGTTATTTTTATCATGTAGTACTAAATGACGTTGCGAGAAAGTACCACGTTGAGCATCTTGCCCAGTCAGACGAATTGGGTTTCCTTCACGTAAAATTGATGCAAACGCTAATGTTTCTGCATGACCCCAGTCAATTTTACCTGTTTCTAGCGCTTCAATACGTCTTTTTAGAATTCTTGCCAATTTGTTTTGAGGCTCAAAGTTTTCAGGCCATGCTAACAGTTCTTCGTTAATTTGTTTTAATTCTTCAGCAGAAACACCTGTTTCTAATTGTGGATAAGGTTGTTTCACCTCTTCAGGAATTTCCACTTCGAGATGATGACCCTTTTCTTCGCCTACTGCTTTAACATGATCGTAACTTTTTTGCATTTCGCCATAAATTTCTTGGTTTAGCTGTTCTACGAATTCTTTTGTTACAATACCTTCATTTACAACTCGTTCACCATAAAGTTCACGAACTGTAGGATGTTTATCAACAATTAAGTATGTTTTTGGATTTGTTACAGTCGGATCATCAGTTTCATTGTGTCCAAATCTGCGGTAACCAATTAAGTCAATTAAAATATCTTTACCGAACATTTGACGATATTCAAAAGCAAATTTTGCTACTTGAATTACTGCTTCAGGATCATCTGCATTCACGTGCACTATAGGAATACCGTACCCTTTTGCTACGTCAGATGAATAGTGTGTTGAGCGAGAATCGTAATATTCTGTTGTAAATCCAATCATGTTATTGGAGATGATGTGGATGGATCCGCCAGTAGAGAATCCTTTTGTTCCAGCATAGTTAAATGTTTCTTGTACGATTCCTTCACCGCTAAATGCTGCATCTCCATGAACAAGAACCGCTAGTGCTTTTGATGTATCTTGCACTGGTTCTCCAGGATTAGATGTATCTTCTTGTGCTGCTCTCGTTGAACCAGTTACAACAGGGCTAACTACTTCTAAGTGTGAAGGGTTATATGCAAGTTTTACCGTTAATCCAGATGGTTTGTGATAAGTTGCACCCATGTGATATTTCACATCACCAGTCCAACCTTTTGTAATTTCAATTGAACCATCTTCAGGGAAGAAGTAATCGTTTGGAACGTGTGCGAAATCTGCAAACATCATAGCGTATGGCTTGTTTACGATGTGTGTTAATACATTTAAACGTCCGCGGTGCGCCATACCGATTTGTAAAAATTTCATTTGATCTTTTTCTGCGGATTTTACGATTTCATCAATTAAAACTACTAATGTATCTAAACCTTCAATAGAGAATCTTTTTTGACCAACGAATGTTTTATGAATGAATTTTTCAAAGTTTTCAACGCGAGTAAGTTTTTCTAATACGGCTTTTTTCTCATCTGCAGATAGTTTTTGTTTGAAGAATCCTGATTCAATTTTTGATTGAATCCAATTTCTTTCGGATTGATCTTCTACATGTGCATATTCGAATCCGATTTTTTCAGTGTAAAGTGAACGTAAATAATCAATCGCTTGTTTACCGTTGGAAACGTTTGCAGGGACATTATTTAAGAATAGTGAAGCAGGTAATTCAGCTAAATCTGCATCCGTTAATCCGTATGCTTGAGGCTCAATTTTTGAAAAATCTAATGGACGGTCTTTCAGTGGGTATACGTCCGCTCCATAATGCCCAAAAGCTCGTATTGCATCTGCTAATTTTACAGCTGCCAATACTTTGTTAAAATCTCCTGTTTGAGCCACTTGCGCACCACTTGAAGTTTCTTCTAGTACTGGAGCACCAAATTGTTGGAATAATGAAGCCAATTCCGAATCAACTTCGTCAGGGTTTTGTAAGAACAGTTCATATTGTTCCATTACATACCCTAAGTTCGGTCCAGAAAATACTGACCAAGGAGATCCAGTTGTAATTACATTGTTCGACATGAGAAAAACCTCCAAATTTTGCTAATAGCAATTACATTTTAAATAGAAAGTATAAAAATCATTCTTCTATTAATATAAATTTATATAACAATTTGAGAAGAACCTTTTTTCCATTTCAATCTTACTACTCTTCATAAAAAATACAACTATTTTTCACAAATTTAGATGAAATTTTTTGAATGGAATTAAAAAAATGTTTTAAGTAGGTAAACGTAATGTAAAAGTTGTGCCCTTTCCTACTGAACTCGATACATCCATTTCAACTTGATACTTGTTTGCCAACATTTTTGAGATGCTTAAACCTAGTCCAGTTCCACCTCCATTACTCCGCGAACGATCCACGCGATAAAATCGATCGAATATAAAAGGTAAATGTTCTCTTGAAATGCCGATACCATTATCTTGTATCGTCATAAAAATATTTTCTGTAAAATAATGAACATGTATTTGGATAATGGGTATATTTTCGTTATATCGAATTCCATTTTCGATAATGTTTCTTACAATTTGTGCAAACGCATTCTCTGATATTTGTGCCATCCTTTTTTCGCCATCGAACACCACATTCATTTTAGCATTTGAATAAACAACTTCAAGTTCTTCAATTACGGTATTTAAAACTTTTTCTATATCACAGGAAGCTTCTTCTTTTCCTTCATTTCGAGCCAAACTTAATAATTCCTCAATCATTTTCTTCATGCGTTGAACTTCATCTATTGCCAAATCCAGCGATTCTTCCAACACTTGTGGATCATCCTTACCCCATCGCTTAATTAAAGACAGGTGTCCTTCAATCGCTTGAATGGGTGTGCGAAGTTCATGAGATGCATCTGAAACAAATTGTTGTTGCCGCATAAAAGTTACTTCCAATTCATTCATCATGGAGCGATAAATTTTTAGTAAATCACCAATCTCATCATCATGATGATAAGTAAAATGAATATTTTCTTGAAAACCTTTTTCTTTTACTCGAGTCATGGAATTCCGCAAATCTTTTAATGGCTTCATTATTATATGAACCAAATAATGACTCATAGTTACTGCAATGAACAATGCACCGATTCCTGCTATTATCAAAACCGTCAACACATAACGCATCATGGAGTGAAACGTGTCAAGCGGGTGTATTAATTGAATAATTCCTTGAAAAAATCCGATTTGAACTAAACGATTCACAACAATGACTTCTTTATGATCTAGCGATAGTTTCTCAACGACAGTTTTCTGTATTTCATCAATCGGATAATTGATGTTTGCACTAGGCGAGTAATCATTAATCCTCAAAACTTCATAACCATCCATATTATATAGACGAACCGTTTGATTTTGATGAACAATTGACTTCAATAACCCTGTATTGTCTTTCAATTCATTGATTGAAATCGATTGGCCTTGGGTATGAAAAAAATCCGTTAAATCATCAACAGTTCGGACTGCATTTAATTCCTCTTGATGGATGAGCCAAGTATAGAGTGCAAAATAGATGATGATACAAATCGTCGCATAACTAAAAAATATGACTAGTGAAGTAGATAACGTCCATTTTTGTTTTAATGTTAGTTGGAACATTGATTGTTTAATTTTTTTCATTCTCTCACCACATACCCAACGCCACGAATTGTTTCAATATACGGTTCTTTTTCTGTCTGTAATTTTGAGCGTAGATGGCGAATATAAACATCTACTACGTTTGTTTCCACTTCCATATTATGTCCCCATACTTTATCTAATATTAACTCTCGAGTACATACTCGGTTTTTGTTTTCACACAACAATTTCAATAAATCATACTCAGTTTTGGTTAAATCTAATTTTTTCCCTTCAAACATTACTTTATAGGATGCGGTATCAATTTCAAGGTCTCTTACTTTAATGACTTTTCGTTGTTGTTCACCCCAATTGGCTCTTCTTAAAACAGAGCGAATTCGAGCTAATAATTCTTCAATCGCAAAAGGCTTAACAATGTAATCATCCGCACCGGCATCCAATCCTGATACTCTGTCCGTAACCGCATCACGAGCCGTTAATAAAATAATCGGCACATCGGAATTTGCACGAATTCGCCGACAAACTTCAACACCATTGAGACTAGGTAACATCACATCAAGCAATATGCAGTCGAAAGGTTCATTTAGCGCTTTTTGTAAGCCTTCTCTGCCATCACTGCATGTTGTCACATCAAAATGTTCATGAATAAGTTCCAATTCAATAAATCGGGCTATACTTTTTTCATCTTCCACTAACAATATTTTTTTCATTTTAATCACCTTTCATAAAGGTATAAATTTATAAAAAATGGTTATATTACCAAATACAAGACACCCCTAACACTTTTTTCACAAAGAATATATCCTTAAACTTTGAAAGCCACAATTTAAGTTTACCTTAAATTGTGGCTCTTTTTTAATGAATTGGATCGAATTTTCCTCATAATCTGTAATCGCCCTACGATTGAAAAAGTTATTTCATCCTTGTAACTTTTTTCCCTAATCTGCATATTTTACGTTTATGCCCTATATCGATACAAATTTCGATAAATTTACCTAGTTTTAGAGTTATTCAATCTAGGTATTATATAAATAAAACATCTATAGTTTTCAATTTTGAGAGATGTTATGCTAAATGAATCTATTTTAACCATTAACAATTTCATTTATTGAAACATCGATGGTTTTTTTATAAAATATTTCTTATTACGTTCACAAACTTTACACAGAAAATACTGGTTTTTTTCAAACAAAATCTTGTAAGAACGATTATATTTATTATAAGATATACTGGTCAAAATTTTTTTAGAATATTAGAACGGGAAAACTATGGATGCATGTCTATAGTTTATAACGTCTAAACTTTTAGGTTTTTGGTGTCGTTGCTCTTCGTGTTATTGGAAATTTTTTGCAACTATCCTAAAAAGGAGGCGTTTACATGCTGAAACATCGAGATTTATTAGAAACTAATGAATTGTATCAATTACTCATACACCCGTCGGTTTTCCCGTATGTTCGTCATAAAGCGACGAGCCCAGAGGAATATCTATTTATGACTAAACAAATTATTGAAGAAGAGGCTTTAGGCAAAACGATATCAAGAACGATTCTTGATGAATGGGGTCAACCCATTGGAACAATAAGTTTGTATGATATTGAAGATGGCGCTGGATTTTTAGGCACTTGGATTGGCGCCCCATTCCAAGGAAAAGGATACAATCAGATAGCAAAAAAAGAATTCTTATCCGAAATATTTTTCAAATATAATTTCCATACCGTTTTTTTAAGAATTCGGAAAGAAAATGAAAAATCGAAACGTGCCTCCTTAAAGTTGCAATATGTAATTTCCGCTAATGAATTACATCCAACTTTATATGAGGAAATTAATGCTGGCGAAGCAAAATATGATTTATATAAAATTCCAAAAGATTTATTTTATTTAGTAACGGCTCATGAGCAAGAAGACACGGAAGAACAAGTAATTTAATAAATGAATCGAGTAGGAGGGAGCGATTAACTCCCGTCCTCTCACACCACCGTACGTACGGTTCCGTATACGGCGGTTCAATTAAGATAATTGACGCAAGTTTTCATAACGAGCTTCAAGACTTTCCAACCCTTGGTTTCTCCAATAGGAGTTACCAAGGGTTCTGTGTAATATTGGACTATTTGAAATACGCCAATAACTCTTCCGAGTATTTCCCCATTCATACGCTTGCCATTGTGGTACGCCAAGCTGAATAAGGTTGCGTATCTTTGTTTTCGGTTTCTTCCAGTTCTTCCATAGACACATTCGAAGTCTTCTACGAATCCATTTATCTAATTCAAGGAATATAGATTTGGTGTCTGCTAACGCAAAATATCCACTCCATCCCACTAGATATTGATTCAGTTTCTGAATGCGGTATTCCATCGGGTAGGGCATCTTGCGTGATGTGATTTCACGAACTTTATTCTTCATTCGTTTAAGGCTTTCTTTTGCGATACGAACCTTTGGCTCTTTATGATAGGTAAAGCTAAATCCTAGAAACTTACGTTTCCATGGACGGTCGACCGCTGATTTCTTTTCATTTACTTTCAGTCGTAGTTTTCCTTCAATGAATCGTTGAATGCTTGCCATTGTGCGAAGTCCTGCTCGTTTACTTTTCACGTAAATGTTACAGTCATCCGCATATCGAACGAATTTGTGTCCTCTTCTTTCCAATTCTTTATCTAGTTCATCTAGTACAATGTTAGATAGTAGCGGACTTAATGGTCCTCCTTGTGGAGTTCCTTCTAATGTGCTTGACACCACACCATTAATCATGACTCCCGATTGTAAATACTTACGAATCAATTTCAGTAATGGTTTATCTTGGATTCTCTTCGCGAGTGTACCCATTAATCTGTCATGGTTGACCTTATCAAAGAATTTCTCCAAGTCCATATCTACAACCCATCGATGTCCATCTCTTATATATTCTTTCGCTTTCCTCACCGCATCATGGGCACTTCGGTTTGGTCTAAATCCGTAGCTGTTTTCAGAGAATGTAGGGTCATACACTTTTGAAAGTACTTGGGCGATTGCTTGTTGAATCAAACGGTCTGTTACGGTAGGGATTCCTAGTAAACGAACACCGCCGTCAGGTTTCGGGATTTCGACTCTGCGGACTGGCATTGGTTCATAAGTTCCCTTGAGAATTGCCTCCTTAATAGATAGCCAGTTTTCGACTATGTGCTGTCGTAGGTTTTGTACGGGCATCATATCTACTCCGTGGCTTCCTTTATTCTGTTCTACACGTTTTAGTGCTTGAAGCATGTTCTCCCGTGACAGGATTTGATTCAAAAGCATCGTTATTCTCCTTCCGTGAATAGCTGTTCTCTTTATGCCAGTGGTCACTCCACCCTCCAAGAGGTCCCCCACGGGATTCACCGCTTCCTTCCTCAAGTGAGGTACTACGTTTTCTGTTTTCATCATGACTCACTGAATGCCAAGGGCTATTCTCTCTTAATTGTTCGGTCCTTCTTAGTTGTTCTAGACCAACTAATACTATGACCTCTGCTGACTTCTGACGGTTCAGCTACTTATCACTAAGTAGGTTATGAAGCGTACTTCACCTATCCGCCAGACCTCCCCGGGTAAGTACATGCACTTTCACACCATCTATCCGCCTCATCTACTCGATATGACCTTCGACAGAAAGAGCTTTGTTTTGTTTTGCAAACTCACTCAATCATACCTAGCCTTATATGAGGTTCGTGTTCCTCGGACCGGTGTTTTGCCTCCAGCTTCCTTCAGATTCCGCGTCACCACGGACACCCTTGCTCTTGGCTAACCTCTACTTCTGTCTTCGGGGTTCGGGACTTACACCCTATAGTTCATGTACATGCCGGGCGCACAATCAACACCAAATCTCAAAAAGGAGATTTGGTGTTTTTATTTATTTTTCATATTTTAAAATTAAATTTACCATTTCTTTCGGAGTTTTCGGTCTTTCCGCTTTCGCCATCGCTTCTAAAATGGATTCTTTATTTTGAATTAATGTTTGAAGGGATTCCAAAAATGTTTGCTTCGTTAAATTTTCTTCTTCCAATACTTCCGCAAAACCTTGATTTTTAAATAATTTTGCATTTAAAATTTGATCGCCTCGGCTTTTTGCGGATGATAACGGAATAAGTAACATTGGTTTTTTCAGTGCTAAAAATTCAAAGATGGAATTTGAACCTGCACGCGATACAACGAAATCTGCCGCGTTAATTAAATCTGGTAATTCCGATGTCACGTATTCGAACTGCTTATATCCTTTTAATTCTAATAAGGATGAATCAACATTCCCTTTACCACAAAGGTGAATGACGTTGTAGTCCTTTAAAAGCTCTGGTAGATTGCTTCGGATTGCGTCATTTAACACGACGGAACCTAAACTACCACCCATAACAAGCAACACCGGCTTTTTGCTTTCAAATTGACAAAGTTTTAATCCCCTCATTTTGCTTCCTTTAAACAGCTGTTCCCGAACAACAGAACCGGTACATGTTGCTTTATTCGCAGGTATATATTTTAATGTTTCCTTAAAAACCGTAAAAATATGAGAAGCAAAAGGTTGAGCTAATTTATTTGCAAGACCTGGCGTTACATCCGATTCATGAATGACTACTGGAATATTCAACAATTTTGCTGCAATCACAACTGGTACGGAAACGAATCCACCTTTAGAAAAAACAATGGAAGGTTTCACTTTTTTTATAATCGAAAACGCTTGACCGATTCCCGCTAAAACTTTAAAAGGATCTGTGAAGTTTTTTAATGAAAAATATCTTCTTAATTTACCACTTGAAATGCTATGGTAAGGAACTTCAGGAAAACTATCAGTAATTAATTCCTTTTCAATACCATGATGTGAACCGATGTAATGAACTGTGTATCCCTCCGCTTGAAGAGAAGGAATGATTGCCTCATTTAACGAGACGTGACCAGCAGTTCCCCCACCAGTTAAAACGATTGTTTTTTCGCTCACAAAAATTCTCCTATTCTCATGAAACTACGTTATGTTCAAACTTCTTGTTTACATTATGCTTCATTAAAGCAGTACATGAAGCCACCAACACTGATTTTATCATAAAACACGATAGAAACAACGGAATTTCACATTTGGATAAAATGATGCTTCTGTTATGGAGAGTTAGGCACTTTCAGTAGTTTATTAGCTAATCCCAATAAATGAAGCGTTACTCTATGTGATATTGGTCATTCTTGGGTACATATTGGCCAATTCCGACAATATATTGACCAATCCCTCACATTTATTAGCCAATCCACATAAATGAAGCTTTCACCCATGCGATAAATTCTCCTGTACTTATTTCTTAAAACTTTTCCATACGAAAAAAGCTCAAAAAGAGCTTGGGACAAAACCCTAGCTAATAAAAAATCGTCACTTATGATTTTTCATGAAGTGACGATTTTTTATGGAAAACGTTGTTCTCCGTTCCGGCCGACGCTTTCCGCGGGCACGGCTCAAGCCTCCTCGGTACTCGTACCTCGCACCTGCGGGGTCTTGAGGCTCGTGCTGTTCCCGCAGGAGTCGCGGCCTCCACGTCGAACAACTTAACTTTCTTAAATTTATATAAACAAAAAAAGAGGCTCTTTTGATAAAATTAAGTCACCACAACAAAATCTTAGAAAGGAGCCTCTTTATGTTTAAATATTATAACATGAATCAATTAGTTTTACCTATAGATTTAGAAGTTATATTACAAGAAAATGATATTGCCTACCATATTCATCATTTAGTCGAAAGCATTCCAGACGAAGCTTTCGCTCCGTTTTATAAAGAAACTGGTTGTCCATCCTATCATCCCCGAATGATGTTAAAAATTATCTTGTGTGGTTATACGCAATCTGTCTTTTCAGGTCGTCGTATTGAAGATTTAACAAAAGATAGCATTCGGATGATGTGGCTAGCTCAAGGATATGAACCAAGCTATCGTACCATTAATCGTTTTCGTGTACATCCCCAAATGCAAGAATTAATCCGTCAATGTTTTGTACAATTCCGTTGTCAACTTATTGAAGAAAAATTAATAGATGAAAAAGCCGTTTTTATTGATGGTACTAAGATTGAAGCGAACGCAAATAAATTTACATTTGTATGGAAAAAGTCGATCGAAAAGCATCATGCCAATTTAATTAAAAAATCAAATGAAGTCTATGACCGTTTACTTGAAGAACAAGTCTTACCAGCAATTGAACGTGAAAATGAAGAAGAGCTTTCAGTAGAAGAACTAAAAGAAGTAGCATCATCTCTTGAAAAAGTAGTCGATGACTATTCTACAAAAATTGAAGCTTCTGAAGATCCGGTGGAACGAAAACGACTACGTAGTGAAAGGAAAACACCAAAACAGATATTAAAGCAAGTGAATGATTGGATTGCACGCAAAGAAAAGTATCAAAATGATTTGGAGATTCTACAAAACCGTAACAGCTATTCTAAAACGGATCACGATGCGACATTTATGCGAATGAAAGATGACTATATGAAAAATGGACAATTAAAAGCAGGCTACAATATCCAAATCGCAACAGAAAATCAATTTACACTTGCTTATGATGTATTTCCAAATCCAACAGATACGAAAACATTGACACCTTTCTTGGATACGATTGAAGAACGGTATTTTGATTTACCAGAATATATAGTTGCGGATGCTGGATATGGTAGTGAACCGAATTATGATGACATTATGATAAAACGAGAACGAACACCTTTGATTAAATATGGGATGTATGAAAAAGAGCAGAAGAAAAAATACAAGGATGACCCATTTAAACCAAGCAATTGGATATATGATGAAGTAAATGATACCTATATATGTCCGAATCAAAAAACTCTTTCATTTAAATTTGTTTCGACACGTAAGGATTCTTCTGGATTTGTTCGTCAATTTAAAGTGTACGAGTGTGAAGATTGTACAGGTTGTCCAATCCGTCATTTATGTACGAAAGCAAAAGAAAGTACGAATCGAAGATTGCGTATAAATTTGAAATGGGAACAACAAAAAGCATATGTACAACAAAAGCTTTCAGAGCCTGAAACTGCCGAAATCTATCATCAACGTAAAATTGATGTAGAACCAGTTTTTGGATTTCTGAAGGCTATTTTGGGATTCACACGATTTTCCGTTCGAGGAAAATTCAAAGTAAAAATTGAAATGGGAATTGCCCTAATGGCCACAAATTTAAGAAAATATGCACTACGAGGGGTGTAAAACCCTCATGAATTGGATGAAATTGTAAAAGGGTGAGCTGTTTCAAACAACTCACCCCTTATTTTTGAGGTTGAAAAATACTTATGTCCCAACCTCTTTCACTCGTTTTCGTTACATTTGGATAAATTGTTGTGTCCAGTAGTATCCATTTTCAACGAAACCTACACCAATATGTGTGTAATTGGCATTTAAAATGTTTGCTCTATGGCCTGGAGAATTCATCCAAGCATTAACTACCTGTTCAGGAGTTCTTTGACCTTGAGCAATATTTTCACCTGCAGCACGATATTGAATGCCTGCCGCGCGCATTTGATCAAATGGGCTACCGTATGTTGGGCTTGTGTGAGAGAAATACCCTAAATTCGCCATATCTTGAGATTTTGCCTTGGCTACTGCCATCAATGGCGCATACATCGTAAGCGGTTTTAAACCTGCTTTTGCCCGTTCGGCATTCGTTAACTCCACTACTTGACGTTCAAATTCAGATACTTGGTTAGTAGGTTGATAGATTGTTGGTTCTTCTTTTACCTCTGGTGTTTGAACCGGTTGACTAGGAGTTGTTGGCGCTGGTGTGACAGTTTTTTCACCATTAAAGTTTGATTGATATTCTTTTAGATATTGATCCAATATTTGTTTTAACTGTTCGTTATTTAACCCTTTATTTGAAGGTGTTTCTACATTTTCCTCTACTGGAGTTGAAGGATTATGTTGTTCCTTTTGACTTGGAGGATTTACACCTTCATTTTGTGTAGGCACTGTTGGTTTTGTTTCATTTACTACCGGCTTTTCTTGTTTTTCAGATTGATTAGGTTGTTTCGTTGCTTTATGCAACTGTGAAATAATTTTTTCTGCTGTATTTTTCGCCAGTTGAATTGTTTCTGGCACATTTTTTAATGGCACTTCTGTGAACGCTAATTCTTCAATTGTTTTAACAATGATGCCATTTTTATTTTCAAATTTAATTACTTGAACGTTTCGGAATACATGTCCAGATTTTCCGTCTCCTAAATCAGCTGCACTTACTTGAGGTATAACCGTTGCAAATAAAAATAATGCGCAAAAAGTAATGAACCATTTTTTCATTATCGTTCTCCCCTTTCTGTCCTCTATCATAAAGGAGAAAATTTGAAAAAAATGGTCCATTTGTTGGTAGAAAAACCAAATAATTTTCGAATCAAAGATATAAAGAGTTTTCAGAAAAATAAATATACAGCATTTTACAGAAATAAAATATATTTCTAACAAAAATCTATTGACAAATAGAAAGAATGATAGAAATAAGTCATTTTTATTACGAATTTTACATCTTTAACTATTCTTTCTTTTCACCAATCACTGATATAGATTGTACATCTTCGCCAATCATCACAATTTTTGGTGGCATATTCATATATTCTGGCATCCATTGAACTAAACCATATGCATATTGGAATAACATCGGATATTGCATTCCTTCAATGGGTACATAACCTTTTATACGATAAACTGTCGGCGGAAGTCCCCTTACCCATTCTTCAAATTCTTCTTGAGTAAAGCCTTTGTGAAATCCAATCACTCGAGAACTTAAATGCAAATGTCTGCCGATTTGAGCCGGTTCTATTTCTTTTTTTAATGCTGTAGCTTGCAGGTTTTTCAGTAATTTCAAAGGAACTCGTCCATTTGTTGTTTGCAATATAAACGCATTGGGATTAAGTCCTTGCAATTCAAACACAACGTTTGCTTTTTCCGCTTCTGTTAATAAATCGCTCTTATTGGCAAGAATCAAATGAGCATGGCGAATTTGTTCCAAAAAGAGGCTTCTTGCTTGTGGAGTGAGCTGTTCACGCTCTAACCATCGTTTACTGTCTGCTACCGTGACAATCCCCTTAATATTTAACAGTTCAGCAAATAACGGAGAATATACGGCATCCAACGCTTCTACAGGATGTGCAGCTCCCGTTGTCTCAATAATCAGCACATCAAAATCTGCTTCGTAAAGCAATGTTTGAATTTGAGCTTCCGTTTTCTCTCCACCAGTACAACAAATACAACTGTCAAGTATTTCCTTTAACGGAACTTCATCATCCACTGCTTGAGAATCAAAAGGGATTTCCCCAAGTTCATTCATAATAACGGCTGGTTTATAGCCTTCTTCTTTCAATTGGCGTAAAACGTCCACCAACATGGAAGTTTTACCGCTTCCTAAAAATCCGCTAAATAAATATACGTCTTTCACGTGATATTCCTCCATTCATAAGAGAAGAGCTGTCATTCAATGTTAAGAATGCAGCTCTTTTCATTGTAACCATTATTGAACTTGTAGCAATTCTTTTGCTTTTAAAATGTGTGGATCTTCTTTTTCAATTTTTTCACGTAATGCATCCATTAATTCGTACGTTGTATCTCCTGAAATTTTACCTGTACGTTCTAGCCCTTTGTCCTTTTGGAACTGAAGTACTGCCGCTTCTGTTGCAGCATCAAAAGTAGTGTCGATAGTTCCAACGCTATATCCAAGGGCATCAAGCATTTGTTCCGCCGCTTTTACATAATTCGATACAACGCCTTTTTGTAATTCATTTTTAGGATCGACATAAGCAATACTCATATATTCAGGATAAGGCACTTCTACATCTGGTTTGATTCCTTTTTCATGAATCCAGTTCCCTTTTGGCGTTAACCATTTGCCCGTCGTATATTTTAAATTTGAACCATCTGGCATTTCAGTCACCGTTTGAACAGTCCCTTTTCCAAAAGAATTCAAACCAACAATTTTAGCATTAGCTGATTCTTTTAAAGCTCCTGCTAGTATCTCAGAAGCAGAAGCACTTCCGTTATCTATTAACACCACAATTGGAAATTTATATTTTTTTCCGCCTTCACTTAACACAACTTCTGGCTCACCTTTGCGCCCTTGTAATTGGACAATCGGTTTACCTTCTTCAATAAATAAGTTTGAAATTTCAATCGCAGCGTTTAAATATCCACCAGGATTTTGTCTTACATCTAATATGATGCTCTTCATACCTTCTGCTTCAAATTGTTCAAGAATCTTCAGTAATTCTTCATAAGTCTTATCACTGAAAGAAGTAATTTGAATATGAGCTATTTTGTCCTCTCCCATTTCACCATATACCGTTTCAATCGGTATTTCATCGCGAATAATTGTCATTTCAATTAATTCATCGGATTCTCCCCGCTTGATTGTTAAGTTGACAGGAGTTCCTTTTTGGCCGCGAATTAAGAGCACTGCTTCAGTAGCACTCATTCCTTGTAAACTTTGTCCATCTACAGATAATATAATATCTTCAGGTAATAGCCCTGCTTTTTCAGCTGGTGAATTTTTTATGGGCGAAACAACAACAATATTTCCATTTCGTTCTTGAATTTCTGCACCGATTCCTTGAAAACTCGATGAAAGATCAGAATTAAATTGTTCTGCTTCTTCTTTTTCCATGTAATCAGAATATGGATCGTCTAGTGCGTCAAACATACCATTAATGGCACCGTGAATAATTTTTTCATCATCTATTTCCGTATAATATTTTTCTTTTAGTTCATCATAGGCATCGTATAGCTGTGAAAATTCTTCTCTTTCAACTGGAACCGCTACTTCTACAACTTTTTCATCTCCAAAAGTTAATGCAAATATCGTTAATACTGATGTGAAAAGAATTGTTAAAAACATCATCATAATAAAAGTAAATGGTTTTAACCGAATAAATCTCGTAGCTGGTTTGACTTGTTCTTGTTGTATTTCTTTCTCTTGTTGATTTTGTTCTTCCATAGTTTCACCACTCTCATATACACTTTCTTTTACGATATTTCCATATTAACAGTTTCAAGCTTTTCCGAAAAGAAAAAGACTGTCAATATTTAATGACAGTCAACATATTTTTAGTTTCATTGAATTTATATGTGACAGCAATATCCAATATTTAAATTCTATATCAAAATGTTAATAAATATTTTTTAGATGGCTGATTCATTTTCTATTGCAGCTTCTAACGCCACTTGAATCATATCATTAAACGTTGTTTGCCTTTCTTCTGCAGTCGTAATTTCGCCTGTCAAAATATGATCTGAAACTGTCAATACGGAAAGGGCTTGTCTTCCGTACTTAGCAGCTAATGTGTAAAGGGCTGCTGTCTCCATTTCCACTGCTAAAACCCCATAACGCGCTAACTTTTCATTTTGATTTTCATCTGAATAAAACATATCAGCTGTAAAAACATTACCAACTTTCAAATTCAAACCAGCTTTCAATCCAGCGTTATAAGCTTTTAATAGCAAATCAAAATTAGCTGTAGGCGCAAAGTCAATTCCATTAAAAATAATTTCATTCATTTTGGAATCTGTGGAAGCGGATTGGGCTAAAATCACATCCCGCACTTTTACATCTTTTTGCAGAGCGCCACAAGTACCAACGCGAATTAATTTTTTTACTCCATAATCTTGCATTAATTCCGTAATATAAATAGAAATGGACGGAACCCCCATTCCCGTTCCTTGCACAGAAATTCTGTGACCTTTATACGTTCCTGTAAATCCAAACATGTTGCGCACTTCATTATAGCATGTCGCGTTTTCTAAAAATTTTTCTGCAATATATTTTGCTCGTAACGGATCTCCAGGAAGTAAGACAATATCTGCAATTTCTCCAGGTTTCGCATTAATATGAATACTCAATGGCTTCCCCTCATTTCAATGATTTCAAACTAAAATATACTTATTTTTCAAAAATTATGCAATGAATAATTTGTTACTCATTCACCATCATTTTTCATGCGATAAATTTCCCATAGTTCGTCAAAAGCATTCGTGGATAAATCATCATCTGCTAATGTTTCAATGTAACTGGACAGCTCTTCAAAAGAACGGCTAATTTTGGGAAAACTGTGATCTTGAAACATTTTCTCAGCAAACCGAGTTTTTGGATCCGATAGATCTCCTCCACGATAAGAAAGGACAAATTGATAAAAACTTTGACTCATTCAGTACCTCCCGCCTATCTAGTTAAATTTATGTAGGACTTTTTAACATTTTATAGTAGAATAGATTTGAAGATAGCAATACATGGAAACAGCATTTTTTAAAGGGGATGTTTACAAAAATGACCGTAAAAGTACAGAAAATGAATAATCAATCCACAAAAAAAGTTCAAGCAAAAGGGAAAAAACACCAAACGAAAAGTCCTACGAAAGGCCGTTTCTATCACACAATTCGTGGTCGAATTGTACTGACCTATGCAATACTCATTACAATTATCGTTATCATGCTTATTCTATCCTATATTAACATAACTAGACTACAACAAAACTTAAATCATTTTGCAGAAGTAAACTTAAAGGAACAAAGGGAAATCAATCAATTAGCAAATGACATTGCGAATTTGACGATTTTTGAACAAGCGTTTCTCATTTACGGGGATGAAGGAAACTTAAATAAATATAATACAACAAAGCAATTAATTGAAAATCAACTCAACGAACTTAGCAAAAACTTTGAACATCGCCCGGAAGAATTCCAGCTTGTCAGTTACATTCAACAATTTTTTCGCTCATATTTGTACGCATCTACAGGAATTATTGAAACAAGACAATATTACAGTTATGAACAAGCCGTTCGTTTAATGGAAAGAAGTGAAGGACCTGCCATTAAAAATAATATCGAAAAACATGCTGATGAGTTGTTGCATTTATTAGAAGACAAAAACGAAAAAACGATCAAAGAAATCGAAAAATTTGCAAAATTCTCGCGCATCGCCTTCATCTGTCTATCATCATTTTCATTGTTTATCGCTGTTTTCTTTAGTTATCTGTTATTCCGTTCTATTCGAATCAATACAGCGAAAATTAATCATTCCATTCTTGATATCGCCCATGCTGGAGGAGATTTAACGAGACGGGTGAAAGTAGCGACAAAAGATGAATTTGCTGAAATTGCCCACTCCACAAACTTGTTAATCGAATCAATTTCAAAATTAGTAAAAAAAGTGGCCAGCTTAGCTGAGCATGTTTCATCTAGTTCTCAAGAATTAATGGCATTAGCAGAAGAAAATGCAAAATCAATTGATGAAATTGCAAGTTCTACCCATGATATTGCAAATGATTCCAGCTCGACAATCGAACGAATGAATGAAGCTGCATTAAAAATGAAAGCACTTGAACAGTCAATGGTTGAATTAAATGATGAAGCATATGAAGTTCAAAAAGCAGCAAAAGAAATGCAATCAGCTGCTCAAAACGGCAGCCAATCAGTAAAAGATTCGACAAATGTCATTCATTTCATTGAAGACACGATGAAAAACACTACTTCAACAGTTGAAGCCCTAGGACAAAAATCAAAAGATATCACATCCATCATCTCAACGATAACAGCTATTGCAGAACAAACAGATTTGCTTGCTTTAAATGCAGCAATTGAAGCTGCTCGTGCTGGAGAACATGGAAAAGGTTTTGCAGTAGTAAGTAATGAAGTGAAGAAACTCGCCATCCAATCGCAAGAAGCAGCAAAAGAAGTGGCAAAAATTGTTCATTCTATTCAAGATGAAATTAATACGATTGTCATGCAAAATGCAAAAGGCGTAGAATCCATTTCTCGCGGTGTGGAAGTAACGAATGAAACAAATGAAGTATTAAATGGCATCCTATCTCAAACAAATAAGACAACAAATATTATTATTTCGATGGTTGAAAAGATTAGTTCTACTTTAAAAATTGTCAATGACTTGACAACATCTTTCCAAGAAGTCAATGCTCTCAGTCAAAACACAAGTATTGCAACGGAAAAATCAGCCCAAGCAGCCATGCAAGGGTCTGCTGCGATGGAAGAAATCAATGCTAGCGCGGTAGAGCTTGCAAAACAGGCTGATGATTTAAGAAATCTAGTTAGCGAGTTCAAAATATAAAATGGACTTTTAACAAAAATAAAAAAATTCGCTATTTACCATGTAGATAGCGAATTTTTTTTATTTTTGGTTAGACTTTTCATAGATAGAAATCATGTAGGAGATGAAGATGTGAACAATACATTTAAAATCAGTATTTTGCACGTTATTTTTATATGTTTAACCTCTATCGGCTTAAAAAATCATGTAACGATTCTTTCGCCAATTTTAGAAACCGCTAAACGCGATGGATGGATATCTGTCATTCTTACGAGTATTACGTTATTTCCATGGTTACTATGGATTCTATATATACAAAAGAAATCACAACTAAAACCCATAAAAGTATGGCTTGCTGAAAAATTAGGTCAAAAAACATCGAAAATCATACTGTATATTTTCATTATTTTCTTATATTCCCTTGCTGCATTTACTTTAAGAGAAACGATTCTTTGGATGTCCTCAACCTTTTTAGAAAACACACCCATTCCATTATTAATACTTTTATATATCATTGTATGTTTCTTATTAATTTCTACTAATATTCAAACGATTGTGAGTGTCAATACAATTATTTTATTTTTTGTGATTATCTTTGGCTTTTACGCATCATTTACGAATCTTCAAGTAAAAAATTATGAATTATTATTTCCTATATTAGAACATGGTATTGCTCCCGTCATACATTCCATGATTTTTGCTGCATCAGGATTTATTGAGTTATTTTTGCTCATTTTCATTCAACATTATTATAAAAACCCAATGAAATGGTATCACATTGCAATCATTATTTTTTGTTTCACCGGTTTAACCCTTGGACCATTAATTGGTGCCATCGTTGAATTTGGACCTGAAGAAGCTGCTAGACAACATTACCCTGCTTATGAAGAATGGGCATTAGTGACACTTGGTCGATTTATTGAACATATGGATTTTTTATCTGTCTATCAATGGCTCTCAGGAACATTCATTCGTATCGGCATCATATTATTTATCGTTTGTGACATACTAAATTTCACAGGACAATATAAGAAAATTTGGTTATACATGATGCCTCCATTTGTTATCCTAACTTTTGCATTATTCCTAATCCAAGATGAAACATTTTTGAGAATCAATAATTATTATTTTCTCTACTTTACATTTGTTTTCATTTTTCTATTATCGATTCTACTAATTCTAGTCGGCATGTTATCGAATCGAAAAACGGCCCGCACTTCCCCCAAACAGCAAAATTTAAAATGAAAGTAGGGATCTCAAGTGGACTTTGATGGTTCTTCCCTAAATCTTCTAACACTAAAGGAGCTATTTAAAAAAACTGAAGATGTCATCTTTCATCATTTTGAAATTCAAAAGATAAAATTGACGTTCATTTTTTGTGAAGAGATGATTGATCAACAACTAATATTTTCATTTATTTTACCAACATTGGAAAAGCATATAGAAAAAGCAAACAATTCCAATGAAATCAAATGGTTAACATTGACCTTACCTGATTTAAAAAAAATTGAAAAAATCGATGACATTGCTTCAGAAGTCTTTACAGGAAAGTTAATACTTTTTATAAATGATTACCAATTATTGCTTTCATGCAATATTGCAAAAAAGCCGAATCGCAAACCTGAAGAAACAAAAATGGAAGTACTCGTAAAAGGTCCACGCGATAATTTCATCGAAAATATTGCAACGAATATCGCATTAATTCGAAAACGTCTCCCTACAAAATCTCTATGTGTTGAAAAAACGATTGTTGGTGAAAGATCGAAAACAACGGTCGCCATTTTATATATTGATGATATTGCCAATAAGGAAATCCTCAAAGAAATCAAAAAACAAATTAATAATATTAACACCGATATCATTTTAAATGGCGATTCATTAATGGAACATTTTAAAGGTAAAAGATGGTTAATGCCATGGACAAATGATACAGGACGAGCTGATTTTGCTATTCAATCTTTAGTAAGAGGGCGATTTGTCATTCTGGTGGATGGCGTTAGTTATGCCATCATTACACCCGTAAACTTTCCTTTTCTATTAAAAACCGGTGAAGATTTTGAATATCCAGTTTTATTTGGTGCTTTTGAAAGAATAATGCGGTTAATTGGGGTTTTTATGGGTATTTCACTCCCTGCCTTTTGGCTTGCACTTACGACTTTTCATCCTAATCAATTACCCTTACAACTTCTGGCAACAGTCGTCGTATCGAATCGAGGATTACCCTTCCCTGCAGCCTTGGAAATGATCATATTACTGTTAATGTTTGAAATGTTTCGAGAAGCTGGTATGAGGTTTCCAACGGCAATTGGTAGTACCATTAGCGTTGTAGGTGGCTTAATTATAGGAGATGCCGCCATCCGTGCTGGTATTACAAGTCCTGCAATGCTCGTTATAATTGCATTATCTTTTGTAGCTACATTTACCATTGCCAATCAATCGTTATTAACGATTATTTCAATTATTCGATTTATTTTTATTATCATCACTTCTTTCTTTGGTCTGTTCGGATTTTTCCTATGTATTTATTTGCTCATATTATATTTAGCAAACATCCGCGTTTTTGGTGTTCCTTATTTAAATTTTGCTGCTGATTTAAGCTGGGCATCCCTAGGAAAATCTTTAATTCGATTATCCAAAAACCACTATAAACAAAGACCTCAAATGTTAAGAACTACCGATAACTCTAGAACTAGTAATGAGGGAAAAAAATGAGATATCTCAAATATTTATTCGTGATAGCAAGTCTTATCTTACTTTCAGGTTGTTGGGATTCGGAGGAAAATGAACGAATACTCTATGTGCATGGAGTGGGTATTGATTATAAAAATCAAGAATATCAAGTGTATATTCAAATCATTAGCTTTGCCAATGTGGCAAGATCCGAACAAATCGATCAAGACGTCATGCAATCAGAAGTGGGATTTAGTACAGGAAAAACGGTGAATGAAGCTTTTGCCAATCTCTATAAAAGCGTTGATGAAAAATTATTTTTTGGTCATTTAACCTTCATGATTTTTAGTGAAGATATGTTGATACACGGAAAATTAAATGAGGTGCTCAATTCATTTACAAGATATTTGAATACTCGCTATCAAACTTGGATTTATGCAACGGACCAGCCAATCGAACAATTTTTTCTCGAAACACCCCTGTTGAAAAAATCAATTACACTGACGAAACTAGCCAATCCGCTAAACTCATATGAACAAGATTCCTATATCGAACCATTAAATGTCCGTAAATTGATAATTCAATTAAATGAACCCAATTACTTAGCGAAAATTCCGTATATCACTATTGGGGAATCTTGGATTACAGAACAAGGAAATGATTCTTCTTTCCAAATTGAAGGAGTAGCACTTGTTACTCCTAGTGAATTTCACGGCTATTTAATAAAAGAAGAAGCAAATGGATTGCAATGGATATCAAAGGAAACCATCGCAAGTAATATTACAACCAATCTGAAAGGAAGCAACATCACATTTACGAATCGAAATCATAAAGTAAAAATTACGCCAATAGTAAACGGAAATAACGTAAGATTTCAAATCGATATTTCAGTGAATTCAATCATGAGCAGCTTTAATGTAAATACTACGGAGAAAGAATTAAGAGAATCTGTTGAACAGGCAATCAAAAATGAAGTACTTCAAACGTATAAGATAGGATTAGAAAAAAATCTAGATGTGTACCGCCTTTCTGAAATCCTTTACAGAAAGAATGTTAAATTATGGAATGAACTTGAGAAAAATGGTGTCATTCCTTTAACAGAAGATTCAATTAAAGAAGTCAATGTAAAGGTTAAAAAATTAAAAGCTGGAAGAACCTTTTACAAGAACTCGCTAGACACAGAACATAACAATTAACCCTTCACTTTTCATAGTAAACAAAATGATGATCCGTACTAGTTTATCGGATCATCATTTTTACGAAAGCATGATCAATCTTCAAATAACTTCAAATACTCTCCGTAACCTTCCTCTTCTAATTTCTCCTTTGGTATGAATCGGAGAGCTGCTGAGTTGATGCAATAACGAAGCCCACCTAACGCTCTCGGCCCATCAGGAAATACATGACCTAAATGAGAATCTGCCGTTTTGCTTCGTACTTCAATCCGGCGCATACCATGGGATAAATCCAGCTTTTCAACGATTTCATCCCCGTCGATTGGCTTTGCAAAACTTGGCCAACCACACCCTGCATCAAATTTATCTTTTGAGCTAAATAGCGGTTTGCCGGAAACGATATCAACATATATCCCCTCTTCAAAATGTTGGTCATACTCATTTTGATAAGGCGGTTCAGTCCCATTTTGTTGCGTCACATAATATTGCATTGGTGTTAACTGTTTCAATCGTTCTTCTTTATTCATTCATATCCCCCCAATGTTGTTTAATAAATTGAGCTCTACCAGAACCGATAAAATACCGTTCATAATGTTGCGGGTTTTTCTTGTAATAATCTTGATGATATTCTTCAGCTGGATAAAATGGTTTTGCTGGAAGAATTTTTACGACAATCGGTTTATCAAACTTTCCCGACTCTTCTAGACGCTTTTTAGATTGTTCTGCAATTTTTCGCTGCTCTTCATTATGATAAAAAATAGCCGTAGTATAAGACTCCCCTCGATCAAAAAATTGTCCTCCCGGATCAGTCGGATCAATTAATGTCCAATAAATCTCCACTAATTTTTCATATGGAAAAACTGCTGGATCAAAGGTAATTTGTACTGCTTCTACATGACCCGTTGTCCCGGAACAAACTTGTTGGTATGTGGGATTTACCACATGTCCCCCTGTATATCCGGAAACGACTTTTTCAATCCCTTCTAGTTGATCAAACGGCTTGACTAAACACCAAAAGCATCCTCCAGCAAATGTGGCTAGTTCCGTTGGCATTTTGTTCACTCCTATTCATTTGGAATCACGATTTCTAATAGTATTCGATTATTTTTCAAATCAATTTCTTTTGCTTTCACCCTTGCACCAGAAGAAAGCGATAAGTTTGATAAATCCACAAATATTTCTTGTGCATCAGGTCGTATAATCATCCACTCAGGAAAATCAATGGCTTCATTCATTAACTTCAATACCATTGAAGAAGGGAGATTTAAACTCCCTACATTCACTTCTGATTGAACTAAATGAATATTGCCATGTTCATTGACAACTGGTTCGAATTTCATGGAAACAGGTACAGTAATCCCAAATGCAATAATCTCACTGGAAATCTGAATGGCATCATTTATCTCTATATCCACCGGTAATGACGAATTTTTTAATTCTTGCGCTAAATATTTAATGGCCATTTTTTCAAAATCTTCCGCTGTCGTTTCAACATATAGGACACTATCTGAAGGTTTAAGAGATGTTTCTTTAGGAGAAGGGATTGCTGTTTCCACAGATGAAGTCGCCCAGTAAATTACGAATGCCAATAATAATACAATGGAACCTGATAATATAAAAAAGGCGACTTTCCAAACATTCATTCATCTGACACTCCTATTCAATCTTACAAATGGTTCTATCAGCACTAATCTTTTAGTATGCATCAAACTCTATTAAATATACATGCATTTGTAATATTTATTATAAGTTGATTGGAAAATTTAATAAAAGAATACGCTTATAAACATAAAAAAAGTGTCTACTCCCTTCGAACAGGTTGTTGACACTTCGATTCCAATATTTAGTTATTCTGCAAAAAACACTAATGCAATGGCTCCTCGACCGGCGTGAGTACTAACGATTGGGGAAGTAACCGTTACTTCAATATCGCAAAAGCCCGATTGTTCAATCAGTTCTTTTAACGGTGCTCCTACATTTTCCATCCCACCTGCATGAGAGATGCAGATCGATTTGACCTGTTTCCCTGTAGTATGTTTTATATACTCTTTAAACATATATTTTACCACTTGACTATAACTTCTTACTTTGGCAACAGGTAGATACTCACCTTGTTCTAATATAGCAATAGGTTTAATGTTCAATAATGAGCCTAATAGTGCTTTTCCCTTCCCTATTCGGCCACCTTTGACAAGATTCGTTAGCGTATCTAAATAAATATACATTTTAGTATTAACGCGAACTTCTTTCAACCTTTCGATGATGTCATGGACAGAAGCTCCAACTTCTCTCATCCGCACCGCTTCCCGCACTTGGATTGCTAATGCAGAGGCGATGAATTGTGAATCAAATATGGTTACCTTTGCATTGGCGATTTGTGCTCCTTGTTGAGCTGAGCTTAATGTGCCGCTTAAATTGCCAGCAACGTGTATTGAAATGATTTCATCGCCATCTTTTCCTAATTTTTCATAAATCTCTGCAAATTGGCCTGGCGCTGGCTGTGAACTTTTCGGTAATTCCTTTGCTTGATCCATCATGTCTAAAAATGGTTCAGGATGAATCTCCACCCCATCAACGTATGTTTTTCCATCAATGTGCACCGTCAGAGGAACAATATGGATATCTTTTTCTAACGCCTCTTCTTTTGAAATATCACTTGATGAATCCGTCACAATATGAATCTTTCCCACTTGCACACTTCCTCTAGCTAATTTGAATTATTATATAAAGTGATGATCCCGGTTGTAAAGATGACAACTGTCATAACTTTCATGGGTATTTGAAATATGTGACAAATGATAGTGTTGTATTGAAATGTATTCATGTAACCTATTCATTATTAGGAGAGTGATAAGATGAACAATATCCATCAAATTGATTACAAAAATTGGAAAGAAGAATTTTGGAATGCCATCACTCACGGAATTGGATTACTTTTAAGTATTCCTGCTTGTGTTTTGTTAATATTATTGGCTGTGCATAATGAAAGCGTCGTACAAATTATTTCCTACTCCGTCTTTGGTGCATCGTTAATTGTGTTATTTTGTATGTCCACTTTATTACATAGCATGCCGGAAAAATATAAAAAGTTTTTCTCCATTCTCGATCATTCCTCGATCTATGTATTAATTGCAGGAACGTATACTCCGTTTTTGTTGATTGCTGTAAACGGGACACTTGGACTTGTACTATTATGTATTATTTGGTCCATTGCCTTGTTTGGAATTGTGTTTAAATGCTTGTTTATTCACCAATTTGAAACTTTTTCTTTAATATTATATTTGGCAATGGGATGGCTTATTATGTTTGCTATTAAACCGCTCTATGCATTTTTACAGTTAGAAGGTTTTATTGTACTTCTTGCCGGAGGATTGTTTTTCACAATAGGTTCCATTTTTTATGCTTGGAGAAAACTTCCTTATAATCACGCAATTTGGCATTTATTTGTCATCGCAGGATGTACGTGTATGGTGGTTTGTGTGGCGGTTTATTTGTAACAAAAAGATGATGAGGGGGATAATAGTTAAAGCCGCTCCGATAATAGTCATTTTAAATCAGATATTGGCCAAATGAATTCATCTAATAGCAAATTAACTAAAATGAGACTGCAATGAAGCGGATATTAACCAAATCCGCTATGATAATAGTCAAAGTCGTCTCGATAATAGTCATTTTAAATCAGATATTAGCCAAATAAATCTATTTAATAGCCAACCATTAAAAATGAGATGGTTATGAAACGGATAATAGTCAAAGTCGCCTCGATAATAGTCATTTTAAATCAGATATTAGCCAAATAGATTCATTTAATAGCCAACCAATAAAAATGAGATGGTTATGAAGCGGATAATAGTCACAGCCGCTCCGATAATAGTCAATTCAAATTGAATATTGGCCAAATGAATCCTTTTAATTGCCATTCAACTTAAAGAAAGTGCATTAAGCATATACACCCAAACTTAAATGGAAATAGTCAACTCGAATAAAATAATGGCCATTCATCAAAAAGAAAAAAGTGCGAAATAGTCGCACTTTTTTCCATTATCATACTGGACTTACTCCATGTTTACGCTCTGAGAATACGAGATATTTTGAAGAATAAGCATGAAGTCTTGCAGTCAATACTTGACGCAATTCATTTGGCTCGATGACATCGTCCACGATTAATTCTGAAGCTAACTTATAAATATCGATTTCTTCACGATATTCATTTCGTTTTTCTTCAATAAATGCTTGTTGTTCTTCTTTTGGCAGTTGAGCTATCTTATTCGCATAAACCGCATTCACTGCCGCTTCAGGTCCCATAACTGCAATTTGCGCTGTTGTTAATGCAATCACACAATCAGGTTCAAAAGCAGGACCTGCCATTGCATATAATCCAGCACCGTATGCTTTTCTCACAATGATTGTAATTTTTGGAACTGTCGCTTCACTCATCGCAAAAATCATTTTTGCTCCATGGCGAATGATTCCTTGTCTTTCCACTTGAGTACCAATCATAAATCCTGGTACGTCCGCCAAGAAGATTAATGGAATATGGAAAGCATCACATAGGTTGATGAATTTAGCCGCTTTATCAGCAGAATCGTGGAATAATACTCCGCCTTTGACTCTCGGTTGGTTCGCTACAATTCCAACCGCTTGTCCATCAATCCGCGCAAAACCAGTAATGAGTTCTGCTGCAAACAGCTTTTTCACTTCACAGAACGAACCTTCATCAATGATTCGATCAATTAAATCATACATATTGAAAGGTACGTTTTGATTTTTTGGAATGATCTCCTCAATTGTTTTTTCGAATTGAGCTGGCAATTTTGGTGCTTGTACTGGAGGTTTTTCGCGATAATTATTTGGGAAGTAGCTTAAATATTTTCTTGCGTATTCAATCGCTTCTTCTTCCGTCTTTGCAAGAACGTCTCCACAACCAGATACAGAGCAATGCATTTTTGCTCCGCCCATTGTTTCTAAATCTACTTTCTCACCAATTACCATTTCAGCCATTCGAGGAGAACCTAAATACATGGATGCATTACCATCCACCATGATGACCACATCACAGAATGCCGGAATGTAGGCGCCACCTGCTGCAGATGGACCAAATAATAAACATACTTGAGGTACTTTACCCGATAGCTTTACTTGGTTATAAAAAATGCGCCCCGCTCCTCTTCTTCCTGGGAACATTTCCACTTGGTCAGTAATACGAGCTCCTGCAGAGTCAACTAAATAAATGATTGGACAAGCTAGTTTCTCAGCAGTTTCTTGAATGCGCAAGATTTTTTCAACTGTTCTTTTACCCCATGATCCTGCTTTTACCGTTGAATCATTGGCCATAAAACAAACTGTTTGTCCATGGATTTTGCCTATCCCAGTTACAACTCCATCTGCCGGCAAATCTCCCGCCATTACGTTTGCAAATATGCCATCTTCAATTAATACATCCTCATCAAAAAGCAATTTAAGTCGATCGCGTACAAATAATTTCCCTTGCTCTTTATTTTTTTGATGGTATTTCTCATGTCCACCTTTTTTAATTTCTTCTATTAAATCTGCGTGGGATTTTTTTGTTACCGTATCACCCATGAATGAATCCTCCTTTGGCTCTGAAAGCGTAAATTAAGTTATCTTCCTACATATTGAGGTTGTCTTTTTTCTTGGAATGCTACTAAACCTTCCATACGGTCTTCAGTGTATAGCAACTCGTTATATGCAAGTTCTTCGATTTTTAATCCCGTTGTTAAATCGACTTCAATCCCTTTATTAATGGCAATCTTTGCTTGAATAAGTGATAACGGTGCATTTTTGGCAATTTCTCTAGCCAGTTCTGTCGCTCTTTTTAGTAAATCTTCTTTTTCAACGACTTCGTTGATGAGATTGATTTCAAGGGCTTCGCTTGCTGTAATTCTTCTTGCTGTATAAATTAATTCTTTCGCCTTTCCAAGACCAATTAAACGAGGTAAACGCTGCGTACCACCAGCACCTGGAATAATGCCTAAGGAAACTTCCGTTAAGCCCATTTTTGCCTCACTGCTGGCAATGCGAAGATCGCACGCTAGAGCTAATTCCAATCCGCCGCCGAAAGCAACGCCGTTTAAAACAGCGATGACTGGTTGTGGCAGAGCTTCTACTCGATTGACCGTACTGCCAATGAGTCTTACTGTTTCACGAACTTGTTGTTCGTTCATATTTTTGCGCTCTTTTAAGTCTGCCCCAGCGCAAAAGGCTTTATCACCACTGCCGGTAATTAATACAACACGAATTTCTCGATTTTTAGCAACCTCATCCAAACATTCATTGAGGTCCGTCAATAATTGAATGGACATCGCGTTTGCTGCTTCTGGCCTATTTAACGTAATGAGACCAATGCCCTTTTCGATTTCGTTAAACTGTACGAGCGTTGTCAACGTTAGCGCTCCTTTCATTTCTTGCAATTTCCATTTGCTTTGAAACTAATTTCTTACCAATTTTTTCTTCAATGAAAAATGCTGATTCGATCAGTGCTTCTTGATTAACGCCAGTTTCGATGTTCATGGCAGAAAGCATGTATAATAAATCCTCAGTGGAAACATTTCCTGATGCTCCTTTTGCATATGGACATCCACCAAGCCCACCAGTTGAACTATCGAATGTCGTAATACCCATTTCTAAAGATTTCACTACATTTGCGAGAGCCGTACCTCTCGTATCATGGAAATGCATGGCAAATAGATTTGATGGGAAGTGTTTTAATAATGTAGAAAGTAAACTTTCCACTTGCGTTGGAACCCCGACGCCAATTGTATCTCCTAATGAAATTTCATAAACTCCCATTTCCGCTAATCGGTCCACTACTTTTAACACCTGTTCTGGTGAAACAGGTCCATCATAAGGACAAGCAATCACCGTTGAAACGTATCCGCGCACTTTTACATTTGCTTTTAACGCTTCATCCACAACTTCTTTTAATACAGGAAACGTCTCATCAATCGTTTTATTAATATTGCTTTTATTATGGTCTTCACTAGCGGACATAAACACACTGACTTCATTTACGTTGCAAGTTAAAGCCCTCTCAAGCCCGCGAATATTCGGAACTAAGGCAGCATACGTTACTCCCTTTTCTCGATTGATTGACTTTAATACTTGCTCACTGTCAGCTAATTGTGGAATCCACTTCGGATGAACGAAGGAGGATACTTCAATATAGTCTAATCCTGTTTTACTTAATAAGTTGATCCAATCCACTTTGTCTTGTGTCTCAATGAACTTGGATTCATTTTGCAATCCATCTCTTGGACCAACTTCTTTAATTGTCACTTTCGTTGGAAGATGCATCCTTTTCACCCTATTCGATTTCTAAAATGTCATCATCTACGTTAATAAAATCGCCTTCTTGAACAAAGATTTTTTTCACAACTCCTGCTGCTTCAGAAGCAATCGGAATTTCCATTTTCATTGATTCTAAAATTACAACATCTTGTCCTTCTTGTACTTGTTCCCCTTCAGATACAACAATTTTCCAAACTGTTCCTGCCATATTTGCTTTTACTACTGTCATCATAATCCCTCCAAATATTATTACTAACTAAATGAAAAATATTGAATAGCTGTTCAATGATGGAAAGAAAAGCTATTATCATTGAACAGCTTAAATTTACTTACTTAACCTGAAATTCAGGTAGATAATATTCATCTACAAAACTTGTAGTAATATTACCTTTTCTAAATTCTTCGTGACTTGCAATTTTAATAAGCATTGGAATATTTGTCTTAATTCCTTCTAGTTTGTATTGTTTCAATGCTTCAACTAAACGTTCACATGCTTTTTCGCGCGTCTCACCGAAACAAATCAATTTGCCAATCATCGGGTCATAGAATGGCGTAACCGCTGATCCTGATTCAACAGCACAATCGTTTCGAATTCCTTCCCCTTCAGGCAATTCCAGTAAAGTAATTGTCCCCGGTGAAGGATAAAACGTTACTGGATCTTCGGCATAAATTCGCGCTTCAATCGCATGTCCTTTCATCTTGATTGAATCTTTCGAAATCTCCAACGGCAACCCTTCTGCAACCCGAATTTGTTGTTCTACAAGGTCAATTCCCGTAATTTCTTCCGTTACAGGATGTTCCACTTGCAATCGAGTATTCATTTCTAAGAAATAGAAATTTTCTTTGTCATCTACTAAAAACTCAAAAGTTCCAGCATTAGTATAGCCAATATACTTCGCTGCCTGAACAGCTGCTTCTAACATTTTTTCTCGCGTTGCATCTGAAATTGTTGGAGATGGTGCTTCCTCAATCACTTTTTGATTTCGACGTTGGATTGAACATTCTCGTTCAAAAAGCGGTACTACATTTCCATGTACATCGGCGATAATTTGCACTTCTACGTGGTGAGGATTTTCAATGTATTTTTCAATATACATCGTGCCGTCACCAAAATAAGACTGTGCTCGCTTTTTATTGCCTTCAAAGGCTTTTGAAAGTTCATCGCTATTATTAATTCGTTGCATGCCGATGCCACCGCCGCCGCTAGAAGCTTTTAACATTAACGGATAGCCAATTTGATCTGCTATTTTGACTGCTTCTTCTACGTTTTCAATAGCAACGTCTACCCCTTCGATAATTGGTACCCCTGCTTCTTTCATTTTAATCCTTGCTTCTAACTTACTTCCCATTGCAGCGATTACGTCATGTTTCGGTCCGATAAAAACAATGCCTTCTTCTTCACATCGTTTTGCAAAATTCGGATTTTCAGAAAGTAAGCCATAACCAGGATGAATCGCATCGACATTTGCATTTTTAGCAACTTCTATTATTTTTTCAATATTTAAATAACTTAAAGAAACAGGGGGTTTACCAATTTCATACGCTTCGTCGGCTTCTCGAACGAATAGGGATTCACGATCTGCCTCCGAATAGACCGCTACTGTACGAATATTCAATTTTTTGCAGGTACGAATAATTCTTCTAGCAATTTCTCCGCGGTTTGCAATTAATATTTTCTTAAACATCGGCATACTTCTCCTTCCTACTAGTGTACAAGTTTTGCAGTAAATTGTTCTCTCAACTTATATTTTTGAATTTTTCCTGATGCTGTCATTGGATATTGGTCTACGAAGAAGATATATCTAGGAATTTTATGTTTAGAAATTTTTCCATTGCAAAACTCGCGAATTTCATCTTCCGTTGCTGTTTCACCTTGCTTTAAGATGATAAATGCAGCCACTTCTTCTCCATACTTTTCATCTGGCACACCAACGATTTGTACGTCATAAATTTTTGGATTTTTATATAAAAACTCTTCAATTTCACGAGGATAAATATTTTCTCCACCGCGAATAATCATATCTTTCAAACGGCCTGTAATTCGCACATAGCCGTTTTCATCCATTGTAGCAAGGTCCCCTGTGTGAAGCCAGTTATCTTCATCAATGGCTTCTTTTGTGGCATCTGGATTATTATAGTAACCTTTCATCACGTGATAGCCACGCGTACAAAGTTCACCTTGCGTATTAGGCGGCACTTCTTTACCAGTAGTTGGATCAATGATTTTTACTTCCACATTCGGTAAAGCTCGCCCTACTGTACCCACTTTTAAATCAAATGGATCGTCTGTGCGTGTTTGTGTAATTACTGGTGAAGATTCAGTCTGTCCATAGCAAATCGTAATATCTTTCATATTCATTTTTTGAATAACAGCTTTCATTACTTCTTCAGGACAGTTGGAACCAGCCATTACACCTGTACGTAGTGATGATAAATCAAATTCATCAAAATTAGGTAAATTCAATTCACTAATAAACATCGTTGGTACACCATGTAAGGCAGTACATTTTTCTTTCTCCACCGTTTTTAAAACTTCCACTGGATTATATTCTTGAATCGGCACCATCGTACCGCCAACGCTTACAATGGCCAATGTTCCAATGACGCATCCGAAACAGTGGAAGAACGGAACTGGAATACATAGGCGATCTTCATTAGTCAGCTTCATACTTTCTGCAATATTAATGGCATTGTTTACGATATTGTAATGTGTTAACATAACACCTTTCGGGAATCCTGTTGTTCCGGAAGTATACTGTAAATTAATGACATCATCATAGTGAAGAGAAGCTTTTCTTTGTTCTAATTCTTCATCCGACACTTGATCTGCCAGTTTAATGACGTCACTCCAGTTGTATACTCCGTCGAATTGGTTTTCGCTTATGATGATAACATTTTTCAACATCGGTAAGCGTTTTGATTTCAGTTCCCCAGGTTTACAAGTTTTTAATTCAGGGCAAATTTCGTAAACTGTATCAATGAAGCGATGGTCTTTAAATTGCTCAATTAAAATGAGCGTTTTGGAATCGGATTGCTTTAATAAATATTCAAGTTCTGCAGTTCGATAATTTGTATTGACCGTTACGAGCGGAGCACCCATTTTGCCAGTAGCAAATTGTAATGCTACCCACTCTGGTACGTTTGTTGTCCAAACGGCGATATGATCACCCTTTTCAATTCCAAGGGCCATGAGTGCTTTCGCTACTTGATCAGACCAAGCATCAAATTCTTTATACGTTAATCGTAAGTCTCGGTCTGAATAGACAACTGCCTCCTTATTTGGATATTTCTCCGCTTGCTCCTCCAACAATTGACCAATAGTTTTATAAACAAGATCAGCCATTCAGTTCCTCCTTCAAATTTTTTTAGCAACCTATTAATCTAGATATTACTAATCTTTGAACTTCAGAAGTTCCTTCACCAATTTCCATTAATTTAATGTCACGTAAATGTCTTTCCACATCGTATTCTTTCATGTAACCATAGCCACCGTGAATTTGAATCGCTTGGTTACATACTCTAAAGCCCATTTCCGATGCGAAAAGTTTTGCCATTGCTGCCTCCTTTCCAAATGGTTTATTGTTGTCTTTCAACCATGCTGCCTTATATACCATGTTGCGAGCTAATTCTATTTCCATTGCCATGTCAGCTAATTTAAACTGAATGGCTTGGAATTTAGAAATCGGTTGGCCAAATTGATATCTTTCTTTTGCATATTTCAACGCTTTTTCATAAGCGGCTTGAGCAATCCCTACAGAAAGAGCTGCAATGGAAATTCGTCCACCATCTAATGTTTGTAAGAATTGGCTAAATCCTCGTTTCGGATCACCTAACACGTTTTCTTTTGGTACACGAACATTTTCTAATACAATCTCACAAGTGTTAGATGCACGAACACCCATTTTGTCATAATCGCAACGAATTTTTACGCCAGGAGCATCAGTAGGAACAATAAGAGATGTGATGATTTTCTTTCCATCTTCTCTTTTACCTGTTACAGCTGTTACAATTACTTGTCTAGCGTATCCAGCATTCGTAATCCATTGCTTTTCACCGTTGATGATATATTCATCACCAACTAGTTCAGCTTTCGTTTGAGTACCACCTGCGTCAGATCCAGCATTTGGTTCTGTTAAACCAAAGGAACCAAGTGTTTCTCCTTTCGCCATTGGAACAAGCCATTTTTGCTTTTGCTCTTCTGTTCCGAAATAATAAATAGGAGATGCACCCAAACTGATGGCAGCAGCGTAACTTAGTCCTGTACCGCCACAAGCTTTTCCGATTTCTTCAACCGCAATCGCGTAAGAAATCGTGTCTCCTCCTGAACCGCCGTATTCTTCCGGGAACGGAATACCTAGTAGTCCAAGTTCACCCATTTTCTTAAATGTTTCAATTGGGAATGTGGAATTTTCATCATGTTCTCTTGCATACGGTTTAATTTCTTTTTCTGCAAAATCTCTTACCATTTCTTGAATCATTAATTGTTCTTTTGTTAATTCGAAATTCATGAACATTTCCCCCTATTTTTAAAACCGACTAGTCGGTTTGTTTTTGACCTATGGTTATTCTATTAATTGATTTAATTGTTTAGCTTCAACCAATCCTTGCTCTGTGACAATTGAGCGGAGGATTAAATCTTTGAAAATGGCTGTAATTTCTTCCATAGTCATTGGTCCATCTTGCTTAAACCATTTGTAAGTCCAATTGATCATGCCGATTATCGCCATTGTTACAATATTGGCTGGCAATTCATTTCGAAAATCTCCACTTTCTTGGCCTTCAACAATCACCTTTTCAAGCAACTTTCGATAGCGATCTCGTTTTTCATTGATAACTTGTTTAAATTCATGATTTAGATAAGCGCTTTCTTCGTAAAAAACTGTAATGTACGGTTTATACATGTCAAAAACTTTAATGAATGAATTCAGTATGGCGGATAATCTAGAAATCGGCGTTTTATTCTCCGTGTAGGAAAGTTCCGCTTTTTCTATCACATAGGAAATAAATACATCATGGATTTCATATAGCAACTCATCTTTTGACTTATAATTGTGATAAAATCCGCCTTTCGATGTTCCCGCTTCTAAGACGATTTTATCTACCGTGACTCCGTGATAACCATGTTCCTGAAATAAGTGCAATGAAGTTTCTAAAATTCGTTCTTTAACTGATTTTTTCATTTTTTTCCGCCTTTCGGTTTCACGTTTGAACCAAGCGCTAATAGAAATATATTTATTTTCTTAGAATTTTATGACATAAAACATATAAATTTCAACAAAAAATTTTTTACCACTCTATAAGATTTGGTGAAATGCTATATTCAGCTTCTGTTTTGCTCTTTAATTCTTCCAAGGAAATGTCCTTTGATTTTTCTATTAAAACCATTCCTTCTTCCGTGAAATCAAATACAGCTAATTCCGTAATTAAACGGTCCACTACACCTTGACCTGTAAGCGGCAAAGTACATTCTTTTCGTACTTTTGGCTCTCCTTTTTTGGACAAGTGCTCCATGATTACAACGACGCGTTTCGCCCCTTGCACTAAATCCATCGCACCGCCCATTCCTTTTACCATTTTTCCTGGAATCATCCAGTTAGCCAAATCACCCTTTTCAGACACTTCCATTCCACCTAAAATCGCTAAATCAATATGTCCACCGCGAATCATGGCAAAGGATTCAGCACTATCAAAAAATGCTGCGCCTTTTACAGCAGTTACCGTTTCTTTACCTGCATTTATTAAATCCGGATCCACTTCATCCTCTGTCGGATATGGACCAATACCAAGTAAACCATTTTCAGATTGTAATAAAACTTGATAATCGCTTGGAATTTCATTGGCGACAAGCGTCGGCATACCGATACCAAGATTAACATTCATGCCATCTTTTATTTCTTTCACAGCGCGTTTCACAATTTTCTCTCTAGTTGTGAGAGTCATCTTAATAAACCTCCTCTTTTTTTCGCGTTGTCTTTCTTTCAATCCGTTTTTCGTAGTGGTCGCCAACTAAAATACGTTGAACGTAGACGCTAGGCGTATGAATTTGATCAGGATCTAATTCCCCTACTTCAACCAGTTCTTCTACCTCTGCAATCGTAATTTTTCCAGCCATTGCAGCTAAAGGATTAAAGTTTCTTGCTGTTTTCCGGTAAACTAAGTTTCCTAATTTATCGCCTTTCCATGCTTTTACAAATGCAAAATCACCCACGATTGCTCTTTCTTCGATATACGTTTTTCCATCAAATACTTTTGTTGGCTTTCCTTCTGCAATAGGTGTCCCAACTCCTGTTGCTGTATAGAATGCTGGAATACCGGCACCTCCAGCACGAATTCTTTCTGCTAGTGTACCTTGAGGTGTTAATTCAACTTCAATTTCCCCATTTAAAAATTGTTGTTCAAAGGTTTTATTTTCCCCTACATAGGAAGCGATGATTTTAGAGATTTGCTTATTAGCAAGCAGCAATCCAAGTCCCCAATCATCTACTCCACAGTTATTGCTGACAACCGTTAAATTTTTTGTTCCCTTTCTTAAAATGGCTTCAATCGCTTTTTCAGGGATGCCACATAATCCAAATCCACCAACGATAATGGTATCCCCATCTTTCAAGTCTTGGATGGCTTCATCAAAAGATGTAAAAACTTTTGACATGTTGTGAGTCCTCCTTTATCTTTTTAGCAACTAAATATATCTATATTTTAAAAATATGTGTAATAGAATAGTTTTATACTAAATTTTTATTAGAAAAATAAATTATTATATTAATATTCTGAAAAACGTTTCCATTCCAAAACTAATGATGATGTATGATGAAATAGTGAAAATCATACCATCACCGTCATGGATGAATCAAATTCCTTAATACCCTAAAGAAGAAAATTAAAACACGAAGGAGAAAATTTTGAAAAAATTAAGATTGTTTTCAATTGTTTTTATTATATTTCTTTCAATCATTTTGTTCAATAAATTTCTTATCCACTCTTTTCAATCGACAATATCACTCCAAAAGGAGCAATAGAAAAATGGGAAAAATTGAAGTTGTAGGTGTTTCTATTTGGTATATTACTACACCTGAAAATGAGGGAATGAAATAAGCAGATGAAAACATTATGTTCAAAAAGTTGAGAACGTTTCATTGCTATTACTCAAATGTGGAGGAAAGAGTATGTACTTGTTAAAGTACATCGTAAAACGAAAAGTATATTAGAAAACTAACAGATACTATTATTAAATATTATTCAGAAGTAGATTTTTTGAAGTTCCATTTTGATAATTGACAATTTCATAATTACAAAAAGAGCGCCAAATTCTTAGACGCTCCTTTAATCATCTGGTTATTTTTTTTCATAAACTAAATATTGAAACGTATATCCTTCATCGGCTTTAAAAACTTCACTTGATGAAACGATTTTCCATTCTTCACCGTATGCCGGAAAGTATGTATCACCTTTAAATTCATGATTAATAAGTGTAATATACAATCGATCTGCAATCGGCAATGCAAGTTTAAAGATTTGTTCTCCGCCGATAACCATGATCTCCTGAGCATCACCCGCAAGTTTCAATGCTTCATCGAAACTTGAAACCACTTCAATCCCTTCATGAGTATATTCTTTGTTTCTAGTTATCACAATATTTCTTCTCCCAGGCAAAGGCCGTCCGATAGATTCAAATGTTTTTCTCCCCATAATAATTGGTTTTCCCATTGTTTTTTCTTTAAAATATTTTAAGTCCCCAGGTAAATGCCAAGGCATTTGATTTTTATATCCAATTACTCGATTATTGTCATGTGCTACAATTAGTGAAATCATGTTCTCTCTCCTATTTTAAATTTCATTTTATTTTTACCTTGATTCCATGATTTTCAGTAAAATTTCTTCATACATACTAGTCATTTTTGCATAATGTTCAAATTAATTATACAAAAGGTTTCATGGAAAGGATTCATTTTGATTTATCTATTCTTGTTTCTCTTTTTACAACAACTGCACCTAAAATTGCTCCGATTGTTGCTGCTAACATATTTACTATTATTTTGATTTTTAATGATAAATCATTATTAATATATACAATGTTCACATTAACTAAAAACACAGTAATAGCCGCAAAAATTGCAGGATAAAGTGTTTTTTTCATGTTAATCACCTTATTATTCTAAATTATTTATCACTGTGGATAAACTAAAAATTTTCAATCGGATACCAATAAAAGATTTTATTAATAACTAATATATTCCATTATAACTTAGTTTTTTATTGTTTCATGCATATTAAATTTTAAGTATTAACTGTCTCAAGCGATATTTTTTCTCAACACCCTAAGACCCCTCAACTACCATCGGTGCTGACTCCGAAGCACGTTGACCGGCGAATCTCTGCGTCAGCTTTAGCGGTCCGATGCTCACGTACATAGTACGCTCCGCTCCGAGCTGCCTCGCTTCCTTGAACTTCTTGGTCCCCGTGCTTCTCGTCTCCTCCAAATAATTGTTTTGCTTTCGTTTTAAATGCCACTTCTCTATCGCGCCGTTCGGACTTTCAGTCCTTGGTAGTAAGGGGCTTCAATTTCTGCAATAAAAAAGCACCACTATTGTGGTGCCTTTTTGCGAAGCGCTCGTCTATCTCTCACAAGGGGACCCCTTAACTACCATCGGCGCTAACTCCGAAGCACGTTGACCAGCGAATTTCTGTGTCAGCTTCGGCAGTCCGGTGCTCACGTACATAGTACGCTCCGCTCCGGGCTGCCTCGCTTCCTTGAACTTCTTGGTCCCCGTGCTTCTCGTCTCCTTCAAATATTTATTTTACTTTTGTTTAGCATGTGGTTTCTGTATCGCGCCGTTCGGACTTTCAGTCCTTGGTAGTAAGGGGCTTCAATTTCTGCAATAAAAAAGCACCACTATTGTGGTGCCTTTTTGCGAAGCGACGTCCTACTCTCACAAGGGGAAGCCCCTTACTACCATCGGCGCTGAAGAGCTTAACTTCCGTGTTCGGTATGGGAACGGGTGTGACCTCTTCGCCATCGTCACTTCACTATATGAGAGGTTGTTCTCTCAAAACTGGATAACGACATTGAAATGATTGGTTAAGTCCTCGATCGATTAGTATCCGTCAGCTCCACACGTCACCGTGCTTCCACCTCGGACCTATCTACCTCATCGTCTTTGAGGGATCTTACTTGCTTATGCAATGGGAAATCTCATCTTGAGGGGGGCTTCATGCTTAGATGCTTTCAGCACTTATCCCGTCCACACATAGCTACCCAGCGGTGCCTTTGGCAAGACAACTGGTACACCAGCGGTGTGTCCATCCCGGTCCTCTCGTACTAAGGACAGCTCCTCTCAAATTTCCTACGCCCACGACGGATAGGGACCGAACTGTCTCACGACGTTCTGAACCCAGCTCGCGTACCGCTTTAATGGGCGAACAGCCCAACCCTTGGGACCGACTACAGCCCCAGGATGCGATGAGCCGACATCGAGGTGCCAAACCTCCCCGTCGATGTGGACTCTTGGGGGAGATAAGCCTGTTATCCCCGGGGTAGCTTTTATCCGTTGAGCGATGGCCCTTCCATGCGGAACCACCGGATCACTAAGCCCGTCTTTCGACCCTGCTCGACTTGTAGGTCTCGCAGTCAAGCTCCCTTATGCCTTTACACTCTGCGAATGATTTCCAACCATTCTGAGGGAACCTTTGGGCGCCTCCGTTACCTTTTAGGAGGCGACCGCCCCAGTCAAACTGTCCACCTGACACTGTCTCCCAAGCCGATCAGGCTTGCGGGTTAGAATTTCAGTACAACCAGGGTAGTATCCCAAGGGCGCCTCCAGGGAAGCTGGCGCTCCCCCTTCTACGGCTCCTACCTATCCTGTACAAGTTGCACCGAAATTCAATATCAGGTTACAGTAAAGCTCCACGGGGTCTTTCCGTCCTGTCGCGGGTAACCTGCATCTTCACAGGTACTATAATTTCACCGAGTCTCTCGTTGAGACAGTGCCCAGATCGTTACGCCTTTCGTGCGGGTCGGAACTTACCCGACAAGGAATTTCGCTACCTTAGGACCGTTATAGTTACGGCCGCCGTTTACTGGGGCTTCAATTCGGAGCTTCGCTTGCGCTAACTCCTCCTCTTAACCTTCCAGCACCGGGCAGGCGTCAGCCCCTATACTTCACCTTACGGTTTTGCAGAGACCTGTGTTTTTGCTAAACAGTCGCCTGGGCCTATTCACTGCGGCTCATCAGGGCTTGCACCCCAATGAGCACCCCTTCTCCCGAAGTTACGGGGTCATTTTGCCGAGTTCCTTAACGAGAGTTCTCTCGCTCACCTTAGGATTCTCTCCTCGACTACCTGTGTCGGTTTGCGGTACGGGCACCTCCCGCCTCGCTAGAGGCTTTTCTTGGCAGTGTGAAATCAGGAACTTCGCGCGTAACGCGCTCCCCATCACAGCTCAGCGTATTAGGAAGCGGATTTGCCTACTTCCACGCCTTGCTGCTTGGACACGCTCGACCAACGGCGTGCATTCCCTATCCTCCTGCGTCCCCCCATCACTCAAACGGCGGGGAGGTGGTACAGGAATATCAACCTGTTGTCCATCGTCTACGCCTTTCGGCCTCGACTTAGGTCCCGACTAACCCTGAGCGGACGAGCCTTCCTCAGGAAACCTTAGTCATTCGGTGGATGGGATTCTCACCCATCTTTCGCTACTCATACCGGCATTCTCACTTCTAAGCGCTCCACCAGTCCTTCCGGTCTGACTTCGACGCACTTAGAACGCTCTCCTACCACTCGTGCAACGCACGAATCCACAGCTTCGGTGAATCGTTTAGCCCCGTTACATTTTCGGCGCAGCGTCACTCGACCAGTGAGCTATTACGCACTCTTTAAATGATGGCTGCTTCTAAGCCAACATCCTGGTTGTCTAAGCAACGCCACATCCTTTTCCACTTAACGATTACTTTGGGACCTTAGCTGGTGGTCTGGGCTGTTTCCCTTTTGACCACGGATCTTATCACTCGTAGTCTGACTCCCGTGTATAAATAGCTGGCATTCGGAGTTTGTCTGAATTCGGTAACCCGAGGTGGGCCCCTAGTCCAAACAGTGCTCTACCTCCAGTATTCTTCACACGAGGCTAGCCCTAAAGCTATTTCGGAGAGAACCAGCTATCTCCAAGTTCGATTGGAATTTCTCCGCTACCCACACCTCATCCCCGCACTTTTCAACGTGCGTGGGTTCGGGCCTCCAGTGAGTGTTACCTCACCTTCACCCTGGACATGGGTAGATCACCTGGTTTCGGGTCTACGACCACGTACTCAAAACGCCCTATTCAGACTCGCTTTCGCTGCGGCTCCGCATTTTCTGCTTAACCTTGCACGTAATCGTAACTCGCCGGTTCATTCTACAAAAGGCACGCCATCACCCGTTAACGGGCTCTGACTACTTGTAGGCACACGGTTTCAGGTTCTCTTTCACTCCCCTCCCGGGGTGCTTTTCACCTTTCCCTCACGGTACTGGTTCACTATCGGTCACTAGGGAGTATTTAGCCTTGGGAGATGGTCCTCCCGGATTCCGACGGAATTTCACGTGTTCCGCCGTACTCAGGATCCACTCAGGAGAGGATGGATTTTCGACTACAGGGCTTTTACCTTCTCTGGCCGTCCTTTCCAGAACGGTTCGTCTAACCCATCCTTTTGTAACTCCGTATAGAGTGTCCTACAACCCCAAGAGGCAAGCCTCTTGGTTTGGGCTGTTCCCGTTTCGCTCGCCGCTACTCAGGGAATCGATTTTTCTTTCTTCTCCTCCAGGTACTTAGATGTTTCAGTTCCCTGGGTGTGCCTTCTTAACGCTATGGATTCACGTTAAGATACTGTTCCATTACGAACAGTGGGTTCCCCCATTCGGAAATCTCCGGATCAAAGCTTACTTACAGCTCCCCGAAGCATATCGGTGTTAGTCCCGTCCTTCATCGGCTCCTAGTGCCAAGGCATCCACCGTGCGCCCTTAACAACTTAACCTTTTCGGTTTTCGATACGCTGCGCAATACTTCGTCAATTTCGCTCGTTCGAATCCTCATGTACGCATATAGTACACTCCGGTTCTCACTCGCTCATTTCCTTGTCTTGCTTGCGTCTCGCAACCCTTACGGCTTTTAATCCACGTCGCATTTACGTCGTGTTAGCCTAGTTGTTTACGCTTTACAGTAAATATCTTGCTTTCAATGTCGTTTATCCAGTTTTCAAAGAACAACACTATAACTTTGAAGGTCATAAACCTTCAAAACTGAACACAAAACGCTAATGCTTCCGTAAATATCCTTAGAAAGGAGGTGATCCAGCCGCACCTTCCGATACGGCTACCTTGTTACGACTTCACCCCAATCATCTGTCCCACCTTCGGCGGCTGGCTCCCGAAAGGGTTACCTCACCGACTTCGGGTGTTACAGACTCTCGTGGTGTGACGGGCGGTGTGTACAAGGCCCGGGAACGTATTCACCGCGGCATGCTGATCCGCGATTACTAGCGATTCCGGCTTCATGCAGGCGAGTTGCAGCCTGCAATCCGAACTGAGAACGGTTTTTTCGGATTGGCTCCGTCTCGCGACTTCGCGACCGTTTGTACCGTCCATTGTAGCACGTGTGTAGCCCAGGTCATAAGGGGCATGATGATTTGACGTCATCCCCACCTTCCTCCGTATTTGTACGGCAGTCTCCTTAGAGTGCCCAACTGAATGATGGCAACTAAGGACAAGGGTTGCGCTCGTTGCGGGACTTAACCCAACATCTCACGACACGAGCTGACGACAACCATGCACCACCTGTCACCGCTGTCCCCGAAGGGAAGGCTATGTCTCCATAGCGGTCAGCGGGATGTCAAGACCTGGTAAGGTTCTTCGCGTTGCTTCGAATTAAACCACATGCTCCACCGCTTGTGCGGGCCCCCGTCAATTCCTTTGAGTTTCAGTCTTGCGACCGTACTCCCCAGGCGGAGTGCTTAATGCGTTAGCTGCAGCACTAAGGGGTGGAAACCCCCTAACACTTAGCACTCATCGTTTACGGCGTGGACTACCAGGGTATCTAATCCTGTTTGCTCCCCACGCTTTCGCGCCTCAGCGTCAGTTACAGGCCAGGAAGCCGCCTTCGCCACTGGTGTTCCTCCATATCTCTACGCATTTCACCGCTACACATGGAATTCCGCTTCCCTCTCCTGCACTCAAGTCTCCCAGTTTCCAATGACCCTCCCCGGTTAAGCCGGGGGCTTTCACATCAGACTTAAGAGACCGCCTGCGCGCGCTTTACGCCCAATAATTCCGGACAACGCTTGCCACCTACGTATTACCGCGGCTGCTGGCACGTAGTTAGCCGTGGCTTTCTAGTAAGGTACCGTCAAGGTGCAGCCAGTTACTACTGCACTTGTTCTTCCCTTACAACAGAGCTTTACGATCCGAAGACCTTCTTCGCTCACGCGGCGTTGCTCCATCAGGCTTTCGCCCATTGTGGAAGATTCCCTACTGCTGCCTCCCGTAGGAGTCTGGGCCGTGTCTCAGTCCCAGTGTGGCCGATCACCCTCTCAGGTCGGCTACGCATCGTCGCCTTGGTAGGCCGTTACCCCACCAACAAGCTAATGCGCCGCGGGCCCATCCTATAGTGATAGCAGAACCATCTTTCAACATCAAAGCATGCACTTTGATGTGTTATCCGGTATTAGCACGCGTTTCCGCGAGTTATCCCAGTCTATAGGGCAGGTTACCCACGTGTTACTCACCCGTCCGCCGCTAACCTCATGAAAGCTAGGCTTTCAATTGGTTCGCTCGACTTGCATGTATTAGGCACGCCGCCAGCGTTCGTCCTGAGCCAGGATCAAACTCTCCATAAAAGAAAATTTGATTTGCTCAAAATTTAATGTCCGAATCTAGTTTGTTAACGAGGGTTAACAACTAGATAATTTATTGCATTAACGTTTTGTTGTTCAGTTTTCAAGGTTCATTTCGTCATTTTTTGACAACTTTTATATTATAACACAGTTCCCTTTTGTTATCAACTATATTTTTAATAGCTATTCATTCAGATAAGGGAAACTATCATTATTATGTTACAACTCATCATGTAAATCATTTATTGATATTTTTTAGTCGGATTAACGACTGGATTTATAATGTAACAAATTAATATAAATAATGCAACCCCAATTTCAAAAATTTTTTCATTGAATGTAAATAAAATATAGAATCATATTCTAATTTTACAAAGAATATTCTTCTCTCTTATATCTACTGTCTAGCTATTTACTCCATCAAAAATCCATAATTGTGTAATCTAACTGTAGTCCTTATTATCCTTAATGTTATCAATTCATTTTTTATACCTTCATTACAATCCTTTTGATTTTTCTTTAAATCGTGTATAACACTTGATCGTAACTCATTTCCTTCAAATTCTCTCTCTTATATTTAATTGTAGCAAACAAAGCCACAAAGTAATGGAAGTTTTCCATTCTTTTGTGGCTTTTATCAAATCAAATACATTATTACTCTTAAACTGCTACAGGCGCTTTGATGGTTGGATGTGGGTCATACCCTTCAATCGACAAGTCATCCAACTCGATATCAAATACCGATTTTTTCTCAGGATTAATTTTTAGCGTCGGGAGGGCTTTCGGTTCTCTAGAAAGCTGTTCCTTCACTTGTTCTATATGATTTAAATAAATATGTGTATCGCCAAAGCTATGAATAAACTCTCCTACTTCAAGTCCGCATTCATGAGCGATTAAATACGTCAACAATGCATAAGAAGCAATATTAAACGGCACACCTAAAAACACGTCTGCACTACGTTGATATAGTTGACATGATAATTTCCCTTCTGCCACATAAAATTGGAATAACGTATGGCAAGGTGGTAGCGCCATTTCATCCACTTCTGCTGGATTCCATGCAGAGACAATTAATCGGCGGGAATTTGGATTTCGCTTAATTTGCTCAATCACATTTTTTAATTGGTCAATCGTTTCACCGTTGTCACTAGGCCAACTTCTCCATTGTTTTCCATATACCGGACCTAACTCACCATATTTTTTTGAAAATTCATCATCCGTTAGTACTTTTTCATGGAAGATTTTCATTTGCTCATCTAACACTTTTGCAAACTCTTCATCCTTTGCTGCACGTAATCCGAAGTCGGTCATATCCGGTCCATTATACTCACTTGATTCAACCCACTTTTTAAACGCCCATTCATCCCAAATGTGGTTATTATGCTCGAGTAAATACCGAATATTTGTATCACCTTTAATAAACCATAACAATTCGCTAGCAATCAGTTTAAAAGGTACGCGCTTCGTAGTTAATAATGGAAAACCTTTGCTTAAATCAAAGCGCATTTGATAACCAAAAATGCTGATTGTTCCTGTCCCTGTTCGATCTTCTTTTTTCACTCCCGTATCTAAGATATGTTGCAATAAATCTAAATACGCATACTCAGGATGGCGCATATCAATACACTCCCGTCTATGAAAATTCTAGTTCGTAATCATTTTTCCAAACTTACAGCAATTTATGAAATAATATTGCGTCATCGAAAAAAGAACTTTTCTTATCATATCATAAAAGAAAAGAGATTGGTTTCAAATGAAAAATGAATGGATTTGTAAAATGTTGCATATAATTACTTTCTAAACATATCTTCAATCGGAGGGATTATAATGGATGCAGATTTTTTAATTGGTATCGGACTTATTTTATATACAATATACTTAACAACCCTTTGCTTTACAAATTAACAATAAAAAAACGAAAAGCTGATTCAATGAACTCGAATCAGCTTCTCCATTTGTCTTTTACCAAATGTCCTCATTGGAACTATTTCATTTTATCATTCCCATACTTGATAACAATATTTTTGCATCGCTATTCAAATTTTTTAGTGTATTTTCCCTTAATAATAATTGTTCTTTTTCTCTTAAAAATATCTTTAATCCGCTAATATCGAATCGACTTGCATAAGTATTAATGACAGTAATAGCATGTAATTCTTCTTTTGTTAACGTTTGTTCCACCGATTCAAATTTCTGCTGAACAAATAAAAGAATTTCCCGAGCATTACTGTTAAGCAAATGTCTATTTTCATAAACAGTATCAAAGTTTTCCTCTATGTATCTACGAGCTGTACCATAATCTAATGCATCAACAGCGCCATTTATCCTAATAATCAAGTTGCTCAACAACACTACTAAAGACCTCCTTGACATAAAAGTATATCGGTATAATAGTAGTATTGTTTAGCCTATTTTTTAAGAAATTGGATATAAAATGAAAAAAAGATATATTTGACAATATATCCCCAATTTTTGAAAATAAAAAAATACCACCCATTTTTAGGTGGTATTGGATATTAAGAAAGCCATTTAGGTGGAGTATTTTTAGAATAGTAAATATCCCCAATCGTATGATGGGATGCAAAATGATCCTCGTGAGTATGATAATGGAAGTTGTAATAATATCCTTCTTGAGGACGCTTTTCCGTACGAACATGGAATCGAAGTAAGTCTTTTCCGCTTATACCATCCGTAATATGAAATATTTTTTCAGAATAATTTCCGCCCGGTTTTTCAGAAATTGTTAAATAACGTTTTGATTCATCATCCAAATTTGATAAGGTAGTAGAAATAATTCTTTCTATATTTGGGAAAATCTGTTGTTCGAATTCATCTTCAATCACCGGCGTAATTTTTGAACCAAATTTTATGTATGATTGTTCACGTGCAAGTTGAATAATTGAATCAATTGGATCAATTGATTCAATCGACTCGTTACTTTCTTCTATATAAGATTCTTCAATACTTTCATTTGCTTCTTCAACATTTTTATAATCGGAACTTGGCGTTCGATTCGAGTCTTGTCCATTTTCTAATACATCCCAAATGGAATGATCAGGCGTAATGAACCCTAATGTTAATAAGGCAACGGTAAATACGAGTGCTTTTTGCCACCACTTTTTCAAGGACCTCACCAGCTTTCTATACAAATCTACTATCATTATTTACGATTTTCTATGAAAAAGGTTTCCTTATTTAAGTTTTCATAGTAAAATTACTAGGGAATTGACCATTGTTTTCTATTAAGGAGGGATAAGGAATGGCCTCAATTACTATTGCCATTGGTCTTGTTCTTTATTTAGGATACTTAACTTCATTCTGCTTTTCTAAATAAGTCATGAAAAAAGCTGCGTCTCGTGGCTTTTTTTGTTTATAGGAGGAGCACTGCTATGAATCTTTGATAGAGTAGCAGTGCAGTTACACTTAAATTCTCAGCAACTCTGCGATATTCTCGACTAGTTCCAACACAAGTTGTTTTGCATCTTTCATTGATTCTTCTATCGAACTCGGTCCTTTACATATTGAGAAAGCCGCGGATAATCCTAATTCTCTTATTTCATTTCTCGATAATTCAATATTTCCGCAAACCGCCACAACCGGGATATGATGCTGATTGGCAAGTTCACAAATTCCTTTGATTACTTTTCCATTAAGGGTTTGATGATCTAGCTTCCCCTCCCCTGTTATAACGAAATCCACCGTAGGAAGCAACTGATCTAATTGTAAATATTCTATTAATATGTCAATGCCTTGTCTAATTTGCGTTTTAAAAAGTGCCAAAAAGGATGCAGGAATTCCCCCAGCAGCACCAACGCCTTCGCGACTTACAATCTCCTTACGAAATTCTTTTTCTAATACTTTTCCATAATGTTCAAGGATTCCATCAATTTCGTTTAAACGCTCTTTGGCAATGCCTTTTTGCGGTCCGAATACGAAAGTCGCCCCCTGCTCTCCACAAAGAGGATTATTTACATCCGTCGCCAAAATAAATTCACATTCAAATAGCCTCGGATCAACCTTTTGTAAATCAAGTGAAGCAATTTTTTGGATATCCGTTAATGATTCAATTTCTACAGGTTTATTGTGAACATCTCTGAACGACACGCCCAATTCCAAAAGCATCCCAACACCCGCATCATTCGTAGCACTACCGCCAAGGCCGATAATAAAGGTACGACAGCCTTTATCTAAACCATATAAAATAAAATTTCCTACCCCGTAGCTAAATGATTGATAGGGATTTCGTTCATCCTCCGATACATGTGTTAACCCTGTACTTTTTGCCATCTCGATAAACGCCGTTCGTTTTTGTAAGTCAAACGCCATTTTTCCTTGAATCGTTCTCCCCAACGGATCTTTGACGTTTACCAACTCCACTTGGAATGGATGCACAGAACAGATGCTTTCTAAAAAACCTTCTCCTCCATCAGAAATCGGAACTTCGATTACTTCTGCATCCATGACGTTGTTCATCCCATGGCGAATTGTTTGGCACAATTCAATTGATGAAAGAGAGCCTTTAAAGGAATCCGGTGCAACTAAAACTCTCATATTTTCAAACCTTTCGTCACAGGCGTAATCGGTTCTTTACCCGATAACACATTGGCAATATTGTTCGCAGCGAGTTCCACCATTCTTGTTCTCGTTTCATATGTAGCACTGCCAATATGAGGAAGCAAGATGACATTATCTAACGCCAACAACCCTTCCACAATTTTCGGTTCATGTTCGTACACATCGAGTGCCGCCCCAGCGATTTTTCCTTCTTTTAAATGTTCATATAACGCTTGTTCATCAATTAATGGCCCACGGGATGTATTAATTAAATAAGCATCTTTTTTCATGAGATGTAATTCTTCTCGCCCAATCAAATGATAAGATTCTTCATTTAATGGTGCATGGATTGTGATATAATCGCACTCTTTTAACAACGTTTCCAAATCGACATATTGTGCATTGTATTCTTGTTCCTTTTCTTTCGACAGCGGATTTCGATTATAATAGTAAACCTTCATATTGAACCCTTTTGCTCTTTGACATACAGCTGACCCAATTCTCCCCATCCCTATGATGCCTAATTTCTTTCCATATACCATATTGCCGATAAATAAATGCGGAAGCCAGCCGGTAAACTTCCCTTCCCGAACGAAATGATCGGCTTCAACAATTCTTCTTGCTATTCCAAGAATCAGTGCCCATGTAAGGTCTGCCGTTGCATCATTTAGAACATCTGGCGTGTTTGTTACGACGATGCCACGTTTTTCCGCAGAAGCAATATCGATATTGTTATAGCCAACACCGCAATTGCCGATAACTTTTAACTTTGATGCTTGTTGTAAAATGTCATCTGTAATGAAATTGTTGACCATCGAAAGCACGGCATCTTGATCTTTTATTTTTTCGAGTAACGCTGGCCCATTCAACGTTTCTTCCTTTTCCCAAACTTCCACTTCACCCACAGATTTTAATATGTTTAATGCTGAATCACTAATTTTACTCGTCACAAAAATCTTAAACATTTCTACCACTCCTCTTCTACATACATACATATTCTCGGTTTTTTTTAATAATCCTTCTGTCGAAACTTTTTCGAAAAGGAACTCGTATAAAGTAGGAAACCGCTACAAATAATGCATGGTTAAAACGAATAGGAGAATGAATATTGGAAACAAAGGAGCAATTATTGGCCTATTTACAAGAGATTGAAGCATGGGAAAAGGAACAAAAAGATTTATTTTTTTGGGAAAAAATCGGTAGAATCCCCTTTAAAATTTTAGATAAATTGACACCAAAATGGATTCAAAAAAAAGTTGCTGAATTAGTGGATGAATTAGGAAGCTACATTCAAACAGGCGGAAAATATTTAGTCAGTGAACAAGCTATCATTAAAAGAATCAATCAACATTCCTCTGTTAAAAATATCCACTCGATAGAAGAGATTCGAAATTTGCCGATTGAAGAGATGAAAAAGATTTCCGAGCAGCTTTCGAAAAAACGCGCAGCAATTGCAACGGTGCAAGGAGCTTCAACGGGAGTAGGCGGATTATTTACTCTTGTCGTCGATATTCCTGTGATATTGGGAATTTCCTTGAAAACCCTTCAGGAAATTGCCATAATTTATGGATATGATCCAAATGATAAAATAGAACGCATATTTATCGTGAAATGTTTGCAATTTGCAAATGCAGATATTGTTGGAAAGGAAGCCATCTTAAAAGAATTGTCGGAAATGGATAAACAATCCTCTACGGATGTAATCCAGCAATTAAAAGGATGGCAAGAAGTGTTTTATACGTTCCGTGATCAATTTGGTTGGAAAAAATTCTTCCAAGCGATACCGATTGCCGGCATACTATTCGGAGCTTTCGCCAATAAAGGTATGATTGAAAACATCGCAGAAACTGGCAACATGCTTTATCGGAAAAGAAGAGTGAAGGAAAGATTAAAAGAATTGTCTGTTGGAGAGTTTTATAACTTATCTTAGGGGAGAAATAATAAAGGGAGTTCAGGAAATGGCAAATAAAATATTTACAATAAAAGTTGCAGAACTGTACTTTGAACAACTACAAAAGGAAATTCAATCCAGTGGTTTAACTGTAGAAGAATGGTTTAAGCAAAAAATAGAACAATTACAAAAAGACGCTCGAACAGAATAATGGCCGAGCGTCTTTTTCTATGGAATGTGGAAAATTCTTGTTAGATAGATGCAAGCAAATATGGAACCTAGCAGACACATCATCTGCACAAATTGAAATCCCATACGTACAAGGGAACTGTACATCTTCTTCTATCAGAAAATATAAGAGCTAAAAAGTGAAAATGAAAGAAATTATATTTTTACTATAAACATTTACAAATCGTTTAATAATTGGAATTTATTTACTGATAAAATTATAATAGTGTTGCGGAGGTTGGAAAATGGAAGCATTAACTTTTTTTATTTTAGTTGTATTTTTTTAATGCCACTATATGGACTGGTGTTTTGCTTAAGTCTTTTTGATTTTTTAAAAAAACTTATTAGAGGACAAAAAAGGCTGTTAATAGAACAGGTTCTCCTAACATTTTCATTTATATTAATTATTTGGAGTATTGGTGTAACTGCTGCAAGTAATGGTTTGTAAAAACATACTATCAAGCCTCTACAAAGAAGCGAACATTAATAGTTACTATTTAAAGATGTGATACAATACGCACAAGTAAGTACTTCATCCATTCAAGTTACTACTACATTCGCACGAATGAATACATCATCTGCACAAGTTTCTACTTCATATGCACAAATTTTCATCCACACAAATTAAAATCTATACGCACTAATATCAGCCAGTAGAAATATTAACCCTACCAAATCATCATTACAAAATAAAAAAGAGCGAACTTGCCATATTCGCTCTTTTTATACTTTATATGCTTGCTGTAATCAGCAATTAATTTTTTTCTAATACCCCGTAGTGGAATTTCGATGTCAAGCGCACTTTTCGCTCAAAACCCAAGTCTTCAAAATGAGTTGAACGAAAATGAGCTTTTAACACCACCCGCTTTTTCGCCACACGATACGCTTCCTTTACCCATTCTTCCGTTAATGGATGATGGCTGCCGACTTCTCTTAGCGATTCAAAGTTATTTGATTCTTCAATAGTTTCCTCAAACATCGGATCAAGATATACAACATCAAAGGAACTATCTGGCTGCTTCTTTAAAAATTCAACTGCCTCAGCATGAATAACCTGAATCCGCTCCATCGCTTGTTTTAGCACTGGGTCTGTCGTTTCATATTCTTTTAATCCTCTCCGGACAAGATAAGAAATGATAGGATCTACTTCCACACCTACCACTTTTCCACTTTCGCCAACAGCAAAAGAAGCAATAATCGCATCTGAACCAATTCCTAAGGTACAGTCAAGAAATGAATCGCCAGGTTGCAGCCCACAAGACTCAATGAACGGCTCCGTTTCCCCTCTCTCTAACCGCTTCAAACGAAAAGCAGCCGTATCAGGATGAAAAAAGAAAGGCGTTGAAGAGCCTTTCGCATAATACTCGAACCGATTTTTCCCGGCAACAATCACATTGGCTTGATAAAGATTGCCGATTTTCGCAACAGAACGTTTCTTTCGCGGAACATAATGAACATGAAGTTCTTCGCTAATTTGTTTTGCCAACTGAAAAGACTCTTCATCTGGCCTACCTGCCGTCGTCACAATTACTTTCCGCATGCTTGTTTTAACACGCCCGTAATATGGTCACGGATTTGTTCCACTGAAAAACCTTCAATTTGTTCTCTTGGAATAAAGTATTCCAATTGTCCATCACGTAAAATAGCAATGGATGGGGAACTTGGCGGAATATCTTCAAAGTATGCACGCATTGCCGCTGTTGCTTCGCGGTCTTGTCCAGCAAATACCGTCACTAAGTGATCTGGTTTAATTTCTTTAATTGCTTCTCTTACTGCTGGACGTGCACTTCCAGCCGCACAACCACATACGGAGTTAATCACAACAAGCGATACCCCTTTCGCTGTTGCCATAAATTCATTGACTTCATCTGCTGTTGTTAATTCTTTAAATCCAACGTCCACCAATTCTTGACGCATTGGCTTCACGATGGCTTGCATGTATTCTTCGTAAGCGTTCATCGTTTCGCACCCTTTCATATTTTTTCACAAAACTTATTATATCAAGGTTTTGCATAGTTTGACAGAAAGTTGCTTTTATATTTTTTAATTATTGAAACCTACCTTTTGAGAGAATAACACAAGGAAAACAGGAAAGGACAACCAATTGATTTTAATTAAAGGTTGTCCTCTAGATTAGTGGAAGAACATAATTCTTCCTTTTCTAAGTAGCCATTCACTGTAAAAAAATAGATGAACACAGGTGTTTCACCCGTTCACCCACCATTTTTTCATATAAAGTGTATTTATCAAAGCTTCATCGCTCTACTTTTTATTCCTTCTTTGCTGAATCGTAATATATAAACCGAGTAATCGGTCAGTTGTCATTTTTTTATTTCGAAGGTCATCTAAGTGATACGGTTGAATGAGTCCTTCTTTAACTGCTTGTTCCAGCATTTGTTCAGCTGCTGAATACATCGTCGGTGATTTTGGATCCCACACGCCTACTTCCCCCTTTTCAATATCTTTTTCATCGATAATGAGCTGCACTTTTAACTTGCTCGTTGTTGGCACAATCACCGTACCTTCTAATTTATAACCCTTTGGCATCGTCCAAGATGGAGTTACTTCAAAATGAGGACGATCGACACTGCCGACCCAATCTCCCCCCCAAGTAATGCCCAGTTTTCGAGCAATGGCGCCAACTTTATTCAACGTAGTCACATCGTAAAGATCTTTAGGTGGTGCTACTGCGATATCCCACGCTAAGCGGCTTGTGTGTCTGCTGTTTAAGGTCCATGTGATTATTGAGCCTGGACGACTGCGACCTTGCTGATATAAATAATTTTGTCGTTCCTGCGTTCGGTAAGTTTCTGTAATAAAAATATCTCGAATCCCCGCTTTATAGCATTCTTGAAACAGCAACTTGCAAGCAGTTTGTGCTACGGGCAATAGTTGAGACAAATCACGAATCACTGTTGTTACACTCATGTAATTCACCACCCTTCTGACTTATATATATCCAAAACTCTCTAAAAAGTGCCGGCAAGTTTAAAATTTATAGTTTTTTATTGCGATCGATATTAATTATTTATAAATAAAAAATAGAGCTGCTCCTTAGCATATCCATTACAAAGAGCAGCTCTTCTCCTATTTATCTGCAATTGAGTTTATAAGTTTTCATTTAAATTTGATAGACACTTTTTACCCTCTTAATCTTATAAAGTTATGGAAGATCTATATGTATGCCCTACTCAATCTTCATTTTTGCCATAGTATAAATATATACTAGTTATATTGGAAATGGGGGATATCAAATGTTCCAACGTCGTAGATCGCCATTCGGTTTCTGCTATCCTGGTTATCGTTACTGCGGACCGGGTTGTTCTGGACCGGGTGCACCAACAAATCCCGTCGACTTTTGTTGTTTACAACACGATATTTGTTACGCAATGTACGGACCATGCCGCTATTGTGATGATTTGTTTCAACAATGTTTAGCACCTTATAAACATCCTTACTACGGCAGAATGGCACGGGATGCAAGACTATTCTCTAACGTCATGAAAATTCGTAACTTCTTTTTCTAGTAAGGGCTAAAGGACGTTTTTTATATGCTGTTTACGTTTAAATACTGAAAAAGTTTAGGAACACGCAATATTAAAAAACAGCCTTTTTATAAAAAGCGTCTTTTTTTATGTCTACAATCGCCTCTTTCAATTTAATGAAAAAGCGTACCTTTAATCAGTACGCTAATTATGCAAAGTTATTTACAATCGCCTGACAAATGCGCTGCGCTGCATTGCCATCTCCAAATACTTGAGGTTGTGCATGATTCAAGCAGTCTAATTTTCTGGACGCCTTTTCCATTATCGAATGAACATTGATTGGACATAAACAATTCCAACCATTTTCTAACGTTTCAATCCACTCTGTTTGATCCCTTAGCGTCGTGCAAGGCGTTTTTAAAAGATAGGCTTCCTTTTGAAGACCGCCCGAATCCGTCACCACCATATAAGCATTTTTTGTTAAATAAAGCATTAACAAATATCCTACTGGTTGAATAATTGTTACGTTTCGAAACGAAATATTTAATTTTTCCACCAATTTTTGCGTTCTTGGATGCAGCGGTATGAGTACTGGTTTATCCAACCTTTCTAAAGCAGTGAAAATCGTTTGTAATTTCATTAAATCATCTGTGTTTTCTGCGCGGTGAATCGTAGCAAGATAATATTCTTTTTCTTTCAAAAGCGGAATATGTGGATTTTCAGCTTTCAATGTTTCTAACCATTTACTGTTTGAATAGCGTTTATTTGATATATTCATAAATCGATTAACAGCATCGACCATAATATCGCCTGTTAAAAGAACCCCGTCTGTTATCCCTTCCTTTTTCAAATTTTCCACAGCTGTTTTCGTAGGACATAACAATAAATCCGATAGATGGTCGGTCAATACTCGATTTTGTTCTTCTGGCATTCGTTTATTATAACTGCGCAGTCCCGCCTCAACATGAAAGACCGGGATATGCAATTTGCTGGCAGCTAATGCTCCTGCCAATGTCGAATTGGTGTCTCCATATACAAGCACTCCATCAGGCTTCTCTTTCAACAGTATCTGTTCAATCTTTTCAAGCATTCTCCCCGTCTGTAAACCATGACTTCCAGAACCAACTCCTAAATAATAATCGGGTTTTGGAATGGAGAGCTCTTGAAAAAAGATATCAGACATATTTTGATCATAATGTTGTCCCGTATGAATCATAATTTCATGATGCTGCTTTCGAAACACATCCGAAAAAGGGGCAGCTTTAATAAATTGCGGCCGTGCACCAACGATTGTAATCAGCTTCAACTCACATCCCCCTTTCATAAAAAGTTCGTAATCTATTTTATGTCTAGTGATAAACATTGTTACTGTCTATTAATTTATAAAAAAATAGGAATATGTATCGGTTCATTTGAGAGATTTTGCATAGCATATACCAGTAAACCGAATCCATATTGGAGGAATGCTAAATGAAAGTTTGCAAGTTAATTCGAAAGCATTCTTTTAAAGATGTCCATGTTTTTGAAAAAGAAGCTATTAGCTTAAAAAAATTAGGTTATGACGTAACCATTGTAGCTGGAAAAACAAGAGGAGTTGTTTTTGGACCAAATCGAAGTTCGATAAAAGACCCAGCTTTTAAAAAGGATTCATTCGAATATAAAGGGATTAAGTTTTTAACGTATGATATAGTGGAAATTACTTATACGCATATCAACAAAATGATTAAAGCTTTAGAAACGAATACACAAAATTATTTTCCTGATAAATTATATGAAAAGGCTTTGTCTACAAATGCTGATATCTACCATGCCCACGAATTGCATACGTTGTATGAAGCTGTACAAATCAAAAGAACGCTTAGAAAAAAAGGAAAAAATGTCAAGGTCATCTTTGATGCACATGAATTAGAAGCAAATAGCAAATTCTTGACATTATTGATGAAAGAAGTCGATCATCTCATTACTGTATCGGATTCAATTAAAGAAATTTATCAAAAGAGATACCCAAATGTACCTATTACAGTGATTTATAATACGCCTTCCTATCAAGAAGAGTTGCAGAAGGATAAAACATATAAAAACTCTTTTGTCATTGCCTTTGAAGGAGTCGTAACGTACCAAAAAGGAGATCCTAGAAAAATCATCGAAATTGCGAATCTTTGCAACAAGTCAATGAAAAATTTCAGTTTTGAAATTTTCGGAAGAATTCATCCTACTATGAAGGAAAGGAATCTCATTTCCCAACATCCTTCCATCAACTGTAAATGGATTGACTATCACAACCTACCTACTGAATTAAACAAGGTGCATGTGGGCTATATTTATTTCGATACAAGCAATGCGAATCGGAAATATGCGATGCCGAATAAGTTTTTCAGTTATTTGAATAACGGGATTCCTGTCGTTGTGAATCAATCCATTGACATGAAAAGATTTATCGAAAAATATCAATGTGGAATTGTGATAGATAAAGTAAATCCAACGGCAGAAGATTACTATAATCAGTTTTACCGATTATATCAAAATCGAAAATTACTGAGCCAAATGGGCCAAAACGCAAGAAAAGCAATGAAAGATATCTGTTGGGAAAAGATGGAGGAACGGTTGTCTGAAATTTATAAAAGTCTACAAACATAGTAAAAACAGGCTGCAACTTTGGTTAAATGCAGCCTGATTTTTTTGATGGGAGCAATCCATTCGAAAGAATGAAAATGATATATAAATAATTTTTCCACGAATGAATTGGGATCTCCCTTTTTCCTTTCTCGTAGGCATATATTTCAGCTAAACCTTATAGGGTTAGTTTAACATCAAATCAAATTTTTAGAAAAATCAATATTTTCGTTTTTATAACTAAAACATACAGATTCTATTGTTAAATATATATGAGGATGAAGTTTTCCGTGATGAGCTCAGCGGATATAATAATGGAATGTATTTCCAATCCAGATCTTGTAACTTGAGCGAACGTGAAAGAGATGCTATTCCATTAAAGAAGAAATAGCCATGTACAATGAAATTGAAAAAAAATGGGCGAAATACAAAGAAACCTAAAAAAATAAGCTCCCAATTCCCCTTCTCATTGAGTGGAAGGTTTTTATTTACTTCAATAAAAGATTTCTTAAAAATCACAAGCGTTGTATAAAGTTCTTATTCCTTAAACCGAAAGCTTATTGATCGCTTCCCGAATATTCCGTTTCTTCACAATATTGTTATATTTATCCTGGATATCATAGAAACTAAAGGCAGTTGTATTGTTCACTTTCCAGACTATAGAAGAAAATGATCGATAGACGATAAGGTGAGTAAAATTTATCAATATTAGTTTCGTTATTTTATTAAAGAGAGCTTTTTCAAAGTTAGTGATTAAAGTGTATGAAAAAAAGACCTAATGTAAAGGTGCGACGTTCATAAATATTAAGGAGCTTTAAAATTTCAATCCACGCACCTTATGTAAGGTGCGACAGACATTCAGTTTTAAGGCGATACCTTCCCATGTATTTCAATCCACGCACCTTATGTAAGGTGCGACACCTTGTTGATATAAATAATTTTGTCGCTCCTGCATTTCAATCCACGCACCTTATGTAAGGTGCGACACGTGCAAACAGCAAATGCAATTTTACAAGTATACATTTCAATCCACGCACCTTATGTAAGGTGCGACGGGGATTGGCCAAACAATATCGACCGTCCACACTTTATTTCAATCCACGCACCTTATGTAAGGTGCGACGTTGAATTTGAAAAAATTGACGGTGCCCGGTATATTTCAATCCACGCACCTTATGTAAGGTGCGACGGTTTAATTACTATCGATTTCACACGAAAAGCTATTTCAATCCACGCACCTTATGTAAGGTGCGACAACCACAAACCGATTATTCGTGGGACCGATGATGATTTCAATCCACGCACCTTATGTAAGGTGCGACTAGAAAGGGGTGAGTTTATGTCTACACATTTTGGAATTTCAATCCACGCACCTTATGTAAGGTGCGACAGTATTCAAGTTGATATTTAAGTGCTGACTCATTATTTCAATCCACGCACCTTATGTAAGGTGCGACGGTTTAATTACTATCGATTTCACACGAAAAGCTATTTCAATCCACGCACCTTATGTAAGGTGCGACAACCACAAACCGATTATTCGTGGGACCGATGATGATTTCAATCCACGCACCTTATGTAAGGTGCGACTAGAAAGGGGTGAGTTTATGTCTACACATTTTGGAATTTCAATCCACGCACCTTATGTAAGGTGCGACAGTATTCAAGTTGATATTTAAGTGCTGACTCATTATTTCAATCCACGCACCTTATGTAAGGTGCGACTGTCTAGACTATGTTATTATAATATTAACAAAGCATTTCAATCCACGCACCTTATGTAAGGTGCGACGATGAGTATAATTTAGAAGAAGATAGAGTATTACCATTTCAATCCACGCACCTTATGTAAGGTGCGACAAAACTCGCTAAATTTACTGAGATGGACAGAAGGATTTCAATCCACGCACCTTATGTAAGGTGCGACACCGTTGTCATTTTTAAAAGCTGTATGGTTCGATATTTCAATCCACGCACCTTATGTAAGGTGCGACTTAGAGCAATTAGCTATTAAAATTTTGAATACTGTATTTCAATCCACGCACCTCATGTAAGGTGCGACAGTTTCAATAATAAAGTAGCCAAAGCTTTTGCGAATATTTCAATCCACGCACCTCATGTAAGGTGCGACACTTCGATAAAAAACATTCTTCCATCTATTTTTCTATTTCAATCCACGCACCTCATGTAAGGTGCGACAAGGTCAATGGGTGAATGGGAAATGGGTAGAAGGTATTTCAATCCACGCACCTCATGTAAGGTGCGACTGAAAAATCCAATCGAAACATCAATCGCGGCAAAATTTCAATCCACGCACCTCATGTAAGGTGCGACAACTATTCCAAGCGTTTGCTTCATGATCCTTGTGATTTCAATCCACGCACCTCATGTAAGGTGCGACTAACACGCTGTTTTTTCGAGTGCTTTTAATCGCGTTATTTCAATCCACGCACCTCATGTAAGGTGCGACGCATATAGGTGTGATGTTTCTTTACCGATGCGGTGATTTCAATCCACGCACCTCATGTAAGGTGCGACGATGAAAATGGAATTATTAGGAATTAACCACAAAAATTTCAATCCACGCACCTCATGTAAGGTGCGACTAGTTCATCTTCCTCTCCTAGCCATGGAGGGCGTATTTCAATCCACGCACCTCATGTAAGGTGCGACTAGTTCATCTTCCTCTCCTAGCCATGGAGGGCGTATTTCAATCCACGCACCTCATGTAAGGTGCGACATCTTTGCTTAATTCATCAACAGCAATCGGATCTGATTTCAATCCACGCACCTCATGTAAGGTGCGACGATTTACACCGTTATATTAGTATTCTGTTGGGTATTTCAATCCACGCACCTCATGTAAGGTGCGACTCCGATTTGGTAGTCGGTTAAATCATTTTTATTTATAATTTCAATCCACGCACCTCATGTAAGGTGCGACACGTACAAACAAAAGGGAACTTAACAGCACCATTATTTCAATCCACGCACCTCATGTAAGGTGCGACGTGTACAAGACTTAAGAGATATGGGTGTTAATATTTGATTTCAATCCACGCACCTCATGTAAGGTGCGACATGCTCTTCAAGTTTTCTTATAATACTTTGCTTATTTCAATCCACGCACCTCATGTAAGGTGCGACCTCCGTTTCGATAAATTTGTACAAAAGCAAAATCTATTTCAATCCACGCACCTCATGTAAGGTGCGACAACTACTTTTTTGTAAAAATTGATAATTCTTCTATATTTCAATCCACGCACCTCATGTAAGGTGCGACATTTTAATAGGAGTACCATTCGGTAATTCAAGCGATTTCAATCCACGCACCTCATGTAAGGTGCGACTATACATTGATTATTATTTACAGCTTTACGAATTATTTCAATCCACGCACCTCATGTAAGGTGCGACGTGCTGTAAATTTCCAAAATAAAATCTGATTTTCGATTTCAATCCACGCACCTCATGTAAGGTGCGACTTCAACAACCACTTTCTGTTTTTCGGGTCGTGAAGATTTCAATCCACGCACCTCATGTAAGGTGCGACTTCGTTTGATGTGTTGTGACTCGCTTTATAGCCGCATTTCAATCCACGCACCTCATGTAAGGTGCGACGACCTCGAAATTGCATTTAAGTTATGCTTATATCATTTCAATCCACGCACCTCATGTAAGGTGCGACACAAAACTTCTTCCACAAAGTCGCCTTCTGTTTCATTTCAATCCACGCACCTCATGTAAGGTGCGACCCGAGTGCAGCTTGTATTTTGCCAGCAGCGTTATCATTTCAATCCACGCACCTCATGTAAGGTGCGACGATTACTGCCATGTTTATTCATCCTCCTGTATCAATATTTCAATCCACGCACCTCATGTAAGGTGCGACGGAAATAGTTCTTCTTGTGTTGCATCTGCCCCGTGATTTCAATCCACGCACCTCATGTAAGGTGCGACTGTGGTAACAGTTAATGGTTATAAAGAGCTTTTATTTCAATCCACGCACCTCATGTAAGGTGCGACTTTAATTAAAGAAAATCGAACAGTGTTAGATAATATTTCAATCCACGCACCTCATGTAAGGTGCGACTGCAAAAAACAGCAATAAACAAGCAATTTTTGCAAATAAACACTAAAAAATAAGTTAACGCTAATCCCTTAGTTCTATAATTTGGTAATATAAGTAAAAACAAAATTTATTTTTAGGTGCTAATCCTCCCGGTATTTCATGTTCACTTCATATTAGCACCAAATTATTTTATTGAACTTATAATAAAGTATAAAAATTCAACATACACTTCCAATCACTAGTGTTGCATAAATATTGTCGTAATTTTCAGTTTTATTATTTTTCCTGTTTAGAGCCAAAAAGGTAAATACCCAATTAAAGGTGACTCCATCCATTTGGAAATTTATTGACAATTAGACCTGTGCGACGACGACAATTTACTTATTAAGGGATGGCTTTTCCTTCAATTTTTCGAAGCCAGATATGTGCTGGTTTCCACAATGCACCCCTTAAATAACGGCTAATTTGTAAGGTTTTTCGCGTACTATTTGTTTCGATTTGTGCCAGAACATGTAGGCAAAAAACAATAAGTGCGATAAATACTTGATGTTGAATCGCCCATTCACTTTGACCATAGAATTTTTTGATGCTGAGATGTTGTTTGATCCATTTAAAAAACAGTTCAATAGCCCATCGTGATTGGTACATCTCGGAAATTTCTTCGGCGCTTAAATCAAAACGATTTGTGATTAAATGGCGTTCATTTCCTTTTGAATCCATCACTGTTAGAAGGCGAAAGTCATTTTCAGCACGGTTTTGAGTGGTGCCAATCAATACCATTTGATCCGACAAAACACTCGTATCTTCGGGTAGTTTAAAATCATAAACTTCCCGTATAACAGCGTTTTTCCGTAGTCTGGAAAGAAAGAAGTAGCCGTCATCCGTCATCCGATCAAAGCGCTCATAGTCTAGATAGCCACGGTCAAACACATACATGCATTCCTTGTCATCCACCATGATGTCAAGCTGTCCACGGTCATGTTCTCTTGCCGTTGTCATCAAAGCTTTTTCAGGATAGGATATCCCCTTTTCCATAAACACAAGGCGCAAATGCAGCTTTACACCAGCCTTTGTTTTGCGAAACTTCGCCCATTTATGATTGGTCAAATTAAGTGGCAATGTGCTTGAATCAATGATTTTTAAAGGCATGACCCGTTTTGTGTATTGTGTTTTGGCATGAATTTTTGCGACTAAATCAAGAAAAAGCTTTTGAAATAGATCTGGGTTTATGCCATTTAATCGCCGTGACAACTGTGAAATACTAATAGAATTAAGGTCGATCCCTTTTTGAAGTTGGTCATCAAAAAGGCAATCGCTTAGCACATGGAGACTTTCGATTTCTTCCAATTGCGCAAAAAGCAGTAATTTTAGAAATGACTCTGTCGTTAATTTTTTCGTATAGTAATCTAATTTCATCGTTTTCACCTGTTCTTCAAATAATTGAAGATTTATTGGCGAAAACCATTGTCCAAATGAAGTTTTTCGTGTAATCTTGTCCATGAGTTGGGTCCTTTTTAGTGGTTTTGGACGGGTTACCACCTGACTTATCCATTATAAAGGATTTTTTCTTTTCACAAAATAAAATAAGTGAAGATTGTGAGTCTTTTTAATATTAAAATTAAATTAATGCAACACTAGTGACTACCAATATTTAAATTGTTTTACAAAATCAGTGGATCTTCTACGTTTAAAGTAGTTTTAGCACCCATATGCTCTACTTTTGTTTTATACTTATTACCTAACTGATAGAAACGTAAGCTATCAGTTTCCTTATCGATAATTTCTGACAATTCTTTTTTTAATTGAAAAAATTGTACATTGTCTACAATACACTCAAATACTGAGTTTTGAACACGGATTCCATATGCTTCACATTTTTTTGCAACTTTTCTAAGTCGTCTTTGACCAGATTTTGTATCTGTACTTACGTCATACGTAACTAACACTAACAAAATGCTTACCTCACTTCCATAAGAATGGTGCGTATTCTTCAGCATCGCCTCTTATAAATCGTGCCAAAAGCAACGCTTGAGCATAAGGTACTAATCCATAAGGAATTTTTTCATTTAAACGAGGATGAGTTATTTGTTCTTGTTTTCTTTCCTGCCAAGACTTTAAAAATATTTTTCTTCCCTCATCCGTTAACAATACTGCTCCGCTTTCCTTTTTCAAAAAATGTTTTGAAGAAATGATTTTTTTATTAATTAAGTTTAGAACAAAACGATCTGCAATTACAGATCTAAACTCTTCCATCATATCCAACACCAAAGAAGCACGACCGGGCCGATCTCGATGCAAAAATCCTACATAAGCATCGAACCCTACAGATTCTAATGCTGAAGTAACTTCATTTGCTAATAGAGTATACGAAAATGAAAGAAGCGCATTGACATTATCAGTTGGAGGTCTACGAGATCTACTAAGAAATCGAAAGTCGTCCTTTTGTTGAAGTATTAAGTCATTAAAATGTTGAAAATATCGGTTAGCCGCTTTTCCTTCTAATCCCCTCAATAATTCCAAATCTTCTGTATCCAAGATTCTCTTCATAATTTCTGTTAAATACTTTGAAGACTCTTTTAAAGCAGGTACATCCATTCGCATTGGATAATTTCGAGTTGCGCGCTCTAAAATCCATTTTTGATTACAAATTTTAGCAAAAATAAAATTTCTTGCAATTTTTGCACTTTCTTTTTCGTTATCTGATAATCGATACTGAGTTTTTCTTAATACAACATTACCTTTACTTTGTCCGATTACTCTTGCACGAAATCGAAAAGATGAGGACAAGAAACATAAAGAAATATTTCTTTCTGCACAAGCATACATTAATGCAGGACTAGCACCAGCCCAACCAATCGTACAAATATTTTCTAAATTATGAAGTGGAATTCTCCCTATTTCTGCATCTCCTTTTGAAACAACTACATTTTCTCCATCAAGTGAAAGATAAGCATCGGGAGTAGTGACATATAGTGTATTTAATAATTTCTTCATTCCAAATATCTCTCCATATACTTACGAACTGGTTCTTTATTTAAAGCTTCTGGTAAACATATATTTTTTAAGGAGCAGCTATTGCAAAATTTACCTGTTTTTACTTTTGGAGTATATCTTTGTTGATAATATTGATGCATCAATTTAAAGATTTTTCTAACTTCACTTCGAAGTGCTTCTGTGATTTCTACTAATACTCGATATTTGATTTCATGATAGTAAATGTAAGCTTTTTCAATCTCACAAACCAACATTTCTTCTAAACACATGGCTTGGGCAACAAGCTGAACTACATCTTCTTGGCCCTTTTTCGGTTTTCCTCTTTTATATTCTATAGGAATTGGAATATATGTTCCTTCTTCCCCTTGTAATGAAATTCCGTTTGGATGTTTTATAAATTCTACAACATCACATATACCGCTTGCTTTTAATTCGTGCGAGCGTATAGGCAACGCCCGCACAATTAATTTGTTTCCTCTCTTTTCTCGGAGAAAGGGTTGATCAACTTTTTTATGAATATACTGTCCTTCGATTGTTTTTAAATTCTCTTCCCATTGCTGTTCTATATGGATCAATGCCCACTGTCTTTGACAAAACTGAAAATGTTGTATACCTGATAACATTAAATAATCCGATTCATTATTTTCCGTCATATACATCCACTTTCAATCCTTCAAGTTCATTCAATATAATCTCGTAATCTTCAAAAGATTTTGGATTTTCTAATTTCGGTTTAATCTCCAATGAACGATGAACTTTAGCCGATGAATATTGGCCGAGTTTTGAATTATGCTCCCACCAATAAACCTTATGGACTTCCATTGAACCTTCAGGGCGAGCTGAAGAAGCATCATTCTCGAATAATGTAATAAGTGCTTCTTTTAATTTTTCCGCATCTTCCTTTGTAAATCCTGTCTTTTCAGCTAATTGAACATTTATACTTCCGTTAAATCGATATACTCCAAAATCAACCCTGTGCTTCATTCCCATTGTATCCGAACCTTTTTTCTCTCCGGGTTCTGAGTTAACGCTTTTTGTAATTTGTATACTTGTAATATTAATAGGATCTATGCTAATTGCTGGATGAATAGAAACAGGCCCTCGTATGCCAACAGATACCCCCTCACCTTTCTTTTCTGCTTTAAAAGCAAACACTTGTCCAAATGCTCTCACATCAAACCATGATTCACATGCAGCTTTTTCATATAATACCGGATCCGCTTTTTTTCCTTTGCTTAATTCTTTTAATTTTTCATTATGATCCGCACGTTCTCTTAAACTAGTACATCCATCTGCTACACGATCACTAGATTGTACAAAAATACTTTCTCCCATATCTTGAAGTCGATTGCGAATTTTTCGTTTAATACATACATCGGATACCTCGCCATAGCCATCAAAATTTTGCCGTGGTCTGTTTCCATTTAGTGGATCACCATTAGGATTTGCGTTTTCAACAGAAAAAATTACCGAAAAATCAATTTTGTGATCTAAAACTGTCATTCCTCATCTACTCCTTCTTTTTTTGTATATAAATCTTGACGTTGACTGTAATAACCTAATAGATACTTGCCTGACAAAGGTTTATCATTATAGTCATTCGGATTAAACAAGTCATTGATTTCTTGGAACAAGTCCGTATACCTTCTTGCTTTCGCACCTAACCTCATTAAATAAGGATGTAAATTTTGGTGAATCGTATGCCAAGTTCTCAACGGTGCTCTTACAAATGCATTCATATAACGAACAGCATTGGTTGCACGTTTTTGATCCGCTTCACTTAATGCATTTCTTTCAAGCACATCTGCTACAGCAAGCAAACGGCCAAACAAATAATCCCGATCTGTGTTTGTTCTGTCTAAAGCCACCGAATATTCCTCCTTTTCATAGTGTTTTTTCACTAATGAACAAGCAACGCTTAATGCTTGTTCCCATTCCCACTCCTCGTTAAACGCTACAGGATTTGACGCGCGCTGAATGGCATTTTGAACTATATCCATTGGAATGGCTCGTCCATCGATGACGCAAGGAAGAAGACGTTCCATAACAGTTTTTATTAATTTTTCACTAGGCCTTGGCCCATAGGCATATTTTGCAATGGTGTAGAAAGATGGTGAACCATAATATTCAATCCAATTATCTCCAACCTTTTTTTTATGTTTCCAATTGCATCCTTCATGCCATCTTCTAAGCCTTAAAAAATAATCATTAATATGCAAGTTTCTATAATATAAAACTGCTAGTCTTGTATGTCCTGTTGTAGCAGTATCAAGTATCATTATGTGTATATAATCATCTTCATTTATTAAAGTCTTTTTATTTATGCCATCTAGTAATTGGTTGTATAATCGAGCTAGCCCTTTTCTAGTATTTATTAACTCACTTTTATTCTCATGAAATGGTATTTTGAATATTGAGAAAGATTCATCTAATAAATCTTCAGTAACTTGAGGAATATTTATGTTTTTCCATCCCCAAATCAAAAAGACCTTACCATCAACTATTTTTCCTTGACGATTAATTAACCACTTCAATGCATTGTGAGCTTTTTGAGAAACTTCATAACTAATAACAGATACTTCTTTAACTTCCTTAAAGCGTCCTCTGAAAGTAAACCCTCTCTTATCATTAGATGAAATTAATTTAGCTTGATCTTTTGAATGTCTTATTTTTTTAGGATGAAGATGTATGGTAGGTAACTTCTCACCAGTTACATAACATATATCTTTATCTTTTAATTTTGTATTGTAATATTGAACATATAAATCAAATATCTCTTTATTTTCCCATACAGATACATGATGCTCACCAGGATGATGTACATCAAATCTTATAAAAACTTTTTCCTGTCCATCTTTAACAATAGAAAATATTAAAGGTTTTTCTTCTCCAAGTTTATTGTTCCATTTACTTAACAACCTATTGTTTTTATCAATATACAAACATTTTGTTTTTACTAAATCTTCTATTAATCTACCTTTTTTTAAATAATTATAGATAGCAACTACATCTGGATGATTATATTGTGATGAACACCATTCATATAATTGTTTAATATATTCTTGATAGCAAAATAATTTATCTTCTTGTCCTGTAAATTTAACGTAATCTCCCGCAACATATTTAAGTTCATCGTGTAATGCATGTGGGACATAATTATTCGTTCTACTTGCCGATTCTTCGCTACAAGGTATTACTATATCTTTTTTTTCGTTTAATACTTGAGCATCATAAAATTCTCCATCTTTTGTAACAACTACTTCTATATGTGCAACTTCAGTAGTATGAGAAATTGGCAATAGTGTAAATTCAACATTTTTATCCTGAAGGTGTTTAATTTCCTTTTCACCAACTAAATCTTTGTTAAGATTATATGTTTCGTATAATGCGTATAGATAATTCATTTATTCACCTCCAACAAGTTCATTAAATAAATTATTTACTGGTTGTATATTCTCATTTAGTATAAATTTCTTCATTTGAAATTCACGCAATGAACGAACAAGTTTACATTTATTAGGATGTATAAAATCAATGATTCCTTTCTTCATGATTGGCTTCCAAAGACGCACTTCCATCTCTTTTTTTCCAGTTTCATCAGGATAATTAAACCCATGAACCATTATCCCAAAATCAATTTTCTCAATATCATCATAGTCACCTTTTCCTTCACCAAATTTAAATGGCTCAACATAAGCCTGACATTCTCTTGTTCCTAAATAAATATCCCTTCTTCCCCCAGCTTTCAAACTTCTTAAGGCAATACTATAATGTTTTTGATAATTAAAATCAGTTTCTAAATCTTTTCGATTATAGTTGAATTCAAAATGTGCTTTTACTTGGTATTCCACATCTTTTAAATAGGTGTAATATGCAAGTTCATTACTCTTTCTTTTATCAGAGTAATATAAAATGGGTCTAACTCCTTTTGACTCCATTTGAATCCTTTTCATAATACGTACAGAGTCTATATACCAAATGATACTTGGTTTCCAATAAATTGATTCCACTATGCCTTTTAATGCTTGATAGGTAGGTACTTGATAGGTTAATTTTTCTCCTCCTAATTTCATTAACGGATCTGTAAATAAGGCATATTTACCGTATACTATAAACTCTAATTGATTATTAATTTTTTTCATTTATTCACTCCTCATCTTTTTTGAATTTATTCTACTATTTATTAGACATTGAAATATAATATATCTTATTAAATTGTAATTAGCGATAAACCTGCCTCTCCTTCCACACTTAAACCGTATTGATCATCATATGCAGATTCTTTTGCAACAAATAATGAGTAATTCTTAAATTCTATTTTTTCAACTACACCATTTTTTATTAACCGATTTAAATCATGGTCGAACACATTAACAATATACTGCTGTACTTCTTTTAAAAATGTAGTAACATTTTCAATTCCGCCAGCGCTGTATAATTCAGAAATTAATGCTTTACCTTTATCATATGGAACCAAAACTGAATGGGTTTTGGAATCAATCACTTCAAAATATTTAGAAGCTGTTTCAAAACTTGCGTGCATCCAGATATCTTGTTCTTCTTTAAATTCATCAAGAAACTCCGAATTGTTTCCCAATAACATTTCATAAATATTTTTTCCTACCGGCGTTGGATAATCCAAATAAGGTTTAAATTCTTGATAAAAATTTCTAAAATAAAGCGTCATTGCATTTTCAGACAATAATTCTCCGTCAAAAAGCGTTGGATCCATTTCAATATCTCTTAAAATCTTTTTAGATTCGTATCCGCCTTTCTTGATTGTTGGCAAATTATTTAATACTTCTTCCCTATGATTGATAATATAAACATCTCTACTCGCCACTTCCCCATGCCGATTGCATCGGCCTGCTGCTTGTGCAATGGAATCTAAACCGGCCAAAGATCGAATGACACATTCAAAACTAACATCGACACCAGCTTCAATCAATTGCGTACTAATGCATACAATTTTTTCCTTATTCTTCAAACATTTTCTCATCTCATAAATCTTCTGTTTGCGGTGTTTTGGACACATAGAAGTACTTAAATGAACTGTTTTTATTTCACTATTTGAAAATTCATCATACAGTTTTTTTACAACGGATTTTGTATTAAGAATTACAAGTACACTATTGCATTCATTTAATTGTTCGTTAACAAATTGTGCAAGTTCTTCTGTCGTCCAGCCACCGTCTTTAATCATATTTATCAAGTTCGTACGTTTAAAAGCTTTCACAATCCTTGATAAATCATCAATCAACTCTCCATCTACGGTAATATTTTTTTCCACATACTGTAACGCAGGTTGAGTGGCTGTACAAAGTAATACCGTTGAATTTCCAATATCCTTCAGAAAATTTAAAGCTTCATTGAATAGTGTTACGCAATTGACAGGCACTGATTGCACTTCATCAAATATGATGATACTATTGGTTAGATTGTGAAGCCTTCGGATATTTCTTGATTTCCTACTATAGAAAGTATTTAAAAATTGCACCATTGTTGTAAAAATGATTGGAGCATCCCAGTTATCTTTTGCTAGTTTGATTTTTTTGTAGTTTTGATAGTTTTCAAAATTAAGATGTTCATCATCTATCTCATTTTCAATAACATTACTATGATGTTCTAATAAATAGTCTTTAGCATCCAGAATATTGCGAACTTCTTCGGCATTTTGTTCAATGATGGTTGTGAAAGGTACAACATAAATAATTCGTTCTTTTGAATGTTTCAAAGCGTGATTTAATGCAAAACGAAGACTTGCGAGAGTTTTTCCACCACCTGTAGGAATCGAAAGCGTATAAATCCCCGTCGGTAATTTCGATTTTTCGTAACACATGTTGGACATTTGTTGACGTAGCAAAGTGATTTCATTTTGTATTGATTTTTTTTCTAACGTTTTTAAATGCTCTTCTAATTTTTCTGCAAACCGATTAAAAATTTTTTCACTTTCAAATGGTTCTTCAACCGTGTTTTCATCAAATTGCCTGGAATCTGTGCGGTCCGCATCCAAAAGTGCGCTAAATGTAAATAATGTAAGATAAGTAATGTATTTTCTTATAATTTTTTTGAACAGCATTTGATTATTTCCAGTTTTTTTCAATATTTTATCTGCCATTATGGAAATCTCTTTTGCTGCTTCATTTACATATTGTTTTATGTAGTCTTCTGAATACATTTCCTGAAAGAATCTCTGTTTTACTTTTTCATACTCTAAATCTTCTTTATTTTTCCTTTTTAAGAAAGGAGATTCTCCATCTGCATTTACCATGTCTTTTAGTTGTCCATGATGGGAAAATATCACATTTGCTACACATTCAATTAAAAAATTATATTTCGTGTGAAAATTTTCCATTAAATATTTTCCGCCTGCAGTTGAATGGTCAATGCTTCCCCTTTTTGGTGGATTTTCTGGATTATTTACGGCTTCCTCCAAGTACTCTAAGAATTCATCACTATATTTCCCCATATCATGAAACATCCCTGCCAATCCGGTGATATGAGGAATCCCAATCTTTTTTCCAATCCTTTCCGCAATTTGTTGTACATTTTTTAAATGCTCAGAAAGCAATTGTTTCTCTAAATCTGATTGCCGAATATGCGCAACAAACTCCAAAACGATCATCCTCCTCCTCTCCATAATATACCATTTTTCCTGTTCTGAAATGTCCATTTGGTTATTTCAGAATTTTCTTTTTATGATATATTAGATATTGTTTTATTTTTTCATAACGAAAGATATAGGTTTTGATAGAATAAACAAAACAGATGGGGAAACCTTCCCATCTGTTCACTTATTACCTACCCATATTTGTTTTATATAGTATAAATAATAAGGATATAGAAACAAACAACTCCGGTTTCGATTTAAACAATCGCGAAAAATCCAATAAAAGCATGAAAAGCTCTATGAATCCAAATAGAAGAATAATGACGATTTCGATTGACCAATCCTTTGAAGAAATTAAAAAAATATTAGCAAAACGAGCATAGAATAGAAGGGCAAAAGTAAGTTCTTTTTTGCCTTTTCATATATTTCTTGATTGAGAGGAGAATCATGATGGCATTACCGCGTAAAAAACCAGCGACTAATCCAAGCTGAAGACCTATGTCGGTCGCATATATGGACCATCCAATTTTAAAAGAGAACCAAAAAGTGTTGGCTTTATTAGAGCAAAAGAATCGAAAAGGCTTTCTATTTAAACATCTTTTTAAATGACTCCTTGAATAGAAGGAGTTTTTTTATTATCTAACCATTATAGTTAACTACATGTAATGATGATATAGGTTATTACTTAAGAGGTTTAAGGCCATCTAACTATTACATTACACAGAGAAGAACACTAGGTTGACGACTTCTGGAATATCCACACCCGTATCGAGCATATCCACCGATACGACAATTTGCGGTAATTTATGGCAATCAGAAAAATCATCGATTAACGCTTGATTATAGTTGACGCTGTAATCAATGACCCGCGCAAAGTCGCCCTTGTATTCAGGGAATAAATGATAAAACCATTCCACAATTCTTTCTGCATGACGATGGTTTTTCACAAAAATTAATCGTTTTTTGCCAAGTTTATCTCCGCCTTCAAAGCGAATACCTTTTTCCATTAAATTTTTCAATAATCATCTATAAATTCATCGTAACCTTTGTCACAGTTTACAATGTAGCCGTCTAATCGGATGTCAAATCGCATGAAGTATTCCCCTTTCAATAACTCTTATCAGTTGGTACTGTTATATCTTAACTAGATTTTCTTAATCTGGTATTCCCTTTTCGGCATTTCAAACACTTTTTTGAGAATTATTCATCATGCTATTTAGAAGAATGCTCACTGTTTTTCAATCAGCCAATTACAAATAAAAATAGGTTCTTACGCAATCTTGGTGATAGGGAGGGAGTAATTGAGAAAATCAGTGTGCAAATAGAATTTTTTAGATTCTCATTCTCAATTAACTCGACTTTTCACCAAAAGAATGTAAGAGCCAAATATTAATTGCTATAAACCAGCATCGCACCTAAATGTGTTAATAAAACAAAAAACATTTGCCTACATTTTCAACAATCTAAATGTATAGAGCGCATTTGCTAAATTCGAAAAACAGTTACAACGTACTATGTCAATAGTATAAAAAGTAAGGAGAACCCGTTTACCTTTACAATGAGGGCTCCCCTTTATTTTTTATCCTATCAATCTTTCGACAAGTTTCGGACAGCGACAGACTATCATCCTAGACTAATATTTGTTGTTTTCTCTCATAACTTAAATATACATTCGGCAAATCATGTAGGATTTCATAAGCAGAGACATACATAATGGTAGATTTACTGTCACTATGATCTATAATTTTTTCTATGTTATTCTTTGCTCCAATTAAATAATTCCCTTTTGATTTCATTTTGATAAAATATTGACCATTTATTTCAACTTCTTCAAAGCTCTCGTTGTGTATTTCCATCATACGTTTAACAGGGGCTAATACTTTCTGCTGCTCTTGTAATGTCAATTTTTTCAGCTCTCCTTTGACAACATAATCAAGTAACTCAAGAGCAACAAAGCGATTTAGCTGACTATGATAGAATTGATTAGAATAATGTCTTAAACACTTATAACACGAAGTCTCACAATGATTCTCGCAAGATTCCAAAATTCCTCTAGCGGTTTCGATAATATCTGGCAGCATTTCCCCTGCAATATGTGAGTATCCTGCCCCTCCTGATAATGTATCAAATAAATAAACATCGGCTTGATACAAACCTTGCGAATCTTTTTGTTCCAATGGCAAGATACGATACCCTGCTAACAATTCATTATAATCAATATCTAATACACGACTTGCGGCTAACACTAATGCCTCTCCAATCGTCTTTAAACCATCATGAACCCATCGGTTTCCCGGATGGAAGTCAATTTTTTCATCAAAACTCATCCGTAACAACAATAAATCTGAGTTAAATATATTTCCAAGGAACACCTTCCTGATGCTTCCTCGACAGCGAGCTTCTTTTTGACCGATATGCGTTTTTAACCTATATGGTACATCATGTAATGCTTTATTCTCCTTCTCTCCAGTTGGCCAGATTGCTCCGCAATCTATACAGATTTCAAAACCTTCCTGATTATCTGTTCCTTTATTCATTACTATAAGCTGCTTATTCATTTCATTTGCATACTGAAGCCGTGTCGAATGTGGATAAGGTTTTAAATTTAATTTCTCTTCTGATATAGGGATTGGTAGTTGTGGCGGTATTGCATAAGTAAATTCTTGGTCTCGATCCCCTTCTTTTACTTCCATCCCCTTTTCAGGCGAAAAACCTGTTGGTCGTAACAATGGACTTTTCTTCAGTTCTCCACCACACACCGCACACTTCGTCATTTCTATTGAATCTAAAGAAACAAATAAGCATGATTCACAATATGTTACAATTGGTAGGCTATCAATCATCAAATCTCGGGCGGGTTTTAACGGATCCTGTGGATTCGGAACGTAAATTCCTCCAATTCGATATGTTTTCTTATCAACAACAATTTGTCTTCCTGGTGCATATTCACTTAATGCCCTGTTTATTTCCAACTGTGGTCTGTGCTTAACAATTATTTTTCCAGTTCTTTCATCTTTTCCTTCAATGTAAAAACTACATAAATCTTGTGGAAACGCATACGTCGGAAGTAAGCCGTGATTAAATAAGAAATCAAGGAATTTATCATTTGGATTTACTTCTACCATCTCATCATTAAGTACTTTCAATGTATGTTTGACTTTTTCATACTGCTTTTCTAATTCACTAACTAGTTCATTACACGCTTCTTTTACAATATCTATTTTCAACTGTAGAATACTTTTATCTTTAGCCTTGTTATCTGACACAACTTCGTCAGGAATAAGATCGAATATGATTGGGTAATCACAAAAATCGTGTACTATATTATCATCCAACCATTTTTTAAACCGCACGTAATTAAAAGGTGTATCGCCTTCAAAAAAAGATTTTGTGTCGCCTAATGAACTACTAAGAATACTTGATGTTGTACCTGTTACAGATACTTTTTCATGGAAATAAGTTTGAATAAGAAATGCATTTAGATGACGTTTCGCAATTTTCTTATTATCAATATAAACAATTGGCTTACGGGTTGAACCGCTTATCATTTTTTCTGGTTGCTGAAAATAATAGTGATCATGCGGTCCCCCTTGTGCATAAGTCACTACCGTTGACAAAGCAGAACCTCGTCGGCCAGCTCGTCCCGCACGCTGTTGATAGTTTTCTCTTTGAGGTGGTACGTTTCTCAATCCAACAGCCGTTAATGACCCAATGTCAACACCGACTTCCATTGTAGTTGTGCAACTTAAAACATCTACCGGTCCTTCTAAATCGTCTAATATAATGTCTTGAAAACGTAATTCATACTCTTCTGTTGTCGCGATAGCTACTTTTGGGTCTTTTTGAGATAATTGCGCAGTATGCTCTTCAACTGTTAAATTAGATATTTTTGTATTGTTGGTGATTATTTGTTTTATCGGTGAACGCCAAAAACCTTTTTCTGAATCTAAAATTTTGCTGTTAACATCTAATACTTCAACGTTTTCAGACAAGCAATTCACACATTTGTTTTTCGATACAACCATATTAATTTCTTTACATGATTTGCATTTGTACCAATTTGCATAAATACCAGGAATTAATTTAAGCTTTTTAGGAGATAAATAATATTTCATTTCTGATTCAGCACATAGCCTAAACAGTGCATCCACGACTAAATCCTTCTCTTCTTGACTTTGAACATAAAGATTAAGAATATTATCTAATTTTTTTGGTATAAATCCTTTATTTACTCCCCAATCGTCTCCACCAAATCCTCTTATCTTTACACGCTCATAAAAATTAATTGTAGAATCTATTGCTACTCGATCTAACATTTCTTGAATAAACAGAGCTGTTAACACATAAATATCTTCTTTTGATAGGATATCTTTCAATTTTTTCTCAATTTTCATCATTTCTTTTTTAACAGGCTCTAAATATCCAGTAGCAGTTGTATAAATAGAATATAACGGATGACAAAGCTGACGAAGAAGCTCGGCTTTAAAACGAGGTAATAACTCAATATCACCATCTTCGATTAACTCTTCATAATCATCATCGAAATTATCTTTAAATACTTGCACATGATTCATTAATGATTTTCTATCCTTATCGTCAAAGAAGTATAATTTATGTTCATCCATAATTTCTAATAAAGAACAATATAACGCACCACTAAGTTTTGGCTCTATATCTTGATCGATTAATCTTTGAGCAGCCAATAAAATAGCTTGCCGAAACGAATCAAGTTCAACCTCATAAGGAATATCTCTAGCAAGGCGTGCCGCTTTTTGACGACCATCGGAGAACAACAGTACCTTCCGACCATCATTAGGTAATTTTTTATCAAATCTCACTGGTGGTTGTAATAAAAATTGTTCGCGAACTAGGTTAGCAAACGGTTGTTCCCCTTTTGTTTTTAAATCGGTAATCGTTCCTTGTACTTTTCTCATACAACAAGGACATTGGTCGAATGTAATAGCTTGATTTTTCTTTTTTATTTTTCCTTTCTTGTTTTGTTTGTTTGGTAAATACAATTTGAGATAACCTTCGGAATGCATTGGTAGTTCTTTAGTTAGAAATCCAGTTTTTATATCAAGCCATACTGGTTGTGGAACATTGTCTCCTTCCATTATTTTGGTATGTGGTTGTTCCACTAATAAATGAACTTCTGTCAGTTCCTCGCCAACTATACCTCTTCCTTTTTCTGCCCATAGATAATTATCATTTTTCTCTGATATATATCCTCTAATAAAAGCTGTACCACATTTTCTATGAGTTAATAACTCATATATTCTTGCCTCTTCACGACAAGTACATTTTAATTTAGGCGAATCGTACATTTTTCCTAATATAGAATCTTTTCCTACAGTTCTTTTTACATTACATTTAGGATTTGTACATACGTAAATTCCAGACACACCTTTAAAAAACAAATGAATACGTACAGGTAATAGTACCCTTCCATTTACTTTTGCTGCGTTTGCAAGCATTAATAAATGACTAGTGGCTTTTTGAGCGATTTCTTCATCTACACTTGGGAATACTAATTTAGCAATTTCGGTAAATTTTTTTGCACTTCCACTTATTTGTTGAATAACTAGTTCGAGTGGACCAAATCCATCTAAGCTTTTATATAAATATGACGGTAAATCATCTATAACTTCTGGAACATCCCTCCACCCAAGTCGATTCGCTATAGATTGGAGATTATTGCGCAACTTATCATATTCATGGATTCGATTTGTAAACTGCTCGCTATTTAATAAAGCAAGCGCATAAGCTTCATCGGCTGTTCCAATTCTGCCAGGCTTTCGCTTTTCCCTTGTTCCCCTTATTAATTTAAATGAGCGTTTTTTCGGCTTTCCAGTCAGTTGTTCTGCAAATTCAATCGCAGATATATCATCATCTTCTTTACCTAAACTTGCACTTGTTAAAATGCAATGCAATCTATCACGTGTGATTCCTAATCTTGCTTGTAATCTTCTTATTAGTAAGGCTACTTCAGCACCGCTTGTTCCACGATACATGTGTGCTTCATCAAGTACTAAGATAAACTTGTTCTTTTCATCTTCTGCAAGCCACTGTTTTGTTTTCTCCCATATCGGACGTTCAATAGGACGCATTAACATATACTCCAACATTGAGTAGTTTGTTACTAAAATATCCGGTGGAGTGATTTGCATTTCATGTCTAGTAAACAACTCTCGATCATCAGGAGAAGTTAAATATCGAGATTTCCAATCCCCTCTTTTACCAGAACTAAATGCATCTAGATTTTTCGCTATCCATTTTCCCCTTTTTTTCATTTCCATTGCCAATTGTGGCCGGTTTAATTCAATATCTAAATAGTACTTTATAATTTCTTTTAGCTGATATTTATCTTTTTCCTCCGTGCGCTCTCCTGGATAAGGGGTTCTTGATGTATACATACCAAATAATGGATGACGACCAAAACGCTCTTTAAAATATTTTGAAACTCGCTCATCACCGAAAAGTTGACGCAATCTTGCAATTTGGTCACTAACTAATGCATTCATGGGATATAATATTAATGCTCGGACAGCGTGCGTTTGAAATTGTTCTCTTCTATTAAAACCTTCATCAATTAACGCATTTAGAATAGGATGTAAAAATGATTCCGTTTTACCAGAACCTGTTCCAGTAGCTACAACTAAATCATGTTCGTCTTGCAAAAACGATTCTAATGCTTCCTGTTGATGAACATATGGCCTTTTATAAATACCTACGCTCGGAGACAACCCCGAAAAATAAGTCATCGCTTCTTTACAATGTTTCGGTAAATTCATTAATTCATAAGATTGTCCTGGCTCATAAACAGGAGTGGCTTCAATATATGGTTCTTTTGAAATGATTCCTTGCGAGTCTAGTAACTCTCTACGCTCTAATAATAAAGAGGGATGGCTAATTGGATATTGAGCCTCAATATATTCTCGAAGTTTTTGATGCAATCGTGCAGAAACAGAGTTAATTGTAAATTCCGTCATAAAAATCCACTTCCTTCACACGATATTTAAACTACTTCAATCCCTAAACGGTTCAAAATCCAAACAAAATCGCCGTGATGTTGCAAAGGGACAATCCACTCAAATGATCTAATGAGATGAAGCGGAAAAGCAAATAACATTAACATCTTTTCCTCAGGTGAAGTAAGTCTTCTTGTAAATCGAACATACATAAGATCTTCATTAATTCTTGTACATTTTGTTGTTATTTTAATATTCGCCTTGTTTTCTAGTGCATATTTTGCGATATCCAAATAATCGATTGGTATTTTGTAATAATATGTGTTGTGTTTTTTTCTTTCTACCCAAAAATAAAGCGGTTCACCGTATTTCACTGTATACTTAGCAATATATAGCTTTACGTTTGACACAATATTTGCATGAAATGGATACCATTTACGTTTCTTCTGTGGCAGAAATATTTCAGTTGGCTCTTCGTTCAACTTTATAGGCTCTTCCGACATTAGTATTTGTATAAATTCACTTATAGTTAGTGATGACATCCATTCACAAATTGTTAACATTGGAAGTTTATCATCATCTTCTACATAACCACCGCCACACCCATAATAGTTATAACTTGAAATAGTTTTCGGTTCTCCCATGTTACTAAGTAAGATCAAAGTTTTAGATACAGGGAGTTGTACAGTGCGCAACGGTAATGGCAAGTAATACCCATTTGCAAGTTTTGCTATTTCCCCTAAACTCGATAACCAGTCGAGCAATATTTGTGTTTCTGTTTCATTAGACTCATATCCCATCCAATCTCTAACGTCGCCAAAAAAATCACTTTTTATCAACCTTTGGATAGGTGGAATAAGTCGTTGAAAATGAACGGGTTTCATCTTATCGTCTTCAAATGCGTGAAAATGTATTAACGAAAGAATATGAGATTTTATTTGTCTCAACTGATACATTTTATTTTTCCACTTTTCATCAAACATCTTATTTATCTCATCCCTTTATTAAACAACAATACTTTCAACATACAGTTCTTCTAAAATTTTCTCCGTCTGTTCGTTACTGATATATGGTTGTAGCAACACCTTTACAACCCATATAGAAACAACATCCTCATCTAAAGATTCATCTTCTAATAAGCGAAACCACTTTTTAAACGAATCTCTATGTTGTGCGAACGGAATAACTTCTTGTACCACTTCTAAGAAATTACTGAATTCACTTGATTTCTTTTTCAATAAAACATCCTCTATAAATGGATGTGAAGGGATTGAACCAAACATTAAACTATAATTTTTTCTCAGTGTTCGAATATCTGAATTAATTATCATTTTATCAGTATCTATTATTGGCACGAATTGTAGCTTTTGAATAAATGAGTCAGTTAATTCATTATAATCTTTAATACTTATGAGGATTAATTCTGGCAACGACTCTTCTATAGAGACTTTCCAGTAGTCTAAAAACGACGGCAAATATAATTCAGCAGATGAATTTTCAATTTGACATAAATGAACCGATTTTATGTAGTCAAGTCTCATATAATTTGAAAAGCTAGAAATTAAAGCTTGATTTGAGAAATTTTTTATATCTGGAAAAATAGTCAGATGGTCATTACCCGAAATGGTCCAACCAATTACTTGCGAGATTTCAAAGCTAAAGTTTCCCTTAAATATGATTGGCTTTCTAAATAAAATTGCACCTAAGGTCGTTTTTGCAATCAATAGTGCTTGTTTCTCTTCTATATTAATCATAGATAAATTCTTTACCAGTGATTTTACTAAACTAGAAACATCATCATATATTATTGTTTCAGCAGTCTCTTTTACAATCCATTGTGAATCATTTCGATAATTGCTGTCATTGTGAGAGATATTTAGTCCCAAACTTGTAAATGGAATTAAATCCGTTAAAGTCTGAAAAATGTTATGCTTCATGTCTTTAAGCTTTTGTTCTAATGCTTCATCAGCTTTTTTTAAGTTTTCTTCTGATTCCCTTATTTGTTGTTTAATTTTATTAATGGTTGCTAATAGCTGTTCTTTTTCTCTTCTTAATTGCTGAGTCTCATTAATTATTTTTTTATTTTCATTCTCTATTTTTTTCCTTTCGATTACTAATTTTTCTTCTAACAGTTCTTGTATTTTGTCTTGAATGGCTGGGTATTGCAATAATTCCTGTTCAAAGTGGGCAATATCTTCCTGTTCAACTTTATATTTAGTCAACAACTCAATTGCTCGAGTAATGCGTTCATAACGAATTTCAGAAGGCAACTCACTAACTAAATCGGATAGTTGATTTATTACTTTTCTTGAAATGTCCTGAACATGCTTCTCATCTTTAAGAGTCTTTAGAGCGTATCGGATAATTCGTTCATTAGTGGCGCAATCAAGATAATCTTCAACAGTATCTAGCAACATAGTTGATGTAAAATAGCGGAATGTACCTACATTTTTATCATAATACTTAACCATGTCCATATTATTTTGTCGTATCTCGAGCAACCTATCATCATTAAAATCAGCAACCCATTTCAGTTCTTTTGTTTGTTTAGGACGGTAAGGTCCTATTAAGAAATTATCAGTCGTTAACAGTAAAATCTCTGATGTGAACTGTTGGGGTGCATCAAATCCATTTTGAATTAAATAAGTTATTTCTTTATTTTGAACGAGCGAAAATGGTATTTTAACGATTTCATAGTATCTTAAATCTACTATCTCTTGATTAACTAAATACTTTGAATATATAGGTTTACTTGCATAATCATCGATTCTTTCCTCTATTGTATAAAATCCTAACTTTCCAACATTTATTCCATCTGGAACAGGAGACCACATCACTTCTCCTTCACTCGGATAATCAATTGTTGGGTTTTTAACTTCAGTTAGTTGATAGTTTTCGTATTCTGCCAAAACTTTGATGAACATAAACTTTTTATCTGGTCTCTTTTCTTTTTCAATTATTCCAAAAATCGTTTTCATACTATCCCCCTTATTCGTCACGTTATTTTTTCAATTAATTTCTTCACAATCATCGGAACTTGATTTCGATACAAATTCAAGTAATATGCTAATTTTGATTGTAAGACCTTATTGTCTATATTTTTCAATAAAGACTTAAAATTAGCGTATTGCGCATTTGAAATCCAATAGGATTTACTTTGCTCCAATTGCATATACGCCAATAAAATGTTGTTCCAATTTATCTCGTAAGGACTGTCGTTCCCATCTGAAGAAAAATGGAACGTCCAAATCCCAGGAATAAAAATTTTCTCAATGAATTGATGTGAATCATTGCTAATATTGTCAAGTTTTTTTGGAAATTTATTTTTTTCCTTTATCCAGTAAGGAAACAAAGAGTCTTTTAGCACATTTATTGAGCGAGACTTTCGAATTTTCTTCTCTTTAAAAAGTGTCAATTTTTGATTATCGATTGTAATTCTAGAGTCATACTCAATAGGAAAATAGGTCGTAATTTTTTCACCGAAGTACAAATGCAACATTTTTCCTTCATGATTTTTAATATAAAAGGTGTGAAATCCTTCTTTGTTTAATGTTATTTTAAAATAGCTATCTGATAATCGATACTCCTTGCTTGTATAGTCTGGTTGAATATGAACCAGATGATATATTTGCTGAGTAAAATCACGAAAAGATATTTGTATAATGCATTCTCTGTCCTCGATTAAAAACGCATTATTTTTTCTTCCAAAAGTCGAAGGTTTTAATATGTCTAGGTAATAATATGGAGGCTTTAAATGATATCCAAACTGTTGAAACCATCTAATCAATTCGTCTGTTAATAAAGAAGGTAGTTGAAGTTTATAAGCAAACCACCCATATTTTTTGTTTAACGTCTCTACATGTATCTCGTTTGGAAATTTAATTCTTTCTCTAGACATCATATAAAAAGTATCATTAATAGATAATTCACGAGGTTCCATCATACAAAATTTGTTATTTACCAACTGAAACAGATAAACATTATTCTTAAAACCTCGTATATATTCAGGCCAATTGAGCCCAAGCTTATAATAGCAATCTTGGTGATCTTTTCTCTCAAACGAAAAACTATATCCCTCTTTAGGAATAATTTGAAGTTTATTTTCATTTGAATTTGGCCAAAGTTGGGCAGATGAAATAAAGGAATTCATTTCATTACATTTTATTTTAAAATGTAAATTGTGCAGATCACACTCTGCTGCTTGGGAAGGTGTTAGATAAGGAAATGTAATAAAAAGCTTCCAGTCCATACTAGAAGATTCGAACGTGATAAATGGCCGATTTAACATTGTAGAATAATCGTTAGGATTAAAAGAACTAGTTAGACTTTTGACATAAAGCTCACATTGTTCGGAACCTTGACCGCGTTCATGTCGAAAATGAGCTGATTGCACTATTCCTTCCGCTTTGAATACGTTTGCTCCACAACAAGGACAAGTATAGATCGCTCCATATTTATGCGCATCTTTCGCATGAACAAGTTGTCCTAATTGATTAAATGCTCTTTCCATCTTATTCAATAAACCCCTTATAAATTTATCCGCATATGAAATAATACCCAGTTCTTTTTATATATTAACATTTTTTAATGTAAATTGTTTTAAAAGTGTCAAATATTAAAAGTTTTATAAAAAGCAGAAGCCCTTCGTCAAATATAAAAGATAGATGTTAGTGACAATCAGAAAATGTACAGTTTGGCAATTAAGCATTTGCACCTATTTCTGCATAATTATAACTTGATATGGAGTGGTGATTATGGTAGGCTCTCTGGCCTGCAAAACCATACGGCTTTGCCCTTTTGCGTAGAATCATGACCGCAGAGGCTCCATGTCAAGTAACGTGGTGTATGAGTTAATATTCAATCAAATGGATACTCTTATTTGCTATTTAATACATTTTTAATTGCCAAATACAAAATAGATAATAAAAAACACTTGACTAGAGGTAAGAAGGAGCTGTCCAAATAGTCAAGATAACTGACTTTTTGTAAATCCTCTCATTTTTTTAAAGTACACAAAAAATCGTCCTATACTGTAAAATGAAGGTACCACCACAATATTTCAGGAAGGACGATTTTGATGTTTTTAATACTTGTTCCAGTTTGAATTCTAGTAAGTAAATATTGCCCTACGAGACTCTCTAGATACCCCTTCACAAAATACGAATTAATATCATTATGCGTACGGATACCATGGAAGAAAAAAACCGCGCTTCTACAGACTCAATACGCGGCTTTTCCTTATTTTCCAATTCAATTATGAATAATGTTTTTCATACCACTCTTTCGCTTTTTCAACCTCTGTGATCGTCAATTGGTGTCCGTAACTTTCCCAATGGATCGCCACAGATGCCCCTGCCCCCTCCAACAATTCTTGAAGTTCCACCGATTCTTGTTGAGGGCAGATGGGATCGTTCGTTCCAGCTCCAATGAATACGTCGGTTCCAGTCAAGTTTGGCAATGGAATGCCTCGTATCGGTACCATTGGGTGGTGTAAAATCGCACCTTTTAAAGAATCGTTCATCAGAAATAACAGACTTGCTGCGATATTTGCGCCGTTCGAATAGCCAATCGCCACTATATTGTTGCGATCAAATTGATATTCGTTCGCAGCGTCATCCAAAAAATGATGTAATTCCTGAGTCCGGTAAATCAAATCTTCTTCATCAAACACCCCTTCCGCCAACCGTCTGAAAAAGCGAGGCATTCCATTTTCCAAAACATTTCCCCTCACGCTCAGCACAGCACTTTCCGGATCGATCATTTCCGCTAACGGTAGCAATGAGTTCTCATCTCCGCCCGTTCCATGCAGCAACAGTAAAACCGGCTTATCGGGGTTGGTTCCTTCTTTAAAAATATGTCGCATATGTTTGATTACTCCTTTTCATTTTTCATCGAAATGTTCCCGCGATTTGGCATCCTGTGAATCTTGACCGACCTGCACAATGCATTTTCGCCCGTTTCCATCTGTCCATCGAAATGTACACGGGGCCTTTCCGTCCTGTCGCGGCTAACCTGCACGGCATCTCCATCTGATCATCGGACTGTCCCAACAATTTTGGCATCTTTGACCGGCCTGCATAATGCATTTACGCTCGTCTTCATCTGTTCATCGATGCGGTTCGTCCAAAAGCAACTCACATCCCTGTGATTTTAATCCAGCGGACGAACTTCGACCGGTATTAATGACGCTTCTAAACGGTCGCGGAAAGGTTCGTATTGTGGAGGCAGCATCAACCGGGTTCCCATTGTTTCAAAAGACTCGTCGAGCGCAAATCCTGGAGGGTCTGTTGCAATTTCGAACAATATTTTTCCAGGCTCATGGAAATAGATGGAATTGAAATAGTTGCGATCCTTTACATCTGTGACGTACATGCCTTTATTCATTGCATATTCCTGCCATTCAAGGTGGTCATCATTGTCATTCGCACGCCAAGCGATATGGTGGACGGTTCCAACCCCCATCATGCCGCGGATTCCTTTCGTCATTTTCAAATCGATGATATTTCCGATGTCGGCAGTCGATTGAAAGCGTGTGTAGTCCCCCTCCTGGCCGACCACCTCAAGCCCCATCACATCTATCAGCGTTTTTGTTGTTTCTTCGGGGAGGCTGGAATACAAGACTGCACCGCCAAATCCTTTGATGGCTACCTCTTTTGTGACGCCGCCAAATGTCCAGCTATTCTCTTCCCCGCTTTCCCGCTCAACCAGTTCCAGTTGCAATCCATGGGGGTCTTTGAATTGCAAATAGGTTTCTCCAAATCGCGACGTTTCTGTATATGCAATGTTGAATTTGTCCAATCGCTTTTTCCAAAATTCCATTGCTCCGACAGGCACCACATAGGTCGTTACGCCAACCTGTCCATCGCCGATCCGTCCCTGATATGCGCCCGGCCAAGGGAAAAAGGTGATGATGGTGCCCGGTTTGCCCCATTCATTCCCAAAATAGAAATGGTACGTTCCCGGATCATCGAAGTTTACGGTTTTTTTCACAAGGCGCAATCCAAGAACACCTGTGTAAAAATCGATATTTTCTTGTGGATGTTCTACGATTGCCGTAATATGATGAATTCCTGCTGTGTGTTTTTTCATTTAAATGGCTCCTTTTGATTATACTTGATGAACAACGTTATTATCTCGAATTCAAGATATATTCCCTAAAAATAAAGATAGCTTTCCGAACTATCTTAAATTTTGATTTAAATTATCTCAATTTCGAGATAATAATATCATGGCTGCAATCGAAGGTCAACTCCGGGAATCCCTGTTTATTAATTTTTCTTATCCTGGAATTCCCTTTTCGTCACTCCAAACGCTTTTTTGAGAATTTTTCATCATGCTAACCCAGTGAACGTCCACTGTTCTTCCCGCAAATTTCGCACTTTCCTTACCAATAAAAACAGCCGCGCATTGATAGAAAATACGCGACTTGTCCTTGCGAATAATTTACGAAACCCTTCACAATCCCTTCCTCTCAACACTCACCCCAAACCATGATATTGCAGATACAACCTCTCCGCTTCCTCCTCCATCTCTTCCACCAGCCGCTTCGGATAGACCACTTTCGCATCGGCGCCCCATGAAAGCAGCCAACGCACAAGCCCTTTACTGATGATGGCTCTCGTGATTAGGCGAAAATGTTCATCATCCACTCTCTTAATGTCAGCATTGAGGCCAAAGCGGTCAATCACGGCGGGCGCCAAATCATTTTTAAAAATCACCTCGATGGAAGACTCTTCCCCGCCAAACATGAAAAATAATAGATTGCGATACTTGTTAATATCAAAGCCCGGTTGCACGGCAAATTTCTGTTCGAGCAATTGAATATCCCTGATTCGGTCGATTCGGTAATGATGGATGTCCTCCTCCATCACGTTATAGCCAATTAAATAATACATCTCTTCATTCCAAATGATTCCATAAGGATGGATGAGATATTGTTTAGGATTGGGACTTCCAGATAGCACAAATTCTTTCTCCACCGAGTAACGGCCATATTGGAACTGAATGACCTTCTTTTCCGCAATAGCCTGGTGGATCGTTTGAACCGTCTTGGCAAATAAAGGACTATCAATTTTCGCAAAGGTATGTACTAACTGGTTTGCTAATAAGATCGCTTCATTTTCGGATACGAACTTTTTTAATTTTCCTATAATTTGCTCCGTTTCTTGCTCTGAAATGAAACGGGCCGAAGAAATGGCATCCATCATATAGCGCAACTCATGGATTTCAAAAAATCGATCCGCAATCCAATAATGTATAAATTGATTTCTTCCGCTTTGGCTAGTTTCGACCTTGATGAACGATTCCTCTGAAGTTAAAAACTTCAAATCATTTCGAACCGCTTTTAATCCAACTTCTATTTGATGCATCTCCAAATATTGCAAAATATCTTCAATCGACTTCGGATGTTGTTTGGAAGAATATTTCCATAAATATTCAATAATCGCCAAGATTCGTCTATACTTCATTCAACCACCGCTTTTCTATCAATTATTAATCCTATTATAAAACAATTATTAGTTCTTTTTATGCACCAATAAAAAGTAGTTAAGAAAATCTTATGAATCCGCACAAATGAGCAAGTGCCAAAATCCGAATATGTTCGATTTTGGCACAAATATCATCAGGTATTGTCGAATTTTGGCTTTATAAAAGTTTTCATTAAATAACGCGCATATCACGCGGCATCTATTAAAACGTCACTTTTACAGGATGATCTTCTTGGTAGTCCATTTGATCCCAAGAGAAAATGTGCAATGTCATTTCGAAGTTTTCTTTTAACTCAGGGAATTCATATCCTTCGAATTCTTGGATTTCTAATTTCGCAGTGGCCGATTTGCCCGGAGCTACTTCTTGGCTCATGACTAACAATGTTTCATCAACCATGCGGCCATCTGCGGAAACGCTGCGTGCCTGTACTTCGATAGAATCTTGGCGTTTGTTTTCAACATCGAAAATGACTTCAATGGATTTGCCCCAAATTGGATCTTCTTTCTTCACAATTTTCACAAGTGTCGCTTTCACATTTTCATTATCCACAATCACTTGATTAATCTCGTTTGCCTTTTCATCTTCTTTCGTTTCTTCCGCTGTTTGTTCCGTTTCTGTGTTTTCCACTTTTCCGTTCACATTTTCTTCCGTTGTTTCACCACATGCTGCTAATAAAAGCAGTAACATCAACATCGCAATAGGATAATAGAATTTTTTCATCGTCAGTACCTCCTCGCATTTATTCCGTTTCCAAATCCTCTAAATCTTTCGGATAATTCACTTCGTTGATGATTTCGTTTGTCGCTTCGTCTTTCACTACAATTTTGACATTATAGTTTTCCGGATCAGCACCGTTAAATAGCTGATACATGGCGCCTGATAACCCTAAGCCAAAAACAGCGAATCCATCAAAACTGTTTTCAAACGCATCTTTGTCCACCACTAATGTAAATTCAGTGAATTTCTTGTTATGTTGAATATCTTTAATGGATGTAAAATCTTCACCATTTTTCAATTCCTCAATGGATTCAAGCAAAGAGTCTTCCATCTCGGCCATCATTTCTTTATGCTTCGCTTTTGACATTTTGTAAGTCACAGAGCCATTTTCGTTTTTCGTTACTTCGATGCCTTCCTCTTTGGCTTCAGCGATTGCCGCATCAATGTCCCCATCTTCAAAAAAGCTAGCTGGCAACGTCACTTCCACATTCAATAACCCTTTATCAACACTGATGCCTTCACTTTCTTTTTGTTGTTGCTCTGCCTCGTTTGCCTTGCTCTCCTCATTGGCGTTACAAGCCGTAAGAAGGGCAATCATTAATAAGAATGCTGCAAATGTAATTTTTTTCATGTTGTACCTCCGTAATAAAATTTTTCATTCTCAATTAGACTTCACCTTCAAGGATTCCTGTCATTAACGTATAATCAAGAACGATTTTTATGATAAATGAATCTGTCTTTCCTGAAAGGCCTTTTACGTCATTTCGGAAGATTTTTTTTGGGAAAAGGGGAAAATTTTTTATTTTGGTTGTGGGGAGCGTGCTAAAACGTGGAGTTCATAAAAAAAGCGCCCAAAATAGCGCTTCTGCTTTGAAGGTATTGTAACATTTACCTCTTGTGCGGATAGCGTTCACTCTTGTTCGGATAACGGGGTAGCTTGCGCAGATGAAGCTCCTTCTTGCTCAGATAACAACTCAACTCGCGCGGATACAACCTCCTCTTGCTCGCGCTAATGCAATCAATCCTTGCTAGGATAATATGGCCCATAAAAAAAAACGCTCATCTTCACCTACTGAGCGTTTTCCTCCTTCTACACCCACTCCACATCTTGAAAACTTTAAGACTCTTCTATCTCCGTCCCTTTTTTAAATTCCACCAATCTCGCAAAGGCGCGCCAGTAATGGTAGACGAGACGGTCAATCCACAGAAGCGCCTGAACGTTGGACATGGCCACTTCCAATTTTGTTTCTCTTACCGCCGTTCGCTCATAATATTTTCTTCTGCGCACTCGTCTTTCTTCTGCAATTTTGTGGGCGGTTTTCTCCAACTCTTGCTCCATTTCCAACAACTTTTCTTCGCTGTCAAAACTTTGATTGATTTGTTCTAACGTTTTATGCCACCATTTCATCAATTTCTCGTGATGAAAAACTCCTTCTACCTTTTGTTGTTCTCGCAATACGCGAATTAATCGGCTGATATGGTCCAACACGTGCAATATGGCAACATGTTGATTACGAAGTTTCGTTGAATCCGATTGCACGTCATTGAGGAACTTGCGGAGTAACACAATGGTTTCCTCTACTTCCTGCACTTTTTTTTCGTAGCTAGCCGTTCCCTTTTTCGCTTCAATTAATTCTAACATTGCATCCGTTAAATGTTTCATCATTTGCAATAATGTTTGATAAGCTACTTCTAAGGCAGCGGATGGAATGGATACCAATTGATCGTCGAGATTTCGAGTCAACGCATTCGCCTTTTCTGGCAACATTTTCGTTAAGAGCTTTGAAAACTGCTTTGTAAATGGAACGAAAATGATGGCCCCAAATACACTAAACAGCGTATGGAATAATGCAAGCCCCACGGTTTCATCAAAGCTACCGGTAAACGCAACAGTCAAAACCTCAACAAATTGTAAAATGTAGCGAATGAAAATGGTCACAATGAAAGCGGTCACAACATTAAACATCAAATGGGTTGCCGCTGTTCGTTTTGCTGCGATGGATGATCCAATCGAAGCCACAATAGCTGTTGCAGTCGTTCCGATATTTTGACCAACGACTAAAAAAGCAGCCTGTTCAAAATCAATCGCTCCAGCAAATAATGCAGTAAGCGTCGTTGCCATCGCTGCACTAGATGCTTGCATAATAATGGTCATAATAATGCCAATTCCAATTAATAACAAAATGGACAGAAAGGATTCAGTATCCAATGACTCAAAGCGAATCCAATGTTGGGCCGTTTCCATCCCTTTTTGGAGCAAATCGATTCCTAGAAATAGAAGGCCGAAACCGGTCAACACGCCTCCATATTTCTTGATGTCGCTTGGAGCCACATATTGTACAAATACCCCTAAACCAATCATCGGCAATGACATGGCTTGCAGGCTGATCTTAAACCCTAAAAGGGAAATAATCCACCCTGTACTTGTACTTCCAATATTGGCGCCAATGATAATACCAATCGACTGAAAAAAAGAAATAAGTCCTGCACTGACAAAACCAACTGTTAAAATCGTTGTTGCGGTTGAAGATTGAACGAGCACAGTCATAAAAAATCCTGTTAATAAGGATGTAAACGTTCCTTTTGTGAAAGTATGTAACCATTTTCTCAACGTTTCGCCCGCAATCTCTTTCAACCCGTTTGTCAACATCGACATTCCTAATAAAAAAATGCCGATTCCACCTATTGCATTAATCATCAAGCCACCTCCTTCACTAGAAAGGGCAATTCACTGGAATATTATTATTTTACAAAAAAAACAAAATTGCGTTCCTAGAAGAACGCAAAATTAGACGAAAGAATCAATAAAAATTCGACCATCTGATATGGGCAAGACGCAGTATTCATTTTGAAATTATATTTCACAAAATATTATTTCTATTCTGCATCAATGACAAATTGTTTCATTGACTCTCTCGAATCTTCCTCTTTTAAATAAATCACTAGTTCTTGGCGATATTCATTTCCCTCTAAATAGTGGTCAAGGGTATGAAAATCATATTTATAACTGCCAAAAGGAAACGTTACATATTCTCCCTTCACCGCCGTAAGTAAACCTGCAACATCGTGGGAGACCATTTGTAATAATTCTTGACCTGTAGATGTTAATACAAATATTACATTCATCTTCTTTCACCTTTTCATGAAAAAACGTTGCCTTATAAGCAACGTTTTCTTAGTCTATTTATGTAAGCATATTTTACCATATGTATTAAGCATTGAACACTGTTGTGTCTTCTTTCTGCTTTGCAATTTTTCCCCAAGGAGTTCCGAGTTTTAATAATACCCAGCGATCTAAACCATACCAACCTGCTACTTTCCAAGCTAACATTAAGAGAATGCTGAGTAATAATAGACGTGGATTTGAACTTAACGTGCCAGCAAATAAGAAGGCAATATTCATCATCGATCCGAAAAAGGCTGCAATGGCTGTGAACAATCCTATTATTAATCCAATCCCAACAAGCACTTCCCCAAACGCAACTAAATAGCTAAAGATTGTCGCATTCGGCAAACAAATATGTTCTAAAAAGGCTGCATACCATCCCATTACATCATTCGTCGTGGATGCTTTTTCGATGGCACCTTGTAAATATCCGCTGACTGCCGCTCCCGCATTCTTACCAGTCCAAGCATCATCAAATACTTTATGAATTCCTGATTGGAGCCAAATCCATCCTACATAAATGCGGACAACTAGCCAAATGGCCGCGGAACGAGTGTCATTAAATAAAAATTGAGTCACTGGATTTTCCGGATAGAAAATCAATTCCTTTTTTTCCATTGTTTCACTCCTTTCACACTTATTATATAGTGTTTTATTACTCCGAACTATCTTTTTTTCTATATACAAATACTTTTTATAATGAAAATTCATGAATTTGAAAAAATTATAAATACAAAAAAAAGATGCAACAGGTTGTCTGCTGCATCTTCATTATATTAAATCGTTACAGGTGCAAAAAACTCCTCATACAATGCGCGTAAGCATTGGTCTTCATATGGCTGCAATACACCAAATACGAGGCTAACTTCTGATGACCCTTGATTAATCATCTCGATATTTGCTCCAGTTCTAGAAATAGCTGAAGCTGCACGGGCTGCTAATCCTGTATTATTGCGCATACCTTCGCCTACAATGACAATCATGGAAAATCCGTGACGGAAATAAACATCATCTGCGTGAAGTTCTTCTTTCACTCGTTTAACAATGCGTTCTTCTTTTTCAGGATTTAATTGGTTGGAACGAATGATAATTGAAATATCATCCACTCCAGATGGCGTATGATCGTAAGAAATGTTTTCTTCCTCAATGATTTGTAATAGTTTTCTGCCAAATCCAATTTCTCGATTCATTAAATATTTAGAGACGTACAAAGTCGAGAAACCGTGATCTGCCGCTATCCCAATGACCGGTCGACCATTAGGCTTGCGGGATGGAACAATGCGTGTACCAGGAGCAGAAGGATTATTTGTGTTTTTAATATTCACAGGAATCCCTAGTTTGAATACAGGAATTAAAGCTTCATCATGGAATACTGAAAATCCTGCATAAGAAAGCTCTCTCATTTCACGGAATGTAATTTCTTCAATACCGATAGGATCGTTTACCACTTTCGGATTTGCAGAAAAAACGCAATCAACATCTGTGAAGTTTTCATACAGCTCTGCTTTGACAGCCGCCGCTAAGATGGAACCTGTAATATCGGAACCACCGCGATCAAATGTACGCAATACACCATCTTTTGTATATCCGAAGAATCCAGGGAAGACAATGATTTCCTCACTCTTTCCCAGATTTTTTAAGTTTTCATAAGTCTCTGGTAAGGCAACTGTTCTTTCAGGAGGGGCGTTTACAATTAACCCCTCTTTTGGGCTAACATATTTCGCCTTCATGCCAATAGAGTTGAAATATGCCGCAACTAATTTCGCGTTATTGTCTTCTCCACTTGCTTTTAAATTATCAATGAATAACTCTTTTTCTAATTTTAATGCAATGCGTTCGCGTAAATCTTTCTCTATTACTTCGCAAATTTTTCCGTCTAAACCTAGACCTTGGGCAATTTCAATATATCGATTTAACACATTTTGCAGCTTCTCTTCAACTTGATCATTCCGAAGAGCTGATTCTGCTAAATCGATTAACAAATCCGTCACTTTCATATCATCACCAAAGCGTTTCCCTGGAGCAGATACCGTCACGATTCTTCTTTTTGGATTAGCCTTCACAATATTTGCCACTTTTTTGATTTGTTCTGCACTTGCAACAGAAGTACCACCAAATTTACATACTATCATTTTTTTCATCAAATCCTTACTATCCAGAATTGTATTTTCCATAAAAACATTTGACTTTCCTCAGTGTACAAATTTTATAAAAAATCGTCAAGACCAATTAAATAAAAAGATAAAATATTTGCAAAATTTAATCCGATTATATTAATTCGTCCTAGTATATGTAGAAATTCACTACAAAACTGCATAGTTGCCTAACATAAAAAAACTTCAATTTTTTTAAAAGAAAACCGTGCACACCTATTCGGTAAAAATAGATGCACACGATTTTACTATATATCATGTGTCAGTATCGATTATCAATACTTAATATTTAGTAGTTTTATTATATACTATCTTCTTGATTTTTCTAGTCTAAATTTATTGTTGATTCATAGATTTTTATAACTTTTTATCATTTAAAAATCGAAATGACAGAAACTAGAATAATAATCATGACCATAAGTACTAATTGAACATACATCCAACATTTTATATGAAAATCGTCCATAGTAGAATGTATTTTTTGAGAAATAATTGTGACGAACCCGACAAGTACGATTTTAAGTAAAAGCAACAGCCCTAACGGCTTTAACAATAAATCCAATGGCGAATCATATTTATACGCTAACAAACTACCGGAAATAACTAACATCACAATGCAAACAAAAGCATATTCAATGAAAATGGCAATGAAGTTTTTTACCATTGTTTTATATTTAGAATAGAAAAAAATAACAATGGCAAGACCTGTAAACCAAATCGCAGCCGCAATCAAATGAAGGATTTCAAATAGTGCTAAAATAAGTGAGCGAAAATCTGCTGGATATTCGATTTTACAACCTATAAGTATCAGTACAAACAATAAATCGAACCATCGATTTTTATACAAAAACAATAACCCTAATACTGAGACTATAAGCGAGAGATACCAGCCATACTGAATCGATGATTGGTTTGGTAAGGAAGGAAGGAATCCATCCGTTAATATATTCATTTCCAATAAAATAAGTGAAATCAATGCGAGAAAATGAAAGCATTGAAAAACAAATCCCCATTGCAAATATGTTTTTCGTACATAGAAGGAATAATTCTGTATAATTCTCCACCAAATCACCGATCCGACAAGTAACAAAAAACCAATGGTATAAAGGGATTGGATGGCAATCAAAATTAGTTGGGACTTTTCAGTAGGATTGTGCCATTCATGATGCTCTAAAAGAGTGATGGGCGAGAAATTTCTAGTAAAATGCATGAATTCGTAGAGGGGATTAGGGAATGCATTATTCACAGATTGAGTAGTACTCTCAATATAAGAAAGATTTTGAGGAAGGAAATTAGTGTCCGATGTTTGATTCATAAGCATTTTGAATGATGGATTATGCTCTACATGCGATAATGCTTGCCACTCATCATCCAATGCCACTGGCCAAAAAGCATAGAATCCATAGACTAAAATGGCAACAATCATCAATGGAACAAAGCGTTTCCTTATGATGATGAAAATCCTTTCCTCTTTTTATTATCATATTCAGCTCCGCTTCAAATGGATTATTCCATCAAATAGATCCTTACTTTCCTCGCTCTATGTTGTTGGAAAATTCCATCTTCCAACTGAAATATTCTTCTTCAGGATTTTTTTCATAACGCAACATTGCATCAAACTTATTCCCTTTTTTGCTTGTGAGACCTTTCACTAACACATTCCCTTCTCTCAACAACTGCTTCACCATCGTTTTCGTCGGTTTCTTTTTCATGGAAGCCAGGAATTTATCATTTTTCCAAATGACAAATTTACATCCATTTTTCCAATTGCTGCAACCAAATCCTTTTTGCCCTTCAATGACCGCATGACCACAAACTGGGCATTTCCCTAACACTTCAAAGGTTTTCTTCTTTTTCTCCACTTCATTTAAAATCACATCTTCATCTTGTTGAATTGTATGTACAGCTTTTTTCGTAAAGTCAAAAATAAATTGTAAAAATCGTTCCCGCTGAAATTTTTGTTTTTCAATATCCGATAACGTTTTTTCTAATCGGCCTGTAAACTCTAAATCAAACAATTCTTTGATTGGGAATGTTTCAACAATTCGCTTCCCTAGCTCTGTGCAAATTAGATATTTATTTTTCGTTGTAATGTAACCAATTGATTTCAACTTTTTGATTGTTTCTGCTCTTGTTGCCGGCGTGCCGATGCTAAAACCACTTAAAATGGTCGCCATCATTTCATCGCTTTCTTCCAGCTCTTCTTCCTTCCCTTTTCCGCACGTTTCCATCACCTTCAATAACGTTTTTTCCGTATGATGTTTCGGCGGCTTAGTAACATGAGAGGTCAGTTCATGGTCCTTGATTGTCACTAGCTCATGAAGGGTTACATTTGGAAGAATCATATCTTTTGACTCAATTTGTTCTACTTTTCTCCACCCTTCTACAATTTGAACTCTGCCTTTTGAAATAAACTCTCCTTTGATTTGGTTCACTTTCGTTACGATTTTTGTTTCTTCATGTTCAGCCACAGGCATAAATTGCATTAGAAAACGATTTTTAATCGCTTCATAAACGATTTTCTCATCATTCGATAAACGGGCAGGCTTCACATACGTCGGGATAATGGCGCTATGGCTTTCGACCTTTGAGTTGTCAAATACACGTTTCTTTTTAGCAAAAACGATTTCACCTTCATAAGGTAAGCCTTTTTTAACAATTTGAAGAACCTTCATTGCTTTATCCACTAAACTTTCTTCCAATACGACGCTAGCTGTACGTGGATAGGTAATATATTTCTTTTCATAAAGGGATTGGGCAACTTTCAGCACTTTATCGGAAGTCCAACCTTTATATTTGCTCGTAATATACCCTTGCAAGTTTGTCAAATTGAATAAGTAAGGCGGATATTCTTTCTTTTTCTCTACGGTCTTTTCGAAAATTTGTGCTTCTTGATGATTCGCTAATGCTTTTTGAATGTTTTCTAATTCATCTCTATTCTTAAATTTTTCCTCTCCATTTTCGTGATACGTTCCTTTATACACATCCCCATTTTGGGTTTGAAAGGACGCTTCGAGTTTGAAATAATCTTCAGGTTTGAATTGTTCGATTTCTTTATCTCGATCATAAATTATTTTTAATGTAGGTAATAAAACTCTTCCGATGTTTAAAGCACTGCCTGATCCTTTCTGATATTTTAACGTTGCAACAGATGTCAAATTAATGCCAATCACCCAATCCGCCCATTGCCGACTAATTCCTGCATCCAACAGCGGTCTCATTTCCGTATTTGGTTTTAATTGTTTAAGACCTTTCAACACTTCTTCCTTCGTCCATTCATTTTGCAACATTCGATACACGGGCTTATTCGTTTTCAAATTATATATAATTGTATCGCCAATCAGTTGCCCTTCCCGATCATAGTCGCAGGCAGAAATAATCATTTCCACGTCAGGGCGGTTCATTAACTGTTGGATAATTTCCAGCTGCTTTTTTGCCCCAAAGTCTTCTTTCTCTTTATTTTTAGGATCTGTTTTCACTTTGTATTGAAATTTTTGTGGGATGAAAGGAAAGTACTCCATTCTCCATTTCGTCAATTTTGGATCATAATCTTTCGCATCATACAATTCAAGTAGGTGTCCGAAAGCCCACGTAATAATGTATCCGTTCCCTTCAAAATATCCTTCTTTTTTTGTTTTTATGTTTAACGCATCTGCAATATTTTTCGCAACGGATGGTTTTTCTGTTAATATTAATTTCATTTTTTACAATCACCTTGTGTTGACTAGTTTTAATTATAATTATAATGTTATTTTCTTTGATTAGAATGTATTGAGTTAACCAGAAATAGTATAATATGAAATTTTATAGAAAATAGTATTTGATATTGATATAATGTCATTACAAAGGTAGGGGGAGTTTATTGCCATGCAAAATGTTTCAAAACGAACGATTTTATGGATTGTACCTATACTCATCCTTTTTATTTTTTGGTATATGTATAAACCAACGGATGGTGCTGAATATATATCTTATATTAAAACACAAATTTTTGGTAGCAGCCCTTCGTTAAGCTATGAAGAGGCTTTAAACAAAACTTGCGAAAATGAAGAGTGGATTTATTTTAAAACGAACAATCGCCAACATGTTGTAGAGTTTAAAGGAGTTTGTCCTGTTGATGGACAAGAAAAGGCGGATATCAACTTGCAATTTATTGTGGAGAAAGATTTATCGGACTTTAAAGTTGGAGCAATGTTATTGAAAGGCGAGCAACAAACTCCTGAAAAGCGGGATGCGTTTTTAAATGAAGTTCTATCAAGTCAATGATTCATCAGAGCGAATGAAGTAAATTCGCTCTGTTTTTTATTTTAGGGATATTGACTAATTGCTCACCTTAGCATTTGCTGGTAATTTTCATCGATTGGCTATTCTCTTCCTAATTTTGGATTATATTGAGTTTGCTGATGCCTTTTTCATCCATTGACTATTATCTTCTTGATTTTGACTATTATCGTATCGGGCGAGGCACCCTTTTTCTTCCGTTGGCTATTATCTTGCCGAGTTTGACTATTATCCTTGCATGGTTGACTATTATCTTCATCATTTTGACTATTATCGTATTGGACGAGGCATCTTTTTCTTCCATTGGCTATTATCTTGCTGAGTTTGACTATTATCCTTGATTGATTGACTATTATCTTCTTGATTTTGACTAATATGGAATTTCGCTAAGCCCCTTTTTCTTCCGATGGCTATTATGTTCCCAAGTTTGACTATTATCCTTGCTTGGTTGACTATTATCTTCTTGATTTTGACTAATATGGAATTTCGCTAAGCACCTTTTTCTTCCGTTGGCTATTATCTTCCCAAGTTTGACTATTATCCTTGATTGATTGACTATTATCTTCTTGATTTTGACTAATATGGAATTTCGCTAAGCCCCTTTTTCTTCCGTTGGCTATTATCTTGCCGAGTTTGACTATTATCCTTGCATGGTTGACTATTATCTTCTTGATTTTGACTATTATCGTATCGGGCGAGGCAACTTTTTCTTCCGTTGGCTATTATCTTGCCGAGTTTGACTATTATCCTTGCATGGTTGACTATTATCTTCATCATTTTGACTATTATCGTATTGGACGAGGCATCTTTTTCTTCCGTTGGCTATTATCTTGCCGAGTTTGACTATTATCCTTGCATGGTTGACTATTATCTTCTTGATTTTGACTATTATCGTATTGGACAGGGAACCTTTTTCTTCCGTTGGCTATTATCTTGCCGAGTTTGACTATTATCCTTGCATGGTTGACTATTATCTTCTTGATTTTGACTATTATCGTATCGGGCGAGGCAACTTTTTCTTCCGTTGGCTATTATCTTGCCGAGTTTGACTATTATCCTTGCATGGTTGACTATTATCTTCTTGATTTTGACTATTATCGTATTGGACGAGGCAACTTTTTCTTCCATTGGCTATTATCTTGCCGAGTTTGACTATTATCCTTGCATGATTAGTCAAGTCCCGATAATTGTGTAAAAACTCTTATACACTGTTTCCAAATCCGATTAAAGTAGCGTAAGTGGAATCAAACCAAATATAGCAGTTTTTGATTCCATTCCCCTCCCACATTTTTTAGCCGCAACTTCCATGGGGTTTTCTATCCATATTCGTAAAGGGCTGTCAAAGGCTCTTTTCACTTTGACAGCTCTTTGCGAATATGGAATCATCCCATAATGGAAGATGCGCGTGAAAAATAGTGAATGATTATCTACCTGATAGATTTTTTCGTCGATCATAGATTTCTTGGTAATCCATTAAGACAGCGCCAATCAAACGAAAAGCTGATTGCGTATTAGGGAAAATTCGGATCACTCTTTCTCTTCTACGAACCTCTTGATTCAACCGTTCAAGGGTATTCGTACTGCGAATATGAGGACGAATTTTTTCAGGAAAATTCATATATTGAATTGTATCTTCGAAACCTTCATCTAGAATTTTCAATGCTTTTTCAAATCGTGCTTGGTCACTAAACTTTTCAAACAATTCATCTTTAAATTGACGCATATCTTCAATCGTGACAGCTTCGAAAATTCGTTTCAACATTGTTCGGAATTCAGCAGTATCTTTTTTAGGTAACTTGTCAATGATATTACGTTTAAAATGAACATTGCATCTTTGCCAAGAAGTCCCGACAAATTCACGCTGGATGGCCTTTCGTAACCCTTCATGCGCATCTGAAATCACAAGTTTAGGGGATTGTAATCCTCTTGATTTTAGATGCTGGAAGAAACGACTCCAACTCTCCGCACTTTCAACGTGGTCAATATGAACACCAAGGATTTCACGTTTATTTTGATCGGTAATCGCTGTCGCGATATAAGCCGCTTTAGACACTACACTATGACCTTCGCGAACTTTAATATACATAGCATCGACAAAGATGTAAGGATAGTATGTAGTATTTAGAGGGCGATTGGCCCATTCATTGACAATTGGATCTAATTGTTTTGTCAAAGATGATACGAATGATTTGGAGACATTTTCTCCACAAAGCTGTTCAACGATTTTCGTTACTTTTCGAGTAGACACCCCATTCACGACCATCTCAAGCATAGAAAGAACGAAAGCTTGATCACAACGTGCATATTTTTCAAACACGGTAGTTGAAAACTCTCCATTGCGAGTTCTTGGAACCTTTAATTGAATCTTTCCAATACTCATCATTAAATCACGTTCATAATAGCCATTCCGGTAATCACGACGTTCGGGAGAACGTTCATAAGCAGCAGCTTGAAGATAGTCATCTCGTTCTTTTTCCATAAATTCATTCAGAATTAAAACAATCGCTGATTTGATAACAGAATCAAGATTCGAATTGATAATTGATTCTTTTAAAAGGTCCATATTTAGGTTAAACTTTAATAGAGTCATTTTTTCATCCTCTTTCTATTTGTTTTTATTGGGTCTGAAAACAGTGTAGCAAAAGAGGAGGAAAATGGCTCTTTTCTTTTTTACACAATTATATGGACTCTATCCATTGCAGATTTCGATTACACTTCATCATGTTGTAACTCAAAAAATAAAAGGCAAAGAGCACCTCAATAGTACCCTTCGCCAAAAAAGTAGCATTATTTTCTTCCAGCAATTCCCGGATGTGTCATTTCATATGGATTTAAGATTTCATTTAACTGTTCTTCTGTTAATACGCCATACTTAATGCAAAGTTCACGGATGGATTCCCCTGTAAGATATGCTTCACGTGCTAATTTTGCAGCTGTTTCATAACCTACATGTGGGTTAATTGCAGTGATGATTCCAATGCTTTTCTCAACATATTCTTTCATGCGTTCTTCATTTGCCTTAATGCCTTTTAAGCAGTTTTCTGTAAAGGATTTAAAGACATTTGTCATAATCGAAATCGATTGAATTAAATTGAAGAATAACACAGGTTCCATCACATTTAATTCAAATTGGCCTGCTTCAGATGCAGATGTAATTGTTAAATCATTACCGAACACTTGGAATGCCACTTGGTTCATCACTTCTGGCATAACAGGATTCACTTTACCAGGCATGATAGAAGATCCAGGTTGTCGAGCAGGAAGAACGATTTCTGATAAGCCTGCGCGTGGTCCAGATGCCATTAAGCGTAAATCATTGGCAATTTTAGACATGTTGATCATGCAAACTTTTAATGCAGAAGAAACTTCTGTATAGCAGTCTGTATTTTGAGTTGCGTCCACTAAATGTTGTGCACTTCTTAATGGATGTCCGCTGAATTTCGCTAAATGCTCTGTTACGATTCTTATATATTCAGGATCTGCATTTAAGCCAGTGCCGACTGCTGTTGCACCCATGTTGATGTCGTATAAATTGTTTCTCGTATTGGCAATACGTTCAATATCGCGGGCAATTACACGAGCGTATGCTTCAAACTCTTGTCCTAATAAAATAGGAACAGCGTCTTGCAAGTGCGTTCTTCCCATTTTAATAACGCCAGCGAATTCATCTGCTTTTTTCATGAATTCTTGTTGCATGTATTTTGTAGTTTCAATTAATTGATTTAATAAACTTAACACAGCAATATGCGTTGCAGTAGGGAAAGCATCGTTTGTTGATTGAGACATATTTACATGGGAGTTTGGACTAATTTTTGAATAGTTTCCTTTTTCCTCTCCCATTAATTCCAATGCGCGGTTAGCAATCACTTCATTTGCATTCATATTAATGGAAGTTCCTGCCCCGCCTTGAATTGGGTCAACAATAAATTGATCATTCCATTTTCCTTCAATCACTTCGTCAGCAGCTTTTACTATATATTGCCCAACTTCTTTATCGAGTAAGCCAACTTCCATGTTTGCTAATGCGGCTGATTTTTTTACAATCCCTAGTGATTTAATTAATTCTGGATGAATACGATAACCTGTAATTGGAAAATTTTCCGTTGCCCGAATTGTTTGTACGCCATAATAAGCGTCTTTCGGAATCTCCTTTTCTCCTAAAAAGTCTTTCTCAATACGAACATCGGTATTCATATAAAAACAATCTCCTTTTCTTTCTATCGAAGCTCTAAGCAAACGTTTACATTGTCGAACTTGTATTAGAGTTTCTTTATTAAATCCTACACTATTCTATCATAGAAAAATATAAAAAGAGCCCTGTTTCCTAATAATATTTTGTAATAGTATTGCCAAATTCACATAAATGTTATTTAATAGATTCTATATTGCTTTATTTCAGAGTTTTCAGAAAATTATAGGATACTAATATAGTTTTGAGGGAAGTCAAATGAATGTATCTGCTATGATTAAACTGTCAATTAGTATGGCCATTTTTGGTTCCATCGGTTTATTTACAGTGAATACAGGGATTCCTGCTGTAGAACTCGTATTTGTTCGTTGTATCTGTGCAACTTTATTTTTAGGTGGACTATGGTTGATAACCGGAGGACATAAGACAGAAGTTTGGGATCGAAAAGAAGTATTACAAACTCTATTTTGCGGAATATTCCTCGTATTGAATTGGGTGTTTTTATTTAAGGCATTTGAAGAAATGTCCATTTCCGTAGCCATTTCTATTTATAACTTAGCACCCATTTTCGTTGTGATGTTAGGTGCGGTATTATTGAAAGAACACATTACGATTGGGAATATTCTTGCCATTATCATCTGTTTTGTTGGCTCTGTTTTTATTGTTGGAATGGAACATTTACATTCCATTGAAGCTTTTATGAATTCTGGATTTATATGGGCCATGTTATCCGCCATTTGCTATGCGTTGACGATGTTTTTAAGTAAGACGCTAAAAGGATTATCACCTTATGCAACGACATTTGTACAAACAGCTTTGGGCATACTCATTTTGTTGCCAATGTGCGATTTTTCGGTGTTTCATGGTTTAACAAGCACAAACATAATGTTTATAGTGGGAACAGGTATTATTCATACTGGATTTGTTTACTATTTATTCTTTGACAGTATTCGTAAATTGCCGACAATCATTGTTTCTGTTTTAACTTTCCTTGACCCAGTTGTAGCGATTTTACTCGATATGGTGATTCTTGATTTTAGACCAAGCCTCTTGCAGACTCTTGGTATTTTGTTTATTTTTGGCGGAATCTCATATACGGTATTAAAGCCCAGAAAATATACACAGGAGAAGTTAGCGTAATAAAAAATTTCTTCTTTCTTTTTATTGACGATTAAGTTTCGCTTTGATGATATGAAACATTCCCTGTTTATCGAATATTAAATTCACTAACTTGAAAAGTATTTTGGAAATATCAAAACACATAAATAAAAGGCTGCCTGGAAAGTAACGACTTGTTAGGCAGCCATTTTTACATTGCAAAGGGCACAAAACTTACCCACTTTTATACTCAGTTATTATTTCTCTCCATCATTTGCTTCCAGACGGATCCTTTTGCTTCTTCGCCTTGCTCGATTCGTGCAATAGCCATCTTTACTTGGAGCTTCACCTCAAATTCCGGATCATTTTCCGCATCCCTTAATGCAGGAAGACTCCGTTCCGTTCCAGATTCATATAAAAACATAGCTGCACGCCAGCGGACAAGTTTATTTTTATCTTTTAACGCTTCCATCATGGCCGGTTCAAATTCTACAAATCCAAGATCGCTCATGCAATCTCCTGCAGTGCGGCGAACCGCGGCGCTTTTATCTTTCAATGCACGAACAAGAAGCGGCACAACTGCCTTATCTTCAATCATGCCCAAATACACTGTTGCGAGTCTCCGAATGGACATCTGTTCATCTTCCAAAGCTTTTTCCAATAATGGAAGATCATCCAAATCCGGATCCGGAATTTGATCTAGCATTTGGAAACGTTCCTTCCAATCCTCCACCTCAAACTCTTCCACCGTAATTTTCTTTCTTTTTACGGTTTCTTGTTTTTTTGCATTTGCTGCTTCCACTATGCGGGCAATCCGTTCATCTGGATATGTTGCTTCAATTTCTTTTAAGACGCTTTGCGCAATTTCTTCTTTATCTCCATAGCGAATGCCAAAATCTGCCCACTTACGTTCGAAAATATAGTTTTCGTCTGTCTTGTCAACTTTAATTTGATGAAACGCATTCACAAACCGCTCACCAGTTGAAATCCGATGTTCAACGGAAGAATCAAACACTTTAATTTGAAGCGGCAATCCTCTAAACATTTGAACGTGGACAAAAACTTCTCCATAATGATCCGCAACTTGTTCTTTTTGTTCCACCTCTTCTGTTTGATCACCAAGCGCATTGCGAACTTGGGATAAAATCGTTTCCCATTGATGTTTTGCATTCCGCTCAACCGCTAAAAAATCTAATACGCGATAAACACCCTTAACGCCTTCAATTTTCAAGATTTCTTGGATTTCACTTGGTGCTTCTTCTATATTTTCTTTCGTATAATTAAAGCTTTTGCCAAAAGGCAACTCCTCATCCACTACCACTTTCATTGTATTGGGACTCGGTGTTGGCTCAATCGTTACTATTTTCAATATTCTTCCCTCCATTTAATTTCCGTTCACAATTCCATCTAAATACGTCCATCTTTCAATCAATCGTTCATATTCAGCATTTAGTTCGTTTAATTTATCTGTATATTCTTGTAGTTTCACATAATCCGAACCACAGCCTGCCATTAGTTCTTCCGTTTCCGCTATTGCCTCTTCCACTTGTGCAATTGTTTCTTCAATTGTTTCCCACTCTTTTTGTTCTTTATAAGTTAATTTTTTCTTTTCATTTTTTGGCTTCTCTTGCTTTGGTTTTTCTTGTTTTTCTGCTTTTATCTCCAGCTTTTCAGCTTCGGATTTCTTCGCTAAATATTCTGTGTATAAATCCAAGCTTTCCTCTACATTCCCTTTACCATCTAAAATCCATAATTTTTTCGCAATTCGATCTAAGAAGAAACGGTCGTGGGAAATGGTAATCACAACACCTGGGAAATGTTCAATAAAATCTTCCAATACTCCAAGTGTTTCAATATCTAAATCATTTGTCGGCTCGTCCAATAACAATACATTTGGCTGTTCCATCAATAATCTTAATAAATGCAGTCGTTTCCGCTCACCGCCTGATAACTTCCCAATCGGTGTACCGTGTGTATGTAATGGGAATAAAAATCTTTCCAACATTTGGGCAGCTGAATAACGAACCCCTTCCGAGTCGGTAATGTCGTTCGAAGCCTCGCGAATATATTCAATCATTCGCTGATTTTCATTCATTTTTGGAAGCATTTGATGAAAATGGGCTATCTTAACGGTAGGTCCAACAATGACTTCTCCTGCATCTGGCTGAATTTCCCCTGCCAATATCTTTAATAAAGTCGATTTTCCATATCCGTTAGCACCAACAATGCCGATGCGATCCCCTTGTTGAATCAGAAAATTAAAGTCTTTTAATATCGTTCGCTCCCCAAACGATTTGGATAAATGGACGCCTTCTAAAACCTTTTTCCCTAATCGGGTAGTCGATAGCGACAGTTCAAGTTTTGCTTCTTCTTTATGCCGTTCAATTTGCTTGTCTAATTCTTCAAAGCGCTGAATTCTTGCTTTTTGTTTCGTCGTTCTTGCTTTCGCACCGCGGCGTATCCATTTCAACTCATTGCGGTAACGATTGCGTAATTTTTCTTGCGTTGCCTGTCTATTTTCTTCCCGAATTGCTCGCGCTTCTAAGAAATCCGCATAGTTGCCGTTATGGCGATAAAGGGTTTGATCCGCGAGTTCATAAATATGAGTGGCAATTTCATCTAAAAAATAGCGATCATGGGTGATAAAAATAACGGCTCCTTTTAAGCGAAGTATCATTTCTTGCAGCCATTCCGTTGATTCTGCATCAAGATGGTTCGTCGGCTCATCCAATAAATAAAGATCCGCCGGTTCAATTAAAACCTTCGCTAAAGCCACACGCTTTTGCTGCCCACCTGATAAATTCGAAACATGCTCATCAAACAAATTAATGCCCAGTTTCGTTAAAGCTTGTTTTGCGAGAGCATTAACATCCCAAGCTTTTTCAGCGTCCATTCGCTGCTGCAGTTGGAATAATTGGTTTTGAAGCGCTTCTGATTCAGGCTGAATGGCGAGTTTTGATACGACTTCTTCATACTCTCTATTTAATTGCAAAATGGGAGAGTTCCTGAAAAGACAGCTTGCAGAACGGTAAGTCCTTCTTCAAATACAGGTTTTTGTGGCAAGTAGGCAATTCGATATTTGTTTGGATGATCCATTTCGATGGAATCGGCTTCTTGTTCGCCAGCTAAAATGGAAAGTAAAGTTGACTTCCCAGTACCATTAATCCCAATCAGTCCTGCCCGCTCTCCTTCATAAATGGTAAATTCAACGTTTTTAAATAGTGTTTTATCTCCAACGGTTTTTGTTAAATTCGAAACAATTAAATGACTCATCGTATTCCATCTCTTTCAATATAAACTTCTACTCATTCTATCATTTATTATATAGAAATTTTTATCTCCTTGCATTCTTCAGTATCTTATCAAAATGTTCCACACCGGAAGATTTATTTTCTTCTATTTTTATTTAACCTTCGCTCTCAAAATTATTTTTCTAAAATAATTTTACCTTAATAATATTATACTTATAATGCCTGAATACAGATTTATTGTAAAATTTGGCTAAGCTTTGGATAATTATCGACAAAATCTAAAACAATTCATGTCTGTTTTGTGAATTTTACACTATACCCATAGTGTAAACGATGTTAAATTTCTTATTTTGATATAGAATTAACTCAAAGTGATTGAAAGGAAATCGAAAATCGATTTTCTTTTTGAACGTTGAAAGGAGTACATCCATATGAAACGAACTCTGCTGTTATCTCTCTCAATGCTTCTTGTCTTCCTCGCAGGTTGTGAACCTTTATTAGTGTTAGACCCAAAAGGACCTCAAGCGGCACGTCAAGCAAGTGACATTATGATTTCCATCGGGATTATGGCGTTTATTGTAATCGTTGTCATGGTTTTATTAGTTTACATGCTTGTTAAATATAGAGCTTCGAAACTACCGGAAGATTACGAACCACCTCACATTGAGGGTAGTCCTTTGATTGAAGGACTCTTTATTGGTATTCCAATCATTATTGTGGCCGTTCTTTCGTTTATTTCTGTGAAAAGTAACTACATTGTAGAAGCAACTCCACAAGGTTATGAAGATCAAGAACCATTAATCATTTACGCTTCATCTTCCAACTGGAAATGGCACTTTAGTTACCCTGAACAAGATATTGAAACGGTGAACTACTTATATATACCAACGAATCGACCAATTGAGTTTAAACTTTATTCTTACGGACCTATTACAAGTTTCTGGATTCCACAATTAGGTGGTCAAAAATATGCGATGGCTGACATGGTGACAACACTTCATTTAGCTGCGGATACACCAGGAGAATATATGGGACGTAACGCTAACTTCAGTGGTAAAGGTTTTGCTGAAAATACATTTACTGTAACAGCCATGAATCAAGCAAAATTTGACGAATGGGTGGAAGAAGTTCATGCCAATGCTGAACCATTAACTGAAGAAACTTTCGATAAATTATTAGAACCTGGTCATCTTGGAAGAATGACGTTTACCGGAACACACCTTGGATTCAATCCACCTCCAGAACATGACCACGGTGCAGATGAAGGAACGGAGCTTGAACATACAGAGTACGAAATGCATGCTGAGCATTCACACGAATAAACGTAAATCTAGTAATTTACGTAATAAACTTTGAGAGGAGAAAAATCCATGGAATTTTTTGAACGATTTGCTGTGCCGCATCCAAGCCCAGCAATCTATGCATCTATGGTAGCGATTGTTGTTGTCTCCCTAGCCATTGTCGTTGGTTTAACATATTTTAAAAAATGGGGTTACCTGTGGCGAGAATGGCTTACGACTGTGGACCATAAAAAAATCGGGATTATGTATTTAATCTCCGCAATTTTGATGTTGTTCCGTGGTGGAGCTGACGCGATTATGATGCGTGCACAGCTCTCCATGCCGGAAAATCAATTATTGGATGCGCAACATTATAATGAAATTTTTACAACGCACGGTGTAGTCATGATCATCTTTATGGCAATGCCTTTTATCTTTGCCTTCATGAACATCGTCGTTCCATTGCAAATTGGAGCTCGTGACGTTGCCTTTCCAAGACTTAACGCTATCAGCTTTTGGCTTTTCTTCTTTGGCGCGATGTTATTTAATATTTCGTTCGTTGTCGGTGGTTCACCAGATGCAGGATGGACGTCTTACTTCCCGCTTGCTGGAACGGAATTTAGTGAATCTGTCGGAACGAACTATTATATGATTGCTATTCAGATTTCGGGTATTGGATCCTTAATGACTGGTATCAACATGATTACTACGATCTTAAAAATGCGTGCTCCAGGAATGTCGCTGATGAAAATGCCAATGTTTACATGGGCTACATTTATGGCTTGTGTCATTATCATCTTTGCGTTCCCAGTATTAACAATTGCGTTATTAATGGGTACAACAGACCGCTTATTTGCGACAAACTTCTTTACTTCTACAAATGGCGGTATGGACATGCTTTGGGCAAACTTCTTCTGGGTCTGGGGACACCCGGAAGTATATATCTTAATCTTACCAGCCTTTGGTCTTTACAGTGAGATTATTTCTACTTTTTCTGGACGAAACCTTTACGGATATAAATCAATGGTAGGATCAATGGTGATTATCTCCCTGCTTTCATTCCTAGTTTGGACGCACCACTTCTTTACGATGGGTCAAGGTGCTTTAACAAACAGTATCTTCTCCATTTCAACAATGGCCATTGCGGTGCCTACTGGAGTGAAAATCTTTAACTGGCTGCTTACGATGTGGAAAGGGAAAATTCGCTTTACTGTTCCAATGCTGTACTCAGTAGGATTCATTCCACTATTTACAATCGGTGGGGTTACTGGGGTTATGCTTGCGATGTCAGCAGCGGACTATCAATATCACAATACAATGTTCTTAGTCGCTCACTTCCATAATACAATCATACCTGGTGTCGTATTTGCGATGTTAGCTGGCTTACATTACTACTGGCCAAAAATGTTCGGCTTTATGTTAAATGAACGCATTGGTAAATGGGCTTTCTGGTTCTTATCAATCGGATTCGTCCTTGCCTTCTTCCCAATGTACATTACAGGTTTAGACGGACAAGCACGCCGTATGTATACGTATTCAGAAGCGACAGGTTTCGGTCCTTTAAACTTTGTTGCATTCATCGGTGCAGGTTTAATGACAATTGCCTTCTGCATTATCGTCTATAACATTTTATATAGTATTAAAAATTCTCCAAGAAATGTTGGGGATGACCCATGGAACGCTCGTACATTGGAGTGGGCAACGCACAACCCAGTACCAGAATACAACTTCGCACGCACTCCACATGTAGCATCGAGTGAAGCATTATGGGATGTGAAGAAAAATGGACATGAATTATTTAAAGGTGACATTGAAAAAATCCACATGCCAAATAATAGTGGTGTCCCATTTATTATGGGTGTGATTTTCTTTATCGCTGGATTCTCCTTCGTATTTGCATTGTGGGTTCCTGCAGTCATCGCGCTAATCGGTATTTTCGCATGTATGGTGCTTCGTTCCTTTGAAAAAGATGATGGACGCTATATTTCAGTGGAAGAAATTAAAGCAACGGAAAGCACATATGGAGGTGCTAATTCATGAAAATCGATCACACGCAGCCTCTTGAATATGGTACACACCAAAACCAATTGAATATTTTAGGTTTCTGGATTTTCCTTGGTGCGGAAATCATGCTGTTTGCAACACTTTTTACAGCCTACTTCATCATGGAACATCGAACAGGAAATGGACCAACTGGACCGGAAATCTTCGAAATTTCACCAGTGCTTATTGAAACGTTTGTATTGCTCACAAGTAGTTTCACCATTGGCCTTGCTGTTCATGCAATGAGAATCGGACGTAAAAAGGCCATGTTAGCATTTTTAGGTATTACCCTATTACTTGGTCTAGGGTTCCTTTCAGTAGAAATCTTTGAATTTATGCATTACTACCATGTTGGTGCAACTTATCAAACAAGCGGATTTACAGCTGCACTTTTGACAACGCTCGGTACCCATGGTGCCCACGTTACCCTCGGATTGTTCTGGGGACTCAGCATCATCATTCAGGTGGCAAAAGACGGCATAAATGCACGAACAGCCAATAAATCCTTTATCTTCTCTCTCTACTGGCATTTCCTAGATGTTGTCTGGATTTTCATTTTCAGCTTCATCTACTTGAAAGGAATGATGTAATATGAAAGAATTATTCCCTGCAAAACAAGTCGGCGGCTATATCTTTTCATTAGTGTTAACGATTATTGCTCTGCTTGTATATTTTCTGGATTTTACTTTCCCAATAGCAATGTCAATCCTACTTGTCACAGCTTTTGTTCAAGCAACAGTGCAATTAGTGCTATTTATGCACGCAGGTGAAACGGAAGACGGTAAAGCGATTTATACAAATGTGCTTTACGGAATTATTATCGCAGTCGTTACAATAATTGGTTCATTATTGATTTTAATTTGGGATATGTAATGGACATGGAAAAAGAGGTTGGGACATAAGTATTTTTCAACCTCAAAAATAAGGGGTGAGTTGTTTGAAACAGCTCACCCTTTTACAATTTCATCCAATTCATGAGGGTTTTACACCCCTCGTAGTGCATATTTTCTTAAATTTGTGGCCATTAGGGCAATTCCCATTTCAATTTTTACTTTGAATTTTCCTCGAACGGAAAATCGTGTGAATCCCAAAATAGCCTTCAGAAATCCAAAAACTGGTTCTACATCAATTTTACGTTGATGATAGATTTCGGCAGTTTCAGGCTCTGAAAGCTTTTGTTGTACATATGCTTTTTGTTGTTCCCATTTCAAATTTATACGCAATCTTCGATTCGTACTTTCTTTTGCTTTCGTACATAAATGACGGATTGGACAACCTGTACAATCTTCACACTCGTACACTTTAAATTGACGAACAAATCCAGAAGAATCCTTACGTGTCGAAACAAATTTAAATGAAAGAGTTTTTTGATTCGGACATATATAGGTATCATTTACTTCATCATATATCCAATTGCTTGGTTTAAATGGGTCATCCTTGTATTTTTTCTTCTGCTCTTTTTCATACATCCCATATTTAATCAAAGGTGTTCGTTCTCGTTTTATCATAATGTCATCATAATTCGGTTCACTACCATATCCAGCATCCGCAACTATATATTCTGGTAAATCAAAATACCGTTCTTCAATCGTATCCAAGAAAGGTGTCAATGTTTTCGTATCTGTTGGATTTGGAAATACATCATAAGCAAGTGTAAATTGATTTTCTGTTGCGATTTGGATATTGTAGCCTGCTTTTAATTGTCCATTTTTCATATAGTCATCTTTCATTCGCATAAATGTCGCATCGTGATCCGTTTTAGAATAGCTGTTACGGTTTTGTAGAATCTCCAAATCATTTTGATACTTTTCTTTGCGTGCAATCCAATCATTCACTTGCTTTAATATCTGTTTTGGTGTTTTCCTTTCACTACGTAGTCGTTTTCGTTCCACCGGATCTTCAGAAGCTTCAATTTTTGTAGAATAGTCATCGACTACTTTTTCAAGAGATGATGCTACTTCTTTTAGTTCTTCTACTGAAAGCTCTTCTTCATTTTCACGTTCAATTGCTGGTAAGACTTGTTCTTCAAGTAAACGGTCATAGACTTCATTTGATTTTTTAATTAAATTGGCATGATGCTTTTCGATCGACTTTTTCCATACAAATGTAAATTTATTTGCGTTCGCTTCAATCTTAGTACCATCAATAAAAACGGCTTTTTCATCTATTAATTTTTCTTCAATAAGTTGACAACGGAATTGTACAAAACATTGACGGATTAATTCTTGCATTTGGGGATGTACACGAAAACGATTAATGGTACGATAGCTTGGTTCATATCCTTGAGCTAGCCACATCATCCGAATGCTATCTTTTGTTAAATCTTCAATACGACGACCTGAAAAGACAGATTGCGTATAACCACACAAGATAATTTTTAACATCATTCGGGGATGATAGGATGGACAACCAGTTTCTTTATAAAACGGAGCGAAAGCTTCGTCTGGAATGCTTTCGACTAAATGATGAATATGGTAGGCAATATCATTTTCTTGTAATATAACTTCTAAATCTATAGGTAAAACTAATTGATTCATGTTATAATATTTAAACATAAAGAGGCTCCTTTCTAAGATTTTGTTGTGGTGACTTAATTTTATCAAAAGAGCCTCTTTTTTTGTTTATATAAATTTAAGAAAGTTAAGTTGTTCGACGTGGAGGCCGCGACTCCTGCGGGAACAGCACGAGCCTCAAGACCCCGCAGGTGCGAGGTACGAGTACCGAGGAGGCTTGAGCCGTGCCCGCGGAAAGCGTCGGCCGGAACGGAGAACAACGTTTTCCATAAAAAATCGTCACTTCATGAAAAATCATAAGTGACGATTTTTTATTAGCTAGGGTTTTGTCCCAAGCTCTTTTTTATTATTTGACTGAAATTCAAATTGGATTAAATGAAGAAATAGGCCAATGAGTAATAAATAAAAACTCCCTTTCACGATACTAATACCGTACCACATTGATAGATTGGAAACAAAACTAATTCCAAATAATATCAAACCCAAAATAAAAAGCAACGCAAACAGATTCATAAAATATTTCAACATGGTCCTATCCCCCTTGCTGTCAACAATCGTGAATACCCTTTTGTATATTTTCCGTTCACAATTTAGACAAATTTTTTCTTAAAAAAATAATACCATACTTTTTATACTTCAAACATAATAATTGTATTTTATGAACTTTTTTTGTTTTATGTTTACACTTTTATTAAAATGACTTTCAATTCATCTTTTTAACTGCTCTCAAACTTTGTTCTCCTTATGCATATTCCTATCCATGACTTTTCGTTTTATTATTCTTACTTTTTTCATTTTTTAAAATATTTTATATTAATTATTTATAAAAAATCATTCTAATTTATATTGACGATTCAAATGAAAGCTGTTATCATTTTTCTAAACTTTTTAATATAACATAAAAACCTTGTATAAATTCAAGAATACGGCTTGAATGTTTCTACCAGCTACCATAAATAGCTTGTCTACAAGGAATGAAAACTTATTATACATAATATTTTTATTCCATTTTGTAGAGAAACTTTGGCCTAATTGTCGCCAAAGTTTTTTTATTGGGGAAATCTATTAGCTGTAAACTTGCTTTCATATATTCTTTGATAAAACTAGGAGAGTACATCATGAGAAACTTTTTTAAATTTACAGAACGAAATACATCCTATAAACAAGAAACATTAGCAGGGATTACGACTTTCTTATCCCTTGCCTATATTTTAATCGTTAATCCGCTTATTTTGAGCCAATCTGGGATGGATCAAGGAGCAGTATTCACTGCAACAGCTCTTACTGCCATCATTGGTACACTACTTATTGGGCTGCTTGCTAACTTTCCCATCGCCATAGCTCCCAGTATGGGATTGAATTCTTTCTTTACTTTTTCCGTATGTATTGGAATGGGGATTGACTGGAAAATTACACTAACTGGGGTTTTTGTTGCGGGCATTATTTTTACGTTATTAAGTTTAATGAAAGTTCGAGAAAAAATTATTACGATTATTCCATCAGATTTAAAATACGCCATCGCTTCCGGAATCGGGTTCTTCATCACGTTTATCGGTTTAAAAAATGGTGGTATTGTTATAAGCAATGAAGACACATTTGTTTCCATTGGAGATTTGACTTCACCGATGACTCTGCTTGCAATAGTTGGACTTACTATCACAATTATTTTATTAGTGCGTGGAATCAATGGCGGCATATTCTATGGAATGTGTATAACAACCATTATAGGTATGATGTGCGGCTTAATTGAAGTTCCTTCATCATTCATTGGGAGTATCCCAAGTATTGAAGCAACTTTTGGTGTCGTGTTTAATCACTTAGATGAAATATTTACACCTGAAATGTTGACAGTCATCTTTACCTTTTTAATTGTTGCCTTTTTTGATACGGCTGGTGCTTTAATTGGATTAACAAGCCAAGCTGGCATGGTCAAAGATGGTAAAATCCCGAATATAGGTAAAGGATTGCTTGCTGATTCTCTTGCCGGTGTATTTGGTGCTATTCTAGGAACTTCAACTCCTGCCACAAGTGTTGAATCGTCAGCTGGTATTGCTGTCGGAGGAAGAACGGGCTTTACATCTGTCGTCATTGCAGCGTGTTTCCTAGTTGCGTTGTTTTTCTCACCGCTTGTCAGTGTGATTTCGGCGGAAGTGACATCCGCTGCATTAATTATTGTCGGTGCCTTAATGGCAATGGAAATCCGTAAAATCAATTGGACAAAGTTAGAAATTGTAATTCCATCGTTTTTAACAATAATTATGATGCCACTTACGTCTAGCGTAGTTATTGGTATTGGATTAGGGTTTGTCCTTTATCCCATTTGTTTAATGGCTCAAAAACGTTTTAAAGAAGTTCATCCAATGATGTATTTACTTTGTATTCTATTTATTTTATATTTTGCGTTTTTCATCTAAGAAACACATTGATGAGTGATGTCAAAAGTAATAACCACTACATAGAATAGTCTAAAAAAATGCTGGTAGAAACCCTCCTCTGAATGAAAGTGCCTGTGAAATTTTTTACTGCGAAATTTCACAGGCAATTGTATTTTACACGCAATCCCATCATCGACACTTTATCTATTGTATTAAGAGTATTTTCGTTGTAGTCCTTCATGCTGATTACAATGAAAAACGGCTTTCAAAAGAACTTCTACACCATTTATTTTAAAAATATCAAAACCTTACATTTAGAGAGGCACTTCTAAATGTAAGGTTTTCATTATTACGCTTTTAATTTCAATGGCAAAAATGCATAATTTTCATGTGTAATAATGTCCAACGGTTGAACTTGAAGAGGGGCTGAAAATATTGGACCATCGATCACCGTTGTATGGAACTCGCCCCCTTCGCCGCAAGGATCAATAGATCTTTGCTGAAGCTCGTCCAAGAAGTCTCTAGTCAAGATTCTTCCTAAGTCTTCTATACGCATACCGAGTGATAAATTCACGGTTGTCACCATAGCTATAAAGCCTAAATCAATAAATTCTTCAACTAGCGAACGATGATTTTTAAGGTAAAGGGGCATGCTTAATGTGATCCCTACTTTATTTGTGACATCTTCGTGCCATGTTCCCTCATATGCTACGTCCACGTCTCCAGTCACGAGGACTTCCGCACCTTTTTTCTTCGCCTCTTGTAATAGCTCAATGAAATGTTGTTCATATGTTGTCCAGCTTGCTCCCCGTGAATAAATGGGATAACCAATAGCTTGAGCTTGCGCAGTTAAAAATTCAGGAGTCAGTCTGTGCGAGTGGGAATGTTCTTCTGTTTCATCCAGCATTGCAATTAGTCCAAGTGGTTCTGCTACTTGCTTCGCTTTATATAAAGCAAGCATACTATCCTTTCCCCCGCTAAAGGATGCGATAAATTTTTTATTTTTTACTCTTTCCAGCCAATCATTCACTATCGTTTCAGCCTTTCAATATATGTTTTTTCTTATTTATTATAAACCCTTTATAGACTCAGTGCTTCGAAAAACAAAAAACGAATTAAAGTGTAAAATAGCTCTACTTCTATAGTTACAATTTGCTATATAGAAACAAACAGTTTGAATTCGAAACTGGCTGTATAGAGAGCATTAATTTTAAATATCGCTCCCTTTTATTTTTGATTCATCATTTTTTCATAAGCTGTTTAAACAATACCTCTTTAAATGCTTGATCATGTTCAATTCTAAAGGCTCTTTCAAAACTTTCTTCCGCATGTTTTTTCATAAAACTTTTTGTAAATCGTAAAGTCTCAGCAGGAGATTCTAAAATTTGTTTAGCTATTTCAATACATTTATTTAATACTTGATCACTTTCCACAAGGTAATTAACTAATCCAATTTCATACGCTTTTTTTGCATCAATTATTCTTCCTGTAAAACAAATATCCTTCGCAATTCCTTCTCCAACTATCCAGCGAAGTGGAGTAAAAATAGGAGGAGCTCCAAATTTTATTTCGGGATGTGCAAAAGTTGCATCAACTGAACAGATCCTCAAATCACATAAAGTAGCTAAGTCAAATCCTCCGCCATACGCTAAACCATTAATCCCAGCAATTAATGGTTTAGGAAAATGCCAAACATCTCTATGATATTTAGCAGAAGATTCATATATTTCATCAAATAAAGTTTGGTCTGAGAACTCTTTCAAATCAAAACCACTTGAAAATGCATTCCCTGCACCCGTAATAATAACGACACCAATCTCATCACATTCTTTCCACTTATTTAGACATTCTGATACTTCTCTTCTTAACGTAATGTTAATAGCATTCTTTTTTAATGGTCGATTCAGGATAATAATCCCTATGCCATCTGCCCTTTTCTCCACTAAGATTTCTTTATACATATTCAATCCTCCTTCAGTTGTTTCTGATAGAAACCAATCGGTCTCTTTTTGTAAAAAATAAAAATTCTGCATAGCAGAGATTAGTTTACTAATGTCTGTAAATACTTCTCTAAATTTTCGCAAACAGTTAATAAATATTTTGAATCTTTATAAAGCTTGGTTAGTGCCAATCCTCCTTCCAACGAAGATATGAAAAAAATAGCTTGCTCTTTTGCAGATATTTCGGAATGAAAAGTTCCTTTTATTCTTCCAGATTCGATAATCTCAGTAATCATTTCTATTAGTCTAAGCATCGTTTTTTGTGCATGGGGTAGTATGTCGCTATCTTGTTGACAGTCCATCTCAATCGATGCATTGAAAATCGGACAACCACCTGCAATCGGAATATCATTTGCTAAATTTTTAAATACTTCAAAAAAAGTTTTTAATAAAGTCAATTCATCACTTTCTAACGTTGTTTTCTCTAAATAGAAATTTCTGACTTTTTTCACCGCAAAGTAGAAGGCTTCAATCATTAATTCATTTTTATCTTTAAAATGCCTATATATTCCCCCTTTTTTCAATCCGGTTTCATTCATAATATCTGACAATGATGTTTGGTAATACCCTTTTTCATTAAAGATTTGAGCAGATTTTTCAATGATTCGTTGTCGTGTTTTTTCACCTTTTCGCATCGTGATCTCCCGTTTTCATCATTAGTGTTGATAAATGAAGAAGCCTAGGTCAATTTGCTAATATAAGTAGATAAAAAATTTGTAATACATTCTAATTGTCAATATGCTTATTTTGTTAAATTTATAACTCCTAATGTTTTTTTAATGTTGAAAAAAAGAGGAATTATGTTCAACTATTGGAACATAATTTCCTCTTATTGATTTATAACCACGATTTTTTCTTGTATTCATCAACTTTTTAGTAATGATTGATACATCTCCTCTAATGAAATTACACGTCCTTTATCATCTTTATAAACAACATGTTCAGGTTTGAAATGGATTGGCGATTCAAGACCACAAGCAGCCGCTATACGGAAAAGTCCTTCCCTTAAGGTGATGACATAATTAGCCGTACGATATTTCTTTTCATCAACGACAAGAGCTTTTTGCAAATCAGGGTCTGTCGTTGCAACACCGACAGGACAAGCATTTGAATGGCATTTTAATGCTTGGATGCATCCTACCGTAATCATAAATCCACGTGCGATGTTGACAAGGTCCGCTCCCATGGCTAAGGCAATCGCAATCCGGTCTGCAGAGAACAGTTTGCCGGAAGCGATGATTTTCACCTGATTCCGTACACCGTAATTGATTAATGCACTGTGAACTAATGGCAAGGCGGATTTAATTGGCAATCCGACACTATCTGCTAACTCTTGGAAGGATGCACCTGTTCCACCTTCCCCACCATCAACCGTAATGAAATCGGGACCTTTTCCTGTCTCTTTTATCGCTTTTGCTAAAGCTTCTGATTCATCGGGGCTTCCAATAACTACCTTCATGCCAACGGGTTTTCCTGTTTTTTCTCGAATTTGTTCCATAAATTCAAATAATGAAGGGAAATCATTAAACTCTTTAAATCGGTTCGGACTATCGATTGCTTTAAACGGCTCCACCATACGAATTCTTGCAATTTCCTCTGTCACCTTTTCAGCGTCGATATGGCCACCGCGTGTTTTCGCACCTTGAGCTAATTTAATTTCGAATGCCTTAATCTGTGGAATCTGACTTTTTTCCAATAATGCATCCCAATTAAAATTTCCTTCTTTATCTCGCACACCAAACAAACCAGGGCCGATTTGCATAATAATATCGACATTACCTTTTAGATGATATTCCGAAAGCCCTCCTTCCCCAGTGTTCATCCATGTCCCTTTCGCTAATCCTAACCCCTCTGATAAGGCAGTAATGGCATGATCTCCTAAGGAACCATAACTCATAGCAGACATGCCGATTTGCCCTTTCACAATAAACGGATGTTTCGTTTTTTCTCCAATGACAATTGCATCTTCATCATGTAATAAAAATGCCTTTGAAACATGATCTTCAAATATTTCCTTTCTTTGGCCAAATAAAGGCTCTTTCACTAAGAGGTATCTTTTTGTCTTTACTTTTTCATCGTCCATTTTTAATTCTTCTGTTAACTTAGGAAACATGGAGTTGCGAATATAAAAACCGGGTTTTTCAAAATCTCGAAGTGAACCAAAACCAATTACATCCCGTTTATATTTTGCCGATTTGACAATAGTTTGATATTCGATACGTGAAAATGGCTTACCCTCAGTATCATTGTTAAATAAATATTGGCGCAATTCTGGACCAATCGTTTCAAATAAATAACGGGCTCTCCCAATTAGTGGATAATTGCGAAGTACAGGATGTTGCTTTTGCGTCCGGTCAATAAAATATAGATATAATCCAATCACGACAAGAATGAATAAAAGGAAGCCTATTAGTACCGAACCAATTACAATCAGCACATCTGCAAGATTCAATATGGATACCTCCAAACAATATTAATTGAAAAAAATCCCTATAGTTTAGATTTCTCAATCATATGGAAACTATTCAATTTTAGTTGCGAGAATTCCGATGATTTATTTTCTTCATTTCTGTCAGAAAGAATTTAGACTAAAAATCTGCTGCTTCTAGAATCTGATCCGCCAATAAAATCTATACATTAAACATTTGGAAAATATATCTATTTTACAAACTACTTAATAAATCGTTCCCTCAAATATTTAAATAATTGACAAAACTTTGCTTTTAATAGTCAAACTCCAAAAGATAATAGTCAATTGCTAGCACATATTAGTCATAATCTGTAAGATAATAGTCAAAGTAATGCTCTTAATAGCCAAACAAATAAAACCGTCCTTACTACAAAATCATGCAAAGTCAAACTATGAAAGATATAGCCAACCTTTACAATATTTCATCTCCAAAATTAAAGGGCAGTCTAAACAAAATTCTAGACTGCCACGAAAAACAACCTATCCAAATAAACTCCCCACTGCAGTAATAGAAGTCGCTAAATCTTTTCGATAGTTCGAATCCTTTTCATTTAAACTATTGATGCTTACCTCATTTCCTCCAAGCGAGGAGTGAACATACAGTCCATTCCCCATATACATGGCGATGTGTCCAGGGAAATAAAGCAAGTCGCCTTTTTGTATTTTTTCAAAGGGTATTTCCTTGATTGGGAAACCTTCTACAATTTGTGCATCTCGGTAAATATAAACACCATTCAACATGTATGCCATAGAACATAATCCAGAACAATCAATTCCCAGCGGCGATTTTCCTCCCCAACGATAAGGCGCCTTTAAATAGCTCAATGCAGTTTGAACAACATTTTCTCGAAACGCTTCCTCAGAATCCAATTCTACAATTCTTTCACGTATCCAATAAGAACGACTATAACCAATCTCGCCATTCACCAATTTTACTTTAACCCATTCTGGATTCAAACTCGAATCTTCCACTAATGAAATAGAAGATCCCTTCACTAATGTAGCGATTTTCGCGCTTTGAATTTTTGGTTCCGCTAAAATATCTGCGAAGTTTTGAATGATGACATGTTTTGCTTCTTTATCCCATTGCCCAGCTTTTCCTTCATTGATGAGCAATTTTTCTTTTAAACAATACCCCTTATATCGATAGGCGGTTTGAACATGTACCCAAGTGCCACAATCTTCGAGTATCTCAACAACCATGCCATATAATACTTCGTCAACACATTCAGAAGTAGAATACGGGTGTTTATGTAGGGGTACAATCATATCACTTGCAACTGCTTTCATAGGGTATCCCCCCTATTCGAAATAGTCATATACGATTTTGGAAATGCGGCCGATGAATCGCTTTCCGAATTCAAAATCATTTAATTCCGTTAGAAAAACTCCGATAAAATAGTCCATAGTTGGATGATAGACAATTCCTGCATCATGACAAACCGTATCCAAACTGCCTGTTTTATGGGCAATCCGGACGTCCGCTATATATCTCTTTAAGCGTTCATAGTCTCTTTGCTTGCACAAAATATCAATTGCTATTTTATTAAATTCGTCTATTAATAATTGTTGTTGATAAATCAATGAAAATAAATGTGCCATATCTCTCGCAGTCGTCACATTATCGTACCCAAGATTTATTTTTTCAAAATCCATCATTTTGCGTTCCAGGTTTGTATGAGCCAAACCGATTTTCTTAAAATAATGGTTCAACTTTTCAAAACCAAGTAAATCAATGAGTTCATTTGTTGCAGAATTATCGCTCGTAATAATCATCCATAATAGCAACTCATAGATGGTACAGGATGTTAAGTCTTGCTCCGTGATTACACTAAAATCCACTTTATTTTCTGGTGAAATTTCTACTACATCTGTTAAAGAAAATTGATTTTCTTGTACATAATGCAATACAGCTAATAAAATGGGAACTTTTATAATACTCGTACTTGGAAAGACTTCATCCATCTTTTCAGCAATCAGGTATTGATCCGTTTTCAAATCTTTCACAACAAGATGCACCTTACAATCTGCTTCATCTAGCAAGGTTCGGATTTGCTCCATCCTAATCGCCACCTACCCCATTACTTTTATCATTCTCAATTCGGTATTAAATGAAATCTTCTTGCCTAATGGCAGCGTCATCGTAGGCAGCACATGACCACATGTAATGTCCATTAAGATCGGTTTACCTGTCGGAACTAATATTTCTTCAAATATAGTGTGCAATCGTAAACTTTGTTCAGGCTTATCTGGATTTTGTGGACCACAATTTGTCCAAGCTCCCAGCAAAATGCCCGCAGCATCATCCAGTTTACCTGCAAGTTTTAATTGTGTAAGCATTCGATCAACACTTCGCTCATATTCATCGATATCTTCTAAAAATAATATTTTTCCTTTCGTATCAATTTCATATGGAGTTCCTAATGATGAAGCCACCAATGTCAAATTGCCGCCAACCAATTCACCAGTCGCTTCACCTGGTACTAATACTTTCACGGGATTCCCAGGTGCATTTTCTAAAAAATAATCCGTGCGTTCTGTATCCATGACGCTTGTCAAAAACGAATTCCACGTATAATCGTCCATTTCATCTTTAATGAATTCCGTAGATGGCATAGGCGAATGGAATGTAACAAAATGACATAATTGGTTGAATACAATATGAAGCGCTGTGACGTCACTATACCCAGCAAAAACTTTTGGGTTTTCTTTAATCATCTCTAAATCCAACAATGGCAAAATTCTTTGGGCACCATATCCTCCGCGAATGCAAAAAATCCCATCAATTTCAGGATTGCGGAACATTTCATTGATTTCTTGTGCCCGTAAGTCATCTTTTCCAGCTAAATATCCATGCCTTTCTTTGCAAGTTTCGCCTACAACGACGTTAAAGCCAAGGTCTTCAATTGCTTTGATGGCTCTAGGCAACACTTCAGATGGAGTTGGACTGGACGCACTAACCAACCCAATCGTATCACCCTTTTTTAACGATTTTGGTATTCTCACATGCTAACCCCCATTCTTCTCGTTTCACGGTAACGGGCAATTTCTTCTTCGTTTGCCAATACAAAATGTCCCTTTTCTATTTCAATAAAAGAAGGCGGCATTGTTTCATAGTTATGCTGAGTAGGGTCATAGATTTCCACCTTTTTACTACGTTCTTTATACGGATTTGGTTCAGGCACAGCTGATATTAATGCACGGGTATAAGGGTGAATGGGATTGGAAAACAATTTTTCTGTTTCTGCCAATTCCACAATATTCCCCTTATAAATCACTGCCGTTCGATCTGTGAAAAAGCGAACAATGGATAAATCATGGGCAATGAATAAATAAGTTAAATTATTTTGTTGTTGTAGGTGTTTCATTAAATTCAATACTTGCGCACGGATGGAAACATCTAAAGCTGAGATTGGTTCATCTGCAATAATAAACTCTGGTTCCATCACTAAAGCACGAGCAATTCCAATTCGTTGACGCTGACCACCTGAGAATTCATGAGGAAACCTTGAGGAAAATTCCGGTAAAAGACCAACTTGTAGCAAAGCATTTCTTATTTTCTCTTGTCGTTCTTTTTCACTGGAATAATTTTTAGTATTTATTAAGCCTTCACTAATGATATAGTCCACTTTTGCCCGTTCATTTAAAGAAGCCATTGGATCTTGGAAAATCATTTGAATTTTTTGTGTGATTTCACGATCCCAATCACGAGGGATTTTTCCATTGATTTTCCTTCCTTTAAATAATATCTCCCCACTTGTAACTTCATTAATGCGCATAATCGCACGGCCAATCGTTGTTTTTCCTGAACCAGATTCTCCTACTAATCCAAATGTCTCTCCTTTATAAATTTGAAAGCTGACATCTTTGATGGCTTCAAACTTTTTCTTACCTTTTCCAAAGGTCACATTTAAATTTTTCACTTCAAGTATTACTTCGCGATTAGCCATTTGCGTATTGTCTCCCTTCTTCAAAAAATTTTTTCAACACTTCGGGAGGCTCTACTTTTGGGGCATTGGGATGAAGCAGCCACGTTTTGGCATAATGGGTATCACTGACTTTAAAGTATGGAGGGCGTTCTACAAAATCAATTTTCAATGCATATGGATTACGCGGCGCAAATGCATCTCCTTTAATTTCATTAAATAAATTCGGCGGCGTTCCTTTAATGGAATAAAGTTCTTTCCCTTTTTCCCCTAATTGTGGTAGTGATGAAATTAATGCCCATGTATAAGGATGTTTTGCATTGAAAAAGATTTCATCCGTTTTCCCAAATTCGATAATGTCACCTGCATACATCACCGCAACGCGATCCGCTACTTTTGCTACAACCCCAAGGTCATGGGTAATATAAATCGTTGTCAATTGATATTTTTCTTGGAGATTTTTCAGCAACTGCAAAATTTGTGCTTGAATCGTTACGTCAAGAGCTGTTGTTGGTTCATCACAAATTAATATTTTTGGATTACATGCAATCGCGATGGCAATCACAATCCTTTGACGCATACCACCTGAAAACTCATGAGGATATTGTTTGTAACGTCTTTCCGCATCTTTTATTCCAACATCCCGAATTATTTGAAGAACTTTTTCGTAGGCTGATTTTCCCTTTAGTCCTTGATGCAAAATGACCGCTTCCTCAATTTGCTTCCCAATCGTTTTTAACGGATTAAGAGAAGTCATAGGGTCTTGCGTCACCATCGCAATTTCTTTCCCTCGAATTTTCAACCAATCATTTTCCGTTTTAAATTGCGCTAAGTCATAATCTTCATACAAAATTTTCCCTTGATCAATATAACCGTTTTTATCCAATAGCCCTATGATCGATTTCATTAATACAGATTTTCCAGAACCTGATTCTCCTACGATGGCTAAACTTTCACCTTTATATAAATCTAAAGATATATCACGAATAGCCGTCAGTTCTCGTCCATGCAATGTAAACTTTATGACTAGATTTTCAATGGACAAGATTTTGTTCTTCTCATCTACCATTTGAATGCCTCCTATACGTGATTTTTCGGATCAGCCGCATCAGCGAATGAGTTACCTATAATATAGAAAGAAATCGTAATCACACTTAATACGATACTTGGGAATAGTAGCTGATATCTTAAATCTGGAGACATCATTAATACTCGACCTTCGTTAATTAAGTTGCCTAATGATGGCTCACTTACAGGCAACCCTAAACCGATATACGTTAAAAATACTTCGGCTCCAATTGCATAAGGAACAGCTAAACTCATTCGCAACATAATGATTGAAATTAAATATGGTAACAAGTTTTTTAAAATAATACGATAGCTTGGCGTTCCTAACGTTCTTGATGCCAAGTTATATTCACGGTCACGCAAGATGACAATTTGGTTGCGAATAAATCTTGCCATCTCAACCCAGCCAGTTATACACATTGCCACAATAATCGTAGTGATACTTGGTCGTAATATTAAAGACATTAAGATCAATACAATCGTCGTTGGTATATTTTCAATCACGTTATAAGTATGAGTGAGAGGTGCTTCTAATTTCCTTGAATACCCCCACAGAGCACCGATGGTAATCCCAATAATCGCCTCAACAATAGCTACGACCACACCAATAAATAACGATGTTCTTGTTCCTGCCCATATGCGAGACCATAAATCTTGTCCAATGGAGTTTGTACCAAACCAGAATTCCTCGTTTGGTGGGACATTGCGGGCTTGGTAGCCAGTTTCAGGATCCAGGTAGATTTCCGTTGGCGATTTTTGGTTAGGTAAATATGGCTGAATCAGAACAAATAAAACAATCGCAATAACTAAAATCAATAAACTTACTGCTACTTTATTTTTTAAAAAAGACTTCCAAGTAGAGCGCCAATAAGAATAATTCGAATAGCCGATTTTTTCTGCATTGTTTTCATCTGCTACCGCAAATTCAAATAATTGTTTACTAGATTTGTCCGTAATATTGCGTATTTCTTCAGAATATAAGCCCATCAGCGAACACTCTCCCCTTTGCCGAATTTGATGCGAGGATCAACAAGGGCCATTGCTACATCTCCTAAAAATAATCCAATGATCCCTAAAGATGAGAAGAGTAATACAAGAGCTTGAACGACTGGATTATCTTGACGCTGGATGGCGTCAACGAGCAACCCGCCCATTCCCGGTATGGAATATAAAGATTCAATATAAATGGAGCCAGTGATAGTTAGCAAGATGGTTGCTGGCAAATACTGAGCCAATGGAATAAAAGCATTTCGCATAACATGTCTAAACATGATGGTGCGTTCTTTTACACCTTTAGCCCGCGCTAGTTTAATATAATCTTTGTTTAATTCATCGACCATATAACGTCGCATCCACATGGCATAAGAAGCGATTGGCCCTAAAGACAGTGAAATTAATGGCAACACCCAAGTAATGGGCTTGTCTTCATTAAACAACATAGGTAAATTCAAGAAGTCCGTTATATATACTTGAATGAGCAAGTAATAGACCATGGAAGGAACTGCCACAATGAACACAATATAGCCCGTCCCAAGCCGATCTAACCATCTTCCTTTAAATTGAGCCATGAAAATTCCTAATGGAACGCCCACGATAATGGATAAGGCAACAGCTGCGACTCCAAATGCAAATGAATACACGATTTTATCTGCAATAATATCAATAACGGGTACATCCGTACGATATGTAATGGATTTGCCCAAATCGCCACGCAATAAATCTAAATAAAAGTTTCCTAGCTGAACGAGGATTGGATCACGCAATCCTAAATTCGTTAAATAGACTTCTTGTTGTTCGGGTGTCATTTTATCAGCAGCGGCACCTAAATAACCTTCTTCAGGCAATAAGCGTAATAAAAAAAACACGACTGTAATAATGACAAATAGTGTAACCACTGACTGTAACAGCCGTTTTACGATATATCCTAGCATGAGAACCCCCCTTGTTTACCTAAATAAGAGAAGAAAGGAGATGTAAGTTAGCCATCTCCTTCTTCAAAGATCGACTATGAATCTTTTCATTTATTGAATAAATTCATAGTGAATTATTGACTTGCTTTAGCTAGCGCTTCAGCACGCTCTTTCTCCCATTGCGCTTTCGCTTCTTTAAATTCTTCGTTGTTCATCGGTTTGTCTAGCAATTTTTGCCCTTTAAATTTCTCCATTGTTACCCCAAATGGTGAATATTGTGCATCAAATGGATTTAATTTAGATGCTACGTATCCAGTGCCACCTACTTTGTAAGGAACAACGAATGCTTCTTCGATTAAGAAAGCTTCTGCCTCGGCAAACAATTCATAGCGTTCTGCAAAATCAATTGCTGCTTTCGCTTTGTTTACCATATTTTCATAAATCGGTTGATCATTCGTATCAGTATATCCTTCAGCTAATTCTGGTTTGTTATATGTTCCACCTATTGTAAATGGATCTGTATAAGTGGATGGATCTGCATAGTCTGGACCCCAGTTCACTTCCATAAATGCAAACTTTCCTGGACGCCGAACTTCTCCAAGGAATCCAGTTGAAGGGCCAGCATAAACAATAATGTCAATATAATCTTTGCCTAACAAATTTTCCATTTGTTGTTCAATAACTTGAGAGCGGTTTGCCCAGTCAGGCATTCCAGAGTTATATGGCATTAATACTTTAACAGGGAAAGTCGCTTTACCTTGAAGTTCTGCCATCGCTTTTTCTTTATATTCAAGCGCTAAGTCAGGGTTAAATGAATCATTATTTGTAAACTTCGCTAATGGTTCTAATTGTGTATAGTCAACACCATCTATATCAACAAAGTTTTTAGGCGTAATCGTATTGTTTAATAATGATTCAGGATTATATGGTTCGTCCGTCAACATAGCAGAAACTCGGTCAAGCGCATGGAATAATGATTTACGGAAGTTTTTGTTGTTTACTGCAATCTTCCAGTTTTCCGGTTCATATTCTGCATCAAATTGTGGATTAAAGTTTAATGCATAGAAATATGAATAGAAGTTGCTTCTACTTTGACGAATTAATTCTTTTTTCTCTGAATCTTTGAACCAATCATCTAAAATGGCAGTTGGAATTGCCGCTTCGTCCACTTCTCCACGTAAGAATAATTCTGGTGCAACAGTAGCTGCTTCTTTGTTATACTTATATTCAATTTTGTCAATTAACACATTTTCATGATCCCAATAAGTCGGATTTTTCGTTAATACACGTTTATTTTGAGGTTCAAACTCAGTTAAAATATAAGAACCATTGTATAAAAGGTTTTCTTTTGATGTACCAAAGCTGTCTCCCTTTTCAGCTAAAAACTCGCCATATACCGGGAAGAAACATACATAGTTCAACATGGAAAGAAAGTAAGGCGTTGGTCCCTCCAATGTATATTCAAGGGTATATTCATCTAAAGCTTTTACCCCAACTTGAGAAAAATCTGTAATTTCTCCTTCATAGAATGCATTGCCGTTCTTCACAACAGTTGCAATCCATGCAGTTGATGATTCATTTTTTGCATCGAGCACATAATGTAATCCATCTACAAAGTCTTTTGCAGTTACTTCAGCTACTTCATTACCTTCATGGTCTACCCATTTCACACCTTTTCGAAGTCTAAATGTCCATACTGAAGCATCTTCATTTGTTTCCCACGATTCAGCTAAACCTGGTTGAACAATGCCGTATTTGTCATATTCAATTAATCCATCTACTAAGTTTGCAGCAACTGCAAATTCATTAGTTTCAGATGTTTTTAAATAGTTGAGCGTTTTTACTTCTCCGGAATATACTGTGCGAAATACAGATTCATCTTTTGTTTCTTCATCATCGCTACAAGCTGTTAGCATCATTACGATACAAGCGAGCAAAAACAGTAAATACTTTTTCATAGAACCCCCCATTTTTTCTCTAACTTTCTATTGAAAATCCTAACCCAGGATCCTCCGACATTCTAATCCATTGGCTTTCGAATGTTGGACCACCTGAAATAGGATCTTTCAAACATAAGCTTGGCCCATCTAAATCAACGAGCGTAATGTTCTTTTGTGACGCAGCAAAATGAGCCGCAGCGCTTACGCTAATTTTTGTTTCCAACATGCAACCAATCATGCATGCAATTCCATTCGCTTCTGCAATATGGGAAATTTTTTGTGCCTGATAAATACCACCCGTTTTCATCAGTTTAATATTGATATAATCACAAGCACGCATTTGAATAATCTTAAGTGCATCTTTTGCTGAAAAAACGCTTTCATCTGCTAAAATATTTGTTTCTGTATGAGCTGTTACATAGTGCATGCCTTCCAAATCAGCATAGTGAACAGGCTGTTCGACTAATTCGATGTTGACATTTGCATCCTCCAATTTACGAATTATTCTGACAGCTTGTTTTGGAGACCAGCCTTGGTTGGCGTCTACACGAATTTGAATGTCAGGTCCCACAGCCTTTCGGATAGCGATAACTCTTTCCGCATCACTTTCAGGATCTTTCCCAACTTTCACTTTTAAAATTTGATAACCACGTTTCACTGCTTTCAAGCTGTCATTGACCATCGTTTGTGCATCATTAGCACTAATGGTGATATCCGTTACAAGCTCTTTACGATAACCACCCAACACTTTGTATAAAGGAGCATTATAACGCTTTGCAAACAAATCATAAATAGCCATATCTACTGCGGCTTTTGCACTTGTATTTTTATATATGCATTGATCAAGGCGTTCCATAATGAACGCAATTTCTTCGATTTCCAATCCGATTATTGCAGGTTTTATGTAACGCTCAATTGCGTGTACAATTGATTTTCTCGTTTCACCAGTAATGACAGCCGTTGGAGCTGCTTCCCCAATCCCAATTTCTCCCTCATCTGTATAAACGTAAACACCAATATTTTGAATATTTTCGACTGTTCGAAGTGCCGTTTTAAAAGGTGTAATAAGGGGCGCTGCAACTTCGAAACACTTGATGTCTGTAATTTTCATGTTGGCTCACCTTGATTCATTTAAGTTAAAAACTGCAATATTCGTAAAACGTCAAAATAGTTATCTGTTTCATATTCCACTGTATTATGAGGCTTAAATTTTGCTCCAGGATAAAAAGAATTTCGATATGCACGTGTATGATCTCTGTAAATAATTTCGACATTGAATTGCTTTGGAAGCTCTATTTTAATTGAATCTCTATCAACCTTCATCGCTTCTTCTACCAATCTCTTTGTTTCGCTAATTGCTAATTTAGGGCTAATACTTACAGTAGCCCCACCAATTCCCTCTTTGATAGGAAGCGTAACAATATTTTCGTTAACAGCCTTGATTTCCTCTGTCAGTCCAACATCTCCACTGACAAATGCAACAGGAACTCCATGTAGTGCTGCCGCATAAGCATTAATTAAAAATTCACTTGCATATTCACCGTTGATTTTCACATCGGCATTCACGACCAATGTGTGGGCCAATGGATTTCGATGGCTTCCACCTTTACTGTGATAACCGATGAAAATGGCGCGATCAAAACTTTCATCTAATCCAGCAACCATACACATTGGATCCCCTGTCCAGCCACGAATTATTTTCACATTTACTGGTAAGTTTGAAATATCAATATTCCTTGCAGAGTCATGGGCATCTTTTAATACGATTTCAGTTGCTCCACCCGCTATTGCTCCTTCGATTGCGGCTTCAACTTCTTTTGTCATTTGCTTTTGAAAAGGGGCATAATCCGGTGTATTTTTTTCCGTCTCAATCCAAGTTGTTGAGCCAGCAACTCCTTCTAAATCTGCACTAATATAAACTTTCATATAAACTGAAACTCCTTTACATCATTGTTTTCTAGTTCTGCTAATACTGGGCCATAAGGGACGACTTGTTCATTTACTCTCCTTGCCCAAGAGATATTTCCGAAATCATAATGCCACCATTCATCAGCGTAATTTGTAAAGCCGACATGGATTAAACTGTTATATAATATTCTTCTATTTTGAAGTGCTGTAACATTTTCTTCTGGATGATCTTCAAAATATCTCGTTGCTGATTTTTCGTTCATTTCATCAAACTTTGTGCCTAAGTCTAGTTCGTTTCCATTCGCATCGCCTAAAGTTAAATCAATCGCTCCCCCTGTAATATGGGGGGAAGTAAGTGTTGGCTCAATGCTTGGATACGCAACATATTTTAAAGTGATTTGAAAAATTTCCTCTTCCGTCAGCTCAGGATGCTGCATTTTCGTTTTTTCTAAAAACAGATTGAATAGAGATTGCTGAACCTGAAATGGACGAAATCCATCAAATAGAATGAAACTATACTGACGAGGCAATATTTCTAAAGCTTTCTTGATTCGTAGATAAACTCCCTTACGTAAATAGATTGATTGAATACTAGATGGAATGTTTAGTTCATAATAAATAGGTCTGATGTATAATCGGTTCGGTACTTGTTGCACTTTAATAAGTGGTTCCTGAACTTCAAGTATTTGTGGATTCCATTTTTGTGATGGAATTTTAAGATCTTTAATGGGTGAAAGTAGAAAATCGTGTATGAAAATCACCTCAAATAATCGTTAATACTATTAAATTTTCATAATGAATTACCATATGATAGAATATTTTGATAATTCTGTATTCAAACGAAATATATCATACTTTCCTTGTTTTTTCTAGTTCCTATTTGGTTAATTATTATAAATAAGTATATATATGGTATTAATTGATATCATTTTATTATTAGTTCGCTATTTTTATAAAACTTAGGGTTTGAATAATAAATGCATTTTGCAAGCACATGTATTCTTTACTCCCTCTACGGAAAATAGGACCAATTCATTTTATTTACCAATTAAATGAATGAACGACATGTCCATTTCTTCCAGTTGTTGTAACAGCTTGGGATAAGGAATTTAAAATTGCTTCTTCCGTTGTTTCTGCAGCAGCAATAAATAATTGATTCATGATTGGATGATCTTCTCGTAGTTGGATTCTAGATTCAGTAATATAATCAGTGAAATGTGGAATTTTGTGAGCAGTCGTAAAACCAATTACAATATCACCACTGCCGTGAGAATAATGGCTTCCTGTTCTAGCTAGTCCAATTCCACAACGTTTAATTACGCGCAATAATTGCCGGCTGCTTAACGGTGCATCTGTTGCTAGTATTATGATGATTGAACCATCTGTCGGTTTAAGAGTGGAATCCTCTTGACGTTGGTTTGTTGTATATTGCTCACGTCGAAACTCAACACTTTCTCCAAAATTACTCAACACTAAACATCCAAGTGTATAGGATTGGTTCTCAGCCGTTACAATTCGAGATGAGGAACCAATTCCTCCTTTATAACCAAAGCAGATCATTCCTTTTCCCGCTCCAACAGCTCCTTCCTCCACTACTTTATCAGATGCATTTTGAATCGCTTCAATGGCATGTTCAGGTGTGACAGGACATGCACGGATAGAATTTAAAAAACTATCATTACACTCTCCTACAACAATATTAATGGTTCCTGTTGAGATACCAATCTCAGGATTTTGTTCTAACATATATTCTAAAGTGCCTTGAGTGACAGCTGGAACGCCAAACGTATTGGTTAACATAATCGGTGATTCGATGACACCTAATTCATTGATTTGTACAAGGCCTGTTGTTTTTCCAAATCCATTCAGGACATAGCTAGCTGCAGTTACCTTTTCTTTAAATAAATTACCGCCATGCGGTAATATGGCAGTTACACCTGTACATGCATATGTACCTTGATCATCTATTGGATAATCCAGCGTCACATGACCCACCTTTACCCCTTCCACATCGGTTATGCAGTTTTTTTCTCCTACTGGCAATCTTCCAATGGTGATTCCAAATTCTCGAATCTTTTTCCTCATATTCCAACCCCCATCGATTTTTATAATGTATTTTAATAGAATTGATAGGTTTGGAAAAGATTAGAAGAAACAAAAAGCACATGAGCTGGATTTAAAATCAAATAGATCGTTGAAATAATATATTTTACAACATATGAAAAATTTGAAGGAAATAGAACCAACTTCTCTTTATTTCTCTCATTTTTGCAAACATTTTCATATCTATTTAGCGTCATAATCTATATTCATAATTAAATTAAACATATTTTGCTAGAAAAGATGTTGATTCAATCTGAAAGCGAAAAGCTAACAGGTTGCCAAGTAGTTTTATTGGCAAAAATAAAACGATATAAAATTTGAATGAAACGGTGCTATGTTTGGACGAGCGATAATATGATAGTAAAAAAGCAGTTGGAAGGAGATTTGATTGAGAAAAAGTGAATTTGGAGGTTTTATTCTTCGGATTGTTCTAGGAGTTATTTTCATCGTTCACGGATTAGCAAAATTGCAGGAAGGAATTACTGCAGTAGCAGACCGATTTGCCAGCTACAATTTACCGTTCCCAGAAGTTTTTGCATATGGTGTTACAGGTCTTGAAATCATTGGAGGAATTTTCATTGTCATTGGTTTTTCCATACGTCTATTTGCTTTTTTATTCATTCTTCTGATGGCAGGAGCCATTGCAACAGTGAAATTTGCTGTTGGGTTCCTCCAAGGTTATGAATTGGATTTAGCTTTGATGGCAATGGCTACTTATTTACTTTTTGCAAGCAATCGTTTTCTTGCTCTTGATAACTTCATTGTAGAAGGAAAAGAAAAAAGGAATAAAGTACGATAAAAAACAAAGGTAGAACGTTGCAGCAATTCATGCTACTAAGTTCTACCTTTTTATTGATTATTGTTTTGTAACTAATTCTAAGTCAACTGGTACGAATTCTTCTACAGATTCACCGTTTAAATATTTAATAGCTGTTTCTACAGCAATTTTACCAATTTCCTCTGGTTTTTGCGCAACAGTTGCAGCCATTACGCCTTCTTCAACTTTCTTCACAGCATCATCTGTAGCGTCAAATCCAATTACAATAATATCTTTACCAGCTGCTGAAATTGCTTCAATTGCACCTAAAGCCATTTCATCGTTTTGTGCGAATACTGCTTCAATGTCAGGATGTGCTTGAAGCATATTTTCCATTACAGATAAACCTTCACTACGGTTGAAATTAGCAGTTTGACTAGAAACAAGATCTACTTTACCTTCTACAGCTTCAAGGAAACCTGCACCACGGTCACGAGCAGCAGATGATCCTGGAACACCTTCAAGCATTGCTACTTTTGCACCTTCACCAGCAAGCTCAAGTAAATATTCTCCTGCAAGTTTACCACCAGCTACGTTATCAGAAGCGATATGTGAAATCACTTCACCGCTATCTGCAGAACGGTCAACTGTAATAACCGGGATGCCAGCAGCGTTTGCAGATTCTACTGCAGAACCTACCGCTGAAGAGTCAACAGGATTGATTAACAATAAGTCAATTCCTTGTTGAATTAAGTCTTCTACGTCAGAAGCTTGTTTAGAAGCATCATCTTGAGCATCTACAATCACAAGCTCTACACCATTTTCTTCACTAACAGCTTTTGCACCTTCGCTAAGTGTAACGAAGAATGGGTTATTTAATGTAGAAATGGAGAAACCAACTTTTACTGCTCCTTCTTTTGTTCCTTCATCTGCAGCATCATTTTGTTCCACAGATGAATTCATGGAACATGCAGATAAAACTAACATTGCAATGACAACAAAGAATAGATGTTTCATTTTTTTCATTCTTAACCACTCCTTATTCAGATTTTTTTCGATCTAGTAAAACTGCTAATAATATTACGATCCCTTTCACGACTTGTTGCCAGAAAGAGGAAACGCCAATGAGGTTCATACCGTTATTGAGTACACCAATAATAAGTGCCCCAATTAACGTACCAAAAATCCAACCTTTCCCGCCATTTAAGCTTGTACCGCCTAACACAACCGCAGCAATCGCATCTAACTCATAAGATTGCCCTGCAGTTGGTTGAGCAGAATTTAGGCGAGAAGTTAAAATTAATGCAGATAATGCAGCAAGGAAACCAGAAATCGCATAAACTGCAATTTTCACTCGGTCTGCATTTATACCTGATAATTTCGCAGCTTCTTCATTTCCACCAACCGCATAAACACGGCGGCCAAATGTTGTTTTATGCAAAATAAAATAAAGAATACCAAAAGTGATTAATGTCGTAATAACTGGAATCGGAATTCCTAAGAAATATCCTTTACCAAATAATTGGAATGAAGCATGGTCACCTAAACCTGAAATTGGCTTACCGTTTGTATAAACAAGCGTTAAACCTCGATAAACAGTCATTGTTGCTAATGTCGCAATAAATGGTGCTACTTTACCTTTTGTAATAATTACCCCATTTATTGCACCTAAGATGAGACCTAGAATTAAAGCAATTCCCATAGAAAGGATTGGGTCAAACCCACCAGCTAATAAACTTGCGGCAACAGCCCCTGTTAATGCTAGTGTTGATCCTACAGATAAATCTATACCACCTGTGAGAATAACAAAGGTCATTCCGAATGCAATAATAGCGCTGATTGATACTTGTCTTAACACGTTGAAGATATTAGAAATGGTTAAAAAACTAGGATTCAATATACTAACGACAATAATTAAAAGAATTAAACCAATTAATGGCCCTAATTTTGATATTATTTCTTTCGACGATTTAGACAACTTGTTCACCTCCAGTTGCAAAATGCATAATTCTTTCTTGCGTCATTTCTTCTTTCGAAACTTCTCCCGTTAATTTTCCTTCATGCATAACAAGAACGCGATCAGCCATTCCAATGATTTCTGGCAATTCTGATGAAATCATTAAAATCGCTACACCTGCTTGTGCTAAATCGTTAATGATTTGGTAAATTTCTTTTTTTGCACCGATATCGACACCGCGAGTCGGTTCATCTAATATTAATACTTCAGGTTCCGTACCTAGCCATTTAGCAAGAACCACTTTTTGTTGATTACCACCACTTAATGATTTGGCACTTTGTTTTGGACTAGATGTCCGAATTTTTAACTGCTCAATGTATTGGTTGACGAGGGATAATTCTTTCTCTTTCTTCACTACACCTGAAGTGGAAACTTTCTTTAAGTTCGCCAACGCTACATTTTCCTGAATGGAAAAATTCAGTACTAACCCTTTCGTTTTACGGTCTTCCGTCACGTATCCAATTTTGTGTTTCATTGCATCAATCGGTGATTTAATGGATACTTTATTACCATCAATCAAAATGTCACCACTATGTGCTTTTCGATAACCGAAAATGGTTTCAGCTACTTCCGTTCTTCCAGCTCCCATTAATCCGGCAACACCAACCACTTCACCTTTTCGTACGTTAAACGAAATATTTTCAAACAAACCTTTCACCGTTAAATTTCGGACTTCCAGTTTGATGTCTCCTATATCGCATTGTCTTTCGGGGAATCGTTCGCCCAATTCCCTTCCTACCATCATGGCAACAATTTCATCAAAATTCGTTTCAGGGATATTTCGTTCCCCCACATATTGTCCATCTCTTAAAATGGTAATGCGATCACAAATGGAGAAAATTTCCTCCATACGGTGAGAAATATATACAAACGAAATTCCTTTCGCTTTTAGTTCATTAATTGTTTCAAATAATGTTTTTATTTCCCGATCCGTTAAGGCAGCAGTTGGTTCATCCATCACGATATACTTCGCGTCACTGGCGATCGCTTTAGCTATTTCAATGATTTGCTGTTTTCCGACAGACAAATCTCCAGCACGAGTTTTCGGATTCACGTGTAAACCTAACTTAGATAATAGCTCCTCAGCTTCTCTATCCATTTCTCGGTTTTTTAAAATACCGAAAGGACCGTATGTTTTTTCTTTTCCTAAAAATAAATTTTCAGCAACAGTTAAATCAGGTAATATGTTTAATTCTTGATGTATGACAACGATTCCGTATTTTTCAGCATCTTTAGGAGATTTAAAGTTGACAGGTTGACCATCTACTTTAATTTCACCAGCATCCTTCGTATAAATGCCACTTAAAATTTTCATTAATGTCGACTTTCCAGCACCATTTTCCCCCATTAGTGCATGGATTTCACCTTCTTTAAGGTTAAACCGAACATCTTTTAACACGACATTGCCATTGAAGGCTTTCGAAATGCCTGTCATTTCAATCATGAAATCACCTACTTTTTCAAGAAATCTATTAAAAAATCACACCGCATTGCAAAATGACATTGGCATAAGGCGTCGTTTCACCAGTGCGAATAATGAACTTCGCATTTTTCGTTAATCGCTTAAATTCCTCATGTGAAACATACGAAATGTTCGGTAATGTGTTTGTTAATGTTTTCGAAAGCTCTGCGTTTTTTGTTTTAATTTCTTCTGCTAAAACGGCGCTTTCTACGACTAAATCGTCAAGTACAACTTCTAACATAGTAAGAAAACTCGGCTCTCCCAACTTATATGATAAATCTATACAAGGTACATCATCTGGAATTGGTAAACCACAGTCGGCAATAACGATTTGATCCGTATGCCCTAATTTTGCGAAACGACCAGCTAATTCTCTATTTAAAATTCCGTGTTTTTTCAAACTTCATGTCCTCCCAAGCGAGCTAATACTTCATCTATAGTTGGCATGCCGCCTTGTGCGCCAAACTTTTCAACTGAAAGGGATGCAGCGATGTTTGCAAATTCAACCGCATCATCAATTGATTTTCCACTGCAAATCGCATGAGCAAATGCGCCATTAAACGTATCCCCAGCTCCTGTTGTATCAACAGCAGTTGTTTTAAATCCAGGGATTCTTACAATTTTTGATCCATCATAGTAAGCCGCACCTTCACTACCTAAAGTAACAATGACTTTATTTGGATACTCTTTTAATACCGTTTCCCAATCAGCACCAAAGATTAATTCACATTCCGTTTCGTTTGGCGTTAAATAAGTAATTTGATTCATCCATTCTTTTTTGAAATTCGCAGCAGGTGCTGGATTTAATAAAACTGGAATAGCATGCTCTTGACAGATAGTGAATACGTACTCAATCGTTTCTGCTGGTATTTCCAACTGCATCATCACAAGTTTGCTTTCTCGAATCAGTTGGATATTGGCATCGATAATTTCTTTATTTAAATCAAAATTCGCTCCTGGAACAAAAAGAATGCGATTATCACGATTATGTAGCAAGATATTTGCTATTCCAGTGGAATTATTTGTTTTCACGATGCCTGAAACATCAATATTTTCACTCATTAATTTTTTATATAACTCTATTCCAAAGCTATCGTCTCCTACTGCACCAATCATGCGAACTTGACTTCCAAGTCGAGCCGCTGCAACAGCTTGATTTGCACCTTTTCCGCCTGGAATCGTCGTAAAAAGCTTTCCTTGAACCGTTTCTCCCTGTTTCGGGAAAGTGTCAGTTTCCACTACAAGATCCATATTTATGCTTCCAATCACCGTGATCATTGTAAGAACCCCTTTCGAGTCGTCTCTCGCACAACTAATTCCGGATTAATGACAATGTTTTTCTCAGTTATGCTTTTGCCTTCGATTTGTTGAATTAATAATTCTGCTGCAGTTTCACCTAGCTTGTATATGTTTTGGGCAACAGTTGTTAAACTAGGAGTTGTATAATTTCCTAACTGTATACCGTCAAAACCAATGATTTGAATATCATTCGGCACGCTTCTATTCAATTTTTCACAAGCTTTTAACGCTCCAATTGCCGAAACGTCGCTACTGCCAAATATTCCATCAATAGTAGAATGTTTTTGTAAAAATTGGAATGTAATATGTTCAGCAACTTTAAAATCATAGGGACTTTCAACAATGTGTACTTTTATATTTTTTCCTTCAACAGCCTTTAAGAAACCTTTCAAACGCTGTTCGGAAGAAATAAGTTGCTTAGGACCTTTTAGAAAAAGCAGCTCTTTAGCACCACACTCTAGCATGTAGCGGCCGGCCATTTCTGTTCCCAGTATATTATTTGTCGTTACAGATGGGATGTCCATAATCGGAGCCCGGTCTAAGGCAACGATTGGAATAGTTGCTTCTTGACCATTTCCTGAGTGAGTAGATGTGATAATAACACCAGCCACGTATTCTTGAGTAAGAGCTTTAAAGTAATGTTGTTCTTTTTTAGGATTCTCGTCCGAATTACATAATATAACAGTGTATCCATATTTGTAGGCGGTATCTTCTACAGCACGGGCAAGCTCTGGAAAGAATGGGTTTTTAATATCCGGAATAATGAGTCCAATCATATTGGATTGTTTAGTGGATAGCGTCCTTGCAACATTGTTTGGGACAAAGTTCAATTCTTTAATCGCGTGCTCTATTGCTTCTCTAGATTTTTTTCCCACATAACCATTCTTATTAATGTATCTAGAAACTGTGGCTGCAGATACATTTGCCCGCTTTGCTACGTCATGAATCGTTACCATACAATCACCTTTCGAATCATTGTGGTACCGGTTACACATTTTCATGAAAAAATATGTAATCGGTTACACATTTGACCTCCTAATGTGTAATCGGTTACACAATCTACCGCCCAAAAAATTTACGTGTATATATTACCTGAAATAATCTTTTATAGTATGTCATTTTTCTTTTAAATAGGCTATACCATTATCGATTGTTCACAAATTGTTCATCATTTTGTAATTATATGGAATAACCTTTTTGTTTTCAACTGATTTCTTTAGATTTCAACTTTACATTCAGCCTGTCTATATAATGATTGCCGTCCTTAAATTGTTGTTTTATAAAAAAACGCTTCGCTATCTCTAAATAGCAAAGCGTTTTCCAATTAAAACAACCCGATTGCATTCCCTTTTTCATCAACATCCATACGTAATGCGGCGGGTGCTTTGGGCAATCCTGGCATTGTCATAATATCGCCCGTTATGCAAACCAAAAATCCTGCTCCTAATTTTGGAATGATTTCTCTTACAGTAATCGTAAATCCAATTGGGCGACCTATTAATGTTGGATCGTCTGACAATGAATATTGTGTTTTTGCCATACAGATTGGTAATTGATCCCAACCATTTTCCTTAATTTGTTTCAATTGCTTTTTCGCTTGATTTGAAAATTCAACTCCAATCCCGCCATATACTTTTTGGACAATCGTCGTAATTTTCTGTTCTATGGAATCGGATAATTCGTAAAGCGGAGCAAATTGTTTCGGTTCGTCTAAAACTTCCAATACTTGTTTGGCTAGATCCATTCCACCTTTCCCGCCTTCTTCCCATACATTTGTTCTAGCGATGCGGACATTGTTTAATTTCGCCCAATTCAGAAGCGTTTGAATTTCTTGCTCCGTATCCGTTATAAATCGATTCAAAGCAACAACCGGTTCAATTCCGAAATTTCTTACTGTCTCAATATGTCGAGCTAAATTTGGGATTCCGTTGCTGAGAGCTTCAATATTTTCTTTCGCTAACTCGCTTTTTTCTGCTCCGCCATGCATTTTTAATGCGCGAATCGTTGTCACAATTACGACTGCATCCGGATGGAATTCACCTTTTCTTGCTTTAATGTTCAAAAATTTTTCAGCACCTAAATCCGCACCAAAACCAGCTTCTGTCACGACGATGTCCGCTAATTTCCGTGCGGTTTGCGTAGCAATCAAGGAATTACATCCATGAGCAATATTCGCAAAAGGTCCACCGTGAACAAGAGCAGGAGTTCCTTCAATAGACTGTACAATGTTCGGTTTGAACGCTTCTTTTAAAATTAATGTTAATGCCCCCTCAATTCCTAGGTCACGCACAAAGACTGGTTGACGATCATAAGTGTAACCAATTAACATCTTGGATAATCGTTCTTTCAAATCCTCAATACTTGTTGCTAAACAAAATACCGCCATAATTTCAGAGGCAACTGTTATATCAAATCCGTCTTCCCTTGGAACACCTTGCGTTGGACCTCCTAGTCCTACAACAACTTTTCTAAGTGCTCGGTCGTTCATGTCCAATACCCGTTTCCAAATAATTCTTCTAGGGTCGATGTTTAGTTGATTTCCTTGATGAATATGATTGTCAATTACTGCAGAAATTAAGTTATTCGCTGTTGTAATCGCGTGAAAATCTCCATTAAAATGCAAGTTAATTTCTTCCATTGGAAGCACTTGTGCATAGCCGCCACCTGTTGCTCCACCTTTGATGCCGAATACGGGACCTAACGATGGTTCGCGAAGAGCTACCATGACCTTTTGATTTAATTGTTTTAAGGCATCAGCAAGTCCAATAGTAACCGTTGATTTTCCTTCTCCGGCAGGTGTTGGATTGGTTGCTGTCACAAGTACAACTTTACCATAAGGCTCACCCGGAATTTTTTTCGGGTCGATTTTTCCTTTATAACGTCCATATTGTTCAAGTGCATCATCTGGAATGTTTACTTGTTCTGCAATTTCTGCAATAGGTTTTAATGCTGCACCATAAGCAATGTCTAAATCCGTTAATGGTTTTGTAATTGTCATACTAATTCCTCTTTCTAGTCAGATTGAGTTTACTCTTCGTTATGAACGTTATTATTTACACAAGTGTTTGTTTTATAATGTTTTTGTTTTGTCTGCTTTGTTAATTAATGACGGATTTTATTATTACTACATAAATTCACTTTTTAGAAATGGGGCTGATAATAGTCAAAGCTCGGGCAATAATAGTCATACTGGGATGAATAATAGTCAAATTTGTGAACATAATTGCCACCCCATAAAAATTTGCTTCAATTATGGAAGATATTAGTCAGTTTCAAGCATTTAATAGTCAACTGGCCAAGGATATTTGCCAAATTGATTAACATAATAGCCAACTACATATAAACGATTTCCTTGAAATAACGATAATAGCCAAAATCAAGATTATAATAGTCAATCTTTGATAAATAATAGCCACACTCGAGCAAATAATAGTCATTCATTTTTTTTCGTATCCTATCCATCATTATACAATTCTTCTAGCAAGATTCGCCCTTGAGCTTTCAAAAGAATTGTGAACTCTCATTCTAAAAATTTCACCATAAAATTGAAGAAAAGGCTGTCTAGAAAGTCGGAAACTTTCCAAACAGCCTCATTTCCTCATAATCAAGATCTTTTCTGTCCAAAATGACAGCCACTTTTATGTCATACTATTTATTCATTCATCCACATTATTTATAGGCACATACCCGACCTTTTCAATTAGTTGTTGTCCTTGAGGAGATAGTACCCAATCAATTAATTTGTTGACATTTGGATTTTCCGTACCTGCAGTAACAATATAAAATTCCCCAGTTATAGGATATTCGCCACTTCGAATCGTTTCTTTTGTCGGAGAAACTCCGTCAATGGCCAATAGTTTAATTTGATTATTGCCGACCATTTCTTGTGAATAATATCGAAACGTATAGCCAATTGCGTTTTCGAAATTTCGATATTGTGCCACTTCGCTAATGATTTCTCCCATGCCGCTCGCCACATTTTCTCTTGGTGCATCCATAATAGGCGTATCACCCATTAATGACTGCAACGACGTTTGAGAACCGCTATCTTCTGGGCGTTGATATGCCCTAATAGGTTCATTTTTACCACCAAGCTCTTTCCAGTTAGTAATTTTACCGGAATAAATATCTTTAATTTGTTGCAAAGTTAACCCATCAACTTCATTTTTTTGATTGACGAAAAATACAAACGCTTCCTTCCCAATTGGTATTAATTTTAGTTCGACTCCCTTTTCTTTTGCTCGCTGCAATTGTTTTTGAGAAGGCTCATTGACAAAAATCATATCCACTTTACCATTAATTAAATTTTCGTAGGCTTCTGGCGTTGTATTGACCATCACTTCACTATTATATGGGTCGTATTCTTTTTTCGGATATGTAGCTTGTGCAATGGCGGAATAGATCGGATACAATGCTGTTGCACCATCCATGATTGGTAATGAATCGGATAATTGAAGAGTTGCTTCTTCTTCTAAAGTTACTACTTTCGAATTTTCTTCAAAAGGCATGTATTCATAAATATTTACTTCTGCTGAAACGGTTGGAATGTTCTCCACATATTTTTGGTAAATCGGCCAAATGGAACTAGCACTAATCGCAACACAAGAAATAACGACAAACCAAATGATTCTTTTCTTTGTTTTGAAATATCGAAATAGAAATGCTAAAAAAAGCAAATACAGAAAAATTGCAAAAATAATGATGAATGGAATCCATTCGAAGTTTCCTATCAACAATGCCATAAAAACGACACCAAATGTAAAAAAACATAGAACGAAGAAAACAATGATTGACACAAAAATGTTCGTCATTACAAAAAAACCTCCTACCACCTAATTCGTCATGTAGGAGGTGTTTTCCTTTATTTTCATCGAACGAACAAATAATTCCCGTCCTCAAGCGTTACATGCTTTTCTTCTTTCGAACCGCTAATTTTCACTTCAACGATTTCATACTTTTGCTCTAAATTAAATTTGAAATGACAATTTGGCGCTTTTAATTTTATGTATGAGTCTGTACTCTCCACTATTTCATGTTCAAATAAACTTGCCCATTCTTTTGCCCACTGTAAATCTGTAACGGAGAATGAGATTTCATCAATTGTTAAATCTCCTAAAGGATGCTTTTGGATTGTTCCATTGTTTACCAAATCATTGTATCGTTCTTCGTCTGACCCTTCCCATTGAATGAGAAATGGAAATTCAAAAGGCAACTCTTTTTTGCCAAAATGCAGTAATTTCCAAGTTAATACACTTCCATCTGGGCGTATTCTTGAAAATGAATCAGGTCCAATCACTTCATAGCCTGCATCACGAAGTTTTTTTGCATCTTCTTCAATTGTCGTTGTCCGAATGGCAATTCGTGTAAAACCATTTTTCTTGTTTCGTTTTTTATAAGATTCATGTAATGTATATGGAATTTCAGCAGATTTTTCGAGCAACGTTTCATCAAATACGCCAATAAATTCAATATAAGAAAGGCCGAAATAACTGAGCGAATTATAGGTTCCCCACATTTCATGTTTTCCGCCTTCTACTGTATGAAGGCCAATTTCTTTCGTTTTTTCAACCATGGTTTTCGGCTCTTTCACAAAATGTACGATATGATCAAGTAAATACATGTTTCTCACCTACTATACTTCATTTGTTGCTGCAAATTCACTAATGTCCGTTAATGTTTCGTTCCAATCTTTTCCGACATCCACCCACTCTTTCGCATTTGAATATTCAAACAATTCATCGCAAGTTAATTCGATTGCTGAATTGATGCTGCCGCAAGCTGGAAACACTGTTGTAAAACGTTTTAACGAAACATCTAAATAAACATCTAAATCATGAGCTAATCCGAAAGGACATACTCCCCCAATGACATGCCCCGTAAAATGTTCTACTTCTTCTGCACTTAACATTTTCGCCTTAACGCCAAATGTAGATTTAAATTTTTTATTATCAATTTTTGCATCACCAGCTGCTACAACGAGAAAAGCATTTCCATCTTTATCTTTAAATGATAATGTTTTGGCGATCCGTGCAGGAATGACGTTTAAAGCGATGGCCGCTTGCTCAACTGTTGCACTGCTTTGTTCAAACTCTAAAATATCTTGGTCACGGTTAAATTTTTGTAAATGCTCTTTTACACTTTGTAAAGACATTTTCCCATCCTCCAATCCCGATAAAACAAATTTGAATTATTACCTATTATATATAAGAAAAGACTAGTGAAACTAGCCTTTCAGTTTAAATTCCATTTTATACTTTTTCGCACAGTATTTCCAATAAAGTTCTTGCCGTTTGTTCTTTGCCTTGAACTTCAATGACATCTCCAGTTTGAGAAATAATATAATGCTGAACATCGCCATACAATGATTGAGAACTATTTGCCACCATAAAGTCAGCATTCGATTCTTTCATTCGCAATTTTGCACGTTGAATTAAATAGTCTACATCTTCCGTTGCTTCAAGTTTAAACCCGACAAGAAGCGTTTTTGGATCCCAACCTTTAATTTTCCCTAAGATTTTTGGCGCTTTTTTAAAATGAATAATCGGTGGTTCATCCGAAGACATTTTTCCATTTTCCGTGATTAAATTACCGTTTTGGTCGTAAACTTTGTCTACAACCCAGTCAGAACCAGCCGCTGCCATAATCACAATATCAATGTTTTCACTTTGCAAAATATGTTTTATTTTATTTCCTAAATCTTCAATTCCTTCAAAACCTACTAATCGCATGGATTCTTTATGTTTCGGAAGCTTCGCAAAGTATCCGTGTAAATAAACTACTTCTGCCCCCATAGAAAAAGCTGTTTCAGCTAAAAAACAGCCCATCGTGCCTTTTGAAAGATTCGTATGTCCGCGAACCCGATCCCATTTTTCAAGGGTTCCTCCGCTTGTAATGAGCACTTTTTTTCCTTCTAATGTCTTCACAGCTATCACCTATCATTTTTATCTTTCGTTATAGATTAAGTTTACTGAACTTTAACTCCATTTTCATTAATAAATTCTAATTTTTAAAAACGAGCAGTTATGTAAAAAGCTTCAGTTTCGGAAAATATAAAAAAGCAGCCCCTATTAAGGGAGCTGCTCAACCTATGGTAACCAACCGTGTATATATTAATCCTCAGAAGATATATCAATTCATGTGTAAAGACATCTGATTTGATATATATATCGTGAGCATTAATATTACATTGATAATATTATCATTATTTTATCAAAAATTCAATACAAAAAGGTACTAAAGTTCTATTGCATCATTTTTCCTGCATCTTTAGCAATTCGTTACCCAAAAATTGCAATTGTTCGCCAACAGAGCACTGTTCAATGCAAAACCGGTGTGCTCCTGCTTTTCCTCTTATTTGTCTTAAATCCCTTTTGATGGGACAATCTATGCAATAAGTATCAATTAATTCATCTATATCTTTAATTACTGCACTTTTATCCACAAATCACAATCCCCCTTTATTAGTTTTTATATTTTACTATCGTCATTTTTTATTTGTCAAAGCGCATTTCTTCCAGTTGAAACAAGCTTATTATGTTGTAAAACGGTTGAGAATATGTCTATTGTGACATTTTCTGAGCTTGTCCTTTTGGAACAATAGTTGATATACCTTTTGCTCAACAATTTTTTATAATCAAGTCTTTACGATAGTCTATGATAAAGGGGATAAACACCGTTTGTGCAGTAATTCTTCAACTTTAATCGAGTAGGAGGGAGCGATTAACTCCCGTCCTCTCACACCACCGTACGTACGGTTCCGTATACGGCGGTTCAATTAAGATGATTGACGCAAGTCTTTATAACTTCCGTGAATAGCTGTTCTCTTTATGCCAGTGGTCACTCCACCCTCCAAGAGGTCTCCCACGGGATTCACCGCTTCCTTCCTCAAGTGAGGTACTACGTTTTCTGTGTTCATCATGACTCACTGAATGCCAAGGGCTATTCTCTCTTAATTGTTCGGTCCTTCTTAGTAGTTCTAAACCAACTAATACTATGACCTCTGCTGACTTCTGACGGTTCAGCTACTTATCACTAAGTAGGTTATGAAGCGTACTTCACATATCCGCCAGACCTCCCCGGGTAAGAATGTAATCTTTCCTTCCATCTATCTGCTTCATTTACTCTGTACCACCTTTGGCAGAAAGGACTTTGTTTTGTTTAGCAAACTCATCCAATGATACCTAGCCTTATATGAAGTTCGTGTTCCTCAGACCGGAAGTTTGCCGCTCGCTTCCTTCAGATTCCGCGTCACCACGGACACCCTTGCGTTAAGCTAACTGTTACTTCTGCCTTCACAGTTCGGGACTTACACCCTATAGATTACACCCATGCCAGGCGCACTAAAAAAGCAGCAGTTCGAAAGGTGAACTACTGCTTAACGAACCATTGATTTCCTCTACGTTAAATGATTCATTCAATTTTTAAATAATGGAATTCGTATTTCGTTTTTCAACGGAATGACTTCCGTTTCAGCAATGATATGGAGCGTCATTTCTTCAGGAATCTTTTCTAACTCGGAAGAAACCAATTCAAATGTTCGTTTGAATCGACCTTGCTGATCCGTTTCATCTAAAGTTGATCCTCCATGGTGAATCGTATATTTATTTCCTTTTTCATCTTCTAGTGCCCATTTTTCTATGTTAGGAGCTTTTTGCAAAGCAAATCCTGATAATTGTATTTCAACACTTTTTTGACGTTGTATTGGCATCCATGATTTCTGTAATGAATAATCTGTTTTTTCTTGCACAGAATCAATAGTTAATTCATATCCGTTATATTCAAAGGTTTTAGGTAATTCTTTTGGATTAAATGTAATTGAGAATTCACTAATTTTTGGTCGATAAATTGTATCTACAACGAAATATAATTCTTCTTCAGCATTTTTATTTGGAACGAATGAATCAATTTGTTTGTAAGGACCAAGTTCACTAGGCTCTCCATCCCATTGTCCCATGCCGCTTAACATATTTTCGGAAACAGGATGGCCCCGTTCTTTTGAGAAATAAATATTTTCATAACCTAGCACTACCCCTTTTCCGTTTTCAATTCGATAGCCAATAGAAGGGAAATATAGGAATTGGACAATTTCATTATTAAATTGTAGCTCTTTTTGTTTTAATTGCTGTTTTAATCTTTCTTTTACTTCCTCGGTATATTCTAATTGATAATAGATGTCTGTTGTAGAAGTAGCGTAATTGACTTTATCCAGATGAATTTTAACTCCTTCAACTTCGTAAGATTCATTCAACGCTACAACTTTTTGCTGTTCATAAGCGGAAGTCAAATCAATTGGTATATCGATTTGCCATTGTCCATCTTTCCCTGCAAGATGATGGATGTCCAATCGAACGGTTCCTTTTGTAAAGTTATCGATATTTACTAACGATATTTCATAAATCCCATAGTCATCATGAAGTCCCCAACTCATTGAATTAAGTTCCACTTCATTTTGATGTTCATCTAATACTTTGATTGAATATAAATCGGCATCTCCAATAAATGGATTTAATACTTTACCTTGTTGATTGGTTACCCGATAGGAAAAAGCAATTCGCGACGTATCGGCTATCAAGTCCTCAATGTGCAGCGTTATATCTGCATCTGTTGCTGAAAGATTAACAGGTGTTGCGATGTCAGTATCAATTGCCATTCGCAATCCTTCATCCACCGTTTCACTGGAGAAGATTCCACCTACAAGTTTTGCAACACTCGGACTCACCGACATGAACACTCCCCCTGCAAGAAGTGCGCTTGCTGCCGTACCCAGCACCCATTTTAACGGTCGATTTTTTTTGCGTTTATGCGGTTCCAGCTGATCGACAATCTTTTCGGCAAAATCATCTGGCAATATTGGAGATTTTAGTGTTTGTTCTAATAGTTCATTTTCTTTTAATAGCAGTTCTAATTGCTGCTCACAATAAGGGCAAGACTGTATATGACGTTCCATAAGATCTTTTTCATTGTCTTCTAAAATGCCTTCAATATAATCGAATAACTTATCATCTTTCGGACACACCATATAAATACCCACCTTCTTTTGCATTTTTTCGTAATTTTTTCTTAGCTCGGTACAATTTATTGCGTACCTCTATTATCGAAACCCCTAATGTTTCACTAATTTCTGCGTAACTCAATTCGTTGGCATAACGTAAAAGTAAAATGTTTCGTTCATCTTCCGGCAATAATGAAACCATTTTCTCCAGTTCTCTACTCTCTTCATTTTGTAATAAGACTACTTCTGGTGTATCGTTGCTTCGTATAATCGTATTTTCAATTTGTTCCGTTTGAATTCTTTTTTTCCGAAGCTGATCGATACAGTAATTAATGGCAATGCGATAGAGCCAACTTTTAAATGGACCTTTCGGATTGTATTTTGGTAATTGTTCATACACTTTAAAAAATACTTCTTGGAGCAAATCTTCTGCCGTTTGAGGATTTTTTGTCATCCGTAAAATCGTTGCATACAAAGGATTTTTATAACGATTAATAATGTGTATGTAAGCTCTTTTATCTCCTGCTAAAATTTGTCGAACGTATCGGATTTCCTCATCCATGTTATTCCTCCTTTCTTTCTTCACTTAGTAAAACGAGATTCATCATGAAAAAATCTCACTTTATTTAAAAAATTTTTATTTTCGTGGCCACCTAGATTCATTACTGAAAACCATTAACAGATTAGAATGTTTTTACACGCTTTTGATATATTGCGGTATAATATAGTAAAAAAAGTTCTTGGGGGCAATATGTTAGAAGTTTATATTGATGGTGCTAGTAGCGGAAATCCCGGTCCAAGCGGAATCGGTTTATTTATAAAGGGAGAAGGACATTCCATACAAATTGGAGAATTTATAGGCGAATCAAACAATCATGTTGCGGAATTTATCGCTTTAATTCGAGGTCTAGAAGAAGCAAAAAAATTAGGAACGTCATTCGTATCCGTTCGTTCCGATTCGAAAATTGTCGTGAGTTCAATGGAAAAGAAATATGTAAAAAACGAACAATTTAAACCCTATTTAGAAGAAGCTTTAAAACTTGCTGATGAGTTTGATTTGTTTTTTATAAAATGGATTCCAGAACAACAAAATAAAGCAGCTGATCTGTTAGCGCGACAAGCTATTCGTAAAGGGATGTAATTTTCGTCATAATTAAAAAAGTGTGATGCCTGAAAAGTCACTTTTCTGTTTTACACCTTTGCGTCTCGCTAACGCTTTCGTCGGAGATAAATGTGACGAGACGGGGCATTTATTGTGACCACTACAGGAGTAAAGAAAAAACAATCATTATGTATTTGAGCCTGACCAAAAGTTTTACATTTTTTGGTCAGGCTCTTTTTTATAATTGTGCAATATTTCTTTGTTCTACTTTATTTAAAAGAGCACCTATCGCTCCTGAAAATCCACAATCTTTTAAAAAGATTGGCTTGTGTTTTTTCAAAATCGTATAATTTGCAATAACTTCTTTCAAATGATCATTATTCGTCAATGTCGATCCAATATATATAATCGTTTCAGAATTTTTTGTATCTGCATATTGGATGCTTAAAGTTGTAATGACTTCACCAACTAGCGCTTGAATGGTTGCTAATAGATCAGGAACAGGATAATCGTTATGATTTAATATGTTGACTTTTCCAAAATTACTCGCCGTCAAATGGCCTTCTATCGGAGGATTCATCCCTTCAAAAATATCTTTTACAAATAAATCAATGAATTCCCTTTTACCTTGCTTTGCAATTTTCGTGATTTCATTAAAATCCGAAAGCCCAGTAATAATCGTTGATAACCCTGTTAAAGTACCTCCGCCAATTCCAGTTCCACCAACACGCACATGTTTGTCATTTTCCATATAATGTATACTTGTGCCTGTTCCAACATTCGTTATGATACTTTTTTGAATTTCATGGCCTTCTTTTTTTAATAAGTATTTTACCCCTTTGATTGTTGCATCAAATTCTACAACATAATCGATTGATTTTTTTGTTTTTAATTTTGCCAATAGCTGTTCTGTTCGACCACCTGTAATTCCAATTTCTTCAATGTTTGGATTTGCTTCAATCCATTCCTTCACTAGTGTTAAATCTTTGGAAGGAAAGACCTTAAATTGGAATTCATTTTCATCATCCAAGTAAGCAACTTTTGTTAAAGTGCCTCCTGCATCGATTCCTATTGTATTGCGCATAAGCTTTCTCCTTTATAGATTCCCTCTATACACTTTAACTGTATAAGCATATGATTGCAATTTTTTCTAATTTTAACACTATTCAAAAAAACGGTTACTATATTAAAATTATATTAATTTTTGTTAAAAAATTAAACTTTTACTACCTCATTAGAGAATAAATTTCTTTTTTCAAATTCATCAATTAGTTTGTGTTTATATCGAAATAATAATTTAGAAATTGTTTTTTCATATGTATCGATGGATTGGCCATTCATTGTAAAACGGCTTAGCAGTCCCTCATCCATTAGCAAGTGTTGCAGCGTCATCACTTCAGTTTTTGGTAAAACACAATGGTGTAAACGGTAAATGCGAGAAATTTGTTTTAAACCAGAGCGAGTTATCAAAACTTTATTCTCTAAATCATCTCTCACTGTATGTAAAAATTGAGCTAATTCCTCATTTGGAAGAATTTCATTATATTCCGATTTAACAATCGTACCGTCTTCTTGAACAATTTCCTTTTCTGTTTTTATGCATGATAACGATTTATGTAAGGAATTAATCGAGTGAATACGAATATGGGAAGGAAAAACTTCTCCAGTTACATAGGTTAAGTATACATCAACTTCATTTTCTTCATGATGATTTTCACTTAACATGAGGGCGAATTGATTCGTTTTTTGCTTTTCAATCATTTCATGGCCGCCTGAAGCTTTAAATATTTTAAAAAGGGTATTTGCATCTTGCAAAGCACGATGTTGTTCAGCAACCACTTCAAATTTTTCCATTAATTCACTTAAACTTGGTTGAACTTTTAATTGATTTTCAATCATATATTTTTGCTGAAAATCCACGATGGGATATATAAAATGCCGTTGGATTCGATTTCGAAAAAGCTCTTCTTCCAAAACTTTTCGATCAAACTCACCAAAGGTAACGAAAATTGTATCTCCTTGGCTCCATTCCATAAAGCGTTTAATGACTTGTTTAAAGGAAGGAGCATATAATAAATCTTCCGTTTGAATTCCCGTTAACTTTTGGATTCGGCTATTCAGCTTTTTAAATTTATATGGTTGAATTAATTCAGAAAAAAATTCAACTTCATCATTTGGCAACCATTTCACTGCCCCTATTTCAATGATGTGCTGTTTTCCGCGCACAATGGCTGCCTCAATATCTAAAAAAATATATGTTTCCTTTCGCACGAATGAATTCACCTTTTTTCTATCAAACTATCACATTTCATTGTAACGAAAATAGTCAATAATGACACGTAAAATAGTAAAAAAAACTTGCCAAAGTTTGTTAAACATAAATTGTAATTAATATTTTCCTTTTGTCTATAATAATTTCAGAAGTTTTATTTTTCATTTTAGAAAAATTATTGTAGGATAAATAGAAAGGTTAATGATCGGAGGAAATTTGGTCTTATGAATCAGAAAGCGCTTGAAAAAGATGCTATGAGAGTATTAAAAGAAACGAGTCGCACTTTTTATATACCGATTACATTTTTAAAAAAAGATTTGAAAAAGGCTGTTGCCAATGCCTATTTAATTATGCGTGCATTGGATGAAATCGAAGATAATGAACATCCAGAAGTAACGAATGAAATCAAATATTTCTTATTAATGGAAGTAAGCGAACTATTAAAAGAAGAAAACTTTAATAACGACAAATATTTACAACTGTTAGAACCTTATAAACAATACATGCCTGAAGTAACGATGCGTTTAAATGATTGGATTTTACTGTTACCTGAAGGAACGAAAAAAATTGTCTGCGATGCTGCAAGTGAAATGGCATTCGGTATGGCGAAATGGGCAAAAGCAAATTGGCAAGTTCGCACGAAGGAAGATTTAGATGAGTATACATACTATGTAGCCGGACTTGTTGGTGTCATGCTTTCCGATTTATGGGAATGGGATAGTGCAGTAAAAACGGATCGGGAATTAGCCATTGGATACGGCAGAGGTTTGCAAGCGGTAAATATTTTAAGAAACCAACAGGAAGATTTTGAAACACGAGGCGTCAGCTTTATCCCTGAAGGTTGGACAAAAGAAGATTTGTTCCATTATACAGAGGAAAATTTAGAAAAAGCTTATCAATATATGGATGCAATCCAAAAACGTTCTATTTTAATGTTCTGTCGCTTACCCCTTGCTCTCGCTCATAAAACATTAAATGCTTTAAAAGAAGGCAAGGAGAAAATGAGCCGCAGCGAAGTGGAAGAAACCGTAAAAGAATTGATGGTGGATTAACAAAGATAAAGCTTGTCCGAAAAGTAAGGTATTGAAACCCTCTCTCTTTTCGGACAAGCTTTCAATATTTTTATGCAATTGTTTCTAAACGGGGGAAAAAGCGATATTGTTTAATTATCCATGTCACAATAAAATGAAAAAGTCATATTAGCGTTTTCGGAGTAAACTGGTAATCCACCTTTTTCATAAAATTGATTAATTGTATCTACAGCAATTCGATGTTTTAAATTAACGTTTATTATAAGTAAAATTGCTGTGATAATCATAATAATTGAAATTACAATAATCGTTGGCTCAATAATTTTTGATCTTGTATTATCCACTTCCACCCTCCTTTCTTCAATTACTCGCAGCACCTACATTAGTAGCTTCAATTATTACCTTCGAATCTATTTTTAAATCATCTTCAATTCTTTTGCCAATGACTCAGTTAACAATTCAACATTTAAATCGCTAGATTAGTTGATTCAACCATTATAATTAGTGTACTTATTATCGATTCAAATAGGCTTCCCTTTGTTCTTGCGGCACCATATTGCCACCTGTCGCCCATAAAATATGAGTTGCTTGATGTAATCGATTCGTTAATTCATATTTTTCTATATACGCATTTCCTACCTTCAATAATTGTATCGGCCCGTATACGCTTGCATGGCTGGAAGGTTCCATAAATATCCCTTCATGTTGCATCATTTCTTTTAAACTCTCAAATAAAAATTCATCATCTACCGTGTAACATCCGCTCAGAATCGGCTCCATCAACTTCCCAACAAACTTGGAAGCTCGACCAACTGCTAATCCGTCCGCTTCTGTTCGATTCGTCAATCCAATATCATTGACAGCAATTTTATCATGCAATCCTGTCATCATTCCTAAAAGCATGCAAGGAGACTGAGTCGGCTCACCAAAGAAAATGTGGACATGTTCTTTATATAGGGCTTTTAAACCATATGCAACGCCTCCCGGTCCACCACCAACTCCACATGGTAAATATACAAACAATGGATGTTCTTCATCCACTTGAATATTTAATTCTTCCAGCTGATTCTTCAATCGTAGGGCACTCACTGCATAACCACTAAATAAATCGATGGAATTTTCATCATCCACAAAGTGGCACATTGGATCATGTTCTGCTTGTTTTCTTCCTTCCTCCACCGCTAAGCTATAATCCGACTCATATTCAATCACTTTGACACCTTTTTCACGAAGTAAATCTTTTTTCCACTTTTTCGCATCCATGGACATGTGTACTGTCACTTGAAACCCTAGTTTCGCTGCCATTATGCCAATACTAAGACCTAAATTTCCAGTAGATCCCACTGCAATTTTATATTGACTGAAACATTGGCGAAACGCTTCACTCTTAAACTTTTCATAATCATCCGTTTCTTTAATGAAACCCTTCTCGATGGCGCATTGTTCTGCGAATTTTAACACTTCATATATTCCGCCTCGCGCTTTAATGGAACCGGAAACTGCTAACTCATGGTCACATTTTAATAACAGTTTACCTAACAGCGGCTTTTCAGCATTCTTCTCGATAAATGGTTTCATTTTTGGTATTTCAATTAAATCCGATTCAATGATTCCTTGTAATTTTTTCGTTTCCGGAAACACTGCTTGAATATATCGGCTAAACCGTTGCAATCGTTTTTCTGCGTTGATGACTTCCTGAAATGAAAAGGAATGATTTTCTGGTAATTCATCTGTTTTATTCGGATTTAACCATAGTACAGTGTTCTGTTTCTTCATGTTCTCTAGAATAACTTGTTCCATTTCCGAAAGTTTGCGTTGAAAATTAAGCATTATCATTCTCCTTTTTTAATAACATTGCTCGTTCACAAATTTGTCGAAATTTTATTTCAAAGTCCAAATTATTTTTCTCTGTTCGTTTTTTTGGACCTTTCGTTTTTCCACCAGCACGGCGAAATTTTGCATTTTCATGCCTAAAAAATAACATTTGATCAATATTTTCATCTGTAAATTCTTTTCCATTTTGATTTAAAACAAAGGCACCTTTTGCCAAACACATGGCAGCTAAACCATAGTCTTGTGTAACAACAATATCAAATTTTGAAACCGCATTCACTATTGCAAAATCAACAGAATCTCGCCCCTCGGCAACTTGAATTGTTATCGCACCCTCCCTTTCTATGAGATGAGAAGTATCGCAAAATAAGAATGGTTTTATCTCGTATTGAGATGAAACAAATACAGCAATATCAACGACTGGACAGGCATCTGCATCTATAAACACGGATATTATACCCTTCAACTCCCTACCTAATTTTTGGTATTTTTTATTATATAAACATAATTTATTTTCCCTTATTTTTACATTTTATTTTCCCTAACTCAAAAATTAATGATTGAATTGTTTGAAAAATCATAATAACATTTTCTCATAAGATTTTGAGGAGGGAAACAAACATGACAACAACAGATGTAAAAAAACAATCCAAAGCAAAAGAATATATTGATTCTGTATATAATCAACTTAAAAATAAATATGGATATCAAACGGAATTTTTGCAGGCTGTAGAAGAAGTATTTTCTACATTAGTACCTGTTTTTGAGCAACATCCTGAATATATTGAACATAATATTCTTTCTCGAATTGTAGAACCGGATCGTATCATTACTTTCCGTGTAACTTGGCAGGATGATCAAAATCGAGTTCACGTAAATCGTGGTTACCGTGTACAGTTTAATAATGTTATCGGACCATACAAAGGTGGTTTACGTTTCCACCCAACAGTAAACGAATCCATTATGAAATTTTTAGCTTTCGAACAAATCTTTAAAAACGCACTAACTGGACTGCCAATTGGCGGTGCAAAAGGCGGCTCTGATTTTGACCCTAAAGGAAAATCAGATGCAGAAATTATGCGTTTCTGCCAAGCATTTATGACTGAATTATACCGTCATATCGGTCCAGATGTCGATGTTCCTGCCGGAGATATCGGTGTTGGTGCACGCGAAGTTGGTTATCTATGGGGTCAATATAAACGCATTAAAGCGATGCATGAAGCAGGCGTTCTTACTGGTAAACAGCCAGGTTACGGAGGTTCACTTGTTCGTAAAGAAGCTACAGGATACGGTTTAGTATACTTTGTAGAAGAAATGCTACGCGATAAAAAAGAATCATTCTTAGATAAAACTGTTGTTGTTTCCGGATCAGGTAATGTTGCTATTTATGCCATCGAAAAAGCCCAACATTTCGGTGCAAAAGTTGTTGCATGCTCCGATTCAAATGGTTATATTTACGATTCTGAGGGCATTGATTTAAACATTGTTAAAGAAATTAAAGAAGTTCAAGGTGAACGAATTAAAAAGTATGTTGAATATCGTCCAAACGCAACATATACGGAAGGTTGCACAGGTATTTGGACAATTCCATGTGATATCGCACTTCCATGTGCAACACAAAACGAAATAGACGGAGAATCTGCTCGTACTTTAATTAGTAACGGCGTAAAAGTTGTTGCGGAGGGAGCAAATATGCCTTCAACTCCTGAAGCCATCAATGAGTTTTTAGAAAATGGTGTCTTATACGGACCTGGTAAAGCAGCAAATGCCGGCGGTGTAGCAACTTCTGCATTAGAAATGGCACAAAACTCAAGCCGCACTTACTGGTCATTTAATGAAGTCGATGAAAAACTACATGACATTATGAAAAACATCTATAGAACAAGTAAAGAGTGCTCTGAAAAATATGGATATCCTGGAAATTTAATGCTTGGTGCAAACATTGCTGGATTTATCAAAGTTGCGAACGGAATGATTGCTGAAGGGGTTTATTAATCGTCTATTATTGGGAGAAATGATTTCAAATGGGGTTCAATATAGAAAATAAAGCCAATTGAAATGTGCTATTTTGCATATTTCAATTGGCTATCTTTTTTCCTATTGAAGTTCGTTAATCAAATATGTTTTACTAAAAAAAGAAAATATTGGGAGGTTTTAAGATGAACGAGTTCGAAACACCGCAACAAGAAAAGATTAATCCTTTTTTCACGATATGGTTGCATCCGAAAAAAACAACTCGCTATGTAATACAAGAGAAAAGTTGGCTTTATGTCATTATTCTCTTATCGATTGGTTATATTGGAAGTTTGTTTACAGGATATATGGATATAGGTATTTATCCAAACTTTCCTCTTTGGGCAATGATTCTAATTACCATTATTCTTTCGCCTATTGTGGGACTAATTAGCAACGCTTTTTCAGCTCTTTGTACTTGGCTCATTGGGAAAATGTTTTCAGGAAAAGGAACTTATGCACAATTATTCAAAGCTTCTTCCCTAAGTGTATGGCCGTTTATTGTGTTAATTCCCATTTACTTGCTTTGGATGTTGATTGATCCGAATAGTTTAATGAATATGAGCGAAGATTTTGGTGCATTTGCAATCATTGGAGTATTGTTCACATTCATTGCAACCATATGGTCAATTGTCATTACGATTGCAGCAATTGCAGAAGCTCATCAGTTTTCTAATTGGAAGGCCTTTTTCACACTATTGATATTTGCTATAATCATAGCAATTATTTTTATTCTAATCGGCGTTATCATTGGCATCATCATTGTCTTACTGGGACTTAGCTATTATATGTAATCAATGATATGGCTTGGTATTAGATAAAAACCAGTCAGTCCCTACTTTCTACCACCAAGCCATATTTTTTCTCTTTTCAAATTGTAAAAGAGATTTTCATTTTTTCAATCTTTCAGTTTACCATACAAGAATTGATAACGAACATTCACACTAAATTACTTTTGCTTGTTGATTACTATATAGCCTTGATACGCCCGTTTCAATTGCCGCGTTTGCCACTGCTTTTGCAACAGCAGGAACAACTCTTTCATCCAATGGTTTTGGAATCACATAATCTTCTCTTAACTCATTTTCATCAACAAGAGACGCAATGGCATTTACAGCGGCAATTTTCATTTCTTCGTTAATTTCTGTCGCAAATACATCCAATGCCCCTCTAAAGATTCCTGGAAACGCTAATACGTTATTTACTTGATTTGGATAATCGGAGCGACCAGTACCGATGATTCTTACTCCCCAACGCTCAGCGTTTTCATAAGTGATTTCAGGATTTGGATTAGCCAATGCAAAAACAATTGGATCTTGATTCATGGAATCAATATGTTCCTTCGTTAAAATATTTGCGATGGAAACGCCAATAAAGATATCCGTCCCTACCATTGCATCGTCCAATGTTCCTGTCAACTTTTCAGGGTTAGTAATTTTCGCAATTTCTTCTTTTACAGCATTCATTCCTGAACGCCCTTCATAAAGGATACCCTTTGAATCACAAACAACAATGTTTTTATATCCAATGCTTGCTAACAGCTTTAATGTAGCAATACCAGCCGCTCCCGCTCCATTAATTACAATTTTCACTTCTTCTTTTCGTTTTCCAACAAGCTTCAATGCATTTTCTAATCCCGCTGCAACAACGATGGCTGTACCGTGTTGATCATCATGGAAAATTGGAATATTGCATTCCGCTTTTAATCGTTCTTCAATTTCAAAACAACGAGGCGCTGCAATATCTTCTAAATTAATAGCGCCAAATGTAGGTGAAATCGCCTTTACTGTTCTAACTATTTCATCCACATCTTTTGTGTTCAATGTAATTGGCACTGCATCAACATTTGCAAATCGTTTTAATAACAACGCCTTTCCTTCCATAACAGGAAGAGCTGCTTCCGGTCCAATATCCCCTAAGCCTAACACCGCAGTTCCATCAGATACAACCGCTACTAAATTCCCTTTCATTGTATAGTCATAGACGCGCATCGGGCTTTTTTCTATTTCTTGGCAAGGTGCCGCAACACCTGGTGAATAAGCCAAACTTAAATCATAGCTATCTTTAAGAGGTACTTTTGATACAATTTCCATTTTCCCCTTAAATTCTTTATGCATTTCTAAAGACTTTTTCATTAAATCCATACTTTATCATCCCCTAACCATTATTGTTTAATATTGTATTTTGTATAATATTACTTTACTTAATTAAAGTCAATAACATATTTTGTCGAAACCTCAAAACACATTGAAAATACCGAGTTTTTAAAGCGCTTTCATGATTTTTTTGACCAACTTTTATTAATTTTTTGATTAAATTTTTATTATATTAATATAATTTATAATGCATTTTTCACAATTCAAACGTTGATACTATCAGCATTTATTTGTGAAAATGAAAACAGACTATTTTGCTTAGTTAAATATGATATTTTTCACATACTTCAATTTAGAAAAAAATGACGTTGTCACATATTTTTCACAATTTTTCATCTTAATAATTAAAAAAACAGCCTGACCAAAAAGTTTGCCCTTTTTGGTAAGGCTCAAATCTCTAAATTATAATTCTTTTTCTGCTGTAATCACATCAACTGCGCCGCCTCGTCTCAATTTTTCTAATACGATAGCTGACGTCAGCTGTAATCTATCTAAGCGACATCCCCAATTTACTTCGGTCACAGTAGCAAAAAGAGCGCCCTAAAATGACTATTCAGGCGCCCTTTTTATAACGGTTGGTATCCCAATTTAATTATTTAAAAATTCCCCACAAGTTCCTCAATGAATTCATACGGCACGTATGTTTTACGAGGCTCTAACAATGCAGGTGCTTCTACAAACTGTTTCGTCGTTCCATTTGTAATGTAAGATTTCGTCCCTCTAGTAATCGTAAATGAAACTTCGCCTTTTGATACAATTGCTCCAACGCCAGTAGAGTCTACTCGGTAGCCCAGTTGCTCAGCAATCAATCGTAAAGGTACCATTTTAACATTGTTGACGATGTAGAAATCATTTTCAGCGATTTGATAAGCTTTTTCGATTTCTGATGGTTGTTCCGATTGCTCATTTCTCTCTAATACAATTACTTTAGAAGGTACTGTTTGAGCAGGGTGGCTTTCTAACACAACTTCATAGAAAATTAATACTTCTTTATCAATAACATCTTCTTTTGATAGTTTTTCACCTGATAAATTCATAATATTTGACTTTTCATTCAAATGAATAATTAAATCTTTTGCGACATTTAAGTAGTTTTGATCAAATTGATCCAACTGTACTGTACCTGGATTATCCGTTTGAGCAATGACTACATCAGGCGAATATTGAGGTGGATAAATCATTATCATTGGTTTAAGACTATCAACATAGGCTGTGATTTGCATGCCTTCCTTCAACTTTAACGCGTTTCCACTATTATCGAAAATGAACGTGTCTTCATCGAAATAAAAGCCGAATGGATTTTCCTTTGAGTCTATAGTTGCAAAGAAAGATCCATTTTCTTTTTCAGTAATACTACTGATTGTTCCACTTACTTGAAAATATTTTAATTGGTACTCTTCTTTAGCTTCAATAACCGGATTGTCATTTACTTCAAGTGCTTGTACATTTCCATCAGGAATCAGCGTGAAGCTACTTAGCACAGCGAATGCACAAAGAGCAGATAATTTCTTTTTCACATGCACCTCTCCTTTCATAATTCCGTTTTCGTTCAATTAGTCGAATAACGACGGAAAAGGTTACAAACTTCCACAAAAATTTCTACATACATAAGTTTGCAAATAAAAAAGGTGCTAGAAAATGGAACTTTTCTAGACACCCTTACATTCTATTCCCTAATTGATTTGTTAAAATTCTCCGCGCTGCTGTAGTCGAACAAATTTCCACAGCCCTTCGCCACAAATTATTTGTGTCGAGCCTCAAGGGGAGCCGTCTCAAATAGACACTCCGTCGCTTTATTTGACTTCCACTTTTTGCAATTCTTGATAGATATTTTTCCAAGTCGCCAATCGGCTTTCTTCTTGTAGTAATAAGCGTTCTGTTTGAATTTGATTCATCGCTTGGTGATAAATATGTTCGCGTAAACGTTCAGCTTCCTTCGCAATATACGTCCGCGCCCAATCCATCACTTGTTGTTTTTGTTCTTCTAAATATTTCTCAGCATCTGGTTTCGTTAATTCTTCTAACGCTAGTTTCAAATGTTCTTTTTCGTTCTTTTCAAAGAAAGATTTCGTATTTTTGAAATATGATTTTACGGATGCGTATTTATTGAAATCATCAAACGGACCATCGAAATCCAATAATTCCGCATCTTCAAACTCATAAGCAATAAATGAGAAACTTTGGTTCATTTCCTTCAAAGAACGACTTTCTTCTTTGAAACGTTCTTTCATTTGTTTTTGAATGAATTGTGCGATGCGGAAATTCGTAACTCGAAGTTCTTGAGCAAAGTCAAATTTTAAAGAACTTAACGTTTCTTTTAACGCTTCACTTAAAGCTTCTTGTGGCGACAACGCTGCAAATGTCGATGGATTGTAACTTTCTCTAAAGAAGTCTGGATAACGGTAATAAACTCTTTGCAATACATAATATAATAGTTCATCGAGTTCTTGCTTCGTATCGCTTTCAATCATGCTTGTTCCTAACGAACGATAATGTTTCTCTACATAATCTTCTAACTGTGCCAATTCCTCTAATCGTTCATCTTTTCGTTTTAAGTTTTCTTCAGTTTGAACAATTAAATCTGATAAACGTTGATGAGTTTTTTCAACTTCCTCATGTAATGCTTGAATCGCAATTGATGCCAAGTCTTCATTTAAGAAGCGATAAAACGCTTGTTCAAACTCTTGCATTCCAGATGCCAATTCCGCCTTCTCTTGCTTCTCACGCAACGCAAGTAAACTGGAGACGCCATACAATTTAGGGAAACGAATGCCGAAGCGCTGCAATTCATTGCGAACATAAGCTTTCACATCTTCAGCTTCTTCTTGGTTTTTCGCTAAATCGATGGCATTAACGATAAAGAACATTTTGTCCAATTCAAAGGCATCTTTCACGCGACCTAACTGGATTAGAAATTCACGGTCTGCCTTAGCAAAAGCATGGTTGTAATACGTGACGAAAAGAATTGCATCGGCATTGCGAATATATTCGAATGCGACACCTGTATGACGAGCGTTGATTGAATCCGCTCCCGGTGTATCTACCAATGTCACACCCATACGAGTGAGTGGACAATCATAATAGAAATTAATATTATCCACAAAGCAAGATCGGTTTTCTTCCGCAACAAACCGTTCAAATTCTTCTCGGTTTACACGAAGAATCTCACCGAGTTGATTGCTGTAAGTAGGATAACCTTCTTTATATGCGCGAATAAAGGATTTATGAACATTTAAGCGCTCATCCTTCAGTTCGACTTTTAATGCTTCATCTGCACGATTGTATGCCTCATCTAACGATTGGACCGTCATTCCAATCGCTTCATATGCAAATTGAATATCCTCTAGTAGTTGTTCTTTCGTTTTGAGTTGAACATCTGCTGTTTCATGGTGATGCTGTTCATCTACAGGGCGTATTTTGTTAATGGCCGCTGTTGTTGGGTTTGGGGATACCGGTAATACTTTTTCGCCCATTAATGCGTTTGAGAAACTTGATTTCCCTGCACTAAATGCTCCGAATAAGGCAATCGTAAAATCTTTATGTTGTAGCCTTTCAACTTTTTTCAATAAGAAGTCGGCTACTTCTTCAAAGCCTTCCACTTGTCTTACAAGATTTGCTGTATGCAAAGCATTGTCAATTACTTCATCGCCTTGCATTGATACACCCATTTGTTGTGGTACCTCTTCTACCACCACTTCTTCTTGTTGCTCTTGTTTCAGCATAGATGGGTCAAATAATCGAACTTCATTTAACTCTTGTTCGAACTTGTTTTCCCACTGCTCTTTTTGTTTTTTCGCTTCATCTCTCGTATTTTTTGATGCATGAACGAGCTGTCTTTCTAAAAATTCTTTTCGTTCGTCCATTTCAGAGATGCTTTGAATTGCTTTTACTTTCTTTTCTAGATTATTCAATTTTTGCTGTACTGGAGCTTGTGATGTTTCACCGAGTTCTTTTAATAATGGAATTTGACTGTCTTTCCACGCATCCGTTTCACGAATAAAGTAGCGACGAGTTGCCTCTCTTACTCGATTAGCAAAGTTTAACACCGCATCCCCTGTAACAATAGCGTTTCTTTGAACACATTCTTCAATTAAAGTAAACGGCACATCAAAAGCGATGGCATCGATTTGGCTAGCCCTTTCATCTGTTAATGCTCCAACATCTTTTAATGACTGTTTCATTAACGATTTCATATGACCGATGATTTGCGATTGTAAGATGGTTTGATACTGGTCATAGACATCCTTAATGCGTCGTTGGATTTCCTCTTGAGTTTTCTTTTTCGAAGTGAAAAAGCCACCTACTTTAAATCCTTCTTGTTGACTCTCTAAATATAGACGCAGTTTTTCTCGGAAGTCAGCTGGTATGACTGCTGCATTTTCTAGCAAGTCATTTCGTTTTTCCTTGAAGCTTTCCTCCCAATTTTCAATGGAGAATAGTTCTGTTTGCAATTTTAATTTTTCATATTGCTCTAAAAGATCTTCACGGTTATCCCATTCATCGGTTGATAAAACTTCACTATTCTCTTCAAATCGTGCATTCTTTTCTTCCTCTAAAAACGCTAAATGTTCACTTTGCATCTTTTTCAATGTGTTTTCAGCCGTTTCTACTAGGCGATCTTGCCAGTGTTCCATTGAATCCATCACAATGTTTTTTACTTTTTCAAAATCATTGTGAGGATGGTTGAAATCTTTAAGAGATGTGAAAAAGATGCCCTTCGGCTCCACTCCCCAAGCTTTAAAGGATTTATATACCGATTCTTTATATTCTTCAAATGAAAGTTCTTGTTCATTATGTTTGTCAATCTGGTTGACAATCAAATACACATTTGGATTATATTTCATTAATTGTTTTGTAAATTGGAAGTTTAATTCAGACTGCACATGGTTGTAATCCATTGTGTAAAAAACAATATCCGCAATATGTAATGCTGATTCCGTACTCATACGGTGAGCATCGTCTGTAGAATCGACTCCTGGAGTATCCATCACAGTGACACCGACAGGCAACTTTGAATCTTTATGCCCAATTTCGATTTGCGTAACGAGGTCGCCATTTTTACTTAATTCTTTTACCGTTTTTATATCATATCCAGCTTCAAATTTGACAGGCTTGTCGTCTTTCATATAACAAATAGCGAAATCTTCATCTGATTTATGGACTTTTACGATGTTTGCACTCGTCGGAATCGGGCTAGAAGCTAAAATATCTTCACCGGATAATGCATTAATCATACTAGATTTTCCAGCTGAAAAATGTCCGGCAAATCCAATGACATATTCTTTTTGTAATAGTTTTTTAGCAAATAAGTGGAGCTTTTCCATTCGCTCTGTATCTTCATTATTCTTAAATATTATGTATTGAATTGCGGATTGCTCTAACAATTGTGATATTTTTTCGTCAAAACTACTCATGGAATAAATACCCCTTTGCCTTCATTTTGTCACAATTATAATATTAACATGCTTTTCAAGTAAAATCGCTAGTAAATCAAAAAGATTACAAGAAAAATGAAGTTTTTATTGAGTATATTTAGAATGTGTGAAAATACAAAAAATTTGTGCCAATCGCTAAAAAAAGTTGATTGGCACTATTTCGTTACATTTTTAAAGATGTATGTACCGATCCAATAATATATGGCAATCGTCCCAGCAATGAATGCGTAAACCATTCGTTTTTACCCCTTTTTTCGATGAGAATTCTTATCAATTATTATAATAAAAATAAAATAATAATAAATATACAAAATTCTTCTTAATTTCGGTTTTTTTTCTGCTAAAATAGGTAAATAAATACAAAAGGATGCGATAAGATTGATGTCTATGACTTCTAAACATGTACAAACGATTTTAAACGGTGCAATCTACACATTAAAACAAATCATCCCAATGAATATCAACATTCAGTCTCCCTCCTTTTTGACCGAGCCTTTTACCCATAAAGAAATTGGCGTTCTAGTCGGTTTGACTGGTGATATTAAAGGTAGAGTAATACTGGATAGCAATTCCGCTATTTTTTCTGCGATAGGAATGAAAATGTTCGGCATGAATTTAGAAGGCGAAATGTTGAAATCATTTACAGGGGAATTCGGGAATATGTTTGCTGGAAATTTAAGTATTCAGGCAAGTGAAAAACAACTATTTATTGACGTGACTCCACCGACAATACTCATCGGCAAGACGACTCTTCACGGTATCGATAACGCCATTAAATTACCAACTATCATCGAAGATATAGGTATGTTGACGGTTTTGCTTACAATCGATAATAAGTAATTTTTACATAGATTTTCATAAAAATTTATTAAAAAATATAGAACGATATTACGTTTTTTTGCATAAAATGTCTCTTTTTTTGAGACATTTTATTTTTTTGCTTCCATCGACTTTCACAGGAAATTCACATTTCCAGTATTGAACTGTGATTTTTATCACATCTTGGAAGTTTGATTTTTATTATGATGAACGTGAAGTATCATATTTGAGTTCATTTCATAGGAGGGAGAGACATGACAAATCACAAAAAGAATTCTTCGGAGGAAAATTTAACAGGTACTCTTTTAGCGACTTTTGGTATAGGTCTAATTATTATTATTTTTTGGATCGCTGCATTCGATTTATACATCGGTCGCTTCTAACACTTGAGCAGGAGGGAAAACAATGCACATACACAAGTATGAGAAATGGTGGTTAATATTTGGCACAGGTACACTCATCGTGTTCTTAATTGTTCTCGGTGTAAGCGCATTCCATGGAGGAACGCATCCAAATAACTCGAAATGGACGATAAACAACTACGAAAAAGTAGATGAAATCGCTCCTTTCAATAACCCCGGAATACACAAAGTAGAAGGTAAAGACTGGGATTATGAAGTGGTACTTGTTGCACAAGCGTTTGCTTACACTCCAATGGAACTTGAAATACCTGTTGGTTCTAAAGTTCGTTTCATCGCAACGACAAAAGACGTTATTCACGGTTTTGAGGTTGCAGGAACAAACATAAATATGATGCTTGAACCTGGATATGTATCAGAAAAAATTACAACTGTCGATAAAGTTGGAGAATATACAATCGTATGTAACGAGTATTGTGGTACTGGTCACACATTAATGTACTCGACTTTAAAGGTGGTGGACCCTAATGACAACAACAACTAAGGAAACCGTACAAAGCACTGTATCAACAAGTTTAAAAAAGCAACTTGAAATGGTTGATCGAAGAGATGGTAAATTAGCATTAGCATATATCTATATCGCATTTATAGCCGTATTATTAGGTGGTATAGCTGGATTACTTCAAGTATTAGTTCGTGCTGGTACACTTCAGCTCCCTAGTTTTCTTAATTACTATCAAGTGTTAACAGTACACGGTGTTTTACTCGGACTTGTATTAACAACTTTCTTCATTATGGGATTCCAAACAGCTGCTGTTAGTCGAACTTCTGGTACATTTACAAATAAACAACGAACAATTGGCTGGATTGGTTTCTGGATTGCTACAATTGGATTAGTTGCAGCAGCCGCAATGATTCTAACGAATGAAGCTTCTGTTCTTTACACATTCTATGCACCATTACAAGCCCACTGGGTATTCTACCTTGGTTTAGCATTAGTAATTGTTGGTTCTTGGTTTACAGGTTTAGCACAAATTATGCGTTTTGTTCAATGGAAGAAAGAACATAAAGGCCAAAGTACACCGCTATTATCCTTTATGGTTGTAGTGAACAACTTCTTATGGTATGTCGCTACATTAGGTGTAGCAATTGAAGTATTATTCCAATTAATCCCTTGGTCAATGGGATTAGTAGAACGTGTTGACGTACTACTTTCTAGAACATTGTTCTGGTATTTCGGTCACGCATTAGTTTATTTCTGGTTATTACCTGCATATATGATTTGGTACACAATCATTCCTAAAATCATCGGCGGTAAAGTTTTCTCAGATGCTTTAGCAAAATTAACATTCATGTTGTTCTTAATTCTTTCAGTACCAGTTGGTATTCACCACCAATACACTGAACCTGGTATTGATCCATTATGGAAGTTCATTCAAGCAGTATTAACATTCTTCGTCGTAGTTCCATCATTAATGACTGCCTTTTCCATGTTTGCAACATTTGAATTGCGAGGACGTGAACTTGGTGCGAAAGGCGTATTTGGATGGTTCAAAAAATTACCATGGAATGATTCAAGATTCTTACTACCATTCATTGGTATGGTTGCATTTATTCCTGGCGGTGCCGGTGGTATCGTTAACGCCTCTTACCAAATGAACGAACTGATTCACAATACAATTTGGGTAACAGGTCACTTCCACTTAACAGTAGCTAGTGCTGTTGCATTAACATTCTTTGGTACAGCATTCTGGTTAATACCGCACCTAAATGGTAGAACTTTAACAAAACGTGCTAATAGCATGGCAAACTGTGCAGGAATTTTATGGGCTATTGGTATGACGATTATGTCGAGTGCCATGCATATCGCAGGTTTATTAGGCGCACCACGTCGTTCTGATTACTCTACTTACGGTGGTTCAGAACAAGCGGCTGAATGGCTCTCTTATCAAATTGCTCAAGCGGTTGGTGGATCAATCCTATTCATCGCAATATTAGTAATCACTGGATTAGTAATTTACGTAGGTTTCTTTGCTCCTAAAGGTGAGGAGGATTTCCCAATTGCAGAAGTTGCACCAGGAGCTGCTAAAACTCCAGCTGCTATCGAAAACTTCAAACTTTGGGGCGTCATCATGATTGCAGTAATTATCTTCGCTTATACAATTCCAATCATCGATATTATATCTAACTCGCCTCTTGGAGCTAAAGGCTTTAGATTATGGTAAGAAAAAAATGCAACACAATTCCCTCCCCACATTGACGGGGAGGGTTATTTATGCACATATTATGAATATTAAAATATTATGAACTTTTTTTCAATAAGTATTTTGAATTTTACATCATAATTCCACCATCTACATGTAAAATATGACCTGTGATGTAATTTGATTCATCCGAAGCTAAAAACAAGTAAGCGTTTGCAATATCGATTGGCTCCCCTAACCTTTTTAAACTTGTAATCGATTCCATATAATTTAATATTTTCTCTGGCATCTTATCAACCATTGCTGTTTTCGTAAATCCTGGAGCGACAGCGTTCACATTTATACCCTTTCTTCCAAGTTCCTTCGCCCACGTTTTTGTCATGCCCACTATTGCCGCTTTTGCAGCAGCATAATTTGTTTGCCCCACATTCCCATAAACACCGCTTACAGATGAAGTATTAATAATCTTTCCATGTCCTTGTTCAATCATCACTTTTGAAACCGCTTGCGTACAATTGAAAACTCCCTTTAAATTTACATTGATGACTTCATCAAATTGTTCTTCTGACATTTTTACAAGCATCGCGTCCCTTGTAATACCTGCATTATTGATTAAAATATCAATCTTGCCATAATGTTCCTTCACTTTTTCAACCATTTTTTCAACTTCTTCTTTTTTTGCAACATTTACTTGGTAAAATAAAACGTCATAACCTCGCTCAGTTAATTCTTTTTCAAATTGTTTTCCTTCTTCTGCTTGTATATCTGCGATGACTACTTTTGCTCCCTCTTCCAAAAACCTAATGGTAGCGGCCTTACCTATTCCATTTGCACTTCCTGTTATAATGGCAACTTTTCCTTTTAATCTCATATTTCTCTCCCTTTTTCGAATAGATTAATCCGTACATCTTTTACAATAACAGACATTCATCGACATAGACAGCATTGACACGACCACTTTCAACAATTTTTAAAAAATTATATTCTTAAAAATAAATCGAGTAGGAGGGAGCGATTAACTCCCGTCCTCTCACACCACCGTACGTACGGTTCCGTATACGGCGGTTCAATTAAGATAATTGACGCAAGTTTTCATAACGAGCTTCAAGACTTTCCAACCCTTGGTTTCTCCAATAGGAGTTACCAAGGGTTCTGTGTAATATTGGACTATTTGAAATACGCCAATAACTCTTCCGAGTATTTCCCCATTCATACGCTTGCCATTGTGGTACGCCAAGCTGAATAAGGTTGCGTATCTTTGTTTTCGGTTTCTTCCAGTTCTTCCATAGACACATTCGAAGTCTTCTACGAATCCATTTATCTAATTCAAGGAATATAGATTTGGTGTCTGCTAACGCAAAATATCCACTCCATCCCACTAGATATTGATTCAGTTTCTGAATGCGGTATTCCATCGGGTAGGGCATCTTGCGTGATGTGATTTCACGAACTTTATTCTTCATTCGTTTAAGGCTTTCTTTTGCGATACGAACCTTTGGCTCTTTATGATAGGTAAAGCTAAATCCTAGAAACTTACGTTTCCATGGACGGTCGACCGCTGATTTCTTTTCATTTACTTTCAGTCGTAGTTTTCCTTCAATGAATCGTTGAATGCTTGCCATTGTGCGAAGTCCTGCTCGTTTACTTTTCACGTAAATGTTACAGTCATCCGCATATCGAACGAATTTGTGTCCTCTTCTTTCCAATTCTTTATCTAGTTCATCTAGTACAATGTTAGATAGTAGCGGACTTAATGGTCCTCCTTGTGGAGTTCCTTCTAATGTGCTTGACACCACACCATTAATCATGACTCCCGATTGTAAATACTTACGAATCAATTTCAGTAATGGTTTATCTTGGATTCTCTTCGCGAGTGTACCCATTAATCTGTCATGGTTGACCTTATCAAAGAATTTCTCCAAGTCCATATCTACAACCCATCGATGTCCATCTCTTATATATTCTTTCGCTTTCCTCACCGCATCATGGGCACTTCGGTTTGGTCTAAATCCGTAGCTGTTTTCAGAGAATGTAGGGTCATACACTTTTGAAAGTACTTGGGCGATTGCTTGTTGAATCAAACGGTCTGTTACGGTAGGGATTCCTAGTAAACGAACACCGCCGTCAGGTTTCGGGATTTCGACTCTGCGGACTGGCATTGGTTCATAAGTTCCCTTGAGAATTGCCTCCTTAATAGATAGCCAGTTTTCGACTATGTGCTGTCGTAGGTTTTGTACGGGCATCATATCTACTCCGTGGCTTCCTTTATTCTGTTCTACACGTTTTAGTGCTTGAAGCATGTTCTCCCGTGACAGGATTTGATTCAAAAGCATCGTTATTCTCCTTCCGTGAATAGCTGTTCTCTTTATGCCAGTGGTCACTCCACCCTCCAAGAGGTCCCCCACGGGATTCACCGCTTCCTTCCTCAAGTGAGGTACTACGTTTTCTGTTTTCATCATGACTCACTGAATGCCAAGGGCTATTCTCTCTTAATTGTTCGGTCCTTCTTAGTTGTTCTAGACCAACTAATACTATGACCTCTGCTGACTTCTGACGGTTCAGCTACTTATCACTAAGTAGGTTATGAAGCGTACTTCACCTATCCGCCAGACCTCCCCGGGTAAGTACATGCACTTTCACACCATCTATCCGCCTCATCTACTCGATATGACCTTCGACAGAAAGAGCTTTGTTTTGTTTTGCAAACTCACTCAATCATACCTAGCCTTATATGAGGTTCGTGTTCCTCGGACCGGTGTTTTGCCTCCAGCTTCCTTCAGATTCCGCGTCACCACGGACACCCTTGCTCTTGGCTAACCTCTACTTCTGTCTTCGGGGTTCGGGACTTACACCCTATAGTTCATGTACATGCCGGGCGCACAAAAATATGCAAAAAATCTATATAGACTTTTTGCATATATCTGTTCGTTCATTATTGTGGTTTCACTGGCAATACTTCAACAAAACGTGATTGTATTGCATTATCTTCTTGATTTAATAAAATGTGAACGTCACCGTAATCTTTTGAAGTGCGGATGAGTCGACCAATTCCTTGTTGCAATCGCAGTAACATAAATGGTAAATCTACTTCTTCAAATGGTTTCTCAACAAATTTTCGTTTTGCATCAAAAAGCGGATCTTTTGGTGGAAATGGTAATTCATAAATAACAACTTGTGTCAATGCCTCTTCTGGCAAGTCCACACCTTCCCATAAATGATAGGAACATAGGGTTTTAATAGTGCCGTTTTGGAAATCTTGAATAATGGATGTTAATTCTCGATCTCCTTCAAAACCAACTGTTAACCGTGACATTATTGGTAATTTGTTTTTAAAATTCAACATCGATTGTCTAGATTTAAACAGTACCAATGTTTTCTTATTTTGTTTTAGCAGCTCTTCTACTTTCTTCACTTTCTCATCTTCATTCAATTCATGTAAATATATTTTCATAACTTCATCATAATCAAAAGGAGAAGGTACGCTAAAATGCTGATACTTTTTCACACCCAAACTGGAAGCAATGTAAGAAAAATCTTTATTGACGGATAATGTTGCGGATGAAAAGATAATCGGTATATTGTTCGAAAATAACTTCTCTTCTAATACTTCTGTAATTAATCTTGGCATGATGACTAACGTTTCTTCGCCATCCGTATCTTCCAGCCAATCAACTGCTTCGCTTTTTGAAATAAATATTTTTAAAGCGGCCTCATACTCTTCTAAAAATTCTTCAACAATATTCAATTCATATTCCGGAATAACGTACATTTCTGATTCAAACACAAACTCTTCCAATAATTTTTCTACATCATCGATTAGTTGCTTTCCTAATGCCAATAATTTTTCGGATTTCTGAATTGTTTTTCTGTCTTCATCGGATGGTACGATATCTTCCCGAAGTTGGTCAAAAAATAATTCGTGGTCATCTTGCAATTTTTCCATCGCATATAACGTGCTTTCACGAATACCGTCTACCATTAATTGATCTAGCAATTTTACAATGGTATAATTTTGCACTTTATATGTCATCGCTTTTTGAGCTGCATATTCCAATAAATGCCCTTCATCTAATACAATCAACGAAACATCAGGTAAAAGTGTTAATTGCCCTTCTCTTTTACGAGATTCTTTTGTTGCTAAATGTTCCATTAAAAAATCTTGCGAGCAAATAATCAAATCAGTCGCTTTTCGATAATGCGTACGATGCAGCGTCTGACCACAACGATTACGTTTCTCGCACGTACTACACTGCATAATGGAATTGTAATTCACCTTATTCCAATTTTCATCGCTAATTTGTGGATAATCGCTTCTTGCACCATAAAGGGGGATTTGTACAGCTGAACTTTCAGCAAACACTTCTTCTGGAATGTTGAAAGCAATCTCATCTATCCATTCATCATCTTCATACAATTCCGCTTCCTCAAAACGTTTTAAACACAAATATTGATCACGGGATTTCGCAAGCCTTACATCAATTTTCAATCCTAAATATTTCTCAATTTTTGCGATGTCCCCTTCATCTTTCACAAGCTGATCAATCAATGTTTCATCAGCACATGCAATTAAAGCGGGTTTCCCTTTGTAACGAGCGTAAGCGATTGCGGGCAATAAATAAGCGAGGGTTTTCCCTGTTCCAACACCCGCTTCCGCAAACAAAACGTTATTTTCTTTTAATGCTTTCTCTATTTGATAACTCATAAAAATTTGTTCATCCCGACATTCAAATCCTTTTTCGGGTAATACATCATAAAAAATGTCGCCAATCCAATCCCCTAAGGAATCAAAAAAACTTTTCTCTCTTGATAATTCAAAAGGTAATGATGGTCTCATTGTTCAAATCTCCTTTATGAATGCCTACTTTTTAGACATTAAGAAAAAGTGTCTCGAAACTATTCAAGACACCTATTGAAGTCTACATAATCTTTGCTAATCACTAACAATATTTATATTATAAGAAAATCGACATAAATTAACAACATTCGATATTCATAGGTTGTTACTTGATGGATTTCTGTCCCCAAAATTGATAAAAATCAGTACGAATAAATCCATTAAATAATTTTCTTTTTTTCGTTGCTTTTTTGCCGTACAATTCTTCAATATTGTCCATTGAAGACAGCAAATAAACCGACCAGGTTGGATAATTTTTCATTATTTTACCTAGTTCAACAATAACCTTTTCAATTTGCTCACGCTCACCAATTCTTTCACCATACGGAGGATTCGAGATGATTACCCCGTCTGTTAAAGTAGTCGTAAAATCAGTTGCTTGCATTTGTTTAAAAGTAATAAGATCACTAAAACCTGCTTCCATTGCATTGTCTTGTGCAATTTTCACCATTCGATGGTCGATATCTGTACCTAAAATTTCAAGATGCTGATCATAGTTTGCTAAGTCTTCTACTTCCACTCGGGCATCGTCCCAAATTGACTTATTCATCCAATCCCATTCTTCCGAAATGAATTCTCGGTTATATCCAGGAGCAATGTTTTGGCCAATCATCGCTGCTTCTATTGGAATCGTACCTGATCCGCAAAAAAGATCTACAAAAGGTCTGTGAGGTGACCATTTTGAGATTTTTACCAAAGCGGCAGCCAATGTTTCTTTTAAAGGTGCATCACCCTGGCCTACCCGATATCCTCTTTTGTGGAGTCCCGCACCACTTGTATCAATTGTCAGTGTTACCAAATCTTTCAAAATTGATACTTCAATTTTAAAAGTTGCTCCCGATTCTTCTAAAAAGCCAATACGTTTATAAGCATGTTTTAACCGTTCCACAATCGCTTTTTTTACGATTGCTTGACAATCCGGTACACTATATAAAGTTGATTTCACTGATTTTCCGCTGACAGGGAAGTTTGCATCAACAGGCAAATATTGTTCCCATTCAATGGCTTTTGTGTTCTCAAATAATTCATCAAAAGTCGTTGCAGGGAATTGTGCAACAACGATTTTTACTCGATCGGCAACTCGAAGCCAAAGATTTGTTCGAGCAATCGCTCTTTCATCACCTTCAAAATAGATTTTGCCGTTTTCTGTTTTCGTTTCGTATCCTAATGCTTTTACTTCGTCTGCAACAATTGATTCTAATCCCATTGCAGATGTTGCTACTAGTTGAAATTTTGTCATTTACATCCATCCTTGATGTTCAATTTCCCATATTTTCAAGAAGTCTATTATATCATCAATTCGTTTAGGCTTACAAAAATAATATCCTTGAATATAATCACAACCCATATTCTTTAATAAGTTGCATTGTTGAATGCTTTCTACCCCTTCAGCAACAACTTGAAGATTCAAGCGATGAGCCATTTGAATAATTGCATCAACAACAGCTTGTTTATCAGCAAAAGCGGTAATATGTTGAATAAAACTTTTATCAATTTTTAAAAAGTCAATCGGAAATCTTACTAAGTAGCTGAGAGATGAATAACCCGTGCCAAAATCATCGATGGCTATTTTAAAACCAAGTTGCTTTAATCGAACTAATTTTCTAATCGTATCCGCATCGTTATTCATAATTGTTCGTTCTGTTACTTCCAACTCTAAATTTTTTGCTGATATGTTATTTCGTTCTAATATCGTTTGGATTGATTGTAAAAAATTATATTGCTGAAAGTGAAGCCCGGAAATATTAATTGAGATTTGGAGATTTGGAAAGCCTGATTGATGAAGATAACTGATATCATTACATACTAAATCAATGATTAATTCTGATAAAGGGATAATTAAGCCGCTTTCTTCTGCATATGGAATAAATTCATTTGGCGAAACATATCCTAATTTTTCATTTTCCCAACGAATTAGCGCTTCTAAACCCATTACTTGATTTGTAGTTAAACATACTTTTGGTTGATACATTAAAGTAAATTGTTTATTGTCTATCCCTTTCCGCATTTCATTATCGAGAATTAATAATTTGGCCTTATTCACATTTAATTCATCAAAATAAAAGGAGAAATGATTCGCACCTTTTTGCTTTGCATAATACATTGCTTTATCTGCACAATAGATGAGCTCGTCTGTCGTTTGGCCGTCAATGGGGTAAAGGCTAATGCCAATGCTCGTTGACATATAGATTTCATGACCATCAATAAAAAAAGGTTCCTCTATTTTACGAATAATTTTTTCTGCAAAGTGCGCAGCGTCTCTCGGGTGAGAAATATTTACTAAAGTGATGATAAATTCATCTCCTCCATGGCGGGCAATTATATCTTTTTCACTCACTAAATTTTTTAAGCGGTTTGCTACTTCCACAAGCAAAGCATCGCCAATTATATGACCTAACGTATCATTTACTTGCTTAAAACGATTTAAGTCTATGAAAATCAAAGCATGTTGTACTTTCATTTTTTTATTATTCAAAGTGTTGGAATCCAAAAGAGAATTCATTTTCACTAAGTAAGAATATCGATTATTCACATTGGTAAGTGTATCGGTTAAGATTTTATTTTTTAATTCATCTTCAATAATCTTTTTCTCTGATATATCAGAAAATATCCCGATATAGTTTGTAATTTCCCCTTGTTCATTTTTAATGGCCTTAATTTTTAACCACTCAGGATAAATTTCGCCATCTTTTTTTCGATTCCATATTTCTCCTTGCCATATCCCTTGTTGATGAATGGATTCCCACATAGATTGATAAAATCTGTGATCATGCATGCCAGATTGGAGGATTGTAGGATTTTTTCCAACAACCTCATCAAAATGATAGCGAGTTACGTATTCAAAGGCTGGGTTAACGAATATAATTCTCTTCGTTTCATCCGTTACGAGTACGCCTTCAGTAATATTATCCATAATGATTTTTAATACCTTCGCTGATATTGACTCGGTTATCTGTTTATCTATTGATTGATTTTCATTTTTCCCCACCATTATCCATTCTCCCCCGCATCGATTATATAAAGAAAAGCTCTCCTTTAATGGAGAGCTTATGACGATAATTTTAATTGAAGCATACGATGAACATTTAAAAATGTATTTGTTTTCCTTATCATAGTGATTTCTGTAAGCCATGTTCTGTTCCTGCGTACTCAAACGGCGATTGCCTCGTACTGTCAGGTAGTAATCATCTATCTACGAGAGTATTTCTCTCGTCCCTCCCTCCGTTCATTTCCTTCGGGAGAGCGCCCCTACCATAATTTGGGTTTCTCACTCGTGGGGTTTACCGCGTTCCACCTTCACCGTTTCCGATGAAGCTACGTCACTGTGGCACTTTTCAGGAAGTGTCAACCATATCCAAAAAGGACTTAGGTCTTCCTTCCGCCGTCAAAGCTGCGTAAGCTTTGCCTTACCTTATTTTTTCGGTAAGCACGAACACTACGGTCATCTCAGATCCGTGTGAGCATGGACTTTCCTCTACAAACGAAAATCGTTTGCAGCGATTACTCGAAACCACTATGATCTAAAAATCATTATACTAGACAATTAATTCAAAAACAACTTGAGGATTTTATCAATCATACAATTTACTTCCAAACACATGTTTCTCTAAATTCGATAACCGTTTTAAAATATCAAAATTCGTATTTCCTAAAGTTTGTTGAGGTATCTGTTGTTTCTTAGTCGCATTTTCTAGTTCTTTTTTCAAACGTTCGTTTTCAGCTTGTAATTCTTCAATCATTTTATTGAAATTGTCGTAATCTTCCATGATAATATCTAAAAATTGGTCTACTTCATCGACATTGTAGCCCTTCATTTGTCTTTTAAATTCTTTTTCCAATATCATTTTAGAATTTAATTTTATTTTCATGCACATCGCCCTTCCATCGATACATACGTATCCTATATTATATCACATATAACGTTATAAAAGGACAAATAAACATCTTATAATTATATTTTTTGCAATTTTCGACTCATTGAACGAAAAGATTTTGTCAATATTTGCGCTTACCTGGGAAATGAAAGTTTCTATTCAAAAGTATGAAATAATTTCCCATTTTTCTTTTTTATACGCTGCAAACGTTTATCCCAAGTTTCTAGCTGTTTTTTCTTTTGATTCTCATTGAAAAATGTTGCCTGTTGAAGCAAATCTATTCCTTTTATTGTATACTGTAATGCTTTTGAATAGTCTTTCATTTGATGTTCATAGAGCATTGCCAATTGTTCAAAAGCTTTCAATTTTTTTCTCTCGTCAATTATATGTATTGCCTTTTGAAAAGATTCAATTGATTCTAGAAATTGTTTATTGCGTTTTTGTTGAAATGCTAAATAGAAATATGCGAGTCCTGATTCTTTTACATCAAATTGATTTGTTACAGATAATAATACTTTCTCGCTTTGTTGACGTTCCTTTAAATCATCGTACCATTTTCCAATATTTATATATGTAACTGCATCATCTTGTAACGCATGGTCAAGAAGAAGATTTGTTGAATGAATATAAAGCGTCAATAATGATAATATATCCCATTCATTGTGTTGAAGAACTTTCATTAGTTCGATAGCATTTCCGCTCTTCACCGCATCTGCATAAATAATCGGAGCAAGAAATCCCGGAATATCATGTTCCCTTTTGAAACCTAATTTTTCTTCTTCCACTTTCGTCAACTTTACTTTTTCTAAGTGGTTTTTCCAGATTCGCTTTGAACTATGTAATAAATCGATTTGTCTAGGCGTTTGTAATTTCGGCAAAAAGTTTTTATGAAAGGTCCAACGCATCTCAAGCTGCGGCCAATCAAAACTTTTCCCGTTGTATGATACAATTGTATTCCCCCATTGCCATAGCTTTGATTCAAATAATAATGCTGCTTCATTTGCTGGATCAGCTAATACGTATTGATTCAACACAAATTCCTCTTCATCAATCCCAAGCAAACCAATGAGAAAAATTTGAGTTCCAACTCCCTTTAAGCCCGTTGTTTCTGTATCAAAAAACAACACTGTTTCCTCTGAGGATATAGCATATGGATGGTGAAAATTAGTCTGTTCCCACTTCTCTACTGCCTGAAAAAATTGTTGAAGTTGATACCATCCATGCTGATAAGTAAATGGATATCGGACTTGTCGATGAAACACCACTCCAAAGTCATTTTCTACGATAGAAAGCCCAGCCTTTTCCCAATTGGAAATATAGGCTGGTTTTTCTGGTTTTTGATATGAAGGTTGTTCAGAATGCTGTTCTTTCTTCTTTCCAAGCATTTTTTTCAGTTGCATTATTTTATTTTCGTAACTCATACCATCACATCATTTCATTAAATAAAATCTTTAATATTTTCAATACTCTCGATTTTCCATCGGATAAATTATCTTGTGCACCGATGCAAGACGGGCAACCATATTCACATGGGCAAGATAAGACATGTTCAATCGTTAATTCTAAAATAGGTACGAGAAGATCATATACTTTCTCACTTAAACCGATTCCCCCAGGATAGCTGTCATAAATAAACAAAGTCGGTTTTTCATTGTGTACGGACTTTACTTGTGGAACAACTGTGACATCATTTCGATCGCATTGGATATACAACGGGATGAATGATCCGATGGCATACGCAGCCCCAGTTAATGCATCTGTCAGCATCTCCTCTGACCAATTTTCCGGCAAATCAAAGGAAATCCACGTAGCATTTGTATGCATCTCCATAGGTGGTATATGAATCTTTCCGGATCCAATATTATCTAATGTTGTCATATGAATCTTTTTGAAAATAGTAGGTATAGCGACTAAACTTACATCTCCGTAGCTAACCGTCACATTCTGATACATAGCTGATTTATCTTCACTTAACACTTTTAGTTCCACAGCTAAATTGGCGTCTGTGTAGTAATTTACATCGACTTCACGAACATATGCCTTCTTCTCTTCCCAATCGAGTTTTTCCACTTGGTATTGAACTCCTTGATGAAGATAAATCGCTTCTTCATGCAATAACGTCATAGCAGAATACGTATCCATTTCACCAATTACTTTCGTGCCCGCTGGAATGGTTTGGTCAATAATGACGACATTTTCGCCAGCAGCTGAACGCAAGTTTACATCATGAGCTGGAAAACGGTCGCTCATCCAATAATAATGAGCATTTGTTTTCACTAGAACGCCCTCTTCTTGCAAATACTCTAACAACTCTTGAACTTCAAATTCTCCATAAGTTTCATTCGTCGAAAAAGGTAATTCAAATGAAGCACACTTTAAATGACTCATCAAAATCAAAATATTATCTGGATTAATAAGTGCTTCTTCCGGAGCGTTGCCCAGTAAATAGTCCGGGTGGTTGACGACATATTGGTCAAGAGCAGTAGAATTTGCTACATATATTACCAATGCGGAATCTTGTCTTCTCCCCGCTCGTCCAGCTTGTTGCCATGCACTGGCGATATTTCCTGGATATCCTGTCATAATACAGGCTTGTAACTGTCCGATATCGACACCTAATTCAAGGGCATTCGTACTTACAACAATTTGGATTGTGCCATCTCGCAAACCTTTTTCAATTTGACGCCGCTCTGAAGGTAAATATCCGCCCCGATAGCCTTGAATTGATTCATCTGCAATTTTATTTTTTGTTAGCTGTTTTAAATACGTAACGAGCCTTTCGACGCTGACACGGGATTTGGCAAAGACAATCGTTTGAATCCCAGCTTGATATAGTTTCGCTGCTAAATCTCTTGCTTCTAATATAGAACTTTTTCGAACACCAAAAGTTGTATGTATAATTGGAGGATTATAGAAAATAAAAGTTTTCTTTCCTACCGGTGCACCTGATTGAGAAATTAATTCATGCTTCGTATTTGTTAATTTTTCAGCCAACTCTTTTGGGTTTTTGATCGTTGCTGATGTACAAATAAAAACAGGATTGCTGCCGTAAAAATGGCAAATGCGAAGCAATCTCCGAAGGACATGGGCTACATGACTGCCAAAAACACCTTTATATGTATGGAGTTCATCGATGACTATAAACTTTAAATTTTCAAAAAGCGAGACCCATTTCGTATGGTGGGGCAAAATGCCTGAATGTAACATATCGGGATTCGTCATTACAATGTGGCCAGCTTTTCTTACTTTTTGCCGAATATTTGGTGCTGTATCACCATCATAAGTATAGCTGTATATTTCCTCATCCATGGCGTCAATCAAGTGATTTAAATCTGTCTTTTGATCTTGTGCCAACGCTTTTGTCGGAAATAAATAAATCGCTCTTGATGAAGGGTCTTCTAAAATCTTTTGTAATACGGGCAAATGATAACAGAGAGACTTTCCGGAAGCGGTTGGTGTAATTGCAGTAAAAGATTTTCCTGCAAGAGCTAAATCAAATGCTTGGCGTTGATGCGTATATAATTTTTTTATTCCTCGCTCTTGTAGCGCTTTTTTTATAGAAGGATGAAGATGTTCGGGAAAATCTGCGTACTGCCCTTCTCTACCTTCCATTGTCACGATATGAGCAATATTTTGTTTTATTTCCTCATCTTCTTGCCATTCCCTAACTAACTCATCAATCGTTCTTTTTTTCTTCACCGTTCTTCTCCTCCAAATACCTTAACAATGTTGAAAGTGTATATTGTACCGAATGCACAGATTGAAGGAATCTTTTTTTGCTCGTTTCTTTATAAAAGGATTGTACGACGAACTGATCCATCGATTCTACGACATTGTAAATTTGTTGTATATGCACATATTTTGGCTTAGTTTCTTCAATCCATTGAATGGCCAGTTCTTTCCAGTCTATGAGGTATTGGTGTACATCATCCGAATGCGGTTTAACTTCTTCAAAAAATAGAGGTGTTGCGTCAAGTTCTCTCATTTTAAAAAAACGTTTTCTTGACGCATCACACTCATCTAATAACCATTTCGTCAGTTCTAGCAGTTTCATAGAGATTACCCTCTTATTCTTAGTGTATCAAAATCTATTCTAATTCACTAGCAATAGGGGAACAAGCATTCTTTACATGAACATTCTTTTCTGCTAAGCTTACTTTTTGATGAGTGGAAACAATTTGTCCGAAAAAGTAGTCATTAATCATAGCTCGTTCATTTTCTAGTTTGGCGGTCATCATTTCATCTAAACAATCCAATTGAGATATAAGCAATTGAAATTTATTCATACGAATCCCTCCTTATATTTGTTAATTCAATATATATAGGAGAAAACCTTTCATCTAGCCAAAACTAGACATCGTTAGCTAAAAGAACAATTTTTTCGATAAATTTTTATGTTAAACTTATTTCTAGATTTGGATATCATTTTCAAGAGGGTGATTTTAGGATGCTCAAATATCCGAACGGAAAACCATATAAGCCGAAAAGTACAACATCAAATGCGAATCCTATTCAAAAGAACAAAGATTTTTCTTTTGGAAATCGAGGAAAAACTCTTGAAGATGAAATCAATGAGACAAATGCGTACTATTTAAGTAGACAAATTGCAATCATTCATAAGAAACCTGTTCCCATCCAAATCGTCAAAGTAGAGTATCCAAAAAGGAGTGCGGCAGTCATTCGAGAAGCATATTTTCGTACTCCATCTACTACAGATTATAATGGGGTGTGGAACGGCTACTACATTGATTTTGAAGCAAAAGAAACGGAAAGTAAAACTTCTTTCCCTTTAAAAAATGTACACGAACATCAAATCACCCACATGAAAAATGTAACTAGTCAACAAGGAATAGCATTTACCATTGTGCGTTTTTCTAAACTGGATCGATACTTTTTACTACCTTTTTCCGTTTTATATGATGCGTGGTGCAACATGAAAAACGGAGGACGAAAATCGATACCAATCGATACTTTTGAGGAGAAAAGCTATGAAATCATTCCAGGTTATAATCCTAGAATCGATTATATAAATGCTATAAAAAAACTCATTTCCAATGGAGAATGATAGACATGAAGCGAGGAGATAGAATTGAGTGAAAATAGACGCTCTCGAACAGAAATACGAAAAATACGAGAATCTCAACAAAAAAATCATAAAAAACCTATAAAAAAATGGTTGAAATGGGGAATCATCTCCATTTTTACTCTCTTTTTCGCCGGTTTAGTTTTTGGAGCAGGATTGTTCTTTTATTACGCAAGTTCAGCGCCTGAGTTGAATGAAGAATTATTGAAAGATCCGATTTCTGCAGAGTTTTACGACATGAATGGAGAACTCTTTGCAACAATCGGTGTTGAGAACCGAAAATATGTTGAATATGACGAGATTCCACAAGAAATGGTTGATGCGATTCTTGCAACAGAAGACGTAAGATTTTTTGATCATTTTGGAATTGACTTATTCCGTCTAGGTGGTGCGGTAATCGCGAACTTTACCGGCGGATTTGGTTCACAAGGAGCAAGTACGATTACTCAACAAGTAGTGAAAAACTCTTTTTTAAGCAATGAAAAAACATTAAAACGTAAGGCGCAAGAAGCATGGTTATCGATTCAATTAGAACGCATGTATGACAAAGAAGAAATATTTGAAATGTATTTCAATAAAGTTTTGATTTCAGGGAACATTTATGGATTTGCTACAGGAGCTGAATACTTCTTTGGCAAAGAATTAAATGAATTAGATCTAGATGAAATTGCCCTATTAGCCGGTATGCCACAAAGCCCAAACAATTACAATCCGTTTAAAAATCCAGATAGAGCGGAGAAACGCCGCAATATCGTATTAAGTTTAATGGTTCAACACGGAAAAATTACGGAAGCCGAGGCTGAGGAAGCAAAGAAAATCGATGTGGCTTCACGCTTATTACCGGAAGAACAAAGAAAAGGCGTTGCCGGCACAAAATACGATGCCTTTTTAGACATTGTATTAAATGAAATTGAAGATCGGGATCCAAGTCTATTATCTGAAGGTATAAAAGTTTATACAACGTTGGATCCAAAAGCACAAACTACCGTTGAAAATATCATGAATAACGCAAGCAATTTCCCGACAGAAACGATTCAATCCGGGGTGGCAGTTGTTGATACAACATCTGGTGCACTACGAGCAATTGGCGGTGGACGCAATTATGGTGCAGGTAGAGGCTATAACTACGCTGACGACGCAAAAAGACCTCCTGGTTCAACAATGAAACCGCTAATCGCATATGGTCCTGCCATTGAATATTTCAAATGGTCTACCGGAAAAACCATTGTGGATGAACCACATACGTATTCCAATGGTAAACAATTCGGAAACTGGGACGGAAAATATTTTGGACCAATTACTATTAGGGAAGCGTTATATGCTTCTCGAAATATCCCAGCAGTAAAAATATTGCAAGAAGTTGGGCTAAATCAAGCAAAAGAATTCATTTCAAAATTGGGTATTGAAAGAGATGAAATTGTAGAAGCAGATGCTATTGGTGGCGGTAAAATTGAATTATCGCCTATCGAAATCGCTGCGGCATATGCAGCTTTCGGTAATAACGGTGTTTATAACAAACCATATGCCATTAAAGAAATTGTTTTCCGAGATGGCTCTAAAATCTCGTACAAACCTGATCCGGTAGTGGCGATGAATGACTATACAGCTTATATGGTTACAGATATGCTTCGTGATGTAGTAAGTTCAAAAAGAAACGCAACAGGTACAGCAGCAAGAGTTTCAGGATTAGATATCGCCGGGAAAACTGGTACAACAAACTATGGTGCCGATGAATTTAGAAAATATAACCTGCCAAGTACAGCAGTGCCAGATTCATGGTTTGTCGGATATTCAACGAATTATTCCATTGCTATTTGGAGTGGATACGAAAAACGTTCTGAGCCTATAACAACTTGGGATGAACGCCGCCTTCCACAAGTATTGTTTAGTAAAATCATGGGGGAAATTTCTCAAGGAAAAGAGACGAAACGATTTGCAAAACCAAATTCAGTCGTTGAAGTAACAATTGAAGTTGGTACAGAACCGTTAAAACTCGCAAGTAAAAATACACCTAGTGAACTTCGAAGAACAGAGCTGTTTGTACGTGGAACAGAACCAAAAGAAGTTTCTGATGCATATGAAGAAGTGGATATAGGAGCACCGTTTAATTTACAAGCAGTTAACCAAGTATTTGGAGTAGTTGATTTAACATGGGACTACACAATTCCGGAAGACTATGAAGGTTCGGATGTTCAATATGAAGTATCCATGCAATCCGATGATGGCAAATCATCCGTCGTCACAATTACAGCAGATAAACATGCTTCCATATCAGGTATAGAAGCTGGCAAAACATATACTTTCACCGTTGTTGCAATTATTGGAGAAAACCGAAGCACACCAGCATCTGTATCCATTACTATTGATGGTGGAATAACAGAACCGGATGTTGAATTACCTGATGATACTGAGGAACCTTCAACTGACCATCCACCAAATCATAACGGAAACAACGGTAACCAAGGAAATCCAAATGGTAATAATGGTAATAACGGAAATAATGGAAACAACAACGGAAATAACAATGGCAATCCAAACAATGGAAACAACAACGATTTTGATGATTGGTTCTCACCAGGAGGAGAAGGCAATGTCGTAAATCCCCCTAATGGACCAACACCACCTGGGGAAGCTTCAAAACACGACTAAAATTCAATAATCATTCATTTATCAAAGTGACAGGATTAATCCTGTCACTTTTCTTTTCTATTTCATCCAATAAAGAAAGGATTCGTTGATTCTGTTCTACTATCTTGTCAACATTTTTCTTTATTTGAACAATTAAATTAAAGAAAAGATATGCAACTATAAACAATACTACATATGGAATAAGTGCTAAAAGAAAAAGCATAAAATTTTGCACTTTCTATATAATCAACTTCTATTGGTTTGTTAATATTTCGCCACAAAAAAGTGGCACAAACGATTACACTCGCCTATGCCACTATTGTTCCATTCATTATTTCTGTACCCTTAACCGCGCATATCGTTTCTTCAATTCTTTAAATAACTCATCTAACTGCACAAAACATGCGTATTGTCCGGGTCTTCCTTTGATGAATTGAAAACGCTCCATCCCATTCAATGGCATTGCCTCATATTCTTCAGAGAGCAAGAACTGTTGAACTTGCGATTCTGAAGTTTTGACAATCAACTCCTCAAACAAATCAATGCCTTGCTCCATTAAACTTTGAGCTTTTTTTCCATTGCGTTCGTCATGCGCATCAAAAATTTCTTTTGATAACTTTTCCCAAGCTTCAAAATAAGGCTCGATTTGTTCCTTTTGTATAGCATCTTTCCTTACCCGTATCATTGTTTAACCAACCCTTTTTTCAACCGTTTTTGCCCTTCGCGACATAAGTCAAGCAATGGACATTGATGGCACTGAGGGTTTTGTGCCTTGCAATGGTAACGGCCAAAGAAAATTAATTGATGATGGGTTTTGGACCATCTTTCTTTAGGTGTTTTTTTCATTAGCGTTTCTTCTACTTCTAACACGCTGTCCTTCCATCGACAAAGCCCAAGCCGTTTTGTTACTCTTTCTACATGGGTATCTACCGCGAAAGCCGGAATTCCAAAAGCCACTGACATCACAACATTCGCTGTCTTTCTTCCAACTCCAGGTAATGAAGTTAACTCTTCTCTCGTTTTTGGAATTTCTCCATTAAATTCTTTTATAAGTTTTTCACACAACTTTTGAATATTTTTTGCTTTATTGCGATAAAGCCCAATGGAACGAATATCTTGCTGCAACTCCTCCAATGGTACCGATAAATAATCGTCTGGTGTTTTATATTTTTGAAACAAATTTTTTGTCACTTTATTGACAAGTTGATCAGTACATTGGGCAGATAGAAGAGTTGCGATTGTTAGTTCAAATGCATTGCTGTGTACAAGCTCACAGTGGGCATCTGGGAACATTTCGTCGATTACTTCTAAACAATGCTCCCACTGTTTTTTTGTCAACATTCTATCTCCCCTATTCTCTTTCATCTAACCAATTGTAAAATGGTACTTTTTTTCGATTTTCTGTTGTACTTTGATTCGGAGGGGCGGAAGGTGAATTATGTTTTGCAAATTGCTCCCGCTGCTTTTCAATTTGCTGGATTGTTCGAATATTTTTCTTTTTCCATTCAAATAAAATACGGTCAATGTAACGGAAAGACAATTTTCCAGCTAGCACTGCTTCCTTCAAAGCTTCTCGTATAATTTTTGGAGGGTGATGATCCTGATCTAACCATAAAGAAATCGTTTCAAGCTCAATCGGTGATAGTAAACGACCAAATTCCTGTTCAAAAAGGGAGAATAATTCCCCTTCCTCATTTTTCTTTTGGAATTCTTCTTGCTTCATGGATTGTGCTTCCATTAAATCTATTATTCTATCCCATAGAGGGAACATAGAATATTTCTCATAAATTTTGCCGCTTGAGTCGATTCCTTGAGTGATTTCGATAAAGCCTTTTTGAAGCAATCGTTGTAACTTCGCAGTAATCTCATTTTCCGTAAAATGCATTCTGTCCGCTAATGCACTTGGGGGAGGAAAATCAATGTTGTCGGAATGGAATGCAATAAGTTGCAGTAATAGCAATGCTTCATCATCAGAAATCCCCAATCTTTTGTAATATCGGAAAAATAGTTCTGGGATGCTTACATTTTTTTGCTCTATCCAGTTACGGAGTCGATAATTTTGTTCCTTCATATGCTTGACTCCTTTCATTATGAAGTAAGCGTCCGTAATATACGGACGCTACGTATCGCGAAACTGCTTATTCTTGCCATTTATCTTTTACAAATCGATCGATTCGTTCAATGGCTTCTTCAATTAAGTTTAAAGATGTTGCGTAACTGATTCGAATTGTCGATGGCGCTCCAAAACCAGAACCTGGGATTACCGCTACGTTTGCTTCCGTTAACAACGCACTTGCAAATTCATCTACTGAAGCAAATCCAGTTTTTTGAGCTGCCTCGCTGACATCTGGCAATAAATAAAAGGCACCTTGAGGTTTCACTACTTTGAAACCAGGAATTGCACTTAATTTTGGATAAATAGTTTCTAATCGAGACTCAAAGGCTTTTCTCATTTCTTCTACAGAGTCTTGTGGTCCATTGTAAGCTTCAATCGCTGCATATTGAGATGCAGTTGTTGGATTGGAAGTTGAATGAGATGCCAAATCTGTCATCGCATTAATAATATCTGCATTACCTGCAGCATAACCGATTCTCCATCCCGTCATTGAATGGGATTTTGAAACACCATTAATAACAATCGTTTGAGCTTTCACTTCTTCGGAAATTTGTGCGATAGAGAAGTGCTCCGCTCCATTGTATAATAGTTTTTCGTAAATTTCATCTGATACAATCAGAATATTATTTTCTAATGCTATTTTCGCAATGTCTTCCAATTCTTCACGAGTATAAACCATTCCCGTAGGATTGCTTGGTGAATTGATAATAACCGCTTTTGTTTTATCCGTAATAGCATTTTTTAGCTGTTCAGCAGTAATTTTGTAGTTTTGTTCACTTGTTGCTTCAATATAAACTGGTACTCCACCAGCCAGTTTTACTTGCTCTGGATATGAAACCCAATATGGAATTGGAATAATAACTTCATCGCCTTCATTTAAAATCACTTGGAATAATGTGTAAAGAACATGCTTCGCTCCAACACCAACAATGATTTCATTAGGTTTATATTCCAATTGATTATCTCGTTTAAATTTCTCAATAATCGCTTGTTTTAAAGCAGGAAGACCTCCAGAAGGCGTATACTTTGTATACCCTTGTTGCATTGAATCAATGGCTGCATCCATGATGTTTTGTGGAGTGTTAAAATCTGGTTCACCAGCTCCAAGACCAATCACGTCAATGCCTTGCGCTTTCATTTCTTTTGCTTTTGCTGTAATTGCTAAAGTTGTAGATGGTGTTAAAGTTTTTACACGATTGGCTAATAATTCTTTCATTTGTAATCTTCTCCCCTATAAGTTCAAAATGCGTTTCCACCATTGTCCATCTTCAAACAAAATGTAGACGTAATTGAGTTTATCCGATTTGTTGATATAAGCGATTTCCCAAACAGCGCCTGGTTCCTCATAGCCTAATTTTGTATGAAGCACTTGTTTAACATTTTGTTCATCTAAAAATGATTTAGCCTCATCTTCTGTTATACCGTCTTTTAAGCTAACGATTTGTATCGATTTATCATCTAATGTAATCGGTACAAAAACAGCCTTTTCCTCACCCTTTTCATCTACTCCGAAAACGGTGACATACGGTTTATTTCCATTGTAAACATAAGCATCAGTGGCCGCTTTGATGGAATTAGATGAAATTGCTAACTCCACAGCCTGCTTCTCTATTTTTACAAATGGACTTGACGCTTTCCAGAAGACTAAAACAGATATTCCAATAGTTAATATTAACATAAAACTTGTGATAAAAATAATCCAATTTTTCATTTAAACACCTTATATTTTATGGAATAATTTTTTCTTTTTTTCAATTGTTGTCTACCTGCTTTCCTTCCTCACCTTTGTTATTATACCAATGTTGTAAGTCTTTCACCATATGTTGTAGAGGGAGTTTTTCAATTTTAATGTTAGGAAGTGCTTTTATAAATTCTTTACCATACGATTTCGTTTCAATTCGTCGATCCAGTACAATGAACACTCCTTTATCTTTTGACGAGCGAATGAGTCTCCCGAATCCTTGCTTGAATCGTAATATTGCCTCAGGTAAAGATAAATCTGTAAAAGCGTTTTGCCCTTTTTCTGTTAACATCGTTGCTTTTGCTTTAAACGTTGGCTCATCAGGGGAAGAAAAAGGTAGCCTTACTATGATGACAGCACTCAAATCTTCTCCAGGTACATCGACCCCTTCCCAAAAACTGTTCGTACCAAACAATACAGATCGATGGAATTTTTGGAATGATTTTAATAACCGCATTCGGCTACCGCTCGTAACACCTTGTGCAAATAACAAATAGTCATTTAATAATTCTGCTTCTTGAATAAGCTCAACCGTTCTCTTTAGCATATCTTGCGAAGTAAATAAAACAAAACATCGACCTTCAATCGTTTGAATAATTTGAGTTACAGCCGCTGCAACCGATTCAATATAATCCGACTGCGATACTCCTTGAATATCTGGCATATCGGATACGATATAACCTTTCGCTCCACCGTAATAGTTTTGGGGAGCTTCCAATTTAAGAATCGGGACATTGTCGGCTATTCCTAATTGTTTTGCTATAAATCGCTCATTATTCGGAATGGTCAAAGTGCCCGACGTCCATATAACACCTGCGTTTTTCCTTAAATTATTAAACAATACATCGACTGTTTCTGTTATTTCAATCGGCTTCTTGTATATGCGAAGGCTGCCTGGGATATGCCGTTTATCTATTTCAACCCAAACGGCAAATTGATTGCTTTTTACAAAAAATAGTTCATCCCATTCAGCTAATTTGATTTTTAATTCTCGAATCCAATAATCCCAACGTTCTAACAGCAGCTTATTTTTCTTTGGGAGTTCTTCAACATCTTGACGAACTTGGTTTGAAACATATTCCGCTAAATCAATCCATTTTTGCAAAGTTCTCGAAACATCTTTCAACAATGGCATATTTAATGATAAATCATTTAAAAATGCCGTCTGTTTATAATCTAATAAAGGTGGTTTTTGATTTTGTATTGAAATTGCGAGTGTTTGCATTGCGCTTTCAATACGTTCCAAAGTAGTTGCAAAAGACTTTTCTAATTGGAAAAATAGTTGTTCAGAGACTCTTCCTGTTTGTATTGCTGCTTTTCGAAAAGCTTGGAATAGACCTGAATCAGAAGAAATTCCAATCTGACCAAAAAGATATTTCCATTGAGCATAAGAAAACATAATTTGATCACGTTGAATTGCTGCTTGTACAAATTGGTGCGCTTCGTCAATTATCCATCCGTCAATCGATTGGAAAATCGGCTCAATACGCACTAAATCAGCTAGCAACATTGCATGGTTCGTTACAATAATATCTGACTCTAAGCTTTCCTTAATGGCTTTTTCAAAAAAATCAAAAGAATTTTGGTGATTGCGATTTTTTTTGCGAATTTTTTCAACGAATAATTGCCCTCCGCCGGATAGATTCAATTCGCTTAAATCACCAGTATTCGTTTTTGATAGCCATACGATAATTTGCAAAATCGTCAACGTTTCATCGTAGGAATGTCCATCTTGTTGAATGAGCTGTTCAAATAACTCTAAATCGATGTAATTTTGCATTCCTTTTAGTAGAGATACATTTACCTTTATTCCTAAAACCTTTTCAATTTTAGGAATCTCTTTATATAAGATTTGTTCAAGTAAATATGACGTATAAGTACTAATGCATATTTTCTTTCCTCGTTGCTTTGCATAGATAATTGAAGGTAACAAATATCCAAGCGTTTTCCCAATCCCTGTGGATGCTTCAATCATAATTTCTTTTTTCGCTTGATAAGTTTCCCAAATGGCATCCATCATTTGAAATTGCTCTTGGCGTTTTTCAAATTTGGGAAAGTGTTTTGAAAGAAGCTCAACTTTTTCTTCAGTAGAATTTGGGTAACTTCCCTTCAAATCTTTTTCAGCACTTTTTATCGCCTTTTTCTTTAATGCGAATTGTTGATAATAGATATAATCCGATTCGTTCTCGATCGTTTTCCGTTTTACTTGTAATGCTTGGAATAATAAATGGGAAATATTCGATTTTAATTTAAATGACTGTTTATGCAATTGTTCAATAGTTGGAATGGGAAGTGATAACATTTCTTCCCAACATTTCTTGAATAATAAAGCCGTTGCCATCGCATCATCATCCGCTCGATGTGCATTATTGAGCGGAATATTTAATTCGCTGGCAAGATCCGCTAATTTATAGCCTAATGCCATAGGAAACAGTATTTTAGATAGTTCAACAGTGTCAATTTTCTTCCCTTTCCATCTCGGCAATCCCGCACGTTCAAATTCCGATTGCAAAAAAGATAAATCAAAGTCGGCATTATGAGCTACAAAAACTGCATCCTGCAATATTTCATATATTTCTTCTGCATATGATTCGAATGGTAATGCGTCCTTGACGTCTTGGTCTGAAATATTTGTTAGATCTTGTATAAATAAAGGAATCGTTCTTCCTGGATGGATAAAGGTAGTGAAAGTTTTTTCCACTTCCCAATTTTTCATAATGACCATCGCAATTTGAATCATTCGATCTCCTTCTTTAGGAGAATGACCGGTCGTTTCTAAATCGACAATGACATATTTTTGATTTTCCATTTGAATCTCAACTCACATTTACATATGTTTATAATTTATAAGCGAATTTTATCATAACATAAGAATGCATGGTCTTGTTTTACAACATTCATCGAAATTCATATTTTACGAATGCTTATCGTTAATTTGGCTAATTCGCTTCGGATTTTGAGTATTTTCGAATAAAAATATATCTTAATTTTGATGGCACTTATTTGCCACATAAAAAAAGCGAAAAGGATATGAAACCTTTTCACTAAGTTAATGTTTTTAAATATGGATTCCTTTCCAAAATACTGTTCTTGCTGCATCTCCAATAAGCTCGCTTTTTGTAGGATGCGGGAAAATGATTTTAGCTAAATCTTCTGCTGTTCCACCAGCCACTTTTACTGCAAGCATAGAATTAAGAATTTCCGTCGCACCATCTCCTACAACGCATGCTCCTAAAATGCTATTGTCCTTTTTGCTTGAAATAAATTTAATGAATCCATCTGCATTTCCTTCCATCAATGCTTTCGGATTTGTTTTAAATGGTAATTTTGTAACAATGACTTCGTCTGCACTTACTTCATTTTCCAATGCCCCAAATGTCGCGATTTCAGGAGTTGAATAGACGCAACGTGGAATGGTAGATAAATCAATCGGTTCTGGTTTATTTCCTAAAATTGCTTCAATGGCATGAATTCCTTCTGCGCTCGCTGCATGTGCCAATTGATGACCTCCGATGATATCGCCAATTGCATATACATGTGGCATATTTGTTTCATAATATTCGTTAACTTTAATGTAACGGCCGTTCATTTCTAACCCAAGTGCTTCTGCAATTTCTACATTTGGTCTTCTACCTGTTGCAAATAATAAATTTTCATATGTATAAACCCCTCTTGAAGTCACAATTTCATTTCCACGAATTTCTTCAAATTCAAAATCGAGTACAAGTTCCACTCCTAACTCATGCAACTTTTTCCGTATAATTGGTCGTGCATCGGGTTCTTCTGTCTGCAAAATGTCACGGCTATGATTTAAAATCGTCACTTTTGTGCCCAATGGTGCTAAGCTAAAAGCCATCTCAATTGAAATCACACCACCACCAATGATTGTGAGTTGCTTTGGCAGCTCTTTCATATTGAAAATCGTATCAGTTGTGTAATATGTTGCTGTCTCTAACCCTTTAAATGGAGGTACGAATGGTTTACTTCCTGTCGCTAAAATAATGTCTTTCGCCTCAAACTCTTCTCCGTTTACTTTAACAACTAAATCTTTTGTTACTTCAGCTTTTCCAGAGTAATAAGTAATCGTATTATTACCAATATAACGATGAATATCTTCTAGTAATTGCTGAATCAAGTCTTCTTTCCGTTGCATTAGTTTTGGAAAATCGATTTCAATGTTATTAGTCGAAATCCCCCACTGTTCTCCTAGCTTCATTTTTTGAATGAGTTTCGAATGTTCAATCATGATTTTGGACGGAATGCACCCAAGATTAAAACATGCTCCTCCCACTTTACCTTTTTCTACTAAAGCTACGTTTAATCCGCTTCGAGCCGCATAAATTGCTGCAACATAGCCTCCTGCACCTGCTCCAATAATGGCAACGTCGTATTTCTTCATTTTCATCACCTCTTTAACAAAAATATCACCTAAAAAATTGTAAATCAATGTAAATGAAGGAATTTTTCTTATGCAAAACAGCAATTTTGGAATAGTTGCAATTTCATTATGTTATTTGCCATTTTCAGAAAAATATTCTTCATTTTAAATAAAAATAAAAAAGAGCAAATAGGATATGTCGTTCCAATTTGCTCTCTTTTCTACAAGATTACAGTACAGTAGCTTCAGGTTCGTAGTGAATAATTTCTTTAATTTTATTTCCTTCATCCATAATTGCCACAGTAGGCTTATGTTCCGAAAGTTTTTCTTGCTCTACATAAGCATATGAAATAATAATTACAATATCCCCTTTTTGAACGAGGCGAGCAGCAGCTCCATTCACACAAATAACGCCGCTACCACGTTTACCTGGAATAATGTATGTTTCAAAACGAGCACCGTTATTGTTATTTACCACTTGCACTTTTTCGTTTGGAAGCATGCCTACTGCATCTAAAATATCGGCATCGATTGTAATAGAACCGACATAATTTAAATCGGCTTCTGTTACTTGTGCACGATGAATTTTTGCGTTCATCATTTCTCTAAACATTCTCTGTATCCCCTTTATTCGTAAACATAATATTGTCTATTAGTCTAGTTTTTCCAATAAATACTGCTGCTGCAAGTAAATATTGCTTCGTGCTGTCATCGATTGGTTTTAAATCTGGATAAGCTAACAATTCAATATAATCGATACGCCCTGTTGTTGTGTTCTTTAAGATATAGTCTTTTGCAACGCCAATAGCTTTTTCTGCATCTTTGGAAGATAAAAATTCCTCTTTCGCAAGCTGCAGTCCTCGATAAATTGCCGGAGCTTCCTTGCGCTCATTTTCAGACAAATACACATTTCGAGAAGATTTCGCAAGTCCGTCTTCTTCTCGAATAATTGGCACTGTACGAATTTCTAATGGGAAATTAAAATCTCTAACAAGAGTAGAAATAATGGCAGCTTGTTGTGCATCCTTTTGGCCGAAATAAGCTCTTGTCGGTTCTGCTAAATGGAATAACTTTGTAACTACTTGCAACACACCATCAAAGTGCCCTGGCCTTGATGCACCACAAAGAATCGTTGCTTGTCTGCCTGCATGAATTCGAATACCGCCATCAGTTGGATACATTTCATCAACTGATGGAGCAAACACAACATCTACTCCTACCGATTCGGCAATTTTTTGATCTCGTTCTAAATCTCTTGGATAAGTTTCATAGTCTTCATTCGGTCCGAATTGAGTAGGATTCACAAAAATACTCATGATGATAAAATCGTTTTCTTCTCTTGCCGCTTTCGCCAACGCCATATGACCTTCATGAAGATAGCCCATCGTTGGTACAAGACCGATTGTTTTTCCTTCTGCTTTTACCTTTCTTACAATCTCTTTTAGTTCGGCTATTGTTGTGACGACTTCCATCGGTTTATTTGCCTCCATAAATTGAAAATAATACTTCATCTTTCATGTTGAAGCAATGTTCAGGAGCTGGGAACGAGCCATCTTTTACACTCTTTGTATACCCTTCAATCCCCTTCTGAATGTGTTCCCCAACATTTGCAAATTCCTTCGCAAATTTCGGAATATGGTGATTTCCATATCTTAATAAGTCATGGAATACTAGTACTTGTCCATCTGCTTCAGGACCAGCACCAATGCCGATTGTTGGAATAACTAGTTTATTGGATACAATTTCTGTTAATTGATGAGGAATACATTCCAATACTAGAGCCATGGCTCCTGCTTCTTGGCAACGAAGAGCATCTTCAATTAAGTTTTTAGCTTGTTCTGCCGTCTTCCCTTGGACTTTATATCCGCCTAGAACCCCAACCGATTGAGGTGTCAAACCTAAATGAGCTACAACAGGAATTCCAGCTTGAACTAATTTTTTTATCACATATAACACTTCACCGGCACCTTCTAATTTCAGTGCATCTGCTCCTGTTTCCTGCATCATGCGAACTGCTGTTTTTAACGCTTCATTCGGATCACCATGGTAGGAACCGAAAGGCATATCCACCACTAAAAATGTGTCTTTAGCTCCTCGACGAACCGCCTTTGCATGATGAATCATATCTTCCACAGTTACTTGCACTGTAGAATCGTAGCCTAAAACAACCATCCCTAACGAGTCGCCGACAAGAATCATATCGACTTCTGCTTCTTCTGCATATTTTGCAGCAGGATAGTCGTAAGCAGTAACCATGACGATTTTCTCACGATTCTGCTTCATCTTTAAAAAATCGCTCGTTGTTTTCATATTGTTTCCTCCTTATTAAATTCGGAGGAAGAAAACAAAAAAATATCCTTCTTCCAAAAATGGACAGAAGGATAGTATTTGTTCGGATGTTTCGAACTTGTTTTCTTCCGTCCCTGTCTTACTAGATCAAGGCAGATTCCATTTATCAAGTTGCGTACAGGTACAGTTCGTTACGATACTGCCCATCGAACTACACAACTTTATTAAAAAGATACAGAAAAAAGCCTAGTTTGTAAAGCGTTGAATGAAATATAAGACAGGGCGTTTGAAATAGCTATCGATTTTGAATCTCAATATCTGCAGAATAAACTTTCTTTATTTGACTGTTATCCAATAATATTTCCAGTACGCCTTCATCAGTAATTCCGATTGCTTTTCCTTCAATAACTTCCCTAATCGTTGATGCTCTAATTCGTTTTCCAATTGTACAAGAATGCTCTACCCACAATTGCTTAATGGACTTAAAACCATTTTCGATATACTCATCTGTATATCGTTCTAAATATGATAGAATCTCCGCAACAAGTTGTGCACGGTCCACTTTTTGCTTTTCCTCTATGGCAACTGATGTTGCAATCTCTTTCAGTTCATCTGGAAAATCAGTCTGTTCATGATTGGCGTTGATGCCAATTCCAATTAACAAACCGTCCACCCGATCCATTTCTGCTAGCATTTCCGTTAATATCCCAACGCATTTTTTTCCATTAATTAAAATATCATTTGGCCATTTAATTTCTGGTGTAAAGTTAGTATATAAAGATTTCATTGCCATTACGATGCTAACCGCAGCGATTAATGTAAATTGAGGCGCTTGGTGAGGGAGAAGATCTGGACGAACAATAACTGTCATCCAAATCCCTTTCCCTTTTGCAGAATACCATGTTCTTTGCATTCTTCCTTTTCCACCAGTTTGTTCTTCAGCAATGATGATCGTGCCGTCTTTCGCACCATCTCTTGCCAACTGGTGAGCCAGCCTTTGTGTCGAATCTATTTCTTCAAAATAATGAATCGTGTGGCCAAAGCGTTTCGTTTTTAAATAGGATGAAATTTTAGCAGCATCTACACGATCAGGTACAGCAATTAATTTATACCCTTTTTTCTTAATCGTAATAAATTCATATCCCTCTTCTTGCAGATTTTGTAAATGTTTCCAAATTGCTGTACGAGAAATTCCTAAATCATCTGCCAATTGTTGCCCCGAAATTGGCTCATCTTTTGCTTCTAAAAAACGTTTAATGATTTTGTCTTTCATCGATAAATTCATTGTGGAACCATTCCTTTAAGTGTTCTTCATCATTTTTTACTCTGCCTGATAATACTGCATATAACGCTTTGTTTAATGCTTCTTTCAACCAAGGACCGCCCTTTAAACCTGACCATTCCATTAAGAGGTTGCCATTCAGTGCAAATTGTTCCATTGATTGAATTGGTAAATGTTCTTTCACCTTCGCAATATGCTCTTTTGCAAATGGAACATTTTTTCCTTGCCAAATTGCAAAATCATAAGCTGTTTCTAAAATAATTAAATCATTTAAAAAATAATCATATTCATCCCAACGTTTTAAGAGGCTGTCATACGCTTGAATCACTTTTTTCGTAAAGTTTTTTTGTTTATTGGATAATTTATAAAAATCAATAATATTCTCCATATCATTACGGTTTAGCAAACAGAGGTATGCCCATCCAACTTCCTCTTGCTTTGTGTGAAATTCCTTCCAAACCTCTAAATTCTCTCTAAAGTTGCCAGGTAAGTAAAGGGCTAAATCACTGTCGACTAGAGCTTTAACACCGAAATATACATAATCTGCTACCCACATTTTTGAGAATTCCATATGAATTCGTTCACGGGCAATAAATTCAATTAAATCACAATCTTTTTGGATGGCTTTCATCGTTGATTCATCTATATCAAAGCCTAATTGTGCAGCAAAACGTACTGCTCGAAGCATTCGAAGAGCATCTTCTCGAAATCGGGAATTGGCATCTCCAACTGCTCGAATTATACGATTCTCAATATCTTCTTTCCCACCAAATAGGTCGATAATGGTACCATCCTTTGTATAAGCCATGGCATTAATCGTAAAATCACGCCGTTCTAAATCTTTTGGCAAATCTCGTACAAATGTGACTTCTTCCGGTCGGCGAAAATCTGTATAGGTTCCGTCTGTACGATAAGTTGTTACTTCAATCGGTTTCCCTTCGTCTAAAACAACCACCGTGCCATGCTCAATTCCTACATCAACTGTATTGGAAAATATTTTTTTAATTTCCATCGGTAGTGCACTTGTTGCCACATCGACATCATGTATTTCTCGTTGCAGCAAATGGTCGCGTACTGCACCGCCAACAATGACGGCTTCAAATCCAGCTTTTTCAATTTTATCAATGACGCGCAATGCGACATCCCAATCTTTTACCTGTTTCATACTTTTAATGCCGCCAATCGATAATATAATTCTTCGTATTGATCGATAATAGGTTCTTCGTGGAATTTTGTTTGAACCGTTTGTATTGCGTTTAGTTTAAATTCCTCATGTTTATTTTCATCTGTTAACAATTCAATCGCATATGCAGCCGCTTGTTGCACATCACCTAACTCAACAACATAGCCGTTGACACCATGCTCAATTACTTCCGGTATTCCTCCAACGTTCGTTCCAATACCCGGAACACCGCATGCCATTGCTTCCAATAGCACTAAACCAAACGATTCTTTTTCAGACAATAATAATTTTAAATCGCTAATAGAAAATAATTCTTCCACATTTTCTTGTTTTCCTAAAAATAAAATATCGTCTTTATATGGAGATTCTTTCACCTGAACCATCACTCGGTGTTTTTCAGGACCATCTCCAACGAGCAGTAATTTTGCTGGAAGCTGTTTTCGAATTTCGATGAATGTTTCAACAATGTCTGGCAAGTTTTTAATCTTTCTGAAGTTTGAACAATGAATGATGACCTTTTCATCATCACGAATACCATATTGCTGTTTTAACAGAGTAGCTTTTTCTATTGGTTTAAATACGGATTCATCCACAAAATTATATATCGTTTCGATTTCTTTATTCGTACCAATAATATCATAGGTTTGTTGTTTTAATGCGTTGGATACTGCTGTGACTATGTCGGATTTTTCAATTCCATATCTGATGGCTTGGGAGAGTGTGGAATCTTGGCCTAATACAGAAATATCTGTTCCGTGTAACGTTGTGACAATTCCAATATTTTCTCCACACATATCGCGGGCAAGGACTGCACACACTGCATGCGGTATCGCATAATGAACATGCAATACATCTAATTTTTCATCTAAAATGACATCGGCCATTTTACTTGCCAAAGCGATATCATACGGAGGATATTGAAAAACGGAATAATTATTTACTTCTACTTCGTGGAAAAAGACATTCGGGTAAATTTTCTTTAACCGAAAAGGAACACTAGAAGTGATAAAATGGATTTCATGACCACGCTCAGCAAGTTTTTTACCAAGCTCTGTCGCTAACACTCCTGAGCCACCCACAGTAGGGTAACATGTAATACCTATCTTTAATTTTCTCACCGACACACGTCCTTTCAATTTATGCGTATTCATTATATTCACTAATTTATACCAACATAACGAAAAGACTAAACTGTTAAACTGAACAATGGCATTCAAATAAGGGAAATCAACAGTAAAGCCACTGTTTAATTAAATTTTCTTTCTTGAATGAGTCTCCAATCAACGAAACCTTTTTGTAGCCCTTTTAATAAGATTTCTGCCGTTCCCATATTCGTTGCAAGCGGAACGTGATAAACATCACATAAACGCACGAGGGCTGTAACGTCTGGTTCATGAGGTTGCGCAGTTAATGGATCGCGGAAGAAAAATACCATATCCATATCGTTGTTTGCAATCATCGCTCCAATCTGTTGATCGCCCCCTAATGGTCCTGATCGGAAACACGTAACCTCTAATCCAACTTCTTCAATGATGCGGCGACCTGTTGTTCCTGTAGCATATAATTCATGTTGCTGTAATATTTCTTTATATGCAATGGCAAACTCGACAAGACTATCTTTTTTACGATCATGGGCAATTAATGCAATTTTCATATTCACTCATTCCAATCTTCCCGATTTATAAAATATTTTCCATTCCATAAACTAATTTGTCTAGTTCCATGACTTTTTCGACACAATACACAATGCCATCCATAAAGGATTCTCGGTTAAAGGAATCATGACGAATGGTTAATAATTGACCTTTTCCGCCAAAAATTACCTCTTGGTGAGCGACTAATCCAGGAAGGCGAACAGAGTGAATACGCATCCCTTCAAAATCTGCTCCTCTTGCACCTTTCATCGTTTCCTCTTCTATTGGATGTCCTTGTTTTTGCGCTTCTCTAACTTCTGCAATCATTTGAGCGGTTTTCTTTGCTGTACCAGAAGGAGCATCTAATTTGCGATCATGATGTAATTCGATAATTTCAACGTTAGGCAAATATTTTGCCGCTTCTTTTGCAAACTTCATCATTAACACAGCACCAATGGCAAAATTCGGTGCAATAATACAACCCGTTTTTTGTTCTACGGCAAGCTGAATTAATTCCTCTAGTTGTTCGTCTGTAAATCCTGTAGTTCCAACAACTGGACGAACGTTATGTAAAAGAGATACCTTTACATGGTCATACACTGCTTGAGGGCTTGTTAAATCAATTAATACATCAGGTTTTGTTTCTTCAATTAATTGTTTTAAATTCAAATAAATCGGTACATCTAAATCGGGTGGGAACATTTCAAGTTCCGCAAGACTTTCTCCAACATGTTTGTAATCAAGAGCTGCTACTAACTCCATTCCTTCTTGATTGACAACAGTGTTGACAGCTTCCTTCCCCATTTTCCCTCTGCAACCTGCGATTGCTACTCTTATTGTCATTGGCATTCGTCCTTTCATATCATCAATGTTTATTTCTTCTTATAAGGTTTCAAATGGTACTTCTATTCCACTACTTGCTAATGTCTTTACTCCTATTTTACTCGAATGTTTGCATCCAACAAAAAAATTAAGTCGAATATTGTTATTATTAAAAGTTTATTATATTATCATATCACTCTTTCTTAACAATCGTAATGAAAAGGGCTTTAGTTGTCAAAAGTAGAAAAATAAAACATAATTAAAATGCAGTCTTGCCATAACGCCCTTTATTCATAAGGAGGTAATAGATTGAAGGATATTAAAATCCAACAAATTATTGGAATTATTATAGGAACTGCCATTTTCAGTTTCGGTTTCGTCCATTTTAATATGTTAAATGAGCTGGGAGAAGGCGGATTTAGTGGAATTACTTTAATTCTATTTTTTACACTTAATTGGGATCCGGCAATTATGAACATCCTTTTAAATATTCCAATGTTTATTTTAGGTTGGAAATTGCTTGGACGTAAAGAGTTTTTCTACTCGGTTCTCGGCATCATAAGCGTTTCTGTATTTTTAAGAATTTTTCAAAGCTATCAATTTCCGCTAGATTTGCACAACGATTTACTACTGGCGTCTTTATTTGCAGGAGTATTTGTAGGTGTCGGTTTAGGTATCATTTTTCGTTGTGGTGGGACTACTGGTGGCGTTGATATCATTGCCCGCCTTGCCAATAAATATATTGGTTGGAGCATGGGAAAAACGATGTTTCTATTCGACTCTTTAGTACTAGTTGCCTCTTGGTTAACTTTCTTAAGTTCCATCACAATGATGTATACGCTTGTGGCTGTATTTGTGGGAGCTAGAGTGATTGATATCGTTCAAGAAGGGGCATATTCTGCTAAAGGGGCATTCATTATTTCCAATAAACCAGATGAAATTGCAAAATCCGTAACTGAAAAAATGAATCGTGGAATCACAGTTTTTCATGCTTACGGATACTATACAAAGCAGTCAAGAGATGTGTTGTACTGCATCGTCAGTCGAAATGAAATCGTTCAACTAAAATCCATTATCCGTAAACTCGATCCAAATGCTTTCGTGTCGATTGTTGATGTAAAAGATGTAACAGGAGAAGGCTTCCGAATTGAAGAATAATAAAATGCTTTAGCCCTTTACTTGATTCCATTACATTCAGCTCGTACATTCAAAGGCTGTCTAGGTAAATCTGCTCCATAAGACAGCCTCAAAAAATGTCAAGTATATTAATGATCTTCTTCGAATTCGATTGAAATGCTCTCCTCTGTTGAATCTGATTCTTTAATATCTGAAATTCTAAAACCATCATACGTTTCTTCATCTTCATTATCTAAATAGCTTAAAGATAATTTAATGGAATATATTGCAAGACATAGAATAATAATGAAACCAAGAAACCCGAACAAAAACAGTTTCGAATAACTAATCTTCATCTTTCCCCTCCTGTTCAAGCCGATTTGCTATATCTTATTAATGAAAGGGAGGGCTTATTAATTTATTCATGGAAAATTTGAATTTTTTCTTACATATTTATTTGTTCAAGTTAAATGGAATCTTTGTCACCCCTATATTCCAACTAATTATTCTTCTAAAAAGCAAAAAAGCGAATTGGCATTTGACCAACTCGCTCTTTACAGTTCATTAATCTTCATTAGAACTCATATTTGTAAATATTAAAATTAAACGCAATAGCTCTAGTACAGCCACTGCAGCTGCTGCAACATAAGTTAATGCTGCTGCACTTAATACTTTTCTTGCGCCACGTTCTTCATCATTGTTAATAATTCCTAATTGAATGACTTCATTCATAGCGCGTTTCGACGCATCAAATTCCACTGGTAATGTTACAAGTTGGAACAATACGCCGGCACCAAGTAAAATAATACCTAATAAAAGCATATTGGCACTGTACGAAATAATACCGATTAGTACAAAAATCCAAGATAAACTAGATGAGAAGTTTGCAACTGGTACAAGTTTTGAACGTAAAGTTAAAAAAGAGTATGCTTCTTTATGTTGAACAGCGTGTCCGCATTCGTGGGCAGCTACTGCAATTGCAGCCAATGAATCATTATGATAGTTATCTTCAGATAATGCCACAGTTTTTGTCATCGGGTTATAGTGATCGGATAAAACACCTTGTGTTGGAACGACGCGAACATCATAAAGTCCATGACTATCTAAAATCATTCGCGCTACTTGAGCACCTGTTAAGCCTTTTGACGCATGTACACTTGAAAAACGTTTATAAGTGTTTCGAACTTTAAATTGTGCATAAATTGGTAATAATAAAATGATTAGAAAGTATAGAATATACATCCTGTTGACTTTAGTCCCCTTTCCTACTGTTCATCTTACTTTTTATTCTAATTATTTATTAAATTATATGCAAATAATTACGCTTCTTTAAAGAATAATAGGAAATAGCTATGCAGGCAATTGATAACCAAAATGTGAAATATCCAATATGGTTGGCATATTTGTATAAACTGCTGTACGTTGGCATTTGTCCATATACATAATCGATGACATCATTATGCAAAGTCCAGATAGCAGCAATGGTAATATGAATGTTTGTAAAGCGGTATTTCTGCATATATAGAATTCCTTCAACTGCCATCATACCATGAGAAATAATCAACATCCATCCTGCAACCCCAATTGAACCTATCTCCATCAATGTTAGTATATTCATCACTACTGCCCATATACCGTATTTCACTAACGTTATTAATGCAAGAGCTTCGATTAATTTAAAGTTCGTGCCCAATAACCAGCCTATAATAGCTAAACAGAAAAATAAGCTCGCAGTAGGGCTATCCGGTACAAAAATGAGAAATTGTGGTGCCGTTCTTGAAAGTTGAGGAATATACCAAATATATCCGTAGATGGTACCTAAGAAATTAACAATGAATAACAAAGTTAAAAAGGTGCGATGTTGTAACACGTACGTAAACTGCGGCAATAAGGTTTTCATTGTGTTTCTCCTTTTTGAAAAAATAGGCATATATGGTTATTATTTTTCATAAGTAATAATACCAAATATGACAGCAGATTGTGAATTATTTCCGAATTTTATATACATACGCCATAAAGAAAAAAGGAGCTAGCATAATAACTAACTCCCTTCAAAAACATTATTCTTCTTTTAATGACGCAATAAATTCTGCTAATGTTTTTAATTCTTCATCCGTACCAGAGAATTGTCCTGGAGGCATTGCACCACGACCATTTCGAATTACTTCTTCAACTTCTTCAGCTGTTAGTTCATTACCTAATAACATAGGGTTTGAACCAACACCTGTTAAATCACCGCCGTGACAAGCAACACAAGTTTGTTGAGATTGGAAGATTTGATAGCCTTCAGAATTCTCATCAATTTCAATATCTGGTACTAGTCCTAAATCTTTTGGTGTAATTTGACCTTGAGCTTTTGAAGCTTCCCAGTCATGGTTTACAACAGACTCCCATGTTAAATAGAACATTGAAGCTACTACCAATAACATAATTGCAGTTGGAATTGGTCGTTTTGATGGACGACGCTCAGGACCTTTATCTAACCAAGGCATTAATAATAATGCTGCAACAGCAAGTCCTGGCATAACAATTGCACCGATAACGTTATAGTCACCAGAAGCAAATGAATATTTTAATAATTGATATAAGAATAAGAAATACCAGTCTGGTAATGGAATATAACCTGTATCAGTTGGATCAGCTGGACGCTCTAATGGTGATGGGTGAGCGACTGTTAAAATCAAATAACCGATAAGGAAAACAGAACCAACCATCCATTCTTTTAATAAGAAGTCTGGCCAGAAGGCTTCTGTTTTACCTGGATATTCGGAATAATCTTTCGGCTTATTCGGCATTCGGTTTGAGGCCTTAACGCGAGAGTCGCCGACGAATTTCATTCCTTTTCCGCGATGCATGTTGTCCCCTCCTTTTGAATAACAACTCTATAAATTAAATCATAGTGGTCCTGAAATACCTTGACGACGAATCATAATAAAGTGAACTGCAAGCAACGCAAATAAAGCTGCTGGCAAGAAGAATACGTGAATAGCGAAGAAACGAGTTAATGTTTGAGCACCGATGATTGTAGCATCACCAGCAAGTAAGATTTTGATTAGTTCACCAATAAATGGTACAGAACCCGCAATTTCAAGACCTACTTTTGTAGCAAACAACGCTTTCATGTCCCAAGGTAGTAGGTATCCTGTGAATCCAAGACCTAACATAACACAGAAGATTAATACCCCTACAATCCAGTTTAATTCACGAGGTTTCTTATAAGAACCTGTGAAGAATACACGAAGCGTATGTAAGAACATCATTACGATAACTAATGAAGCTCCCCAGTGGTGCATACCGCGCACAATCTCACCAAATGCTACTTCGTTTTGCAAGTAGTATACTGATTTCCATGCATTCTCTACGTCTGGTACATAATACATTGTTAAGAACATACCAGATAAAATTTGAATAACCGTAATGAAGAATGTAAGTCCTCCGAAACAGTAGACGAATGCAGAGAAGTGATGTGCAGGGTTTACGTGCTCTGGCACTTCATGGTCGGCAATATCACGCCAAATTGGGGTGATATCTAAACGTTCATCGACCCAATCATATAATTTATTTAGCACTTGTGTTGTACCCCCTAACTAATTAAACTAATGTGTTTGGTATTTTCTTCCCAAGCATTAAATAACCATCTTTTTCAGATACTTCATACTCATCTAACGGACCTGTTGGTGGTGTACCTGGAATGTTTTTACCATTCTTTTCATAACGTCCACCATGACAAGCACAGAAGTATTCATTTGGGCGGTCACCTTCCCAGTTAACCGTACAACCTAAGTGTTTACAAACAGGTGAAAGAGCTACGATTCGATCTCCTTCTTTGTAAACCCAAGCCATTTCCGAAACTTCAGACTTATACCAAGCGTCTACTTGTTCATAAGTAAAGTCAACTCGTACGGGAACATCAGTTAAGTCAGCAATTTTTTGGCTAGTTAGTATAAAATCGCCTTCAGCTTTAACTTGTAAAGCTGGATCAATTGCAAAGCGTAACATTGGCATTAGCATACCTGCCGCCATAAATCCACCAACACCAGTTAAAGTGTAGTTAAGAAATTGACGTCTTGAAACCTTTTTGTTAACCATCCTTTTCCCCCCTCTAACTTAAGGTCAGTCCAACAGACATAATAATAATAGTATAAACTAGGACATATCTATGATATATCAATAAAATAGGCAGGTCAATATTGCAATATCTCGTATTTATTTAGATTGTGAACAATTATTGAAATAATTTCTACTGTTGAGTCCACTTAGATGTCAGAACTGGGATTACTTGTTTTAATTGTTCTTCTAAAATTCGTTTCTTCACATCTTTGTCCATCGATTCAATTGGTATTGCAGGCAACCAAATAACATCCACTTCTTTTTGAAGGTTTGTCCAATAATGATCGCAAGTGATAAAGATGACGTGTTTAAATCCTCCTTCTTGTATATTTTTTTTCAAGATTGGGACAACCTGCTCGCTTCTTGTGCTTTCTGTATAAGAAAATGGAGGAATTAACATTAAGCGGCCTTTAAATTGCTGTTCAATAAAGGATGTAAGCGACATTAAAAACTCTACATCCGAGCTGCTTTTTACCATCTTGTCCTCAGCAAAATCTAAATAAACTAGTGGAACGATTGCAGTATCAATAAATTCTTTGTTCTGTTGATATTGTTGTACATCTTTTACTTGAAAATACATTTTTATTTCCTCCAAATAATCATTTTTTCATCAATCATAAATCATTATACCCCACTCTATTAGAAAAAGATGATGAAAATAAAAAATCCAGTCGAAAAGAGCGTCTCTTTCGACTGAATTTCGCTAGTGATGTTTCGAAGTTTCTTTTAATGCTTGTAATAGATTCGAAAGTTCTAAAAACTTTTCTTTATCTCCTTGGTCAAGCGCTTCATCTATTTCTTTTAATAATTTCTCTTCTTGGAACGTTAGCATGCTCGTATTCAGTATTTCTTCTGCAATTAACCGGTCTTTTTCATTAATATGCAAGTATTTTGGCATATACGGATTTTCTTCCAATACTGCCAAATACAATTGGTTAGGTGGCACATTCGGAAAGTTTAGCTGAATGTACATATCTTCATTTGGATAAAGTCTTAAATCATGAAAGGATTTTTCAGCATCACTTGTCATAATGTTGCCTTTGTAAAATCTGAACGGCACACCATTTGAATCAACACTCGACATTACAATCGCTCTCGGACAATAATGAGCTTCTTCTACAAAATGAATATTTTCAAGCAACTGATCATTACTAAGCAAATAATTTAATATCCATACACATTCTCGTCGCTTCAATTGGAAATTTTTTAAAAACCAGCGCACAAAATTCTTTTTGTCTACAATTGGTACGGAAGAAGTCATGAGTGTCCCTCCCCTATTCTAGACTCTCAAGCAAATCTAACCACTGTACTTCTGCAGGTTGTAACTCAATTAATCGTTGTACTACTTCTTTCGCTTCATCTCGTTTACCATCTTCAATAAGGAAATAACAATAGTTTTCTAGAAAAGATGTATCATCCTTTAATTCATTATATGCTGCTTTATAAATTTCGTATGCTCGTGTGTACTCTTCATTTTTTGCATAAGCATCCGCAATGAAAGGATATAGCGAAATCCACTCAAACTGTTCCTTTTGTAAATTTTCATACAGCTCAATGATTTCATCATAGCGTTCCATTTGATGGTAAATAGACATTAGTACAAGGATTGCTTCCATATATTCAGGGTCTAGAGCAATAGCTTTTTGCAAATGCTCAATGGATTCTTCGGGAAGGTTATTTTTTAATGCAATTTTACCTGCAAATAAATAGAAGGATTTTTCATATTCATCTCGTTTAATTCCTTCTTTTATTATACTATATGCTTTTTTATTATCCTCTAACATGGCATAACTTTGGGCAAGTAATAGATAACTGCTAAAGTAATCTGGATCTAGTTCTTTTAAATCTTCTAATTGCCTGATAGCCGTTTCATATTTTTCGCATTGGAAAGCGCTATAAGCACTGCCGTATAACAAATCAGCAGTTACTTTCTCTTCCAATGCTTCCATGTAATAATCAAGGGCCGTTTCATATCCCCCGCCTGCACGGTATACTTCAGCAAGCCTTTCTGCCAGTAATACACCCGCAATGGTTTTTTCTTGTTTATGCAAGTCTTCGTAAATTCGTGCAGCTTCTGTAAAACGTCCAATTTCAAATAATAACTCCGCTTTTGCAAAATGAATTAGCGGTTCATCGGGAAGTATTTCCAACGCTTCGTTGATCCGTTGTTCCGCCACTTCATACAACCCTTGCATTTGATAGTAATCAGCAAGAATTAGCAAGCATTGGGGATACTCTGGTGCGCTCTCTTCAATGCTAGTTAAAATATTGAGCGCTTCTTCTTCCTCACCAAGCTCAATTAACACCGAAGCGTAGTCGATTGCAATTTGTGCTTCATCAGGAAAGATGAAACGTAAATGTTCCAGCACTCGTTTTGCATGCTGTATATACCCATATTGCAAAAACAAATCGCTAATTTCATATTGAACTTCTGGTGTTTCGTTAAGAAAAAATGTCTCTAGTAGGGCATCAATGCGTTCTATTTCTCCTTCTTCAATTGCTTCGATTAAGTCCTTTGTGATGTTATTCAATTTGCTCACCTTTACTTTCTTTATCTATTAATATGCTACAAAACTAATTTTCAATAGACAAGAAAAAAGGTTCATCACTAATAGATGAACCTTTTTTATCAATTATTTTAATAGTAAATCAAGATGCTCAAAAAATGTTGGATAGGAAACGGCAATACAATCTGCATCATCAATTTCAATTGGCGAGTCGGTAATTAATGAGGCAATTGCTGCCATCATCCCGATTCGATGGTCGCCGTATGTGCTTAATTTCGCTCCTTTTAAACTTGTTGGACCATTGATAATCATGCCATCATCCGTGGCTGTAATATCTGCGCCAAGTTTCTTCAACTCTGTTACGACTGCAGTGATGCGATCTGTTTCCTTCACTTTTAATTCTTCTGCATCGCGAATAATTGTCGTTCCTTCCGCTTGAGTAGCTAGTAGCGCAATTATTGGAATTTCATCGATAAGACGCGGAATAATATCCCCTTCTATCGTTGTCCTTTTTAAATTGGACGTCCTAATCGTAATCGTTGCTGTTGGTTCTGCTGCATCGGATAACTCTTGATCAACCGTTACATTTGCTCCCATTTGCTGCATGACTTCAATAATGCCAGCCCTTGTAGGATTAATGCCGACATTTTTCAGAACGATTTCACTATTTGGAACAATCGCACCAGCTACTAAGAAAAAGGCCGCAGATGAAATGTCGCCCGGCACATCTACATGCGTTCCATGAAGTCGTTGACCGCCTTCTAAGGATATAACGCCATCCTTTACGTCAATCTTTGCACCAAATTGTTGTAGCATGCGTTCTGTATGATCCCGAGAAATCTCTTTTTCCCTTACAATCGTAGTACCTTCTGCTCTAAGTCCAGCTAACAATATCGCAGACTTCACTTGAGCGCTGGCAACAGACATCGTATAATCAATAGCTTTTAATGCTGTTCCTTGAATGGCAATTGGCGTATATTGTCCATTTTCACGTCCATTGATTTTTGCCCCCATTTGTTTCAATGGATTCGTGACGCGACCCATAGGACGCTTTCCAATAGAGGCATCACCAGTCATCACACTATGAAAGTTTGTCCCTGCAAGGATGCCCAACATTAATCTTGTTGTCGTACCTGAGTTGCCTGTATATAATACTTCTTTCGGTTCTTGCCAACCGTCCATTCCTGGACTATTAATTTCAACATTTGTACCATCCACTTGAATATCAACACCGAGTTTTCGGAAACAATCAATCGTGCTTAGACAATCTTCACCGGGAAGAAAACCTGTAACAGTTGTTTTTCCTTCCGCAATAGCTCCAAACATTACCGCACGATGTGAAATTGATTTATCACCCGGTACGGTTATAATACCTTCTAACCGTGGTTTATTATAAACTAATACTCTTGAAGTCAATTTTATTACCCCTTTCCACATACGAGTTAAGAAACGTGCATTTCAAAGTTCGTATGTGAACGAATGCATTTCATTGCTTTTTCTCGATCTTTTTCATTTTGGAAACTAATCACCAAAATACCAAATATGTCTTCTCTCGTTTCGACTACTCGGATATTTGTAATACTGATATTTTCGTCTGCTAGGTAGCCAGTAATTTCGGAAATTACACCAGGGTAGTCTGGAATATCTACGTATAAATCGTATGTAGTATAGAATGCCCCTGTTGAAATTGGCAATGCATCACGAACATCTTTCGCTTTTCTAAAATACTCTTCAACAGATTCATCATCATTTTCCAGTAATATTTTCTTTACTCGTTGCATTTCATCAATCCAAGCATCCATTTGCCCGATGAGCTCTTCTCGATTTTGCAATGTAATGTCTCTCCAAATCATCGGGTTCGATGATGCAATTCGAGTAATATCGCGAAAACCACCTGCGGCAAGCATACTTGTCATTGGAAATCTTTTATTTTCCTCATTTAACTGGTGAACAAGGGAAGCAGCTACGATGTGAGGAAAGTGGCTGACTACCGCCGTCATATGATCATGTTCTTCCGCATTGATTTTCACTAATTTTGCTAACGTATATTTTAACAACTGTTCTAGAGCGATAAGATTATTTCCATCTTCATCGTCAAAAGGAGTTAAAATATAATACGCATTTTCAAAAAGGTAGGGTTTTGCAGCCGTGATGCCGCTTTTATGGGAACCAGCCATTGGATGTCCGCCAATAAATGTAATTCCTTTTTCTCTTAGCTCTTCAGCTTTCTTCATAATTAACCCTTTTGTACTTCCTGTGTCGGTAATAATAACATGTTGCTTTAACGACCAGTGCTTCAATTCATCCATCCATTGTAGCGTTGCGTTTACCGGTGTTCCAAAAATGATAAAGTCCGCATTTTTAGCCGCTTCCTCTACATCCTCCACCACTTCATGTACAATATTTAAAGTTTCTGCAAGATTTCTCGTTTTTCCAGAAAGATCATAGCCAACTACTTTTGTTTTGGGAGCTTTTTGTAGAGCTAATGCCAAAGAGCCCCCAATTAAGCCTAATCCTATGATTAACACATTACGGGTCATGCCAATACTCCTTGCTCCTTTAATACCTCTTCAAGAAGTGATAAAAACTTTCGGTTTTGTTCTTCTGTACCGATAGAAACTCGAATGAATCCAGGTGTACCTAAGGCATTCCCACTTCGAATAATAAATCCGCGTTTCATCATTTCTTGGAAGATCACATCACTGTCTGCTTTTACTTCAAATAAAATAAAGTTTGTTTGTGATGGGTAATATTTAAGTCCATGTTTGTTACAAAATTCAACATATTGCTGTTTACCTTTTTCCGTTTGTTCCACTGTTTCTTGAATAAATTGTTGATCTTCCAATGCAACAATCGCTACTTTTTGACTTAATACCGTGTTGTTGAAAGGTGCACGCACTGGGTCTAATGTGGCAATTAATTTCGATTGACCGATTGCATATCCGATTCGGAAGGCAGCTAATCCGTATGCCTTAGAGAATGTACGCATGATTAATACATTCGGATATTCCTCTACGTAATGCAACGTATCTTTATAAGCAGGATCTGTTATATATTCAAAATAAGCTTCATCTAATACGATTAGTACATCACTTGGTACTTTCTCTATAAAGGAGCTTAATTCCTCATCCGATACAATAGTTCCTGTTGGGTTATTTGGATTACATACCCATACAATTGACGTGTTTTCATCAATTGCTTCTAACATTTTTTCTAAATCATGCTTACCATCTTTCAATGGCACTTTTCGAACTTCTGCTCCTTCAACTTCTGCATTATGACTGTATTGAGAGAAAGATGGATCTGCCATGACTGTATTAACACCGGGATAAAGAAGTGCCCGCGTAATGATTGCGATTATATCATCTGAACCGTTTCCAAATAGCAATTGTGATTCATCTACACCAAGATGTTGACTCACTGCTGTACGAAGTTCTTGCGCATAACCATCCGGATAAATGGCAAAATTCATTCCATTATTTACAATAAAATCTTTCACTTTAGGAGAGCAGCCAAAAGGATTTTCATTTGAAGCAAGCTTAACAACTTCCTTTAAACCAAATTCTTTTTGTACTTCCTCAATGGGTTTACCTGGTTGGTAAGCTTTCATACCGTAAATTTGTTTTTTAAATTTCATGATTGACGCTCCTTTTTATCGATTTTCATTGACTAAATCTGGTCTTAGTTTCACCGCATCATTTAAATAAACGTGGCGTATTTCTTTTTGAGGTACCGATGTATTCACATGCATTAACACTCGAATACATAAAGGCAAAGATCCAGGAACATCCATTTCGTGGGTACACATCGTTGGTACATATTTCCACCCATCAATTGAACGCACGGCCTTTGCTGGGAATGCGGCGTTAATATCCGGTGTTGTCGTGACAATCACCGAAGCAATATCTTCTGGAACGATATTGTTAACTCTCGCCATTTCTAACACTAATCTTTCCGTCTCACTATAAATCGCATCGGGCGTATTCGATTCTATCGTTATCGCTCCACGTATGCCGCGAATCATTTACATACCTCCTCTAGCAGATAGCGAAGCTCTCTATCTACTTCTCTACATTCCGATTCCCCAATTTCTCTTACGAATGGTTGGCCGATTTCCTGTAATAAAACAAATTTTAATTTGCCATATTCAATCTTTTTATCTTTCATTAAATATTCATATAATTCTACAAAAGAGAATCTCTTTACTTCTTCGAATGGATAGTCGTTTCGATATGCAAACTTTAGAAAATCAATCGTAAATTCTCTAGAAATTTGACCGTATCGTTCGCTCAAGAGAAGTGCATACACCATCCCGATCATGACCGCTTCTCCATGGGCAAGGCCGCCATAACCAGCTGCTGCTTCAATAGCATGACCATATGTATGCCCCAAATTTAAATATTTTCGGACAGATTGTTCAGTTTCATCTTGCCCTACGATTTTCGCCTTTACTTCGATGCCTGATTTCAAGTGGTTTGCTAAAGCTGTTTTGTCAATTTTCGTAATTGATGGAGTTTGCATCAATTGTTTTAACCATTTTTCATCTGAAATCAGCGCGTGTTTAATTACTTCAGCCATTCCTGAACGAATCTCTTTTGTTGGTAAACTATCTAAAAAGTTGATATCATAAATGACCGCTTCCGGTTGATAAAATGCTCCAACTAAGTTTTTGCCTAGCGGGTGGTTAATTGCCGTTTTTCCTCCAACGGCTGAATCGTGAGCTAAAATGGTCGTTGGAATTTGAATGTATGGGATTCCACGCATGAATGTTGCTGCTACAAACCCAGTCAAATCACCAACTGCTCCTCCACCAAAGGCAAATAAAAAGGATTTGCGCGAGCAATGTTTTTCAATTAAAAAAGTGTGGGCATCTTCGAAATTTTGAAAACTTTTACAAGCTTCCCCACCTGGCATCACAAACACTTCGAAAGGATAAGGGAAGTTTTCTTTAAAATATTGTTGTTGTGCTTGCCAAACATTCTCATCGGTAAAAACGACGAGTTTATCTGCTTTTTCAATTTTCTCTTTTAATGAATCGCAAGCGGTACGTAATATACCGCTTCCGATGAACACTTCGTAGGAATGGCTTTGGGTATTTACTGGGATTCGCATCATTAAAACTCCTTCGCCAATTTACGTGCTTCTTCAATTTGTGCTTTTAATTGTGGTAATTGATCGCTATGGAACTGTTCGACAATCGCCTTGGCAATTTCCCAAGCGATGACGCATTCAGCTACAACAGATGCAGCTGGTACTGCACAAGCATCGGAACGCTCCACACTTGCTTTAAATGGTTCTTTCGTTTCGATATCAACACTTTCAAGAGGTTTGTAAAGTGTAGGAATTGGTTTCATTACACCGCGAACAATGATTGGCATTCCTGTAGACATGCCACCTTCAAGGCCACCTAAACGATTTGTACGACGATGATAGCCTTGTTTATCATCCCAAACAATTTCATCATGAACTTCAGAGCCTCTACGACGAGCCATTTCAAAGCCGATACCAAACTCAACCCCTTTAAATGCATTGATGGATAACATCGCTTGCGCCAATTTACCATCTAATTTACGGTCATAATGAACGTAAGATCCTACTCCCGGCGGCATACCTTCCACAATGACTTCGACAACACCACCGATGGAATCTCCTGCTTTTTTCGCCTCATCAATTGCTTCTACCATTTTCGCAGAAGCTTCTGGGTCCACTGAATAGCAAGGATCATTTTCAACAATTTGGCGAATTTCATCTGCTGATTTGCCTGCAACTTTTGATGTATCTGCTTTAATGCCGTAAATTTCAGTAACATGTCCTACGATGGAAATACCTAATTCTTTTAAAAGAGCTTTTGCAACGGAACCAACAGCCACTCGCACAGTCGTTTCTCTAGCGCTCGAACGCTCTAACACATTTCGCAAGTCACGATGACCATATTTAATTCCGCCGACTAAATCAGCATGTCCAGGTCGAGGTCGGGAAATTTGACGCTTAATTTCTGAAGGATCTACATCTTCTGGGAGAGGTTCAATTCCCATAATTTTTGTCCAATGTTTCCAGTCATCATTTTTTACCACTAATGCAACAGGTGAACCTAATGTTTTTCCGTGACGAACTCCTCCAACTATTTCAACAGTATCTTTTTCAATTTGCATACGGCGTCCGCGACCGTGACCACCTTGTCGTCGTTTTAAATCGTAATTAATTTGTTCTGCAGTTATCGGTAAAAGGGACGGCAACCCTTCAATAATTGTCGTTAATTGTGGACCGTGGGATTCCCCAGCAGTTAAATATCTCATCAAACACTTTCTCCCTTCAACTCGTTAAAGTATGTATTTTTTAATATAACATAAAGCTAGTAAAAAAACATTGTGAATAAATAATTTTAATATAATATAGAATTTAACGAAAATATAATACGCTTTTCGCACAAGTCGAAAAGCGCCCAATCCTTTTTTCAATCTCATATTTTTCGGTAAAAAAACGTATCTTCCACTTCAAAACCATAACGAGCAGGATTGAATATTTGCTCAGTAGATCCTACAAACAAAATGCCACCTGGTCGTAAAGAATTGCTAAATTCTTTATAAATATGATCCTTTGCCTCTTCAGTGAAATAAATCATAACATTGCGACAAACGATTAAATCAAAGTTTTTCTCATATGGGTCACTTAATAAATTGTGCTTTTTAAATGTTACAGTATTTTTAATTTCATCTTTTACACGATAAAACTGCCCTTCTTCAATAAAATATTTTGCTTTTATAGCCGGAGGAACTTCTGCTAAGGAACGATCAGGATAAATGCCTAGCTTTGCTTTTTGAAGACAGTTTTCATCTATATCAGTAGCTAATACTTTTATGTAAGATAATGGTACATGGTTAGAGAGCACCATGGAAATTGTGTACGGTTCCTCGCCTGTTGAACAGGCAGCACTCCAAATTTTCAAACGGTTATTTTTTTCAAGCAGTTTTGGAAAAATTTTATGTTGAAGTACTTCCCACCGTTTCCCATTACGATAAAATTCTGAAACATTAATCGTCATTCGATCTAGGAATTCATTCAATAAATCTCGATCTTTTTCAACCCCGTGCAAAAAATCAACAAAATCTTTAAAGCCTTTTTTTTCATAAAGGGATGTTAAACGGCGTTTCATTTGTGCTTCTTTATATAGCGATAAATCAATACCTGTTAATTTTTTTATACCATTAATAAACAGTTCGTAGTCTGTCATAGTTATCGATCCCCTCTAATGACGTACACTTATTATATACAAAATTTTTCTTTTCTGAAATATGTAAAAGTTCAAAAAGTAAATTTCTAAAGCAGTATTAAATTTGTTCGTAGTTAGTATTTTTTCTACTTTCGAATTTCACTACAGGCGAATGCTTTCCGCATGTTCGTCCTTAAAGGTTATTCCTTGCCTTTGCATTGTATCGATACTCGTGTTATTCCCTTTGCTTGTGTAAAAAAGAAGTCACAGTCTTATGCTTATTATATTCATATTATCAAAATTTACGGTTTCTGCAAAAATTTTCTATTGGCTAACCTTTTGCAATACCATATTAATAAAAAAACTATCCCAACAGCACAATTGCTGTGGGATAGCAAATTTACAGTGTATTAAACGATTTCATTGTTGAACCATAAATTGATTTCACGTTCAGCAGATGCTGGTGAATCGGAACCATGGATAACGTTTTCAGAAATTGTTACCGCATAATCGCCGCGAATTGTACCTGGTTGTGCTTCTTCAGGTTTTGTAGCGCCCATCATCACACGAGCTAACTTAATAATATTTTCTCCTTCCCAAACCATTGCAAATACTGGTCCAGAAGTGATGAAATCTACCAATTCACCAAAGAATGGTTTATCCTTATGCTCTTCATAGTGTTTTTCAGCTAATTCACGTGGAACATTCATTAACTTTGCTCCGCGCATTACAAATCCACGACGCTCAAAACGGTCAATAATGTCTCCTACTACTTGGCGTTTTACACCATCAGGTTTTACCATAAGAAATGTTCTTTCAATTGCCATAAGTTAAACAACTCCTTAAATCTCAATTAAGCTTTATTACCTACCGCTAAATGTTACCAAAATCAAGCTCAAGCTTCAACTATCAATATTAGAAATAGATATATTTTTTAAAACTTACGTTTACCGATAAACAATGCAATATCTCTTAGTTTTTTCTTTGTTGGATGTTCTGGTAATTGCTCTACTTCTTTCATTGCTTTCGCTAAATATTGATCGCTTACTTTCAAGGCTTCTTGAATTGAATCAGAATTGCGTACAATTTGAAGCATTTCTAACCGTTCCTCTTCTGTCACAATTCCTTTTGAAGCCCGCTCAATAAATTGGATAATTTTGGGATGATCTTTCATGAGCAATATAGGCAAAGTAATGTTTCCCTGCAATAAATCACTGCCTGCAGGTTTTCCAAGTTGTTTATCCGTTGATACGAAATCCAACACGTCATCCACGATTTGATAACTCATACCCACATAATAACCGAATCTCTTTAACCGCATTGTAACAGCAGGATCAACATTTGCTACTACTGCTCCCACTTCACAACTGGATTCAATAAGAAGTGCCGTTTTTCTTTTTATTCGACGGAAATAATCTTTTAAGTTTTGATTTAGTCGAAACTTATCTTCAATTTGAATGACTTCACCATTACAAATTTCAACCATCGTTCTTGCTAAAATTTGATGCGCCTTCGGATCTTTAATTTGGGATACATATTGAATTGCTCTACCGAAAATAAAATTACCAGTATGCATTGCAACTCGATTGTTCCATTGAGAACGAACGGTAGGACGCCCTCTTCTCATATCGGAATGATCGATTACATCATCGTGGACAAGGGAACCCATATGAATTAATTCGAGAGGTACAGCAGCATATTTCATTCTGTCGATATTATAATGACCAAATTTTGCACTCATTAAAACAAAAAGTGGGCGAATTCTTTTTCCGCCCGCACGTAAAAGGTGGAGAGAGGCATCATTTAATACATGCGACGTTGAATAAAGTGCTTTTTCTAATTCATTTTCGATGATTTCTATATCCGGTTTTAAATCGGAATAGATCATTTTTAACTTCATCTTTTCCACTCGCGAACCTCTCCCTAAACTTCTTTCTTAAATCCCATATGCATTGCTGCTGCACCACCACTATAACTTTTGTATGTGACGTTTACAAAGCCAGCTTCTTCAAACATTTTTGCAAGCTTTTTCATCCCTGGGAAAGTGCTTGCGGATTCTTGTAACCATGAATACTCTTCATAACTTTTCGCAAAAATTTTCCCGAAAAGCGGCATAATATATCGGAAATAAAAACGAAACAATTGTTTATATCCAGTCATTTCTGGTTGAGATGTATCTAAACAAACAGCCATCCCACCAGGTTTTAATACACGATGCATTTCCCTTAATACTTGCATATAATCCGGTACATTTCGTAAACCAAAACCGATTGTGACATAGTCAAAAGTGTTATCTTCAAAAGGTAGTTCCATTGCATTCCCATGTATTAACTCCACATGAGGATACGGCTTTACTTTCTCAGCTCCAACTTTTAGCATATTTTTGCTAAAATCAAGCCCTTTAACAACTCCATTTTCACCTGTTGCCTTTGCTAATGCAACTGTCCAATCAGCTGTGCCACAACAAACATCTAAACATGTAGATCCCGGTTTTACATTCATGCGTTTCATAATATCTTCACGCCATTTGACATGAAGCTTGAAACTAATCACCGAATTCATTTTATCGTAGTTTTCGTAAATTTTCTCAAACACTTCATGGACGCGTTCTTCTTTGGATTTTTCCATCTTTTTCATAACCTTTCTTCACTCTATCTAATCAACCGTTCTGCAATATATTGTTTAAGTTCAGCTTTGATAGAAGAGATACGTAACAATTCTTGCAATTGTTGAATAAGAACATCCAATTTTTTCAGAAGGTATTGTTCAAAATTCAAATGATCAACGGGTACAAAGCTTTCTATCATTTTTTGTAAAAGGAGCGAACTATTACCTTCTCTATAGTTTAATAGTTCATTTTGTAATCGTAGAATCAATAAATTGATTTGCATTATATTTAAATATTGATCGTAATTGTAAAGTTGATAAAATCTGCTAATACATTCTGTTTCAATAACCGTTATACTATCTAACCAATCATCGATGGCGTATTGTCTCGGTTCATATACTCGAATTTCATGTTCAGATCTTAATACAACACTTTCAGAAAGTTGACGTATCAAAGAAATATTACCTGAATTTGCTAATATTTCATAATAACGACCACTGTAATAATCGCCGGACAGAACTGTTAGCTGCTGCTCTTTCGATGTTGCATCATACTCGTTGATGAGACCATGTTCCGCTAAAGATGCTTGTACAATTCCGACAGTAATGATTCCTTCATATTTTTCATCATCCCAATGGTCTCCATTAAAAAATGGCAACAGCATGTAAAATAATTGATTTTCATCCACCAATGGATTTCCAGTATATTTCAGAAGTGTTTTATGTTGCACATAACGATAAATATCCTTTTTTAATTGTTCAATATGGTTTTTTATATATGTTGCATCCATAGGTATTACTCCATTCCAATGTAAGCACAATCTACTGCACTTATTACAGTCGTCATCATAATGAGCGGTTTATTTTTTTGATTGGCTTTCAATGATTCCATGCGATGTATAGATTTTCGCTTTTCCACGAATTTTCATGGCCGACGTATGTTCAGTAAATTGAGCTATCATCACTTCTCCGGCATCTAATTTTTCTGAATGATGAAATTTTGTATCTTCACCACGAGTTAACCCAATTACATGTACGCCATCTTCTTCTGCTTCAATTACGACATAATCAGATTGGTTCATACTTCTCCCTCACATTTACATATTCTTTGTTATCATATCACAATCTATTTTGTTAATTAAGACATTTGAATAAATGAAATCACTTCTTGTCGTTTTATGTCATCTTCTTCATAAATTCCTCTTGCACATGAAGTCACTGTTTTTGTCCCAGGTTTTTTTAATCCTCTCATCGTCATACACATATGTTCAGCTTCAATCAATACAAAAACGCCTTGCGGTTCTAATTTTTCCATTAAAATATCTGCAATGGTTGTTGTAATTCGTTCTTGTAATTGAGGCCTGTGACTTACGGATTCCACTAATCGACCGATTTTGCTTAAACCAGCAACTCGGCCATCTTGAGGTATGTATGCAACATGAGCTTTCCCGTAAAATGGAACTAAGTGATGTTCACACATCGAATAAAAAGGAATATCCTTCACAAGAACTAGCTCATCATGGTTTTCATGGAAGACCGTTTCAAAATAACTTCGCGGATCTTCATTAAGCCCTTTAAACATTTCTTCATACATTTTTGAAACGCGTTTTGGTGTATCGATGAGTCCTTCACGATTAACGTCTTCACCTACGGCCTCTAAAATCATTTTTACAGCTTCTTCTATTTTTTTTAAATCAACATTTGACATATATGTTCCTCCTAAATCGACAAAGCACAACACTGTCAAAATGAATCGTAGCACATACAGACGTGAATCGCAAAAGGCTTTCACTCAAATTGTACTCTATATGTGTTGCTTTTTTGCTCCAATGGTAGAATTGATTTATCTTTCATTAATATTATAATATGTAAAAAGAGCAGTCATCATATTCATGACGACTGCTCTATGTAATTTTAAAGAAGCTATTATTTTACAGCTTCTTTAAGTGCTTTTCCTGGTTTAAATGCTGGCACTTTGCTTGCAGCAATTTCAATTTCTTCCCCAGTTTGAGGGTTACGACCTTTACGTGCAGCACGTTCACGAACTTCGAAGTTTCCAAAACCGATTAATTGCACTTTGTCACCCTTTGCAAGAGTGTTTTGAATTGTATCAAATACTGCATCTACTGCTTTAGAAGCATCTTTCTTAGAAAGACCTGCAGCTTCAGCAACAGAGTTTACTAATTCTGTTTTGTTCACACTGTTCACCTCCTCTCAAAGGGTTAAAAAAGCTAAATCATGTAAAAAGAGTAACATATAGAAATAAGCGGTGCAACTGTATTTATTCATGTTTGTCCAAGAAAAATTGAGTTTTTGGCACTTTGGATAATGAAAAGGACTTTTCGTCTATATGACAAAAAGTCCTTCTAATAAAATTCCATTATTTTTATTATCTCACTTTTTTTAAATAATAAACGTAATGAGTCCTTTTTCTCCTTCATTCACCATTCTTTCAATTGTTTGACGCATTCTTTTCTTTGCACTTGGCGGCACAGCATTCATTTTGAATCGAATTCCTTCCGTCAACACTTCATGCAGTGGCGTTCCAAACAATTGTGTTTGCCATAACGCTTCTCGATCATGTTTATATGCATACTGCAAGTCTTTCAATAACTGTTGGCTGTGGAACTCTGACCCAATTAATGGCGAGAACTCAGATTCCATATCGACACGTATGATATGGTAAGATGGAGCTTTCGCCTTCATGCGAACACCGTAGAAATTATTTTGTTTAATTATTTCTGGCTCACTTGGCTCAAACTCTTCCATCGTCGGAAGCGTTACACCATAGCCATTGATTGTCGCTTCTTCAATCGCATCTCGGAAGCGTTTTTGTGCTTTTTTCGCTTCTTGTGCCTCTTTAATGAAGAGTAGCCAATCTTTTTTCGTGTCTATCGGCGCATCTAAAAATTCATTGCAAACCGCCTTATAAATTTCCGGTTTTAATGTGATACGCACCGTTGCCACACCAAGTCCTGCATCAACTCTTTCAATCTCGCAGCTTTCAATAAAATCAATTTCTCTTAAATCTTCTACTGCATTATGGACATCGCGAATTTTCGTTACAGAATTCAGCACATTTCCAACTGCTTCTGAAAGCGTTGCATTGACGTGGTGAGTCGGTTCTAATACATCAAGCCAATCAGGTTTTTCCACTTCAATATCTTCCACAGGGAATTCATACAGAGCTTCTTCTAAAATAAACTCCATATCATTTAACGTCATTTGATCAATAGCTATTGCAATGACAGGAACGTTATAACGGGAGAGCAATTCATTGCGCAACTTTTGCGTATTTTGATTGTTTGGATATTGGCTGTTTAAAATGATGACGAATGGCTTACCGATTTCCTGCAATTGTTCAACAATTTGTTCTTCCGCCACTTGTGCAGCTTCTCGTGAAATCCCATTAACAGTGCCGTCTGTCGTTACAACTACACCGATGTTTGCATGGTCGCGGATCACCTTATCTGTTCCGATTCGAGCTGCTTCTTGGAATGGAATAGCTTCAGTGTTCCATGGTGTGTGCACATACTTTGGTCCATTTTCATCTTCATACCCTTTTACCCCATCAATGACATAACCAACACAATCAGCAAAACGAATCCGGAAAGGTATTTCACTTTCCCCAATACAAATTTCTGTACCATGAGCAGGAACAAATTTTGGTTCTGCAGTCATAATGACTGGGCCAGGTGAACTTTGTGGTAGCTCGTCCAGTGCTCTTTTCCGTTCTTCTTCATCCACGATGTTTGGTAGGACGATTGACTCCATCATTTTTTTCACAAAAGTGGACTTACCAACCCTCACAGGCCCTACAACCCCAATATATACATCACCATTTGTTCTTTCTGCTATTTGTTGAAAGATTTGTTCGCCTATTGTAGTTCCTCCTTTACGTACTTCAATCTATGAATTATATACTTAAAATATGAAAAACCTTGCACGAAAAGTCGTACAAGGCTTAAATTTTTTTATTTTTTTATTGGATCAAACATAAATACCGGTTCATTATTCTCGTTCACAGTATATGGCAGTGAATAGGCCGGTACTACTGGATAAGCTTCCACAAGCAACATACGAATATCTTCTCCTGGCTCAGGTTTCAAATGATTTTCTCTTATAAACTGAGCTAAATCGATGGAGTAGTCTACATAGGCTTGTCCTTCTGTTGAAGCAACTAATGGTAAATGATTATTCGAATATGGACTTGGCACAGTTAGTTCTTTAGCAAAGCCTAATTTCTTAAAATCTATTGAATATACATAATCCGCAATTCTGTCTTTATAAGGCATGTATTTTGTTGAGAGAAGACGAATATTTAAATCTCGAATCGTTTCTGCTGAACGTAAGTCTACTAATTTTACAGTTGGATTGTTTTCCGGGTCCCAAATAATATATTGGAATATGCCACCTTTTTCGTAGGAATTCCCTGGGATATTCGCTAAATATTTTGGAACCAATTTCGAGAAATCGATGGGATATTTAATAAATATATCTGTATCCATATCTTTATTTTTTATCGGCAGCACACCTGTTTCCGCTCGATATTGATCGATGGCATTTTGCACAGCAATCAGTTGAGCTTCATCAGGTATTTGATTCTCAACACGTTCTTCCTGTGGAAACAAACATCCAGATAGTAAAAGGGATGTCGAGAGTAATAGTATGAAAAAAATGAATTTCCGTTTCTGTTTCATGATTTTCACCCCTTTGTTTATGATGGCCACGTAAAGATTACTAAAACCATTAATAATGTGCCAAATATAAAAATAATAAATGCAATCAGTCTAATGAAAAAGGATAATATAGCATTATTCACCCATTTGCGAGCTGCTGTTATCATAAGAATCGATAAAATCATTGCGGCTATCGAGTAAAAGGAAACCCACATGACATCCATCGGGTGCATGTTCGCTAATGGACCACGTGCAGCACCAAGTACGAATTTATCTATATCCATTAATAACGGATGACTCATTGCAATTCCTCCTTTCAAGAAGCGGTATGTATACAAATTTGCCTATGATATGGCACAAAACACACTGACGCACATGCGTTCGTTTTCATTGCACATGAACGGGTATTATTTGTAGTTCCCGATACTCAACTCGACTTTGAATTCTTTCATACCCGCTCATTGATGCAACGAAAATGCTTGTCCTTTTATTGTAAATAATCGATTTCTCTTTTCTTTAAGCGATTCATTAACTCATCAACAGCATCTTTCGGTTCTTTTTCATTAAATAATACTTCAAACAATGCAGTTGTAATTGGCATCGGAACATCGTATTTTTTGGCAAGCTGGTAAGCAGCTTTTGTCGTGCGAACTCCTTCAACGACCATACCCATGCTCTCTAATACTTCAGCCAGCTTCATGCCCTTTCCAAGCATGTTCCCCGCTTTCCAGTTACGCGAATGAACGCTCGTACAAGTAACGATCAAATCGCCCATACCAGTTAATCCTGCAAAGGTGAAGGGATTGCCTCCCATTCGCACACCTAAACGAGCAATTTCCGCAAGTCCTCGGGTAATTAATGCTGCCTTTGCATTGTCCCCATAGTTTAGGCCATCGGAAATCCCTGCTGCTAAGGCAATTACATTTTTCAATGCACCGCCTAGTTCAACGCCGATTACATCGGTATTTGTATAGACACGGAAATACTGGTTCATAAATAAATCTTGTATTTTTTCAGCGGAACGGAGATTTGTACAAGCAGCAGTAATCGTTGTTGGATGATGCAACACCACTTCCTCCGCATGGCTAGGACCTGATAATACGACGATATCTTCAATCACATGCGGGGATATAGACTCCTCTAAAATTTCTGAGATGCGTTTTAAAGAATCTGGTTCTATCCCTTTTGATACGTGCACAATTAATACTTTTCTATTTAAATAATTCATAATGTTTTCTGCTACTTCACGAATCGCTTTTGTCGGAACCGCAAAAATGATGATATCTCCATGTTCTGCCGCTTCTTTCAAATCACTTGTTGCCCTTAAATTTTCAGGTAGTTGTATATTCGGAACATATTTTTCATTCGTATGTTGTTCATTTATTTCTTTCGCTTGCTCATGTCGGTGGCTCCAAATTAATGTATCGTGTCCATTTTCAGCCAACACCATTGCTAAGGCAGTTCCCCATGAACCTGCTCCTAACACTGTTACCTTTTTCATTTTTATTTATCCCTCACTCTTTTACTCACGTGCCCGTGGTATGATACGTATCGGCGTTCCCTCAAAATCAAAGGTTTCACGAATGCGGTTTTCCAAAAATCGAAGATAAGAGAAATGCATGAGTTCTGGATCGTTTACGAAAGTGATAAATGTAGGTGGCTTAACAGATACTTGTGTCGTGTAATAAATGCGTAAACGTTTTCCTTTATCTGTAGGGGCTGGGTTTCTTGCAATAGCATCTTCAATTACATCATTTAATAAAGAAGATTGAATGCGCATTGCATGGTTTTCACTTACCCGCTTCACTAATGGTAAAATTTGACTCAACCTTTGTTTCGTTTTAGCAGAAACAAACACAATCGGAGCATAATCCAAAAATAAAAATTGATCGCGAATCGTTTGGGTAAATTCATTCATTGTTCGTTCATTTTTTTCAATGGCATCCCATTTGTTCACGACAATGACGATACCTTTACCCGCTTCATGAGCATACCCTGCAATTTTCTTATCCTGCTCTTGTATTCCCTCTTCTGCATTTAATACGACAAGCACCACATCTGAACGTTCAATCGCTCTTAATGCTCTTAATACGGAATATTTTTCTGTGCTTTCATATATTTTCCCTTTTTTCCGCATTCCAGCCGTATCGATAATGACAAAATCTTGTCCGTCATACGTATAAGGAGAGTCGATTGCATCTCGAGTAGTTCCAGCGATATCACTAACGATTACCCGCTCTTCTCCGAGAATTGCATTTACTAATGAAGATTTTCCTACATTTGGTCTACCAATTAATGAAAACTTAATGACATCGTCTGAATATTCATCTTCATATTCTTTAGGGAAATATTTTGCACATTCATCCAATAAATCCCCAATCCCTAATCCATGCGAACCGGAAATTGGAATCGGCTCCCCAAAGCCTAAAGAATAAAAATCATATATTAATTCACGCATGTCTGGGTTATCAATTTTATTGACTGCCAGTACAACTGGTTTTTTTGTTTTATAAAGCATTTTTGCGATTTGCTCATCTTGAAGAGTTACTCCTTCTCGACCGTTCGTCATAAAAATAATCACATCGGCCTCTTCCATGGCAATTTGTGCTTGGGCACGAATTTGTTCTAAAAATGGTTCATCTCCAAGATCAATTCCACCTGTATCAATAATATTAAATTCATGGTTTAACCAATCTGCCGAACTGTAGATGCGATCTCGGGTCACCCCAGGTATATCTTCCACAATGGAAATGCGTTCACCAACAATTCGGTTGAAAATTGTTGATTTTCCTACATTCGGACGACCTACGATGGCGATTACTGGTTTTGTCATCTGTCCTTCATCCTTCCAAATTCTTATCCTTTGTATTATACACGATATCCAATTATATATCATTTTTTGACATAAATGGACATAAAAAAAGCGCACTCCTTAAAGCACGCAATTTTTATTCAAAATAAAATTTATTGATCTGTAAATTTTTTCAATTGTTCCCCTATTACATCACTAATGGAGAATCCTGTTGTCTCTTCTGGTAATTGATAATCAAATTCTTCTTGATGCTTTGGGTTTTCTTCAAGTTCTTTCATGCTTAGTGATAAGCGCTTTTCTTGCTCATTAACATCAAGCACTTTCACTTGAACCTCTTGACCTTCTTTCAACACTTCGTGAGGGGTATTGATGTGTTTATGAGAAATTTGTGAAATATGAACTAACCCTTCAACACCTGGGAACACTTCAACAAAGGCACCGAAGGACACTAAACGCTTCACCGTACCAGTCAATACTTGACCTTTTGAAACACGTTCTGCAATGTTTGCCCATGGACCAGGTAATGTCTCTTTAATGGATAGAGAAATTCTTTCATTTTCCGGGTCAACAGATAAAACTTTTACTTTCACTTCTTGCCCTTCTTGAAGAACTGTGTTAATATCATCTACATGTTCATGGGCTACTTGTGAAATGTGCACAAGCCCGTCAACGCCACCTATGTCAACGAAGGCACCAAATGGAGCTAATCGTTGAACTTTACCATTTAATACGTCTCCTGGCTTTAGGCTCTCTAGCAATTCTTTCTTTTTATTTGCTTTTTCTTCTTCTACAACTGCACGGTGAGATAAAATTAATCTTCCTTTTTCTTTATCTAACTCTGTAATTTTGAATGTTAGCGTTTTACCTTTGTAATCTTCAAAGTCTTCTACGAAATAATCTTCTACTAAAGATGCTGGTACAAATCCTCGTACTCCTAAATCAACTACTAAACCGCCTTTTACAACATCTTTTACTTCTGCTTCAAAAACTTCTCCCTTTTTGTATAGCTCTTCTAATTTATCCCAAGCTTTTAAAGCATCTACTTTACGTTTCGATAAAACAAAGTTTTCTTCTTCTACTTTCGTGATCATTAATTCTAGCTCATCGCCAACAGACACCACATCGGATGCTTTTTCAATGTGCAAACTAGAAAGTTCACTAATTGGTACAATCCCATCAAATGGTGCACCTTCTATTGTAACGGTTACTGCTTTGTCTTCAACTTTTGCAGCAGTCCCTTTTACAATGTCTCCTTCACGAAATTCTTGGCCAACTCCTAAGTTCATTTCCTCGGACATATGTAACCCTCCTTCGCATCTTACAATATCTATTTTATTAGAAATTGCATTTAAACACAAAATTTTTTCCTTATAGTTTAAATATTTCCTTTTTTATGAATAAAATACGCGAAAAGAAACGATTATTATTCCATCTTTTCTTTCGCTAAATGTAAAATTTTTTCTGCAACTTCTTCAATTGATAAGTGAGTAGTGTCTAAATAAATGGCATCTTCCGCTTGAACTAATGGCGATATTTTACGTTCCATATCTTGCTGATCGCGAAGCGCTATTTCCTCTTTTAGCTGTTCATAGTCAGAAGGAATGCCTCGTTTTTTATTATCAAGCAATCTTCGTTTTGCTCTTTCTTCAACAGAGGCAGACATAAAAATTTTCAATTCAGCTTCTTTTAATACATGAGTACCTATATCTCGTCCATCCATGACAACTGCGCCGTCTTTTGCTAATTGTTTTTGTTTAGCTACGAGGATTTCACGAACTTTTGCAAGAGAAGCAACTTGCGGAACATTCGCTGTTACTTCATTGGAACGAATTTTTTTTGTCACATCCTCTCCATCTAAGAAAACTAGTTGTCCATTTGGAGATGGCTTTAAGTCGATATTAGTCTTTAGCAACATTTCTTCTAGTTTTTTTTCATCATTTAATTGTATGTTTTCTTTTAACGCTTTATACGTAACAGCTCGATACATCGCTCCAGTATCAATGTAAGTGAATCCTAATTGTTCTGCCACGATTTTTGCAATTGTACTTTTTCCTGCACCAGCAGGTCCATCGATGGCTATTTGTATGTTTTTTCCCATGACAATCCCTACTTTCCTTCAACATTGTAACATAAACAAAGTTTTTTACTTTTACTATTTTCATAGTTTGTGTAAATAAAAACAACTAGTTTGTATTACATATTGTTGTCGAATCCTTTATTTTTATCCATAAAAAAAGCCTCCAATATCGTTTATTGGAGGTCCTTTGTCTCCTTACGCAGCATCACTTGGCGTTCAAAACAGAATCGAAGAATGAATTGTTTATCTAGTTCGTCCGTATCGATAAATTGAAGAGATGCAAGCGTTTGGTCATTCTTTTCAAATATACGAACCACTTCTGCATCCGTTTGAATGTATTGAATTTCTCCAGATTTATAAGGCAATACAATCGTTAGTTTGACCTTATCTCCCTCTGAAAATGGAGGGGATATAGGCACTTTGATAGCGGCTCCACCTGCGCTAATATCATCCGTTACGTATTGATAAAATTGATTTAAATGCTCTACTGCAACGTCTACAGGTGTTTTTACTCGAACAAATTCCCTTCTTTGGATTTTGATGAATTCATCATCTGGAGGACAAGAAAGCATTATCATAGGAATTCGATCCATTTTACGACCGACAACTTCCGTTTGAAATGCATAGTTGATATCATCATCGTTTCGAAAAATTGCACGAAACTGGGAACCGTCAACTAGATAAACTGTTCTATCCGTTTTCGTATCTACGGGATAAGTGATAAAAATGATATTGTCTTTCTTTTCCATTACTTTACATTTAAATCTTTCAACTTTTTCTGATGACGTTGGTTCCAATGTGAGAACTGTCCCAATCTTAATATCCATACTTACTCGCCTCGCACAATAATTGTAATTTTATTATTGCACGAATTAAGGCGAATTTCTAGAGCATTTTGATAATTATGGTAATTGTTCCACTTTTATGACATCATGATTTTCCGTATCCACAACAACTCGATATGTTTGATTGATATTGTCTGAAAAACGAGCAATTACTTCATAACATAATCTTAATTCATATGCTTCATTTTCTGTGTAGATAAACCGCTCTTCTTCCACTACTGTATTTGGTCGGAAGAATTGTTTCCAATCGATCGGTACCACTGGCTGGTTTTCATTAATGTTTTCTCTTTGTACATATTCCATTGCATTTAGCCCTAATAACTCACCGCTATCTTTAGAAACTTTTAATTGTACTCCATCAGGATACACAAACGCATTATGCTTGCCAGCTACTCGAGCAAGATGAATATGCCAAGCTTCATGGTTTTCTCGCATTTCAACTAACGCTAAATCATCATATCCAGCTCGGTCTATAAATTGTTGTACTAACTCCTTCACTTTTTCTTGTGTAATATTTTTGTCTGGCTGTACCGGACGTTCAGATAAGAAGGAAATTAAATGGCCACCTTTTACAGTAATGTCCGCATATCCGACCCGACTACCCTTTACAAATTGAATATGATAAAACGGATAAGGTGCATCATCTTTACTTTTCGATACAGTATACGTAGCATCTTCAATTCCAGGAACTAGTTTCTCTAATACTTGAATTGCTTCGTCCTTCGTAATTTCACGATCTCTTATATGTTTTAAGTCTCTTTTCTTTAGCCAATCAGATTCACTCGTTGTTAATGGGAAGTCCTTTTCCGTGTAAGTTTTTAAGTTTGATGCGAGGTTTTTAAATGGTGATTCTTCAAGCTCTGTTTTTGCAACTTGTTGCCATTTATCAAAGTTCCCATCATTCTCATAAAATTGAGCTGTTGCAACAGCCCATTCATCTGTTAGTTGCTCTAAATTTTTGTTTACAACTTTCATTTTGGATTGCCAAGTTTCATAATCACCATTTGTCGAAGCTCTTTTTGCTTCATCTCCTATTTTCCCAATATATCGTAGCCATTGATTTGCTACGTCAGGATTTAAAGGCAACCCACTAATAGATGAACGTAATTCATTACTAGTACGCCAAATATTATCAAGTTCATTTTGTAACGCCTTCTCATCTTGGAACAATAGGGATTGAGCTACAGACCGTTGCAAATAGGATAATTTTTCGCTGGCATTGGATAATGAATTAGTATATTGAGCATGAATAGCTTGTTGTAATTGTTTATTTTCTTCTTTGACATCAAAAGCATATAATCCTAGTGCGATAACAGCAATGGAAAGTAAGTAAACTGCACTTTTCATATTGTCGCTCCTTTAATAGCAAAAGATATGTTGACCAATTTGTTTAATTTGAGGTCTTGACCAAATCCATTTGCTTGTAGCTGTATTAGGATTGAAATAATAAAGAGCATTTTCAGATGGATCCCATCCGCTCATTGCATCAAGTACTGCCTGTTTTGCTCTTTCATTTGGCGTTAACCAAATTTGTCCGTCAGCTACTGCTGTAAATGCACCTGGTTGGAAAATGATCTCTGAGATGGTATTCGGGAAATCTGGAGATTCAAGTCGATTTAGAATTACTGCTGCCACTGCAACTTGCCCTTCGTACGGTTCTCCTCTTGCCTCACCATAAACTGCATTCGCCATTAGTTGTAAATCTTGTTCTGTAAATTTCGGAGGTAGTTGATAACTTGTACTTCCTGATGATCCTTTGTTGCCTTTTACTTGTTGGTTCAGAGGAATTCCACCATAATAAGTAAAATCTCTACCTGCATTGATTTGAGCATGAACCCATTCACGATCAAAATCACTGTTGTTAACAAGTACTCTTTTTGTTTGTGCTCCTGCAATGCCGTCCACTTTCAAGCCATAACTTTCTTGGAAGTTTCGTAAAGCCCAATAAGTACCATAGCCAAATTTCCCATCAATTTTTCCATGATAGAATCCTAAGTATTGTAATCTTGCTTGTAACTCAATCACATCATCACCGAAGGCTCCCCGTTCTAAAACTTGGTTAGAAAAAGCGAATGATTCTTCAGGCTTCATGACAGTAAATGTACCGATTGTGGTCATTAATATGAGCATTGAGATCAGAAGTTTTCTTACCATATATTTCACTCCTTTTTCATAGCATGTTAAATTTAGCATCATTTATGCACATTCGAATGAAAAAATGGTCGAATCAACAATCGAAACGACCATTCAGGAGTTATTATGTACAGTGAATGAAATTTTATTGTTATTTTCAAATAAAATAAAAAATGACCTAAAAAGCAATCTCATTCCTTTTAGGTCATGCTAAATTTTATTTTGTTCTATTAAATGCTTAATTAAATGCTCGTGAGCTAACTTCACTTTCCTTAACGCAAACCACCATAAAAATAACATAAATGGTGCGATTAAATAAACCCAATAATCTTCAAACATCAAAATAGAGTTATAGGCAAAATGCAATAGAAGCGGCGCTCCAATAGAAAGAACTAAGTATTCCATTGAACGATTATTCTTTGTGAATTTACTTTTCCCAAAATAATAGCCCATCACCACACCAAATAATGCGTGACTTGATACAGGTAGTAACGCACGCATAAATGCCGTATCTATTCCAAATGTCAACAAATAAAGGAGATTTTCCATTGTGGCAAACCCAAGCGAAGCAGCTGCTCCATACAAAATTCCATCATATGGATCGTCAAATTCAACATGGCGATAAATAAATGCAAAAATAATGAACCATTTAAAAAATTCTTCCATAGTACTTGAGAAAACAACATTGAGGAGAAATGGATTTGTAATTAATTGTTCTTCCTGCAAGACATATTGAATGAACATAATAGGGAAAGTAATTAATAGTCCAAAAATAAATGTTCGAAAAAGTGTTTTTCGAGGTTCAGTCGCCATTTGATTTCGCAAATAAAAGTAGCTAAATAATGCTAATCCTGGAGCAATCGCTGCAGAGAGTAAAATAAACAATATCGACGCTCCCTTCCTTATACATAATATTTTATAGTATTACCTACCTTTTTTAAAGTTTAGGACCATAAAATTTCTAACAATAAATAAAGCGACGATTATCCGTCGCGAAAACCTCACGAAATCAAAAATTTTTTTAAAACCCCTTTTTTGCGCTGCAACACTAAAATGTACTGTAGATCGTTGCATCCCCAATACAAATCTCTTTCTTTTTCAAAGTGCAAATCATCATATCCTATATATTACCTCATATCAGAAATATTTCTATAATGTAAAATTTGTTATATCCTCATTTCGAAGTAAATTTAAAAAGTTCGACTTATCGAAATATGCATTGTAATTATTGCATATAAAAGTATTCAATCCATTTTTCATAAAAAAGCACTACCCATTCATTAAATGCGAGGGTAATGCTTAAAATGACACGATTTATTAATAAACATAGAATGTCTTGCCCGTATGAGCACCTAGAATACTCTTTTTATAGGCAAGAGCAACTCTTTTTACGGGAACTGGCTCAAATCCTTCAAACATAGATCCATAATCTTCAAATGATTCTTCTAGAATTGTTGGGCTAACGCTATTAATTCGAATTCCTCTTGGCATATCAATAGCTGCGGCTTTGACAAATGCATGTACGCCACCATTTGCCATGGCTGCAGAAGCTCCAGTTTTGATCGGATCATCCATTAGAACTCCAGTTATTAAAGTAATTGATCCATTGTCCTTAATATAAGGTAAACCTAGTAATACTAAATTGATTTGACCTAAAAGTTTACTTTGTACTGCAATTTGATTTAGTTCAGGCGTCAATGTTTCAAGGGACGTATAGTGCACTCCTCCCGCTGCACTTACTAAAGCATCGATTTCGCCTACTTCTTTAAACATCTGTTTTATACTTTCAACTGATGTAATATCGACTTTTATGTCCGCTTTACTGCGACTTGCACATATAATTTCTGCTCTATCTTTCATTTCCTCAACTACTGCTTTTCCAATTGTACCAGTAGCTCCTACAACTAAAATTCTCAAAACAATTCCTCCTCTATCCAAAAAAACCGTTTATGAAAAAACATTACTTGATTTCATGCTATTAATATAAAATCTGTTTTATGAAAATGTAAAACTTGTCCGTAAAGACTCGTTTACTTTAGAAATGTTTTATTTGAAATGTCCATTTAAGTGAAGGCGGCTTGTCCCGTCATTCCTCTTCCGTAGCAAAGCAAGACTTTCTATTGGAAAAGCGTAAAAATCACAGAAGTGAAGAACGAGCTCCTGCGAGGCTAAGAATCCCCCCGCAGAAAGCCCGCAGAAACGAAAATCGACAAAACAATTTGTAGGCAATAATTTTTACTTTTTGGATAAGCCCTTACTTTTTCGCATTTTTTCTTGAATTGCTTTTGCAATAAAGGCTCCATGGAATTTACCGTTTTCGATGAAAATTTCATTGGCATTGTTGCCGGCAGCGAGAACTCCAGCTATGAACAAGTTTTCAATATTTGATTCCATCGTTTCAGGATGATATGTAGGTCGACCCGTTTCCTCATCAATCGTTACACCCATTTTTCGAATAAAAGAGTGATCTGGATGATATCCAGTCATTGCAAAAACAAAATCGTTTTTAATTACTTCTTCTTTCCCTTTAATATTTAAAACAACTTCATGTTCACGAATTTCTTTAACGGTCGTTTTAAAGTGCATGACCACTTCACCATTTCGGATAAGCGATTGAAATTCTGGTAATATCCAAGGTTTAATGCTAGGAGAGAAGTCGCTGCCTCGGTAAGCAACCGTAACACGTGCTCCTGCCTTATGCAATTCTAAAGTTGCATCAACCGCAGAGTTTTTCCCACCAACAACTAACACATCTGTATCAAAGAATGGATGGGCTTCTTTAAAATAGTGGAGTACTTTTGGTAAGTCTTCTCCAGGGACATTCATATAATTTGGATGATCGTAATAACCTGTCGCCAAAATAACGTAAGGTGTTTCATATTGTGCTTTATCTGATGTTACAGTAAATAATCCATCTTGTCTTTTTTCCACAGAAAGTACTTTCTCAAATCGGTTCACATGAATATTTTTTAATTTCACGACTTCACGATAATAGACAAGAGCTTGATTTCTGCTTGGTTTTCGTTGTTCAACAATAAACGGAACATCGCCAATGGCTAATTTCTCACTTGTTGAAAAGAATGTTTGATGGGTTGGGTAATGATAAAGCGCATTTACGATGTTCCCCTTCTCAATCACGATGGGTTTAAGCCCAATATTTTGTAGTTCAATTGCTGCCGATAAACCACAAGGGCCTCCTCCAACTATAATTGCATCTACTTTTTGCATTGAAATACATCTCCTTAATTCGACAAACTACCAACTTTTATTATAACGCGAATTGTCAACCCTTTGTTTGGAGTTCACTATGGAAGTTTAAGTCAATTATGTGACATTCAGGTTTTGCACCAAAACGTAAGGGTACCATCGATGTTCCATAACCATTACTAATGAGTGTGTACTTGCCATCTTTAGCGCTAAACGAGCCAACAGGATAAATACCAAAAGGCCCTAATCGAATTTGGCCTCCGTGGAAATGTCCGCCCAACCATAGATCAGCATGATAATCTTTTAATTTTGAAAATAGATTTGGATTATGAGAAACGAAAATAACGATATCCTCAGGATGACATTTACTAAATGCTTTTTCAGGTTGAGCTTTGCGTGACGAAAGATCATCGACCGCACTCAACCAACATCGATTTTCCGTATTCGGGAGTAACACTGCATCGTTTTCTACGATTTGTACACCCGTTTCTTGAAAAATTTCTCTTAATCGCTCCTCTCCCACTTCCCGATCATTATTTCCCCAAACGAAATAAACAGGACCTAATGTTTTTAGAAGATGAAGATTGCGGTAAATGGTCGATATTTTTGTTCTCCTATCTGCTAAATCTCCTCCAATAATAACAGCATTGATTGGAGCGTTTATGTCTTGAATCAATTTGTCGCTAATTAATCGGGTATGAATATCAGAAATGAAAAATATCGTGTATTTTTCCTTTTTACCTTTTAATGATATTTCATGATGAATGACGTTATTTTCAAAAGCTTCCTTTACCATAAAGGAAAGGATTGAACCGAAGATGAGGACCGTTGCCAAAACAATCATGTAAGTTGTACCCCTCCTGATAAAACAAAAAGACGTGGTGAATATACCATCGTCTTTTCAATCCACTAGCCTACAGTAATGTATAATATTTTACTGGATTTTATTCAACTGATAAAATATTTTCTTTTATTCCGGAATTACGAGCGACTGTCCTGGACTAATGATATCGGATGATAAATTATTTGCCGCTTTAATTTTTTCAACACCACTCATAGGATCACTATAATATTGCTTTGCAATACGGAATAAGTTTTCATTTGCACTAACAGTATGTACTTTTACATTTTCTTTTTGCTTTTCATGTTGTTGAGGAGGACTATTTTCATTTTTCTTTGAAGAATCGTCCTTTTCTGTTTGTTTATGTGAAGAATCGGTTATTGGTTCTTTTTCACTTGATTTAGCTTCAGAATCCTTTTTTACCTCTTTTTCCGTTGCTTCAGATGAAGATTCTTTTTCTTTGTTTTCATCCGCTTTATCTTTTTCATCCTTATTACTAGCTGCTACTGCATTATTTCTTTGGACTTCAATTAAATTTTCATCTTTATCAACCGCAACTTCTTCATTATCTCCTGGATTCCAAAAGCCCCAAACATATATTAAAATCGCTAATGGAATACCGATTAGAATAACGGTTAAAGTGGTGAGTAATGGAGTTTCTTTCGATTTTTTCTTTTTACGTCGACGTTCTGAACGACTTAGTCTCGTATTTGAATCTTTTATCTCAATCGATTGGCGATGTTCTTCAATCTTTTTTCGATAATCATTTTTACTCATAATGCACCTCCATTTGCAATCATATCTAATTATGACGAAAATGAGGGAAAAAGTAAATGAGAGGAAATTTTTATTTTCAAAGATTTTTGTCGTAATTAAGATTATTTTACTACAATCAGTCAGTTCCTAACAAAATTTGTCGCAATCTCGTCTGCCAAGTGGTCGAATTTCTCTTTGTTTCTTTTGTTATTCTTGGAAGAAGAAAATGCTGATATTCTAAACCACAATGTTCACAGCAATGCTCTGGTTTACTATTTAATGTTTGGCCAAAGTAATGGACAAGTTGTTCTCGAATACATTGATTACTTTTTACAATGTTCAACATTTCTTCCACAGAACGATATTTGTCATTCATCATTTGTCGAAAAATAGACTTGACTTCATCCATCGAATAATGCTCCATCCAATAGTGCAACACGCGAAAAGACGTTTCAGAAATCAGTCCATCATGCATCATTTCTTTCGGGTTAACTTGCCTTCTTACATATTCATCGTACAACTCAATTTGATTTTCATTCGGCAAATCTTCCCCTGCAATATAGTGAGCTACATCTTCATCCCCTTCACAATACAACAAAATAGCAACTGCGTCTTTGCCGTCCCGACCAGCTCTTCCTACTTCCTGCATATAATCTGCAATGTTTGATGGAATTGAATCATGAATAATTTGACGTACATTTTCTTTATGTACGCCCATGCCAAAAGCATTCGTAGCAACAATCCATTCCAATGAGCCGTCTAAAAACTGCTGTTGAATAAATTGTCGGTCTACCGCATCTTTTCCCCCGTGATAGGAAGAAACAGAAAGCCCATGATTCAATAATTGTGTTGTGATATCATCCGTTCTTTTTCTCGAACGCGTATAAATAATGCCCGGCCCTTCTGTATGTAAAACATGTTCAATGAGCCATTCCATTTTTTCTTCCTTTGTGTGAAATATTTTTTTCCCATAACGAATGTTTGGACGGTCAACGGAATGTATGTATTCATAAGGGTCATCCATCTTTAAAACATGCCTTATATCTTCTAGCACTTTTTCTGTTGCAGTTGCAGTTAATGCTAAAATCGGAGGTCGCCTATCTTTAATTAAGCCTCCAATTTTCAAATAATCCGGTCGAAAATCAAATCCCCACTGGGAAATGCAGTGGGCTTCATCAACCACAATTAACGCCAATTCCATCTGATTCAGTCTGCTTTTAACCTGTTCCTGCATCAACATTTCCGGTGAACTAAAAATAAATCGATATTGTGGTAAAAATTGTAAAACTCGTTGTTTTTGTTCACGATTCAATAAAGAATTCAATGCTACTACCCGTTTTTCACCAAATTGTTTCATTCGATCAACTTGGTCTTGCATGAGGGATAGTAATGGAGAAATAATTAATATCGGTTTTTTAAATATGTATGCTGGAAGCTGGTAACATAAGGATTTCCCCATTCCAGTGGGAAGTAAAGCGATTGTATCTCTTCCATTCATTAATTGTTCAATGACTTCTTTTTGTCCTGGTCGAAATGAAGTGTATCCAAAATGGTTTTGTAACAGCTGTTCTAATTGCAAAATTTTTCACCTCTCGCCAGTGCAAGACGCAATTGAAAATAAGATAAATGCGGTAGCACTTCATGAAGAATTTTCAACTTTTTCGTATTGTAATCTTCTGTCGCTGTAAGTACGAGTTGTATATCTTCTTTTTTTATAAATTGTTCAATAGGAAACGTTGAATCATTGATTGCTAATTCAACTAAGTGGTCTTCAATTGTACTTTGTTTTAACTTCCGAATTTTGCAGATTTGTTCAATCGAATATCCTTTTTTAAAGAGCATCGCAGTATGATAAGCAGAACCCGTCAGCGGAATTTCTACGCGAATCTTATCAGCGATTTGAGATAGGTATGGGTATTGTTTCGTGTTCAATAGTATTTCATTCAACCATTGATGAAGACAAGCTACAAATATGATTTGAACATCTATTTCGGCCATTTGATATTCCATGCTAATTTGTTCCCAAGTAAATCCGGTTTCTTGATAGCCCGCTAATCGTTTTACAACAATTTCTTTTGCTTGTGTATTGATTTGTGCCCTTTCAAGACTTTGTAGAATTTCATCATATAAGCTATGGTTTAGAAGTCCCGATTTGTAATCATTGATTAAAAGGAAATGTCGCACCCAACGCTGAATTTCTTCATCTTTTTGAATAGGAGAAAATGCCATGACATTTTCTCTTGCATGCGATAAACTTTGTACTGTTAGTGAGAGTCTTGAAAAAAAGATCTGTTCGTTTCCTCTATATTGCCAACCATTCAAAGGAAGTGGCTCATAATGCTGAAGAAGTTCGTTTGCTTGTTTCGTTAATTGAAAACTATTTTCTGATATAACGATAAATTGATGTTCAACAAGTTTTTGAATCTCTTTATCATAAATTTGCCTTGTTAATGTTGGTAAAATACCAAAATATGAATGCAAGCGAAATATACCAACATCTTGAATCGTTTGGCCAGAGCGCTTCCCTTTCAGCAAATGATAAGGAGAAGAAATTGTGCGCTCATTTTCTACGGTTTTTAATATATCTAAGACTAAATACTGAAATAGCAAATCAGAACCTCCAATTTTACAGTCTTAATGTTGAAAAGTGTAATAAACAGTTTTAGAATAATAAAGAAGCTTTAACTTGGAAGCGCAATAGAAAAAAGGAGAGATTACTAAATGGCAAAATACACAATTGTAGATAAAGATACATGTATCGCTTGTGGTGCTTGTGGCGCAGCTGCCCCTGACATTTATGATTACGATGATGAAGGAATTGCCTTCGTTATTTTAGATGATAACACGGGTACCGCTGAAGTACCAGAAGATTTACTGGAAGATATGCAAGATGCCTTTGAAGGTTGCCCTACAGATTCTATTAAAGTGGCAGATGAACCTTTCGATGGCGACCCATTGAAATTTGAATAGAATATAAGAGTAGGTGCACCGATAATGGATGCACCTGATTTTTATTTCCCTTAGAATTTTACAATAATTTTTCCCCTACTACGCCTTTTGCTCCCGCATCTTCTTAAATAAATAAGAAGCTAACAACATGAAGCACCCTAGGCCAAAAATGGTATAATATGAAACCTCAAATGAAGGTCCAAATGGTTGAATCGCAAATCTTACATAAAAGCTCATCGCAAATAAAACAATCGTGATGAATCCAAATAAAATTGTCATTTTTTGTTTTGTTTTTGGTTCTTGAAAAGCTTCTTTTTTCAATAGATTCACTATTAAATAAATCAACATCAATAAACTACCGACTAGAAGAAGAGTTGAGATAACAAGATTTCCAGAATAAATTATTTGATTCTCTTTATTTAGTAAAGGAAATATTCCACGAACAATCAAATACCACCCGAATAACGTAAAAAGGATTTCAAAAGCGAATTCTAATTGGCGCTTCCAAGATTCTTTTGGTAAAGAGGCAATTATTTCATCCGCTAAATCTTTTGGATTTTTCCCGAAAACTTCAGATGCTGTTTTTCCTTCCTTCTGTGCTTCTAATAGATGTTCTAGCATTTCAAGTAAAACTTCCTCTGTAGCTCGCTCATTTCTCGATAAATTGGCGCGAATGTAAACAAGGAGATTTTCATAATATTGCTGATTTTCTCGTGTAAGCTGTTTTCTTTTTTCGTTATTTTGTCGTATTAACTCTTTCACTGAAACTTTCATTTATTATCACTCCCCAACAATTTTTCGATGGAAGAAGATAGGATTTTCCATTCTTCTCGAATATTATCAAGTACTTCTTTTCCTTTCACCGTAATAGAATAATATTTTCGATTTGGGCCTGAAACAGACGCCCTCATTTCCCCCACAATATATCCATTTTTTTGAAGCCGTAATAGCACTGGATAAATTGTACCTTCACTAATATCTAAGCCAACTTGTTCTAGCTTTTTTGATAATTCGTATCCATAGACCTCATCTTTTTCAATAATTGCTAATATACATCCATCGAGCACTCCCTTTAACAATTGACTCCGAATAGACAAAGACTTCACCACCTCAATTGTTGGAATGATACGCACCTATCTTGTAAAACAAAGTAGCTATACATAACTATATTGTATTACAAAATAGTAGTCAATAGTTTATATTGATTTTTATTAGAAATGCTGTTACACTTCTAGTAGTTGGTACTAATAACTGATGTTAAAGGGGTCAAGTACATGGATGTATTAAAATTAAAAGATAAAAATATCGTTGTGATGGGCGTTGCCAATGAAAGAAGCATCGCTTGGGGAGCAGCAAAGAAACTATTAGAAGTTGGAGCAAACGTGATTTTCACGTATCGAAAAGATCGTTCAAAAGCAAAACTAGAAAAAATTTTAGAAGACTATCAAGACCACAAAACAGCAATTATTCAATGTGACGTGAACAGCGACGAATCGATTCAAAATGCATTCAAACAAATTGGTGAACAATTCGGTGTCATCCACGGTATCGTACATTCTGTAGCCTTTGCTCATGCAGAAGATTTAAAAAATCGCTTTGTTGAAACTTCTCGAGAGGGCTATGCCTTTGCCCAAGATACAAGCGCATACTCATTAATTGCTGTTGCTAATGCAGCGCGTCCTTATATGACAGAAGGCGGCTCTATCGTTACAATGTCTTACTTGGGTGCGGAACGAGTTCTTGAAGGATATAATGTCATGGGTGTTGCGAAAGCAGCGCTTGAAGCAAGCGTTCGTTATTTAGCTGCGGATCTTGGCAAAGAAGGTATTCGCGTTAACGCCATTTCCGCTGGTGCAATTCGTACATTGGCTGCTAAAGGTGTTCCAAGCTTTAACGAAGCCCTTCACCGTTATGAAGAAGTATCTCCATTGAAACGCAATACAAATAAAGAAGAAGTTGGAGATATGACAGTCGTAATGCTTAGCGAATTATCCCGCGGCGTTACAGGAGAAACGATTTACGTTGACTCAGGTTATCATATTATGGGATAATCTTTCACTAGCTGTAGTACAAATCAATTGTTGGTTTGTGCTACTTTTTTTATTTTCTCACAATAAAAGGCCATTCTCTAAACGAATGACCTACTTACAACTATTTAAAAATTTTTCCCCAGAAAGGAGGCTTAAAATCGTAATCCACTCTTTTATTTACATAACCATAAAATTCTTTTAAACTATGCTTCTCTTTCGAATCCTTTTGCAATATCGATTTCCTCGTTAATTCAGCTATTCCCTGTTCAATTAAATGAACCAACCCCGCTCCGAACAATAATCAACACATTGCTATCAGCAAAATGACTCAGTATGGACTCCCCTGATTTCAACTGGATAATCATCATTTACGCCTTTTTTGTATTAATACTGTCTAGTCTTGTTTATGTTTTTTAGTAAGTATTCATGTATTTATCTGAAATTTTTCTAATAATATGTCTTTTGTGACAGGGCCGACAATTTTTTCGGTTATTTTACCTTCTTCATCTATAATGAAACTTGTAGGAATCGTAATGATTTTATATTCCGTCGAAACCGCACCGGTATCATCAAATAATATAGGAAACTTTATTTGATATTTGTCAGCAAATTTTTTTACGTCATCCATTGATAATTCTTGATCGGTAATGTTGATGGCCAATATTTCGATATTGTTCTTTTTTGCAAATTGTTCATAGAACTCATTTAAATGAGGCATTTCTTCTTTGCAAGGGGGGCACCAACTTGTCCAAAAGTTGATGAAAACTTTTTTCCCTTTCAAATCAGACAATTTAATTGTTTCATTTTGCATTGTTTTTAGTTGAAAATCGCTTGCCTCAACATCCATCACTTGATAAGCAGTTTCAATCATGTCATATTCAAATTCATGAATGTCAACATCGTGTGGATCCTCTAAGCCTAAATTTTCATAAAGAAAATCGATAAACTCGTCTTCTGTAAAAGACTCCTCTAGGCCTTTTTCATTCTTTATAAATTTCGAATAAATCGTCCAAGTGAATGCACAGAGAATAAGCAAGAGAAAGAAAATGGATACTTTCGATTTTTCCATAACACCTTCCTTATAACGGTTGTCATTTTACTATATGTATGCTGCTGTTTCAAAATCCAAACAGTCTTGCCAGGCATACAATTATAATCACAACCGGAACAACAAACGTCATCAATGCTCTATAAACGTGATAATACCCTTCCCCCATTTGGCTTCCTTGCAATAATTCCTTTTTTGCTAATTGTTTATCCATCACAAATACAATAAATATTGCAATTAATATATTTCCTAAAGGTAAAAGCACGTTGGAAACAAGATAATCCGTGGCATCAAAAATACTTTTATTAAAAATTGACACATTACTTAATACGTTGAAAGATAATGCAGATGGAATGGAAACAATAAAAACGATGATTCCTAAAATGACAGTTAATTTCGTGCGGCGAATATGTAATTTCTCAATTAACGCAGCAACGATAATCTCATACATGCTAAAAGATGAAGTGAGCGTTGCAAATAAAAATAATATCAAAAACATCGCCAAAAATACTTCACCGAAAGCCATTTGACTAAAAGCAGCAGGTAAAACCATAAACAATAATCCCGGTCCTTCAGTTGGCTCCATTCCAAATGTAAAGACAACTGGGAAAATTGCTAGTCCAGCAAGAAATGAAACCAAAATGGTTAACACAACAACCCATGTTGCCGATTGAGGTATGCTAACTTCCTTTTTTAAATAGGAACTATAAGTTACAAGGCACGAAAATCCTACCGCCAGTGCAAAAAAGGACTGTCCAAGAGCAAACAATAACGATTCCCCAGTAATATTTGAAAAATCTGGCCATAGGAAAAATTTTACCCCTTCCACTGCTCCATCTAAAGTTAAGCCGCGTACTACTAAAATAATAAATAGAATGAATAATAACGGCATCATAACTTTATTAGCTTTTTCAATTCCGTTTTGCACTCCTAATGCAATGACTAATACATTTGCTAAAGTAAATAGTGCAAGACCTAACAACGTAATCCATGGTGTCCCTATAACATAATTAAAAAAATCTCCTGGATTGGCATTCGGCTCAATGACTCCTCCAACCAATGAAACGCCACTGTATATAAATATCCATCCACCTACAACGCTGTAAAAGGATAGCATAATAAAGCAACCGATAACTCCTAACTTCCCAATCCAAGACCAGCGAAGATTATGGGGGGCTAATAATTTATATGCTGTTACTGCTTCTTTTTGAGTGCTACGACCAATAATATATTCCGATAATAGCATTGGCAATCCTATGAGAAGGGTGAAAATAACAACGATTAAGAAAAAAGCTCCCCCTCCGCTTTGACCTGTCACATAAGGCATTTTCCAAATAGCGCCGAGTCCAATGGCTGCCCCTGCCGAAGCTAATATAAATCCAATTTTACTCGTCCATTGCCCTTTATTTTGATCCATTGTAAAATTCCTTCCTTTATGACTTTAAACTAATAAACATGATGATTACATCATATCAATTTTTTAAAACAATATAAACTTTCTATAATATTGATCGAACAGAAATATAATGTAAGTAATCATACAATTCCTTCAAAAAGGTATTCGTAATTTACTCAAAATAAAAGAGGTTTGCACAAAACAGCAAACCCCTAATAATCTATGTTCTATTATTGTTTTTGCAATAAATATTGTGCTCTTTGATTTTCAATCCAATTTCTCATCGTTCTAAATAACATCAATACTAACACCATCAACAAAATACCTTTAATAATATTAAATGGCAAAATTCCTAGAACGATAGTTTCTTTTACATCAAATGTACCCATTCCTAAGAAATATGTGTACATTGGCAGGAAAGCAACATAGTTTAATACGCTCATGCCAATTGACATCGTAAATGTTCCAGCTATCAGTCCAAAGATTAACCCTTTTACTGAATTAGTTCTTTTATATACATAGTAAACTGGCATGATAAACAAGATCCCTGTTGCAAAGTTTGCCATATGTCCCACTGGCACCCCAGTAGGAGCACCCATAAATAGCCAATTCAAGATATTTTTAATGAATTCAACTAAAATTCCTGCAACAGGTCCCATCGTAATTGCCGCAATCAATGCAGGAACATCACTAAAATCAATCTCTAAAAATACCGGAAAATACGGCAATGGAAAATTTAAAAACATTAAAATAAATGAAATACTCGATAGCATTGCGATTGTTACAAAAGAACGCAATTTCATTTTGTTCATTAGCACTCTCTCCTCTTTGCTGATTCAACTCGCAAGAAGAAAGGCACATAGTCGACTTCGTTAAAAATTAAAATCCCTTATGCCAAACTAGCATAAGGGAGAAAACGGGTACACGAAAAGCTACACATGACAAAAAGAGAATAGGAAAATAGCGCGTTGGATTAATACAAAAATTTCCAACACAATAATTGCCACGTGTCTAGGTTACATAACGAAAAACGACCGTACCTTCATCTTCTCCCATCCAGACTATACTGTCGGCTTTGGAATCTCACCAAATCCTGCTCAAAAAGAGCTCGCGGGCTTAAGAACAACCGTTCTAATACCGCCGGTCGGGAATCTCACCCTGCCCCGAAGATGAATCATTTAATTTAGTAATATTATAGGAGTATTCCGAGTATTTGTAAAGGAATTAATATGAAGTATTAAAACAATCATTCTTTATTATTATATAATCATCAGCTCCTAGTCCAAGCCCAAGCAAACGATCCTCATCTTCTCCTCTTGCCGTTAAAAAAATAACAGGTATATTCGAATATTGGCGAATGGTCGATAAGAGAGAAAAACCATCGCCATCTGGCAACATCACATCTAAAATTGCTAGATCAGGCTTAATCAATTGAATAATTTGCTTTGCTTCTTCACAGTTTGTTGCTTGATAAATACGCTGAAACTGCAAAATGGGAGTTAATGATATTAACAATTTCTTCATTAAACTGTGTTTTTTTGCCAATTTTATCGGCCATTTGCGTTTCTCGTATATGTGATATGGAACATAAAGGGGATACGTGGAAACTGTTACTTACCCTTTCGATGAATCAAAAACAGATGTATTTCGCAAAATTCTTTTGTTCTTCAATCCTTTTATTATTTGTAAGCATTTGTCAATTTTTATTCATTTGGGCATTTGGTATGTATAAAGGTCTTGAAAATGTACCTTACGAATTACTATTCATTTTTTTATTGGGTACATCATTGACTTGTTTTACCATCATTCCATTGCAGCAATGGGCATCGATGACATTAAAAAATCAAGCTTTTTCCTTAACACTTGGAATGAGTGGAGCATTTCTTGGTTTAACGAGCAACTTTATCTCATCTAAATTCCAAACATTCATTATTTGGAGCTATTACATGCTCTTGAGTCCTATAAAGCAATTGTACCTCGATGAACAAGTGCACTTTACCATTCAAAATACCAATACTTTGATACCCTTATTTGCTATATTAATCGTCTATGGATAAATGCGATAAAAGAAAAAATGCGAAAAGCAATATCCTTGTCTTTTCGCATACTTTCTCACATATCAAATATAAAAAAGGTTGGATAAAATCTTAAAAATGATTTTCGAACCGGGGACGCTTTGCCTCGAAAGCGTAGCGACAGAGGCACTCACCCCGGCACTCCAATCAATTTTTAAATATATAAAAATATATTATCCCGGCATTTCTAATACTTCTTCTCAATCAATTTCAAAATACCCAAATGGAAAACTTTATCTATTTTCTAATACAGTATATGGCAACTCATTCGGTCCAACTGGAATTGGCAACGGTTTTGTAAAATCGAAACCTTCCCATTCTGTTTGTACAATGTTTTCAAATTGTACCGATTTATTAAATCCAGCTGCTGTTAATAACATCGCTTCAATCATTTGCATCGCTTCCACTTGATTATACTCAAATAAATCTAAGCGATTTTTAAATGTAATTATTACTACATCATGATTGACAGATACGGAATAATCAACATTGGGTAAAATCACTGATTTGTAAATATCATTTGTACTTACCTTTAACGCTTCCATTGCTTCTTCTACTGTTGAATAAGTTTCTCTAAAATTCGGTGCTAAAAACTCCGATCCATCATTTTGCACATATTTAAAGTAACTATGTTGCTTTGATTTTTCAGTTAATAGGGTATATTCTTCCCCAATATTCTCTAAAATTACCGGTTCGCTGTTTTCATCAACAATTTCCATTTCACTGTAATCAGAGAAGGTATCTGTTAAAGTAGCATAATAAGTTGCCGAATCTTCATCATATGGATGATTATTCGGTAATTTATGAATAACCTTTCCTTCACTTTCTGTTATTTCACCCACATATGGATGATATTCATTAAACCCTAGTAACTTTTCATTTAACTGCGGAGCATATTCATTGTATAACTCCACCTGTGTTGGATTGTCTTTCCCAAAATCTTCTACAATTTTTTCATTTGGGATTAAGATTGTTACTGGAATGCTTTCTGCTTCATCGCTTGCAAGACCAATCTTGAAAAGAGTGTTTCCTTCCAATTGTTCAGGATATACAGCAGTTTTAATATCAGCTTCCGATGTTGACATAGGTACAAAGTTTTCCTTTTCTTCCATGTCATTCGGAAGAGCAAAAGTTTCCATTTCCTGTTGATCTCCACTGGAATCATCTTGTTCACTATTTAATATTGCTTGTTCCTCCATTGAATTGTTCGTCAAAGATGGTATGAGAACAGCTGCTAATAACGCAGCACAAGCAGCAATCAACCATGGCATAATTTTCGTTTTCTTTTTAATAATTGGTGAATTTTTCGGAGGCTCTTCATCAAATACTCCATCTCTTTTTAATCGTTCAAATACTTCTTCTTTTGAACGGACATCATGAATTTTTGGAACATTTTTTAATAGCTCTTCAATTCGATCCTCATCCCAATGTTCATGATTCATTTTGACTCGCCTCCTTGTTTCGTGATAGTAATTCTCGCAATTGTTTAATTGCACGGTGTTGTGTTGTTTTGACTTTACCTTCTGTCCAATTTAAAATTGCTGCAGTTTCAGCAATCGATAATTCCTGAAAATAGCGCATAATTATCACCATTTGTTGATCACCTGTACATTTTTCCAGCGCCTCTAGTATTTGCCTTGTCTCATCATTTAATTCTATGAAAGATTCTGGTGATTTTGTTGGTGATACTAGTTGTTCTGTTTCCCAATCAAAGGCGGTAAAAGAATGGGCTGAGCGAACTGCATTTTTTCGAAAATAATCGATTGCCACATTTTTTGCGATAGCAAAAAGCCAAGTTTTTTCAGAACTTTTCCCTTGAAAACGTTCGTATGATTTTAAAACACGAACGTATACTTCATGAGACAAATCTTCCGCAACCGATCGATCTTTTACTAAATAGATTAAAAATTGGAATACATCTTGATGATATTGATCATACAGTCGATGGAATATGGATTCTTTCAAATCCATGCCACCTCCATCCTTATTAATTTTGTCGTTTCAAATCGTAAAATGTTTCATTTGGAGAGCTATTTTTCTTTTAAATGTTCTTCAACATTTATATAAAAAAAGAATTCGCTTCTACTCCAGGTAAAAGAGTACCATACTTATGCAGAATGGCAAGTCCTATCTTTCCAAATTTCTGCAACTCATTTACCTAGAATATCCACGAATTCTCATCCAAAAACTATTTTAGTTTAAAGGCAAATAGAAAGTAAAAGTTGTTCCTTCTCCAACTTCACTATCAACTCTTATATTACCATTATGGGCTTCAACGATATTTTTAGCGATAGCTAGTCCTAAACCAGTGCCAACTTTCCTCGTGCGTGTTCTCGCCTTATCCGCCTTATAAAAACGTTCAAACACAAAAGGTAAATCTTCTTTCGGAATTCCTTCTCCTGTATCAGATACTTGCACTTTCAAATAAGATAATTCTTGTTCCAATGACACCGTTACACTGCCGTCTTCTGGTGTATGACGTATCGCATTATCAATTAAATTTGTTAACACTTGTTCAATTCGGTCTTCATCGATATTTATCAATACATCATCTGACATTTCCGTATGGAACATTAATTGAATATGATTTTCTTTCGCCACTTGACTAAACTTTTGCGTAATTCGTTCAAAGACAGGGTTGATTGGTACAGACTCTTTTACAAGCGTCGTATGTCCAGATTCCATTCGAGCTAAATCCAATAAATCCGCTACTAGGCGACCCATTCGTTGAGACTCATCATAAATAATTTTAATCATCTCATTCTTGTCTTCCTCTGACTCAACAACACCATCAATAATTGCTTCTGAATATCCTTGCAACATGGCAATTGGCGTTCTTAATTCATGAGAAACATTAGCAATAAAGTCTGAACGTAATTTATCCAATTTAATTTGTTCAGTCATATCACGTATGACTGCAATCGCGCCACGGATTGCTTGTCCACTGCTTTTTAATGGACTGATGGTGATGCGGTAGTACGAACCGTCTATTTCCAAATCTTCTTCCAACTTATCTTCAAAAGTTAGAACATGATCTAACATGGCATAAATTTCTTCTGGTAAGAATAATTCTTTATCGACCCCATTTCGAATAAACCAACGTTGTAATAATCGATCAGCTGGAGGATTGCTCAGCAAAATCGTTTTATCACGATTAAACGTAATTACCGCATCTGTCATTGAAGTGAGAATGTTAGACAACTGTTCTTTTTCTTGATTAATGACTTCGAGATGATGTTTTAACTGACGCCCCATTTGATTGAAAGCTACAGCTAATTGACCAATTTCATCGCTTTGATTTGTTGGCAATTGCTCATCAAACTTACCTTTTGCAATATCAAATGCATAGGCACGCATTTTTCGGAGAGGTAACGTAATTTTGGAAGATAAGAAAAAGGCAAAAAATGTTGTTAATACAAAGGCGATAAATGCTGAGAGAAAGACAATTTTCGTCGTTTGATTCGTCGTTTCGTGAAGAGCAGAAGGGTTTTGATAAATAAATAGAACTCCTTGCACTTCATGCTCAATCGATAATGGATAGCCTAAAACAAAATAGGATTCCATTTTATCTTCATCCGCTTGAGAAGATAAAATCATTTGTCTTATAAGCGGTTCATTCGTATCAAAGACTCGTTGAAATTCCTTAGAATTTAACAAAGCATTTCGAATTTTTTCTTGATTTATTCCAGTTTGATAACTGGATATAACAGTTTGATTATTTAGTGCAATAAATCCATTTGTATCTCCATTTAATAAGTCTTCCAACAACTCATCGGTAATTTGATCGATATCTGTATGTGCAACAATGTTCGAGATGGTCGTTGCTGTTTGCTTAAGCGAACTTTCCGCTTGTTTCATATGGAAATCATCTAAGAATTCAAGCATGGCAACTGTGAAAATAAATAACACAAACGAAACGAGAAGCAATATGGTTGCCCATAGCTTCCCGACAATACTATTCCATATTCTAGTCATTGATTACCTCGAATTTGTAACCTACGCCCCAAACGGTTACAATCATTTTAGCTGCTTTGTCTGATACGCGGTTTAACTTTTCACGTAAGCGCTTTATATGCGTATCGACTGTGCGCAAATCACCAAAGAAATCATAGTGCCATACTTCTTTTAACAATTGTTCGCGATCAAATACCTTATCTGGTGATTTAGCTAAGAAGTAAAGTAGCTCATATTCTTTCGGTGTTAAGTTTACTTCTTGTCCATCACATGTTACTCGGTGTGCATCATTATCGATAGTTAAATGAGGGAACACAACGATATCTCGAGATGTAGTTGTACTAGAAACTTGATTTAATGCACTTGAGCGGCGTAAAATCGCTTTCACTCGCAACACCACTTCTCGTGGACTAAATGGTTTTACGATATAGTCGTCCGCACCTAATTCAAAACCTTGCACACGGTTTGCTTCTTCGCCTTTTGCTGTCAGTAAAATAATGGGAGTAGATTTCTTCTCTCTCAACTCTTCACAAACTTGTAATCCGTCTTTCTCCGGCATCATGATATCTAAAATGACACAATGATAATCATTATCTAGTGCCTTTTTTAACGCTACTTCACCGTTCTCAGCTTCATCTACCTCGTAACCTTCCCGTTCTAAGTACATCTTTAGCAGGCGACGAATGCGATCTTCATCATCTACAACTAAAATAGACATTTTTTCAGACACGATGTCTAACCCCTCTCTTTGCAATCTCTACCTATATTCATTGTACAATTTTATGAATAAAAATTAAAGACTATTAAGAAAGCTCTCCATAGTTTTGAGGAGAGCTTTCTTATTTTATTAATATTTATACGTTTATTATAGTATATAGATATTATGCATATGAATGGAGTCCTGCAATCACTAAGTTTACAAAGACGAGGTTAAAGATGATGATTGCAAATCCGATTAATGCGAGCCAAGCAGACTTTCTTCCTTCCCATCCTTTAGATAAACGTAAATGAAGATAAGCTGCATAGAATAACCAAGTGATGAGAGCCCATACTTCTTTTGGATCCCAGCCCCAGTAACGGCCCCAAGCTTCTTGTGCCCAAATCATGGCAAAGACGAGAGCCCCTAATGTGAAGACAGGGAATCCGATTAATACAGAACGATATCCAATTTCGTCAACTAAATGAGAGTTTACTTTTTTCACTAAAGGATGAAGCAACTCACAAATCGGTCTTCGCACAATGAAGCGATATAACAAGTATAAAATCGTTCCAACCAAGAATGACCATACAACAGTCGTTAATTTCTTCGCATTAATAATCGCAGGCATTTCGACTAACGGCTTCATAACGCCTTCCGTTTTTAATTCAGATTCATTCATTCCGAATAATGCCGGCATATTATAAACGATTTCAGATTCCATACCATTATTATTAACATAAGTAAATTGTGCTTCATATCCCATGCCGCGGAATGTAATCGTTACAAGTACAAAGCCAATTACAACAACGCAGAAATATAAAATGGCTTCAAGCCAAAAACGTTCCCTTGAGCTTGTTTTTGGATCTACTTCCTTTAGTAAATAAACAAGACCAGCCACTGCGCTAATAGCAAGAATCGACTGTCCAATTGCCGCTGTTACAACGTGAATAGTTAGCCAATTACTTTGTAGCGATGGCACAAGTGGCGTTACTTCCGTTGGGAACATTGTTGCATAAGAAATAAATAGTACTGCTATCGGTAATGCCACTAAACCAAGAACCGTAACACGATACATAAAGTAGATTAATATAAATGCTCCAACGAGGAACATTCCAAAGGCTGTAGTAAATTCAAACATGTTACTTACAGGAGCATGTCCCGCATAGATCCAACGGGTAATAAAATAGCCTAGCTGGGAAATAAAACCAATAATTGCAATCACAATTCCTATTTTTCCCCATTTTTCGGCTCTACTGGCAGCACCATCATTTCTTTTAATGGAACCCGCTATGAAAACCGTACCTATAATATATGCAAAGAATGCTGTAAAAAGTAAATTACCACTAATATCAATTAAACTCATTCGGCACCGTCACCTTCCTTATCCTTCTCATCTTTTTCTTCTAGTTGGTCAATATATTGTGGTAAATGCGCATATTCTGTCACAACATCTAAATCTTTTTTCATGCTAAACCAGTTTTTGTTTGTATGGGCAGCAAGCATAATTTTGCCATCTTCTAATTGTTGTACCCACAGGCGACGATGATTCCAATAAGAACCAATTGCTAATCCTAATAAGAAAATAACTCCACCAATAATCAAGATAGGAATCGTTACATCTTTTCGAATTGTTAATCCTGATACATTTCTTGTTTCTACACCTTTAAAGGTCATTTTATATTCATTTTCCCCCGCTTCAATTGGAGAAGCACCAATTGAAACGAAACTTACTTCCCCTTCTGGCTTATCCGGTGTCATCATTTTAAACACAAAAGCAGGGTTATTTGGATATTGGGATGCAGTTTGAGGAACACCATCTTTTAGTCCAGAAAAGTCTGGGTAGTAGTTCAAGATTTGAACTTTTGTATTTTCACCTAAAACATATTCTTTTTCTGGATTTGTCAAATCAATTTTCATCGATCCAAGAGACTCACCAGATTGTTTATGGGTTAATTCAAACGTCATTGATTTTAATTCATTTAATCGATAATCCATTTGATAAATAGCATAACCATCATATTTTAATGGGTAGTTAACACGAATGGAATACTCTTTAACGAGTTCCATATTTTCCGTATCCCCTAACACTGCACCTTCAGCCTGTTTATATAACTTTACATCCGTCTGATAGTTCTTCGCAATGGCAGCAACACCTTGTTCAATTTGTGCTCTCGTTGGATCATTGTCATAAGTTTCTAAAATAAATTGTTTATTTTCTAGGAAATATCCATCCATTCCAGGAATCGCACGAACTTCTCCTTCGCGAATCCACATCGATTCATCTACGTGGAATCCCGGTAGGAATCGTAACATTACTCCTAACAAGAAGATAATAAGCCCAAGGTGATTTATGTATGGACCAGAGCGGGCAAAGCGATTTTTTTCTGCCAATAAAGCGTTTCCATCTCGACGAACTTTATAACGTAAATTTTTCATTTTTTCTTCAATTAAATCAAGGGTTTTTGAAGAATCGCCTTCTGTTACTGGCCCATGAGCAACAATTCGCTGTCTTTTCATAAAGCTTTCATGGCGCTTTACACGTTGATTTTTTAACGATTTATATAGAGGAAGACCTCTGTCAAGACTTGCTACGATAATGGAGATTCCTAATAGCCCTACTAGAATCTGATACCACCACGAACTATACAAATCAGATAAACCTAAATTGTAATATAGTTCACCAAAAACGCCATAGTTTTGTTTATAATAAAGCGCTTTCTCTTCTTGTGTAGCCACTTGAACGTAAAATTCTTGAGGAAAAATCGTACCAAGAGCTGATGCAATTAGTGTAATAATAATTAACGATACACCGACTTTAACACTCGAAAAGAAATTCCAGATTTTATCAATAATGGATTTGTTGTATGTTTTAGAACGAATGGCTGTACCATCGTATCGCATATCAAGAACTTTTTGAGCTTTCGCTTCTTCAGATAATGGTCTACCACATTTTTCACAAATCTTTGTACCAAATGGGTTTTCATGACCACAAACACATGAGATTTTTTCCATAATTTTAAATACTCCTATTCTGGCTTAATTGACTCCATAAGAGATTGAATTTGTTCTTCTGACAATTCACCAGGAGGAACTCTTTTCACTTTTCCTTCCGGAGTAATTAAATAAGTTGCAGGTAATTTCCCAACATTATAAGCTTGCATCACGCTTTTTGTTTTATCAATGACTACTGGAAAAGTAAGATTATACTGCTCAACAAAATTTTCTACTTCAAAATTGGACTGAGCTATATTTACTGCTAAAATGTGTACACCTTGATCCTTAAATTGTTGATATTGTCGTTCCATCGCAGGCATTTCTTTTTTACACGGTTCACACCATGTTCCCCAGAAATTTAAAAATACCCCTTGACCTCTGTAATCAGATAGACGATGTGTGTTCCCTTCTAAATCTACTAATTCGAAATCAGGAGCTGTATCTCCATCAGCTAAAACCTCTACTGTATCTTTTGTCGCAGTATTGTATATTGTATAAATAATTGCACAAGCCAATACTCCAAGTATGATTCCTCTAATAATCGAACGTTTCTTTTTCTTTTCCATTCAGCAACCTCCTTGAAGAGAACATTCCAATCTCTTTCATTATAGCAAATATTTAAAGGCCAAATTTGAAATGTTTATGAAGGTTATCACTATGAACATAGTATCAACCAATTTTCCCTGTTTCTGCCAAAACGCGCAACTGCTTCACTTCATGGGCAGTAAGTTCCCGAAATTCTCCTGCATTTAATCCTTTTAAGTCAAGAAAAGCAAATCTTTCACGTTTTAATTTGACAACAGGCGTTCCAATTGCGTCAAACATGCGTCGTACTTGTCTATTTCTCCCTTCATGGATGGTAATTTCACAAATTGCTTTATTTGCTTTTCGATCAACTTTTTTGATGTTCACCTTTGCAGGAGCAGTCATACCGTCCTCAAGCATAATACCTCTCCGCAATTTTTTGATATCTTCAAAACTCGGAATCCCTTTTAACCTTGCAATATATGTCTTTTCAATTTTGTATTTCGGATGGGTCATTAAGTTAGCAAATTCGCCATCATTCGTTAATAATATTAAGCCCGATGTATCAAAATCTAGTCGACCTACAGGGAAAATTCGCTCTTCCACGTGATCGTGAAAAAAGTCTAAAACTGTTTTTCGTCCTCTGTCATCGGATACCGTTGATACGACACCTCTTGGCTTATAGAATAAGTAGTAAACTTTTTCTTCCCTTTCTACTTTTATACCATTCACTTCTACAACATCGCTTCTTGAAACCTTTGTCCCGAGTGTTGTAACGACCTCACCGTTAACTCTCACTTTTCCTTCTAATATCAATTGCTCCGCTTTTCTTCTGGAAGCAATACCTGCTTGAGCAATTACTTTCTGAAGCCTTTCCATTTGATGACTCACCTCTAAATACATATAACTATAATTCATTAGCTTCTTTACTGATGAAAATTATGTCATATTTTGTCTCAATATTAAAGAAAAACAACTCAGTTTATACAAGGGAAAAGCTGCCCGAAAAATAAGAGCGTTTCGGACAGCTTTTATGTTATTATTTTAACTTTACCTTTGTTGAATAAATACTTTCATTATTTAAAAACACATGCCAAATGCCGAATTTAACATCTTGATTTCGTGATAGGTGCAACACGTTTTGCAATTGATCTTCTTCTTCTTCCGAGATCAGTAATTTAATTGGTTCCTTCAGCTGAACTGTAATATTATCATTCGCTTTATACTTTCCTTTTTTTACAATCGTTTTCACATCATACTCTTCAAACACCTGATTTGCAAGTTGTTTATGTACTTGCCAATCGTTGGCTTCGTTTAATGTTACGACGATAATGCGTTCATTCCCCTTTTCAAAATACGTTGCAAGAGTTCTTCCAGCTACTTTTGTGTATCCAGTTTTTCCTGCTACAGCGCCAACATTCTCTCGGAGTAAGCGATGTTTATTTAACCATGTCGTTTTATTTTTCGTATTACTTTTATATTGAATCGTTGATGCAATTTTAAAAAAATCTTCATTTTCTAAAGCAATTCTTAACATTTGGGCAGTATCATAGGCACTGGATAAATGCAAATCATGATGCAAGCCTGAAGGGTTAGTAAAATATGTTTGATTTAAGCGATAATATAGTGCTTTTTCATTCATTAAATCGACAAATCCTTCAACAGATCCGCCTGCATGTTCCGCTAAAGCGTACGCTGCATCGTTCCCTGATCGAAGCATAAGGCCATACAACAATGTTTCTACAGTGACCACTTCGCCTGGTTCTAAATAAATTGATGACCCTTCACTCATTGCAGCCTCTCGAGAAATAACGACTTCATCATCTAAATTGCTATTTTCAATAGCAATAAGTGCAGTCCAAATTTTTGTAAGGCTTGCTATGGGCATTCTTGCATGCTCATTATTTCCAATCAATGTTCTTCCAGTATCTGCATCAATGACAACATAAGATGCTTTTACAACATGATGGAGCGAGAAATAAAACGTCAATGAAAAAACGAAAGTAATGATGAATTTAGCTAATTTCACTTAGCCACTCCTTTATTCATTTTCATTGTGAAATACTTCTTGGAACTTTGTCATAAAGAGATCTGTTTGTTCATTTTCAACATCTTCATCACCTTCAGGTAATGGAGGAAGCTCTGATAAATCGGATAGTCCAAAATAATTTAAAAACTCTTTTGTTGTTCCGTAAAGAATAGCTCGTCCTGTACCTTCTGCTCGTCCGACTTCCCGAATAAGGCCTCGTGATGCGAGAGTCTGGATAGGACGTTCACTTTTCACACCGCGCAAGTCTTCAATTTCTGTCCTCGTAATAGGTTGTTTGTATGCAATAATTGCAAGAACTTCTAATGAGGCTGTTGAAAGTACTTGACTATTTGGATTTTCAACTAATTTTTTGATCGTATTTGCTAATTCTGGTTTTGTTGTTAATAAATATGTATCAGACAATTGTTTTATTGTAAGACCAGATGCATCATTATTTTCATAAAGGGTTTTTAACTCACTTAATCCAGCTTCGATATCAACTTCATCTACATCTAATAATTCCGCCAGTTGTTTAACCGTCAGTCCTTCATCTCCTACAACGAATAGTAATGCCTCCATCCTAGCCATCAGTATCTTCGAGTTCACCTAATCGTTCCTCCTTCTGCAAAATCACGGTCAAATCTTCAAAGTTTCTTTCTTGTTCGACGAAAACAACTTGACGTTTCATCAATTCTAACAGCGATAAAAAGGTAACAATGATTGTGGATTTATCTTCATAAGGGAAGAGATCTGAAAAGCTGGATTTACCACCCCGTTTTTTCAGCACATCCACAACTCTTAACATTTGTTCTTTAACTGGAATATCTTGTTTTTTTACAGTCGTTTTTAATGGCTTTCTCAATTGTTTTCTTCGAAGCATTTTTTGAAATGCGTACAGCAAATCATAAATATTGACGTCTGCATTAAACAATGCAAGTTGCTCATCCGGCATAAATGGAGACAGGTCACTTGGCGGCTTTGTAAAGTTCTCTGGTCGATTTTCTTCCATCTTTTTCAATTCAATTGCTGCTTCTTTATACTTTTTATATTCAATTAACTTTAGGACTAATTCTTCCCTTGGATCGGGTTCTTCCACCTCAAATTCTGTCTCTTCCATCTCCCCTTCATGAATCGGGAGTAACATCCGGCTTTTAATTGCAAGGAGTGTTGCAGCCATCACTAAATATTCACTGGCTTCATCCAACTCCAGCACCTTCATTGCTTGAACATGCTCCATATATTGAGCGGTTAATTCTGCCATCGGGATATCATATATATCAATTTCCAAACGTTGAATTAAATGCAATAATAAATCAAGTGGTCCTTGAAAAGCATCTAGTTTTACTTCATACATATGTCACACACCTTGCGTTTCATATTAAAAAATGAGTATAGAGAAAAGAGGTTCATATTCACTATGCATCCCTTATTTCATCCGCTATTTATCGATTTTTGCGCATATTTCAATGGTAATCAAGATTATTTTGAATGTCACGAAGTTTTAGAGGAATATTGGAAGACAATTGCACCTGGAAAAAAAGAACATCCTCTCGTTGGGTATATACAATTGGCGACCGGCTTATATCATTGGCGAAGAGGAAATCTTCGCGGCGCTCATCGCATAATGAGAAAAGCCTACAAAAAATTTTTATCCAATCAAGGACATCCATTTTTTGATTATATCGATTTTCAGCAATTATGTAACGATTGTTTAAAAAGTATTGATGCCATAGAAAACAATCAACCATACAAAGCTATTCAAATCAAATTGATGAATCGTGATTTAATAGAAAAAGTCAATGGCAAGATTTCATCACTTCCACCGTTGTCCCATGAATTTCTTCTTCATAAGCATATGCTGCGCGATCGTTCAGATATTCTAACAATGCGTGAAGAAAAAAGAAATGGCAGACGTTAATTTTCGTCTGCCTCTTGTAAGCTATGTAAGCATTTCTTAACAAAGGGTTCTGTTTCTTCACAAGCTTTGATTTCTGTATATTCACCACATGTTTTTAATTCTTTTAACATTTGCTTGGCAATTCCCTCACCTCTATAGGAAGGAACAACCGTAATGTGCTGAATCGTCGCTACAGAATCTTCCTCTAATACGCCTACAATTCCTACATACTCATCATCTTTTTTCCATAAATATAATTGCCAATTGTCTTCTTGTTCATAAGACTGCATTGTTTCCATTAATTTTTTGACGTCCTTTTCTTGGGGCATAAACGAAAGTAAACCCATCGCAATTTTTTCGAGTGATTTTTTATAACGTACTAACATGTATCATTCCCTCGTTTTCTTATCGCATACAAACATTCTTTACTATCGTACACGATTTCAAATTAAGAATCAAATTTCACCCAGAAATTACCAGCATCTCAATTCATTTACTGAAGTTTAGGAATAAGTACAAAAATGTAAAACAATGCCCATACTAAACAAAAAACGACAAAAAATCCTAACAATGTCCATTTTGAAAATTTCACAATTTATTCACCTTGTTTAAATGATATTCTTGATCGTTTAAAATAATATCTTCATAGCTCTCTCTTCTAATTGCTAGTTGATATGCACCCTTTTCCACAAAGACAACTGCTGGTCTCGGCACACGATTATAATTAGAAGCCATTGCATAGCCATAAGCACCTGTACAGAAAATTGCGAGTATATCACCAGGTTCTGCTTGTTGGAGAGGAGCATCCTCAATTAGTTTATCACCAGATTCGCATAGTTTTCCAGCCACAGTATAAGTGTAATCTTTTGGCAGATTTGCTTTATTAGCAATGACAGCTTCATATTTTGCATTGTATAATGCTGGACGAATATTGTCGCTCATTCCACCGTCAACTGCAATATATTCACGGATATTTGGTACGACTTTGTGAGAACCAATAGTGTATAATGTAGTTCCTGCATCTCCAACTAGGGAACGTCCTGGTTCAATCCAAATTTCAGGCATTGCTAAACGACGTTTTGAAGCTTCCTCTTTTACTGTTTTGACCATCTCTTCAACATACACATGGGGTTCAAGAGGACGATCTTCTTCTGTGTAGCGGATGCCAAAGCCACCGCCTAAATTAAGTACTTTACATTGGAAGCCAAATGCATCGTTCCATTCGCCAATTTTTTCAATTAATTTCCCTGCAGCTAAACTAAAGCCGTCCGTTTCAAAAATTTGAGAACCAATATGACAATGTAAACCTAGTAAATTTAAATATTCATGATTCGCAACTAGCTTGAATGCTTCATCCGCTTGACCGTTATATAAATCAAAACCAAATTTAGAATCTGCTTGTCCAGTTGTAATGAAATCGTGAGTATGTGCTTCCACACCAGGAGTGACACGCAATAAAATATTCATCGATTGTTTTCGAGATTCTGAAATTTCTTTTAATAGTTCAATTTCATAGAAATTATCTACAACGATACAACCAATTTTTGCATCAAAGGCGAGGATTAATTCATCATAAGATTTATTGTTTCCATGGAAATGAATGCGTTCAGCGGGGAAGTTTGCCTTTATAGCAGTATATAATTCTCCACCAGACACAACATCTAGCGATAAATTTTCTTCGTTAACAAATTGATAGATTGCAATACATGAAAATGCTTTCGATGCATATGCAACTTGTGCTTCAACACCATGTTTAATAAAAGTGTCTCTAAATGCGCGAGCACGATTTCTTATTAATTCTAGGTCATAAACGATTAGTGGAGTCCCATATTCTTTAGCTAGCTCAACTGTATCAACACCACCGATATGTAAATGGCCATTTTCTCCGATTGTTTGAGTTCCGTATAAGTGCATAGATTCCCCTCCGTATACAAATAAGCTGTCCATGTCAAAAATTCTAACTTTTTCCTCTAAGGATCGGCTAAACACTAAGCATTCCATTTCAACTTTATGAATTCCATCTACCAGTCAGCAGATAAAATGGTAGGAAAGCCCAATTTCGCCAACTTTCCTTGAATTAAATCATCTATACAATATAGATTGAATATTTTGACACTGGACAGCCTTAAATTTTTAGTTTTATGTTTGAACTTTAACATAGGCGCACATCTTTCGCAACTGAATTTAAACACGTTTCCGCTGCTTTGCTCCAACAATATATGGCCTGAGGGCATCGTCTGCCATCGGGAATCGAATGAATACCCTTAAAAAGGCTTTGGGGAAAAATGGTATTAGTGGCCACATGTAAGGAATTTGCATCGGCCTTAGTGCACAAAAATACGAAAAGATGAAGAAGAAGCCGATGAAAAATCCACTAGGTCCAAATAAGGCTGTTAAACCTAATACGATAAAACGGAAATATTTTATGGAAACACTTAATTCGAAGGTTGGAATGGAAAAAGTAAATATTGCGACAACTGCTGCATAAAGTACAACTTCAGGTGAAAATAAACCTACATCAATGGCAATTTGTCCAATGATTACACCCGCTACTAACCCCATTGCAGTGGATAGTGGCGTTGGTGTATGGATTGCCGCAATTCTCAAATATTCCAAACCTAAGTCGGCAATGATGATTTGCAATAATAATGGAATATTCGATTCTTCTTTTGAACCGATAAAATCAAGTGCTTCCGGTAAATATTGCTCATGGGTGGCCAGCAAATACCAAATCGGCATAAATGTTAAACTTAAAAGAATTGCAGTATAACGTAAAAATCTAACGGTTGAACCAACAAAGGGTGATTGTCGATACTCCTCGGCGTGCTGCATTAAGTGGAAGATCGTAATCGGCAGCAAAATAACCGACGGAGACGTATCAACGATAATGGCAATATGGCCTTCAAGCAAATGGGCGGCAACAATATCTGGTCTTTCCGAATACCGAACAAACGGAACTGGGTGAAACCTTTGTTTAAAAATCCACTCCTCTAATGTTTTGTCTGCCATCGTCAATCCATCGTGGTTAATTTCTTCTAAACGTTGCTTCAACCACTTTAAATGTTTGTCATTGACAATATCTTTAATATAGGCAATTGCAACATCAGTTCTTCCGTTTGTTGTGATTTTATATAGTTCAAAACGCAGCTCTGGGCTTCGAATTCTCCTGCGAATGAGCGCCGTATTTAGCATAATGTTTTCAGCAAACCCATCTCGGGAACCTCGAATAACTTTTTCATTATCCGGTTCATCCGGTTGACGACCTGGATAACTTCTTATCTCTGTTAAGTAGGCGTAGCCTTGTTTTGTCACAAACCCAACTTGACCACTTAAAACGCCGAGCAGAAATTCTTCTTTATCTTTCGGCTCAGCTTTTCCATAAAAGTTGAACATATTGTCAAAATAGATGTCGTCATTTTTAACCGGATGAGCAGATTGTTTTTCTTCACTATCAAAATAAAGCGGTGTTAATTGCACAGTGAGCGTCATTCCATCAACAAGACCGCTGATATATACGCATAGTACAGGCAAATCTTTGACATGAACTTCTTTAATGCAGACATCGAAAGATTCATCTTTACCAAATTTTGAATATAAGAACTCTTTCGCTTCATCCAATGATGCAAAAATTTTGTTCGTCATTTATTCACCGTCTTTTTTGTTTTACTTGATGTATTTGATGAAGTATCCATCCATTGTTTTAATTGGGCTAAGATTTTCTTTTCTAGCCTTGATACTTGAACTTGAGATATGCCAAGCCTTTCAGCAATATCCGTTTGCGTTAAATCTAAATAATAACGTAAGTAAATGATTGCTTGTTCTCGCTTATCAAGCTTTTTCAATACTTCTTTTAATGAAATATATTGAAACGGTAATTCAGATTTTTCATCCTTCATTTGATCCATTAACGTAATGGAGTCTCCCTCTGACTCAAACAACTGTTCATGAAGAGACGCCGGATCTCTCATTGCATCAGTTGCCACTAAAATTTCATCTTGTGACACACCAAGCATTTCAGCTAATTCTGAGACTGAAGGCGGCTTCTCATTGGTCTTTAAGTATTCATCGGTGACTTGACGTATTTTATAATTTAACTCTCGGATGGAACGGCTAACCTTCACCATTCCATCATCTCTCAAAAAGCGCTGAATTTCTCCGATAATCATGGGAACAGCATAGGTTGAAAACTTTACATCATATGATAAATCAAACTTATCCACCGATTTCATTAATCCAATACAACCAATTTGAAATAGGTCTTCAAGCTCTACTCCGCGAGAAGCAAAGCGTTGAACAATCGACCAAACGAGCCGCGTATTTCCTTCAATCATCTGTTTACGTGCTTCCATATCGCCGGCCTGAGCAAGCTTAATGAGCTCCCGCATCTCTTCTTGCGTTAACAAAACATTGGACGGCTGTTCGATTGTCCTCATCCCCCTTACTTCTTCCAAATACCTTTAATATTGGCATCCAATTCAAAAATTATTCTTTTAAAACGCAAAGGTGTTGAATTTCACTCATGTTGTTAAGATATTTGCGTCATTTTCATCGAGTGAAATTTTTTGGAAAAAGTAACGACCGTACCAACACCAGGTTCAGATTCCACTTGAAGATGATCTGCAAAACTTTCCATGATTGTAAAGCCCATTCCAGACCGTTCCATATCTGCCTTTGTCGTAAACAAAGGCTCCATAGCTTTTTTAATATCTGGAATCCCCTTTCCTTGATCTTTCACAGCTACTGAAACGACATCTCCTTCGCGAACTGCATGGACAGTGACAATCCCTTTGCCATCCTCGTCATATCCATGAATGATTGCATTGGATACAGCTTCTGAAACAATCGTTTTGAATTCAGATAGTTCATCAATTGTTGGATCTAATTGAGCCACAAAACTTGTTACTGCAATTCTCGCTAAGCTCTCATTTTCACTTAAAGCTACAAATGAAAGTGTCATTTCATTATCCATTCACAATCCCCCTTGCATATAAGATCGCCTCTTCTTCTTTACCCTCCATCACATACTTGCTTAACCCCGAAAATTGAAATATTTTTTTCATCGTATTTGAAGGGTTTAAAATGATGGTTTGTCCATTGACCGCACTTAACTCTCTCATGCGGCCTAAGATGAGGCCAATCCCTGAACTGTCCATAAAATTTAATCTCTCTAAATTCCAAATGATAGTGTGCAGATTTCCTTTTAAAATCGTTTGAGAAATGTGAGTACGAATTTTTTCGGTTTCATGATGATCCAATTCGCCATATAGTCGAATGATGGCAATATCTCTTTCCATATTTATTTCAAAATTCATCCGTTACATCGCCTCCTCCCTTCGCAATTCCACATAGCACGTCAAAATCCCTTTCGGTTGACAATAGTAGAAGAAATTCGCCGAAACTAGTAAAAATACGACAAAATCTTTTAATAATATGTTTTACTCGTTTCTTATGTTTTCTTCATCCACCACCTATACAAACGAATCAATTTGACGAGCTTGCGAAATAACGAAGTACGCTAGTAGAAGTCGATAAACGGATTGCAAGCTCATCTGGAAAGGCGTCATCTATTCATAAATCTATTAATTCACAGCATGCAATTGTCTTTAAAGCAAATAATGCTTCAATCCTACAATTCAGTTATCCAACCCGCCTTCCCTTATTCCACTTGACCTATGCTTTTTTGCACTGGAATTTGGCGTCATCATGAAACGTCAAGTTAAGAAGAGATTACCTAATCAGCTTTAGTATGGAAAAAAAGGAAGAATTTTAAACAATCGAGTAGGAGGGAGCGATTAACTCCCGTCCTCTCACACCACCGTACGTACGGTTCCGTATACGGCGGTTCAATTAAGATGATTGACGCAAGTCTTTATAACTTCCGTGAATAGCTGTTCTCTTTATGCCAGTGGTCACTCCACCCTCCAAGAGGTCTCCCACGGGATTCACCGCTTCCTTCCTCAAGTGAGGTACTACGTTTTCTGTGTTCATCATGACTCACTGAATGCCAAGGGCTATTCTCTCTTAATTGTTCGGTCCTTCTTAGTAGTTCTAAACCAACTAATACTATGACCTCTGCTGACTTCTGACGGTTCAGCTACTTATCACTAAGTAGGTTATGAAGCGTACTTCACATATCCGCCAGACCTCCCCGGGTAAGAATGTAATCTTTCCTTCCATCTATCTGCTTCATTTACTCTGTACCACCTTTGGCAGAAAGGACTTTGTTTTGTTTAGCAAACTCATCCAATGATACCTAGCCTTATATGAAGTTCGTGTTCCTCAGACCGGAAGTTTGCCGCTCGCTTCCTTCAGATTCCGCGTCACCACGGACACCCTTGCGTTAAGCTAACTGTTACTTCTGCCTTCACAGTTCGGGACTTACACCCTATAGATTACACCCATGCCAGGCGCACTAATAAGGACAGATTTGATCCAAAATATGGTCAAATCTGTCCTTTCAATCATTTTAACTAATTTTTGTTGTTGATAATTCTTCGCATTCACGGAAAGCGTAATGTTTACATCCAATACAACTGTTTCGGTTAACGCATCCTAATGCGCAATTAATGGCATCTCCAGTATGTTCGAAAAAATTATGTTCACCTATTTCATTTGTTAAACCACTTTTATTTAATAATGTTTTCAAACTTGGTTGTACGCCTGTTACAAGCAGTCGTCCACCTTGTGATTTAAAATTGCGAACAATATTTCTCAAATATGCCTCACCAGTTGCATCAATAAATGGCACTTTCCCCATTCGAAGTACAAGAATTTGCGGTTTATAGTGAAGGGACTTTAAAATTCGTTCTTCAAAGGTTTGGGCTGCACCGAAAAACAGTGGACCTTCAATCGTATAAATACTAATTTGAGGACAATCCCGAGATTCACTTACGACATGTGATTGAACTTTTCCGTTATTTTTATGGTCGGGCAATACTTTCGACACTATCAACATGTCGCTCATTCGTTTCACAAATAACAAGATGGCCAACAACAATCCTACAAACACTGCGATTGTTAAACTTGTAAAAACAGTCAGTAAAAACGTAATAATTAATACAAGTGAATCCCCTGATTTTAGTTTTAATACATGAGCAAAATGTTTACGCTCACTCATATTCCATGCAACAACCATTAACACAGGAGCTAAACTTGCTAACGGAATATGCACAGCTAAAGGCGCAAATAACAATAATGTGATGAGAACAAATAGTCCGTGAATAACACCAGACATAGGCGATGTAGCTCCGAACTTAATATTCGTTGCTGTGCGGGCAATTGCACCAGTTGCAGGAATACCACCAAATAGTGGCGTCACCATATTCGCTATACCTTGTCCAATTAATTCACGGTTTGAATTGTGTTTACTATTTGTCATGCCATCAGCAACTACTGCAGATAACAATGACTCGATTGCACCTAACATGGCGATGACAAAAGCTGGCCCCAACAAGGACACCAATCGTTCAAGGGAAATTTCCGGTAATTTTAATTGTGGCAATGTGTTAGGAATAGCTCCGTAAGTAGAACCAATGGTAGCCACTTGTCCATTAAAGAAAATAGCAGCAACAACTGACGAAATAACAATGCCCATTAATGGCCCCGGCACTTTTGGCAACACTTTTGGAGTAATGAGGATGATAGCCAAACATAATATTGCAATAAAAATACTATAGACATTCATTGTATTCAAATGAGAGGCGATTTCTCGCATGTTATCAATGAAACGCTCATGCTGCTCCAAACCTTGCAATCCTAGAAAATTAGCAATTTGTCCAGTAAAAATGATTACTGCAATCCCAGCAGTAAAACCGATTGTAACAGGTCTAGGAATATATTGTATAAGCACTCCTAGTCGCAATACACCCATTAATACGAGCATAATTCCCGCCATCAGACCGGCAAGCAGCAAATCTTCATAGCCATATACAAGTACAACGCCTAATAAAATAGGAACAAAAGCACCTGTTGGTCCACCAATTTGATATTTCGATCCCCCAAATAGTGAAATAAGAATCCCCGCAATAATTGCCGTATAAATTCCATACTCTGGCTTCACACCAGAGGCAATCGCAAAAGACATCGCTAAAGGAATAGCGACTATTCCAACAATTGTCCCTGAAACTAAATCTTTTTTAAAAGAATTTAACGAATACCCTTCAAATCTCCCCCGCCAAATTTTACCCACTCTTATCCCTTCTTTAATTTTCTCTTTTATGGCTTTATTAAGTTAATAATATACATTTTTCATATTTTTGTCATATTTTTTATGAAAAATTTAGAACTTTTTTAGTCTCTTAAATTAAGACTATCGAACCCTTTTATTAATAACCATCACAAATTGCAAGAAAACGAAAAAGAGCGAATTGGAAAACTCACCATTCACTCTTTTTAAATCGTCTATTCATTTTGCGTGTATTACTACAAGCTAATATTTCATTCTGCAACAATCCCTTTAATCAAAGAAGGAGCTTCTACTTTTTGATTCGATATGAAGATGTTCGAATATATTCTTTCTTTAATCTCATTGATATTTTCTCGGTTTGAATGAATCGTTGCTAGTGGTTCACCTTTTTCAACATAGTCTCCAACCTTTTTATTTATCACGATTCCAACAGATAAATCAATTTCGGAATCTTTTGTTGCCCTTCCAGCCCCTAAAATCATAGCGGCTACACCGATTTCGTTGGCAATTATTTTTTCTACATAACCTGACTCAGTTGCTGGAATCTCAACTTGAAATTTTGCCTGTGGTAATAAAGTTGGGTCATCCACAATTGATGGATTTCCACCTTGAGAAGCAATAAATGTTTTAAACACTTCCAATGCTTTTCCGTTTGCTAATACATTTTCCACCTTCGTCCTAGCCTCTTTTAGGGTTTGTGCTTTGCCACTAAGATAAACCATTTGTGAGCCAAGGGTTAAACAAAGCTCTTTTACATCTTCCGGGCCATTCCCTTTTAGCACTTCAATTGCTTCTTTTACTTCAAGGGCGTTTCCGACAGCATAGCCGAGCGGTTGACTCATATCGGATAATATGGCAATCGTTCTTCTTCCTAATTGATTGCCGATTTTCACCATTGCATGGGCTAACTTTTCTGCCTCTTCTACTGTTTTCATAAATGCCCCTTCACCGACTTTTACATCTAAAACAATGGCATCAGCACCACTCGCAATTTTTTTGGACATAATGGAACTCGCAATGAGAGGAATACTAGGTACGGTACCTGTCACATCTCTTAAAGCATAGATTTTTTTATCCGCGGGCGTTAAATTTCCGCTTTGACTAACAACTGCCATTTTGATGTTATTGACTTGTTGAATAAACTCCCCGCTAGATAGTTCCACTTTAAAGCCTGGAATAGATTCAAGTTTATCAATCGTTCCACCAGTATGTCCTAACCCGCGCCCACTCATTTTCGCAACTGGAACTCCACAAGCAGCCACCATAGGAGATAAACAAATGGTCACTTTATCTCCAACACCACCTGTAGAATGTTTATCACACTTAATTCCTTGTATGGCGGATAAATCAATGGTATCCCCTGATTCTACCATCGCCATTGTTAAATCTGTTCGTTCCTTTTCTGTCATATCTTGAAAATAAATGGCCATCAGTAAACTTGCAGCTTGATAATCTGGGATTGAACCTTCTGTATATCCTTTTACAAAAAATTGAATTTCTTCCGTTGAAAGCTCCTTACCATCTCTCTTTTTCTCAATAATATCCACCATTCTCATTTGACTCACCCCGTTAAATTAAATTAGACAAAAAGCTCGTACCATTTGCCGGTGCGGGAACGTTAAAGTTTTCAGCAATTGTTGCTGCAATATCCGCAAAAGTCTCTCTCAAACCTAAATCTCCTGTTTCTTTGAATCTTTTCGAATATACGAGCAATGGTACATATTCACGAGTATGGTCTGTTCCTTTAAAGGTTGGATCATTTCCGTGATCTGCCGTAATGATGAATAAATCGTCTTCTTTTAACAACTCGAACACTTCTGGTAATCGCTGATCGAATTCCTCCAACGCTTTTCCATAGCCAATTGGGTCTCGTCGATGTCCATACAACGCATCGAAATCTACTAAATTTAAAAAACTTAATCCGTGGAAATCTCGTTTTAACACTTCTACTAATTTATCCATTCCGTCCATATTATCTTTCGTGCGAATGGCTTCCGTTACTCCTTCACCGTTATAGATATCCGAAATTTTCCCAAGGGCAATCACATCAAAACCATGATCTTTAAGTTCATTCATCGTCGTTCTTCCAAACGGCTTGATTGCATAATCATGTCGATTCGCAGTACGAGAAAAGTTTCCAGGTGTTCCTACAAAAGGTCGAGCAATCACACGCCCAACTAAATACTCCGGCTCTAGAGTTAGATTTCGTGCAATTTCACAAATTTTATAAAGTTCTTCTAATGGGACAATGTCTTCATGAGCAGCAATTTGAAGAACTGGATCAGCGGATGTATAGACAATAATTGCTCCCGTCTCCATATGCTCCTGTCCTAGTTCTTCAATAATGGCGGTTCCGCTTGCAGGTTTATTCCCAATTACTTTCCGACCCGTTTTCTCTTCTAGTTGCTTAATTAGCTCATCTGGGAATCCATTTGGATATACTTTAAAAGGTTGATCTACTCGCAACCCCATAATCTCCCAATGACCGGTCATCGTATCTTTTCCTGCTGAAGCTTCTTGCATCATTCCGTAATAGGCTTTCGGTCTAGAAACCTTTTTTATACCTTTTATTTCTCGGATATTTCCTAAACCTAACGCCTCCATATTGGGCATGCGTAAACCATTCATCTCTTCTGCTATATGACCTAACGTATCGCTTCCAACATCGTCGAATTTTTCTGCATCTGGTGCTTCCCCAATTCCTACTGAATCCAATACGATTAAATGAATTCTTTTAAATGGTTTCATTTTTTTCCTCCTTATCATTGACAATCTACGCACGAGGATGGAATTGCTTATATACTTCTGAAAGTCTTGTTTTACTAATATGTGTATAAATTTGAGTTGTAGAAATGTCCGCATGTCCTAACATTTCTTGTACCGAGCGAAGATCCGCTCCGTTTTCAATTAAATGTGTGGCAAAGCTATGACGTAATGTATGGGGAGTCATTTCCTTTTTTATATTTGCAGCTAAAGCATGCTGTTTCAGTAGTTTCCAACATCCTTGCCGCGTTAAACGTTTTCCTCTACGGTTAATGAAGAACGCATCTGTTTTTGGATAATTCCCTTGCAACAGATGGCGAGCTTGTTGCAAATATGTTTCACATGCATAAAGTGCGCTCTTTCCTAGAGGAACAATTCGCTCTTTTCCACCTTTTCCATAAATGCGCACAAATCCCATCGATAAATGCACATCTTCTAAATTAAGTTCAATACATTCACTAATCCGCATACCCGTACCATAGAGCAATTCAATCATAGCCACATCACGGATGCCTTGGGGTTTTGAACGATCAGGCGCATGTATTAATGCTTCGATTTCTGCAATGGATAACACTTTCGGCAATGTCTTTACAATTTGAGGCATTTCCAAATGTACTGTAGGATCATGATCAGTGATTTTTTCCCTTAATAAAAATTGATGGAATGAACGGATTGATGAAATGTGGCGGGCAATCGTTCGAGAAGATTTGCCATTATCCCTTAAATGCTCCAAATAGACTAGAATTCTAGTACGATCAACATCATTTAACCTCTCTAATTTTTGCCCTTTATGTAAATGTTCAATATAATCTTCTAAATCCCTTCTATAAGATGCTAACGTATTTTCAGAATATTGCCGTTCTACTCTTAGAAAATGGAGATAATCTAGGACGGCTTCTTGCGCTTCTTTCATTTTCTCACCTGTCCCTTCCTTTATATAAAATGATAGAGATTTTTATGAAAGCATACAAGATTTAACATTTTTTTATTAGGAATCAGATGCAAGAAATCCTAAATAATTGATATTCTCTATAATCATCATTTTGCATTTTATTGCGAAAAATCGTGCAAACTTTACAATTCTGCAAGTATTTCAACCGATTTCGCAAGCATTTGAATTTCTAACGATTATTCGACAAAAAATCCCTAAATAGGATTACCTATTTAGGGATTACTCATCTTCATGATCATGTTTTTCTTGGCAACGATGACAAATTCCATGGAATGTGAGACGATGGTCTTTAATTATAAAATTCCATCGCTTTTCTACTACCATTTCTACTTCTTCTAATAAGTCTTCTTGAATTTCATCTACTGAACCACACTCAATACATACTAGGTGATGATGGAAATGTTTTGCACCTTCTTGTCGAAGATCATATCTGGAAACGCCATCTCCAAAATTAATTTTATCGACAATTTTTAGTTCTGTTAATAATTCTAGAGTGCGGTACACGGTAGCTAGACCAATTTCAGGCGCTTTTTCTTTTACTAATAGATATACATCTTCTGCGCTTAAATGATCCTCTTCATGTTCTAATAGTACTGCAACTGTCGCTTCACGCTGTGGCGTCAGTTTATAGCCAGCACTATGTAATTGCTTTTTTATACGATCAATACGGCTTTCCATATGACGCCCTCCTAAACACATTCCATTATAACAAAAGTCTAAAATTAATTACAAGATTAGGGGACTAATTAATGATATATGAAATAACGAACATTTCCCCAACGCACATCACTGTAAAAGCAACCATTAATGTAATAAATAAATGTTTATTAAAAACAAACTTACGATTCGGCCCTACTTTTCTAGTTCCAAATACAGAACATAGCGCTAATAGTAAGATACAATAAATTAGCTGAAATGGAAACCACCAAACACTATAGACAAGAATCGATTCTTGTTGAGTTAACAAAAATACCGATCCGAAACCAAAAAATGTGGCCTTTACAGCTACTACTAGTCTAGCAAAAAAATGGAGATATGGGTGAGTTGTAAAAAATAATACAAATAATCCCCATGCAACAATTGGTAATATCGTTTGCCACATAGTGACATCTGATAGTTCTAACACACGCGGATCCACTAACTTAATAAGATTCATAGACTTGTCCAAAGAAAAAGCTTGGAAACAAATAACCCCACTAACAAAACCTATTGCTAGTAAAAATCCATATTGTATAACTTGTACGGAACGAAACATAAGCATTCTCCTTTCGTTGTTACAGCTTATGCTCGTCCACGGGGTTTATTAGTACGAATTTTAGTAAATTCTATCAAAATTTCGCTCTTCATAATTTTACATTTCGTTTAATTTTACCCAAAGCACGCTAAATGCTGTTTTCGCATCATAGATTTGCTGGTTTTTTACCATTTCTTCCGCTTCTTCTAACGTTACTTCTATGATGGATACAAATTCATCTTCATCCAATTCTCGTTTTTCTTCTATTTTATATAAATCTTTTGCCGCATAAAGATGAATGATTTCATTTGCGAATCCTGGAGATGTTGCAAAAGATTGAATATACGTCAATTGTCTTGCACCATAACCTGTTTCCTCTTCCAATTCTCTTCGTGCACAGACGGCTGGATCTTCTCCTCGTTCCAACTTCCCTGCTGGAATTTCAATTATTGAACGTTCCAACGCTTTTCGATATTGTTCTACTAAAACAATCTTTCCTTCATTGGTAATTGGAATAATCGCAACTGCTCCTGGATGATGAATAATTTCGCGCTTCGACTGCTTTCCATTCGGCAATAATACATCATCTACTTTTAAAGAAACTACTTTCCCTTTGAAAATTTCTGTCGAATGAATCGTTTTTTCTTCAAATTTTTTCATACTAATTCCTCGCTTGTCGTTATTACAGAATTCATTGTACCATTAGTTCTTTAAATGAAAAGTAATTTGTATAACAGAAATCGCCAAAAGCGAATCATTAAATTTTTCCAAGATTCTCTAAAATGGTGAAGATGGTAAAATTTCTGGATGCTATTTTGTTAATAGAACTTGCTTTGTCGCAAATTGATAAAACAGTGATCGTCTTCTAAATCCCACTTTTACAGTAATTTAGGTAGTTTTATACATTCATATGAGTTTTAACAATTGAAAGCCTTAGATTCTATTTTTACATCACTAGAAATCCAAGTTATTCAAAATATGGTAAAATAAAGTATAGGTTTTGTGTAGGAGTGAAAAGTTGGTTAGAAGAAAAGGCATTTATCAAATAAAAATTCGTAATCAACAACTGATTTGTTCATTTTGCCAAAACAATGAATTTACACATCGCGAGGTTTATTTGGATAGAGTAACTTTCAATAAGGATGAAAAAGAGAAACTGACATTGCAATCTTTTACCTGTACATCTTGTGGTGATATTCGATTGTTTCAAGAAAAATTTCGGTATGACCATTCTTTGCAAAAACACATATCGATTATTGAGTACACGGAAGTGATAAAAAATGAGCAGAACAGATGAGTCTTTACGTCCCTTAAAAAGCCGAATTACGATTTTTGATGAGCCAATTATTTGCAGTTTCTGTACCTATGATGTGTTCATTCCTTATGAAGTATATGTAAATGTTGAAGAGCCAGGTATTGGTGTATATCATGTTCGCTACTCAGCCATTTGCCAGCACTGTGGACAAGCAAAAATTTTTAGTGATCCCAGTCACTTTGATGAAAAAACAAAAAATTACATTTGGGCATTGAATCAGTATTTACTTTCCGAAAGAAAATATAAAATTAAAATTATATTTTATATCGGGAAAAAAAGAGAGGATAAATTACAGATATTTTTAGATATGTTACTAGAAAGTCAATTTGAAATTGATAGCATTCTCCGTGAAAAAACAGAAGTTTCCGTACGGGCAAAAATTACTACTATGAATGAACTCCAATGGATTAGGGATACAATTATGAATTCTGCAGGAAAATTATTTATTTCGATTAAGAGTTTAAGCATTAAATAAGATGCTATTAGTGGATTTAACAAAATGACGATGGAGGGATTTTTGTGATACCTATGGCTTCAATAATTCTATATATAGTTAGTTTAATAATTCTTTTTGTTGTTATCGAAACTGCAGTTAGAAGAGGGATTAACAGTTCAATCGTTGGACAAGCAATTGAGAAGAAATTTGGTATTACAGAGGAAAAGAAAAAATCATTTTTTGATAATGATTTAGATGATGAGCGATGATATCTACTTCAACAAATGTAGAAGGGAGAAGTATGATTGAATATTTTGAAAGAAAGTTGAGACTAAAAAGGTTTAGAGGGTGTTTTTTGATATAAATAAATTATATATTTTCTGAATTTTGTTGTAGCCGAAAAGATATATTAAATGAAAGGCACCTCACACTCTATAGGGTCGCCTTCCATTTTTAAGGTTTAGGATTATAATAAGTAATGACTAAAAAAACACCGATACCACCAATCGCAAGGTAGTTGGAACTTCGATTTCTCGCGAAGGCAAAACACTATGAATGAAAAAGATTAATATTTTGAATGTCTTGTTGTTTCATGCCCAATCAAGATAATCTTCCCATTCCACTAATAGCATTTATGATATCTGCAAAGAGAATGGACTGAAATCGAAAAGTTTAACTGCAATATCGAAAATAAAAACAAGAATATCGTTAATCAATGGATTTTATTACAATATTCGAATCATTTTTCTCTTTGTCATATTCAACTGTTACTTCAAGTTCAAAATCAAAATTTTTCTTGTTATCATGCATGGAAAAAAAACAACCGATTCGGATTTTCTAATAATTTTATTGACTCACTACCTTTACTAAAAACAATATCGCTATTCATATCATTGAAAGATACTGCATTAAACATTCCTTCTGTCAGTACAGCAAAATTTGTTTTTAAATCATTCGTGTCAAACACAATGATTAGATCATCAACGCCATCATTTGTTACATCAGACCAAATCTTATTATATACATTAGCGTCTGGAAATCGTGATTGAAATCTTTTATCTAGTTCTTCAGTATCCTTTTCATTATCTAGTTCTTCGTGTATGATTTCTTTTGCATATTCAACCTCACTAACACGATCATCAAAATTCGATTCACAACCTACCAACATCACAATCAATAACAAACTAATATTTAAAAGATATTTCATAACCCCCACCATTCTAAAATTTTGTATATTTTATCATTTTTTATGAAGATTTTGGAGGTAAGTGTTGGATATTTTTCCCATCACCAACGATGCATTTCGTTTACAGACAACGAAAAATACCATTTAATTAGATTTCCGAAAGTCTAAACAATGTTGTAGTCTATAAAACCTTCTAACATTTAATTATAAATTTGTAAAATATACCACAATAGATTGTTGTTTTATTCCAAGTATTGGCATACTCTAAGTCTTGAGCCTTTATCGTGCATTGATAGACATTTTTAAATCAAAATGGAGTTAAAATCGGGTTTAGAGCATAACTTCAAACCCCTACATTCCTTGATATTACTAGATTTTGAGCATGTTTTATGATAATTTTTCTATATCCAATCGTTTGAGTAAATGTAAGAAAGAAAGCGGGGATTCGATGAAAAAACGTAGATTAGGTACAAGTGCTTTTGAAATTTCCGAAATCAGTTTAGGGTGCATGTCCCTTCCAACAAACTTAGAAGAAGCAAAACCAGTAATTGAAACAGCTATCGAATGTGGCATTAATTATTTTGATACAGCTGATTTATATAATAAAGGCATTAATGAAGAAATTGTCGGTGAACTGTTAAAGCCCTATCGAGACCAAGTATTCATTGCTACAAAGGTCGGAAATCGCTGGAATGTTAACGGTGATGGCTGGTATTGGGATGCATCAAAAGAACATATTGAAGAAGGAGTAAAAGAAAGTTTACGCCGATTAAAAACCGATTATATTGATTTATATCAACTTCATGGCGGCACTATCGACGATCCATGGGATGACATCATCGACACTTTTGAGAAATTAAAAAAGGAAGGACTCATTCGGGAGTACGGCATATCTTCCATTCGTCCAAATGTTTTTCAATCCTTTTTTGAACGCAGCCAAGCCGTATCCAATATGATGCAATTTAGCATTTTGGATAGACGACCAGAGGAATGGCTACCTTTCTTTGAAGAAAAAGGCGTTTCGATTGTTACACGAGGTTCCATTGCAAAGGGATTATTGACGGATGAGTGGAAAAAACGAGTGGAAAAAGTCGATTCCTATTTGAATTACTCGAAAGAAGAGCTTGTCTCTATTTTAGAAAAAATTGAATCGCAATACGGATCGGTTCACCCTGCTGCGATTGCTTATAATTTGAGTCAACCTGCTGTAGCATCCATTGTTGTTGGAGCAAGAACAAAGGAACAGCTGCTGATAAATATGAAGGCTTATGAAGAAGCTCAAAACATCACCGACATTTCTTTTATTCAAAGTATTACAAAACAAGAAATATATACTGATCACCGATGAAGAAATATTTGTTTTTCGTCATCACTTCGCTAATCATTTTATATTATCTTTCTAGCATGCCTTATGAACAGCAGACTATTGTTCCTGAATTAAGAGTGCTTCTAAGCAACCAACCTTTTTATGACTTGTTAAGTAAAATTGAAGTAACATATTGGGGGAGAACGATTTCTGTCGAAACCCGTGGATATTATTATTTCGTTGAATTTTTGATTCGTAAAACATTGCATTTTATTGGCTATGGAATCGTTGCCGTGCTCTTATATTTGCTATTTCGTCGATTGAAATGGACATTTGCAGCGGTTATTTCTTGTGTAGTTACATTCTTCATTGCCATGTTAGATGAATATCACCAAACTTTCGTAGATGGACGTACTGGTGTGTTTGATGATGTTTTAATTGATACGGCAGGTGCCATTACTTTTATTTTTTGTCTAAAGATATATTTTTTTATAAAATATTTGTTGAATCGAAAATCTTATTAGATTGCAAAAAAACAACCTAGCTTCTATTTGCTAGGTTGTTTTGCTTTTTATCTATTATCATCTAATTATATATCTGCTCTCTTACTGCTTCTTCCACTTCGCTGAAAGCCCAATGGGTTTTTGGAACATCTGAAAACGTTGGAGTTTCTACATTAGTTAATGGCCCTCGTTTGAAAAGCATGTTTATTACTTTTACCGCTTGAGCTCTTGTTAGTTCCGGGATGATAATACGAGCAGTGTCAAAACCTTGTTAAAAATTCTGCCCTGGTTGGTATTTTCTACTCAAAATTACGTTTGCGAATTCTATTTCGATATAAGATATTGAAAGAAAAATAGTTTATTGATAGAATTTTGAAGTTGTCATCAAAAAAAATGATGATTTTGTTTAAAAAAAGTGATAACTAAGATTAGGAAAGTGCAAATTGTCATTCCTTTCCTAGTTAACGAGTCTTGGGGGCAACAAGATGAAACAGAAAGAATTAAAAAGAGAATTAAAAAACAGGCATGTACAACTAATTGCAATCGGGGGAACAATCGGTACTGGACTGTTTTTAGGATCTGGTGCTGCAATTTCTAAAGCAGGTCCATCCATTTTATTAGTTTATCTTATTGTTGGGACTGCCCTATTTTTTGTGATGCGTTCCCTAGGAGAGATGCTGTTATCCAATGCTGGGTATCAATCCTTTACCGATTTCGCTACAGATTACATAGGTTCTTGGGCAGGGTATGTAACAGGATGGACATATTGGTTCTGCTGGATTATGACAGCGATGGCTGATGTAATTGCCGTTGGTGTGTATGTTCGTTATTGGTTCGATATCCCTCAATGGATTCCAACATTGATTGCGATTATTTTATTGCTCTTATTAAATCTATTAACTGTAAAACTATTTGGAGAGTTGGAATTTTGGTTTGCAATTATTAAAGTAATTACGATTATTGCTTTAATTGTAATCGGTATTTTCTTAATCATTATTGGATTTGAAACGGATACTGGTCATGTGTCAGTAAGCAATATTTGGAGTCATGGTGGAATTTTTCCAAATGGTATGATTGGATTCCTTTTTGCATTCCAGATGGTCGTATTCTCTTTTGTAGGAGTTGAACTTGTGGGGGTAGCAGCAGCGGAGACTTCGAATCCCGAAAAAAATATACCCTCTGCTATCAATAAAATTCCCATTCGTATATTGCTGTTTTATGTAGGAGCAATTTTTGTCATTTTATGCATTAATCCTTGGACTGAATTAAGTGCTACCAATAGCCCGTTTGTACAAGTCTTTACTTTGGCAGGAATTCCACTGGCTAGCGGCATTATCAATTTCGTTGTGTTAACATCAGCCGCTTCTGCCGGAAATAGCGGTTTATTTTCAACAAGCCGGATGATGTACAATTTAAGTAAGAACCATCTAGGGCCAAAATTCCTATCAACATTAAATAAAAACTTTGTCCCTGGAAATGCACTTTTCATTTCTTCCATCGTTGTTTCAATAGGGGCTCTATTAAGTTATATTATTCCAGATACAGCTTTTAGTATTGTCACCACAATTAGTGCTATCTGTTTTATTTGGGTTTGGAGCATTATTTTAATTACTCATATAATTTATTTAAGAAAAAGACCGGATTTACATAAAACATCCATTTTTAAAGCTCCTCTTGCACCATTTGTAAATTATGTTGTGTTGATATTTTTTGTGGCTGTATTAGTCGTGATGTTGATTTCCGAAGAAACAAGAATAGCGGTTTTACTTACTCCGATTTGGTTTATTATTTTGTTTATTACTTACGCCCTTCGCAAGAAAAAATAAGCGCAGGGCGTTTTTTCTGGAAATTCCCTTTTATGTATGTGATACGTAGATTGAGGTATGATGATTGAAGAACTCATTACCGAGACAGAGATACGAATCAATCTTTAAGCACACTAAATGAAAAAAGTGTCGCATTATTTTGCGACACCTTTTTATTAGTACTTAGAGCCTTTATCTCCATACTTTTCAAGCAATTCTGCAAAGCTCATATTTTTCTCCCGCTGTTTTCTTTCAAATTCGAGCTGTGCTTGTCGTTCTTCCTCTTTTCTTTTTTCCTCAGCGGCTAATTCTTTCTTTGCTTCTTTTAATTTTGCGATTAACTCGCTATCTAGTTGATCTTGAAGAGTAATCCCTTCATTTGTTGCTTGATGATTAGTGTTCTTATTCTTTTTAGCCATATTCTCACCTGCTTACTTTTTTGCGGTGGAAACAACAGCTTATCGTTGAATAATTGTTGCGACTCCTTGTCCACCACCAATGCAAAGTGTGGCAAGCCCGTACTTCACATCTCGTTTTTGCATTTCATGAAGAAGCGTCACTAAAATACGTGTTCCACTTGCACCGATTGGATGTCCAAGGGCAATTGCTCCACCATTTACATTTAGTTTATCAGAATCAAAGTGAAGTTCGCGATCAACAGCAATAGACTGAGCTGCGAAAGCTTCATTTGCTTCAATTAAATCGATTTGATCGAGCGTTAAGTCAGCTTTCTTTAAAGCTTTTCGAACAGCTTCAGCTGGACCAATACCCATAATCGCAGGATCTACCCCAACTGCAGCGTTTGCCACAATCGAAGCGAGCGGTTTAATTCCTAACTCTTCCGCTTTTTTCTTAGACATGACCACAACTGCTGCAGCACCATCGTTAATTCCGGAAGCGTTTCCAGCAGTGACTGTTCCATCTTTTTTGAAAGCTGGACGTAATGCGGATAATTTTTCTACCGTTGTGCCAGGGCGTACAAATTCATCTGCATCGAAAATAATTGGATCCCCTTTGCGTTGAGGAATTTCTACTGGCACAATTTCATCTTTGAATTTCCCTTCCTCAATCGCTTTTGCTGCACGAGCTTGGGAACGTGCCGCGAACTCATCTTGTTCTTGTCGCGTAATATGATATTGAGAAGCTAAATTTTCTGCTGTTACCCCCATATGATAATCGTTAAATGCACACCATAATCCATCATGAATCATGCTATCAATTAGGTTTTGATTGCCCATTTTAAAGCCGGAGCGAGCATTTTTTAATAGATAAGGTGCTTGGCTCATATTTTCAAACCCGCCAGCCACAACGATGTCTGCTTCACCTACTGCAACGGCTTGTGAAGCAAGGTGTACCGTCTTTAAACCGGAACCACAAACTTTATTAATTGTCATAGCCGGAACTGTTTTTGGAAGTCCCGCTTCTATTGCTGCTTGGCGAGCTGGATTTTGTCCTAGTCCTGCTTGCAGAACATTTCCCATTATGACTTCATCCACTTGATCCGGTTGAATTCCTGCACGACGTAACGCTTCTTTAATGACAATCGCGCCTAATGTTGTGGCAGGTACATCTTTTAACGAACCTTGGAAAGAACCTATTGCTGTTCTAACCGCACTTACAATAACTACATCATTTAACATGAACATCTCCCCCAATTTCAGTTTACATTGTATACACGATTTTGTGTGAATCCTAGAAACTAAAAAGTATTATTAGTAGAAAACAATTCAAAACCGTGCAATATTATTCTACCAAATGATATGTTATATTTTGTTTCATAATCAACATTTTTTTGTTAATTTGCGTTCATTTTCGACTTTTCAAAATTTATTGTCTTTATACATATTATCAAAAATGCGAAGGAGGTGTCCTAGATGAAAAAGAAAAAACGTAAAATTCTTTGGTTTTCAACTTTCATTACAATGACAGCTAGTGTACTGACTACAATTTTTGGTTTTGCATTAACAAATCGTCTCATGTACATCCAAAAGAAAGATGACGATTTTATATTAGATCGAGAATTGAAAGCGAATCGATTCGATGAAAACTGGTATAATCACGTGAAAAAAGATGAATTTACAATCGATTCCCCTAACGGCTATCCAATTAAAGGTATACTTTTACAACCTTGCCCTACGAAAAACACTGTGATTATTTGTCACGGTGTCACGGAAAATAAAATAAATTCAATTAAATATGCGCGAATGTTTGAAAGGTTAGGATTTAATTCTTTTGTTTACGATCATCGAAGACATGGAGAGTCCGGTGGAAAGACAACAAGCTATGGCTATTATGAAAAGTTCGACTTAGATGCTGTTGTCAAAACGGTTCGTTCAGTTATTGGAGAAGATGCAAAATTAGGGATTCATGGTGAGTCGATGGGTGCTGCAACCATGATTTTATATGCAGGTACGGTTGGAAATCATGTAGATTTTTATATTTCGGACTGCGCTTTTTCTGATTTTGAAGAATTATTGCGTCACATCGTCAAAAATTCAACCCGCATCAATCCTGATATTCCTATTCATTTAGCAGATTTCTTTATTCGTTTCCGAGATGGCTATCGCTTTAAACATCTCACACCGAAAGAAGCAGTAAAAAATATTAAGAAACCTATGCTATTTATTCATAGCATTCCAGATACATTCATTCCTTGTAAAATGACAGAAGAAATGTATGAATTGAAAAAAGGCCCAAAAGCATTAAAACTATTTGAGATGGGAGCTCATGCCCAATCATTTAATGAAAACCCAAGAGAATACGAAGAAACGGTTCGCGAGTTCTTAGAGAAATATATATTGAGATTTTAGAGAGCTTTGAATAGCATTAAATTCTTTTTCTATATTTCTTTTGTTTATCATTTGGACAAATAAAACCAAGCCCTCAATTGATAAAGCATTTAGTGAGGGCTTGTTTAAAAATCCAGCGCCATTATAAATGGGGTTAGTGCATTAATTACCTTTTTTATGAATATTTCTCATCATATGTAGAAAATCCATCAGCTAATGCACTTGTCTCATCAACTCTGCAAAATCTCACACGTGGAATTACAGTCATATTTGCATATATTTCCTCAATAGCAAATACACTATGACCAATGCATAAACCTCATCAATCCACAATAAAAAAGGTTATCCCTTTCCAGAAAAATTCCGATACAGGACAACCTTGTATGATTATTTTTGTTTTTCTTGAATTTTATTTAATTGAGCCATCATTTGACGAACTTGTTTTTCAGATGGTTTACGGCCCATTTGTGCCATCATTACACGAATCATTTGTTCATTAATTGGTGGGTTTTCTTTTAAATATTTCATCATTGATTGACGAGCTAGGAAGAATCCTAACGCAACGCCAGCTACTAACGCAACAATAATTAATAATATCGCTAGCCAAGTTTCCAAAATACTTACCTCCCTCTCAACTTTTCCCGAGAAAAACTTTACTCTCCACGATGGATTATACACTATTCATAACAGCGATTCTAGTTTTTCCCGAATTTTTCTAAACCCATACACTTTACATACCTTATGTATTTTAACCAAATTCCTCTATAATATAAAGATATTTTTCCAAAATAAAATATTTTTAATTTTCATACTTTATTAAAATGATACCTTTTCCAACTCAAAAAAATCCGAACTTATTTGAAACTCTCTGTACTAGAGTTTCAAATATTGTTCGGATGCTGTGATCATTCAAAATTCGTTATTTCGAATTTTCAGTAATCCATTGTTCAATAAATGGATAGTTTTCAGCTACGGCGCGTTTACCAGTAATAACCGAAACGTGTCCTGCATTAACAACATGCAATGTTTTATTTTTGCTGGAGACTTTATCATTCAACGGTTCAATTTGTTGCGGTAACACAATATTATCGCGAGTGGCAACAATATTTAATAAGTTCGCTGTAATGTTTGACAATAATACTCTTTCACCACGAACTTCTAATTCATCGTTAATCAATTTGTTTTCTTGGTAAAATTCGCGTATCCATTGGCGATATGCCTCACCCGGAAATGGCACACCATCATTTAGCCATTTTTGCATTAGCTTCCAGTTTAAAATTTTCTCTTCATTTTCAATATTAGAAGCAACATTGACGTAAACACCTACAGTATTTGAAAGTGGATTTAATAATTTATTACCAAAATCAATGAATTCAAACGGTACATTTCCGAAAGTTTCTACAATATTATCTAATTTGAAGTAGCGTTTATCTAACCAATTTGTATAAAGTCCGGCATCTTCGAAATCAATTGGACTTGTTAACAAGACTACATTGCGAATCGGCAATTTCTTTTGATAAAGAGCAGTAAAAATCGCCGTCATCGTTCCGCCCATGCAATACCCAAACATCGTGATTTCTTTTGCGCCAGATTGTTTTAGCACTTTTTTTACAGCCCGTGGTATATAATCAACAATATAATCTTCTAATTTCATATGGCGGTCCTCGAAACCAGCCGTACCCCAATCTAGTAAATATACATCATGGCCGCGGTCTGTTAAATACTCTATAAAACTATTCCCAGGGTACAAATCTAATATATAAGGTTTATTAATGAGTGCATAAATCATTAAAATTGGCACTTTATTCGTTTTTACTTTATTTGGCTGATAACGATATAATTTCGCTTTATTTTTTGTCCAGATAATTTCTTTTGGCGTTTGACCCACTTGAGGTTCTGGATCGGTAAATAATACTTTATTGAAACGTTGCAATTTTTCGAAATCTTTGTTTTTAGGCAAACTTTCAAACCATTCTTTTAATGGTGTTGTATCAACAGTAACCACAAAATCCCTCCCAACAATTGTTCCAATTAAACGATTTACATATATAGACCACCGTTTACAGCAATCGCTTGACCTGTTACATAGTCTGCTTGAACAAGATATAACACCGCTTGAGCAACTTCGCTCGGCAGTCCTAATCGTTTCATTGGAACTTTTTCTACAATATTATTCAGTACTTTTTCCGGCATAGCAGCCACCATTTCCGTTCCGATGTATCCAGGGCACACTGCATTCACGGTAATACCTTTGGAAGCAGTTTCTAATGCTAAAGATTTCGTAAAACCTAAAATCCCTGCTTTTGTCGCTGAATAGTTAGTTTGTCCAAACGCACCAGCTTGGCCTACGATGGAGCTAATCGTTACAATGCGGCCATAATTTTGCTCTAACATATGTTGGATGACTGATTTCGTTGCATTGAACACACCATTTAAGTTTACATTGATTACGGCATCCCAGTCTTCTTTTGACATATTTTTAAATGTTCGATCTTTTGTAATTCCTGCATTGTTTATTAAAATATCAATTTTTCCAAACTTCTCTATTACTTCTGCTGCTAGTTTTTCAGTATCATCAAAAACGGATACATCCGCTTGAAGGGCATGGAATTTGCCGCCTTCTTCTTCAATTACTTTCGCAACATCTTCAATTTGTTTTGGGCTGTTATTATATGTGCCAATAACCGTTGCACCATTTCTGGCTAACACCTTAGCAATCTCTGCACCAATTCCACGGGATGCACCAGTTACAATTGCCACTTTTCCTTCCAATGGTTTTAATGAATTCACTTGTTCTACTTCAAATACTGTAGTTGTCATAAAACAGTCTCCCTTTCTGAATATATTTTTATATAAAGATTATTTTGAAACCGTTTTGTTTGCTGTTGCCGCTACAGTAGCATTTGAGTCTGATATTGATTCAATCGACTTATTTAATAATTCAATGACCTTATCGAGTTTCTTTTCTAATGAAGAAACGGATTTTTTCAGAGCATCCATTTCTTTTACTAAGCGCTCTTCTTTCTCATCTATTTCATCTTCCAATTGATCAATTTTTGAATCAACATCAATAATGAGGGAAGCCACATTGGCAATTTCATCACGTGATGGTATATTTGTTTGTTTTAAATAGCTTTCCGTCATTTTATTGACAAGTTCTTGAAATTGAACATATTGACTTTGAATTTGTCCTAAACTTTCAGCAAAAGATTTTTTCTCTAGTGTTTCTTGAATGGCATCATGCCATGCACTTTCTGTTTTGTTATAGATTTCTTTCCATAAAGAAAAAACATCAAAGGTTGATTGGGTCAACGAAGATCATCTCCTCTACAAATCTTTTTATTTTTTTCATAACATATTTCAATATATTATTTATGCAGAAATTTCATTCTTATGAAAAATTTACAAATTTATGAATTTTTTGTAATAAAATAAATAATTTCAAATAAAAACAGTTGACAACAAATACATCTATGTGTAAATTACATATATAAGTAAATATCAGAGGGCGGTGTAAAAATATTGGTATCGAAAGATGAAAAAAAGAAACCGAAAAGTCCAAGTATTGGAGCGCCGAAAAACTTTTTAATCCCCATCATGTTGTTACATTTACGTGAATTTAACACTCATGGTTATGAACTGATGGAGAAAATTACAAAGTTTGGCATTGAATCATTGGATCACGGAAATTTTTATCGCCTATTAAGACAGCTTGAAAAAGAGAATTTAGTAACTTCTGTTTGGGATACAAGTTCTGGAGGACCAGCAAAACGCATTTATTCCATTACAGAAGCTGGCGAAAAATATTTAGATATGTGGGCTAATTCTTTAAGTGAATATCAACGTTTATTAAATCAATTTTTCAATTTATATAATCCATTTTTCACACCAAATACGACATCGAAACGATTAAAAGAACAATTCGCAGCAACTCCTCAAGCAACAGACGTACCAACCAAAGAAAAAACATCTACGAAAACCACTTCAACGAAAGCAAAATCCACAGCATCCACGACAAAACCTAAATCCACTCGTACTCGCAAAACAAAAGCACAAAGTTCCAATGCACCAGAAGAGCAACCACAATCTTAAATTTTTGGATGTAATGCATGAAAATGCATTCATTATAAATATAAAGTCTGCTTACATTAAAGGAGGAAATCAAGTAATGGCAAAAGAGCAACTTGCAAAAGGTGTAGATTTAGTATGGGACAGCTGGGTAAATAGCTTAAAGACGATTGAAAAAGTCCAAGAAGACTTTGAAAAAAGAGCTCTACAAACATTTAACGTACAAAAGGAATTTATTGAATCTTCCGTAAATGCCATTAATGCCATTGAAGAAGAAGGGAGAAAAGCTTCAAGAGAATGGCAAGAAAGACTTGAAAATAGCTTCAAAGAATTAGGTAAAGAAGGTCAATTCGATGACATTTCGAAATGGTTGGAAAGCGTTCAAGAAATTACAGACAAAGCACAAAATTTAGCTTGGAAACCAAACAACGCACTTCTTGATTTATTTACAAATGCGCAAAAACAAATCGAAATAACACTTCAACAAGCAATCGAGCAACAAAAACAAGAACGCATTGAAACATTAAATAAAATTGAAGAAATTGCTAATCAATTAAAAGAAACTCATAAAAAATTGTTGGCAGTTGCAGAATAATTTTTCCTACTAAACTTATAGTTAAATCCCCTTTTAATTAAAAAAATCCCCTAACTCCCCATTGAAACCCTGTTGTCCCATGTTGCCAACAGGGTTTTTCATTTCATTCTAATACGACGCATATTTCACCGGCTTTAACCAACCACATTCATGTTCCTCTTTATTAAATGCAAGAAAAGAATCATTCATTTGGCTTAAACTTTGGAACAAATCTAAATCAAGCATTCGCGATCCTTCACAAATGGCTTCAATATAATATTCGAACACTTTAATTTTAATTCGGCCTTTTAATTTATGTTCAAACCCTAAGTAATCATCCATCCAATGCATTTCAGGAAAACATTTTTGAAGATGCTGATAAATTTTTCCCTCTACATCCCCTTCAATTGGTTCACATAGATAACTTAATTGTTTTCTTGCAGAGGACTCCTGTTGATCATCTATTTTTGCAACCATTTCTAACAGCATTCTTTCCCTTCCAAAAACGAATGATTGATATTGTTTTTTTATGATGAATATTGAATATATTCTCATCTGCCTGTCCTCCTTCCTAACCTCATTATAATTGAAAGATTTTGAATTTTTTGTCAAACCTTGTCCCAATTATCGATATTTTTTTGCCAAATTCCGATAAAATCTTTCTTCTATTTTTATATTCCAAATCTCGGTCTTGAGTCTTAGTCGAAAATACAATTCAAGGTCATTTTGAGAAATAGTGATGCATTGTAACATTAAGGTACAAACGAGAAAGGAGAATGAAAATGAAAAAATTACTCTTATTGCTTGCAGCAGTGGTTCTAGTATTCATTATCCTTGGAACATTAGGACCTTTATTAGGGCTAGCTTTTGCCTTAGCTTTTGTATTCCTAGGAATGCACTATTACGTTAAAAGTAATTCTGTTTTTAGCAAGGTGATTTGGATATTCATTGGTTTAATTGGATTATTGATGGCTGTATCCAATATCCCTGCTTTAGTTGGTCTTGTAGCAATCGTCCTCTTATATGCGCTATATAAAAAATGGAAAAATGAAGATATTACACTTCCTATCAAAGAAGAGGATGATCCTTTCACAAACTTTGAAAATGAATGGTCAAAAATTACAAAATAAGGAGAGATTTTAAATGATGAGTTTATTAAAACGTTTCCGCTATACATTAGAAGCAGATTTACATGCACTGTTTGACAAAAAAGAAGCGAAAAATCCAATTGCTATGTTAAATCAATATATTCGCGAAGCTGAAAAACAAACAGAACAAACAGGGAAACTATTAGAAAGACAAAGATTATTAAAAGAAGAATTGGAACAAAATTTAAAAGAAACTGGCAAAATGCTGGAGAGAAGAACAAATCAATTGGAGTTAGCAAAAGCTAGCGGTGAAGAAGATTTAATTCTCTTTGCGACACAAGAAGTGGAAACTTACAAAAGCCGCCAAATGACATTACAAGAAAGCTTAAATCAAGCGAATGAGGAAGTCATTCAATTAGAACAAAAATTTGAAATGATGAAGCATAAGATTCAAGATATGAAAGTTCGACAATTGCAATTAATGGGGAAAGAAAATGTCGTGCGAGCGAATGTAAAGATGAATCGTGTATTAAATTCTGAAGATATGAACTTCCATGAGCTATCAACTTATATAGATCAACTATCAAATAAAATTGAGAAAAACTACGAATATACTCAACTCGAAACTCGCTTAGCCCTATTAGAACAACAATCAACCAAAAATAACGATGAAACATCGATACTTTCATCAAAGGAATAATCGAACATGCTATAATGAAAAAGATGAGAAATTAAGAAGGGAATTATCTCCCTTCTTTATTATTATTAAACATTTATCGTGCAACATGAAGGAGGAACCACGTTGAAAAGTTTGACGACGAAGCAGTTAACAACCATTTTTATTATGATGTTGCTTATTGTTTTTGCGGAGCTAACCATTTTCAATAACGGTGGTGCCTTCTTTCTAATTATTGGTGCATTTCTTCTTTATAAAAGTTTTGTAAAAGAGAAAAAGCTGTATTTTTGGTTAGGTGCTTTTTTTATCTTTTTAGCTATTATCACCATTTGGAGTTTGCGATTCTTTATCGTCTGCGTAATCATTTATATTCTCTTTAAACATTTAACAAAACATCATAAAGAAGTAACCATATTAGCAAAAGACTTTGAATTAGGGACAGTTCAGAAAAATGATTTTCTACACACCTCATCCATTCCAATGGAAAATTATAAATGGCAAGATATCCAAATCCAAAACTTTTTAGGCGATTACACGATTGATGTGACAGAAACGATTTTACCAGCAGGTACTTCTGTAATAACGATTCGCCAAGGGATAGGAAAAATAAAAATTATTTTACCTTATGAAATTCCTTTCCGCATTCAATATTCTGCTCTAATTGGTGAGGCAAAATTATTGCATTATTCACCGAAAAGATTGTGGAATGAACGGCTTGTTTTTGAAGATGGTGACCCGAATGAAGCAAAACGAAAACTAGTTATTCATGTCGCTACTTGGCTTGGGGATGTGGAGGTGATTCGGAAATGATTTCACTGATATTCCGCACCTTTACGATTTCACTGATTATTTTAGGTATGTTTTTTGGACTTTTCTATTTATTATATGGTGTACCAAATGAAACAACTTGGAGTCCTATATGGGAAAATTATTATAACGAGCTGCCGCTTTTTGCAATTATTGTAATTGGTACGTTCATTATCAGCTTTTTCATAAGCTTATGGTGGATGATTGTAGAAAAATCAAAAGAATTCACTACATTACATTATGTAAAGCAATTGGCTGAGCCTGAGCTAACTGTTAAACGAAACGTTTCCTATCCACTCCGAAAAGCTTTAATTGAAACGAATGAATTAATCGAAACGCAACGAAAAAGTCTGCAACGTTTATCCAATGAAAAAGCAGAAGCAAGTGACAAAATCATTCAGGAACGTATTATCGCAGAAAGACAAAGACTTGCAAGGGAACTTCATGATTCCGTTTCTCAACAATTGTTTGCTGCGTCGATGTTGTTATCTTCCATAACAGAAACGGAGACTCCACCGGATAATGCAAAACATACGCTAATACAAATTGAAAAAATGGTGCAGCAAGCCCAATTAGAAATGCGTGCATTGTTATTACATCTCCGACCAATCGCATTAAAAAACAATACCCTTGCTCAAGGGTTAAAAGAATTAATTAACGAATTAAAGCAAAAAGTCAACGTTGAAATTGAATATGAAATTGAAGAGATTCAGCTTTCAAAAGCTGAGGAAGACCATTTATTCCGCATCGCTCAAGAAGCGTTATCGAATACATTGCGCCATGCAAAAGCAACGGAAGTGGAACTGCTACTGATTGAAAGAGATCAACTGGCAATATTAAGAATTCAAGACAATGGCCGTGGATTTGATATGAATAAAGAATCCAATACGACTTCTTATGGTTTACGAAACATCGCGGAGCGTGCTGTGGAAATTGGAGGAAAATATAAAATAGTTTCGGTGCCTGGCGAAGGAACGATTGTTGAAGTAAAAATACCATTGAAAGCACAAGATGAGATGGAAGAAAAGATTTCACTTGATGAAATACGGGAAAAGCATTTGATGGAACAGAAAAATTCGGGAGGTGAATCAGATGATTAAAGTATTCATTGCCGATGATCATGAGATGGTTCGCATCGGTGTCTCTGCATACCTATCAGCCCAAACAGATATGACCGTTGTCGGAGAAGCAAGTAATGGTCAAGAGGCAGTGGAAAAAATTCTCCAGCTTAAGCCTGACATTGATATTATCTTGATGGATAATGTGATGCCAGTTATGAACGGTGCTGAAGCGACGAAAGAAATTTTAAAAGCATGGCCGGAAGCAAAAATTATGATGGTGACAAGTTTTCTTGATGATGATAAAGTTTACCCTGCACTAGAAGCTGGCGCTATCAGCTACATTTTAAAAACTTCCAATGCCAAACAAATTGCAGAAGCGATTCGAAAAACCGTTAGCGGCGAATCCGTGTTGGAACCTGAAGTCACTTCAAAGATGATTAACCGGATGCGAAATACAAATAGCCATCCCCTTCATGAACAATTAACTGATCGGGAAATGGAAGTATTATTACTTATAGCCCAAGGTAAATCAAATCAAGAAATTGCAGATGAATTATTTATCGCTTTGAAAACCGTAAAAACGCACGTGAGCAATATCTTATCGAAATTGGAAGTTCAAGACAGAACCCAAGCAGTGGTATATGCATTCCAAAATGGGCTGGTGAAATAACAAGATATGGGGTGTCTAGAAAGAGGAAAACACCCCCTCTCCTTTTCTCCTGCGGTCACTATCCTCGCCCAGAAGATCCATCTCAACATTTAACCACCTCTAAAATCTTCTTAACCCTTCTATTCCATAAAAAAGAGGATACCTTCTAAATAGAAGATATCCTTCTTTCAGCATTATAAAGCTTTTACTTTTGCCACTACATTGTCGACAGTAAATCCGTATTTTTCCATTACCACTTCACCTGGGGCACTTGCACCAAACTTATCAATCGCAAGTACATCTCCTTCTGTGCCAACATATTTATGCCAGCCTAAAGAAGAACCCATTTCAATAGCCAATCGTTTTGTCACCGCTTTTGGCAAGACAGATTCTTTATATTCATCAGACTGCTGTTCAAATCGATCAACAGACGGCATCGATACAACCGATACATCGATACCATCTTCACGTAATTTCTCTTGGGCTTTCACCGCTAATGCTACTTCAGAACCTGTAGCAATTAGAATAGCATCTGGTGTATCTTTTATCGCTGGTGATACGACATATGCACCTTTTGCAACACCTTCTTTAGCTAGAGCTGCTGTATTTTCAAGCACAGGTAAGTTTTGGCGTGAAAGCACTAAAATTGTTGGTTGATTTGTTGATTGAATTGCAAGTTTCCATGCTTCTTTTGATTCATTTGCATCAGCAGGGCGAATAACAGAAACATTTGGCATAGCACGGAAAGATGCTAAATGTTCAATTGGCTCATGTGTTGGCCCATCTTCCCCTACAGCGATTGAGTCGTGCGTGAACACATAAGTAACTGGTAGTCCCATCAATGCAGATAAGCGAACTGCTGGTCGAATATAATCAGAGAAGACGAAGAATGTACCACCAAATACTCTTAAACCACCATGTAGCGCCATACCGTTTAAAGCAGCACCCATCGCAAACTCGCGCACGCCAAACCAAACGTTGCGACCTTCAGGTGTTTGCGCTGAAAAATCGCCTCCACCTTTAATTGTTGTTTTGTTAGAACCAGCAAGGTCGGCACTTCCTCCAAAGAAATAAGGCACTTTTTTCGCTAATGCATTAATTACATCGCCAGAAGATGAACGAGTCGCAATAGATTTTCCAGGCTCATATGCAGGAATCTCTTCATCAAAATCTTCCGGAAGTTCATTATTCATAGCTTTAATAAATTGCTCTGCTAATTCTGGATATTCCTTTTTATAGTTTTCAAATTTCTCGTTCCATTCTGCCTCAGCCTGTACACCGTTTACTTCAGCAGCTGCTTTGAATGTTTCATACACTTCTTCCGGAATTTTAAACGGCTCGTGCTTCCAGCCATAGAATTCCTTCGTTAACTGAACTTCGTCAGCTCCAAGTGGTGCACCGTGAACATCGGATTTTCCAGATTTATTTGGCGAACCATAACCAATTACTGTTTTTATTTCAATTAATGTTGGTTTCCCTTTTGACTGCTTTGCTTGTGCAATCGCGTCATTAATTGCATCCACATCTGTGCCATCTTCTACACGAATATAGTTCCATCCACAAGCTTCAAAACGTTGTTGAATGTTTTCAGAGAAGGCTTTTGAAAGATCGCCGTCTAATGAAATATCATTTGAATCGTAAAGTACGATTAATTTTTCAAGTTGTAAATGTCCTGCTAATGAAATAGCTTCGCCAGCAACACCTTCCATTAAATCTCCATCACCGCAAAGAGCAAAAGTATAATGATCTACAATTTCATGACCAGGTTTATTGTATGTAGCTGCTAAGTGACGTTCAGCCATCGCCATACCAACAGCCATTGCAATACCTTGTCCAAGTGGGCCAGTTGTTGCTTCAACCCCTACTGTGTGACCGTATTCAGGATGCCCAGGCGTTTTTGAACCCCATTGGCGGAAATTTTTGATTTCTTCCATATCTAAGCCATATCCACCTAAATGGAGAAGGCTGTATAATAACATGGAACCGTGTCCTGCGGAAAGAATAAAGCGGTCGCGGTTAAACCATTTTGGGTTTTTTGGATTATGGCGCATTTGTTTCGTCCATAATGTGTATGCCATTGGAGCTGCACCCATTGGAAGACCTGGATGCCCAGAGTTCGCTTTTTCAATGGCGTCAATTGATAAAGTTCGGATTGCGTTAATTGCAAGTAAATCCGCTGTAGTCGTCATATGATTGACATCCTTTCTCGTGCTAAATATTTGTTCCGTATTCAGTTTAGACAACATTTACAGAGAAAACAATCTAATTTTTAGGAATGTCATATTTTTTACTTTAGATAGCAATATACTTATAACTCGTTAATTTAATTTATTGCGGCGAAGCTGTTTTATTTTATCCGGTGTGACATCGTTACCTTCGATATCATATACTTGCACATTTTCAATCGTCTTTCTAAATGACTCACGGAAAGCCTCTAAATATTCTTTCCTTAACATTGTGCGCTCTTTCGCTTCTTCTTCTGTTAATTTGCCCTCCTTCGCTTTTCTCGTTAATTCATTGATGCGGGCAATTTTTTCTTTAGACAACATTCCATTCACACCTTTCCTTTTCAATACATAAAAGGATATGCAAAAAAGACTCGAAGTGCAAGTAGATTAATCTTCGAGTCTTTCTTTATATTCCATATATCTGCGATGAACAGTTGCTTTACTTACCTCATATCCTAAACCTCTCAGAATTGAAGCAATTTCTTGGAATGTTAATCCTTTTTCCCGTAAATTGACAATTTCTTCAATCGGAACAACAATCCGTTCTCTCCCTTCACGTTTATGTTTATTTTTAAAATTCCGTTCAGGGCGATATCCGTTTTCCACTGCTCGACGCATTCCTCGTTTTATTTTGGCATTATGTATTTTCCGCTGATATTCTTCAACAATGGCTAAAATTTCTAACAGCATCGTATCCATTTCATTCATTGTTAATGGACCGGCATCATTAAGAGAATATATTTCTATATCGCTTTTTTTTAGCAAATGCAATACTGCAACGCGGGCATGTCCACGGCCTAAACGCGTTTCATCTTGAACGAAAACACTTCCAATATTGTGTTCCACAATATAATCCATCATTTCGAGCAATCCTTCTCGGTTTACATCATAACCGCTATGTTGATCTTCGAAAATGTTGACTACTTGAAACCCTAATTGTTGGGCATAGATTGAGAGTTCCTCTTTTTGTCGTTCTAATGAAGTTTCTTGCTCGTTTTTTTCAGTGCTTACCCTTGCATATATAACCGCTTTATTTTCTTTCATTGTCTTTTACAGCTACCTTTATTGATTGAATTTCTTCTTCATTCATCGCAATATAGATTGCATCTTTCGGAATAGGAATCATTAATGTCTCACCTGCAATGATATAATCAACGTTGATGTTGTTTTCCTTCGCTACTGTTCGAATCCATTCCTCCGTCGTCATATATCCTTTATAGCGATCTGCTAATGTCCAAAGCGTATCGCCTTCTTTAATTGTAATTTGTTCAAACGTCATATCTCCATCATCTGTAATGAAAATATAAGCAATAATGAGTAATGTTACAATAGATAGAATTTTAATATAATGATTCTTCTCTAACCAACTCATTTTCCGTTCCCCTTTTCTCGAATACTTGTTCGGAATATCTGTTCTTAATATAATACGAACGTACGTTTTTGTCAATAGGTTTTTCGAACTTGTGTTTGCATTGTTCGAGATGTGCTGTTATACTATATGTAAAATATGTAAAACTATTCACATTAGAGGTGACCAACATGGAGAAATTATCAAAAAGGCAAAAGGATATTTTAGAATTTATAAAAGAGGAAGTTCGAGCAAAAGGGTATCCTCCATCCGTTCGCGAAATAGGTGAAGCAGTTGGGCTTGCCTCTAGCTCAACAGTACACGGTCACCTTACGCGCCTAGAACAAAAAGGATATATTCGGAGAGATCCTACTAAACCTCGAGCAATAGAAATATTGGATAGTGACGAAGTGGTTCAAAAACAGCCAGTTGTCCATGTGCCATTAGTCGGTAGAGTAACTGCTGGTAGTCCAATTACAGCGATTGAAAATATAGAAGAATATTTTCCGCTACCTGCTACATACGGAACAAGTGAAGATCAGCTGTTCATGCTAGAAGTAATGGGAGATTCGATGATTGAAGCCGGTATTTTAGATGGAGATTACGTCGTTGTGAAAAAGGCATCTACTGCAAACAACGGAGAAATTGTAGTTGCCATGACGGAAGAAAATGAAGCGACTGTGAAACGATTTTATAAAGAAAAGAATTATTTCCGCTTACAACCTGAAAACTCTTCTATGGAACCAATCATTGTTGATAATGTCACGATTTTAGGAATTGTAGTTGGTTTATATAGAAAATTTCATTAATTACTAGAAAAAACTCGCAAACTATTCATCTGAATGCGAGTTTTCTTCATTATTATTCTTTTGTACAAGCAGCAACAAATGCTTTGAATAATTTTATTGCTCCTTCCTCACCATTAAAAGCCAGCTCTTCTGGATGCCATTGAACGCCGATGCAAAATGGTGAAGTTTTATGTTCTACCGCTTCCACGATGCCGTCGCTAGCCACTCCGACAATTGTCAGGTCTTCCGCAATTTCTTTTACAGCTTGATGATGGAAGGAATTCACTGCTATTTTTGTGGAGCTTACAACTTGCTGCAATTTACACTTATCTTGAAGATGAACAAAATGGGATGTTTCGGAACGATGAGAATTTTGGGTATGCAGAAGAATTTCTCTTTCATTTTGTGAGTAAATATCTTGGATAATTGTCCCACCTAGCGCTACGTTTAACACTTGCAATCCACGGCAAATTGCAAGAATCGGGATATTTCGTTGAAGTGCAATCTTTGTCCATTGAATTTCCCTTTCATCACGCTTTGTTACAACTCTCCCCAATTTAGGAAGCGGTTCTTCACCAAAAAGGATGGGATTGATATCTCCTCCTCCTGTGAGCAATAATCCATCGATTTTATTTATCAATTGCTCTCCATCTTCTTCTGCAATATACGGAAGGCAAATTGGAATTCCACCTGCATTGAGAATGGCTTGTACGTATGACTCATTTACCCGATAAGTTCCCCCCTCCCAATCCATTGTTATACCTATAATTGGTTTCATATAGTCATCCCCCTTGCCAATATATTATGTAATATACCAGCTGATTATCTATTTTTTACCAAAAAATATAACGAGATTCCATGTAAAAGGTAGTTACCACACCAACATTTACAAGGAGGAATCTCTCATGAATTAGATTTACATTACCTCAAAACTGTGCACTATTCACACATGTTTCTACTTTACTACACAAGCAGACACTCTATCCGCAAAAGTTTCTACCTTATCTACACTAACCTCCCACACCATTGTTTAAACCAAACAAAAAAGCATCACCCAAATAGGTGATACTCTTTTGATGAATTTAACTAAAACTAAACAATCCCCAATACCACTGGATGATTGCATCGCCGTAAAAATACACGATGACTGCTGCCAAAGCAATGGACGGGCCAAATGGAACAGGAGTTTTGCGACCTTGATTTCGCATCCATAACACAATCACACCGACAATCATGCCGATGACGGATGCTAAAAATAAAGTTAACAACGTTTTCACTGTCCCTAAAACCAATCCGATTAAAAAAAATAGTTTTATATCTCCACCACCCATACCGCCTTTTGAAATCACTGCTATCAAAAGCAATATACCAAATCCTACCGCTCCACCGAGAAAAGCATCCCACCATGGTTCAATCGGGGAAACGAATCGACCTAAGATTAGCAATGGTAAAAAGAACAGAAGCACTTTATCCGGAATAATCATATATTTTAGGTCTGATACGACGATAATGGCTAATAATGAAATAAAGAAAAGTGCAATCGCCAATTCAATGGACAATCCGAGCTGAATATAACTAAATGCAAATAGCAATCCTGTTGCAAGCTCTGAAACTACATATATCGGCGAAATCTTCGCCTCACACGTCCGGCATTTTCCTCGTAAACATATGTATGAAAATACAGGAACTAAATCAATCGCAGTCAATCTCCTTTGACAATTCGGGCAATGGGATGGTGGAGTAATGATTGATTCATTTTTAGGAATTCTTAGGCCTACAACGTTAAAAAATGACCCAAAGACAATTCCAAACAGGAAGAAAAAAATTCCATACACAATTTCCATGTAAAGCGCTCCTCACAAAATCGATTGACTATTCATCTCCTTCATAATAGAAGGTTGTCACTTGAACAGTTGCCTCGACACTTTCAACTGGTTGTTCAGCAAATTCATTTTCTTCACCAGGTAAAGTGAATTCGATAATATCAACGTGCATAATGCGTTCTATTTTTTCAATTTCTTTAATAAAATGGACTAGATGTTGGAGATCTGGAGATTCCACGTTGACTTCAAATGTAATTAATTTTAACTCTGGAGGTAAAGATTCTTTTGCAATTGTCGAAACAGGTCTTTCGTTTGACGTTTCTTCTCCAGAGGCATCTACATTTTCACTGACTTCTGTTAAAGCGTTAGGGTCTTCCAACTCAGAATTAGAAACGAGCGTATCGTAGTTGTTAAAATCAACCGATAAAATTTTAGTACCCGATACATATTGAGTTTCTTCTATATTTAATATGAGATCATCTAAATTTCTTGTAGCAGGAACTTTTTGACGCATTTCAAAAATCGTTGCTTCGTCAATGCTTTTACTAGCGTTAATTTCCTCTATTTGTTGTTGAATTGTGGCAATTTCAGAGCGAGTCGAAGCAATGGATGATTCTAGAGACGATCTTTCTTCTTTTTTAGGTAAAATAACGTAATAATATACTGCAAATAACAACGCTGCTATGAGGGCAATGATTAATAAGGCGGACGAATTTTTGCCACTTGTTAATTTCATCATTCAACACCTCCAGCAGCTAAATATTGTTGATTAATAAAGAGTGTAAATACTACTTCATATCGGGGGATTTCGTTGAAGTTCGTCGTGTCTTTCTCTTCCTCACGATCACTAGGATCAAAATGTTCAATGGAAGACACTTGCACATCTTGGAAATATGCACTTCCTGTTAGTCGAGACAAATAGTTCGCTATGTCGCTTAATGTTTCAAAGTCTATTGTTACCTTTGCTGTCTTTGCGTCAAATGCATATTCTCTTAAATAAGAATGTTCCGTCTTCAAACGAATCGTTTCATCGATTATGGATGAAACTGGATACGAAATTTGTTCAACAAATTCAATGGATTGCTTTAACGAACCTGTGTTAACGGTCATGCTGTCGAGTTCTTCTTGCAATTGATTCCGCTCTGCAATCACTTGTTGTTCTTCACTTCGCAAATGCGCAATTTCGCCTCGAATTTTAAAATATTGGAACGCAAAAAAAGCAACGAGAAGTAAAACAACAATTGTTAAGAGAATATAGAGATGTTTCGATGCGGACTGCCTTTTATCGACTCTCGGCAACAGGTTAATATCTGGAATCATGATTTAACCTCCTTTAAGGCAAGTCCCATTAACGATGCATGTTTTGCCTTCAATTCAGGATAATGTTGTTGTATAAACGGATCATTAATTAATTGCATTGGTAAATCAAAACTTTGTTGCAAAAAGGAATGAATTTCATCAAGATAAGGATTATCCCCCATGACGATGATTTCATCGACTCCCTTTTCCCCTTTATTTAAAGAGAAACGGAAGAAATTCATAATACGGTCCAGTTCCAACACTTGGTCAGAAATGAGCATGCGATAATCTTCAAACTCTCCATTATAGGAGAAGTCTAGTTGGTGCTCCCCCGCTTCTTTCGCCTTCCATCGGCTCAAATCCGTATCAATTGGTTGAAACCGTTGGAATTCGACATTCCCTTTAGAATAAATAGTAATGGATAATTCATTAAGTAACCAATTTGTCAATAAATAGGTTTTTTGTTCATTTAATAGATTCAACGATTCAAGCAATCGTAAATTACAGAGTGCTCGAACATCCGCCGCTTCTGGATGCATTGAAATATCTAACAATAGATTTATGTATTTATTGACTTGTTCGGAGCTGGCAGCAAACATCATTGCCTTGCCGTCTCCTTCTTCTGGGTCAAACACATCAATCAGCGGTTCTTCAAAAGGAAGATGTATGGAATGACCAATTTCCATTTCCGCATATTCTCTTAAATTATTCAAATCAACATCTTCAGGATGATCAAAAGTTTTTAATAGAATAAAAGAATCTGGAACGATAAAACGAACAGATTGGTTTTTCGTCCCCCATTTTGGAGCATATTTTTTTAAGAGTTCGTATAGCGTCAACTCATCTTTTACATCCGATTCTTCTATTACCCCTTCTGGAATGGCAATCTCCATTACTTTCGCCTGCGATAAATCTGAACCCTTCATCACCAGGAAGCGAAGTACATAATCATTGAATTCAATGGATATATGTGACTTTTTCTTTCGTCTAAACATACGCAGGCCTCCATTTATTAAAATACATATTTCTATTATTATTTAATACCTAATCGAAAAACCAACTTAAATTGTTAGTTGTTCCTATAGGAATTAAATATTATTTAATAAAAATTAATATTTTAGTTTATCTGATTACAGAAAATGGTGTAATATTTAATCTTAATAACAAGATGTTGGGCAACTAACCTATTTATGAGGTTAGTTGCCATTATTAATAGATTGAATTATAATTAATCTTTTCCTTCAAGTTTGAAACCATCACCTGAAATATTTCCTTTTTCAACTTGCAATTTTTCTAAGTCTGTACCTTCATCAACTGTGTAAGATTTATTACCAGCTATTGTCCCAGAAACTTTAAAAGTTATATTTCCATTATTTTTAGTAACAGTGATTTCAGAAATTGTACCTAAATTTGTTACAAACTGTGCTGCATTAGGTGTACTTTTATTATTCTCTGTTTCTGTTTTAACAACTTTAAATTCATTTGCAGTATTATATTCTGTAAAATATAAATTAGCCGCACTAACTACGTTGGCAATATCAGCTTTAGCAGCTTTTACACGACTATTTTCAATAATATTACCAATTGCAGGAACTGCAATTGCTGCAACAATTGCTAAAATAACAATTACCGCTAATAACTCCACTAATGTTAAACCTTTTTCATTTCTTAATCGTTTTTTCAATAAATTGAACATATAAAAACCTCCTTAGGATTTGTCTATAATTCGTTATATCATCGTTCGAACACAAAACTTTTATCTGTAAACCTCACCCCCTTAAATTGGCCCGAAACTAGAAATCTATTTTCTTACATTTGTTCATACAGGCTAAACATCGGCAAGAAGATTGCCGCAACGATTCCACCTACGATTACTGCTAGAAATAGAATCATGATAGGTTCAACCAAAGACTTTAACGTATCCACATTGCGTTCCACTTCTGCTTCATAAAATTCCGCAACTTTTTCTAGCATGTATTCGAGAGAGCCAGTAGATTCTCCAATTGATACCATCGATGTCACAAGAGGCGGGAATAACCAACTTTTTGCTAACGGTTCTGATAATGAACTTCCTTTTTCCAAGCTATCTCTTGCTTCTCTTACAACTTTTGAAATCACCGGATTCCCGACCACTTTTTCTACAATCGTTAGACTTTGCAAAATCGGTACTGCACTACTAAACAATGAAGACAAAGTGGATACCATCCGTGCAATAACAGATTTTTGCAACAGCGGACCAAAAATCGGAAATTTCAACAACATATAATTCATCGTATAGTGAAACTCTTTATTGTTTTTATAAAGGAAATAAAACAGCACAATTGCGATTACAAGAATACCAAGTACTACCCACCAAAAATTTCGTAACCAATCGCTAATTTTGATGGTGATGATGGTAACTGTTGGCAACTCTGCTCCCATACTTTCAAAGGATTCAGTAAATGTTGGAACAATGAAGACCATCATAAATATGGCTACTGCAATAGTTAATACAAGCAATATTAACGGATAAGTCATCGTCGATTGAATTTTTTTCTTTAAGTTGTATTGCTTTTCAAAAGTTGTCGCAAGTTTGTCCAACGTCGTATCGATATTTCCCGATAATTCTGCGGAAGCCATCATGTTAACGAACAATTCGGGAAACACTTTCGGGTGTTTTCTTGTCGCTTCCGAAAATGAAATCCCTGTTCGGATATCTTCCTCTACTTGTTCCAACGCTTTTTTCAACGGTTTACTTCTCGTTTGGCGCGATAATATATTGGTTCCATCAACGATAGATACACCTGCGCGTACTAACGTAGCAAATTGTCGGCAATAGATGACAAAATCTTGTTTTTTCACTTTTGTACCGCCGAAATTCAACTCTTTGTCAAGAATGCTCGATGATTCATTTAATTCCCGTGGATTAATACCCTGTTCTCTTAACTTTGCAATTGCTGCTTTTTTAGTTGTGGCATCAATTTTTCCTTTTGTTAATTCACCGTTTTTTGTCCTTCCTACATATCTATAAATGGTCAATTGTACTCACCAACGTTCATGTAAGGTTTCACTTCCTCAAACGACACGATGCCTCTTGAAAGCAACTCTTGAATTGAATGTTGCAACGTATGCATGCCTAGTGCACGGCTCGTTTGCATGATATTTTGAATTTGGTGAATCTTTTCGTTGCGAATTAAATTTGTCACTGACGGCACAGCCACAAGAATTTCGGTTGCTGCTACACGGCCGCTTCTATCTTTTCGAACGAAAAGTCGTTGGGAAATTACTCCTTGCAACACATTAGCAAGTTGTGAACGAATTTGATTTTGCTGATGTGGTGGAAAAACATCGATAATACGATCAATCGTTGTCGGTGCACTGGATGTATGAAGTGTGCCAAACACTAAATGCCCTGTTTCTGCAGCAGTAATCGCAGTTGATATTGTTTCTAAATCCCGCATTTCTCCAACGAGAATGACATCTGGGTCTTGACGAAGAGCAGCTCTTAGTCCTGTTGCAAAATCTTTTGCATCAATTCCAATTTCCCGTTGATTGACAATGGATTGATTATGTTGATGAATAAATTCAATCGGATCTTCTAGAGTAATGATGTGTTTTGCCTTCGTTTCGTTGATATGGTGAATCATTGCTGCCAACGTAGAAGATTTACCAGAACCTGTAGGCCCCGTTACTAGCACAAGTCCTTGTGGTTTATCCGCCAAATCATATAACACTTTCGGCATTCCGAGCGATTCAATTGTCGGGATTTTCGTTGGAATTAATCGAAAAGCTAATGCTGGTGCATTTCGTTGATGATAAGCATTGACACGGAATCGAAAATTTTCGTTAAAAGCGTAATTAAAATCTGCATCTCCTTTTGAACGATATTCTTCTAATTTGTTATCCGGAATAATAGCGTTCACCATGTCAATAATCTCTTCAGCAATCAACTCGGAATCTCCAAACCTTTCTAATTGACCGTGAATTCGGTACACTGGTGGAGTTCCAACGGTAATGTGTAAATCTGAAGCATTTAATTCATAAGTTTTTTGTAGTAAATCTTGGATTGAATATCCCATGGCACATCCCTTTCTATTCGACCGTTGCTACGCGTAGTACTTCTTCTGTAGTTGTCAAGCCATTTAATACCTTTAAAAATCCGTCTCCAAGTAAAGTTCGATAACCTTCCTGCTTCATGTAATCCATAATGGTTGGAATTCCTTTTCGTTGCAAAATGTAATCTCTCACCGTACGATCAATCGGTAAGATTTCATGTATTGCAATTCGACCTTTATATCCCGTATGGTTACATGCTGGACATCCTCGACCTCGAAGCACCTTATCAATTTGCAATCCTTCCCTAGAAAAAATTTCCTTTTCTCGAAGGGTTGCAGATACTGTTTCTGCGCAGTCGCGACATACCCTTCTTACTAATCGTTGTGCAATAACTCCTACGACGGAAGATGCGATTAAAAACGGTTCTACTCCCATGTCTTCTAGTCGAGAAATCGATTCAACAGCACTATTTGTATGGAGCGTGCTCAAAACTAAGTGACCAGTAAGGGATGCTCGAGTTGCAATTTCAGCAGTTTCGGTATCCCTGATTTCTCCAATCATTACAATATCTGGGTCTTGACGGAGAATGGAACGTAGGCCTGCTGCAAAAGTTAACCCTACCTCTTCTTTTACTTGAATTTGATTGATTCCCTCTAATCGATATTCAACTGGATCTTCAACGGTAATAATATTTACCCCTTCTTGATTAAGTTCAGATAAAGCGGCATACAATGTCGTCGATTTACCTGAACCGGTTGGACCGGTGATTAATACGATGCCATTTGGTCTTGAAATCATATTTCGGAATAATTCTTCGTTTTGTTTACTAAATCCTAATTTATCGATACTTGTAGCAGCATTGCTTAAATCAAGAATACGCATAACGATTTTTTCGCCATAAATGGTCGGCAATGTTGATAAACGAATATCCACCGGCCGGAAATTAATGGTCGTTTTAATGCGGCCGTCTTGTGGTACACGGTTTTCTGTAATATTTAAATTCCCCATAATTTTAATGCGGGCTGTCACCATGTTTTGCATATGTTTTGGAAGTGAACGCTCTGTTCGAAGCACACCATCTACCCGGTATCTTACGCGAAATTCCGTCTCTTGCGGATCAAAGTGTATATCACTCGCCTTTTGCAATACCGCATTGGAAATTAATTGGTTTACTAATCGAACAATCGGTGAATCGTCATCGGTAATTTGCTGATCTACCGTTTCCGATGCAGCAATGTTTAAATCGGCCATCGCCGCATCCATCGATTCTTGTAAATCATAATATTTAGCAATTGTTCTGTATAAATCATCTTTCGCAGCTATCCCCGTCTCGATGTGACATCCGGTTGCCATTCGAACTTCTTCTATAGCAAAGTAATCCATCGGGTCAGCCATTGCGATAAACAATCGATTTTTATCTCGGCGAATAGGCATAATTTGAGCTCGTTTTGCCAACTCTGCAGGCACTAACTGAAGTACTTCTGGATCGATTCGATATTGGCTTAAGTTTACATGAGGAACACCTAATTGAAACTCAAGCACTTCAATTAATTGTTGCTCTGTTAAAAAATTTTCTCGAATTAAGAAATCCCCTAATTTTTCGTTGCTTGATTTATTTTTTAGTGCGTATTCAAGCTGCTCAGGTGATATAACCCCTGCTTCTACGAGCAAATCCCCTAATCGCTTCCGATTTTTTGTAATCATTTTGCCCTCTCCTTTCTATGGAGTTACTAAATTTCCGCCTTTATCATAGTAACTTCCAGGAGGCAACCTATCCTCGAAATTATGATTTTCAACTTCGTAACGGTCGTCATAATCCGGTAATCCATCACCATTTAAATCCACATTCTCCACGAAATTAAAGCTTGATAAATTACCTTGTTCTTCCATCACATCGCTGTTTTCAAAAACTGGTTTTTTTGCTGAAATCAAAACAATACGATTTTTTGGAGGATAATAATCTCTACTAATCTCTTGTATTCTTTCGTCCCCATTTTTGGAAATTTTTCTCGAAACCGTTACTCGAAGCCCTTGTTTTCCTTCTTGAATGAGCTTTGTTGTTCCCATTGGTAAATCATTAGAATAGCGGTTAATGATTCGAGGATTAATAGTCTGGTGATGAACAGAAATGTGAATAGTTGCATCTTTTACTGTAGAATGTAACGCTACTTTTAATTGGTCACCTTCGACTGTTGATTTAAATAGATAAGGATGTTCAGAAACATTGACAAATTGCAAATCTTTTTCGAAAAATGCATCTACATATACGTCCATTCCTGGTTGCAAATAAGTAGGAATTTCTTTTTGAGAATGTCTCTCTAAAATATCAACTTCTCCTTGCAATACGGTATTGTAAATTAACGAGCTAAAGAAATTGAATCCTTCCAAATTTGCCTCATCTGTTAGATTTAAACTCTCGAAATAGGTTAATAGAGAGAATGGTTCGTTTGGTTTTAATATATAATCGTTTAACGATTCTGCTAATGCTAGTACGCCTCTTGCTTCAGTTGGAATTTGTTCAATGGACAATGCGATTCTTTCATTTTCAAGTAGAGTCGTATCGATAACAGTAGCCTCTACTTCATGAGATTTTAAATAAGAAGCTTGCATAATAACTTGATTGTATGTTGCTTCTATGTCCCAAATCGAAATATTGGAAAGTCGATTTTTTATAACTTCACTGTCAGAAATGTAAAGAGGTAGATGAACGACTTTATCCGATGTCCAAAATAAGAATAATGGCTTGTCTATTAAATTTTGATAGTTTGCTATCGAACTTTCAATGTCAAATTGTATTTCTTGCGGATCAATTGAAAGTTCCGCACCGCCACCCTTGATGATAATTGGTTGTGATTTCCATTCAACAATTGCACTTTCTAGTATTTCTTTAATTTCATCTTCTTTTAATCCAGAAACGCTAACTCCACCAATTGTAGAACCGTTCGTTTGTTTTCCATCTGCAAAAGCTTTTAGTGAAGTTTGCATCAGAATCAATATGCAAATCATTGCAATAATCACTAGGATGAAGGTGAATGCTTTGTGAGATTGTAAATATTTCAACGTATCCACCTCATTACACAACACTTTTTGTACCAATATTAATCATAATTTACTATATCTCATAGTAAATAATCCCCTAATCAAATTCACACAAAATAGGATACATTAATTTACAATTTTTAGTATGATTCTTTATACCTATTTTCCTTAAATTTTTTTGTACAATAAATTTATAGACCAAAAATCATCCATTTTACTGGAAATTTTTTATTTTATAATATATATCCATTCCTGATAAATAATAGTTCCCTTCTACTATAATTATATTTTTGATTACCTTTGTTATATGTATATAAGATTTGTAAAAAATGTTTCATTTTTGTTACAAAAACAATATGTTATGATTCCATAATGTTTTGTAAGCAAGATAAATCAAAACATCAACATATTGTGACAATGAAAGCACAATTCACTGACTTCTATGGCATTTTTCAACGTTTTTCATTACATTGAAATTAGAATTCATTCTACATGATAAGTAGGTGCTTATAGTGAAATATCTATTCAATCAAAGAGGCGGCAAATCGCTAGTTGTTACAGTAATCACGATTTGTGTACTTTTTCTTATTTCAGGCGGTGCAATGATTTATTTTACAATTAAAGATCGAAATATCGAATTTTCTGAAGAAGTGATAGCTGAGGCTACAAGGGTGGCAGAAGCGGAACTTAATAAAGCCTATGCTGTTGCGGAACAATATCCATTTGAAAAGCGATTCGAAGCAATCCAATCAATCGGCTATCGCGAACCAAAGGAAGGAGAATATGCCATCTTCACCTTTGAAAAAGAATATAAAGAAGAAGATGAATTTTACGTTATTTTAAAAATGAAACCGCATGCAGAATACGAAAATCTGACAAGAGTGTATGTATCGGTTTTTGATAAAGAAAACGGGGCACTTATTGTTGAAAAAGAAAATGTTTTGAAATGGGAAACGGAAGGAAAATAATTCTAATAACAGGAGCGAATGATGATAACATTATGTTATTCAATTCGCTCCTTTTTTCTACGGTAACTTTATTTATAAGGAATTATAAAACTTTCATTTTATATTCATCAAATGTCAATATTTTTATAATAAATAATACCCATTAAAATTTCATAAAAATGTATAATGAAGTATAAATAGTATTTTGTTCCCATTTGAGATTGTAAATAATAATAATCAACCTCGACAGTTTAAATAGCGCTCTTAATTCATCAGGTTATACATAAATCTATTTTAAGTGAGGTTAATTTTGTTCTTTAGGAGGAGTAAATGAAAAAAATCTTACGAAATGAACTGGGCCTTTCATTATTAGAAGTAGTTGCTTCAATCATTATCCTTTCCATTATTCTAATTGCTTTTTTCACTTTCTTAGTACAATCCAAAAAAATAAATCGTTTATCCGAGTCTATCGCAGACGCAACATATATAGCGCAAATGGAAATGGAAAATTTATATTCATTATCGATTGGTGAAAACTTTGATAATCTAATATTAAAACTGAAGTCTGATAGTAATTATACGTTGCAATCGGAGAATCTAAAAAAATGCCCAAATAATAATCAAGATTATTCTGATTATGTGTTCGAAAAAATAGATTCTCAATATCCTAATTTCAAAGGAGAAATTCATATAAAAACTCTTTGTCAATATGAGAATAGCGTATCTTTTCGGATAGAGTTGATTGACGTGAATACGAATAGCACAAAAGCTATTTTAGAAAATGTTTATATGTTAAAGGTGACAAATTAGGCGGTGGGATTATCAGAATGTCTAAGCATAATCAACAAGGCTTGACTTTGGTGGAAGTTCTAGCTGTTATCATCATTTTATCGATTATTTTCACATTTATCTTTTCTATTATGAACTCTTCTATTTCACAACATTCTGAACAAGGAAAAGAAGTACAACAAATTCAAAGTGGTGCATTTGTTTTAAAACAAATCACGAAAGATATGAGAAAGAGTTATAGAATTGAAATTGATTCTGAAAATGCGAATAAATATTATCTATACAATAAAGAAAAACTACTCTATCAATACGAATACACGTCAAACAATGAATTGTTACGAACAGATGAAAACAACGATGTTACAGTAGTAGGAAAAAATATAGAAAGCTTTTTAATCTCAACTGATAATGAAGGAAAAGAAGCAACCATATTATTTGAAATTAATGGCAAAGAATATCGAACGACCATTAATTTTAGAAGAGGGGGATCGTGATGAAGTTCATTAAAAATCACCAAGGCTACGCATTATTTCTGACCATTTTGGTTCTTATGTTAGCTTCTGTTATCGGAATATCCCTATTAACCATCACGGCAAATGCAAATAAAACAACTATCCACGAAAGAGAAAATCAAGCATTATTTTACATTGCCGAGGCAGGTGTAAACCTTGAAAAATCAAATGTATTGAAAGTGTTAAAAGAACTGGACGGAGATATTAAAGCCTCTTTCGAAAATTTGGATCCAAATATCGATAAAAAAGACTTACAAAATTTATATTACGAAAAATTAGTAGATGATTTTTGTAAAAAATATACTGGTGGTAAATGTGGTTCTACTTATTATTTGGAAGAACAGTTCTCCAAAAAACCTAAAGCAGAAACAGAAGTGTCGATACATTTAAATCAACAGCCAATTATCACCATTACATCAACAGGTTTTTTTGAAGAGTATCCAGCGCAATCACGCACAGTTACTCAAGAATTGTATTTAAATATTAATGTCAATATTCAACCTAAAGAAGGTGGAAATGATCAATCGAATGAAGATGAACGCGAAAATGAAAAAGAAGAAAACGTTCTCCCTTTAGAGAATTTTACAGTGCTTACAAAAAGAGATATAAATTTGAGCGGTGGAGCAACCATCCATGGTAATGCAGGATCTATACAAGGCGATATTTCTTTAAACGGAGGTTCAACCATTACTGGAAGTATTGCAGCAGCTGATGAATTGAATCTAAAATATCCAAATTGGATGTATGGCATTAAAGAAAAATTTACATCACTCCCTGAATTTTTACAAAATTCCCCTTCAAAATTAGATCATTATTTACCTGAATTTCCAGATAAGATTTTTCAAGAAGGAGAATATTTCCCTCTACCAGAGGATTATGAAATTGTGAGAAGTCCATACAATAAACATTGGGTCATAAAAGATGGGCATTTAAATGCTACTTCTTATTTAGCAGATAACTTTACATTAACATTGAATAACGACACAAGACTTAAATCTATTAACATAACTGGTAGTAATACAATTACAATTGATATTGGTAATAAGGATATTAATTTACTAGTTGATAATTTAAACATTTCACAAGGTCATATCAACATTATAGGATCAGGAACATTAAATATTTATGCGAAAAAAATTTCTTCTATTGGAGGATCTTGTCAATTAAATTTAAATGGCAACCCTGCTTCTTTTAATATATTTTATAATGGCACTGCCCCTCTCTCCTTCTCTGGTGGAGCAAAAGTAAACGGATCCTTGTATGTAAAACAAAGCAATTTATCCTTATCTGGTGGTTTTGCTTTTTATGGCAATATTTATAGCGGCGGTTCAATGATTAGTATATCAGGAGGAGTACCAACAAGAGGTCAATGGATAGTCGCTCCAAAAGCAACTTTATCCTTATCCGGAGGCGGTAACGTAACCGGCACAGTTATTGCAAATTCTATCAACGCTAGCGGAGGAACAAGCATAAATTATGGTGAACCTATCGTTCCAAATCCAGCTGTTCCACCAACACCTAATACTCCAACGGATACAGAATATAATCTTGATACTGACTTAAGTGATCCATTTATTGAACAACCATTAGTTGAAATTGATAAATAAAAAAGAAAGCGTAGAAACTCTCCATTTCAGAAAGTTTTCTACGCTTTCATTATACCTTAGTACATTTTCAAATAATGCTCTCTCTCCCACGGGTGAACTGTGGAGCGGTACATTTCGAATTCGATTTCCTTCGCTTCTTTAAAGTTTTGGTAAATATGTGGTCCAAGTGCGTTTTTCACCACTTCATCCTGATCTAATAAACGAAGGGCATCATCTAATTGTGCTGGTAAGTTTTCAATTCCATTTTCACGACGCTCTTCTTCTGTCATGATATAGATGTTTCGGTTAATTGGTGCTGGCGGCGTTAATTTATTTTTAATTCCGTCAAGACCAGCCGCTAAAATAACTGCCATTGCTAAATATGGATTCGCTGATGGATCAACAGAACGCACTTCAATACGTGTTGACACTCCGCGAGAAGCTGGTACACGAATTAATGGAGAGCGATTTTGTGCAGACCAAGCGACATATACAGGGGCTTCAAACCCAGGTACTAAACGCTTGTAAGAGTTCACTGTTGGATTTGTAATGGCCGTAAAGCTTTGTACGTGTTTTAATACACCAGCCATAAATTGCATCGCCGTTTCGGATAATCCAAGTTCTGTTGATGGATCATAGAATGCATTCTCATTTCCTTTGAATAAAGAAACATTGCAGTGCATACCTGACCCTGCTTCACCGAATAATGGCTTCGGCATAAACGTTGCATGTAATCCATGTTTTCTTGCAATCGTTTTAACTACTAATTTAAATGTTTGAATATTATCACAAGCAGTAATTGCGTCTGCATATTTAAAGTCGATTTCATGTTGTCCTGGCGCCACTTCATGGTGAGACGCTTCCACTTCGAAGCCCATCTCTTCTAACTCTAATACAATATCGCGGCGGCAGTTTTCTCCAAGGTCAGTTGGAGCTAAATCAAAATATCCACCATGGTCGTTAACTTCTAAAGTAGGTTCGCCGTTTTCATCCAATTTAAATAAGAAGAACTCTGGTTCAGGCCCTAGATTGAAATCGGTAAAGCCCATTTCTTTCATTTCTTTAATAATTCGTTTTAAGTTTGTGCGAGGGTCACCTAAGAATGGTTCGCCATCAGCAGTGTAAATATCACAAATAAAACGAGCTACCTTCCCTTTCCCAGTTGTCCAAGGGAATACCATGAATGTATCTAAATCCGGATATAAATACATATCAGATTCTTCAATTCGCACAAATCCTTCAATGGAAGATCCGTCGAACATCATTTTATTGTTCAATGCCTTATCCAATTGGCTTACAGGAATTTCCACGTTTTTGATTGTTCCTAAAATATCAGTAAATTGTAATCGGATGAATTTTACTTCCTTTTCTTCTACTAAACGATAGATATCTTCTTTTGTATAACGACTCAAAAAATCCACTCTCCTAATTATGTTAACTTTGCTTTGATGATTGTTATTGATAGAGCCTATTAACGTCTCCATAACGCAAGGAAGGTTTTTGCAAACGGGATTGAGCAATCTTCATTTCTTCCCGCAAAATGCTGCGGATTTTATCTTCTGATAGTTCTTTTCCGATTTTATTATGCTCATTTTCCTCTTTTTTCATTTCAAAGACTTTTTTGATTCCCGCAATGTTTAAACCTTGTTCAAGTAAATCTTTAATTTCTAGCAGTTGATCAACATCATTTAATGAAAACATTCGTTGATTGCCTTCTGTACGATGTGGACGAATTAAATCATGTTCTTCATAATAACGAATTTGGCGCGCCGTAAGATCCGTTAATTGAATTACCGTACCAATTGGCAATAAAGGCATAGATTTTCGAATTTCACTCGTCCGTTTCTTTTGATTTGACATGTCACTCCTCCCCAATGAGGAAATTTTACTACCTGTCATTTTATTTGTCAATGTCATGTTAGAAAACCTAACATCAGTAATTTATTGTATATTCGAGATAAATTGCCATTTATCCTAAGAAAAATTGTTTATTTTTTATTTTGACGCAAAACAAAAAAACTGTGGGAAAATTGATTGTCATTTTCCACAGTTTTTTCCTTTATCATTATCCTTTTTTCAATCGGTAAATCAATTCTAATAAATGGATAAATAAATTGATAAAAACTAAATATAAACTCAAAGCCATCTTTACAACTTCATCTTCTTTTACATAATGATTCCGAATTAAATTAAAATCATACACAGTGAAAAGAGCAAATACCAATACGATTAAAGCTGCAATAAATATATGTACTGTACTGCTAACTGAGATAAAGAAATAAATAAGGGAAAATATAATAACAATAAGTAAAATTGCCACTAAATACATTCCCCAGCTAGAAAGATCCCGTGGTATATTTAATCCCACTAACGCAAGTATAATAAATAGAATTACCGTTCCGAAAAATACGGAAAGCAAAAATGCTGCTCCTAATGCCTCTATAAAAAACTGACCTAACCAAAAGAACATAATACCTGTTAAAAATGGAACAGCATATAAAATTCCACCCGCTAAATATACATTGCGTACAAAAACGACGACAATTAACAAGATAATATTCATAATTGCAATGGCCAAAACAATTGAGGATGGCAATAACATTCCAATCAATAAACCAATGGCCGTTAAACCCCACATTAAAGCAAAATGTTGTAATACAAGTCTTAAATGATGGGCGTACATGTAAACAACTCCGTTTATCTTATTTAGTTCAATATATTTTTCATTGGAGTTGTATATTCAAACTAAAAGACCTTTCCGGTATATTCAATCATTCGATTTTCCTTTGTCACGATAATTTTTGTGACACTTGCTCCTTCAATTTCAAAGTCCCATATATGTTGAATTGGTAATCGCAAAATCGATAATATTAGGGCGCGAATGGCTACACCATGGGATACAACAAGAATTTTCCCCGAGCTCAATTTTCTTGCACAAAATTGAACAAACTCGTCCATTCGTTGAATAACTTGTTGGAAACTTTCCCCGGTATCAGGGGTGTATCGTTCTGGATAACAGCAATATTCCTCGTATCTTTCTGCATCATCATTTTGAATTTCTGCAATCCGCTTTCCTTGCCAACTACCTAAATGAATTTCTTGCAATCTAGCATCTTTTTCAATCGTTAAATAATGACCTACTAATATTTCGGCAGTGTCATAGGCTCTTTTTGAAGGACTAGAAAAAGCCGCATCAAATGAAATGTCTTGAAGTTGCCCTTTTAAACGCATGACTTGCTCAATGCCCATTTTCGTTAAATTTGAATCGAGCCACCCTTGCAGCCGCCCTTCTTTATTCCATTCTGTTTCTCCATGGCGCACGATATAAAGTTCTAATTTATTTTCCATACCATTCATCCATAACTTGCTGAAATTTTTCGATTGCTTTTTCGCTTTTAATTCCAATTCGAAGCCATTTGCCATCCATACCAACAAAATTTTCTGTATGTCTTAAGACAACTCCATTACGAAGGCAATAAAAATAAAAATCTCTTGTTTTTTGCGATTCTTTCAATTGAAAGCATAAAAAGTTCGCAACGCTTTTCGTTATGATGCATTGTTGTTTGTGCAAATAGTTTTCTAGATTTCTTTTTAATGATTGGTGATTTTCAATGCTTTCTTTTCGAAATTTATCATCTTCTAAACACAATCTGCCGATTTCGATTGCCAAAGCATTTACGTGCCAATGAGGAAGCTTTTCTCTCAACTGATTGATAACATTTTCGCTTGAAACTAAATATCCTAATCGAATGCCAGCAATACCGTACATTTTCGTCATCGATCTCATAACCGAAAGATTAGAATATTGTTTTATTAGGGAGATAACAGATTCAGATTCATCGGTCCAATCCATAAAGGCCTCATCAACTAACAGCTCACAACCTACTTCTCTTCCGTAAATCAAGAGTTCTTCAATTATATCCTTTGAAATAAGGGAACCCGTTGGATTATTCGGATTACATAAGTAGAGGCAAGAAGCATCATGCATGCTCTTTTTGATTTGATTCATTGGAAGTTTGTATGTCGTAATTTCATGAGCCACATATTCAATGATTTTGGCTCCTTGCGCTTCCAACGTCGATTTATATTCAGAAAAGGTTGGATGAACGATGATTACTTGTCGATTAGTAAATCTTCCAGCAAAAAAGGTTAATAATTCTGCCGCGCCGTTTCCAATGATAAGGTTTTCTCGTTGAACATTTAGTTTCTTTGCTAGCATTGTTCTTAACGGTTCTGCTTCTGGATGCGGATAGGTGGAAATATGGTGAATGAATTGGGGCCAAGCATCTTTCACTTTCTGAGGAAAGCCAAATGCATTCACATTTTCACTTAAATCATATACTTTTTCAGGAATTGGAATCTGAAAACGTTGATAAAGTGTTTTGTAATTAGCCCCATGCGACGGTAATTGCAACGACGCCACCTCCCATGATAATCGTAAATAGTGCTGAAACGATAAACATATGGCGAATTGCTTCTTTAATATGGTTTACCTCTAACGGCACATCCGCTTTTCCCATATAAGCTCTAAAGGATTGTACACCTTGGTAAGAGTTGTAGCCTCCTAGTCTAATTCCAAGTTGATAGCTGGTAGCAGCTTCTAAATAACCGCTATTAGGACTAGGATGTTTTTTTGCATCTATCCTCCATAAACGAATCCGTTCAGTTAACGAGCGATGGGTTTTATTTTTCGTGAACAATAAAATAATCAAACCTGTTAATCGACTTGGAATAAAGTTAGCCACGTCATCCAACTTTGCACTAAATTTTCCAAACTCAATATATTTTTCATTTTTATAACCAATCATGGAATCTAACGTGTTAATTGCTTTATAAGCCCATAATCCAGTTGCTCCAAAAAGACAAGCGTAAAATAGTGGTGCTGTTACCCCATCACTTGTATTTTCAGAGACTGTTTCTACAACACCGCGCACAATTTCCGATTCCTCTAAATGTTCGGTATCGCGCCCCACAATCCACGATAGTTTTTTTCTAGCTTCATTTAAATCTCCTGCAATTAACGCATTATATACTTCCATTGCTGCTTCTTTTAAACTTTTTTGGGCTAGTCCAATCCCAATCAATACCCCTTCAATGAGTATGCCTACTATTACATGAATTTTATAAGCTAAATACACTATAAGAAAAGTTGTAATAGCTACAACAGATACAACGAGAATACCGGTAATCATTCCTTTAAGAAAGCGGTAAGATCCTTTATTGAAACGATAGGTAAGGAATCTGATGAATGAACCGATCCACCGAACAGGGTGGGGAAATTTTGGAGGGTCACCGATAAAAGCATCTAGCAATTGTCCAACAATCACTGCAACAATCGTCATGTTTTCGATATTCCTTTCGTATAAGCAATATATTCATCAACGGCCATTGTTAACGTTTCATATAAGGCTTTTCCAACAAACGAACCAAGTTTTGTAATGGACCCTCCATATTCATGAAATTCCCCTTTTTGAGTGGAGGCAATGCAAACGCTATCAGTAGAAGTACCTGTCGCAATCGTGCCGGAATTGGAATCGATAATGTTTCGTTCCGCGAGCACTTTTGTTTTCACTTCAATAGCGCAACATAATGCTTGAATTAATGCCTCATCCGTTAAATAACCGTTTATGAAAATAAAGATATTGATTGTGCCATTTGCTGGTTTATAAGAATATGCATGAGATTTTGTAACATCCACCGCATTACTCAATCCAGCAGTAACAAGTAAAACGATGGAAGTTTCACCCTCCTCGTAAAAACGTGAAAATGCAAATTTCATATCGACAGCCGTCATCATCGCTACGGTTTTATCAAGTGGAAAGCCTTTGGATAGAAGAAATTGTTTCATTTCCTCATGGGCATCCTGAGGAAAGTAGGATTTATCAACAGTACGATTAATAAAATATTGATAATGACCATAACCAGGATTGTGCATAGCTGAACTAAACGTGCGCATGGGTTCATTCGCTTCAATTGCAATAAATTCTCCATAATTTTTGATACATTCAAGTGTTATCATTCTATTCCCTCTTTTTGACTACTCTATTAAGTAAGTTAACACAAATCGAAGTTTAAGTGAACAAACAATACAGCAGGTTAAGAAAACTTATGACTGATTGTTCAGGTGTTTCCTACTAATTGCAAGTAACCTGCTAACGTAGTAGATTTTTCAATAAAACGAAAAAAAGCAGCTCTTAATGAACTGCTTTAAATAGACTTTAATTTTTGAACTGCGCTGCAAACCGCATATTTTACATGCTCGTATGTTAAGCCACCCTGTACATATGCAGTATACGGCGGTCGTATTGGACCATCTGCTGTTAGTTCAATACTTGAACCTTGAACGAAAGTGCCTGCCGCCATGATGACATCATCTTCGTATCCAGGCATGTATGACGGAACAGGTGCATAATGGGCATTAATTGGAGAGGCTGCTTGGATTTCTTGACAAAAGGCAATCATCTGCTCCGAAGTTTGGAACGATACGGATTGTATTAAATCCGTGCGGTATTCCGTATAATGAGGAGTTGTCTTCATTCCAACTTCCTCTAATATGGCAGATGTAAAGATTGCTCCTTTCAAACTTTGCGCCACAATATGAGGTGCTAAGAAAAAGCCTTGATAAAAATCGATTAGTGTATTTAAAGATGCGCCAGCTTCTCCACCAATGCCAGGGCTCGTCATACGATAAGCGCATTTCTCAACTAAATCAGCTCTACCAGCAATGTATCCACCTGTTTTGGCAAGTCCTCCTCCTGGATTTTTGATAAGTGAACCTGCCATTAAATCAGCCCCAACTTCTGTCGGCTCTAATCTTTCTACAAACTCACCGTAGCAATTGTCAACAAAGATTACGACGTCTTGTTTGATTTCTCTTATTTTTTCACACATTTCACGTATTTGATCAATTGTAAAGGAAGGTCTGATTGCATAACCTTTTGAGCGCTGGATTGCAACCATTTTCGTCTTTTCATTGATGGCTTGTCGAACACCTTCCCAATCAATTTCACGATCATTAATTAAATCAATATGTCGATACTGAATATCGAAATCTTTTAAAGAACCTGTATCTTTTTCACCACCATCAACAATCGATTGGAGGGTATCGTAAGGTTTCCCTGTGATATAGATTAATTCATCTCCAGGTCGTAGCACACCAAATAAACTTAACGTAATCGCATGAGTTCCAGAGATAATTTGACTTCGAACAAGGGCACTTTCTGCACCGAACACTTCCGCATAAACTCGTTCTAAATTATCTCGTCCCTCATCATCATATCCATACCCTGTTGATGGATTAAGATGAAAATCGCTTACTTGATGTTTACGAAAAGCAGCTAATACCTTTTGTTGATTGAAAAAAGCTGTTTCATCCACTCTTTCATGGTAAGGCTTTACTTTTACTTCGATTTTTTTTGCAAGTTCTACAATTTCAGGTTTTAAGTTAGATACGAACATTTGTGATACTCCTGTCTTTTTTGCTTTTGAAGGAATTTCTTTTATTTTTATCCTTTACCATCTTATCAGTTCGTTGAAAGGAGTCAACTGTATTGCTGGAAATAGACAACCTAAACACTTGAATTTATTTAAATACTTTCGCCTTTTCCTCAAATACATGCTGCACTGGACAAAATTCCTGGAGTTATCAACTCGCTCAATAAAAAAGGGGAGTCCTCTCAAGAACTCCACCGAATAATTCATTATTTAAACTCTAATTCTCCATCGTACGCTTCCATGCCGCCTTCTAAATTTGTCACATTATACCCATTTGATTCTAAAAATTGGCAAGCATTAGCACTGCGAACACCCGAACGGCATACAATAATATATTCTTTTGTAGGATCTAATTCCTTCATGCGTTCAGGGATAGATCCTAAAGGAATATGAACAGCACCTGGAATCATTCCGTTTGCCACTTCAAAATCTTCGCGTACATCAATAATATTTAAATCCTCATTGGCATCTAATAAATTAATTAATTCTTCCGTTGTCATTGTTTTCATACTTTAAACCTCCAAACTTTCATCTGCCAAATATTATAATCCACAAAATAAAAATCGGCGAGTAGAATACTGCCGATTTTCCCAGGATTACTCCTCTGACTGAAGAGAAATTGATTTAGATGGTGAAAATGTTGAAATGGCATGTTTATAAATTAAATGTTGTTTACCTTCCGATTCAATTAACACCGTAAAGTTATCATAAGACTTAACAGTTCCTTTTAATTGGAAACCATTTAATAAAAAGACAGTTACAAATGTATTGCTTTTACGCAAATTGTTTAAGAAAGCATCTTGTAAATTCATTGATTTCACACCGCACACCTCATCTATTTTTTTCTCTAGTGTAAATTATTCGATGCAAATGGATTATTTTCCTTCTTTATTATAAAAAAATTTAGACATTTTTATTATGTTTTCCCAATCATTTCCTATCCATTGCACATCCATTTTGTTTCGAAAATACGTTAGCTGCCTTTTTGCATATCGACGGGAATTTTGCTTAATTTGTTCCACCGCTTCTTCCAAGGAAATATGGCCATCAAAATAGTCATATAACTCTTTATAACCAATTGCCTTAATGGATTGTACGTCTCGAATATTTTTCTCCCATAAGCGTTTGACTTCCTCAAGCAACCCTTGTTCCATCATTAAATCGACCCGTTTGTTAATTCTTCTATACAATTCTTCCCGGTCGATATTCATACCAATAATTAAATGGTTGTACAATGGAACATTACCTCGATTCAGTTCCTCCGATTGTTTAGAAACTCCGTGCAGTTCAATTAATTCCAATGCCCGAATGACACGGCGTGTGTTGTTCGGATGAATTGTTTTGGCCGTTTCCGGATCTAGTGCTGCAAGTTTCTCATGCATTGCTTTTGGCCCCACTAATGCGAGTTCCTCGTAATATTTCTTGCGCGCTTCTTCGTCCACTTTTTCTTCAGTAAATTGAAAATCGTATAATACAGCCTGAATATATAAACCTGTTCCGCCAACGATAATTGGCAGTTTTCTCCTACTTTGAATTTCCTCTATTTTTTCTCTTACTAATCGTTGGTATTCCGCTACGGAAAAGCTTTCAGTCGGTTCTTTAAAGCTTAATAGATAATGAGGGATGCCTTCCATTTCTTCTTCTCGGATTTTTGCAGTCCCAATATCAAGACCTTTATAAACTTGCATTGAATCGCCGTTAATGATTTCACCTTCAAAAGCTTTCGCCATTTTGATGCTCAATGCCGTTTTTCCAGAAGCGGTAGGGCCAACGATTGCTACTACATCAATTTGTTTTTCCATTTTTTAACCACCGTAATAGGACTTGATATACTACTTCTTTATTTTGTTCATTTAATATTTCATGTCGCATGCCTTCAAACAAATAAACCGCAACATGCTGAAGGCCTGCATCTGTTAATTCTTTTGCGACTTTAAACACCCCTTTACCATTGTTCCCAACCGGATCTACACTGCCGCTAACTAAAAGAACAGGCAAGTCTTTTCGTATTTTTTTATTTTCATCTTTTTGATGAATTAACAGCAGCCCTTCTGTTAAATCTTTAAAAAATTGATGGGTTGGGATGAATCCGCAATAAGGATCTTCCAAATAATTTTCCACTTCTTTTATATTACTGCTTAACCAATCAAATGGGGTTTTAGCGTTTTCAAATTGTTTGTTGAAGCTTGTGAAAGTTAATTCATTCATCCATTTACTTTCCATCTCTTTTCCTTGATAACGAGCAAGAAATTTGGCAAGGACATTCCCAACATAATGTAAAGCTGTTGTTGAGCCCGTTCCACATAAAATACTTTGATGGATGAGACTTGAATGAAGTTGAATAAATCGGCGGGCAATAAAGGAACCCATGCTGTGGCCAAATAAAATACACTCAAGCTCATCATTCATCGTTTCATTCATGACTTCATACACATCTTGCACAACTCGCTCAAAACCATCTTCGTCACAAAAATAGCCAAACTTTCCGCTCGCTTCACCCGTTTTCCCGTGCCCTCGGTGGTCATGTACAACCACTCGATATCCATTCTGACACAGTATACGGGCAAATTCATCGTAGCGATCTCCATGTTCTCCCATGCCGTGAAGAATATAAAAGTTTCCGATTGGCTGTTCTTGTTCATAAATTCTTGTGTAGATTTGTACTCCGTCACTCATAGTGATCCATCGTGCATTTTTCACCGCCATCACCCTTCGCATCTTGAATAAATTGATTTAACTGCATGGAATAAAATAACTTTTCATTTTCAGAATAGCCAAGCCTTTTACTCATTATTTCAATGACCACATCTTTTGTTCGTTCCACGAGTGCAAGATCAAAATACATGAGGCCTGTTCTGCGGATGAAAAAATCAGCTGGTGTGTATGCCATTTCATAATAAATGCTATAAAGCAACTGAGCAAACAACGTTTTTGGAAGTTTATCAGTCGGTTCTTGTGATTCTAGTAAAGCAAATACCCGTTCGACATTCCTTCCATACATGCGGGCAAGCATCTTTGCTTCTTCGAAAGGGAGTCCAACCTTTGCCCCTTCCATTGCCTTGTGATTTACAAATGCCTCAAAATTGTTAGAGTGAAGACCCTCAGCACCAGAAAGCGATAAAGTTTTTGTTTTGCATTTTGTCGCATGACGAAAACGATGTTTCTTCACGATTTTATCAACAATTTGTTCCGCCATTAGACGATACCCAGTGAGCTTTCCCCCTGCGATAGTCATTAATCCGCTTTTTGAAGTCCAAATTTCATCTTTTCTTGAAATCTCAGACGGATTCTCTTCTTTTTCAAAAATGAGAGGCCGAATACCAGCCCAGGTAGACTCTACATCTTTTTTATCTAAAGATAGGGATGGAAATACGGAACGCAGAGCATTCAACAAATATTCCACTTCTTCTTTTGTTGCAACCGGATGAACAAGGTCTTCATGATAAAACGTATCTGTTGTTCCGACGTATATTTTTTGATTTCTCGGGATGGCAAACACCATTCGACCATCTTCTGTATCGAAATATATCGCCTGCTCTAAAGGAAGTGCGGACTTGTCTATTACAATATGAATTCCCTTTGTTAATTTTAATACCTTTCCTTTTTTATTATGTTGAACATCTTTAGATAAAAGTTCATCTACCCAAGGCCCTGTAGCATTGACAATTTGGGTGGCATGGATTGTTATTCTTTTCCCAGTTATTTCATCACGTACTTTTGCTGCAACAATTCGATTTTTCTCATAAACAAATTCCGTTACTCTTGCGTAATTTAAGCAAATCGTTTTATATTCTACCGCTTTCTTAATTGCCTCGATGGTCAGTCTTGCATCGTCTGTTTTATACTCCACGTAATAACCAGCTCCGCGCAAGCCGTCCTTCTTCAAAAACGGTATGAGTTGAAGTGTCTCTTTCTTTGAAAGCATTTTTCGTCGTTCTGATTTGCGTACTTGTGCTAATGAATCATAGATTTTTAAGCCAATGGATGTGGATAGTTTCCCTAAAGAACCATTTTTGTAAATAGGAAGTAGCATTTTTTCAGGAGTTGTAACATGGATGCTATTTCTATAAACAATTTCTCTTTCTCTCCCTACTTCCGCTACAAGAGCAAACTCCAATTGTTTTAAATAGCGAAGTCCTCCGTGAATCAGCTTCGTTGAACGGCTGGAAGTGCCTGCTGCGAAATCTTGCATATCCACTAACGCCACGGAAAGACCTCTTGATGCAGCATCCAACGCAATACCTGCACCAGTAATTCCACCGCCAATAACCAACACATCAAACGAATAGTTATTTAACAGTTGCAACATGTTGGAACGATTTTGAAATGAAAACATCCGCACACTCCTTTATTAAGCTTTTGCTACTTCCTTTTACATAACCCGTTTAAACATTTTTTCAATTTCATAAGTAGAGAAATGAATCATCACCGGACGTCCATGAGGGCAAGTAAACGGATTTTCCGCTTTACGCAGGTCGTTTATAAGCGCCACCATTTGTTCTTTCGTTAAATAATAGTTCGCTTTAATGGAACGTTTACAGCTCATCATGATGGCTGCTTCTTCTCTTAATTTTTTTACATCCGTTTTTCGAGTTTTTAATACTTGTTCAATTAATTCTTCGATGATTTCTTGTTCAAAACCTTTTGGGAACCAAGTTGGATGTTCACGAACAACAAAAGAAGATGAACCAAACTCTTCGAGAAATACCCCTACTTCTTCTAACGCTTGTCGATTTTCTTTTAAGATGAATGCCTCATCCTGGCTGTAGTGGAACGTTAACGGAAGCAATAATGCTTGCCGCTCATTCGGATCCACTTCCCCCACCTTTTCTTTAAAATATTCATATTTTATTCGTTCTTGTGCAGCGTGTTGATCGATTAAATAAAAGCCATCTTCCATTTGTGCAACGATATAAGTTCCGTGAATTTGCCCAACCACTTCTAGCTCCGGAAATGGTTCTGTATGTTTAGCGACGATGGGCTCTTCAACAACTGCCTCAGCCTTTTCCATAGTTGTTTCATCACCCTCATCTGTTTCCTGATGGCTAGTTGTATTCTCCCATTGGTTCACTAATTCTGTTGGGGGTGACTCTATTTCTATTTCATCCATTGCAGGACTTTCATTTATAACAGCCGATTCATCGGCTAGACGTTCGACAATTGTCTTGATTTTTGATTCATTAATCGTAGGTTGTTTCCAAATATTCATTTGCTCAGAAATTGGTCGAGTGATTTTCTCTTTTTTTTGAGCTAATGGGACATTCATACGTTCACGAATCGCATGGCGAATCGTTTGTTCAATCAACGGCAGCAACTCTTCTTCTTTACTTAAACGAATTTGTAATTTCGTAGGATGAACATTGACATCAGTCAAATATGGATCGCCTTCGATGTACAATGCAACGATTGGAAAGCGTTCGATCGGCAAAAAAGTGTGATAAGCATCAACGATTGATTTTTGGACTAAGTAATGTTTCACCCATCGTCCATTGACGAAAATGGAGATATAGTTTTTAGACGCGCGTGTAATTTCAGGCAAAGAAGCATATCCGTGAATGGAATAGTCTCTATTTTCTCCACTGAAAGCTATCATCTTTTTTGCATTTTGCATTCCGTAAATCGCTGCAAGTACTTGTTGCACATTTCCACGACCATTTGTTTGAAGGAGTGTTCCTCCATTATGAACAAGCTTAAATGCGATATTTGGATACGCAAGGGCTAAACGATTCATTAGATCGATGGAGTGCCCGAGTTCTGTTTGAATCGTTTTTAAATACTTTAGCCGAGCTGGAGTATTAAAAAATAGTTGGGACACGGTAATTTCTGTCCCTTTTCTTAGTGGCCCCGGCTTTTTCGATACAATATTTCCACCTTCAAGTTCTAATTCAATTCCCGATTCCCCGTCAGAAGTTTTTAATTGAAGTTTCGAAACAGCAGCGATAGATGCAAGAGCTTCCCCCCGGAATCCAAGGGTGCGGATGCGAAATAAATCTTGCTCTTTCGAGATTTTGGATGTCGCATGGCGATAAAAACATAACATCGCATCAGTCTCATCCATGCCGCTTCCATTATCAATGACTTGAATAGAGGTTAAACCCGCTTCCTCAAGAAAAACTTCAATGGATGAACTTCCTGCATCAATGGCATTTTCAACAAGTTCTTTCACAACCGATGAAGGTCTTTCAACAACTTCCCCCGCTGCTATTTTGTTGGACAGCCATTCATCCATCAATTGAATCTTACCCATGCGTATCCCTCCTTATTGTTTTAGTGATTGTTGCAATTCGTACAAAAGATTCATTGCTTCCATCGGTGTCATCGATACGATATTTACTTTTTCTAATCGTTTTAAAACTTCTTGCTCATGAGATTTCAGCGATTTCTTTTCTTGTTTAGGCTCTACATCTTCTTCAAACAATGATAGTTGATGAACCTCTTCCTCAATTTGAGGGGCTGAGTTGTCTATTTGTTGTGATTCAAATTCCTCAAGCAAAATTCTTGCCCTTTCAATAATCTTCTCCGGCATATTTGCTAGTTTCGCCACATGAACACCGTAACTTTTATCTGCTGCTCCTTTTTTCACTTTATGCAAGAACACCACATTGCCATTTTTCTCAACCGCACTCACATGAACATTTTGAAGTCGTTCAAGTACCTCTTCTAAAGCAGTTAGTTCATGATAATGTGTGGAAAATAGCGTATTTGCACCGATGTGATCGTGGATATATTCCATCATGGCTTGAGCAAGGGCCATCCCATCATATGTTGATGTACCTCGTCCAATTTCATCAAATAATAACAAACTTTTTTCCGTTGCATTCGTAATGGCATGCTGACTTTCCAGCATTTCCACCATGAAAGTGGATTGGCCAGAAGCTAAGTCGTCAGCGGCTCCTATGCGGGTAAAAATTTGATCGGTAATCGGTAATTCAGCTTCATCACATGGTACATAACACCCCATTTGCGCCATTATGACAATCAACGCTACTTGACGCATATATGTACTTTTCCCAGACATATTCGGTCCGGTAATCAGCATCATATTTTTTTCTTCTGTTAACACACAATCATTTGGTACATAGCCTTGTTTATTTAACATTTTTTCAACAACTGGGTGTCTTCCGCCAATGATTTTTAAACCTTTTCCTTCATGGAAAGTCGGCTTAGTAAATTGATATTTTTCTGATACAACTGCAAAGCTTAAGTACACATCCAATTCGCTAATAATTGAAGCGAGTTGTTGTACACGGGGAATATATGCTTTTAACTGTTCTCTTAATTCAACGAATAGTTCGTACTCAAGAGCTAAGCTTTGTTCTTCTGCATTCAAGATTTGTGTCTCTTTTTCTTTTAATTCTTCCGTAATAAAGCGCTCTGCATTGGCTAGTGTTTGTTTTCGATGATAGCGAGATAAATCTACATTCGATAAGTTCGATTTTGTTACTTCAATGTAGTAACCAAAAATTCGGTTAAAGCCAATTTTTAAATTTTTGATGCCTGTTAGCTCCCGTTCTTTTTGCTCAAGCTGAGCAATCCAATCCTTCCCGTTTCGGGCAATATAGCGCAATTCATCTAGTTTTTGATTGTAGCCTTCTCGGATCACATCCCCCTCTTTAATGGCAACTGGCGGATGATCCGTAATAGCTCTTGAAAGTAATTGCTCAATATCCTCACAAGCGTCCATTTTACTCGCAAGGTTTATTAACGTTTCTTTATTGCTTTCGAGAAGTTTTTCTTTAATGGTTGGGACTTGTCTTAATGATTCACGAAGTTGCGCTAAATCTCGACCACCTACATTGCCAAATGCAACTCGTCCTGAAAGGCGCTCCAAATCATAGACGCTTTTTAGCAGTTCCCTTAATTCATCACGCAAGAAAAATTCATCCAGTAAATCGGTCACGGTGTTTAGTCTTTCTTCTATTTGTGCTCGGTTCGCGAGAGGTTGGTGGAGCCATTGTTTTAACTTTCTTCCGCCCATTGCCGTTACCGTCTCGTCTAAAAGCCAAAGCAAAGTTCCCTTTTGATCCTTTCCACGAATGGATTGCAGGAGTTCTAAGTTGCGTTTTGAATTGGCATCGATTTGTAAATATTGTTTCGTTTCGGTATATGTAAAAGGTTGAATGTGAGATAAGGAGCGCATTTGAGTACGTTCAATATATTGAAGTAAATATTTAGCCACACCGAAACACTTTTTCGGGAGATGGAGTAAATAGTTGTTAGCTTTTTCATCGTGCATCTCTTCATTTTCAATAGATAAAACAATGCCGAGATTTGCCGCTTGTTCTTGTAAGAGAATTTTTAATTCATCTGTCACTACAAGTTCTCGAATATTATAGGCTTGTAATTGTTGAAAAAGCCCCTTTACGCCGCCTTCAATGATGAAAGACTTCGCTTCCCCAGTGGAAACATCCAAATAGGCAAATGCAAATTCATGATCACTAATTCGCTCAGCACATCCGATGAAAATGTTTGATTTATTGTCAATTGTTTTTCCTTCAATCATCGTACCTGGTGTAATGAGTTGAATGACTTCACGCTTCACTACACCTTTTGCTTGTTTTGGGTCTTCCACTTGTTCGCAAATGGCTACTTTATAACCCTTTGATACTAATGTTTCAATATAGCTTTGGGCGGAGTGATATGGTACACCGCACATCGGTACTCGTTCATCTCCACCCGCATCACGTCCTGTTAAAGTGATTTCAAGTATTTGAGACGCTTTCAATGCATCTTCAAAAAACAATTCGTAAAAGTCACCTAATCTAAAAAAGAGAAAAGCATCTTCGTAATCTGCTTTAATGGATAAATATTGTTGCATCATTGGTGTATATGTAGTCATGTTATTACCTCACTTAAAATTCTCTAAGCTATTATAACATGACGAAAATTATAGCGATAACCAAGAAAACATGCTTTTTAATATTAGGAGCACCATCTTATTATTCTATTGATGGTGCTCTCAATGGAGATTATTGAAATGAAGAGGAGTCTTCACTGCTGCTTGATTTTTTATAATCGAAATCTGAAGAACTTGAAGAGGAAGAGGAGCTTGATGATTCATCATCATCGTCATCAAAATTCCATTCTTCTTCAAATTCAATTGGATGAACTGATACTACCACTTTTGTTTCACCGATTACTTCCACTAAGAATTCGCGTTCAATCACAATGTTGAAGCTATCGCCTTGTTGGTTGATCACTGCTTCAATGCAGTTTGGTTGTTGTAATACTTTTACATGGACTTCATTTGAATCGATGATTTCTTCATCGCGATAATGTAATTTTATTCTGTCTTTATAAGGAATTGTTTCTGTATAAACAGCAGTTTTTGAATGGTTATGATATGCATACCACACATTCACATCAAATTTACCAGAAACTTCTACATATTTACCCACTTTTTTCGCAGAATAGTGGTGGTTGATTACCCAACAACCTAATATGCTTGTTGGCGTGTTAGGTGGACGCATCACTTCACTGGATTCCGTACGTTTTTTCCCTTTCGCCACAACCGCTTTTGTCACGATTTGACGCAAACGTTTCAAACAATTTCCTCCTTTTCATCTAGTCGAACTATTGTATGCGGCGAATGCCTAATTGGTGAAATATGATCTTTGTTTTTAAAGAAATTTGTTAAATCCTGTCGATTAAAGCAATAATGAGTTGAACTAGTGCATTTGCCTAACAAACATATAGTATTAAGGGAGGTTAAGAAGTGTTCCAGTTTGCGTAAAAAATTCAAAAGAAAAAAGGCTACTGGAAAATCAAACATTCGATTTTCCTTGTAGCCTTTTATTAAGAGCAACTTCCAGGACTCGTATTTTGCACTTTTGATCCCGTTTCACCAGTAAGTAAATTGCCGCCAGTTGATTCAATAATATCGTTTGTAACAGTTGTCGCAATCGCGTTGGAAACTAATTGCAATAGTATATTAACTTCCATTTGAGATTGTTTAAACTGCTGAACAACTGGTAATTCATCGATTTCTTTTTCTATTTCCTCGATTTTTTTCTCAACAAGTTTCAGCGCTTTTTCTTTCCCTAAATGTTGGAAGTTTACAGCTTGTTTTTGAAGGGATTTTAAACTTGCAATTTTTTCACGCACAAATTGATTTTCATTAATTTGAGCTTCTGCTTTTTTGAAAAATTCTACTTCTTCAGTTTGGGCAATCATGTGAGCGATTTCTTTCGCTTTTTCAACAATTTCATCTTTTGTATATAATTTAGTCGCCATTAGATTTCCACCTCTTGTCGTTTTACCACTTCTACAAATTCACCGCGAAGAGAGTAAGAACTTGCTTTCGTGATTTTCACTTTTACTAACTGACCAATTAATTCTTTCGGGCCAACAAAGTTTACTAATTTATTTCTTCTTGTATAACCAGCTAATACATCACTGCGTTTTTTACTTTCGCCTTCAACTAACACTTCAACAATTTGATTTTCATATTTTTTCAATGCAGCTTTTGAGAATTCTTCTACAACGGCATTGAGGCGGTATAAGCGATCTTTTTTCACTTCCATTGGAACGTTGTCTTTCATTTTTGCAGCTGGCGTACCTTCACGTGGAGAATAAATGTAAGTAAATGCTGATTCAAATCCAACTTCACGATATAAATCAAGCGTTTCTTGGAATTGTTCTTCCGTTTCGTTCGGATATCCAACGATGATGTCAGTTGTCAACGCCACATTCGGAATAGCTGCTTTAATTTTTCGAACAAGTTCTAAGAATTGTTCTCTCGTATATTTACGAGCCATAATTTTTAAGATTTCATTTGAACCAGATTGAACTGGCAAGTGAATGTGTTCAACTAAGTTTCCACCTTTTGCTAACACTTCAATCAAGTGATCGTCAAAATCGCGAGGGTGGCTCGTTGTGAAACGAATGCGTGGAATATCAATTTTACGCAGCTCATCCATTAAATCGCCAAGTCGATAGTTGATATCTGTGAAATCTTTACCGTAAGCATTTACGTTTTGTCCAAGAAGCATAATTTCTTTGTATCCTTGAGCTGCAAGTTCTCTTACTTCTTGAATGATTTCTTCCGGTCTGCGGCTGCGCTCTTTTCCTCGAGTATAAGGAACGATACAGTATGTGCAGAATTTATCACATCCGTACATGATGTTTACCCAAGCTTTAATAGAGCCTTGTCGAGCTTTTGGAAGGTTTTCGATTACGTCCCCTTCTTTTGACCAAACTTCAACGACCATTTCTTTAGACATGTACGCTTCTTTTAAGATATATGGTAAACGGTGTATGTTATGCGTACCAAATACCATGTCAACATGTTGGTATTTCGTTAAAATTTTATTTACAACCGATTCTTCTTGGGACATACATCCGCACACCCCAAGCAACATATCAGGATTTTCTCGTTTGTATTTTGCAAGAAGGCCTAGTTCACCAAATACTTTATTCTCTGCATTTTCACGGATGGCACATGTATTTAAAAGTACGACATTTGCATCTTCTACTGAATCAGTAGGTTCATATCCTAGTTGCATGAAAATGCCGGCCATTACTTCTGAATCGTGTTCATTCATTTGACAACCGTATGTGCGAATATAGAATTTACGGCCGTCTCCCATTCCTCGAAACTCTTCAGGAATTTTAAAATCTTTATGATATTTCACTTCTTCTTTTCCGCGTTTTTTCGCTTCTTTTAAAGAAGGAGCAGTGATTACTCGTTCAAAATATTTGCTATAATCTTTTTCTGTTTTTTGAGGTTTTGGCTGTGCTGCCTGACTATTTGCTAAACGTTGTTCTTCGTTCATTGATTATGAATGACTCCTTTCTATTGGATTCATAGAGGAATCCCATTTTTTAATTATAACGAATAGTTCATTAAAAGAACAATATTTATGATACAATTATGCTACTTTTGACATATTTACCGTACTGAGAGAAATCGCTCATATTGCTTGTGATTCTTCTCTTTTATAATGGTCAAAAAGGTTAGGCAATTTTGAACAACAGTAAACCAATTGAATGGATATCGTTGTTCAAATTGATATTTCGACAAGGTCAATACGGATTGAAAAAGCTCTGTTGGTTCAATATTCTTCGCTTGTAAATGCGCTAAAAAAGCAAGGAACCTTTTATGATCTTCAACTGTTAGTTTTTTTTCATCTACAAGCTTATCAATTTGTTCTCGATTTTGAAACGAATTTGCTTTACGAAACAAATTAAATAATTGTTCCTCATGTTTTCTCTTCTTCATGGAGATGAAATCAATTACATTGCTCAATGGTAAGACCTCGATTTCTATCTATCTAAATATTTTCCTATACCCATTAATGAAATTGCGCCCTTATCTCCCATATTACCCTCTTTGGAGAATAATTTCGAATGAAAAATATAGAAAAAGAAAGAAAGTACTTTTAACTTAAATAATTGCAATTTTTAAATAAATATTAAGATAAGCCAACATACTCAAAAAAATACCAACTTAAGAGAATCTAACTGTCAAAGGACAGAATTCAATTCACTTAAGTTGGTTTCACTACATTGATATTCGATTTGACACAAAGAGCATTTTACATAAATTCTTTTACTAATTCGTTAAATTGATCTTCATCAATTTTTAAATCCACATCCACTAGCGGCTTTTCTGCAAAACCTTCTAATTGTTGTTCATAAGGTACGGATTTAGTATCTTGATAAACGATACCTGTAACAAGGCCATCTTTTTCCATTACTGTTTGCATCGCCATTTCACGATTTTGAGGGTCGTAATGTTCAATATCGCTTAATTTCGTTAGATGTTCTTTAAACCATTCATACGTGTTCACTTTATTGTAAGTCACACATGGGCTAAATACATTAATGAAGGAAAACCCTTTATGTTGAATACCTGCTTCAATTAAAGCAGTTAGTTCTTTAATATCAGATGAAAATCCTTGAGCAACAAATGTTGCACCTGCTGATAGAGCAAGTTCCAATGGCTTAATCGATGGCTCAATTGAACCATTTGGTGTTGATTTTGTTACGAATCCGTAAGCAGAACGTGGAGAAGTTTGACCTTTTGTTAAACCGTAAATTTGGTTATCCATTACGATGTAAGTAATATCGATGTTACGACGAATGGCATGAACCGTATGAGCCATCCCAATCGCATAACCGTCACCATCTCCGCCAGTAGCAATGACATGTAAATTACGATTGGCAATTTTTAGACCTTGAGCGATTGGCAATGCACGGCCATGTGTACCGTGAAAACCATAGGAATTGATATATCCACTAATGCGTCCTGAACAGCCGATACCGGAAATGATTGCAAGTTCATGTGGTTCGATACCGACATTGGCAGCTGCCCGTTGAATCGCTGCTTGCACAGAAAAATCTCCGCATCCAGGACACCAGTTAGGTTTTACGTTGTTACGAAAATCTTTAAATGTTGCCATTAGTCAAGCAACTCCTTTACACGAGTTTTTAATTCACGAGGCAAGAATGGAGTGCCGTCATATTTCGTGATACTAAATGTTTTGTTATGTCCACCAATATTCATTTTCATAATATTGGCCAATTGACCTGTCGCATTATTTTCCACCACAATAATTTTTTTCGCACGGTCTGCATAAGGTCTTAATTCATTGGCTGGGAATGGATGAATTAAGCGGACATGAACGTGGTTCGCTTTAATGCCTTCTTGCTCCAATAATGGGCGAATTTCTTCAATCGCACCTCGAGTTGAGTTAAAACCAACGATTAAAACATCAGCTTCCTCATGAGGCGCATCGACATAAATTGGATCTTTGAAGTTTAAATAATTTAATTTACGTAAACGCTTGTCCATTTGATTTCTACGGTTTCCTGGAGCTTCTGCCGGTTTACCAGTTTCATCGTGCTCGTTTCCTGTTACTTTGTGAATGCCGTGTAGTTGGCCTGGAAGAACACGAGTTGAAATTCCGTCTTCCGTTACTTCATAACGTTTGAAATCTTCTTTCGGATCTTTTTCTGGCAATTCACCAAGGTTCAATTTACCACGGCGAATTTCAATTTTTGAATAATCAAATGGATCAGCAGTTTGTTTACCAAGAGCCAATTGTAAATCCGTCATCACAATGACTGGTAGTTGCAATTCTTCAGCAATGTTAAATGCTTGGATTGTATCGTAAAAGGCTTCTTCTAGTGTTGAAGGAGCAATTACTACTTTTGGAATTTCTCCGTGTGTACCGTAAAGCATCGCCATTAAATCAGATTGTTCTTGTTTTGTTGGAAGCCCTGTTGATGGACCGCCCCGCTGTGTGTCGATGATTACAAGCGGCTGTTCAGTCATACCAGATAAACCGATGGATTCCATCATTAAGGATAAACCAGGACCTGCTGATGCAGTAAAGGCACGTACTCCGCCAAAGTTCGCACCGATTGCCATCGTACAAGCGGCAATTTCATCTTCTGTTTGAATAACCGTACCACCAAATTTAGGAAGTTTTTTAATTAAATATTCCATGATTTCAGAGGCCGGAGTGATTGGATATGCAGCCATAAATCGAGAACCAGCAGCAATCGCACCTAGCGCAACCGCATCATTACCAATCATGAACATGCGTCGTTTGCCATCTGCTGGTTCTAATTCCCATTTACCAACTTTATCGCCAATGAGTTCGCAAGTTGCATCATAACCTCGTTGAATGGCTTCCATATTCTTTTTTACTACTTCTTCACCTTTGCGGCCAAAAATTTCATCTACAACTGCTTGGAAGCTTTCAATTGGCAAGTTTAATAAAGCCGCAGTTGAGCCAATTGCTACCATGTTCTTCATTAACGATGTGCCAAGCTCAGTAGCAATTTCTGTAAACGGAACAGAAAAGAGTGGCGCTTTTGAGTCTTCAGGATTTACCGGCTCAAATTTACTATCAGCCAAAATGATGCCGTTTTCTGTTAATTCTTTATAATTGACCTCTATAGTTTCTTGGTCAAATGCCACTAAAATATCTAAATCGTCCGCAATTGCACGAACTGGTGTTGGGCGAACAGTAATTTTATTATTTGTATGACCTCCCTTAATGCGAGAGGAGAAATGACGGTAGCCATATAGATGATAGCCTAAACGATTCATTGCCATTGAGAAAATTTCACCAGTACTCTCAATACCTTCACCTTGTTGCCCACCGACTTTCCATGAAAGCTGATGTAACATTCTAACATCTCCTTAAAAAACTTTTAATTACATACTTTTTTCTTATTTAAATATAACATGAATCGATTTTCTTGAAATACGAAAAACGGTTAAATATTTCAATTTCAGACCTTAGACGGAAAAGTTCGTTCAAAACTTTGTAAAGGTTACAACACTTATTTTTCCCTGCTATGTATTTTCTAAAAGAACTTTTCTTACATAGGAGAATCTTGTTAATTCGATCATTATTGGCCATTTCAAGATAATTCCACAAAAAAATGGTGGAGAATTTACTCTCCACCCTCCGTAAGTTTTGGAAGAAGTACTTCCATTCGCCACTTTGAATGATTTATCGCTGGCGTTTCTCAACTACAAGTTTTAGTGCAGTACGATCTTCTCCACCAATTTGAATGTCTGCAAATGCTGGAGAACAGATTAAATCTGTCCCGCTTGGTGCTACAAAACCACGGGCAATGGCTACTGCTTTTACCGCTTGGTTCAGAGCACCCGCACCTACAGCTTGCATTTCTGCATATCCTTGCTCTCGAATTACCGCAACGAGCGCACCTGCTACAGAATTAGGATTTGAGCGAGACGATACTTTCAATGAATCCACATTTATTCCTCCCCATATTTGCTTTTTTATTGATTTTGAATGAAGCTTTTTTGTTGGCATTCATTCAAAGGACTTGAACTTATGTCCGTAGCACATTTTATGCAGCAAATTAGAAAAATAGAATCATTTTGGAAGGGAATCATGCAAAATCTTGGGAATTATCCTTGGAAAGGATAATCGTCATTAATGTAAATTCTTTCACAAAAAGTGGCTTTGCCAGTTTCGTTATCAATATCAACGAAAAAGCCGCTGAATACGTCTCTTCCCGATTTTGGCACTTCAAATCGAGAAGGCATATTCGTTTGGAATTTGTAAATGACGCTTTCTTTTTTCATGCCTAAAATTTCATCGTATGGTCCAGTCATCCCTACATCAGTTATATATGCTGTACCACCTGGAAATATTCTTGCATCTGCTGTTTGAACATGTGTATGTGTTCCAACGACTGCAGAAACCCGTCCATCCAAATGCCAACCAAATGCAATTTTTTCACTCGTTGCTTCACCATGGAAATCAACAAATACTAATGGAGAAATTTTTCTTGCTTCTTCAACTAATTCATCCGCCATACGAAACGGATCTTCATGGGGAGGTAAAAATACGCGGCCATGTAAATTGATGACCGTTAAAATATGTCCATTTTTCGAGATTTGGACAACACCTTTACCAGGTGCCTCTTTAGAAAAGTTTGCAGGTCGAATTAAATATTGAGCCTCGTCAATAAACTCAAAAATTTCTTTATTGTCCCAAGTGTGATTACCCATCGTAATCACATCAATGCCCATTTGCAACAATTGTTGATAAATCTTTTGCGTGATTCCTCGACCCGCCGCTGCATTTTCTCCATTTGCAATAACTACATCGGGTTCATATTTTTTCTTTAATCGTGGTAAATATTTTTCGACCGCCTCTCGACCGATTGATCCGACGATATCACCTATAAATAGTACTTTCAATCTGAATAACCCACTTTCTATAAATCAAACCTACTCAATTTTATCATCTTACAAGTATGAATGCTATTTTATTTATAACTTGTGCCATGAAAATAATCTTCACATTTTATGTTTTTAAAATGAAACATTGCCAAGAAATTATTCTTCAAAATCATAAGAAAACCCCTTTTGATTAAAAAATCAAAAGAGGCTATTAAAATATTTTATTATTTTGCATATTCAACTGCACGCGTTTCACGGATGACTGTCACTTTGATGTGACCAGGATAATTGAGTTCTTCCTCAATTTGTTTTCGAATATCCCGCGCAAGTCGATGTGCTTGTAAGTCATCAATTTTTTCAGGTTGAACAATGATTCGGATTTCACGGCCTGCCTGAATAGCGTAAGATTTTTCTACCCCTTCATAGGATTCTGAAATTTCCTCAAGTTTTTCTAAACGACGAATATAGTTTTCTAATGTTTCACTACGAGCACCAGGACGAGCAGCTGATAGAGCATCTGCTGCAGCTACAATCACTGCAATAACGCTTGTAGGTTCCACATCGCCATGGTGAGAAGCAATACTGTTGATGACAACAGGGTGTTCCTTATACTTCGTAGCAAGTTCAACACCGATTTCAACATGGCTTCCTTCTACTTCATGGTCAATTGCTTTACCAATATCATGTAATAAACCTGCCCGTTTCGCGAGCGCTACGTCTTCACCTAATTCAGCAGCCATTAATCCGGCTAAATGAGCTACCTCAATGGAATGTTTTAATACATTTTGGCCATAGCTTGTCCGATATTTCATGCGGCCTAAAATTTTAATTAAGTCTGGATGTAAATTATGAACGCCGACTTCAAACGTAGTATGTTCTCCCGTTTCACGAATATGTTCGTCCATTTCTCGGCGTGATTTTTCAACCATTTCTTCAATTCGAGCTGGATGAATTCGTCCATCTTGCACGAGTTTCTCTAATGCAAGACGAGCAGTTTCACGACGGATTGGGTCAAAACCAGATAAAATAACCGCTTCTGGAGTATCATCAATAATTAAATCGATACCAGTAAGCGTTTCAAGGGTACGAATATTTCGTCCTTCACGACCAATAATTCGGCCTTTCATTTCGTCATTCGGCAAGTTTACAACCGACACTGTTGTTTCTGCCACATGGTCAGCAGCATATCGTTGCAGAGCCAACGATAAAATTTCTTTTGCTTTTTTGTCAGACTCTTCTTTAGCACGCGTTTCAGCTTCTTTAATCATCATAGCGATATCCGTTGAAAGTTCTTGTTCAACTTGTTTTAAAATGATATCTCTCGCTTCTTCTTTCGTTAAAGAAGCAATGCGTTCTAATTCTGACTGTTGTTGTTCTACTAGCTCTTCCACTTTACTTTCCATCTGTTCAATATGCTGTTGTCTTTCGGCTAGAGCCTCTTCTTTTCTCTCTAGACTTGCTTCTCTCTTATTTAGAGCATCATCCTTACGATCGAGATTTTCTTCTTTTTGCAATAACCGGTTTTCTTGTCTCTGAAGCTCAGCGCGTCGTTCGCGGATTTCTTTCTCAGCCTCAGTTCGAAGTTTGTGAGTTTCATCTTTCGCTTCCAATAGTGCTTCTTTCTTTAGCGCTTCCGCTTCTCGCTTAGCTTCATCTATGATGAGCAAGCTCTGTTGTTTCGCACCATTCACTTTCGATTCATTCACTTTTTTCATATAGAAATAGATAACAGCGGCACCGACGATGAGTCCAAGCAAAGCGGAGATCATGTATTCCATACGAACACCTCCTCTTGCTATAATCACATGCATTTTCAGTCGGCTCATATATTGACAATTTTTCTCAACATACTGCCTATTTCATTTTATCATTAAAAAAAATTATACAGTCTAATTGTATAGTTCACAATTGGCTCTGTCAAGGATTGCCACCACTAATGACGGCTGATTTTGCTTCTCAATACTTCGTTATTTGATGATAATTTTAAGGAAATTTTTCTGTTTTTTTGATATAAATTGGTGGAAAATATATTAATTATAGGAAATATTAAGTTTCTATTTTCAAAAAATATTTCCTTCACTTATTTTGCCAATTTTCATTTGATTTTATTCATCTATAAATGAAATTTTGTATTTTCAAAGATGTAAATATAACCAAAACTCCACCAAGAATAATTACTGCTCTTTCTAGAGAAAGAAAAAGAGCAAACGAGAATCAAAAAATTCTCATTCGCTCTTTTAATGAAGTCTTTGGGCAAACCTTCTATTTACTTTTTTAGACTGCTATTTAGAACGTCACCGTTTATTATTCTTCATCAAATAACGGTAATTCTTCTGCGAGCTCTTCGTCATCGTCATGAGCTGCAATCATGTAGGAATTCGATGTCATGCCAAAGGATTCACGAATTTTTTGTGCAATTTCATCGCGAATTTCTGGATTTGCTTTCAAGAATTGTTTCACGTTTTCTCGACCTTGTCCAATTCTCTCATCGTTGTATGAATACCAGGAACCGCTCTTCTGAATAATGTCTAGCTCTGCACCAATATCGACAATTTCGCCTTCTTTCGAAATTCCTTCACCGAACATAATATCCACTTCTGCAGTGCGGAATGGTGGAGCTACTTTATTTTTCACTACTTTAATTTTTGTTTTACTTCCAACCATTTCGCTACCTTGTTTAATTGTTTCCGCACGGCGAACTTCTAAACGGATGGAAGAATAGAATTTTAAAGCACGGCCACCAGGTGTCGTTTCTGGATTGCCAAACATTACGCCGATTTTATCACGAACTTGGTTAATGAAAATGCAGATTGTATTTGATTTATTGATGACCCCAGATAATTTTCGTAAAGCTTGAGACATTAGGCGAGCTTGTAACCCCATGTGTGAGTCGCCCATTTCTCCTTCAATCTCCGCTTTTGGCACTAATGCCGCTACAGAATCGATGACAATAATATCAATTGCACCGCTTCGCACTAATGCCTCAGCAATTTCCAACGCTTGCTCTCCAGTATCAGGTTGGGAAAGAATTAATTCATCGATATTAACGCCTAATTTTTGAGCGTAAATTGGGTCTAATGCGTGTTCTGCATCAATAAATGCCGCTTGTCCACCTTGTGCCTGAACTTCCGCAATTGCATGTAATGCCACTGTAGTTTTACCGGATGACTCTGGACCATAAATTTCAATAATACGTCCTCTCGGATATCCCCCTACACCAAGGGCTGCATCAAGAGCTAGTGAACCACTTGGCACAGTCGAAATTTGCAAATCCGTTTTTTCACCGAGTTTCATAATGGAGCCTTTACCGAATTGCTTTTCAATTTGTTTTAACGCCATATCTAAGGCAGCTTTACGATCACTCAAAATGTTTCCTCCTTAAAAAGCGAATCTGTATTGTTCTGTTTCTACTATACTTCTTTTTTGAGAAATAATCAATAAAAAACCGAACGTATTTTCGCAAAAATAAAATTTGAGCCATTTTTTTGGCTCAAATTTTATTTTTAGACCTTTTGATATCCTTTTTCCTCAAGCAATCGGATTAAATAACTCAACGTATATTTGACGGTACGTAAACGGTTGGTATTTCGAAGTCCAGACAATTGAAGTTTCCTCGTCACTACATCCTCGCCAATCGCGATGCCAATCCAAATTGTTCCTGCCGGCTCTCCGTCATGTGGTTCTGGGCCAGCTGCTCCTGTCAAACCAATGCCAATGTCCGTACCAAACTTTTTACGAACATTTCTTGCCATACTCGCAGCACACTCGCTACTCACGATACCATATTGATTGAGCAATTCTTTTGGAATTCCCAGCTGTTGGATTTTTGCCTCTTCTGTATAAGTCACCATTCCACCAACGAGCGTGCCGCTAACGCCAGGGATTTCCGCTAGTTCTGATTGAAATAATCCCGCTGTTAAACTTTCAGCAGCTGAAATCGTTAACTTATTTTGAAGCAGCATTTCAACCGCTTTTGATGCGAGCGTATCATCGTCAACACCATAGTTATATTTGCCAACAATCGATAAAATTTCCCTTTTCTTTTCATTTATTAATTCCCAAGCTTCTGCTTTCGAATCCGCTTTCGCTGTAATGCGCAACGTCACTTCACCATCAGAAGCTAGTGGGGCAATCGTTGGATTTGATTGGGCATCTAAAATATGTTGAATCTTCGTTTCCAATTCTGCTTCTCCTATGCCATAAAAGCGAAGAACGTGAGATAGAATGATTCCTCCTTTGCTGATAAGAGAAGCTAACTTTGGTTTGACTTCAAATTGAAACATCGGCTCTAATTCTTTTGGCGGACCTGGCAATAATATGTATGTCCGTCCTCCCTTTTGAAGCAGCATGCCTGGAGCTAAACCGTGATGATTAACTAATACCTCACTACCCTGTAAAACTAGAGCTTGTTTTCGATTATTTTCTGTAAGCGGTCTACCTTGGTTAGTGAAAAATTTTTCAATTGTTTCTAGTGCTTTTTCATCGAAAACGAGAGGCACATTTAAATGCTCTGCAATCGTTTCTTTTGTTAAATCGTCCTTCGTTGGTCCTAATCCGCCGGAAAAAATGATTAAATCTGCACGGGATTCAGCAATTTCAATAGCTTTTTTGAGCCTACCTCCGTTGTCGCCAATCACCGAATGATAATATACGTTAATACCAAGTTCTGATAATTGGCTGGAAATAAATTTTGCATTCGTATTGGCAATTTGACCTAATAGCAACTCAGAGCCAACTGCAATAATTTCGGCATTCATCTTTTCCCCTCACTTATTTGGAATTGACAAAAACTTGTCGGTTTAAATAAAAATAATCCCAACCAGACCAAATTGTAAAGAATAATGCAACGTAAAGCATCAACTTATCAAATGGTATGCCGAACATAATAAAAATAGTATTGTGCAATAACAGTGCAGTAATGGCAACAATTTGCGTCCATGTTTTTATTTTTCCTAAGTTGCTGGCAGCAACAATTTTTCCTTCACCGGCCAAAATGGAGCGCAAACCAGTAACAGCAAATTCACGGCTTAATATGATGATAATGACCCACGCAGGAGCAAGCCCTAATTCCACTAACAGTAAAAATGCAGAAGTGACTAATAATTTATCAGCAAGGGGATCTAAAAATTTTCCTAAGTTTGTTACTAGATTATATTTGCGGGCAAAATACCCATCGATCCAGTCAGTACACGATGCAACAATAAATATCAATGCACCTACAAAATGATGGACAGGCATTTCAGCGCCGAACAATTCCATTGTTCCCCAATTAAAATCATACATCATCACAATGACAAAAATAGGAATTAGTAAAATGCGGGAAACAGTAATTTTATTCGGTAAATTCATTATCTACTACAACCTTTCATGCGAAAGAAAATAGTCATCTATAATAGATGACTACTGTTCCTCGCTAAATTTAATAATGATATTTTGAGCGCTCAAGTTTTGAACGTATTGAATTTCTTCATCGTTCACAAACACTTTTGCATTTTCAGAGAAACCAAGTCTTATGCGGGCATATCCGTTCGCAGATGAATCGTGTTCTACTACTTCTCCTTGTTTATAGACACGATCATCCACTTGTTCATTACCATTTGCATCGCGAATGCTTACCCAAGTATCACCAGAAACTTCAACCCGGATTTGCATTTTGTCTGTTCCTGATAATTCGTAAACAGTCGAAACCCCATCCGGTTGCACTTGTCCCTCTGAAATGACTTGCGTTTGTTGTTCATCATCTTCTTGCTCATCTACAATTGGTTGATTATTAGGCTCTTCCTCATTTCCAGCCTTATTTTCGTCCTTTGCTGGAGGATTATCAACATTTGTTTGCTCATATTCAATTGGCTCAGTATTATTTTCTGTTACTTGTTCTTCTGGAGCTGATGGCCTTTGAGAGAAAAAGAACCAAAGGACAGCAATGATGATGATAATAAATAAGGCAACAACATATTTAGGCAAAGATTCCATTAATTTATTTGTGGATGTTGTTTTTAATTTTTTACGAGTTGGACTTTGGGAGAATGATTGTGCTACTTCCTCCGTTTGATGACTAGGAATTTCGTTTTTAAATTCCTCAAAAATTTCATCTGGATCGAGTCCAACTGCTTCAGCATATTGCTTGATAAATGCTCGTACGTAAAAGGTACCCGGCATAATAGAATAATTTCCTTCTTCAATGCCGACTAAATACCTTTTTTGTATTTTCGTAATCTCTTGTAAATCATCTAAACTATATCCTTTAGACAATCTTGCTTCTTTTAGGCGAGTACCGAGCTCTGTCAACCATAACACCTACTTTATTTAATATTATTAAAATGAGAAAAAGTCCCCATTGGCAAAAGTATCATTCTTCTCAATGGCATCATAAACGATTTCTTCATCTGGATGATGGCGTAATTCGATAATATAATCAAAATCTTCAATGTTATATTCGGAGTGTTTTACAAAGATATCTGGATGTTCTATTACTTTTACACTAGGCATTTTCATTACTTCACGCACAAGTTGCAAATGCCTTTCATCTGTCGTCATTCTAGAAACGACTCCATCGAGAATAAAAATATTATTTGTATTAAATTCATCTCCCATTAATTGTTTTCGAATCGTTTGTTTAATCATAGTAGAGGATAAAAATATCCATTTTTTATTAGCACAGACACTCGCTGCAACAATTGATTCTGTCTTGCCTACTCGAGGCATTCCACGAATTCCGATTAACTTATGTCCCTCGGTTTTAAATAATTCAGCCATGAAGTCAACTAAAATTCCTAGTTCATCTCGAACAAATCGAAAAGTATTTTTTTCATCTGCGTCTCTTTCAATATATTGACCATGGCGAACAGCTAAACGATCTCGAACTTTTGGCTCACGCAATTTTGTGACGCGGATATCATCAATTGTGTTGACAATCGATTGAAAACGTCTAATGGATTCCTCATTTTCGGATTTTAACAACAAACCTCGACGGCCTTCGTCTACACCATTAATAGTTACAATGTTCACTTTAAGCATACCAAGTAGAGAGGCAATATCACCTAACAATCCTGGACGATTTACTTGAATTTCATATTCAAAATACCATTCACCCATTTACAACCGTCCCCTTATTTCTAACGAAAATAATGACCTACAAGTTTCATCATATCTGATTTTATATGTATTGAAAAGTTAGAATGCGACAAAATTATGCTAAATTGGACAAAATTATTCATCTTTTTACGACTCATTAATTTTTGATGAATTGGAATGAAGAAAAAGGAGGAAATTTCCCCCTTTTTCCTTTTAAATACACATACGGAAAGGAAACAAAATACTATTCAAGATGATGATATGAATAGTTTAGTTAAAAAGTAACAACCAAAAAAGTTTCCATCATTAGTTAATGTTTCTGTTTTGGACTAATTTCATAACACAGCTTGCTAGTGCATGTTTTTCTTTTTCACTAGCTACTGACCATAGATCGGCGAGTACTCTCTCTTGTTCATTTTTTGGGTCAACATTTTTCGCTAAATATTCGCCGATTTGGACCGCTGTTTTTTCAATTGTGTTATCAGACAAGCCCATATTTTTTGCATTTTCTACTTGTTGTCCAAGAAATGATTTCCATCGTTCCCAGTTTTGTAATATTTCCATATTATCTCCTCCTTTTCATCATTAGTATGGACAAGCAACGTTCATTATATGTACCAACCACCATTTAAACGTATAATTTGGCCTGTGACATAATCTGCCTGTCCACTAATGTAAAAGGAGACCATATTCGCAACTTCCTCAGGTTCCCCCATGCGATGAAGTGGAATCTCATTATAAATTTCCTGTTTTTCTTCTTCCGACAAATGATAATTCATTTCCGTATTGATGATACCAGGTGCAATCGCATTTACTAAAATCCCTTGATAGGCTGCTTCTTTTGCATATGCTTTCACGAAAGCATGTTGAGCACCTTTTACTGTGGCATACACAGTTTCATAAGCAGCTCCAGCTTCTCCCCAAATAGAACCGATAAACATAATATAACTAATATCATGTTGACGCAATTTTTTTGATAAAAGTGCAACAAGTCGAATGGGGTTTTGTACATGCTCTTTCCATAGTTGATCGATAACGCTTGAAGGGGTATCTTCAAGTAGACCATAATATGCGGTACCACCGGCAAAAATGACCGCTTGAATAGAATAAATTTGATTGACCAATTGTTCTGCCCCATCATCAACGGAGAAATCCGCTTGTACCGGGATGAATTCCAAGTGAGGATAAGCAGTATTCAAATCATCTACTAAATGCTCCACTTTTTCACGATTTTTAAAATAATGCAAATAAAGCGACCAGCCATCTTTAGCTAGACGCTTTACAATCGCACTACCGATTGCACCGGAAGCTCCAATTACAAGTGCAAATTTTTTCATTGCGGGCTCCTTGTCGGTAAAATTTTGAATGTCGTTTGTTGAGATTCGCCTTGAATGGATTGAAAAGCTTCTTTCACATCTTCCAATGTGATTTTTTCAATTACAGGAACTGCATCAAACAAATTCATATCATTAAATTTATATCTTGTAAATTGGTTTGCAATATATTCTAAAGAATTTAACGCTCTTAAGAAGAAGCCGATTTTTTTTCGTTTTATGCGTTCAATCGCCTCTTCATTGAAAATTTTGTTTGCATGATTAACGGTATGCAATATTTTTTCGACGAGTGCATCAGGATCCGGTGAATCTGAGCCGACTAAAGCGAATCCAAATCCCTTCTCTAAAGTAAAATCGTAAGCAAAGGACTCATCAATTAATCCGTTTTCGTAAACATCTGTATAAAATTCGGATGCTCGACCAAATAAACATTCTAAACCAATTTGTACAGCGAGTTCATGTTTGAGCATTTCTTCCCCACTCAAATTTGTCTCCTTCGCTTTCAGTCCGACATACACTTTCGGCTGTTGAACATCCATTTTGATTTCTCGCTCTTTTACTGCAACATCAAGTGGTTCTTCTTCAAAATAGCGATCAATTTCAGGTGCTTCTTTAAAGGACTTTTTATTTTGGTTTTCTTCAATAAAATTCATCATTTCTTTTGGATCCACATTTCCAACAATAAATAACAACATGTTGGAAGGATGATAAAACGTATTATAGCAAGTATATAAATGTTCAGCTGTAATTTGATCAATGGATTCAATCGTTCCAGCGATATCAATTTTTACAGGATGATTGTGATACATATTTTCAATTGCACCAAAATACAGTCGCCAATCCGGTTGGTCATCATACATTGTGATTTCTTGCCCAATAATTCCTTTTTCTTTTTCTACCGTTTTTTCAGTAAAATACGGTTGTTGCACGAAGTCTAACAATGTTTCCGTATTTTCGAAAATATTAACCGTTGCAGAAAATAAATAAGCTGTTCTTGTAAAAGAAGTAAATGCGTTTGCAGACGCTCCTCTTTCACTGAACTTTTGGAATACATCGCCTTCTTCTTTTTCAAACATTTTATGTTCAAGAAAATGGGCGATGCCATCTGGAACTGTGATACGCTCCGATTCTCCGATTGGCGTAAAGGTACGATCAATGGATCCATATTTTGTAGTAAAAGTTACGAAAGTTTTAGAGAATCCCTTTTTTGGCAATATATATACATCAAGTCCATTGGATAATTTTTTATAATATAACGTTTCATCTAATTGTTGAAATTCAATCGTTTCCATTATTTCGCCTCCTTTCCGCATAAGAAATATGTTGCTTCATGTTGAATTTGAGATGCCATTTGTTTTAAATCATCTTTTGTCACTTTATTCCAACGTTCCTTCCACAATTCTACAGAAAATTCTTCATCTAAATCTTTATATTGATCAAATATATCAATTTGACCACGAGCTAAATCCAACGCTTCTCTCAATTGATTTGTCAACATCGCCCGCGTTTGATTCAATTCTAAATCGGAAATATTTCCTTTTTTCATGTCTTCTAACTGTTCAAAAATAATATCAATTGCCTTTTTCTCGTTGCTTGGTTCAATTCCTGAAACAACGAAAAGTAGACCGTAATGAGGCGAATAGGAACTGGAAGCGTAATATGCTAAACTTTCACGCTCACGGACATTCATAAATAGTTTCGAGTGGGCATATCCGCCAAATACACCGTTGAAAATTTGCATTTTAGGAAAATCTGGATCGCCAAATTTCACCGGTGTGCTAAAGCCAATATGCAGCTTCCCTTGCTTCATATCTTGAAACTCTTTTACATAATCTTTCTCAGGTTTTGATTCCTCATTGTAATTTAGTTGTTGAGGAGTTCGATCTTTAAACTGGAAAGCTTTTTTCATTTTTTCTTGAATTTCTTCCGTGTCGATATCTCCTGCTACGTATATGTCAATTTTGTCGTTATGAATCATGGAATAATAAGCCTCTGTCAGCGACTCCGGAGTTACTTCCTTTACCGCTTCAATTGAGCCGCTTGCTGGAATAGATGCAGGATGATTCGGACGTAAAATTTGTGTTAACCGTTGTTGAGCATAGCGAGTTTTATCGTCAAAAATTGATTCAATTCGTTGGATAACAATTTGTTTCTCCCGTTCGACGATCGATGGAACAAATTGTCCGTTTTCCATATTTGGATGGAAAATAACTGTTTGTAATAAGCCAATCACATCATTTAAAACAGGATGATTCGATAAATATTGATCATTTACCGTTTCTACGTTCAACACTACAGTATGTTCCGCACCGCGTTTCGATACGTCGAAATAAAGCATCGTACCATATAAATCATCTAAATAACTGCGAAACTCTGCTGATTTTTTATACCGCTCATTGCTATGTTGTAATACGTTTGAAAGAACAGCTCGCTCAGCTGCCACTTTTGTCGTTAAAGGTGTCCTAAACTTAAAAGAGAAATTCACCGTCTTAAATTGTGTCGTTTTTCTTATATGTAGCGAAACGCCCTCCGCTAATTTCGTCGTTTGAAACAAAAAAATTCCTCCTGACTTCCCATATATTGTGTATATGCCTCATAAAAATAATTTTCTCAAGAGGCTCGTTTATTATTCAGAAATATACCCAATTAACTACTATTACTACTATACATGCAAAGGAACAGTTTATGTACAACATTTTCATTTTAATAGAAAATTTTCCTTTTAGCATTACATATGGCTTAATGAAGAATTTTTTGAAGATTGTAGTATAGTAGATTCTTCCATTACCGCGATTGTAACCAACCATCAGCTAATGTTTGTATGACAGGATGAATCTTTTCTAAAGGGATGGCACCAAATCCTATCATGACTAGGTTTTGAGGTGTAGTTGTTTGATAATATTTTGAGACCGGATCAATATCAATTCCTTTTTCAAGAGCAATTTGTACAGCACGTTTCTCAGATAACCATGGAGGTAATTGTATGACGATATGCAGTCCTGCTGTATCGCCGAAAATTTTATATTCATCCGTTAAATAAACTTGTAATGCTTCTATTAATGTTTTCCATTTTTTTCTATACAGTGTGCGCATTTTTTCAATATGTTTTACAAAATAACCAGATTCCATAAATTCAGCCACAACAAGTTGATCAATTCTCGACACAGTTGATTTTTGATGCTGATAAAAGTTTTGGAAATCAACAGCAAGGGAAATTGGCAGCACCATATAGCTCATGCGAATCGATGGTAAAAGGGTTTTTGAAAAAGTACCGAAATAAATGACGCGCTGTAGCTGATCCATATTAGCTAGTGGAGGAATGGGCAACCCTTTATAACGAAATTCTGCATCGTAATCATCCTCAATAATATAGGCATTTGTTGCCTGTGCCCATTGAAGTAATTGAGCTTTTCGCTCAATTGGCATAACGGCCCCTAACGGAAACTGATGAGCAGGAGTCACATAGTATAATTTTACTCTGTTCGTTGGGATGGTGGCACCGTAATGATCAGTTCTTACATATTCAATGTTATATTTCATTTGTTGAAAAATAATATTTGCTCTATAAAATCCAGGCTCTTCAATTGCAACTGGAATGTTGCCAAAAAAGATGCATAATGCTTGTAACTGTTGCTGTGTACCACTAAAAACAAAGATTTGTTCAGGTTCACATTCAATTCCTTTAGCGATGTGTAAATAATTTGCAATATTTTTACGCAACGTTCTTTCACCTTGCCAAGGACTAGCGTGTGCAGGGAATTTTTGTAATTGAGTTTTATATAGTTTTTGCCATACCTTGTATGGAAAAGCCTCTGCATCTACTTGCCCATTTTTTAAATTATAGATTGAGTTCTCCTCAATCAATTCAATCGAAGGTTTATCTTTTACAACTATGTGACACCAATCACCATTATATTCTGAAATAAAATAGCCTGAGCGTTCTACACTATAAATGTATCCTTCACTTAGCAATTGTTCATACGCGTTTTGTACAGTTTGAATGCTAATGTTCAATTGCTCTGCAAGCTTTCTTTTTGAAGGTAATTTTTCATTAGCCCTAAGTTGTTTCGTAATGATTTTTTCTTTTAGCTGTTCATATATCGCAATATATTTTGGCGTCGTCTCGGGAAACTGAAATTGTAACTCCATTTCAACCTCCTGGTATGATAAAAAATTCAGAATTTGGTTATTTCAAAAGTATCAAATGAAGCTTTTAATAGCAATAAAGGAGGTTGTTCAAATGAAAAATATAATACTAGAAAACGATATTGTCTTACTTCGTCCAGTTGAATTAACCGATATTGAATCTATTGCGGAAGCTGGAAGAGATGAGCGTATTTGGGAACATATGCAAGTATCTTTAACGACGAAAAAAGCAGTTGAACAATATGTTAAAAACGCAATTGCTGAACGCAATTTAAAAGTTTCCTATATGTTTGTCATCATCGATAAAAAAACAAACAAAATTGTGGGTTGCACTTCCTTTTTAGATATATCGCTGGAGCATAAAAGATTAGAAATTGGTAACACATGGATCAATCCTTCTGTATGGCGTACGCCGATTAATACAAATTGCAAGTTTTTGTTACTTACGTATTGCTTTGAACAATTAAAGTTAAATCGGGTTCAACTAAAGACAGGTCATCAAAATATACGATCCCAAAAAGCAATTGAACGAATTGGAGCAGTAAAAGAAGGAGTTTTTCGAAATCATATGATTCGAAGAGATGGAAGCATTCGACATACGGTCATGTATAGTATTACAAAGGAAGAATGGTTAAACGTAAAAGAACAATTTCTTCAGCATTTGTTGTCGTAATGTATCCTACTAGTTTTCACAATGAAGAATAAGATAAAAAACGCTCTCGATTAGGTCAACGATTGAATCCGTCATCCTAATAGAGAGCATTGAATGAATCGCTTATTATTCCTGTATACTCGAGATTAATACTTGTCTTGGACGGCTGCCATCAGGTGGGCCAACTACACCGCGAGCTTCCATTTGGTCAACAATTCTTGCTGCGCGGGAATAACCAATTCGAAAACGACGTTGCAGCATAGAAATGGATGCAGATTGCATTTCCACCACTAATTTCACCGCTTCATCATAAAGCTCGTCTGTTTCTTCTTCAAAAGATTGATCATCTGGTTCATCAGTTGGAATCATCGTTTCATCATATTGGGCTTTTTGTTGAGCAATGACATAATCTACTACCGCTTGTACTTCCTCATCAGAAACAAATGCCCCTTGAACACGTATTGGTTTGGAAGTACCTGCTGGCATAAACAACATATCCCCTCGACCTAAGAGGCGCTCTGCTCCGCCTGTATCAAGAATAGTTCTTGAATCGACAGTACTTGATACAGCGAAGGCAATTCGAGATGGGATATTTGCTTTGATGACTCCAGTAATGACATCAACAGAAGGCCGTTGAGTTGCGATAATTAAGTGAATTCCTGCTGCACGAGCCATTTGTGCAAGTCTCGTAATGGCATCTTCCACATCGTGGGAAGCTACCATCATTAAATCTGCTAACTCGTCAATAATGACAACGATATAAGGTAATTTTGATAATTGCTCTTCATGCTCTTTGTTGTAGCGCTCTACGTAGCTGTTGTACCCTTTTATATTTCTCGTTCCAGTATGAGAGAATAAATCGTAACGTCTTTCCATTTCACTCACAACCTTTTGCAAGGCTTGTGAGGCTTTTTTCGGGTTCGTAACAACAGGCGCTAACAAATGTGGAATTCCATTATAAACATTGAGCTCAACCATTTTCGGGTCAATTAACATCATTTTCACTTCATGTGGTTTTGCTCGCATTAAAATCGAGATGATGATGCCGTTAATACATACACTTTTCCCACTTCCGGTTGAACCTGCAACAAGCAAGTGAGGCATTTTATTTAATTCAGCTAAGATTGCTTGTCCAGCAATATCTCGACCAAATCCAATCAACAGTTTAGCATCCGGTTTGTTATTTTCTTTTGACTCTAAAACTTCTCTCAGCGTTACAACTGCCACTTCACTATTTGGCACTTCGATACCGATGGCTGATTTTCCTGGAATCGGCGCTTCCATTCGAATATCTTTTGCTGCAAGTGCAAGAGCTAAGTCATCTTGTAAATTGACAATTCGACTAACTTTTACTCCAACGTCTGGCATCACTTCATATTTTGTTACGGCTGGACCTAAATGAACTTGCACTACTTTTGCCTTTACGCCAAAACTTAAAAGCGTTTGCTCAAGTTTTTTTGCGTTCGCTTGAATGATAGAATATTCGCCGCTTTGATCATGCTCTGGAGGGACATTTAATAAAGTCATAGGCGGCAACCGGTAATCTTGATTTTCCACGTTGTTTTCAACGGATTGTTGAATTGTATCTTCAATTGTATCCTGTATATCGTCTTCTTGTACTTCTTGCGCTAGTTTCTGCTCTTTTTGAATATTTTGAGTAAAATCAGAAATGATTGGTTCATCATCTTCATCATCTTCCACTAACAATAATGGAACCGATTCTTCACTTGTTGCCGCCATCTCTTTTAATGCTGTTTGCTCTTCAGATTTCGTTCGTTTTCGCTTATTCTCGTCTTTATTTAATGAACGGCGTTTACGTTTTTTCTTTTTCGGCAATTTTAATTTGAAGTTTGGAATTTTTTCAGCAATCATCGGTACAAAAGCTTTTCCTGTGACTAAAACAATTCCAATGAAAAATAATAGAATTGCTACTACTTTCGCTCCAGTTGCACCAAATAAAATGTGAAACATACTAAACAAAAACGCACCAATCATTCCACCGCCAAGCGCATTGCTTCTATTTTGAATGCCCTCATCACTAATCATTATTCGCCAAGTTTCTTTCAATACTGATTGAGATTCCAACGCATCCCGCTTATATAATTCATCAAACAAAACACTATGACTAAAAATGGATAAACTGAAAATCATCATCATCGCACCGAGTAAAACGCGATCGGTAAATGGGATTTTTTCTCGCTTAACCATCAATAATATTGCGAATAAAAAGAGGAATGTTGGGACTGCGAAGTAAAGATTACCGAAAAAAAACATCGAAATACTTTGAACCATTCGGCCTACAAAACCATATTCAAAAAAGATGATGATGGCAAAGCCAATTAAAATTAATCCGATGATTTCAAAATAAAGGGGAGAAATGCCAGCCTTTGCTTTTGTTTTTGCTTTCGTTTTCTTCCTTGCCATATTGTTCACCTACTCTACAAGAAACAATCATCAGTATGAGAAACAGGATTTCCTTAACCGCTGTACGGTGAAGAAAATCCTGTCTTATCTAGTCTAGCTTAATATTCCATAATAATCGGGATTATCATTGGTCGTCGTTTTGTTTTTTGGAATAAATAAGCATTTAACGTTTCTCGGATTTCTTGTTTAATATTTGTCCATTCGAACGTGTCTTTGCTTACATATTTTTCTATACATTCACGGGCAATTTCCGTCGCTTCTGAAATTAGTTCTTCAGATTCACGAACGTAAACAAATCCGCGAGAAATAATTTCTGGTCCTGAAGCAATTCGCTTTTGGGCACGGTTTAAGGTTACGACAACGATGAATATACCGTCTTGGGAGAGCAGTTTTCTGTCACGCAAAACGATATTTCCAACGTCACCGATACCGCTTCCGTCAATAAGGACATTTCCTGCTTGTACGCGGCCGCTTATGCGCATTTTACCATTTCGATATTCCACAACATCGCCTTTATCCGCAATAAAAATGCGCGATTTATCAATTCCAACTTGCTGTGCTAATTTGGAATGTGCAATTAACATTCGGTATTCGCCTTGGATCGGGATAAAATATTTTGGTTTCATTAAGTTTAACATTAGTTTTAAATCTTCTTGGCTACCGTGCCCAGATACATGGACTTTTTTATCGGCTGCCAATACCGTTGCACCAGCTTTCGCAAGATTGTTCATGGCATTTGACATCTGCACTTCCATTCCTGGTGACGGCGTGAAAGTAATTAATACAGTATCTGTTTCTTTTATTCGAATATCGCGATGTTGTTTTCGTACAATTTTATCAAGGGCATCTAAAGGTTCTCCTTGATTGCTTGTCACAATAATAATTAATTCATCATCTTCATATTGATTAATTTCTGAAACAGGAATTAATGTGTTTTCGTCTATGGATAAATATCCAAGTTTTACTCCAATATCGATGACTTTTTCGAGGCTTTTCCCAACGATAGCTACTTTACGATTTGATTTTTGTGCCTGGTTAAATACTTGTTGAATGCGGATAAAATTTGAAGCATATACTGCAACAATGATACGAGCAGGTGCAGAATGGAAGAATTTCGCTAACCTTTCCTCAATTACCGTTTCACTCGTCGTATACCCTGGTCGCTCTGCTTCTGTTGATTCTGAAAGTAAAATAAATACTCCTTCTTCACCTAATTGAGCCATTTTGGCAAGATCTGGTTTAAATTTTCCTTTTGCAGATTGGTCAAATTTAAATTCTCCTGTGTGCACAATTGCCCCTTCAGAAGTATGGAACACAATTCCTAAAGAGTCAGGAATGCTATGTGTTGTATGGAAGAAGGTTACATAAGTCGATTGAAAGTTCATGCGACTTTTGTTTGTTACTTCGAAGAATTTCACTTGATGTGGAGCAGGTAATTCTTTCAAATGTTCCTTAGCAAGAGCAATTGTTAATTTCGATCCGTACACAGGTGCATTAATTTTTTGCAATACATAGGCAATAGAACCAATTGCATCTTCATGACCATGAGTAAGAAATATTCCTTTAATCCGATCTTTGTTTTCTTCCAAATAAGTAAAGTCAGGGATGACGATGTCAATACCAAGCATTTCATCTTCTGGAAACATTAAACCGCTATCGACAATAAAGACTTCGTCATCGATTTCAATAACGTACATGGATTTCCCGATTTCTCCCACGCCTCCAAGTGGGATGATTCGGATTACTTCATTTTTTGTTTTTATCACAATCTTTCCTCCTAATATTATCCCGAACGCACAACCACTTATTTATCATTATACGGTGAGAGGGGAGGAAGTACAAATAAAAAATGGTATTTCGATATTGTAAATTTTAAAAATAAAAAAAGCCTATCACCCAAACAACTCAAAAAGAATTGTTTGGAGAGCAGGCTTCAAATATTTTGCTTCACTTGTTCCCAAACATGATCAAATTCTTGTTTTTCTTCATCAGTCATCTCGACTAAAGGCAATCGAACTTTTTCAATATGGAAACCAACTTTACTCATTGCGTATTTTATCGGAACCGGATTTGGGTTTTTAAAGAGTTGCTTAAACAAAGGTAATAGCGTTTGATGCATTTTCGCTGCAAATGCGTGTCTTCCTTCTTCAAAAGCTTGAATCATCGCCTGCATTTCGTTTCCAACGATATGCGAAGCAACGGATATGACACCTCGACCTCCAATTGCCAACAGCGGTAGTGTTAACGCATCGTCTCCGCTATAAACGAGAAATTTATCATGAGTATTTGCTAGTATTTCAGATATTTGATCTAAATTACCGCTCGCTTCTTTTACGACTTGGATATTAGGTATTTTACTTAATGCAATTGTTGTGGCTGCTTCAATATTCGAACTCGTGCGCCCTGGCACATTATACACAACAATTGGTAATGTTGTTTCTTCTGCTACTGCCTCAAAATGTGCATAAAGTCCTTTTTGATTAGGTTTATTGTAGTAGGGAGCCACCAACATAACCCCGTCAACTCCGAGGCTCTCTATTTTTTTAGTTAGCTCAATTGTTTGTTTCGTATTATTGGAGCCTGTTCCTGCAATGACAGGCACCCGTTTGTTCACCTTTTCAACCGTAAACCGAATCAACTGAAGTTTTTCTTCAGTTGATAGAGTAGGTGATTCTCCAGTTGTTCCACAAACGACAATCGAATCGGTTCCATTCGCAAGAAGATATTCAATGAGTCTCTCCACCGCCTCAAAGTCAATATCACCATTTTCTTGAAACGGTGTAACCATGGCAGTAGCGATTCTACCTAAATCCAAATCTAACACCCCTTATAGTAAGTTATCCTCTAGCATTGCTTCAGCGATTTGGATTGAGTTTAAGGCAGCTCCTTTCAACAGGTTATCTGCGACAACCCATAGGTGGAAACCGTTTGGATGATATAAATCTTTTCGAATTCTTCCTACATACACTGGGTCTTCCCCTTCAGTATAAAGAGGCATTGGATAAACTTGATTATTTAAATCGTCTTGCAACACAACGCCAGGTGCGTCTTTTAAAATATTATAGATATCTTGTACACTTGCCTCTTTTTCAACTTCGATATACACAGATTCAGAGTGACCGTTCACAACCGGTACACGTACACATGTTGCTGCCACATGTAAATTTGGTAAATGCATAATCTTTTTTGTTTCGTTAATCATTTTCATTTCTTCTTTAGTAAATCCATTTTCTGTGAACACATCGATTTGAGGGAGAACATTATAAGCAATTGGATAATGTTTAGTTTCAGATTTTACTGGTAATACCTTCGCTTCTATATCTTTTCTGTCATCCCAATACTTGCTTTGTTCGCGAAGTTCTTCGATGGCAGACATCCCTGAACCAGAAACTGCTTGATAAGTGGAAACGATAATTCTCTTTAAACCTAATTTTTGTCGAATAGGTTGCAATGCTACAACCATTTGAATTGTTGAACAGTTTGGATTAGCGATGATTCCATTATGTTTCTTTAAGTCTTCGCGATTGACTTCCGGCACCACTAAAGGCACATCCGGATCCATACGGAAATGACTTGTATTATCAATTACAACCGCTCCACGTTTTACCGCCTCAGGAGCAAGTTTTGCGGAAACAGACCCTCCTGCAGAAAATAGCGCCACATCTACCCCTTCGAAAGCTTCAGGAGTAGCTTCCTCAATTTTGTACATTTTTCCGCCAAATTCTATTTCTTTTCCTGCAGATTTGGCAGAGGCTAAAAACTTTATATCTTTAATTGGAAAATTTCTTTTTAGTAATTGTTCTTTCATTTTTGTACCGACTGCACCTGTTGCACCTACAATCGCTACTGTTAATAACTTCGACATTCTATAAATCTCCTCCTAATACATTTAAACCATATAATCCTTATATAATGATGAAAATTTTATCACAATTTTACTGAATTGTGTGATAAAAATTAATTTTCTTTATGGTACTGAATAAATAACGGCTGAAGCTGCTTTTTGTAGTAAATTGCATGCACGACAGTATCTACCATTTTTGTGAAATCTGCAATTAATGAAGTTGGTTTATTAAATGGATCATCTTGCCCGAAAGGAATAAAGTAAATGTTTTTTGAGTTTAATAGTTTCATAATGTTGACACCATTTAAACCTAGCGCATCATTTGTAGAAATTCCTAATACTACAGGATTTCCGTTTCTTAAAGTTGCTTTTGCAGCCATTAGCACAGGGCTGTCAGTCGCAGCATTGGCGAATTTACTGATGGAATTTCCTGTCATTGGCGCAATGACCATACAATCCAGAGGATTTTTTGGTCCAAACGGTTCTGCTTCTACAATAGTGGAAACTACCTTTTCACCAGATAGTTCCTCAATTTTTTTCACCCATTCCTCTCCTGTTCCGAAGCGTGTGACAGCTGTTAATACCGAATGGGTTACAATCGGAATGACTGTCGCACCTGCATCGCGAAGATCTTTTATTTTTGGTACGACATCCTCATATGTGCAATGGGAAGCGGTAATGCCAAGCCCAATTCTTTTACCTTTCAGCAAGATTTTCTCCTCCTTAATTGGCCAACAATCGAATTATACAAAATTTTCGCCGCATCATGCGGGAAATATTTCCCAGGTAATGCTGGTAATAATTCATAATGATCACGTTCTACATCATCTTTTAAGCAACCTGGGTAGGAAGCTAAATCATAAATCGGCATGTTAATTTTTTCTTTCACACTTGCATCTAGCCATCTAGCAGGAATTGTATTAATAAAATAATCCGCTTCTATTTCTCCCACATCAGCTAAATATACAGATTCGAAACGGAAAGCTTTCGCTTCATTCAATTGAACATCCGACCTTACAGCAATAACCACTTCAGCCCCAATACTTCTCAATAAATGTCCAAGCGTTTTTGCTACACGACCAAATCCAGTAATAATAAATCTTTTTCCAGAAATCGCATGTTTCGTATTATAGAAAGTTGCTACAAAAGCTTCTGCTGTAAGAAGAGCATTTTGCCAAATAAACTCTTCATCCTCTAAATAATAGTAAATTTGATTTTCATTTAAAATTTCTTTCCATTCTTCATTTGTCTTCCCACTAAAAATAGTCGCATTCGTTATACCTAAAACAGCAGGTACTTCCACTTTTAGTGGCTGGATTGGTAATACGACATAGTCCGGTTGTATAGATAACGAAAGATGGTTTAGTTCATGATCCCAATTTGTTTTGCTTTTGTAGTAAACAGTCCTCTCTGGATTTGATAACATTTTTGCAAGAATTTTCAATCGCTCATCCGTTCCAATTACAAGCCATTTTTCGTTCGTCATTGGTCATAATGCCTTCTTGTACTCGTTGTTTTTCGAAATAAAATACGGTCTTCCCCAATGAGATGTATTTCTTCCCAAGGAATAAATAATGCCGTCGTTGATTTTTTTTTCTGGAACGGTAAACGGGAAGGTTCTATTAATTCAAACCCTAAAATTTTTCCTGTTTTAGGATCAAAGATGCATTCCGTCTCAGATAGATAGCCGTAACGAACTCCATTTTCCATTTCGATTAATTCCTTTTCAGCAAGCTCTGATAATAGCATCATTTCCCTCCTCCATGAGCTTATTAGTACTATATGCATGAAAAATCCGTTAGGTGCCCATCAAGTTTAAAAGTTTTATTGTTGACAATCCGTTATAACTGTATATACTGTATATATACAGTTGTAAATCAGAATGGTGGTGACTCCGTGGATATTAAACTTAGTAATGCAAGCGATAAACCAATTTATGAACAAATTACAGAACAAATTAAACAAGCAATTATTACGGGAAAATTAACACCTGGTGATCCATTGCCTTCTATTCGCAATCTAGCGAGAGAATTAAAAATTAGCGTTATGACGACAAAGAGAGCGTATTCCGATTTAGAACGGGATGGATTTATCGTTACTTTTGCTGGGAAGGGAAGTTTTGTTGCGGAACGAAATCAGGAGTTTTTGCGGGAAGAATTGCTTCGGCAAGTGGAAGATCACTTAAATAAAGCCGTTCAAATTGCGAAGATTTCAGGAATACATGGAAAAGAATTATTGGATTTACTTTCATTGTTAATAGAGGAGGAATTGGAATGACGTATGCAATTGAAGTCGCAAATTTAAGAAAAAAGTTTCCTCAATTTCAATTAGTCGATGTTTCTTTCCAGTTACCAACTGGTACAATTATGGGATTTGTTGGAGAAAATGGTGCCGGAAAAACATCAACCATAAAATGCCTTTTAAACCTGCTTCAAAAGGATAGTGGTGAAGTTAAACTATTTGGACTTGATCATGTTGAACATGATATAGCCATCAAGGAGCAAATTGGCGTCGTTTTTGATGATTTATATGTACCTGAAACATTAAATGCAACTCAAATCAATCACATATTAGAAAAAATTTATGCTAATTGGGATGAAGCTTACTACGTAGAACTATTAAAGCGCTTCAAAATACCTATTAAAAAGCCAATTAAACAGCTTTCCCGTGGGATGCGGATGAAACTGTCCATTGCTATGGCTCTTGCCCATCATCCAAAATTATTAATTTTAGATGAACCGACGAGCGGATTAGATCCGATTGTGCGGGATGAAATTCTCGATCTTTTTATGGAATTTATGCAGGACGAGGACAACAGCATTTTATTCTCCACCCACATTACATCTGACTTAGAAAAGATTGCTGACTATATTACGTTTATTCATGAAGGGGAAATCGTCTTTAGCAAAAATAAAGATGAACTGTTGTATGACTACGGAATATGGAAAGGAACGGTGGAGCAATCGAAGGAATTGCCTGAACATGCAAAAGTGCGCATGAGAAAAAATGCATTCGGAATAGAAATTTTAGTGAATCGAAAAGAAGTGAACAAAGCTTTCCATCTCGATAAACCGTCTATAGAAGACATCATGTTATTTTTTGTGAAAGGAGCTTATGTATGAAAGCACTGATTTTAAAAGATTTGTACGTCATACTTAACCAAAAAAACTCTTTGTTAATGCTCATAACGCTTTTTGTCATCGCTTCTTTCTTTTTGGGTGATACGGGAATGTTACTTATTTTTCTTACGGTTTTATCCATGACTTTAATCAATATCACCCTTTCCAACGACGAAACAAGTCATTGGAATCGATTTGTCAATACACTGCCAATTAATAAAGCAGATATCGTAAAAAGTAAGTATATCTTAAGTCTGATCTTAATACTTTTTATGGTTATCATTGTTTTTCCAATATTTTTATTAACAAATATGATTACGAAAACATTTACAATGGTTAATTTTATTTCAATTTTATCCATCATCATATCAGGAATCCTCATGATGTTGTCATTCGTGATACCAGTGTCCATCAAATTTGGTGCCCAAAAAGCTCGCATTTTCATAATCGCAATAGTATTTATACCTATCATTGCAATCAATATACTGTTCAATAATTCATTATTTTCTAATTTACTTGAACTTGTGAATCTAATTAGTATCATTTCTTTCATTTTAGCTGTTGTTATGTTTTATTTATCTTTTAAACTATCCGTTATGTTTTTCGAGAAAAAAGAATATTAGCATTGTTTTTAAGTAGAGCAAATTAATTAATGTTTGAATATATTGCAACTTATGCTCCATATCATTCATAGTTGGCAATGAACATTTTTTATTACACTTTTCATCACAATCTCGAATGATGAGTAGAGTAGCAGGAATCAACATACAAACTTTATTCACAGTGTGGGTGGTTCCATCGATGAAAAAACGAGCAAAGGATTTCCCTTTGCTCGTTTTTTCATAAATTTGCTATTTTCGCTGCATAATGTTGAACGCCTTGACCAATGATCGCCACTGCAGGCTCAACTGAAAAAATCTTTTTCACTAGCTCATGAATTGAATCCATTGAAATAGCGTTGATCTGTTGAATGATTTCATCAATCGACTTGTGGCGTCCAAAAATCAATTCGTTTTTCCCGTTACGGCTCATGCGATTCGTCATGCTCTCCATATTCAGTAGAAAACTTGCTTTTAACTGTTCTTTTCCGTTATAAAGCTCTTGTAGCGTCACGCCATCTTTTTTTATTTTTTCAATGGATTTAATAATTGTCTCATGTAGTAAAGGCAATTGTTGATTGTTCGTACTTCCGTAAATGGTTAATGCACCGACATCCATATAACAGGATGGATAGGAGAAAATTGTGTAAGCTAATCCCTTTTCTTCCCTTACTTCTTGGAAGAGGCGAGAAGACATATTACCACCTATAATATTATTTAAAGTGATAAAGCTATAGTAATTTGTATCTTTTACACTGATGGCGGGATAACTCATCGCCAAATGGGACTGTTCTACATCCCGTTCCTTTACGAAACGTCCTGAATGAAATGTTGGATTTGATAAGTTTAGTGGGACAGCTTTTTCCGATGGTTCGAAGTTCCCGAACAACGATTCAATATGTAAAAGCAAATCTTTTGATATATTCCCTGCCAAAGAAATAACAACATTCTTTGGATAATAATGTTTATCCATATAGTTCAAAATAAAATCACGATCAAATTTTTGAAGGGTTTCATTCGTTCCTAAAATCGGAAGACCTAATGAATCGTTTGGATACATCACTCTCCATAAACGTTCGTGTACATCATCATCAGGAGCATCTTCGCTCATTAAGATTTCCTCTAATACAACTTGCCGTTCTTTCTCCAATTCATTTTTTTCAAACACTGAATGGAAAAACATATCAGCTAATATACTGATTGCCAACTTTCCATGATGCTCCAACACCTTTGCATAGTAGCAAGTGTTTTCCTTTGATGTAAAAGCATTTAGTTCTCCGCCAATGCGATCAAACTCTTCTGCAATTTGTCTAGCAGTTCGAGTATTTGTTCCTTTAAAGAGCATATGTTCAATAAAATGGGTAATTCCGTTTTCTTCTGGCAGTTCAAATCGAGATCCTGCTCCAACCCATATTCCTACAGAAATTGAACGCACGTATGGAATATGTTCATATACAATCCTTACGCCATTTTGACAAGTATAAACGTTAACCAATTTACAACCTCTTTCTACTGACATTTCCTATCTGTTCGATCTTTATAATCGAAACTACTTCTTACTTTACAAAATATTTTATTGGAATAAAAGTTTTTTGATATCCTATGTACTTTCATTTCAAACAAATAAAAAGAGGTTGTTCTCCTTTCCTACAACCTCTCAACATATTATTGTTTTAAATTTTGTTTTGCTCGCTCTTTATCTTCTTTAATGACTACTTTTCGCGATAAATTAATGCGACCTTGATCGTCAATATCGATTACTTTCACCAGTACTTTATCGCCAATTTTGAGCACATCTTCTACTTTATTTGTACGTTCTTCTTGAATTTCAGAAATGTGGAGTAATCCATCTTTGCCAGGGAAAATTTCACAGAATGCACCGAATTTTTCAATGCGTTTTACAGTTGCTAAATAGTATTCTCCCACTTTTGCTTCGCGAACAATTTCTTCGATAATTTCTTTCGCGCGTAAGTTCATTTCTTCATTCACAGAAGAAATATAAATTGTACCGTCTTGTTCAGTATCGATTTTTACACCTGTTTCATCGATAATTTTGTTGATTGTTTTTCCACCTGACCCAATAACATCACGAATTTTTTCAGGGTTAATTTTAATGGAAATAATTTTTGGAGCATATTTTGAAAGTTGTTCACGCGGTTTTGCAATCGTTTGTTTCATATGTTCTAAGATTTTCAAACGACCTTCTCTTGCTTGCATTAACGCTTCTTCTAAAATTTCACGTGATAATCCGTCAATTTTAATATCCATTTGAAGCGCTGTAACACCTTTTTCTGTTCCAGCTACTTTAAAGTCCATATCTCCAAGATGGTCTTCCATTCCTTGAATATCTGTTAAAATTGTATAGTGTTCGCCTTTTTTCACTAATCCCATCGCAATTCCTGCAACAGGCGCTTTGATTGGAACACCTGCATCCATCATAGCGAGTGTACTAGCACAAATTGACGCTTGAGAAGTTGAACCGTTGGACTCTAATACTTCTGATACACAACGAATCGCATATGGGAACTCTTTTTCATCCGGAATGACTGCAAGCAATGCACGTTCACCTAATGCACCGTGTCCGATTTCACGTCGACCAGGACCGCGCATAGGACCTGTTTCCCCTACTGAGAATGGAGGGAAGTTGTAATGATGCATGAAACGTTTTGATTCTTCTAAACCTAATCCATCAATGATTTGCACGTCTCCTAATGGACCTAAAGTACAGATGGAAAGGGCTTGTGTTTGACCGCGAGTGAAAAGACCTGAACCATGGGCGCGTTGCAATAAGCCGACTTCAGATGATAGCGGACGAATTTCATCTACTTTTCGTCCGTCTGGGCGTACTTTTTCTTCTGTAATTAAACGTCGAACTTCCTCTTTCACCATTTTATCTAAAACAGTGTTTACTTGTTTCAACGTTTCTTCTTCAGCTTCTTGTTCTTCATAATAAGTAATTACTCGCTCTTTAACAGCTGCAATTGCTTCTTCCCGAGCTAATTTTTCCACAGTTTGAATGGCAGCAATCATATCTTGCTCGCACATTGCTCTAACTGCATTTTCAATTTCTTCATCAATTTCAAACAATTCTACTTCAATTTTTTCTTTGCCGACTTCTGCAACTATTTGTTCCTGGAATTCAATTAATTTTTTAATTTCTTCATGCCCAAACATAATGGCTTCAAGCATGATTTCTTCCGGAACTTCTAAAGCACCTGCTTCAACCATGTTGATAGCGTCTTTATTTCCTGCTACAGATAAGTGGATAGTACTTTTCTCTGATTGCTCTATATCTGGATTAATAACAAATTTTCCATCTACATAACCTACATGCACACCTGCGATTGGACCGTTAAATGGAATATCTGAGATGGAAAGAGCTAACGATGAACCAAGCATTGCAGCCACATCTGTTGGACAATCCGGGTCTGAAGACATGACAATTGAAACGACTTGTACTTCGTTTCGAAATCCTTCTGGGAACATCGGACGAATCGGACGGTCAATTAAGCGCGAAACCAAAATTGCATGTTCAGATGGACGGCCTTCTCGTTTGATGAACCCTCCAGGTATTTTTCCTGCTGCATATAAACGCTCTTCGTAGTTTACAGTAAGAGGGAAGAAATCTAATGCTTTTGCATCTTTAGACATCGTTGCAGTGGAAAGTACTGCCGAATCGCCGTAGCGAACAAGCACAGCCCCATTAGCTTGTTTTGCTAATTGGCCAACTTCAATTACTAATGGGCGTCCAGCCCAATCATATCGATAGACTTTTTTTTCGGTCATTCATTAATCCCCTTTCTCTTTGAGAACACTCGTCAGGAATATTTATATACCATTAGTAAGTGTATCAAAAAAGAATATTCTATGCTAAACATTTTCAATTAAAATATGGTAATTTTACTTTTATTGTTACCCAATATACTGTTTTTTGAATAAATAAAAAGCGGGAAAATCCCGCTTTGAATTAACGACGTAAGCCTAATTTTTCGATTAATGTACGGTAACGTTGAACGTCTTTTTCACGTAAATATTTTAATAAATGACGACGACGACCTACTTTTTTAAGAAGACCGCGTTGAGAGTGGAAGTCTTTCTTATGAACAGCTAAGTGATCGTTTAATACGTTAATTTCTTCTGTTAAAATTGCGATTTGTACTTCTGGAGAACCAGTATCTCCTTCATGAGTTTGGAATTCTTTAATGATTTCGTTTTTACGTTCTTTTGAAATTGCCATGTTTAGTTCCTCCTAATATTTATTTACTCCTTTAGCACAGTCAACCGTTGGAGAATCGGTAAGCCGAGCTAAGGAATGTACGATTAGTACACTAGGAAATAATATCATAGTTCAAATGGATAAGCAACTTATTTATCGGCAAAATACTCAATTGTTCGTTCCTTATCTCGAGAGATTTGAGCTTTTAATGATTCAATGCCGTCAAATTTTTGTTCGTCACGTAAACGTTTATACCAAAGGACTTTTACTTCTTCACCGTAAATATTTTTTTCAAAATCTAATATGTGCACCTCAATTGTTAATTGTTTTTCATCCGGGTTTTTAAATGTTGGTTTAAAGCCGACATTGCAAACACCATCATATAATCGATTTTGCACGAACACCCTTACTGCATAAACCCCATTTTTTGGAATAAAACAGCCTTCCATTGATTGAATATTGGCTGTTGGAAATCCGATGGTACGTCCTCTTTTATCTCCTTGAACAACAATTCCAGGAACTTGGAAGGGGCGTCCTAATAAATGATGGACGGTTTCCATATCTCCATCTTGTAAACATTTTCGAATGCGAGTTGATGAGATTTTTTCCCCATCGTCCACCTGTTTTTCCACTACTGTTACACCAAAATTACCAAGGGACAGTTCCTTCATTAAATCCATATTTCCCTTCCCAAATGCACCAAAAGAAAAATCAAAGCCGGCAGTTACATGTTTAACATTCAAATCTCGAATAAAATATTGAATGAAATCCTCTGGTGAAAGCCTAGCAAAATCAGATGTGAATTGTACGACAAATGTTGTATCTACGCCCATTTCTTCTAATATTTCTAATTTTTGTGGAAGAGGTGTAATATAAAAAATTTTTTCATTGCTTTTACCTAATACAATAGAAGGATGGGGATCAAAAGTCATAACAGCACTTTTAATATTCAATTCCTCTGCTTTTTCCATTGCTGCACTGATAACAGCTTGGTGTCCTCTATGTACTCCATCAAAAAAGCCAACTGCTAGGGAATAGGAAGTGGAAGGATCAACTTTATTTAATTGATATGGATATTTTAAATGAATAACCTTCATTCGATTGGCCTCCTAGAAATTATTTGGAAACATCTTATCTGGTTTCATGAGTCCAGGTTTCGTTGGATGTTTTTTATATACTGCAATCGCCTTCCCATTTCGACTAAAAACGATTTTTTCTTCCTGTTTTAATAATGAATGGACTTTTAAAATTTGTCCATTACAAATTTTCTTTTCGTTTGATTCATCGACCTCGATAAATGGATAAGTTAACGCATCTTCAATGGGAAGCAGCAGTTGTTCAAATGTTCCTTCCTCCACAGCCTTTTCAATATCACGAAGAGTATAACAATCCGCTTTCGTAAAATTCCCTGAGGCAGTTCTAACAAGAGAAGCCATATGACTAGGATAGCCTAATAATTGTCCTATTTGTACAGCAAGAGTTCGTATATATGTGCCTTTGCTGCACTTAATTCTTATATGAAAGGTAATTTCCCCGCCTTCAAAAATGGCTTGATCATCAAGCAGTTGCAATTCATGAATCGTTACTTTTCTTGAAGGTCGATCTACTTCAATTCCTTTTCGTGCATATTCATAAAGTTTAATTCCATTTACTTTTACCGCTGAATACATTGGGGGAATTTGTTCAATTTCACCAGTAAGTTGTGAAAGCACTTTTTGCAATTGCTCACGGGTAATAACTTTATAAGATAGATCTTCTTCTACCGTTTCTCCTTCAGCATCTTCAGTTGTTGTTGAGCGACCAATAGCAACAGTGGCTTCATAAGTTTTACCCGTATCCGTTATATACTCGGCAATTCTAGTTGCTTGTCCAATGCAAATCGGTAAAACTCCTTCAACCGCTGGATCGAGCGTTCCTGTATGCCCTATTTTTTTGTATTTTAAAATTTTTCTCAGTTGAAATACACAGTCGTGACTCGTTAAACCTCGTTCTTTCCATAGTGGTAAAATCCCGTTCACTCTATCCCCCCTAAAAATTTCAATAAAAAAAGCCTACCTGCATTATGATGCAGTCGCAGGCTTTTTTAAACTATTTAGAATTACGCCTCATCATGATCTTTAATAGAGCGTAATAATTGTTCGATTTTGTTGCCGTATTCAATCGATGAATCAAACTTAAATAAAAGTTCAGGTGTTCTTCGAAGACGAATACGTTGGCCGATTTCTGTGCGAATGAAACCTTTCGCCTTTTCCAAGGCTTTTAACGTTTCATTCTTTTCTTCTTCATCGCCTAATGTGGTGATATAAATCGTAGCTTGTTGAAGGTCGCCTGTCAGTTCGACAGCCGTTACCGTAACAAATCCTACGCGAGGATCTTTTAATTTTCGGCCAATGATGTCGCCTAATTCTTTCTTCATTTGTTCAGCAACACGATTTGCACGTAGAGACATGTTGTCACCTCTTTTAAAAGCAGGATAAAAGCGAAACGAACTGGCTTTTATCTACTTTACTTCATAGTGTTATTGTTAGTTTAATTGGAAACCGGAAAATTATCCTCTTGTTTTTATAAATATTCCCGAGAAAATTCTAGCAATTCCCATGATGGATTTGATTGTAAAAAGTGAAGTACATGATCGATTTCACGGTCAGCTGCAGCACTCGATGAAGCAACTGTTACAACAGCTATCTTTGTTCGCTGCCACACGTTTTGATGATCGATTTCTGCAACTGATACATTAAATTTTTGTTTTGTACGTGTAATCATCCGTTGGAGAACTGCACGCTTTTCCTTTAAAGAATGGGCATCCGGAATCATAAATTCCGCTTCAAGATAGACAATCATTTCCGCACAATTTCTTCCATAATGAAGGCTTCGATGATGTCGCCTTCTTTAATGTCGTTAAAGTTTTTAATTTGCATACCGCACTCAAAGCCTTTAACGACTTCTTTTACGTCATCTTTAAAGCGTTTTAGCGACTCAAGTTCTCCCTCATAAATAACGATTCCATCACGGATGACGCGTACGCCTGCATCGCGAGTTACTTTACCATCTGTCACATATGAACCTGCAATTGTACCCACTTTGGAAATTTTAATTGTTTGACGTACTTCCGCTTGCCCGATAATTTTCTCTTCATATTCCGGATCAAGCATTCCTTTCATTGCAGCTTCAATTTCTTCAATTGCTTTATAAATGACGCGGTGTAGGCGAATTTCTACGCCTTCTTGTTCCGCTGCACGCTTTGCATTGACGTCTGGACGAACGTTAAATCCTATTACAATGGCATTGGAAGCCGCTGCAAGACTAATATCGGATTCAGTAATTGCCCCTACACCTGTGTGTATAATTTTCACATTTACACCTTCCACATCAATTTTCATAAATGAGGAAGATAGAGCTTCTACTGAACCTTGTACGTCTGCTTTGATGATTAAATTCAATTCTTTCATATCCCCTTGGGACATTTGTTCAAACAAGTTATCTAACGTAACTCGTGATTTTTGTGCACGGCTTGCTTGTATTGCCATTTGTGCACGAGCTTCACCAATTTCGCGAGCCGTTTTTTCATCTTCAAAGACTACGAATCTGTCACCTGCTTGAGGTACTTCGTGTAAACCAGTAATTTCGACAGGTGTTGCCGGCAACGCTTCTTTAACTCGACGTCCTAAGTCATTGACCATAGCACGAACACGACCGAACGTATTTCCTACAACGATTGGATCTCCAACGCGCAACGTACCATTTTGCACTAATAATGTGGCCACAGAACCGCGCCCTTTATCTAATTGTGCTTCGATAACTGTACCGATTGCTCTGCGGTTTGGATTCGCCTTTAATTCAGAAACTTCTGCAACTAGTAGGATCATTTCTAATAGTTGGTCAATTCCTTCACCTTTTAACGCTGAGATTGGTACGAAGATTGTATCGCCACCCCAGTCTTCTGGAATAAGACCATATTCAGTTAATTCTTGCATAACGCGATCAGGATTTGCTGTTGGTTTATCCATTTTGTTTACAGCAACAATGATTGGTACGTTAGCTGCTTTCGCGTGGTTAATGGCTTCCACAGTTTGTGGCATGACACCGTCATCAGCAGCAACAACGATAACAACAATATCGGTAATCTGTGCACCTCTAGCACGCATTGTTGTGAAGGCTTCGTGCCCTGGTGTATCAAGGAAAGTAATTTTCTTTCCGTTAATATCCACTTGATATGCACCGATATGCTGCGTAATACCGCCAGCTTCTCCTTCTGTTACTCTCGAATTGCGGATGGAGTCTAAAGTTGTAGTTTTCCCATGGTCAACGTGGCCCATAATTGTTACAACAGGTGGACGTTCTTCTAAATCCTCTTCTGCATCCGCTTGTTCAAAGTAAATTTCTAAGTCCGTTTTATCGATGCGAACTTCTTCTTCCACTTCTACGCCATAGTCCGCACAAATTAATTCTATCGCATCTTTATCTAAATCTTGGTTAATTGTAGCCATTACACCTAGCATGAAGAGCTTTTTAATGATTTCAGAAGGTTCGCGATTTAATTTCTTCGCAAGTTCTGCTACCGTTAGCGATTCGTAGAAAGTAATTTTTTTAGGAAGTTCCTTTTGAACTTGCTGTTGAGGTTGTTGTTTTGGCTGACGGCGTTTACCACCATGAATACCAGGCTTTTTACGTTGATTACCTTTATTTTTTGGTTGATGTTGAAGAACATCTTGATCTTTTGGAGATTTGTTTCTTTTAATTTTTTCAAAAGCAACGTCTAACTCATCATCATTATTATCGATTTTCTTTAGCTGTTGCTCATGTCTTTTTACTTCTTTGTTTTGCACTGGCTTTGACTTTTGTTGTTCTGCATTTTTTTGCTTAACTGGTGCTTCATTCGTATTTTTGTTAAAGACTGCGTCCAATTTAGCAACCTCTTCTCCGTTAAGCGTAGACATATGATTAGTTACATTTATATTTAATTTTTTCAATTCTTCAATGATTTCTTTACTAGGTCTATTAACTTTTTTGGCATATTCATGAACTCTGATTTTGGTCATCTGCTCACCCCCGATTAATTTTCGTTGAGTAGACTAGACAATTTTTTGGCGAAACCTTGATCGGTGATTGCAATAACCACCCGGGCTTCTTTCCCAATCGCATGTCCTAGTTCATAGCGATTGCCAAATATATGATACTCAACGTTATAAAACGTACATTTATCTTGAATTTTTTTTCTTGAATTGTAGGCTGCATCCGAAGCAAGAATGACTAACTTCGCATTGCCTTTTTGAATTTCTTTGACAACTAATTCTTCACCAGTAATGATTTTTCGAGCTCGAGTCGCCAAGCCTAGCATTTGAAATATCTTTTCATGATTCATTTTTAAATAGCGACTCCCTGCGAATTAATCTAATTAATTCATCATAAATTTCATCTGGTATTTTTACTTCTAGATGGCGTTCTAAAATCTTTTTGTTACGAGCTTTTTCAACTACCTCTTCCGACTTAGAAACATATGCACCGCGACCTGACTTTTTTCCAGTCGGATCTACCGATACTTCTCCATCTTTCGAGCGAACAACACGAAGCAACTCTTTTTTTGGGAAACTCTCACCTGTTACAACACAGCGGCGTAATGGAACTTTTCTTTTCGTTGGCACGTAATATCACCTTCCCTATAAGCTCATCATACGCATTCCTTGTTCGATGTCATTTATTTTTCATCATCTTGTTCTTCATAGATTGTGTCTTCATCGATTGTAACTTCTTGATGTTCATCATCGTTGATATCTTGATATAAGTCATATTCAAAATCGTCGAAGGAAGACTCTTCATCATTTTGAATGTCGATGATTGGACTGTTCTCATTAGGATAAATTCCTAATTCACGAGCATCAGATTCGCTTTTTATATCAATTTTCCAACCTGTTAATTTTGCTGCAAGTCTCGCATTTTGTCCCCGTTTACCAATTGCTAATGACAGTTGATAATCTGGAACGATGACTGTCGTTGATTTTTCTTCTTCATTCACAATGACATCTAACACTTTTGAAGGGCTAAGAGCATTTGCAACAAATACAACAGGATCTTCTGACCATTCAACAATGTCAATTTTTTCGCCATTTAACTCATTGACGATTGCTTGTACACGGGCTCCTTTCGTACCAACACAAGCACCTACTGCATCCACTTCTGGATCGTGAGCATAAACGGAGATTTTTGAACGATCTCCTGCTTCGCGAGCGATTGATTTAATTTCTACGATACCATCATAAATTTCTGGTACTTCCATTTCAAATAGTCTACGTAGTAAACCTGGATGTGTACGGGAAACGATAATTTGTGGTCCGCGAGTCGTTTTTTCGACTTTTGTAATGTACACTCGAATGCGTTGTTGAGGCTTATATTCTTCACCTTGAATTTGTTCATTTAATGGTAATGCAGCTTCTACTTTTCCAAGATTAATATAAATATTGCGAGCGTCTCTTCGTTCAATAATTCCATTCACGATATCATCAGTGCGATCAACAAATTCTTCATATATAATGCTTCTTTCTGCTTCACGTACGCGTTGAGTAACAACTTGTTTTGCAGTTTGTGCAGCAATTCGACCAAAGTTGCGAGGTGTCACTTCTTGTTCAACAATATCTCCTGGTTCATAAACGCTATTAATTTTTCTAGCTTCTTCTAGCGAAATTTCTAATCGTGGATCTTCCACTTCCTCCACAACTTCTTTTCGTGAGAATACTTTAATTTCTCCGGTTTCTTGATTAAAATCAACGCGTACATTTTGTGCTTGATTAAAATTGCGTTTATATGCAGTCACTAATGCGGCTTCGATCGCTTCCACTAATATTTCCCTTGAAATGCCTTTCTGCTCTTCTAGAGCAATTAAAGCATCTAGTAATTCACTGCTCATTGTTTAAATTCACTCCTAATTAATTTGATGAAAAATCGATTGCTAGCCTAGCTTTTGCAATCTTCTCTTTTGCAATTTGTATTAATGCATTACGAGTTTTTATACGAATTTCAATTTCCAGGCTCTCTTCATTGTTGGATTTTAAGTATCCATAAAATTCTTTCATGCCATCTATTGGTTCATACGTTTTTATGTAAACGTACTTTCCAACGGCTTTCTCAAAATCCGATTCTTTCTTCAATGGACGTTCCGCACCAGGAGAAGAAACTTCTAGATAGTAGTTTTGTTCAATCGGATCCTTTTCATCCAACACAGCACTTAATCGCTCGCTAACTAGTGCACATTGGTCGATATCAATTCCACCTTGAGGAGTATCGATGTATACACGGAGGAACCAAGCGCGTCCCTCTTTTACAAACTCAATATCCACTAATTCAAGATTTAAATCCTGTAAAATCGGTGTAACTAGCTGTTCTACTATTGTAGTAATTTTGCTCATAATATCCTCCCAACGTCTTGTTTCGTTGACTAAAAACAGAAATTCCACCAATATTGGTGAAATTCGCATTCCGTGTACTTTTTCAATCGCCCCCCTCCTTGGTGGAGAGCAAAACTCAAGACACAATGTAAACAATAGAAAAGAGCGGGAAAACCCACTCTTTTGCTGCAAAAACTATCAACAAATTATTGATATAACAATAGCACAATTTCTTAATAAATGCAAATTTACAAAACGATTCCACCGTATTGACAAATTTGCAATGCACGGCTTTTGGAAGAGAATCAAACTCGACATCTTTTCGAAAATTAGAATAGTGATAATTGGTCTTCATCTGGAAGGCCATCTAACACACCTAATTGTTCCATGTATTCAATCAATGATTTTGATACACGACCGCGAGTTTGTAAATCTTCTTTTGATAAAAATTGTCGTTCTTCTCTTGCTGCTACAATTTGTTTCGCAACGCTTTCCCCTAATCCTGGAATAGCATTGAACGGAGGAATAAGGGAATTCCCTTCGATGACAAATTCTGTTGCCTTTGATTTGTATAAATCGACATTTTTAAAGCTCATTCCTCTTTCGCACATTTCAAGAGCAATTTCAAGAACCGTTAACAAGTCCTTTTCTTTTTTCGTTGCATCTAATCCTTTTGCATTGATTTCTTCCACTCTTGTACGAATGGCTCTTGCCCCTTTAATCATCGCTGGTAAATCAAAATCTTCAGCACGAACTGAAAAATAGGCACAATAGTATGCTAGAGGAAAATGTACTTTAAAGTATGCCACCCGCACAGCCATTAATACATAAGCGGCAGCGTGAGCTTTCGGGAACATGTATTTAATCTTTTTACATGATTCAATATACCAGTCTGGCACACCGTTTTCTCTCATCGCTTTCTCCATATCTTCTGTCAATCCTTTTCCTTTACGAACAGATTCCATCGTTTTGAAAGCGAGAGAAGGTTCTAGCCCTTTGTATATTAAATATACCATGATATCGTCACGACATCCGATAACTTCTGAGAAAGAACATACGTTGTTTGCTATCAATTCGCTGGCATTTCCTAACCAAACATCTGTCCCGTGAGAAAGCCCAGAGATTTTTAATAACTCTGAGAACGTTTTTGGCTTTGTATCTTCCAACATTTGACGAACAAATTTTGTACCGAATTCTGGTATGCCAAGAGTTCCTGTTTTACAAAAAATTTGCTCAGGAGTTACCCCTAAAGATTCTGTTCCGGTAAAAATCGCCATCACTTCTGGATCATCGGGTGGAATTGTTTTAGGATCGATGCCTGTTAAATCTTGCAACATGCGAATCATTGTCGGATCATCGTGCCCAAGTATATCAAGTTTTAAAATGTTATCGTGAATCGAATGGAAATCAAAGTGCGTTGTACGCCATTCAGCATCTTGGGCATCTGCAGGATATTGCACAGGTGTAAAATCGTAAATATCCATATAATCAGGAACAACGAGAATCCCTCCTGGATGTTGTCCAGTCGTTCGTTTAACGCCCGTACAACCTTGTACTAAACGATCGATTTCTGCGGCTCGGAAATTTATATTATTATCATTTGCATATCCTTTTACAAAGCCATACGCTGTTTTTTCAGCAACGGTGCCGATTGTTCCTGCACGATATACTTTATCTTCCCCAAACAATACTTTCGTATAGTTATGGGCGCGAGGCTGATATTCCCCTGAGAAGTTCAAGTCGATATCTGGAACTTTATCTCCATTAAATCCAAGGAACGTTTCAAACGGAATATCTTGTCCGTCTTTATTTAAAGGTGTTCCGCATTTTGGACAATCTTTATTTGGCAAATCAAATCCTGAACCGACGGAGCCATCTGTAAAGAATTCAGAATAGTAACAGTTCGGACATACATAATGAGGTGGCAACGGATTCACTTCCGTTATTTCCATCATTGTTGCAACTAGGGAAGATCCAACAGAACCACGCGAACCTACTAAATAACCATCTTCTAAAGACTTCTTCACGAGTTTTGCAGAAATTAAATAAACAACCCCGAAACCATGGCCTAAAATAGAGTTCAACTCTTTTTCAAGACGTTTCTCTACGATTTCCGGAAGATTTTCACCGTAGATTTTATGAGCCATTTCATACGTCATTCGTGTAATTTCTTCATCTGAACCTTCAATTACAGGTGTATAAAGTTTATCTTTAATCGGCTTCACATCGCCAATCATGTCTGCAATTTTTTGAGAGTTTGTGACAACGATTTCCTTTGCAGTTTCTGGACCTAGAAATGCAAATTCTTCAAGCATTTCATTTGTTGTGCGGAAATGCACTTTTGGAAGAGGATAACGATTTAAAGGATTCGCTCCACCTTGAGAAGATACTAAAATTTTACGGTAGATGGCATCATGTTCGTCTAAATAGTGAACGTTACCAGTTGCAACAACCGGTTTATCCATTTTCTTGCCAAGTTTCACTAATTTACGAATGATATCCTCTAAATGCCACTCATCATGAATCGTGCCACTGTCAAGCAGTTGAGAATAAACTGATTTTGGATGCACTTCAATATAATCATAAAATTCCGCTACTTCTTCTGCTTCTTCAGGGGATTTATTCATCATTGTTTCAAATAATTCGCCGTTGCTACAGCCAGAACCAATGATTAATCCTTCCCGATGTTTCATTAAATCTGAACGTCGAATGCGCGGCACTCGATAAAATGTTTGCGTATGAGAAATGGACACTAATTTGAATAAATTTTTCAAACCGTTATTATTAACTACTAAAATTGTGCAATGATACGGTCTAGATTGTTTATATGCTTCTTCTCCACCCATGAATTTATTAAAATCATCATGGTATTTTATGCCTTTTTCTCTTGCCTCTTTTAATAGATGCAATAATAAATAACCCGTCGCTTCAGTATCATAAATAGCTCGGTGATGTTGCGTCAATTCAATACCGTATTTTTTACAAAGCGTGTTTAAACGGTGATTTTTAAGAGTTGGATTAATTAGTCTTGATAACTCTAACGTATCAATTACCGGATGTTTAACTCCTTCAATTCCCGCTTTTTCATATGCTGCATAAAGGAACCCCATATCAAAGGAAGCGTTGTGAGCAACAACAATTGCATCACCAATAAATTCGTGAAACTCTCGTATCACATCGTCAACTTCTGGAGCATCTTTCAACATATCATCGGTAATATGAGTCAATTCAATGATTTTTTCCGATAACGGTCTATGTGGATTAGCAAATCGTTCGAATTTATCAATGACTTTGCCTTCCTTTATTTTAACTGCTGCTAATTCAATAATCGTATCGTAAGCAGTAGATAACCCGGTTGTTTCCACATCAAACACGACGAACGTCGCATCATCTAAGAGAATATGCTGTTCTTCGTAAGCAATCGGTACACCATCATCCACCAAATTTGCTTCCAAACCGTAAATAATTTTAATACCGTGCTTTTTCCCCGCAGCGTAAGCTTCCGGATATGCTTGGACGACAGCGTGATCTGTAATCGCTACTGCTGGATGCCCCCACTTTGCAGCTTGTCCTACAATTCGGTCAACTGGCGTGACAGCGTCCATTTGACTCATCGGCGTATGTAGATGCAATTCAACTCGTTTTTCGCCATCAGGTGCTGTATCTTTTCTTGTCTCTTTATGAATTTCATTGATATCATTCGCCATTACCACTAAATCACGAACGAACGTATCGTTTTGAACGGATCCTCTAACTTTTACCCACATCCCTTTTTTAATACGGGACATAGTTTCAGCATCATCATTGTTGCGAGAAAACATTTTCACAAGAATGGAATCTGTATAGTCCGTCAATTTTATTTCCAACAATGAACGTCCGCTTTTTAATTCTTTCACTTCCACATTGAAAATGTAACCTTCAATCACGATGCGGCGCTCTTCCTCAACAATCGATTTGATATCAACAATTTCTGTGTCATTAATAATAGATCCGAGTTGCACAGGACCACTTTCAACTTGCGGCGTTTCCTTCTTCTCTTTTTCCCGTTTTTGGAAGTCTTCAATGGCTTGTCTTGCCAGTTCAGCTTCTTCTAGCATTCGCTGTTCCAATAATCTTTCTTGCTCGGCCTTTTCCTCTTCTGATGCTTCAACTAATTTGAAATCGACAGGAAACAGTGGAAATCCAAAGCAAGCATAAGATTCTGAAATGATTGCGCCATATTTTGATTTTAATGTCAATTGTTCCATTTCTGATATACATGTAAGAACTAATTTGTTTCCTGCCCATGTTGGCATCTGACAAGTGAGTCGTTTTTTTACTGGTGGAGATGCATCAATGCGTTCTACAACAGACAACCAGTAGTCTGTAATTAGTTCTTCCGTTATTTGTGGATTGATTGCTTCAATTGTTAACGTTGTTTGGGCAATATGATGAAATTCTTCTTTTAATCGAGAAGAAAATAATTGATAGATTTGATAGGGCAAGATATTTTGAAGCTTTACTGAGAAATTCCAAATCCGTTTTTTCTTATGAACTGTTAAGCGAGTGAGTTCACCTTGTTCAAAAAAAGACATGTAAATATCATCTGTTAAGTTAATTTGTGAAAGGAGCGTATTAAAGCGCTCTCTTGCATCTAAGTTTGCCAATCAACTCACCACCTTCTATATTAAGAAGCCCTCAAAAGGAAAGTAAAAAATGAAAAGAATTCGCATATCTCTGTAGATAAGGCGAATAAACGCCTCATCTATAGAACGAGCGAATTCTATTTTCTATCCAACTATTAAGTATACACTATTTTTCAACGGATTGTTTGAAATTATTGAGTTCGATAAAATTCATTTAATCGGTCAATAAGCTCTTCCTTCGCGCATTCAAAAGTCTCTCCTGTTTTTCGAATTTTAACTTCCACGATTCCCTCCATCGCCTTATTACCGATTGTAACGCGAATTGGTAAACCGATTAAATCGCTGTCAGCAAATTTGATGCCTGCCCGATCATCCCGATCGTCATATAACACATCATAGCGATAAGTTGTTAAGATATTGTAAAGCTGATCTGCAAGATTTCGTTGAGCTTCATCTGCTACGTTAACTGCCATCAGATGTAAATCGTATGGAGCTAAATGTTTTGGCCAAGTAAATCCTTTTTCATCATAGTATTGTTCTGCTAATATGCCAAATAATCTAGTCAAATCTAGTTCGTAACTCGCTAAATGCATCGGTATTTTTTTACCTTCTTGATTTGTAACATATGCTTTCATTTTCTCTGCGTATAGCGTATTCAGTTTTGTTACTCGTCCAATTCCAATTCCCTTTTCTAAACGAATAATGCCTTTTCCGTCTGGTGAAGGGTCACCTTCTTCAATATACCGAATATCTCCATATAAATTGATAGCAAAATCTCGATTTGGATTCACATTAATGTAATGATAGCCGTTTTCGTTAGCCCCGCTCACACCGTTTACAATGGACTTAATTCCATAGTCAGCAACCACTTTTATATCAAGAGGCAGTTTTATTGGACCAATCGATCCAGTAGAACATCCGAGAGTTTTTTCAATTTCCTCTTCACTAGCAAACTGTACATTTGATGCATTTAATAATTTCATGATTTTTATCATATTCAACTGGTGGTCTCCGCGAACTAATGCGACGATGATTTCGCCATCAACATTTAAAACTAGGGATTTAATGCATTTCGTCGATTCAACTTGTAAAAAATCACATAATTCGTGAATCGTTTGAACATTTGGTGTTGCAACTTTTTCTATCGGTTTCAATTCCTCATTGGGTTGTTCATATTCAATGGCCACTTCTGCAATTTGTGCATTTGCTACATAATGTGATTGATTTGAAAAAGCGATCATTTCTTGTCCATTATTGTTTAGAATGACAAATTCAAACGATTGATCACCAAATGCTCCTGAATCCGCTTTCACAATATGCACGTTTAATCCAAGACGAGAAAAAATTCGTTCATAAGCACTAATCATATGTTCAAAGCTTCCATTTAAACTTTCTTCATTTTCGTGAAATGAATAAGCATCTTTCATCAGAAACTCCCGCGCTTGAAATAAATCATGGCGGTATTCCTTTTCGTCACAGAACCTCCTTTGAATTTGAAATAGCGTTAAAGGTAATTTTTTATACGTTTTGATTTCATCCCTAACAATAGAAGTAATCAATTCAATGCTTGGTCCCATGACTAATTCATGTTGGTTACGATCTTTTAGATAAATCCATTCTTTGTTGAAAAACTGCAATCTACCTGACTGCTTCCATAAATCAATCGATTGAATCGACGGCAATTCCAATTCAATGGCTTGACGTTCCTCAAGCTCCTCCCGTACGATTTGCTCAATTTTATGTAATACCCGTTTCGCTAAAGGTAAATACGTATATGTTCCATTTGCATGTTGACGAATATATCCAGCACGCAGCAACATTTGACAAGATTTTGTATTGGCAGTTTGAGGCACTTCCCGCATTGTTGGTATAAACGTTAAACTTTGTCTCATCAGTGCTCCACCTTTATGATTTTCTATCTTTCTTAATAGAATAGCATATCCTTGAAGAGATTGAGTATATACATTTTTTTATAAATAATGACTAAAATCAAAGGCTTTCTGTCATTTTTGTAATAAATGATAAGAAAAGCACTTATTCCAATGTCTACATACAACATCCTGTCACAATTGCATCATTTTCCACAAAATAAAAATCGCCTCCGATATAATAATCGGATGGCGATTTATTAAAGTCGTATCATATTATTTATTGGAAAAACAACCGCTGTATATCGTTCCATGTTACAGCAATCATTAAAATCATTAATAACACGATTCCTACAAAATGAACCATGCCTTCCTTTTGACGATCGACAGGTTTTCCTCTAAGTGCTTCAATACCAAAGAACATTAATCGGCCGCCGTCTAAAGCTGGAAGTGGAAGTAAATTCATGATTCCTAAATTAATGCTTAATGCTGCTGTCCAGTACATCAGCGTAAAGAAACCATGTTTTGCTACTTCTCCAGTTACTTGATAAATACCAACTGGACCAGCCAAGTCATCAAGAGTGAAATGTCCAGCGATTAAATGAACTAACGCCTGAAGAATTAAAATAGTGTATTCCCAAGTTTGTTGGAAGCCATACACAACAGCTTTAAATGGATTTTTTACAAATGGACTTTTGTACATAACGCCAATTTGTCCAACTTCTTCGCCATTTTCCAGCTTGACTGTATCTGGAACAATATTTAACTCGACAAGTTCTTCATTTCGCTCTACAATGACGGATAACTCTTTGCCGGCACTATTTTGAACATAACTTGTTAAATCAGCCCACTCATTAATAGGCTTTCCGTTTATAGATTTCACATAGTCTCCGGCTTGCATACCAGCTACAGCTGCAGGACTGTTGTCTACTACTTCCGTAACAATCGGTTCATTTGTTGGTACTCCTTGGAAAATACCAAGAAGTAAAAAGATTGCAAAGGCTAAAAGAAAGTTAAATAAAGGACCAGCAAAAATTGTTAAAGTTCGGTTCCATAACGATTTCGCTTCGAATGTTCGGTCATAAGGAGCAATTAACGTTTCTTCGCCATTTTCAACAATTATTGCATTGCGAGAAACATCAAAACGAACTAAACGCTCTTCTTCATCGTATCCTTCGATCCATAATTTTTTAGTTAAATCCGCTCGTTCCACTTCCATAAATAATACGTTCGGATTTTGAACATTTTGATTTAAATAAATCTTTTCGACCTTTTCTTCATTATTCAATATGAGCCCAACACGATAGCCAGGTTGAAGTTCAATCCGATCAAAATCATCTCCGGCCATTCGTACATATCCGCCTAAAGGTAATAGACGAATGGTATATATTGTTTCCCCCTTCGTCATACCAAAAATTTTTGGTCCCATACCAATAGCAAATTCGCGCACTAAAATACCTGCTCTTTTTGCAAAAATAAAGTGTCCTAATTCATGAAAGAATACGATTAATCCGAATACGAGGATAAATGCTAAAATAGTTTGCATAAAATACCACCTTTAGAGCCAAGCTCGTGTTTATTGTACCATATGAAGCACTTTTTTTCTTGTTTCACTGTCAACATGCAAAATCGTTTCCAAATCTGGATTCAGTACATTGTGATGGTCATTCATGATGCGTTCGATAATCTCTTCAATCTGTAAAAATGCAATTTTTTCTTCTAAAAACAACTGTACTGCTGCTTCATTAGCTGCATTCATGGCCGTTAAAATGGTTCCGCCAATTCTTCCTGCTTCATAAGCCAGTTTTAATGCTCTGAATCGCTCAAAATCAACTTCTTTAAAATGTAGTTGTCCAATTTCAGCTAAATTTAATGACTTTCCACCAACAAGTGGCAATCGGTCTGGGTAACTTAATGCATATTGAATTGGTACACGCATATCTGGAGTTCCTAATTGAGCGATGACACTTGTATCATGGTATTCCACCATCGAGTGGATAATGCTTTCTTTATGAAGCAAGACATCAATTTGGTCAAAAGGCATGTCAAATAGTACATGGGCTTCAATCACTTCTAATCCTTTGTTCATCAACGTTGCAGAATCAATTGTAATTTTTGCACCCATTGACCAGTTCGGATGATTCAAGGCATCCTTGACTGTAACATTTTTTAATTCATCGCGAGTTTTATCGCGAAATGCACCGCCAGAAGCTGTCAAAATTAACCGCTTAATTTGTTTTGGATTTTCCCCATTCATCGACTGGAATATCGCTGAATGCTCACTGTCAACTGGTAATATCGGTGCGTGGTGTTTTTTTGCTTCTTTCATTACTAGATGACCAGCAGTAACAAGGGTCTCTTTATTAGCGATTGCAATCGTTTTTCCCATACGAATGGCAGCTAATGTAGATGGCAAACCAACACTTCCTAAAACTGCATTCAATAAAACGCTCGTCTCAGGATGAGTTGCAACTTCTACTAAACCTTGTTCGCCGTATGTAAAATGTATATGAGGAAACTCTTTTTTTAATGCAAGTGCATCTTTTTCCTCTTGCACAGAAACTAACTCAGGTTGTAATGTTTTAATGATTTCTTTTGTTTTTTCTATATTTTTTCCTGCAGAAAAAGCAACAAGTTGGAACTCTTCAGGATGGGATTTTAATATATCATAAGTTTGCCATCCAATTGAGCCTGTTGCCCCTAACAAACTAATTTTTTTCAATTTGGGTCCTTCCCTTCATTAACTAACAAAATGCAACAAGTTGAATAATGGTAATACAAACAATAAACTATCGAATCGATCTAGTATTCCACCATGTCCAGGAAGAAGTTTTCCTGAATCTTTTACATCATAATGTCTTTTAATAGCAGATTCTACTAAATCACCTAATTGTCCAAAAATAGAGCTTACAATCGTTACAAGTATTAGTATAAACCAAGGTTTTTCAAAGGGGTAAATAAATTGCATAACACAGGCAGATACAACCGCTATCAAAATCCCTCCGAAAAATCCTTCAACCGTCTTATTAGGTGAAATTTCTGGCCATAGCTTGTTTTTCCCAAATTTTCTACCAGTAAAATATGCCCCTGAATCAGTAGACCAAACTACAAGTAAAGCAAAAATAATAAATTGTAACCCTGCATCTCTCGTTTCAATTAAATAATAAAATCCGATTCCTATATACAAAGCTGACAGTAGGACAAATCCAATTTCATCGAATGTAAAATGATTTTTTACAATGACAGAATGAATTAATAATAACAGTGCAGCAATGACAAGAAATTCTAATTTCGAATAAGATGTGATATCTTGGACTTTTGCCGCAAAATTATCAGGCATTAATAGCATATATACGGTAAGTAATCCAATTAAGCCTGGAACTGAGAAAATAGCCATCTTTTTCATGCGTAGTAGTTCGAACATTCCAACTGTAGCCATTGCGTAAACTAATAGAGTAAACGGGAGATTACCATATAATACAAACGGGATGAAAAAAGCTGCTGCTACTACACCCGTTATAATACGTTGCTTCAATTAATTTCTTCTCCTTTCAATCCACCATAGCGACGATTTCTTTTTTGATAGGCTTGAATTGCTTCTAAGAAAGTTTCCTCATTAAAATCTGGCCATAGCGTATCCGTAAACCAAAACTCAGTATAGGCTAATTGCCAAAGCATAAAATTGCTTAATCGTACTTCTCCGCTTGTACGAATTAATAAATCTGGTTCCGGTAGATGTGATGTCATTAGATATTGGTTCATTGTTTCTTCAGTGATCGAATCAAAATTTAATGTTCCTTCTTGTACATCTATCATCATCTTTTTTATAGCATTCACAATTTCGGCACGGCTGCCATAATTCATCGCAAAATTCAAAATAAGCCCTGTATTATTTTTTGTTTTTTCTAACGCTTTATTTAAAGCTTTTTTTGTATGTTCTGGTAAACCTTCCTTTTCACCAATCATTTGCACGCGAATATTTCGTTCCATGATTTCAGGTAAAAAATCATTAAGAAATTTTTCTGGTAAGCTCATTAAAAATTCTACTTCAGATTTGGGACGCTTCCAGTTTTCTGTTGAAAAGGCATATAGTGTTAACACTTTCACACCTAAATCATCTGCCACACGTGCTATTTTTCTAACAGTTTTCATCCCCTCATGATGTCCAGCGATTCGTGGCATTGCCCGCTTTTTTGCCCAACGTCCATTACCGTCCATGATGATTGCAATATGGGAAGGGATTACTTCAAGATTGACGCTTTCTTCAGCTATTTTTTTCTCATATTTAGTTTTATTAAAAAAATTTTTTAATACCATTTATTCCCCCACCTGACAACGTTTTGGACGTATTCTTATTAATAATATCAAAAACAAATATACGTGTCTTTTATTTCCTTGATAATTATTCGTATTTTTTGTAATGTTTTACTATCATATGTATTTTTTTGTTCAATCATATCAATATTAATTGATGGATAAAACATAGATGAGATAAATGAAAATGACGTCCTAGATGAAAGGACGTCACATTCCTACAGAAAGTTCTGTTATAACTGAGTAAGCATTAAATTGCAAGGATTTCTTCTTCTTTCTCTTTTGCCAAATTTTCTACTTTTGCAATAAAATCATCTGTTAATTTTTGAATATCATTTACTTGACCACGTAGTTCGTCTTCCGTAATCTCACCATTTTTCTCCATTTTCTTCAGATCATCATTCGCATCACGACGAACGTTACGAATTGCAACTTTTGCGTCTTCCGCTTCTTTTTTCACGATTTTCACTAATTCTTTGCGACGTTCTTCTGTTAAAGGTGGAATTGTTAAACGGATTACATTTCCATCGTTTGTAGGCGTAATACCAATATCAGATTTTAAAATCGCTTTTTCAATTTCACTTAAAATTGATTTATCATAAGGTGTAATGACAAGGAGTCGTGCTTCTGGAACCGAAATACCAGCAAGTTGGTTAACCGGTGTTGGTACCCCATAATAATCAACAGTGATTCGATCGAGTAATGAAGCGTTTGCTCGACCAGCACGAATTGAAGCAAGTTCGCGGGTAAAGGCAGCAATGGATTTGTTCATTTTTTCCTTCGCTTGTTCATATACATTATTTGACATTATGCATTCCTCCTAACAACTGTCCCAATTTTATCACCTAAAACGGCACGTTTAATGTTACCTTTTTCCATAATAGAGAATACTATTAATGGGATGTCGTTGTCCATACATAAAGTGGAAGCAGTGGAATCCATCACTTGTAAACCTTGTTGAATTACATCTAAATAAGTGAGTGTATCATATTTCACTGCATCTTCGTGAGTTTTTGGATCCGCAGAATAAACACCATCGACATTATTTTTCGCCATTAAAATGGCTTCTGCTTCTATTTCTGCAGCTCTTAATGCAGCTGTTGTATCTGTAGAGAAAAATGGATTTCCAGTACCAGCAGCGAAGATTACTACGCGTCCTTTTTCAAGATGACGCACTGCTTTTCTACGTATGTAAGGTTCCGCCACTTGGGTCATTACGATTGAAGATTGCACTCGAGTTTCCACGTTGAGTTTTTCTAATGCATCTTGAAGTGCAAGAGAGTTCATCACAGTCGCAAGCATTCCCATATAGTCGGCAGAAGCACGATCCATTCCCATTTCACTTCCTATTTTACCACGCCAGATGTTTCCTCCGCCAACTACAACTGCAACTTCAACACCAAGATCTACAACTTCTTTAATATCTTCAGCAACTGACTTAATGATTTTTGGCGAGATACCGAATCCTGCTTCTCCTGCCAATGCCTCACCACTAATTTTGATTACAACTCGTTTATACTGCGGCACACTCATAGTAAACCTCCGTTATGTGAATAATTAATTTTCATTTCTGAAAAATAGGGAACACTTAGAGTGCTCCCCATAAAGTTTGTGTATTTATCCTACAATTATTTACCTTTCACTTGGCTCATAACTTCTTCTGCAAAGTTGTCTGCACGTTTTTCAATACCTTCTCCAACTTCATAACGCACGAATGAAGTTACGTTACCGCCAGTAGATTTCACGAAATCGCGTACTTTTTTATCAGAATCTTTAACAAATGCTTGATCAAGTAAGCAAACTTGTTCGAAGAATTTTCCAAGACGACCTTCAACCATTTTTGCAACAATATTTTCTGGTTTACCTTCGTTTAATGCTTGTTCAGTTAACACTTTGCGTTCACGTTCAACTTCTTCCGCAGGTACTTCTTCGCGAGTAATGTATTTTGGATTGATCGCAGCGATATGCATAGCGATATCTTTTGCAGCATCGCTGTCTGTTGAACCTTCAAGTACAACTAAAACTCCGATACGTCCACCCATGTGTAAGTAAGAACCGAATGTATCAGCATCTGTTTTAGTTTTCACTTCGAAACGACGAAGAGTGATTTTTTCACCAATTGTTGCAACAGCAGAAGAAATTTGTTCTGCGATGCTAACACCTTCTTCATTTTTTACTTCTAAAGCAGCTTCTAAAGATTCAGGTTTAGCTTTTAATAATTGTGCCGCTAAGCTTTTTACTAATTCTTGGAATTGGTTGTTTTTCGCAACGAAGTCAGTTTCAGCGTTTACTTCTAAAATTACAGCATCGTTACCTTCTGTTAAAATGTAAGTTGTACCTTCCGCAGCGATACGATCAGCTTTTTTACTTGCAGATGATAAACCTTTTTCACGTAGGTAATCGATTGCAGCATCGATATCACCGTTCGTTTCTACAAGGGCTTTTTTACAATCCATCATACCTGCGCCCGTTTTTTCACGAAGTTCTTTTACTAATTGAGCAGTAATTGCCATTGAAAGTTCCTCCTTGGATAATTTATGTTTACTATAAGTTTTAGCCTTTTTATATAATAAGAAACCGTAGTTTCTTAAAAAAAGGTGATAAGTGAAACATCCACTTATCACCTTTGTAGTAGTGAATTACTCAGCAACTACTTCTTCAGCTGGAGCTTCTGATTCACCTTGTTTAGACTCGATAAGAGCATCTGCCATTTTAGCAGTTAATAATTTTACAGCACGAATCGCATCATCGTTTGCAGGAATTACGTAGTCAATTTCATCTGGATCGCAGTTTGTATCTACAATTCCTACAATCGGAATATTTAATTTACGAGCTTCAGCTACAGCGATACGTTCTTTACGTGGGTCTACTACGAACATTACGTCAGGTAATTCAGTCATTTCACGAATACCGCCAAGGAATTTCACTAATCGTTCATGTTCTTTTTTCAATTTCGTAACTTCTTTTTTAGGAAGAACGTCAAAAATTCCTTCTTCTTCCATTTTCTCGATTTCTTTCATACGAGCAACACGTTTTTTAATTGTGTCGAAGTTTGTTAACGTTCCACCTAACCAGCGTTGGTTAATGTAGAAGTTTCCTGAACGTTCAGCTTCCTCTTTAATAGCGTCTTGTGCTTGTTTTTTTGTTCCAACAAAAAGAACTTTTCCGCCATTAGCGCCAACTTCACGCATGAACTCGTAAGCTTCTTCTAATTTTTTTACAGTTTTTTGTAAGTCGATAATGTAAATGCCGTTACGTTCAACAAAAATGTATTTTTTCATTTTTGGATTCCAACGGCGAGTTTGGTGTCCGAAATGTACACCAGCTTCAAGTAATTGTTTCATTGAAATTACTGACATGAATTTTCCTCCTAATTATATTGGTTTTGTTCCTCCGCATTTCTCATCTGAATAAGCAACTTAAAGAAAATCTTTAAGCACCACTTATTCATCGAAAATGCGTGTGTAATAATCACACCACTTGGTAATATAACACAATCCCTTTTACTGTGCAAGAAATTTTATGCATTGAACTTTAATAATAGTTCAATTTCCGTTTTTCCTTTTTGCGTGATTTTTGCGATTTCCTCAATCGATTTACCTTCTTGATGAAGAGCAACGATTTTTTCTTTGAGTGTTGGTGATGTCATTTGTAAATTAGTTTCAGTGAGTTTTTGCTGTTTTTCTTCATTTACCGCCTCTTCATTCAACTTCTCTCTATTTGACGTATGGGATTTTTGTTGTTGAATATAGGCATTTTTTGCAACAGCTTTCGGAATCACTTGCAACTTTTCTATTTTTTGATTCCCATTGTTTTCTTCATTTTTTAATTGAACACTGTCTTTATTAATATGATCAGAAATTCGTTTATTTATTTGTTCATTTGCTATGTTATAGCTTTCATTTGGTTGAGGTTTTGATAGCTTTGTTAATTCATCAATAAAACGTTCATTTTCTTCCTTCATTTCCAACAAATAGACGCTAATTGCATTTTCCATTTCTTCCATTAATTTATCTTGCCGCAATTCCAAATCTTTAAATTTAGCGATTTTCGCATTTAGAATGAAAATGAGGAAAAAGCTAATCAATTGAGAAATAATCAATAGAATGATGAATATTGTAGTCATAAAATCTCCTATCCGCTAAAATCTATATACTTTCCTTTATATGGATGTTGTGCTTTCTGCTGTTCTTGTTGTTGTTGTTGTTTCTTTTGTCCATTGTGATTGTTGGATGATTGTTTTCCTTTTCGTTCTTTTTCCTTTTCTTCTTCAGAAACTTCTGAGATTTTTTCGGTGTCATTCACGGTAAGCTGCTTTCTTTCAATCTCTCTTTTTAACGCCTCGTTAGCATTATATTGTTGCTGAACGACGTGCTGTTGATGCTCCCCAACCATTTTCCCAGCGTCAACAGTTTTCGGAATAGCAATTTGTAATTCAACACCTTTTAAACTCATTAGCTCCTCCTAATTTAAGCATTAGCCTCGCTTGATAGCAGTTTTCTTAATTTCAATAACGCTTTTGAGTGTATCTGTGAAATACGAGAAGTGGATAAATCTAACATTTCACCAATTTCCGTCAATGTCATTTCTTCAGAATAAAAAAGACTTAATACGAGTTGTTCCTTCTCACTTAACTTTTTAATATTTTCAGCAAGTTCGTCCACTAGTTCTTTATGAAGCGCCTCTTGTTCAGGTGTTCGTGTATTTTCATCTCGAATGACACAAGCTTTCCCATCAGCATCTTCAGAATCTTGCTGCGTTTCGTTTAGAGATAATATATTTGAAAAGAAATGTTCTTGTACTGTTTGATATACTTCTTCGACAGGCATATTCATATGTTCTGCCAGTTCTTCAGGTGTTGCATGGCGCATTAATTTTTGTTCTAATTGTTCAATTGTAGCTTCCATTTTTTTCGCTTTTTCCCTTGCAGTACGCGGTAGCCAATCCTCTTTTCTTAGGCCATCAATAATGGCTCCCCGTACACGAAAAGATGCGTATGTATCAAATTTTAAATCTCTATTAATATCAAATTTATTTAAAGCATCAAATAGTCCCATCATACCTAAGCTAGTCAAATCATCCCGAGACACATTTTTTGGCAATCCAGTACCTATACGTTGAACATGATAGGACACAAGCGGTATGTATTTTTTTATTAGTAAATTCCCTGCATGCGGATCTCGATCTTTTATCCAGCTATTCCATAATTTTTGTTCATCTAGCTTACTTACCATCGAATCCACCTTTCTTTAACAAACGCTTTTCTTTCCATTATTATACCAAATATAGGTCTAAAAAACACAGCATTCTATAGGACTAAATCATTTACTGACCATTAGGAAATTCCTCTTAATAGATATGAAAAAAGAGCCTAAATTCGGCTCTCTACAATTTATAAAATAGTTCTTAGGTATCTCTTTCTTCTAGCAATCTACGCACGACATCTGCAATTTCTTCTGGATTTTCATCTTGAAAATCATTAGAAGCTCTTTTAAAGCTATTATCCATTTCCTCATCCATTATATTTTCACTGTTCTCAGATGCAACTTCTTCAATAAAATCTGCAAAAAGTGCGTCATCAGGTGTATACAAAATATAGCCTATTAAATACCGTACAGCGAACATTACAACAAAGGCAGCGAGTGCAACAATGAATGAAACAAGCAAAATCTGCGAAGGAAATATAGAAATTTGATACATAATCGCAAAGGTAATGGTAAATGCTATTAAACTACCCCAACAATTATAAAATATAGAGCCATACATCATATTTCACTCACTCCTTTATTGACTGTCCGAATCATTAATTTACTAGTATCAGGATCAAATTCAATCGTCCTACCGCTATTACCACCTGTATCTTCCGCAATGAGAGGAATCCCCAATTCTTTTAATACTTTTTTCACAGCTTCAACGTTGCGAGGACCTATTCTCATCATATTCTTATCTGAAGCAAATTGGAACATTTGGGCTCCACCAGCTATTTTGGCCTTTAACCGATACTTTTGAGCCCCTTCTACTAATAACATCTCTAGTAGACCTTGAATACCAGTATCGGCAAATTTTGCACAATTGATTGTTTCTGAACGGCTTAATGAAGAATCCGGTAACATAATATGAACAAGCCCTGCAACCTTCTTCGTTTCATCATATAAAACTACTCCCACACATGAGCCTAGTCCCGAAGTTCGAATCGTATCCGGAGATTTGACTACATCCATTTGGGCAATTCCAACTTTAACTACCTTTCCTTCCTTCGATGCAAACATACTATTCGACCCCTAACGCCTTAAATATTACGTTAAAAGACTCAGGGTCAGGTAATAATAAAAAGTGCCCTTTCATTTCTGTATTTTCAAGCCCTTCTTCCGAAATGGATGTATTGATGACAATCACATAGTCGCTTACTTGAGAAATTTCAATGAGGCCAATACTAATGATTGCCCCAAACATATCAATGCTTAAACCAGGTACTGTAGGATACATTTTTAATTGCAAAAAATCAGACAAGGCGGATAGATAAGATCCAGATAATATGTTTCCCATTTCTTGCATTGCAGACATTCCGATGAAAGAGCCATTGGATCGAAAATCGAACTGGTCATCTTGAATGAGATGTTGAATGAACCGATTGGCCTGTTCAATCGGTAATATGAAAAACATGCTTCCTTCTAAATCGCCTTCGATTCGCAAGAAAATACCAACAACGACTTTTTCCGGTCCGCCAGCTAAATCCATCATTTCATTAAATGTAATCATTTCTACTTTTGGGACGCGCATTTCGATTTTTTTCTTTAGCAAATCCGATAAAGCAGTCGCTGCATGAGCTGCACCGATATTTCCAATCTCCTTCAGAATATCTAAATGCATAGAATTAATTTTAGGATGCCCCATATGAATCCCTACTTTTTTAATATACTATTCAGATATATTTAATACTTTATCTAAATGTAGCAATATTAATAAACGATTATCAATTTTAGCAACCCCTGAGATGAATGCTTCTTCTATCACACCTACTACTTCTGGTTGAGGTTCAATAGAATTCACTGGAAGATCAATGACATCGTTCGCGGAATCTACTACAAATCCTACTTCCATGTCATCAAACTGAACAATAATAATTCTCACAGATTCAGTATTTTCAGCTGATGGAAGACCAAAACGTTCACGCAAATCGATAATAGGTGTTACAACTCCGCGCAAATTGATGACACCTTTTACGAATTTTTCTGTTCTTGGTACTCGAGTAATATGCATCATTTTCTCAATACCTTGAACTTGGCTTACAGGAATAGCATATTCCTTATCCATTAATTGGAAAACTATTACTTTTATACTTTCTTGCTCCACAACAGTTGCCATTTACAACACCTCATTTCATGGAATTATTTCATTAACGCATTAATATCAATAATTAACGCTACTTGTCCATTACCTAAAATTGTTGCACCTGAAATGGCAAAAATATTTTTTAAATAATTGCCTAATGATTTTAAAACAATTTCTTGTTGGCCAATGAATGAATCAACGACTAAACCAGCTAATTTATCACCTTTTCGAACAATCACAACAGATAAATATTCATCATCATAAATTTCATTGCGCGGTACTTCAAATACTTCATCTAAGAAAATTAACGGAACAACTTTTCCTCGGAAATCAATTACTTTTTGATTATGAGCATTTAAAATCTCAGATTTTTTAATAATTGAAGTTTCGATAATTGATGATAACGGAATCGCATAAATTTCTTTCTCAATTTCTACGAGCATGACAGAAATAATAGATAGAGTTAATGGCAATTGAATGGAGAATTTCGAACCAACATCTTGTTCTGACTCAATAGAAATGCTGCCTCCAAGAGATTGAATCGTTGTTTTTACTACGTCTAAGCCGACACCGCGCCCAGAAACATCCGTTATCTTTTCAGCTGTTGAGAAACCTGATTCAAATATGAGTTCGTTGATTTGCTTATCGGTTAATACTAACGCCGATTCTTTCGTCACAATACCTCGATCGATTGCCTTTTTTAATACTTTATCTTTGTTGATTCCAGCTCCGTCATCTTCTATTTCAATAAATACATAATTTCCGCTATGATATGCCCGTAAGATGACCGTACCTTCTTCTGGTTTACCTTTTGCTTTTCTCACTTCCGGACTTTCGATACCATGGTCTACAGAATTACGGATTAGGTGAACTAACGGATCACCAATTTCATCGATTACTGTACGGTCTAGTTCCGTTTCTGCACCGATAATTTCCAGATTTATTTTTTTATTTAAATCTCTGGATAAAGAACGAACCATTTTAGGGAAGCGGTTAAATACAGTTTCAATTGGAATCATCCGCATTGTAAGGACAATATTTTGTAAATCTCCCATCGTACGGCTCATTCGCTCAACTGTTTCTGTTAATTCTGAATGTTTAACATCTGTCGCAATCGATTGTAATCGTCCACGGTCTATTACTAATTCTTCAAATAGATTCATTAAAATATCAAGGCGCTCAATGCTTACCCGAATCGTTTTTGACTGTGCACTTTGTTTCGTCGCATTCGATTCTTTCTTTAACGGTTCAGACTTTTTCTGCTGTTTTGAAGGTTGTTGTTCAGATTTTTTTGATTCTTGTTGAAGTTGTTCTTTTGAAACCAATTCTTCTTTGCTGGCCTCTTTAATCATTTCTTTCGTCAATGGTATTACTACAACTTTATCAATCTCAGAAACTTTATTAATTTTCTTTTGAATTTCTTCCGCAGAATCTTTCGTAATGAATGTTACTTGGAATGTTTGATCGAACTGTTCTTCCTCAAGCTTTTCAACCGTTGGGAAAGATTTTAATACTTCACCATTTTTTTCTAAAACCTCAAAAACCATGTATACTCGTGCTGCCTTTAATAGACAGTCAGGTCGAAGGGAAACAGTAATTTCATAGACATTAAAACCTTGTTCTTTCGATTGTTGCAATACCGTAACATCGTACTCATCATAAATTAAATATCGGTCAGTAGTAGGTTCTTCCGTGTATACATCTGCTGCTATTTCTTGTTCAGTTGGAGTGCTTGTAGGAATCAGTTGACCTGCTTCAATCGCTTTTAATTTCGATACTATATCGGAAACATCCCGTTTCCCATCACCGCCATTTGCTATATCCACTATCATCGCTTCTAAATGGTCTACCGATTCAAATACAATATCTAATAGATTTGAATCAACAACGATTTTTTCATTTCGAATGGCATCTAGAACGTTTTCCATTTTATGTGTTAAATCCGCTAAGTCTTCAAATCCCATCGTAGCAGCCATTCCTTTTAATGTATGAGCCGAGCGGAAAATCTCATTAACGATGGATAAATCATTCGGATTCTTTTCAAGTTCTAATAATTGATCACTACAAGCTTGTAAATGTTCTTTACTTTCTTCTATAAACATGTCCAAATATTGCTGATTCATTTCCATTCGAAAACACTCCCTTTATGACAAATATTTCATCATTGTCTCTGAAATTTCATCTAAATTGACTACTTCATCAACTAACTTTGTCTCAACGGCAGCTTTTGGCATACCATAAACGATACAAGTTTCAGCTGATTCAGCAATCGCGATGACATTTCCAGATTTCTTCAATGCCATTAACCCTTTAGAACCGTCATTACCCATCCCAGTCATGATGATTGCAATTTTATCTAATTCATTAAACTGGCTAATATTTTCAAAGAGAACATCAACGCTTGGTCTGTGGCCAGCTCTTGGTGGTTCCTGATTATCTAAAACAATTTGATAATGTTGGCCATTTTTTTTCATTTTTAAATGGTAACCACCTGGTGCAATATAAGCAGTTCCTTTTTCAACAATTTCACCCTGTTCAGCTTCCTTCACTCGGATTTTACTAAGATGGTTTAACCTGTCTGCTAATGATTTTGTAAACCCTGGTGGCATATGTTGAACAATTAATATGGGTGCCGATAAGGATTCAGGCAAATTTGTAATCACTTCTTGCAAAGCTCGTGGCCCACCAGTTGATGTACCTATTAATACAATCTTCTCTGAAGTTTTTGTCCAATTTTTATTACTAGTAGATGAAAATTCTGTTACTACATGCGTTTCATTAGTGTTTAGGGTTGTTTCTTGTTGAATATTGTTTATATAATGTTTTTTTGGATTAATTTGCTTTCTTAATTTTTCAATCGGAATTTTTGAAGCGAGCTCTACTTTTCGAATAAGCTCGTCCTTAACTTTATGTAAATCAAGAGAAATCGTGCCCCCAGGTTTTGTCACAAAATCAACTGCCCCATATTCCATTGCCTGCAATGTTTTCTGAGCACCTTTTTCAGTAAAACTGGATATCATAACGACAGGAACAGGGGAAACTTCCATTATATGCTTTAACGTTTCAATACCATTTAATTCCGGCATTTCAACATCCATTGTGACAACATCTGGGTTTAGTTGTTGAATTTTTTGAATGGCATCCTTTCCATTCCTTGCTGTACCAATTACTTCAATCGATGGATGTTGATGAAAGAAATCACTGATTACTTTCCTCATGAAAGCGGAATCGTCTACTATTAGCAATTTATGTTTTTTCGAAGGTTCCAATTAATCACGACCTTTCGAGAAAATACGTTTTAGTCTAGTTATAAATGAATTGGATGGAAGAGGAATCTCTTCTCCTAACTTTTTATGAATAAAACGATTTACAATTTCATGTAATGATTTTGAAATTTGAGCATTTGGATATGAAATTGAAAAAGGTACTTGCTCAATCACTGCTTTTCTGACTGCACTATCCTCTGGCAACCAACCAAGAATCACAACTTCTTTTGATAAAAATTTCAACATTGCATTTTTTAGCCTCTGCAACGTTTCCCTTCCTTCTTCATTTGAAAACGCTCGATTACATAATAGATAAAATGTTTTGCTCGGTTCTTTTAAATAAATGAATTTCATCATTGAATAGGCATCTGTAATCGAAGTTGGCTCAGCAGTTGTGATTACAATGACTTCCTCAATGGACGTAACCACATCTAGCGCCCAATTTGTTGCTCCTGCTCCCATATCGAATAAAATATAATCATAATTTTTCTGCAATTCTTCAAATGCATGTATGAAGGCATCAAACATCTCTTCTGACCATTCAATGACCGATGAAAAACCGGAACCTCCGGAAATGTAATGAATGTCTTGTGGACCTGCATAAATGATTTCTTCGAACGAAACATGTCCTTCTAAATAGTCCTTCAAATTATATTGAGCTTGTTTTCCTATTAAAATGTGAACATTTGCCATTCCGAGATCCATATCTAATATGACAACTTTTTTCCCACGTTTCGCTAGATTAATAGCAAAGTTTGTTGTAAAATTACTCTTTCCTACTCCGCCTTTACCGCTAACAACAGCGATGGATCTCCCTAATGCACCTTGACGCTCCAACATTTTCATTCGCAATTTTTCTGCTTGATCTCTCATTTGAATTCTCCTTGAAAGAACAATTCAAGTAATTTGTCTGCAGTTGCTTCTTCAATATCTTCCGGTACTTCTTGCCCAGTTGTATAGTAAGCAAGTCCTTTATTATATTTAATCATTAAATTATACATCGCGCCAATAGAATTTGTTTCGTCAATTTTAGTGAAGACAAACTTCTCAACAGGTAATTCATTAAATTGTTCGATAATCGTTTCGATATCTTTCTCTTTAGCAGTCAAAGATAGAACAAGATAAGATTCAACTTCTTCATCGAAAGAAATCAGTTTCTTTAATTCATTCACATATTTTGCTTCTTTATAGTTGCGCCCAGCTGTATCAATGAACACTAAATCTAAATGTTCAAATTTTTTAATTGCTTCTTTATAATCATTGAAGTTGTAAACAATCTCTACGGGGGCTTGAAGAAGATTAGCGTATGTTTTTAACTGTTCGATTGCTGCAATTCGATATGTATCGGTTGTTATAAATCCGATTTTTTTCTTCTTCTCCAAAACACTTCGAGCTGCCATTTTAGCAATCGTCGTTGTTTTTCCTACCCCTGTCGGACCTAAGACACACACGTATTTTTTCTCATAGGATAAACCTCCTAATGGGAGGGGGGAAAGTTTCGCTTGTAAAACTTTTTTTGCAATGTTTTTTATTTCTTGATTAGATATTTCCTTCGTCGTTTGCATATGTACAAAAAGCTCATCACAAATGGCCGTGATGAGCTCTTGATTAAGCTCTTGACGTTTCATATATTCAGCAAATGGTTTAAGTTCATCAGGCAATGAAGATTGAATTGATTCATGTTTCATTGATTGTAATATTTTTTTTAAGCTGGCAATCTCTTCTTTTAGCTCCGAAACATTTCCTGCTACAGGTTGTTCGTCTTTTTTTGGAACGATGGGCTGAACTTTCACAGGGCTATCCATTTGTTCTGGCATATCAAATTTTGGACGTTCAACTACGTCAATTCCAGCCAGAACCTCAAAATTTTTCTGTCTTATCAAACCGAAAAATTTCTTTTTGACAATTACTTTAGAATTGATGATGACAGCATCTTCACCTAATTCTGAACGCACTTGTTTCATCGCTTCAGCAATAGAAGGTGCTATATATTTTTTCATTTTCATTCAACGGTCACCACCCCAACACTTTGGATTTCAACGTTGGCATCCAATTCGTTATAAGACAATATAGGAATTTGTGGGAAATATCGTTCCGTTAATTGTCTTAAATACATTCGAATACCTGGTGAACATAAAATAATTGGCGTTTGTTCCATGTATGAAACTCTTTCCACTTCTTTTGCAATGGACTCAAGAACGTTTTGAGATTCTTGCGGATCCATCGCCAAGTAATTTCCATGTTCTGTTTGCTGAACGCTATCTGCAATGATTTTTTCTAATTTTGCCGGAACGGTAATTACTTTTAATTGCGATCCGTCTTGTACATATTGCCTTGTAATTTGTCGTGCAAGGGCTTGTCTTACGTATTCTGTTAGTACATCCGTGTCACTTGTCAATTTTGCATAATCTGCCAAAGTTTCAAAAATAACTGGTAAGTTGCGAATCGAAACATGTTCCTTTAATAATTTTGCGAGTACTTTTTGAATTTCACCAATCGATAATGGGGTTGGTGTTAGTTCGTCGACTAAAATAGCATGTGTTTCTCTCAAATGATCGATCAGTTGCTTTGTTTCTTGTCGACCGAGTAGTTCATGAGCGTTTGCACGAATGACTTCTGTTAAATGTGTGGATACAACACTTGGCGGGTCAACAACAGTAAATCCTCGCATCTCCGCCTCTTCTTTTACTTCCTCAGTAATCCATTTTGCAGGGAGACCAAAAGATGGTTCAATTGTATCAATACCTTCAATCGAATCGTCATCACCAGGGCTCATCGCTAAATAATGGTCTAATAATAATTCTCCCCTTGCCATTTCATTTCCTTTAATTTTAATACGATACTCATTCGGCTGTAATTGGATGTTATCTCGAATGCGTACAACAGGAATTACAAGACCTAGTTCTAATGCAAGCTGACGACGAATCATCACAACTCGGTCAAGCAAATCCCCACCTTGCTGCACATCAACTAAAGGAATTAAACCATAACCAAATTCAAATTCAATTGGATCAACATTTAATAAATTGACAACATTTTCTGGACTCTTCATTGTATCGGTTACTTGTTCTTCCTCAATTTCCAACAATTCTTCTGGGTCCTCTTCTTTTTTGCGACTCATTAAAAAGGCTCCAATGGCAAGTAATGCAGCAATTGGAATTGTAATCCAGTCAGGAATCGGAGTAAAGAGGCCAAGCAAGAAAATGGTTCCCGCTGCTACATAAAGCAATTTTGCTTGAGAGAATAATTGCCCTATTATATCTTCTCCGAGATTACCATCGCTTGCTGCTCGAGTTACTACAAGACCTGTTGCTGTTGATACAAGTAAGGCTGGAATTTGAGCAACGAGACCATCACCGACTGTTAATTTGGAGAAGTGGTCTGCCGCTTCAGAAAAAGAATATCCCATTTGTAACATCCCAATAAACAAACCAAAAATTAAGTTTATAAATACCATGATGATGGAAGCAATGGCGTCACCTTTTACAAATTTCGTAGCACCATCCATCGCCCCATAGAAATCTGCTTCTTTCGCAACTTTATCGCGACGTTCCCGTGCTTCCTTTTCAGAAATTAATCCTGCATTCAAATCTGCATCAATACTCATTTGCTTACCAGGCATCGCATCTAACGTGAAGCGTGCTGCTACTTCCGCAACCCGTTCTGAACCTTTCGTAATAACGATAAAGTTCACAATGACAAGCAACATGAAAATAACTAAACCAACTAGTATATTACCGCCCGTTACGAATTCCCCGAACGTTTCAACGACGTCACCTGCATCTCCTTGGGAAAGAATGGCACGAGTAGTTGAAATACTCACACCAAGTCGGAACAACGTCAAAATCAATATAATTGACGGGAAAATCGCAAATTGCAACGCCTCTTTCATGTTCATTGCAGTGAGCAATACAAGTAAAGAAAGCGTAATATTAATGATGATTAAAAAACTTAGCAACCATGTTGGTAGAGGGATTACGAGCATCGCTACTATTACGATGATAAATGCTAATACTCCTAAGTCGCGAAATTTCATGTTTTTCCCTCCTACAAACTAAATTTTACGTTTAACTCGATAAACATAAGCTAATATTTCTGCCACTGCTTTGAAAAATTCTTCAGGCACTTCTTCACCAATTTCCACTTGATCATATAGCGCCCTTGCTAATGGTCGATTTTCTACCATGACGATATCATTTTCCTTTGCAATTAATTTGATTTTTTGTGCTACAAAGTCGACACCTTTTGCAACGACTTTAGGAGCTTCCATGGACTCATCATCATATCTTAAGGCAACTGCAAAGTGAGTTGGGTTTGTAATAACCACATCCGCTTTCGGAACTTCTTGCATCATGCGTCGCATAGCCATTTCTCTCTGCCGTTGCTTAATTTTCGATTTGATGAGTGGGTCCCCTTCCGTATTTTTATACTCATCTTTAATGTCCTGTTTCGACATTCTTAATTTTTTTTCATAATCGAATTTTTCATATATGTAATCAAGAATAGCGACTAATAGTAAGGCAATGGCACTAGCGATGCCCATCATAGCCGTTAGTTTTGCAACTATTATTAATGCTTCCCAAGGGCTATGAAATGCTAAAGACAATACATCGTCAAAATTAAGCCAAATAACAAATCCAGTTACTGTCCCAATAAATGCTACTTTTAACAAAGACTTAATTAAGTTCACAATAGCTCTTAATGAAATAATTTTCTTAATCCCTTTTATTGGATCAATCTTTTTCAAATCAAATTTCATTGTTTCTGTTGTAAACAAGAAACCAAATTGTAAAAAGTTAGAGAACATTGCCACAACCATTGCTACTACCATCACCGGTAATAAAATGACAGCCATTTCTGAAATAGAATCAACATAGATATTCATGATGGTATCGACTGTCACTGTCTCAAAAAGTATGTATTTTTCAAAGGCTTGTATAAAAAAAGAAAGGAGACCTTTAAACATAAACGGTGCCATAAAGGTGAGAAAAAGAAAAAGGATTAAAAACAAAATCGCTGACGAAAAATCTTGGCTTTTTACAACTTGTCCCTTTTTTCGAGCATCTTTCCGTTTCTTTTGAGTCGCTTTTTCTGTTTTTTCACCAGCAAAATATTGTAAGTCTAAAGGAAGCAGTAACTTCAAATTATGCACCACCTAAAAACTGCATGAATTCACGCATAACGGTAATCATTAATTCAATCACCTTTTGCATCACTTCAATCATAATCCCCATTGAAATGAACAATACAAGAAATCCTACGATAATCTTTAATGGAAATCCGATAATAAAAATATTTAATTGAGGAACCGTTTTTCCGGTAATACCAATAGCAAGCGTTAATAAAAACAATGCTGCTACTAAAGGTGCTGACATTTGAAAAGCAACCGAAAAGACTACAGCAATCAACTTTACTGTAAATTCCGCCATGCCAGCATCCCCAAAGTTCGGAAAATGATTAATTGGAATAAACTGATAACTATAGTAAATTCCATCTAAAATAAGGTGGTGACCGTTAGTAGCAATTAATAAATATAAAATTAGTAAGTTAAAAAATTGTCCCATCATTGGACTTTGTGCACCGGTAAGCGGATCAACAATATTTGCCATGGCAAATCCCATTTCAAAATCGATAAAACCACCAGCTATTTGTACGATGGATATTATGATGGTTGCAGCTAATCCAATAATAAGCCCAATCATCGCTTCTTTCATAATAAGCAATATGTAATTCCCATCAATTGGAATCACTTCTGTTTGAATCGTATAATACATCATCCAAGCAAGCATTAAAGCTAACAAAATTTTTAATTGGGGTGGTATCGTACGATATGAAAAAAAAGGGACGGTAACAAAAAATGCAGAAATCCTTACAAACATTAATAGGAATACAGAAAATTGTGGTATGATTTCTAACATTTATGTCACCCTATGTATCGCGTTAAGTTGTTCAAGATGTCAATAAAGTATTCTGACATTTTTGACACCATCCATGGTCCAAAAAATACGATGGCTACTAACACCGCAATTATTTTCGGAGCAAACGCCAATGTTTGTTCTTGAATAGACGTTGTAGCTTGGAAAATGCTGATGATTAGACCAGTAACTAAAGCGACTAACATTAGTGGACCTGCAACTAAGAGGACAACCCATACCGCTTGTTCAGCTATTTGAATGACTGTTAATTGTGACATTGAGTTTCCTCCCTTAGAAACTTTGGAGTAAAGATTTAATGACTAAATACCATCCATCGACAAGTACAAATAATAAAATCTTAAATGGCAACGAAATCATGACAGGCGGTAACATCATCATCCCCATAGACATGAGTACACTTGCTACAACCATATCAATGACAATAAACGGAATGAAAATCATAAATCCCATTTGGAAAGCGGTTTTCAATTCACTCAAAGCATAAGCCGGTACCAATATGGTTAAAGGAATCTCCTCAATGGATTGTGGTCTTTCTGCTTGACTATATTGTAAAAACAGTTCCAAATCTCCTTGTCTTGTATGTTTTGCCATAAATTCCTTAAATGGAAGACTTGCTCTAGAATATGCTTCTTCAAGGCCAATCTCTTCGTTAAAGAGCGGTTGCAATGCTTCATCATTTACTTGTTGGAAGGTTGGAGCCATAATAAAGAAAGTTAAAAATAATGCTAACCCAATAATTACTTGATTGGGAGGCGTTTGATTCGTCGCTAAAGCTGTCCGAGTAAACGAAAGGACTATGACGATACGTGTAAATGATGTCATTAAAATTAAAATACTTGGTGCAAGTGATAATACTGTCAATAATAATAGTAATTTTACAGAAGTAGCGACGTTCGTAGGATCAGAGTCAGAAAAGAATGAGATAAATTGTTCCATTATTTATCGTGCTCCTTTTCCTTCCATTTTTCGAGCTCGTCGCGACGCATCTTTTGAATTTCAGATAAACGCTGATTTAACATATTCCCGAAATCTGAATGATTACTATTTTCACGCGTTTTTGACTGCCCTTTCAATTTTTTAAATAATTCTGCAATGAATGGTGGACTTGTTGTTAACATTTGTTTTTCATTGTAAAGATTAAGCAACTTGTCAATTTCATCACGATTTGAAATTTCCTTAATGAGTTCTACATTTTCACCTACACCAACGATGTACAGCTTATCTCCAATTTGCAAAATTTGAACAGACTTTTGTGAACCTACTGAAATACCACCGATATTTCGAACAATTTGATTTTGTTGAAAATGATAGCTTTTTTTATTAATAAACTTTAACACCCAAATTAATAATAAGAGTACAAAAATGAGTGCGAGCAGCATTTTGATATAATCCCAAGCTGTAAGACCTACAGCTGCCGATTCTTTGACAGCTGTAGAATCTTGATTGAAAGTTTCAGGATTATCAAAATAGCCTTCGTCAATCATTTTATTTTTTTGGTTCGCAAAAGTGAGCTGTGCTGGAGCAGTCATTATAAAAACTGCGAACAACATAAGGACAATGCTAATTTTTTTATAAAGGTTTTTCATCTTTCCTATCAACCTATTGCTTTTTGGATTGCTTCAATAACACGATCTGCTTGGAATGGTTTTACGATAAAGTCTTTCGCACCCGCTTGGATGGCATCAATGACCATCGCTTGTTGACCCATAGCTGAACACATAATTACAACAGCGTTTGGATCAATCGATTTAATTTGTTTCAATGCTGTTATGCCGTCCATTTCTGGCATCGTGATGTCCATTGTCACTAAATCTGGTCGCAATTCATTATATTTTTCTACAGCCTGCATTCCATCTGCTGCCTCTCCAACTACTTCATAGCCATTCTTCGTCAAAATATCTTTAATCATCATGCGCATAAATGCTGCATCGTCAACTATTAAGATTTTTTTAGACATAGTAAGATTCCTCCATTATTACATCTATCTTAGATTATTGATGCGTTCTTTCTGACTGATAATATCTGTAATTCTCACACCAAAGTTTTCATCAATGACTACAACTTCACCCTTCGCAATTAGACGATTATTTACCAATATATCAACTGGCTCACCAGCAAGACGATCTAGCTCTATAATGGAACCTGAAGCTAATTGTAAAATTTCTTTCACTGAATGCTTCGTCCGTCCTAATTCAACAGTTACTTGTAAAGGAATATCAAGTAACATATTTAAATTTCGAGCTTCTGCCTCTGTCATCTTCGGTTGTTCAAATGTTGCAAATTGTGCTTGTTGAACATTTACCGGCTGAGGTTTTGGTTGTGAATAAGTTGTAAAACTTGGTATTTCATGAGTAGTAGCAGCTTGCTGCTGATATACTGGTTGATTAGCCTGTTGTATTGGTTGTTCCAATTGCGATGTTGTGCTTTGTTGCATTGGCGATGCAGTTAATTGTTTCGGCTCAGCTTGTGCATGAGGTTGTGCCTCAGGTTGATTCGCATCTGCATTTTCACCGAATAAGGATTTTACAAGCTTTTTACTTAGATCTAATGGTAGTAATTCCATGATTGTAGAATCTACTAAATCCCCGATGAGTAAACGGAAGGAAACTCTTACCAATATTTCATCATCAGGAATATTCTCTTCACCTTCATTTTCCTTAATATTTAGTAAAGCTAGAGAAGGTGGTGAAATATCTACTTTTTTGTTAAACATCGTAGACATGGAGGTTGCAGCTGAACCCATCATTTGATTCATCGCTTCTTGAACAGCACTTAATTGGATTTCTCCTAAATCTGGGTTCGGATTGCGTCCATCTCCTCCAAGCATTAAATCTGCAATGATTGCAGCGTCTGATTGTTTAATGACTAATAAATTCACACCGCTTATACCAGTTGTATATTCTACTGATACAGCAACATATGGATGTGGAAATTCTTCTTCCAAATTATTTCTATTAATTAGTGACACTACAGGAGTTGTTATTTCAACTTTTTGCCCTAACAATGAAGATAGTGCAGTTGCTGAGCTCCCGAAAGAAATATTTCCTATTTCACCTAACGCATCGCGTTCCATTTCTGTTAAATAATCTTCAACAACTAATTTTTCGTTTGAATTTGTTTTAGAATTTGAAGCCATTTCCTCGATTTTATCATCTAGTGTTTCACCTCGAAGTAGGGCTTCAATTTCTTCTTGGGAGAGCATATCATCACTCATCTTCTTCTCCTCCTTTCAAAGTCTCAATAATCTGAACTGCCATTTTTTTCTTTAATTTACCCGGCTGAACAGTAAATTTTGGAATATCTCCAATTCTAAGAATTAATGGATCAGAAATTTTCTGATCGAGCTGGATGACATCACCGATATTCATCGTTAAAAAGTCTTCGATTGAAATCGTAGATGTACCGAGTTCAGCTACGAGCTGTAAGTCAGATTGTTTTACTTTTGTTTCTAACGCTTTGATTTGTGCTTCTGTTGGCTCTTTTGTATTCGATTGCATCCAGTATTGGACAGACAAATTATGTATAATTGGTTCCAATACGACATGTGGAATACAAATGTTAATCATGCCAGAAGTTTCACCAATAACGGTATTCATTGAAATAACGATTACTGTTTCATTTGGTGAAATCATTTGTAAAAATTGTGGGTTCACTTCGAGTTCAACAAGCATTGGGTCAATTTCAGCGATATTTTCCCAAGCTTCACGCAAATTATCGAAGGAACGTTCAAATAAGTTTGTCATGATTTTTTGTTCGATTTCAGTTAAATTGTCAACATTTGAATAACTTGTACCGCTACCACCCATGAGGCGATCTAACATGGAGTAAGCAATGTTTGGATTGATCTCCATTAAAATATTACCATCTAAAGGCGGTACTTCAAATACATTTATTAATGTCATATTTGGAATCGAGCGAACAAATTCTTCAAAGGGAATTTGATCAACAGATGCTACAGAAATTTGTACATATGTTCTAAGTTGAGCAGAAAAGAATGTAGTTAAAAGTCTTGCAAAGTTTTCATGAATTCGCGTCAGACTTCGAATTTGATCCTTTGAAAAACGAAGGGCACGCTTGAAATCATAAACTTTGACTTTTTTCTTTTCTTCTTCTTTCTTCATTTCATCTGCTGACATTTCCCCAGTAGAGATTGCTGAAAGCAGCGCATCGATTTCCGATTGGGATAATACATCACCTGGCATTTGACCACCTCCATTTCAACAGATTTCTTTACTGAATGATGTAGGAGGTAATGTATACTTGTTGCACTTCACCCTCTTGCATCAATTCATTTAATCGGGCTTTAATCGTTGATTCTAATAGAATTTTTCCTTCTTTTCCTTTTAGGTTTTCCTCCGTTAATTCAGATAGCTCCTCTATGATAATGTTATTTGTTTGGAAGTCGCGTTTAGCTAGTTCCTTTGCTGCTTTAGGGCTATCTGTTTGAATTTTCAATTCAATGCGAATATAATTTCCATCTGCTAAATTGGTCGTTATTTCAGGTACATCTACGCTAGATTCGATAATTTTATCGATGGTTGGTTCGAGGGTTGTAGATTGTTTATTGAATTGAGTCAATAAAACTACAAGTACAACCCCAATTAACGTAATCGACACTAAAATGATGAGCATTACTGTTAATAATTTATTATTCTTCATTTTCATCACCTCGTAGATGGGGGTTAGAAAGCACTTGAATCGTGCGATAATAATTTGTCACTTTTTTTCTAACTTCTTCTTCAGTTTCCTTTACAATATATTTCCGCCCAGTCGTTAGCGTAATGGTCGTATCTGGAAAGGATTCGACTGTTTCTATGTATAAAGCATTCAATGAAAATGTTTTGCCATTAAGGCGTGTTAGTTGAATCATTGAAATAGGGCCGGGAAGGATAGAGCCGGCCCGACCCTCCTTTTCTTTAAAATAATCCAAAGACTAGTAAGTTAAAAGATTACTAGATTGATTATCGTTTTAAGTTCACTAATTCTTCTAAAATTTGATCGGAAGTTGTAATTACGCGAGTATTTGCTTGGAAACCGCGTTGTGCCACAATCATTTCCGTAAACTCTTCTGATAGGTCCACATTTGACATTTCAAGGAACCCAGATTCGATAGAGCCTATACCTGCTACGGTTGCAACTTGTGTATAGGCAGCTCCTGAGTTATTCGTTTCTTGATAATAGTTGTTTCCAACTTTTTGAAGACCACCTGCGTTAGGGAATTTTGCCAACACAATTTGCCCTGCCCATTTTAATTCACCATTTGCATCAACAAATGTCACAGTACCATCTTGCCCGATACTCATTTCTGTTGCATCTGTAGGAATTCGAATTGGTTTATATATAACATCCATACCATCAATTTCATCTTCAACTGGTGTAATCCATGCAGGATCGTCAGATGGTGATAAATCCTCATTACCGTCTATGTCTGTGTTTTTCCCAGGTATTGTAGGGAAATCTAATGAGTTAATAACATCGTCACCATTTTCATCATCGACTACAGGTGCTACACCAACTAAATATTTCCCTTCAGCATTGACAAGGTATCCTTCATCATCCAAATAAAAATTCCCCGCTCTTGTATATAAAATATTCGTGAAGTTAGTTTCACCTACCCCCTCATCACTAATCTCTTCAGCAACATCTGGTTCATCTGAGCTATATCGTTTAAAATCAATTACTGTATCAGCCACCATAAAGAACCCGTCACCTGAAATCGCTAAGTCAAGAGTGCGAGAAGTAGATTGAAGGGCTCCAGTAGAATGAATGACATCAATTGCTGCCATTGTAGAACCTAATCCTACTTGTTTTGGATTGACACCTCCACGTGTTGCTGTTGCACCGGAAGCACTACCGATGTTTTGAGAAATCATTTCTTTAAATACTGTTCTACTTTTCTTGAATCCATATGTGTTAACATTGGAAATGTTGTTCCCAATAACATCTAATTTTGTTTGATGGTTTCTTACTCCGGAAATAGCAGAGTACATTGAACGTAGCATGTTTTTCCTTCTCCTTTCGATTGTATATTGTTTGCTTCTGTCAGTCCGCAAACGAAGGCATCCAGATTGGTCCTGCCTTAAAGTACAATAGTGCCATCAATATTTGTAAATAATTGTTCTTTTGCTTCATCTCTCTCCATTGCTGTAATGACTGTTCCATTTTTAGCGCTCACGATTAACGCAGCTTGATCCATTAATACGAGTGGTTGTTTAATCCCTTTCGAACGAGCTTCAATTACTTTGTCCGTAATTTTTTCCCACTCTTCTTCTGAAATTTGAATATTTCGTTCCCGAATTCGTTCATTAGCATGTTTGCTTATTTTCAGTTCATTTTTCGCTTGTTCAAAATGCTCAATGAAGCTTGTCGTCTTTTTTTCTGTTGTTGGTTTCGAGCTATGTTTTAGATGAATCGGTTGTAATGGTACGTGCTGAAATTGTATTCGATGCATGGATTCACCAACCTTATTCACTGACAATTTCAAATTGCTCTTTCTTTAACCGAACTTGGTTATCTAAAATATATTCAATTGTTTGATTGTTTGTTGTCACAGCTTCGATGATTCCTTGAACAAACTCACCGTTTTCATTTTGGTATTTGACAGTTTTTCCAATAAGTTTACTTGCCTCTACTAGAGGATTTTCAACTACAGGTTTTTCGCTATTCTTTTTTAAAATAGAAGAAATATTGCCTGCAGTAATTTCTTTTCCATCATCTAATATAAACAATGGCATGCCGTTTTTAAATTTTATTTCAACGATAACCCCTTGGCCTTCGTTAATAATCGGCTTTCCTTTTTCATCCAATTTATCGGTAATTTCATGCCATTTTACTTCTTGCCCTATGAAAGATGTGTATGCCATCAATTGCGTTTGCAATTGTGATTCGAGCAAATCCTCCATTGCTTTCGTCATGTTCTGCATTTGTTCTAATGTTGAAAACTGAGCCATTTGAGCAATGAATTCTTTATCTTCTACTGGATTAGTTGGATCTTGATGCTGCAACTGAGTGATTAGAATTTTTAGAAAATCATCTTTACCAAGGATAGAGTTTCCTGTACGTTTTTCTACTTTTTTATTGTTAGATAAATAGTAATCATTTGTGATTTTTGACATTTCTGCCATATGCTACACTTCCTCATTTACTAAAAATTCATTAAAAGACAGTTTTTCATCATCTTGCTGCTCTTCTGAATCTTTATCATTTTCTTCAGACTGTTGCTGACCTTTAAACATATTGTTAAATAAATTTTGGTCGCGTAAATCCGTCTCTTGTAAACTTTGTTGAATATCGATTCGATCAAGTTGAATGTTTTGTTGAACAAACGCTTGCTTTAATTGATGAATTTGACTATCCAGTAATTCTTTTCCAAGTGCAGTTGAAGCAAGCAATCTAGCAGAAATCACACCGTCTCTTTGTACTAATTCGATTCGAATAGATCCTAAATGTTCAGGATAAAGTTTTAATAATAATTTCGTTGTTCCTTGAGAATTGGATATTTGGCTACGTTGTAATATCGATTCAATTTGTTTTACTAATGATTCAGCCTGTGATCCATTATTTGTATTTGGCAAAGTAATCGTAATTGTTTTCGTTTCCGAATTTTGATGTAAAGAAATATTGGAAGTTGTATGAGCGTTAGAATCAACTTCTGTTTTTACCTGTTTAACTACGACTTGCTGGAAATTTTCTAATGAAAATTTGCCAGTTGATGTTGTCATTTCCTTTATAATTGTTTTTTCAATATTCAGTAAGAACGTTTTTAAGTTAGAAATCTGTTCTTGTTGTTCTAATTTTAATTGAGACTGTTCGCCAACTAATTGGGCTAATTTTATTACTTGCAAAAATTTCACTACATCTCTTTGTAATCCATTCTCTTCGCCAAATAAAATTGAAGTCATTTTGTCCAACAATTGCGACTCAACGTTGGCGTTTAAAGACTGCTGTTCATGATTTACGAGATGAATGAAATCCCAAATATTATCGATGCGAACTTCTTCTCCCAAAAGCTCTTGAGCAATTTCATTTAGTTGCTCAGTATTCATATTTAATAGTGTTAAAATGTCATCGATGTTTGACATTAATTCTTCTATTGTAATTACTTGCTCTTCTTCACCTTGGGAGAGTATAATCAATCCTTCATCGTTAGGAATTTCGAGTAAATCAAATATGTCTTCTACGGAATCAGCTTTTAATAGTGGTTGAATTTCTTTTTCTACCGTTTCCATAATTCCGGATGACATTTTCTCTTCACTTTGAACAACCTTATTAAAAACATCACCAAACTTACTAAAACCTTCTTTGTTTTTGAAAACATTTTGCTGTCCTTTTATGGATCCTAACGATTGGGATTGAGATATAATAAAGGGCATTCCTATACTCATTCTTTCACCTCCTTTCTAGTTGGTATTTGATTCTTTGTTTTTAGATAATAATTCTGTATATCTTGCAGCCTCTTTCGGATCCATTTTCGCTAAAACTTGAGAAAGTGTATCTGGCTTCAAATTCGATAATATTTCCAACGCTTGTTCATCTTTCATTTCTACAATGATTGGTGCAACAGCTTTGGCCGACATTTTTTCATAAGTGTTAACAATTTCTTTCAAATCTTTTTTTGATTCTTGTTTTCCAGATTCTAATTCTTCAATTCTTTTTCGCAATTCTTTCTGTATTGCTATATGATTTTCGTTCTCAGCTAAAGCAGTATCCAATTCGCTTTGTAATTTTTCAATTTGCGCATCTTTTTCTTGAATTTGCGCTTGTAATTCAACAATTTTATTGTCCATATCAATAGCGCTGGCAGGTGTTTCTTCTTCAGTACGAGGCAACATTTCAGAAGCCTTTTCAAAGATGTTCGTATTTGTAAATTGAGCAACGACGAGCAAAATGGCTATAACGAATAGTAGCGGAATAATCACCCAAGCGAAGAATTTTTGAAAAAATCCTGGTGATTTTTTTTCCATAAAATCTTCAGTATAATCATTTTTCAGCTTTTTGTTCACTTTCACCATAAAATCACCTAAATATCTTCTTGTTGTACATAAGTGAGGAAATCTCGTCCAAGTGTTGGGCCTCTAGGCGATTTTGTTCCTCTTGAAATGCACTATAATCCTTCTCTCGCATTTTTTCATACTTACGTACTTCCAAGTTTTTTTCTACTAATTTTTGTTCATACCATTGCATTTTTACACGTGCTTGTTTTACTTTTTGTTGTACTTCATCAATGGTATGTTCCAAACTATCAATAAACTTTGCAAAATGGTGGATTTCATCAATCGTTAGTCCATTTTTTAACCGCTCATTTTGATATTCAATTAAGTTTTCTTTTTTCTTTAACAATTCATATAATTGTGTCGCTACTTTTTCAAAAGATCGAACCGATTCTTTGTAAGCCATTTCTGTTTGCTGTTTTTCTTGTTCGCGAATTGTTAATAGTTTTTCAAATCGATACGTATATTGAACCATTATTTGCCACCGCCATTCGCTAAAGCAATTAGTTCGTTAACACTTTCTTCAAGTGTTACTTTTTCTTTAAATCCTTGTTTTAAAAATTGAGTAATAAGGGGTTCATAATAAATCGCTTCGTCAATTTCTTTCGACGTTCCTTTTTTATAAGCCCCAATGTTTATTAAATCTTCTGATTTTGCGTATGTATAATACAATTCTCTAATTCTCTCAGCAGCTTTTACATGTTCTTCAGAAGAAATATGATTCATTAAACGGCTGACACTTTTTAGTACGTTAATAGCCGGATATTGTCCCTTATTTGCTAAGGTGCGGTCTAATACGATATGTCCATCTAAAATACCTCGAACCGCATCTGCAATTGGTTCATTCATATCATCCCCATCAACAAGCACCGTATAAAAGGCCGTTATACTCCCTTTCATGCTTGTCCCGGTTCTTTCTAACAATTTCGGTAATATTGAAAAGACTGATGGCGTATAACCTTTTTGAGCAGGCGGTTCACCTGTTGCTAATCCAATCTCCCGTTGTGCCATTGCAACACGAGTAACAGAATCCATCATTAACATGACATTTAAACCTCGTTCTCGGAAATACTCAGCAATGGCTGTCGCAGTAAAAGCACCTTTTATCCTCATTAATGCAGGCTGATCACCTGTAGCTGCAATCACGATGGATCGTTTTAATCCTTCTTCACCTAAATCACGTTCGATAAACTCCCTCACTTCTCTGCCGCGCTCACCAATAAGAGCTATCACATTTAAATCTGCTCTTGTGTTACGTGCAATCATGCCGAGAAGAGTACTTTTACCCACACCAGAACCTGCAAAAATACCAACCCTTTGTCCGCTTCCTACCGTCAGCATCGCATCAATGGCTTTTACTCCCACTTCCAATTGCTGATCAATGGGCGGACGATGCAAAGGATTTGGAGGTTCGTTTTCTGTAGGTACCGAAACTAATCCTCTCGGAAGAGAAGTCCCATCAAAAGGGTTGCCTAGCGAATCTAGTACTTTTCCAATTAATTCAGGACCGACTTTAACTTCTAATGGACTTCCTGTTCCTTCCACTAAACAGCCAATGGAAATTTCTCGTACGGAAGTAAAAGGCATTAACATAACATACTCATCTTTAAAGCCTACTACTTCCGCTAAAATTACTTCGTGCCCTTTTTTCGTACGAACATGAATTTTGCATACGTCATTGATGGAACATTCTGGACCTTGAGATTCTATCAATAGTCCGACAACTCTCGTAACTTTTCCATATTTTTTGAACGTGTCGATGGCAGGTATATTGTTGACCAAGTCAGCCGCTTTCATCGGAATCAATCCTTACTCTCCAAAATTTCGCTAAGCTTTAAGCGCAATTCTTTCAATTGTTCATCAATTGATAATACGATGCGCCCATGATTTGTTTCAATGTAGCTATCTGTATCGTTCAAATCTTCATTTACAAAGATTAAGAACGGAACATCCGGCGGGAACATTGCTGCTAGTTCATCTCGATTTTCAGTTACCAACTTGTAATATACTGGTGATAAATATAGTTTAATTTCTTTGCTTTCTTGCGCTTCTTTTAAACCTCTTCGAACTATGGATAAAAATAACGCTTCATCTTTTTCTAGCGATGCTCCAATAATCTTTTCCGCTGATTTAATCGCCAAATCTAAAATAACATGTTCCTGCTCCTCAACATATTTCATTCCATTGATGTGAGCATTCTCAACAGTTTCATTCGCTAGTTTTAACGCATTTTCCATATCTGCAGTCGCTTTCTGAATTCCTTCTTCATAACCTTGTTGAAAGCCTTCATCATATGCTTCTTTTTGAAGAATGAGCTTTTCCTCTTGCCATTGCTGTCTTAATTTCTCGATTTCTTCTAGTTTCGCTTGGCAATACAATTCAAATTCTTCCCGCTTTGAAGAGATTTCTAGATTCGCTTCTTCAAGAATGCGATCTCGCTCTTTGTACACCTCGTCTAATGTGATTGAATGCTCCTCTTCGCCTATATCCTGGGTAGAATCAAACTGTTTCGCAAAAAGATTTCGAATTTCAATTTGAACCGGCCCATTTTGCTTTTTAATTGCCTCGCTCGAACGGATTAGCTTAGACAATGACGTCATCTCCTCCACCTCGAGCTATAATAATTTCTCCAGCTTCTTCTAATCGACGAATGATAGCAACAATTCTCATTTGTGCTTCTTCTACATCACGTAGGCGTACAGGTCCCATAATTTCCATCTCTTCTTTAAATGTATCCGCCATTCGTTGTGACATATTGCGGAAAATAATTTCTTTTACCTCATCACTACATACTTTCATTGCGAGCAACAAGTCTTCATTTTCACAATCTCGAATAACTCGTTGAATTGAACGATTATCGAGAGTCACAATATCTTCAAATACAAACATGCGTTTTTTGATTTCTTCTGCCAACTCTGGATCTTGAATTTCAAGCGCATCGAGTATTGTTTTTTCTGTTTGGCGATCCACACCGTTTAATACTTCTACTACAGCATCGATGCCGCCAGTTTCCGTATAATCTTGCGTAAAAGTGGATGACAATTTTCTTTCCAATACCGATTCAATTTCACTAATGACTTCTGGTGAAGTCGATTCCATAGTGGCAATTCTTCTTGCGATATCCGCTTGCACTTCTTGTGGTAATGAAGATAAGATAACACCAGCTTGCTGCGGATCTAAATATGACAAAATTAACGCAATTGTTTGCGGATGCTCATTTTGTATAAAATTTAAGATTTGTGATGGATCAGCTTTTCTAGCAAAGTCGAAAGGTCGAACTTGCAAGGAAGATGTTAAACGATTGATAATATTTTGTGCCTGTTCAGGACCTAACGCCTTTTCTAATATTGTTTTTGCGTAGCCGATACCACCTTGCGAGATATAATCTTGAGCTAGAGCAATGTTATGAAATTCTTCGATAATCTGTTCTTTCACTTCAGGTTCAACTTTTTTCACTGCTGAAATTTCTAATGTAAGTCGTTCAATTTCCTCTTCAGATAAATGTTTATAAACATTTGCGGAAACTTCTGGTCCTAAAGAAATTAACAGCAGTGCAGCTTTTTGTTTTCCTGTTAAAAATTTCTTTTCTTTTTTAGACACAGTCGAACCTCCTATCCATTAATCTTCAGCTATCCAGCTCCGCAATAATTTTGCAAAATCTTCCGGTTTTTCTTTTGCCATTTTTTCTAATTGCTTGCGACGAACTGTAGATTCTGTTTCTTTTTCTTGATTAATATCTTCCACAAGCAACTCTTCTTGTTCTTCAATAATTTCCATAGCTTCTTCTTCCGCTTTTCGCTTTTTCGAACGCAAGATGTAAACAATAAGAAGAAGAATTGCAGCAACTAAAATTCCACCAACAACCCAAATCCACCATGGAATCACTGGTGTTTCTTCGATATTTTCTACGTCATTGCCATAGAATTGTTGAACAGAAACAACAATTTTGTTTTCAATTTCTTCATCTGTTAATTCTCCAGCAGCTTCTTTATCAATTGAAGTTCGGACAATAGTTGCTAAAATTTGTTCAATATCTTCCACAACTGTAGCTGAAAGGGATGTTGGATCTTCAGGAACAGGTGGCTCAACCATGACTTGAATACCAATATCGCGAATTTTGTACGGGCTTTCTTGGATTACACGATTAATGCGATTTACATCATTATTAATTGTTTCTTCAATTCGTTCGTAATCACCATTGCCGTTTAAAACTTCTTGATATCCGGTTGCATTATCAGTCGGATCGCCCATCTCCGTTGGACCTGTTGCACCATTCATACCTGTATATGTTTCAGTAATGCGTTGGGCACTGATTTCAATGCCTTCCATATTCTCCTCATCTACAGGTTTTACTAATTTCTCCTCACGATTTTCTTTCTTAAAATCGATATCTGTAGTGACTGATACAACAACTTTGTTTTGTCCCATTAATGTTCCAAGCATTTTTTGAACTTGACGTTCAAGGTCACGTTCAATCGTTTTCTTTACATTCATTTGACCTTCTACAGAGTCGATTGAACCACTTCCAGCTATAGCGGATTCTAAATCGTAATATTCAGAATACTGATTAGATATTGTAATATTGTCTGTGCTTAAATTAGGAACACTTTTCGATACAAGGTTATATAATGTTTTAATTTGGTCATCAGTGAACTTATGACCTGGTTCAGTATGTAATACGACAGCAGCAGAAGCGTTTTGATTCTCCGCATTCTGATTAATGAATACACCTTTTTCTGGCATAGAAATCATAACTTTTGCATCTTTTACCCCATCGATTTTCTTTATGAGGTTTTCAAGTTCTGTTTCTAGGGCTTTATGCTTGATGACGTTAAATTCATTATCCGTCATACCAAAGCCAGCATTTTCTGTGAAGAATGTTGTACTAATTCCTCCAGTTTCAGGGTATCCTTGTGCGGCTAAGGAAACTTTTATGGAATCAACTTGCTTTTCTGGAACTAAAATGTTCGTTCCACCTGGAGCAATTTCATATGTAACACCTTGAGAGCTTAATACTTCCGCAATCTCCCCAGTTTCCTTTGCTGATAATTCTGTGAAAAGGGGAACCATGTTTGTTCGAGTAGTAAAATATGTAATAATAGCCGCTATCGCTATAACCCCTACGAAGGTTCCAATTATTGCACCTTTCTGCTTCTTTGTCCGACTTTTCCAAAAATTAATGGAATCGGTTTTTAATTTATTAAGTCGATCATTCATTACAAATCCTCCGGTACTAGTGAATACACTAACATTTTATATTCCGTGCGTAACCGTAGATTATACAGTCATTCGCATAACTTCTTGATAAGCTTCAATTACTTTATTGCGAATTTCAACCGTAGCATTTAATGTAATGCTCGCCTTTTGTGCTGCAATCATTACATCATGCAACTCAACGTTTTCTCCATGAATCAACTTATTTGTTAATTCATCTGATTGAACTTGGTAATCATTTACTTTGTCAATCGCTTCTTTTAATGTATTGGCAAAACTTTTTTGCGCTTCAAATGGCGTTTGTTGATTGGATATCACTCTATTACCATTCACATTTTGAAGTGGAATAGATAAGTTTACTTGGTTTATTGCCACATCAATTCACCCCTCTCATTGTTCACCCTTATTTACCTATTTCTAAAGCCTTTGTTAACATCGCTTTACTTGCATTTAAAACGGTTATATTTGCTTCGTATGAACGAGTAGCAGAGATCAAATCGACCATTTCTTTTAACACATCGACATTAGGCATTTGTACATATCCATCCTCGTTTGCATCTGGATGGCTTGGATCATATACGAGTTTGAACGGCGTTTCATTATCCTCATTTATTTTTGTTACTTTTACTCCATTGCCTACGCCATTGCTCTTCCCTACTGCTTTATTTAAAAAGGATGAAAATGTACCTTCATTTGCAGTAAGTGTCACCGTTTTCCGACGGTACGGCTCCCATTCACCATTCACTTGTCTAGCACGAGTTGTATCAACATTCGCTATATTTGAGGAAATGACATCCATTCGTAAGCGTTGAGCAGTTAAAGCTGATGTTGTTGTATTGATGCTAGAAAAGATTGACATTACTATTTCCCTCCTTTAATGACTGTATTTAATGTATTGAATTTACCGTTAATGCGATCAATCAAAGCATTGTAGTAAATCGTATTTTTCGCTAATTCTGCTTGTTCTTTATCCATATCTACACCGTTGCCGTTATGGCGATATTGAAAGTTTTCATAACTATAAACAACATGGGTAGATTGTTCAAAACTAAAATCATAATGTCTCTTATCTGATTTGTTCGCCCTAAGTTGTTTTTCATTTTCATCATTCAATAGTTTTTTAAATTTGACATCTTTTGCCTTGTAATTAGGCGTATCGACATTTGCAATGTTATGTGCAATAGTCTTATTTTTTAGCGATGCGTATTTTAAACCATGCTCTAAGTTACTTATTGTTCCTCCAAACAAGTTCAAACCGTTCACCTCGTTCTATTTCATTACAAAAATGACAAATTTCTTACTCAACACTAGTATTTATTGTAAATAAGATAATTCACAGTGTCTATCGTCTTTTGGCACTTTTTCATAGTCTATCTGAATCAATTTTTCATGCCAAGTTTTTCAAAAAGTTCACATTTCGATAACAAAAGTTTCAATTCGACAAAATTTTTGACTTTGCAATTCCCAAAAGTTACTATCAGCTATCACTTAATTGATAAAAAAGTACTACAATTATATAAAACTATTCCCTTAATGAAATTATTAAAAGGAAAATAAAAAGGTCTCATTAATAATGAGACCTTTTTAATAGTTGTAGTTATTACACAACAATATTGTTATGAATTCATTATTCTAGTATAGGAAGAACTTGCTTATTTCATTTTAATTTCAGCTAAAGCCGTCAAAAACTTATCATTTAATACTTTAATATATGTTCCTTTCATGCCGAGAGATCTTGATTCAATTACTCCTGCAGACTCAAGTTTACGTAATGCGTTAACGATTACTGAACGCGTAATACCAACACGATCAGCAATTTTAGATGCAACGAGTAAACCTTCATTTCCATCTAGTTCCTCAAAAATATGTTCAATTGCTTCTAATTCACTATAAGAAAGGGAGTTGATAGCCATTTGCACGACTGCTTTACTGCGAGCTTCTTCCTCAATTTCTTCAGCTTTTTCACGCAAAATTTCCATGCCGACTACCGTCGCACCATACTCTGCTAAAATTAAATCATCGTCACCGAATCGTTCCTCTAAACGCCCTAAAATCAACGTACCTAACCGTTCACCACCGCCGATAATAGGCACAATTGTCGTTAAACCATTTTTGAAAATATCGCGGTTTTCAATAGGGAAAATTGTATAATCACTATTGATATCAATATTTGAAGATGTTTCATTGATGTCTTTCAGACTATTTGTATATTCTTCAGGGAATTGACGTTCTTCTAACATTTTTTTCATTCTGTCATTCTCGATTTTTTGATGAATGGAAATCCCCAATAATTTCCCTTTTCGACTAACAATAAATACATTACTATCAATCGTTTCACCTAATGTATCTGCCATCTCTTTGAAATTAACTGGTTTTCCAGCTGTTTTTTGCAACAATGCGTTAATTTTTCTAGTTTTTGTTAATAAATCCATATTAATTGCCTCCTAGGGTTACATTGTTCAATTATTATCGTAGAAAATGCTTTATACTTATTTGCTAAAGTATTCATGTTAAAGGATAAATTGTGACAAATCCTTGTTCTTTGAAATTTCACCAAGTTTTTTGTCTACATATGAACGAGTGATTTGAATATGTGTTGGAGCAATTTCAGGTGCTTCGTAAGATAACTCCTCCAATAATCGCTCCATAATCGTATGCAATCTACGTGCACCAATATTATCCGTTTCTTGATTTACTTCCGTTGCAATTTCCGCAATGCGTTCAATTGCATCATCAGAAAAATCAATAGATACGCCTTCAGTTTCAAGCAAGGCTCTATATTGTAAAATAAGAGATTGATCAGGTTCTTTTAGAATCCGAACAAAGTCTTCTTTTGTTAACTTATCCAACTCTACTCGAATCGGGAAACGACCTTGTAACTCTGGAATTAAATCACTCGGCTTCGACATATGGAAAGCTCCTGCAGCAATAAAGAGCATATAATCCGTTTTAACAGGTCCATATTTTGTCGTCACTGTTGATCCTTCTACAATTGGGAGAATATCTCTTTGTACTCCTTCACGCGAAACATCCGCAGACGAATGCTGACCTCTGCTTGCAATTTTATCAATTTCGTCGATAAAGATTATTCCAGATTGTTCTGCACGTTTAATCGCTTCTTGCGCTAGCTCTTCGGAATCGATTAATTTGTTCGCCTCTTCGATTGCTAATACCCGACGAGCATCTTTCACTTTCATGCGACGCTTTTTCGTTTTTTTCGGCACAAGACTTGATAACATATCTTGCATACCGCTAGAGCCTAGTTCAGGCATTCCCGGAATCATCATGTCTAGAAATGCTGTATTTTGTTCAGTCACTTCTACAGTTACCCATTCGTCTTCCAGTTTACCTGCTAATAAGTCTTCCTTTACTTTAGAACGTTTTAATCGAATTTCAGTTTCTTCTTGAGAATCCGTTTGGCTTTCCGTTTTTTGTCCACCAAATAAAAGTTCAAATGGATTTTGCGTCATTTTTGACTTAGATTTAGAAGGAACAAGCAATTTTACTAACACTTCATTAGCCTGTTGTTCTGCTTGATCTTTAACTTTTTCCATCATCTCTTCTTTCACAAGTCTTCTGGAAGCTTCAACAAGATCCCGAACCATCGATTCCACATCTCGGCCAACATAGCCCACTTCGGTAAACTTTGTTGCTTCAACTTTGACAAACGGAGCATTTGTTAACTTAGCTATTCTTCTTGCTATTTCCGTTTTACCGACACCGGTAGGACCAATCATCAATATATTTTTTGGAATCACTTCACTTTTAAGTTCATCGCTAAGAAGCGATCTCCGGTATCTATTTCTTAATGCAATCGCTACTGCCCGTTTTGCAGCATCTTGACCAACAATATATCGGTTTAATTGTTCTACAATTTGTCTTGGCGTAAGTGTCGTCATCAGTTTAGCGCCTCCACAATAATGTTATGATTTGTATAAACGCAAATATCGGCTGCAATTGTTAGGGCCGCCTTTGCAATTTCTTCCGCTGTCATATGCTGCCCCGCATGTTGCTTTAAAGCTCTCCCTGCTGCAAGAGCATAGTTTCCTCCAGAGCCGATTGCAAGTATTCCATCATCTGGCTCAATTACTTCGCCAGTACCGGAAATAAGAAGCAACGTGTTTTTGTCCATGACAAGTAATAGTGCCTCTAATTGTCGGAGCATCTTATCTCCACGCCATTGTTTCGCTACTTCAACAGCTGCTCGTTGCAGATTGCCGCTATATTCATTCAATTTGGATTCAAACATTTCAAACAGCGTAAACGCATCAGCAACAGAACCCGCAAATCCCGCTAATACTTGCCCGTTAAATAATTTTCTCACTTTTCTAGCTGTATGCTTCATAACGACGGAATTCCCTAATGTAACTTGCCCATCTCCTGCCATTGCACATTTGCCATTATGATGAATGGCAAAAATCGTAGTAGCGTGCATTTCCAATTTTTATTCCTCCCTACCATTATGCTCTTGGATGCGCCTTCATATAAGTACTTCGAAGGTGTTCCTTCGTCACGTGTGTATAAATTTGAGTGGAGGATAAATTCGCATGTCCTAGCAATTCTTGAACTGTACGTAAATCTGCCCCATTATTCAATAAATGCGTCGCAAAGGTATGTCTTAACATGTGAGGGTAAATTTTCGTATGCATACAAGCATTTTGAATCATTTCATTTAAAATATAATGGACACCACGAGCAGTAAGTTCGCCTCCACGCATATTCACGAATAACCTGTTGTGCTTATTATTTTTCATAATCAATGGTCTTGCTTCATTGATATATTTTATTAAAGCATCATGAGCATATTGCCCAAATGGAACAATTCTTTCTTTCCTCCCTTTTCCCATCACCCGAAGAATGGAATAATGAAAATCGATATCGTCTAATTCAATCGATGTGCACTCACTTACACGAATTCCTGTAGCATATAGTAATTCAAGTAGCGCCATATTGCGTAGTGATTTTAAATCGTCGCCTGCATTTGCTTCAAATAACTGTGCAAGTTCATCTTCATAAAAAAAATTGGGTAGTAATTTTTCTTTTTTCGGATGATATAAAGATAGAAAAGGCGAAAGGTCAATCCCATAATCTCGATTTAGAAAACGAAAAAATGTGCGAATGGAAGAAATTTTTCTAGAAACTGTTGTACGAGACAGTTTTTCTTCATATAGTTTGGTCACAAACAACCTTGCATGTATATACTCCACTTCGCGTAAATCGTCAACTCCTTCTGCTCTTAAAAAGGTAAGGAATTGGGTAATGTCTCGTTCATATTCCTTTACCGTATGAACAGAAAAGTTTTTTTCCAATTGAATTACTCGGAGAAACTCATCCAAAGCTTTTGTTGGTTGAATATTCAACTTGGGTCACCTCTATTTCGAAGTACCATGAAGAAAAATGCGGCATTTAGGACATATTTTTCGTCATTTCTTTATTGGAACACATACAGTGAAAACATCCATTCTCGACTGTATACCGAACTTCGAGATATATCAAGCAAAAAATCAGTAATTTTGTAAAAAATCAGTTTCCCTTCACAAATTGTTAAAAATTTAACCTTTTTTATCCACGTTTATTCAAAGATGATGACATAAATAATAGCCTCTAAACATTATATCAACATTTAGAGGCTAAAATCAATTATATAGTTTGAGTATTCATAAAATTCCGAATTGTTTCAATTGCTCGCTCAGCATGTTTTAATGCTCGTTCTTGCTTAGATTTTATTCGTTCACCTAATTCCGGGAAGATACCAAAGTTAACGTTCATCGGTTGGAAGTTGTTTGGATCTGCTTCAGTAATATAGCGGGCCATGCTACCTAACGCCGTTTCAATTGGGAATTCAATCGGTTCTTTCCCAAGTGCCAAGCGGGCTGCATTCACTCCCGCAATAAGTCCGCTTCCAGCCGATTCAACATAGCCTTCCACTCCCGTCATTTGACCAGCAAAGAATAAATTAGAACGAGATTTCAATTGATAAGTTTTCTTTAATACTTTCGGTGAATTAATGAATGTGTTACGATGCATTACCCCGTAGCGAACAATCTCTACATTCTCTAAACCAGGAATTAATCGAAATACTTCTTTTTGCGCTCCCCATTTTAAATGAGTTTGGAATCCAACAATGTTATATAATGTGCCAGCTGCATTGTCTTGTCGTAGTTGTACAACCGCATATGGACGTTCGCCAGTTCTTGGATCTTCCAATCCGACTGGTTTTAAAGGACCAAATAATAATGTTTTCGGTCCACGCTTTGCCATCACTTCAATCGGCATACAACCTTCAAAGTAAATTTCCTTTTCAAATTCTTTCAATTCGACTACTTCTGCATTTACTAAAGCATCATAAAATCGTTCAAACTCTTCCTTTGTCATTGGACAGTTTAAATATGCAGCTTCTCCTTTATCATAACGTGATTTTAAATACACTTTATCCATATTGATGCTATCTTTTTCAACAATTGGGGCAGCAGCATCATAGAAGTAGAGATAATCTTCACCTGTCAATTGTTGAATTTTCTTAGCCAAAGTTTCAGAAGTTAATGGTCCAGTTGCGATTACCGTAATGCCTTCAGGTATTTCCGTTACTTCTTCATTAACTACTTCAACAAGAGGATGATTTTTTAATTGTTCTGTAATAAATCCAGAAAATTCATGGCGATCGACTGCGAGAGCGCCTCCTGCTGGAAGGCTAGCCTGGTCAGCAGCTTTAATAACTAATGAGTTCATCATTCTCATTTCTTCTTTTATTACTCCAACTGCGTTTGTAAGCGCATTCGCTCGCAATGAATTGGAACAAACTAATTCTGCAAATTTGTCTGTATGATGAGCTGGTGTTTGTTTTACAGGTCTCATTTCATAAAGTTTTACTTTTACACCACGGCTTACAATCTGCCAGGCCGCTTCGCTTCCTGCTAGTCCTGCACCAATTACATTTACTACTTGTTCTGTCATAATTATCATCTTCCTAACTTCATTGTGTTGGTTGTTCTTCGTAGTCACAATTTGTACATTGTACTTGAATACCTTTTTTCACTTTTTTCTCAACTAATAATGAACTACATTTTGGACAAGGTCTGCTGATCGGTTTATCCCATGAGACAAAATCGCATTCAGGATAATTTTCACAACCGTAAAAAATGCGTTTCGTTTTACTTTTTCTCTCCACAATTTCTCCAGTTTTACATTTTGGACATGTTACGCCGATTGGTTTTGTAATCGTCTTTGTATTTCGACATTCTGGGAAATTGGAACAAGCCATAAATTTTCCATAACGGCCTAATTTAAATACCATTGGTGCTCCGCATTTTTCACAATCTTCTCCAGCAGGCTCATCTTTAATTTCGATTTTTTCAATCGCTTCATCAGCATGCTTTACATGTTTTTCAAATTCTTTATAGAAATTATCGATAATTTGAATCCAATCAGTTTTTCCTTCTTCAATTTTATCTAAATCAGCTTCCATTTTCGCGGTAAATTCAATATCGATAATTTCCGGGAAAAACTCCATCATCAATGAATGGACAATTTCTCCAAGCTCCGTCGGGACAAAACGTTTATTATCAAGTTGCACATAACCACGTCTTTGGATGACGTCCACAGTCGGAGCATAGGTGGATGGTCTTCCTATTCCAAGTTCCTCCAATTCTTTCACAAGTCTGGCTTCCGTATAGCGTGGAGGTGGTTGTGTAAAGTGTTGCTTTGGAATGATTTCAACTGATTTGATTTTGTCTCCAACGTGCAACTCTGGAAGTATTTTGGTTGTTTCTTCCGTTTGATCGTCAGTTCCTTCAATGTATACTTTCATAAATCCTGAAAATTTCAGTTGAGATCCATTTGCTCGGAAAATACAGCCAGAATTTTTTAATTCTACAGATACTGTATCTAGAATAGCTGGAGCCATCTGACTTGCTACAAATCGGTCCCAAATGAGACGATACAGACGCAATTGATCACGAGTTAATACATCTTTCAATTGGTCTGGTGTTCTTAACACGCTTGTTGGTCGAATCGCTTCGTGAGCATCTTGAGCATTTGTTTGTTTTTTCGCCTTCGGAATTTCTTCAGAGACATATTCTTTGCCATATTTATCGTGAATATATTGAATTGCTTCTGCTTTTGCAGCATCCGAAATACGTGTGGAATCGGTACGCATATACGTAATTAAACCGACCGTACCTTCATCTTTTCCAATATCAATACCCTCGTAAAGTTGCTGAGCAATCATCATTGTTTTCTTTGCTCGGAAGTTCAATTTTCGCGCCGCTTCTTGTTGAAGTGATGAAGTTGTAAACGCTGGAGCAGGATTTCTTTTTCTCTCTTTCTTCGTCACATTTACAACTTCAAATTCGGATCCCTCTATTTTTTTTAAAATTTCTTCCACTTGTTGTTGATTTGTGAGCTTTACTTTTTCCTTTTCATCTCCATAGTAAAGCGCTTCAAATTGCTTTTTATTCTTTTCAAATTTTCCTTCTATTGTCCAGTATTCTTCTGGAACGAAATGTTTAATTTCATTTTCTCTATCGATAATCAACCGCATTGCAACGGACTGAACACGTCCTGCGGATAATCCTTTTTTCACTTTTCGCCACAAAATTGGGCTTATGTTATAACCAACAAGCCTGTCTAATACTCTGCGAGCCTGTTGAGCATCCACAAGATGCTTATTAATTGGACGCGGATGTTTAAAAGATTCTAACACCGCATCTTTCGTAATCTCGTTAAATACTACTCGACAATCGCTTTCAGTATCGATATTTAAAGCTTTTGCTAAATGATATGCGATCGCTTCACCTTCGCGATCAGGGTCGGCTGCAAGATACACTTTTTTCGCCTTTTTCGCAGCTGTTTTTAACTCTTGTAATATAGGCCCTTTTCCACGAATGGTAATATATTTAGGTTTATAATTATCTTCCGTATCAATCCCCATTTGGCTCTTCGGAAGATCAATTACATGTCCAATGGATGCTTTTACTTTATATTTTTTTCCTAAATATCGTTCAATGGTTTTCGCTTTCGCTGGTGATTCTACTATCACTAAATAGTCTGCCATCTTCAACTTCCTCCTCACTAGAGGCACCTTTATATATTTTTAAAGAAATTCCTGTTGCAAAATGTATAACAGTTTGACTAATAATGCAACTTTTTTTCAATATATTTCCTAAAAAAACAAATTTAATTCATCTAAAATTTGTTGACCGTTCCATACAGGAATTGCTCCTTCTCTTAACAATCGATTCGTTCCCTCTGAAAGTTTTGAATCAATAGGGCCTGGTACTACAAATATATCTTTTCCATGTTCTAAAGCATGATCTGTCGTAATTAACGTACCGCTTTTCACCGCAGCTTCTGTTACTACAATCGCTTCACTAATACCACTTATAATACGATTCCTGAGTGGAAAATGCCACCTTTTGGGACCAACATAGGGTGGAAATTCCGTTACCAATAAGTGTTGATTAGCCATTATCGTCGCTAATTTCTTATTTTCTTTAGGATAAATATGAAATAATCCATTCCCTAATATACCAATCGTTTTCCCGCCGTATCGAATAGTTGCCTCATGAGCCATTCTATCTGCACCTTTTGCCAATCCACTAACGACAACTATATCCTTTTCAATTAAAGGTGGAACAATCGACTCCAGCGCTTTCACAGTATATTGTGTAGCCATTCTAGAACCGATAATAGCAATTTTTCTTCTAGTTAATAAAGATATATCCCCTTTCGCATAAAGCACAGTAGGTGAATCGACTAATGTAAGTAAAGATAGGGGATAATTTGGATCGGTATAAGGAATTACATGTATTCCTTCATGATTATATGCATCAAGCAAATTTTTCTTTAACATTCTCTTATAATTAGTTAGGATTTTTTCTGCTTTTTCCGATGAAATTTGGAGAATGGACGTTAATTTTGTAGGCGATAAAAATTGCAGTTCATGAAGGGAGGAAATTTCATCTAATAATTTGTGAAATTGATTTAGTGGAAGTGGGTAAACATAGTGGAAGGTAATCAACTCATCAATTGAAAATGAGCTCACATTACCCCTCCTATAGTAGAACATATCCTTTTCGTGACCGCACAAAGAATTGTCCAAAAAATATTATAAAATAAAGAAATGAAAAAGTGTAACGCAAATAGATGCGCTACACTCTTTATATTAATGGGTTTTACATTTTTCGTATAGCCCTTTTTCTTTTAATACTTTAATTAATGTTTCACCAATTACAGACGGTGTTGGAGCGATTTCAATTCCCGCATCATTCATCGCCTTAACTTTTTCCGCTGCTGTACCTTTACCGCCAGAAATAATCGCACCAGCATGTCCCATTCGTTTTCCTGGAGGTGCTGTTTGACCTGCGATAAATCCTACAACCGGTTTTTTCATATTTTCTTTAATCCATGCTGCTGCTTCTTCTTCAGCTGTACCACCAATTTCACCAATCATCACAACTGCGTATGTTTCCGGATCTTCATTGAATTCTTTTAATACATCTACAAAGTTTGTACCGTTAACAGGGTCACCGCCAATTCCCACAGCAGTTGTTTGGCCAATACCAGCATCTGATAATTGAAGTACTGCTTCATATGTTAAAGTACCAGAGCGGGATACTAAACCAACATGACCTTTTTTCAAAATATATCCAGGCATAATACCGATTTTACATTCTTCAGCTGTCACGAGTCCAGGGCAGTTTGGACCTAGTAAGCGCGTTTTCTTCCCTTCCATAAAACGCTTAACTTTCACCATGTCTAATACTGGAATATGTTCCGTAATACAGCATGTAAATTCTAATTCAGCTTCTACCGCTTCCATAATCGCATCAGCAGCAAATGGCGCCGGTACGAAAATAACAGAAGCATTCGCTCCTGTAGCTGCTTTTGCCTCAGCTACCGTATTAAATACAGGTACTCCTTCGATTACTTGTCCACCTTTACCAGGTGTTACCCCTGCTACGATTTTTGTACCGTACTCCAACATTTGTTTTGTATGGAATAAAGCTGTTTCACCAGTAATACCTTGAACAATTACTTTCGTATCTTTATTTACATAAATCGCCATTGTTCTCCCCAGCCTTTCTTACCTTACGAGTTCTATAATTTTTTGTGCACCTTCAGCCATTGAAGTCGTTCCGATAATATTTAATCCAGATTTATTTAGTATTTCTTTACCAAGAGCAGAGTTTGTTCCTTCTAAACGAACAACTAACGGAACATTTAACCCTATTTGCTTCGCTGCTGCTACTACACCTTCAGCGATGACATCACATTTCATAATGCCTCCGAAAATATTTACAAAAATACCTTTTACGTTCGGATCAGAAAGAATAATTTTAAACGCTTCTGTTACTTTTTCCGTATTTGCACCGCCACCAACGTCTAAGAAGTTGGCTGGAGAGCCTCCATAATAGCTGATTGTATCCATTGTTGCCATCGCAAGACCTGCACCATTAACAAGACATCCGATATTTCCGTCTAATGATACATAGTTTAAATCGTACTTTGATGCTTGAATTTCTTTTGGATCTTCTTCATCAAAGTCACGTAATTCAACGATATCAGGATGGCGATAAAGAGCATTTGCATCAAAGTTAAATTTCGCATCTAACGCCATAATTTTATCGTCTTCTGTTAGCACAAGTGGATTGATTTCAAGAATAGAAGCATCTTTTTCCACAAAAGCAGTGTATAATCCAATCATGAGTTTAGCAGCTTGATTTACTAACTTTGGTGGAATTTCCATATTAAATGCTAATCTTCTTGCTTGGAATGGTAATAATCCTGTTATCGGATCAATTACTTCTTTAAAGATTTTTTCAGGTGATTTTTCTGCTACTTCTTCAATCTCCATTCCACCTTCTGCTGAACCCATAACAGTAATGCGCGAAGTGGATCTATCCAAAATAAAACTGATATAGTACTCTTTTTTAATTTCGCAACCTTCTTCAATATAAAGGCGTTTTACTTCCTTACCTTGTGGACCTGTTTGTTGCGTAACTAAAATTTTTCCTAATAAATCCTTCGCATATGCACGAACTTCATCCAAATTTTTGGCTACTTTTACCCCGCCGGCTTTCCCACGTCCACCAGCATGGATTTGAGCCTTCACCACTGTGATATTTGATCCAAGTTCTTTTGCAACTTTAACTGCTTCATCCGGTGAAAAAGCAACTTTTCCGTTTGGAACTGCTACACCATAATTCCTAAGAATTTCCTTACCTTGATATTCATGGATATTCATTTGCCATCCTCCAATTCACCAATTTGGGAAATAGTTTGTTACCAATACTATTTTAATCAAACAGTAACCCATTGTCTATGTTCGCATTTTTTTCGTATTTTTCTTAATTTTCGACATATTTTTCTACTTCGCGTAAAATAAGCATTTTTGCTTTTACAATACTACAATAGTCATGTTAAGAATGTGAAGAAACTTTTCGATCTAATCGATAAATAAAAGCAAATACTTCTGCCACTGCTTCATATAAGTCCTGTGGTATCGACTCGTTTAAATCGAGTTGTCCCAGCAATTCTACTAGGCTGGGATCTTCATATATAGGTACATCGAATTCTTGCGCTTTTTGCAGGATATTTTCTGCAATTTTCCCTTTACCTTTCGCAATCACTTTTGGACTATTTTCATCAGGATTATACATAAGGGCAACTGCTTCTTTTCTTTTTTCCGAATTCATACGCGAATATCCACTCCCCTTTGTACTGCCCCTCTGTCATTCAATTTTTCAATATTTTTCTCAAGATTTTTTTGCAAAGTTTTTTTATAAGGTTTAATCATTACGCCGGATAAATGATAGTTTTTTTCTTCTAGGCCCACTTTTAAAGCTTTTTTTAACGGCTCAGCTAGTACATCTAACCCTTCCAGTTCATTGTACACATAAATCGAAACAATTCGGTTCTGCACCTGCATATCAATCACGGTTTCTTTTAATACTTCCATATTTAGATAAAATAAAATCCGAGCATAGTTGGAATCAATTTTTCCATCTTTTTTCATTCTTCCATTCCATTGAATGGTCGCATCTACGTGCTTTCCTAAAAATTGCAATGGAAGTTGCATAATTATTTGATGTTGATGACCTGTTTCTCCAGAAAGCAGTTGCATTCCATTTAATCGGGCTAACACCATCTCAGCACTATTCTTCAATTCTGTAGATGCGTTCTCATCTTGAATAAGGGACAATAATTGGGGCTTTATAGATTGGATGAGGTTTGTAACATCCTCTCCTTTGTTCAGTGCAGCTTCATAACTTAAACCAAGCCTTATTAATATGTGTTGAATAGCTTTTTGTATCCCTTGACTGTTCAACGATGACTCCAAAATTGCTTGAGATTCCGCCATCATAACTTGTGTAGATGGCTCTTTAGATGCTTGAAAAGCTTTTGCCATTTGAATAAATTCCATATCGCTTTTTATACTCATTTCCTGTTTTAGTAGTGACAATAAATGCTCCTTCGGCGAAATTCCATCTTCGTTAAAAAATAATCGATTTACTGCTTGTTCTGAAAAGGCTTTTAACAATTGGACATGGAGTTGTTTAGCCAATTGTTCAACATGATTAGTGTTTTCGAAGGATTTGAGCAATTCAAGAATGGTATTTTTCTGTTGTTCTGTAAGCGTTACTTCCCCTTTAATCCAATGGGTAATCTGTTGAATTGTATGAGCAATTGAAACAGTTGAACTTGATTGCAACTGTCTGACAAAGAATCCTGCTGTTTCATTGCGAGAAGAGAGCGTTGCGGTGTTCAACCAATTATTAAGTGTTGCATCTTTTGGTAAAATATTTGCTTCTTTTAAAATATTTAACGCTTCAAGTTGCTTTGTTTCTTGTCCATCACTTTGTAGAAGAATTTGCACAGAGCGTGCAATCATCGTTCCCGCTGTTTCTGCTTCGAAAGGTTTGGCAATGGACTGCAACGCATTTAGTAAATTTTCTTTTATTTGAGGTGAAATTAAGTGATTTTGTTGCAATAATTGGGTAAGTTGTTCAAGGTTATTGGAAATGCCACTTGTTTTCGAACCGAGTAGTAGCGCCTTAAATGTTACTTCCGAAAAAGGAATTTTCAATTCCATCATCTTTTGCAATGTTTGTAATGCTTCTTGCTTTGTTACTCCGTCAGGTAAATTTTTCAACCATATTTCCGATTGCAATAATTGTTCTTTAACAATAGGAAGCTGATGTTTGATGAAATGCGTCAACAGTTGCTGCATTTCAGGAGACTTCGGCAAATGCAATGTTTCAATCAATTGTTGCACATTTACAAATTCCTTCGTCATTGGCCCTGTAACCACTTTTAACTCCGTCTGGGGGGAAGTGCTCATCACTTGGAAAAAATGCGAATCTCCCACTTTTATAGGCGTTTCCAGCTTTGCTATGAGACGATGCTCGCCAATTTGGATTTCCGCCATTTGATTTGGATATAATTGTTTAATCTTTCCATGGAATACTTGTCCTTGTTTCAACACAAGAGGATTTATTTGTGCGGACACTTGTTGTTGTTGAATCGGTTGAAAGGAAGGAATTGTCATATCATCACCTTCTTCTCTAGCATTGTTTTAATTGGTTCAAATGATTTGCGATGATGAATGGTTGGCCCAAATTGTTCAATTGCTTCTAAATGTTGCTTTGTGCCATAACCAGCATGCTGATCAAATCCGTATTGAGGATATTCTTTATGTAACTTTTCCATATATAAATCCCGTTCGTGTTTAGCTAATATCGATGCCGCTCCAATCGCAAGACTTTTCGCATCGCCTTTTATTATATTTTTTTGAGGTATATCAATCGGGACTGTAACTGCATCTACAATGCAAAAATCTGGGCGTATTTTTAAACTTTCAACACACATTTTCATCGATTGTTTTGTTGCTTCTAAAATATTCATCTCATCAATGATTTCCGCGCTCTGAAAATGTATTGAATAATCAAGAGCATGCTTTTTAATTAACTCAGCAAATTCTGCGCGTTTCTTTTTGGATAGTTGTTTTGAATCATTCACTCCAACAAGTTCTGGACAATCTTTTGGTAAAATGACTGCGCAAGTGACAACTGGTCCAGCTAGAGGACCTCTTCCCGCCTCATCTATTCCAGCTAAATAGGCATCTTCAAAGGGAAGAAAACTTGCATCAAATGCTTGCTTTTGACGAAATTGTTCAAGCATTTTCTCCTGATTTTCTAATCTCTTTTTAAACTGTAAAAAAGCTTTTTTTACTCCCGCTCTTTCGTCATATTCAAGTTCCTTCATCCATGGCTCATATGTAGACGCACTTTTTAATGCTTCTGTTATTTCCTTAATTGTTTTCATACTTGCTTTCTCCTAATATTTTTATTTTATATCGGCTTAAATGAATTTCTTATAAGATTGACTAGAGTGATTCCACTCATGTTGTACTTTATCATAAATTCATTCTATAATGAGGGTGGAATATGCTGTGGAGGAAAAGAAATGAAAAAAATATACATATTGCTCTCTCTTCTTTTTATACTGAGCGCTTGCAAAGGTGAAACAACTCAACAAGAAGTTCACAGTGATACAAGCCATATTCATCACAATCCATTGTCGGGAGATTTACAAGAACTAACCTCTATTAATGAATTGCCTTCTTTTTTACAAGAAAAACATGAAAACATAACGACTGTATACAAAATCGCATTCGAACATGCCGATGTGTTGCAATGGATTCCTTGTTATTGCGGTTGTGGAGAATCAGCTGGCCACCGAAGCAGTTTAAATTGCTTCGTTGCTGAAATTCGCGACGAACAAGTTCTGTGGGATGACCATGGAACTCGCTGTCTCGTTTGTATGGAAATTGCAGTTGAATCTGCAAAGCTCTCAAATGATGGAAAATCCATTAAAGAAATTCGAAAATATATTGATGAAAAATATCAAGAGGGCTTTTCGAAACCAACTCCGACTGAAATGCCTGCATAAAATTAAACCATCCATAAAGTTTCTCGATGGGACTTTTGGATGGTTTTTTCATCTAATTGTGAACAAGTTCTTTTTTTAATTCTTCATCAACAAAATCAAAAGTTAATTTCCCTAATTCTAAATTGCGAATATCGCGTACAATCAATTCTGATACTTTATCATAGTCAATTGTACCACCAGGACCTAATACATTGCGCAATTTTCCGATATGGTCATAAGTCTTTACGATATCTTCATCTACTGAACTAATACCATAGCGTTCATTCATTCGCTCAGGATAATGGGTAGATAAAAAATTCAACGCATAAGTTGCTAAATCTTCCATATTGAGGATTGTATCTTTAATTGCTCCCGTTAAAGCCAGTTTTAAACCTACCTCTTTATCTTCGAATTTTGGCCATAAAATTCCTGGCGTATCTAATAATTCTAATTCTTTTCCAACTTTAACCCATTGCTGGGCTTTCGTGACCCCCGGAGTATTACCAGTCTTGGCTATGTTTTTTTTGGCTAGACGATTGATTAAAGTTGATTTTCCTACGTTCGGAATCCCTACAATCATCGCTCGAATGGCGCGGGGTTTCATCCCTTTTGCTTTCATGCGAGCCCATTTTTCTGCTAATATTTGTTGAGCAGCTTTTGTGACCTGGTTTAGTCCTTTCCCTTCAAAGGAGTTGATGGCGATTGCCGTTAATCCTTTATTTGAAAAATATTCAACCCATTTTTTCGTCTCTGTTTCATCAGCCATGTCTGCTTTATTTAATAATATCAATCGAGGTTTTTGGTTAATGACTTCATCAATCATTGGATTTCTTGAAGATAATGGCAATCGGGCATCAACTAATTCAAAGACAATATCAACAAGTTTTAAATGTTCTTGAACTTGTCGTTTTGCTTTTGCCATATGCCCTGGAAACCATTGAATTGTCATTATTATTCCTCCTTCAGTCAAAAAAGAAAAGGAGTGTTCATCTACTCCTCTTTTTTATTTCACAATTTTTATTTCACTTAAAGGCCAAAAGACTACGCTTGTACTGCCAATGATTTCATCTTCACTGACGACTCCGATGTGGCGGCTATCCTTGCTGAATCGTCGGTTATCCCCCATTACAAATACATAACCTTCCGGAATTACGTCAAGGCTTGGATCAATATCTTGGAGGGTAAAATCTTGCGTTAATTGACCTTCTGAGAGTTGTGATTTATATTCATCTAAATATGGTTCATCGATGGGTTCACCGTTAATATACAACTGGTCATCTTTATATTCAATATGTTCACCAGGCAATCCAATAACTCTTTTGATATAGTCTTTGCCTTCTGGTGCATGGAATACAACAATGTCAAACCGCTTTGGTTCACCTAATCGATATCCGATTTTATTGACGATCATCTTGTCGCCATCTTTTAGCGTTGGCATCATCGATTCTCCATCTACCACAATAGGAGTAAATAAAAAGTAACGAATAACTACAGCAATGAGGAGAGCAATGATTAACGCTTTTGTCCATTCCCAAGTCTCGTTTTTTTCTTTTTTTACTTTTTCCACGAGAGCATTCCCCCAAATCTACTATCTACATTTTATTTCATTCTTATTCTTTATGACAAGCAAAAGAAAGGAGGCTTTTTAAAACAAAGCCCCCTTTAGTAGAATGATTATCGAATTTCTTTAATACGTGCTGCTTTACCACGTAAATTACGTAAGTAGTAAAGTTTTGCACGGCGCACTTTACCGCGACGAACAACTTCTAATTTTGCAATTTTTGGTGTGTGAACAGGGAAAGTACGTTCAACCCCTACACCGTAAGAAATTTTACGCACTGTAAATGTTTCGCTAATTCCACCACCGCGACGTTTAATTACTACGCCTTCGAATACTTGGATACGTTCACGGTTACCTTCTTGAATACGAACGTGTACGCGAACTGTATCACCAGGGCGGAATTCAGGAAGATCTGTGCGAAGTTGTTCTTTTGTAATTTCTGCAATAATATTTGACATGTTTATTCTCTCCTTATACCGAATGTTCATATAGTCTTATTCACTACAGCGGAACACCGTAATTAAAGCTTCTCATAGAAGCACAGATTGAATATTATCATACTTTAAATCAACGTGCAAGGAAAATTCTAATCACGAATCAATAATCAACTAAAAGGGACTGTTTATTCATATTGATTATTTTTATAAAATATTCATGATTTTTCATTTTTTCTTTTTAAAGTTTCAAGATATTCCAGTTGTTTTGGTGTTAGTTCAATATTTTTCAATAAGTCAGGTCTTCGCTCAAAAGTGCGCTTGATTGATTGTTCCATACGCCATTCTTCAATTTTTTGATGATTTCCTGACAATAGCACATCTGGAACTTTCATTCCTCTAAATTCTTGGGGTCTTGTGTAATGCGGGTGTTCTAACAGCCCTGTAGAAAAGGAATCATGAATATGTGAAGCTTCTTGTCCCAATACTCCAGGAATTAAGCGAACAACCGAATCAATAATCGCCATTGCCGGTATTTCTCCACCAGTCAATACAAAATCCCCAATGGATATTTCATCGGTTACAAGATGCTCTCGAATACGTTCATCATATCCTTCGTAATGTCCACAAATAAAAACAAGTTCCTCTTCTTCCGCCAATTCTTCCGCTTTCGACTGAGTGAAACGTTCTCCCTGTGGACACATGAGAATAACGCGAGGATTACGGCCTTCAGTAATCGATTCAACCGCATGAAACACTGGCTCAGGCTTCAACACCATGCCAGCTCCCCCACCATAAGGATAATCGTCTACCTGTTTATGTTTGTTGTCGCTGTAATCACGAATATTGGTTACTTGAATATCGACGATTCCTTTTTCTTGGGCTTTTTTTAAGATGGATGAACCGAACACACCATCAAACATTTCAGGAAATAAGGTAAGCACATGTATTTTCATGATAATAATCCTTCCATCACATGAATGGTAATTCGTTTATTGTCAACATCAATATCTTTAACTACATCTTCAATGTAAGGGATATAATGTTTTTTCCCTTTTCCGTCTTTTAATTCCCAAACATCGTTAGCGCCAGTTTCTAAAATATTTGTGATTTCCCCTAAGAGTTCTCCTTCTTCTGAATAAACTTGGCAGCCAATGATTTCAAAATAATAATATTCGTTTTCGCCTAATTCGTCTTCTTTTAATTGGTCTTTTGAAATTTTTAATACACTGTTTTTAAATGGTTCTACTTGATTGATGTTATAATATCCTTCAAATGTTAACAAAATAAAGTTTTTATGTCTCCGGGCATTTTCTACTGTCACCCAGATTGGTTCTGCATTATCACTTTTAAAAATAGCAAGTTGCGATCCTTTTTTGAAACGAATATCTTCAAAATCTGTGGAAGAAATGACGCGCACCTCTCCACGAATGCCGTGTGTATTGACAATGCGACCCACATTTAACCATTCCATCAAACGACACCTCTTTAAATTGAAGTTTTCTAATTAACTGGCTTTTCTCCAACCAGTTCATCATGGTACACGATATAGTTTGATTAACCTAGGAAGATTTTATATGTATAAAAAAGGGGCTGAAGTAGCCCCTTTTTGCATTAGTCCAATATATCGACGTAAGTTTTTTTCTTTTGGTGACCGCTAGCTGAATAAACAATAGTACGAATCGCCTTCGCAACACGACCTTGTTTACCAATCACTTTTCCTCGATCCTCTGGATTGACAAAAAGTTTATAAACAATGCGACTAGCATTTTCATCTTTTTCAACGCGAACGTCTTCGGGATAATCAACTAGTGGTTTGACAATTGTTTCAATCAGCTTTTGCATGCGGACACCTCCTAGATACTTTTCAATTAAGCATTTTTATTGAATTTTAAATTGTGGAATTTTTCCATAATTCCTTGTTGTGAGAACAAGTTACGTACTGTATCAGATGGTTTCGCACCATTTGCTAACCATTTAAGAGCTTTCTCTTCATCGATATTGATTGTTGCTGGAACAGTTAGAGGATTGTAAGTACCAACTGTTTCAATTGAACGTCCGTCACGTGGAGAACGAGAATCAGCAACTACGATACGATAGAAAGGAGATTTTTTAGCTCCCATACGTTTTAAACGAATTTTTACTGCCATGTTTATTGCACCTCCGAATTAGTTTCACACAAGATAGAATAATATCAGTGTTTGATTTGTTTGTAAAGTGTTTTTTCTTAACAGTTCATTTTTTCTTTTATATTAAAATTTAAATAATGAATCGAATCCAGGAAGTTTCATTTTCTTCTTGCCTTTTCCTTGTGCCATGCTCGTCATTTGCTTCATCATTTTTTTCATATCTTCAAATTGTTTTAATAATCGGTTGACATCCTGAATGGACGTACCAGAACCGTTTGCGATTCTCTTTTTACGGCTAGCATTGATGATTTCTGGACGCTCTCTTTCTTCAGGCGTCATGGAATAAATAATAGCCTCCAGGCGATCGATTTGTTTTTCGTCGATTTGAATATTATTTAAACCTTTTATTTTATTGGCACCTGGAAGCATTTTTAATAAGTCTTCCAACGGTCCCATTTTTCGGACAGCTTTAATTTGTTCTACAAAATCATCGAAAGTAAAGCTTTGCGTTTTAAACTTTTCTTCCAATTCTTTCGCTTTTTCTAAATCCACATTTGCCTGTGCTTTTTCAATTAGCGATAGGACGTCGCCCATCCCTAGTATACGAGAAGCCATACGTTCTGGATGGAAAGGCTCTAAAGCGTCCATCTTCTCACCCATACCAACAAATTTTATTGGCTTTTCTGTCACAGCACGAATCGATAAAGCAGCACCACCGCGTGTATCTCCATCTAATTTTGTTAAGATGACGCCTGAGATGCCAATTGCATCATTGAAACTTTGAGCAACATTAACTGCATCTTGTCCGGTCATGGCATCAACAACTAAAAATACTTCGTCTGGTTCTTTAATGGCCCGAATATTTTTTAATTCGTCCATCAGTTCTTCATCGATATGTAATCGACCAGCTGTATCGATAATGACCACGTCATAATGTTCTTTTTTTGCATGTTCGATTGCTTCTTCCGCAATTTTCACAGGAGAAACATCCGCACCAAGAGAAAACACAGGAATCGAAAGTTGTTTTCCTAATGTTTCTAATTGTTTAATAGCTGCTGGACGATATATATCGGCAGCAACTAAAAGCGGTTTACGGTTGTATTTCTTCCTTAAAACATTTGCAAGTTTTCCGGAAGTCGTAGTTTTACCAGCACCTTGCAAACCTACCATCATAATGACTGTTGGAGGCTTTGTATTAAATTTAATTTGACTCTGTTCTCCACCCATCAACTCAGTCAATTCATCTTTTACAATCTTAATGACTTGTTGACCAGGTGTTAAACTTTTCATAACTTCAACGCCGACTGCTCTTTCACTTACTTTTTTTACAAAGTCTTTTACAACTTTTAAATTTACGTCGGCTTCAATCAATGCAAGGCGCACTTCCCGCATCATTTGTTTTACATCTGCTTCAGTAACTTTTCCCTTGCCTTTAATTTTTTGGATTGTGCTTTGGAGTCGTTCTGATAATCCTTCAAATGCCAAACTTTTCGCCTCCTAATCCGTTTCTTTTAATTGATCTATTAACTTTAATTGTTCTTCAATAGAGGCATTGCCTTTGATTGCAGCGGCTAGCTTTTCAATCGTTTGCTGACGCTTTTGAAACTTTTCAAATAACTTTAGTTTTTCTTCATATTCTTCAAGCATTGCTTCAGTGCGACGGATATTATCGTATACAGCTTGTCGAGAAACTTTGTAGCTTTCTGCAATTTCACCTAAGGAAAGATCATCTAAATAATATAGCTCCATATATGCCCGCTGTTTATCCGTTAACAAAGCTTGATAAAAATCGAAGAGAAAATTCATCCGCGTCGTTTTTTCAAGTAACATCGAATGTCTCTCCATTCATATTTTTTCTACTGTATCATATCGGTTTTACTTATAAGTGTCAAGTAAATTCCCTTTAACACTGATAATATACACGAATCGGAAATGTTATTGCTAGCGCCATTAAGTATTTGAGCCTGGCCAAAAATTTTTGGTCAGGCTCCTTTTCAAATATCTCTTCTTATTGTTCAGCTTTTTTCAATTCTTGGTCTAATGAATCAGCAAATAATCCGTATACATATCGTTCCGCATCAAATGGTTGTAGGTCATCAATTTTTTCACCTAAACCAACGAATTTAACCGGAATATTTAATTTGTTACGAATTGCTAAGACAATACCACCTTTTGCTGTACCATCCAATTTTGTTAATACAATCCCCGTCACATTTGTCGCTTCTTTAAATGTTTGAGCTTGAATTAACGCATTTTGACCCGTTGTCGCATCTAACGCAAGCAACACTTCATGTGGGGCGTTTGGAATTTCACGAGAAATAACGCGATGCACTTTTTCTAGTTCCTTCATTAAGTTCACTTTATTTTGCAAACGGCCAGCTGTGTCACAAATCAACACATCAACACCGCGCTTTTTCGCAGCATTTATAGCATCATAAATTACCGCAGCGGGATCTGAGCCTTCTGATTGTTTAATTACTTCGCAGCCAACTCGATCGCCCCAAACTTGAAGCTGTTCTATGGCACCAGCACGGAACGTATCACCAGCAGCAAGCATCACTTTTTTTCCTTGATTTTTCAAACGATGAGCAAGTTTACCAATTGTCGTTGTTTTCCCTACACCATTTACACCCACAAATAAAATAACTGTTAGCTCACCATTTGGTTGCAAATTAAGTTCAGAAATGACTTCCTCGCCCTTTTCATAAATTTCCACTAATTTTTCACAAATAATTTCATAAATGCCATCTGTATCTTTTATATTTTTTCGTTGTACTTCAAAGCGGAGTTCGTCCATTAATTCCATAACTGTTTCAAAACCTACATCCGCTTGCAATAATATTTCTTCTAATTCTTCAAAGAATTCTTCGTCTACCTTGCGATAACGTGCAATTAAATCGTTCACTTTAGAAGTAAACGTATCACGGGTTTTTGCAAGACCCATTTTAAATTTTTGAGTGATCGACCATGCGGAAGGCTTCTTCTCCTCTTCCTTTTCATCCTCTTGTTGAACCGTTTCAACGTCGTCACCAAGAGTTTCTTCCGCTTTTTCGCTGTCATCAGAAAAAGTTTCTTCAGTTTCTATCGTTTCATTTTTTTCTTCTATTACTTCTTTTGATGTTTCTCCCACATCATCAGCTTCATTTTGAACATCTTCGTTTTGTTCAGCCGTTTCCTCAACCGTGTCCTGCTGTAATTTTTCTTCTGATTTTCCACTTAATTTTTCCTTCAAACGTTTAAAAAAGCTCATATTATTCGCTCCTTTGTCCAACAAGTACTACTTCATCTTCCAATTTAACCGAAACGAGCTTCGATACACCAGATTCTTGCATCGTAATCCCGTATAATACATCGGCTCCTTCCATCGTTCCTTTTCGATGGGTAATCACAATGAATTGTGTATCTCGGCTTAATTTTTTTAGATAGGTACTATAACGCTCTACATTTGCTTCATCAAGAGCCGCTTCCACTTCGTCTAAAATAACAAACGGTACTGGGCGCGAATTCAGAATGGCAAATAATAGGGCGATTGCAGTTAATGCTCGTTCACCGCCAGAAAGTAAGCTTAAGCTTTGCAATTTTTTCCCTGGAGGTTGAGCTACTATTTCTATTCCTGTTTCTAGTAAATTGTTCGGATCTAATAAAATTAAATCTGCATGACCGCCACCGAAAAGTTCACGGAAAACTTCGCGGAATTGTAGTTGAATTTTCTCAAAAGACTCTTTAAAACGAGTCGCCATTTCTTCATCCATTTCTCTAATTGTTTCGTTAAGCGTTTGTTGCGCTTCAATTAAGTCATTTCGTTGTTCCGTTAAAAATGTATGGCGTTCTAACACCCGCTCATACTCTTCAATAGCAGTTAAATTAACTGGCCCTAATTCTTCAATTGACTGTTTTAACAATTTTACTTTCTTGCGAATCTGCTCTACATCGTCCAGTTCAACAGCTTCATTTTTCGCTTCATCAAAATCAATTTCATACTCTTCTTCTAATAGATTAGTTAATCGATTAATTTCAAATTCGATACGGCTTTTCTTTACATCGATTGAACGTAATTGTTCTAAAAAACCTTTATGAATTCTTTGCAATTCCTTGAACTGTTCGTCCAATTGTGAGAGCTGTTGTTGGTACTCAATTCGCAATTGACGATTTTCTTGAATTGTGAACGAATATTGATCACGCTTTTCAGCCCACTCAGAAATCGCTTGTTCAATTTCTTCATCGGTCAAATGATTGTCTCGCTCATTTTGAATCCATTCAATTTCTCGAGAAATCGATTCCATTTGTTGAAAAACTTTCGAACGCTTCAAAGCGATATCCGCCGTTTGAATTTGAAGTTGATTTAATTGTTCTTGCAATACCGCAAGTTCTGAGCGTTTTTCAGCTGACTGTTCACGAAGCAAGTCTTTTTCCGTTTCGCTTTGAATTTTTGCTTTCGATAATTGCTCAACTTTGTCGTTTACTTTTTGCAATTCTTTATTCAGTTCAGCTAGTCGTTCTTCTGTTTGGCTTTTTTGTTTAAGTAACGCCTCTCTTCTTGAAGATGCGGACGATTTTTCAGAAGATGCGAGATTTACAGTATTTTTTAAGTTTTTCTCTTCCAATTCTAATTCAACATATTTCGAATGCAACTCCATTTCCTCTTGGCGGTATTGTTCGCTTTGCACCTTTAACAATTCCACTTGTTCACGTAAGGTTGTTAACGTTTCCTTTTCTGTTGCCAGCGTTTTTTCCGCTTGATAAATGGATTGCTCAATTTGGGATAAATTTTTCTTTAACTGTTCTAACTCCGCTTTTCTAGTAAATAAAGAGTTTTGTTGTTTGACGGAACCGCCAGTTAATGAACCGCCAGCATTTACGATATCTCCATCTAATGTAACAACACGATATTTATAGCCACATAACCTCGCGATTTGACTTGCTCCTTCTAAGTTTTCAGCAACAAGAACATTTCCTAATAAGTATTCCACAATATTCCGGTTATGTTCATCAAATTCTACTAATTCATGAGCAAGTTGAATATAAGCTGGATGATTCATTGCTTCCTGAATTTGTGTAGTAGATAGTTTTCGAGATTTCATGACGTTTTTTGGCAAGAAAGTAGCTCGTCCAGCTTTTTTTGCTTTTAACCAGCCGATCGCTTTTTGCGCATCTTGCTCTGTATTTGTGACGATGTGTTGGGTTGCTGCTCCTAAAGCGGTTTCAATGGCTTTAGAATACTTACCTTCCACTTTTAACAGCTCTAGAACGGCTCCTTCAATTCCTTTTAATTCTCCCCGTTCTCTTGCAAGTAAAATTTCCTTCACTCCAAAATTGAAACCAGAAAAGTCTGATTCTAGTTCCTCAATCGCTTCTTTTCTAGACTTCAATTGTTGCTGATGTTGATATGCTTGATACAGCATTCGTTGTTTTTCTTCAAATGAGGAAGTGGCAGCGTTTAGTTGTCGTTGTAATTGTTCATATTGCTCCAACACGTCACTAACTTTATTTCGTATATATTCGAGCTTTTGTGCGAGTTCATTTTTCAAGTTGGAAACTTGTTTTAATTTTTTTAACATCTCTTCAGAGCGGTCGTTCATTCGCTCCTCTGTTTCTTCATATTGGGCTAATTGCTGCTCAATATGTTTTAACTCATTCTTTGCAGTTGCTTCTTCGTTCAATAAATCAATATATAAATTTTTATATTCTTCGATTTGTTGTTCAATTTGAGAAACAGAACTATTTAACGAAACATCCAGTTGTTTAATTTCAGCTTTTAGTTGTTGAATTTCATTTTTTTTCAAATCAAACAATTTTTTATTTTCTTCCTCAGTTTTCGCTAGTTCCATTTCTTCTTCTTTTGCTTCTTTTAAGGCAAGTTGTAATTGTTGAAACTGCTTTTCTGCATTGGAGCGTTTTTCCTGCATTAACGCTTTTCGTCCTTCCCAACGCTCCACTTCAGCACTCGCTTCAACTAGTCGTTCTTGCGCAGCATCAATCGTCTCATCAATGTTATGGATTTTTGTGCGGAGTTCGTCCATTTTTGTTTGTAAATTTGCTATTTCTGATGCTTGATTTTGCTCTTGTTGTTCCAGTTGTTCGTGCTCTTCCTTGACAATGAGTAGTTCTTGATGGTGCTCTTCTAAATCATGAACGATCAGTGACATATCCAATTCTTTCAATTCTTCTGTCATGTGAAGGTAGTCTTTTGCTGCAGAACTCTGGATTTTTAATGGCTCTAAACGGCTATCCAATTCATGTAAAATGTCTAACACTCGATGTAAGTTGTCATCGGTTTCCAATAATTTTTGCTCTGCCTTTTTTTTGCGCAGTTTATATTTTAATATTCCAGCTGCTTCTTCAAATATTGTTCGGCGATCATCCGGTTTACTATTTAAAATTTCATCAACTCGGCCTTGAGAGATAATAGAAAAGGCTTCTTTCCCTAATCCTGAATCCATAAACAAATCCGTAATATCTTTCAGGCGGCATTGCTGATTATTCAATAGATATTCGCTTTCACCCGAACGATATACTCGTCGAGTTACGCTAATTTCAGAATAGGGAATACCCACTTCTTCATCTTCATTGTTTAAAATCAACGTAACTTCAGCAAAGTTCAAAGGTTTTCGAGATGCGCTTCCAGCAAATATAACATCTTCCATTTTCGAACCGCGCAAGCTTTTTGCCGACTGTTCCCCTAAGACCCAACGAATCGCATCGGTTACATTGCTCTTTCCACTACCATTAGGGCCTACAACTGCAGTTACCCCTGGAACAAAATCGATACCGATGCGATCCGCGAATGATTTAAAACCTACTACTTCAAGTCGCTTAAGGAACATATTATTCCTCCTTATGCAAGGACTGATTTAGCGCAACCATTGCATTTTGTGCAGCTTGCTGTTCAGCCTCTTTTTTCGATTTTCCGCGTCCAATTCCAAGTTCTTTGTCGTTTAGCAATACGCGGGAAACGAATGTCCGATTGTGGGCAGGCCCTCTTTCGTCAATAATTTCATAATGTAATACTCCAGTATTTGATTGCTGCACCAATTCTTGCAATTGGCTTTTAAAATCCATCACATGCGAAAAAGCACCGACTTCAACTTTAGGGAACACGACTCTTTGTAAAAACTGAACAACAGAATCTAAACCTTGATCTAAATAAAGGGCACCAATAAAGGATTCAAATACGTCGGCAAGCAACGCTGGTCTCTCTCTTCCACCAGTCAATTCTTCACCTTTACCTAAAAGTACATATTTTCCGAAATTCAATTCGTTTGCGAATATCACAAGGGATGGCTCACAAACGATGGAAGCTCGAAGCTTCGTCAATTCTCCTTCACTCATATGCGGGTAACGATCAAATAAAAATTTAGATACTGATAGTTCAAGAACTGCATCACCTAAAAATTCTAATCGTTCATTATCAGCAAATAATTTTTTGCGATGCTCATTCACATAGGATGAATGGGTAAAAGCTTGGTAAAGTAAATTCTTGTTATTGAACGTGATATTTAATTCTTCTTGTAATTCTTCAAATTGCTGTTTAATTTTTTCGGGAAACACTCCATTTTTTTGTTGAGTACCTTTTCTTTTTATCGTCATGAACAATCTGCCTTCCTATTCATTTCTCTCGTAAATATATCGTTGTTATTCGAAACAGTAAAGATATAAGGATAAAAGATTTATCCACATATCTTCACATCGAATAAATACATTGTTTTTATTATAACCCAAATTCACTTTTCATTTTTCTTTTAATGAATTTAAGCAATGAAAAGAGGCACCCATCAGCCACGTTGTGCGGGATGTGCCTCTTATAAATTAGTTTAATTTACTTTCGATATACTTGATTGCATCGCCAACAGTAACGATTTTTTCTGCATCTTCATCAGAGATTTCCATATCGAATTCATCTTCAAGTTCCATTACTAATTCTACAACGTCTAATGAATCAGCACCTAAATCTTCACGGAAAGATGCTTCTTCTTTTACTTCGCTTTCGTCAACACCAAGACGGTCAACGATTACTTTTGTTACACGTTCTAATACTGTGCTCATTTAGGTCACCTCCCTTCAATAGTATACATAAAAGTGTTTCCTGTTCAAAGAGTCTTTCATGAAAGGATGGTTAATCAACATTATTTATAGTTAGTAGCCCACAATTTTTGATTACATTGCGATGCCGCCATCCACATGAAGAACTTGTCCAGTAATATATTCAGCATCGTCTGAAGCCAAAAATACAACTGCTTTTGCTACATGTTCTGGCTTACCAAGTTTGGCTAATGGAATTTGTGAAAGCATAGAGTTTTTAATATCTTCCGGAAGAGCGTCTGTCATTTCTGTCGTAATAAATCCTGGAGCTACAGCATTCACTAAAATATTTCGTGATGCCAACTCTCTTGAAGTCGTTTTCGTCAATCCAATAACACCTGCTTTTGCTGCTGTGTAATTGGCTTGTCCAGCGTTCCCCGTCACGCCAACGACTGAAGCAATGTTGATAATGCGACCAGAACGTTGTTTCATCATTTGGCGAGTTACAGCTTTTGTGCATAGGAATACGCCTTTTAAGTTCGTTTGAATAACTTCATCCCATTCTTCTTCCTTCATACGCATCAATAAATTATCTCGAGTAATGCCTGCATTGTTTACGAGAATATCAATTGAGCCAAATTCATCTAATGCTGTTTTCATTAAGTTTTGTACTGATTCATTATCTGCAACATTAGCTTGAACTGCAATAGCTTTTTTACCAATTTTTAAAATTTCTTCTACCACTTCATCTGCTTTTTCTTTACTGCCGCTGTAGTTCACGACTATATTGGCACCCTCTTTTGCCAGTTCCAATGCAATGGCACGTCCGATTCCTCTTGAAGCTCCCGTTACAACTGCCGTTTTACCATCTAACTTTCCCATGTTTTCACCCCTTCAATTCCTTTACAACTTCTTCAAACGTTGCTATATCATATACACAATATGTTTTTACTGAGCGATCGATTTTTTTGACTAATCCTGATAATACTTTACCTGGTCCACATTCGATAAATGTTGTAACACCACATTCCAACATCTTGCGAACATCACGTTCCCATTGTACAGGGCTATAAACTTGTTCCACCATTTCTTTCTTGATGGATTCCACATCTTCCAATATTCCTGCATGTACATTACTAATAATCGGAATATTTGGTTGTGAAATTTCTACTTGCTCGATTTCCTTTTCTAATTTTATTGCCGCATCTTTCATCAATTCAGAGTGGAATGGTCCACTTACATCAAGTGGGATGGCTCTTTTCGCACCTTTTTCTTTCGCCAATTGAGATGCTTTTTCTACACCTGCTTTTGTACCTGAAATGACAATTTGGCCAGGGCAGTTTAAGTTAGCAAGTTGTACTAAATCACCGTTATTAGTGATTTCAGCACATACTTCTTTTAAAGGCTCTTCATCCATTCCTAAAATCGCAGCCATAGCACCTTGACCAGCTGGCACCGCTTCATTCATGTAAAGACCTCGTTTATGAACGATTTTGACAGCCTCTTCAAAAGATAACGATCCTGCAATAACGAAAGATCCATACTCTCCTAATGAATGTCCTGCTGTATAGTCAGGAGTAATACCAGCTTCCATTAATTTGGATGCAATCATCACTCCTGTTGTAAGCAGCGCAGGTTGAGCATGGTAAGTTAACGTTAGTTCTTCTTGTGGTCCCTCTAACATTAATGTTGATAGTTTAATATTTAAAGCTTGATCCGCTTGATCATAAAAAGCTTTGCTCGCTTCATCATTGGCTACAAACTCTGCACCCATTCCTACTTTTTGAGAGCCTTGTCCTGGAAAAATAAATGCTATTTTTGACATTTGTCGTCTCCTTTACTCATTTTCTTTCTGACTTTCTAGTATTGCTTGCTTCATGACGTTGACGATATCATTTTCAACCATCATAGCAGCTTGGCGTATTGTATTATAAATCGCTCTCGCATCGGATGATCCATGAGCTTTCACGACAGGAGCCTGCAACCCGAAAAGCAATGCTCCGCCATGTTCGGAGTAGTCTAGTTTATTTTTTAATCCTTTTAATTCATTTTTTACGAGTAATGCACCAAGCTTTGTTTTAGTAGAAGCCATGAATACGTCTTTTAACATTTTCATTAATGTTCCTGCTGTACCTTCAATGGACTTTAACACCATATTGCCTGTAAAGCCATCTGTTACAACGACATCTGCAACCCCTTCAAGCAAGTCGCGTGCTTCCACATTACCGACAAAGTTGAAATCTCCTTGCTGCAACATGCCATAAACTGCTTTTGTCAGTTCATTCCCTTTATTTTCTTCAGTTCCAATATTCAACAACCCAATTCGAGGGCGTGCTATTCCTTGAACTTTTTGAGCATAAATATTACCCATCACCGCATATTGAAAAAGATTTTCAGGTTTTGCGTCTGCATTTGCACCTAAATCTAGCATTAAAAACCCTTTACCATCAACTGTTGGCAGGATTGTTGCGAGAGCAGGCCTTGATACCCCTTCTATTCGCCCCACTTTGAATAATCCGCCGGACATATATGCACCTGTATTACCAGCAGAAATACATGCGTCTACTTTCCCTTCACTTACAGCTTCCAACATGCGTGTCATCGATGAATCCTTTTTTCGTCGAACGGAACGGACAGGATCATCTTCTCCAGTAATGACTTCTTCACAGTGAATGATTTCTAGACGGTCATTTTGTATAATGTATTTTTCTAATTCTTCTTTTCTTCCAAATAGTAGTATTTCTATGTTTGTAAAATCTTTTAAAGCTTCGTTGACACCTTCCACAATTTTCTGAGGTGCATGATCTCCGCCCATACCGTCAATTGCAATTTTCATTTTTGTTCACCTTCACCTTTCGTGCGATACATTTCAAATTCGCCTTTGAACACGGTTTCGTTGTTTACCGTCGAAATAACATCGATATACGTTCGATTTTTTTCAGTGTTAGTTTCTCGGACAATCGCTTTCGTTACTACTCGGTCTCCTGCACGAACAGGTTTAATAAATACAACATTTGACCGAACTGTTAATGCAAGTTCATCATTAATCACTGCAACACATAGGGAGTTGGCTTGGGCAAATAAATGATGTCCACGGGCGATTCCATTTCTTTGGAAAACATGTTCTTCTTTTACATCAAAAATGGATATGGCTCTCTTATCTAACTCGATATCAATAATTTCACCGATTACTTCGTTAATAGGTAATGACTTTACTTCATTTTCTAAATTTCTTTCCGCAACATCTTTTATTCGTTCTCTTAGTTCCGGAATTGATAATTCCATCCGATCGAGGCGAATCGTTTGAACGCTCACACCAAATTTTGTAGCAAGTTGTTCATCCGTGACGAATGGATTTTCCTCAATCGTTTCTAAAAGTAATTGCTGCCGTTCTTTTTTCGATTTTTTTATCAACATTCGCCACCTACTTTCTTCTGTTTTAGCACTTGGTACTAATACCAGTATACATTTCCATAAAAAAGAACGCAACAACGAATTGTTACGTTCAATTATTGAGTTCTTTCAATGCTCAATAAAAATACTTCCTAAATCCTCTCTTTAATTTATGTTTTGTTCTTGCTTTCTATTAATTGAGTACATCAATCCATTCTCTCTCCATTTAATGCACCGGATTGTTCTAACATTTCCCGCAGAAGCCTATACTCATCCTCTTTCCAAAAACGCTCATCATTAATAAGCTTTACAGCATCATTTCGAGCAACTTCCAATACTCGATAATCATGCACTAAGTCAGCTATTTTAAATTCCGGTAAGCCGCTTTGTTTTTTACCGAAGAAGTCTCCAGGGCCACGTAATTCTAAATCTTTTTCAGCTAAACGGAAACCATCATTCGTTTCTGTCATACTCCTCATTCGTTCAATTCCTTCATCGGTTTTTGGATTTGCTAGCAACACACAGTAAGATTGATAGTTCCCACGTCCAACTCGACCACGCAGCTGATGGAGCTGTGCAAGCCCAAAACGATCCGCATCATAAATTAGCATGAAACTTGCATTCGGCACGTTCACTCCTACTTCCACAACTGTCGTAGAAACGAGCACATGTATGTTCCCTTCTTTAAAATCTCGCATCACTTGATCTTTTTCATCGGGATGAAGCCGACCGTGCATGAGCCCTACTTTGTAGCGTCCGTGGAATATTCTTCTTAACTGTTCATATACCTCTACCGCATTTTGGACATCTATCTTCTCTGATTCTTCAATTAATGGACATATAACGTATGCTTGGCGACCTTTTTTCAATTCCATCTCCATTTTCACAAGGCTTGCATTCAACTGTTCTTTTTTCATCCAGTGCGTCTCAATTTGCTTGCGTCCAGAAGGCATTTCATCAATGACGGAAATATCCATTTCTCCAAATGCCGTAATAGCTAATGTACGCGGAATAGGTGTTGCTGTCATAAATAGCACGTCTGGGTGCATCCCTTTTTCCCTCAAGATTCTCCTTTGTTCCACTCCAAAGCGATGTTGTTCATCGGTTATGACAAACCCTAGACGATTGAACGTGACATCAGGTTGAATTAGGGCATGTGTTCCAATAATGACTTGGATTTCCCCATTCTCCAACTGTTCTAAAATGATTTTTCGGTCTTTTGCTTTTGTAGAGCCCGTTAGCAGTGCAATTTTTACACTCATCGGTTGGAATAAACTTTCCAGAGAAGCATAATGTTGTTCTGCTAATATTTCCGTAGGTGCCATTAAAGCACCTTGGAAACCTGCTGTAACGCAAGCATACAAGGTTATTGCAGCAACAATCGTTTTCCCTGAACCAACATCCCCCTGCAGAAGCCTATTCATGCGAAATGGTGATTTTAAATCTTTGCAAATTTCATTGACGACTCGTTTTTGGGCATTTGTCAATTCAAAAGGAATTTGTTGAATAAATTTCTTAAGTTTTTCTAAATCATACTGAATAACAATTCCTTTTTCATGATCTTTTCTCGACTTACGCAATGCTTGAATGCGCAGTTGAAACATAAGAAGTTCCTCGTAAACAAAACGCCTGCGAGCCTGCTTCAAATGATTAGCATCTTTCGGAAAATGAATGCCCTCTAATGCTTCTTCGATAGATAACAATTGATATTGTTCTCTTATTTTATTTGGCAGCTTTTCAGCCATCTGCCCTTTTGCAAGATCGAGTGCTTGCCGCATAAACTTCCGAAATTTATTTTGATGCAGATTGCCTTTTAAACGATAAACCGGTTCAAAATCTTGGTTAATCTCCTTCGCTCCAAATTTGACTGACGATGCAGTTATCGTTTGCCGTCCTCTATCCCATTTCCCTGAAACAGTAATAATGGTACCTGGAGTTAACCGTTCTTTTAAATAATGTTGATTAAAGAAAACCACTTTAACAATATGCCTACCAGAGAAAACGCTTACTTGAAGTCTTGACTTTTTCCGTCCGGTAAAAAAGACGACAGGCATGCCTTCTACTCTTGCTTCTATTGTTACTTGTTCGTTATGAGGCGTTTCTGCTAAATCCTTTAATCGAAAGTCCTCATACCGATATGGAAAATACATGATTAGATCATGTATATGATAAATCCCTAATTCATTTAATAATTCAGCGGTTTCTGTTCCTACGCCTTTAATATTGGTAACGGGTTCTAATTCGATTTGTCCCAATATATCTTCACGCTCCAAATATTTTTGCAGCAATTGCTTTTCCAGTCGGTGTAGCAGCAAGTCCTCCTCTACCAGTTTCTTTCAAGTTTGGATGCATTGTTTGCCCAATTCTAAACATAGCACCAATTACTTCATCACAAGGAATTCTACTTTCGATTCCAGCAAGCGCCATGTCCGCAGCAACAAGAGCGTTGTTAGCACCGATTGCATTACGTTTTACACAAGGAACTTCCACCAATCCAGCGACCGGGTCACAAACTAGACCTAGCATATTTTTTAACGTAATGGCGAAAGCTTCTGCACTTTGTTTTGGAGTTCCTCCAGCCATTTCTACAATGGCAGCAGCGGCCATTCCTGCGGCTGAACCTACCTCCGCTTGGCAACCTCCAGCTGCACCAGAAATGCTTGCGTTATTTGCTACCACGAACCCGAAAGCACCTGCAGTAAATAAATAACGAATCATTTGTTCACGAGTAGGATTAAGCTTATTCTTTACAGCAAAAAGAGTGCCAGGCACTACTCCGGCGGAACCAGCAGTAGGTGTTGCACAAATGATTCCCATAGCTGCATTCACTTCATTTGTTGCCATCGCCTTACTTACCGCATCTAACATCAATTCCCCTGATAGAGTGTTTCCTTTTTCAATGTACTTTTGCAATAAAACACTATCACCACCAGTCAAACCAGTGACTGATTTTACACCTTTTAATCCTCGTTCAACTGCTTGTTCCATCACAGTTAAATTTTTATCCATCTGCTCAATAATTTCTTCTCTAGAGCGATTCGTCATTAATATTTCTTGTTCAATCATCACTTCAGAAATGCTTTTATTTTCATTTTCACAAAGCTCAATTAATTCTCTGACATTTCGAAATAGTAAATCCATAGCATCTCCTCTTTTAAGTATTGATTTTCGAAACTTTCGTAATATTAGGGATTAAAGAAATTTGAGTTAGTATTTTTTCATCTACATTTTGGTCAACTTCAATAACCATTAATGCTGTAGAACCGCGGTCGATTCGAGACACTTCCATATGCCCGATATTCACATCATGCATGGCTAAAATGTTGGCTACATTCGCAATGCAACCTGCCCGGTCATTGTGAACGACTAAAATAGTAGGCATCCCGCCAGTTAAACGCAATTTAAATCCATTTACTTCACTAATTTCAATTTTTCCACCGCCAATCGAAATCGCTTCAATCGACAATTCCGATTCTTCATCACCCAATACTATTCTTGCTGTATTAGGATGTTCTTTGTTTGCTGTTTCTGGAATAAATTCAAATTGTAAATTTTCTTCTTTTGCATGCTTAAAGGAATCAATAATTCTAGTATCGAAAGTGTCAAAATTTAATAATCCACCTACAATGGCAACATCTGTCCCATGACCGCGGTAAGTTTCCGCAAAAGAACCATATAAATGGATTTTTGCCCACGTTGGTTTTTTTCCAAATAAATCCCTTGCCACTTTCCCTATCCGAACAGCTCCTGCTGTATGAGAGGAAGAAGGTCCTACCATGATGGGACCGATAATATCAAAAACAGAGGTAAATTTCATAACATCACCTATTTGTTAAGTTTGAATTAAGTGTAACATGAACTATCAGTTTCTATCAAAACAATAATATTTTTTTCACCTGCCACTTATTAGAAACTCTATATAAAATAAAAAACGTCCCTAGAAGAGACGCTTTTTTATTCTACTGAGAAGATAAACGGATATAATGTTTGTTTTCCATCGATAATATCCAATTCTACATGTGAGAATCGATCCTCAATGAACTGAACGACTGCATTGACTTGTTCTTCAGTTGCATCTTCACCATAAATCATCGTTACAATTTCTGTGTCATCATCAATTAGATGAGACAATAAATTATAAGTAGCATCTAACATATCGGAAGTTGAAGCAACAATTTTTCCGTCAGCAAGTGCCATGTAATCATCTTTATGGATTTCTACTCCGTCAATCGTCGTATCTCTAACAGCAAAGGTAATTTGACCCGTCTTTACTCCTGCAATCGCTTCTGTCATCGCTTCTTTATTTTCTTCAACAGAGGCTTCTGGATTGAATGCAAGGATTGCTGCCATACCTTGAGGAATTGTTTTTGTCGGCACAACTGCCGCTTCAATATCTAATAATTCAACCGCCTGTTCAGCAGCCATCACAATATTTTTGTTGTTTGGTAAAATTAATACTTTTTCCGCACCTATTTCTTTTACCGCTTTCACGATATCTTCTGTAGACGGATTCATCGTTTGACCGCCTTCAATGACATAAGAGGCTCCAATACTACGAAGCAAGTTGCTAATCCCCTCACCCATTGCAACAGTCACAACAGCATATGGATGTTTTTCTACCGTTTGTTTTTCATCTTTCTCGGAATTCACGATCGCTGAATGTTGTTCGCGCATATTATCAACTTTTATTTTTATGAGGCTTCCATATTTTTGCCCTTCGTTCAGAACAACTCCAGGAGTTTCAGTGTGAATATGTACTTTCGCTATTTCGTTGTCTGAAACAACAAGTAAAGAATCTCCGAGATTACTCAAGTCTTCACGGAATTTCCCTTCATCAAACGGTTCTTTTCCTGGCTCAAAACGAACCATAATCTCCGTACAATAGCCATATACGATATCTTCAGTGCTCATAAACTCTTGAGCTCGATGATGTTCAGCATTTACTAATTCTTCAAGATTATCGACTTTCGTTTTTTCTGGTAGCGCTTCCCCTTTTAATGATGCTAAAAAGCCTTCATAAATAATAACAAGACCTTGTCCGCCACTATCAACTACACCAACTTCTTTCAGTACAGGGAGCAATTCTGGTGTGCGTTTTAATGAATTTTTAGCTTCTTCTACAAGCGCTTCCATCACTTTAATGATATCTTGTTCATGTTCTGCCACTTCAACCGCTTTTGCCGCTGCTTCACGAGCAACTGTTAAAATTGTCCCTTCCACAGGCTTCATAACCGCTTTATAGGCAGTGTCTACTCCCGCTTGAAAAGCTTGAGCAAATTGTTTCGCGTTAATTTCACTTTCTTTTTCTAAATATTTTCCAAAGCCACGGAATAGTTGGGATAAGATTACCCCTGAGTTTCCTCGTGCCCCCATTAATAAACCTTTTGATAAGCTTTGGGCAGTTTTACCGATATGTTTTTGGGCGTTTGCTTCCGTTTCTTTTGCCCCGGATATCATTGATAAATTCATATTAGTTCCCGTATCTCCATCTGGTACTGGGAATACGTTTAATGAATCTACAAAATCTGCATTTTGAGTTAGATGGTGCGATCCCATCTGAACCATCTCTGCAAATTTTGTTCCATCTAATAACTTCATTCGATTAATATCCTCCTCTATTCACCGTTCATTACACGAACGCCTTGAACGAAAATATTGACTGATTTCACGTTCAAACCTAATGTCTTATTTATTGTGTACTTTACTTTTGATTGGACTTGATAAGCTACTTCAGAAATTTTAGTCCCATAGCTGACAATGATATACATATCAATGTGGAGATCTTCTCCTTCTTGCCGTACAATGACACCTTTCGCAAAATTCTCTTTTCTCAAAATATCCGTTAACCCATCTCGAATTTGATGTTTACTTGCCATTCCAACAATACCATAACATTCAATAGCTGCTCCACCAGCAATTTGAGCGATAACATCATTAGAAATATCAATTTGGCCGTAATCTGTTCTAATTTCGATTGACATGATACTGCCCCCTTGGCTCATTTTAACTAAAAATATTGTACTATACAAAATTTGATTATAAAAGAGAACGATGTTGCTCGTCTAGTTTATCAGTATTTTCCTATAACTTCGTTAAAATCTTGTGTTATATTTTATTTTGTAACAACATTTTTTCACCTAATCCTTCATCTTTTTTATTAGACTGTAAAGGTTTTTTTCTTGAAACTATTCTCTAAAATAGTTGCATAGATTTTTTGTCTATGTTAAATTATTATGGTATGTGAAATACTCGAACTGAAAAAAATCTTTCAGATTCATCTGTAAGGAGGGAATATAGATGCCAAAAAAATGTGTAGTAACTGGTCGTAAAACTCGTACAGGTAATAAACGTTCACACGCAATGAACGCTAACAAACGTACTTGGAAACCTAACCTTCAAAAAGTACGTATTTTAGTTGATGGAAAACCTAAACGCGTTTGGGTTTCTACTCGTGCTTTAAGATCAGGTAAAGTAGAACGTGTATAATGACGCGTATATAAAAGCGTAAGTAAAGTCGTTTTTAACGTACTTTATTTACGCTTTTTTATTTTGAGAGAAAATAAAAGGAGGTGTGTAGAAAATTGAAAACTTTCTACACACCCTTACTTCTTATGATGTCTCTGATAAATCTTTTACTCCTGCGGTAGTAAAACAAAGTTTTCACAATCCTTGTCGCAACTTATCTGTAACTATGCGCGACAGTCACAAAGAGACCGTCTCAAATTGCTTTTCAGACAGCCCCTTACTGGGAGCTAGACCAAAATAATCAAAAGATAATAACAGATGAATACGATAAACTACTCTTTTCTTTTTTTCTTTTTATTACTGCCTGAGAACAAATTGATGCAAGAACGGGTAAGATTACTTAAAAACTTTGGCAATTGAAAAGTATAAACTCGCACACTGAGACCTCCTTATAAGTCACTGCTTCTTATCATTAAACATATGCCTGATGAAAAGGAGATATAACCTTGCTCCCCTACGAGCTCATTGCTAGTAAATCGGCTAGAACCCACTTCAATCCTCTCCCGCGTTGTCTCATATTTCACACCGCGTAACGTCACATTTTCTACCGCTTGTATAAAAGAGAAAAATGAAAGGTAACGATATCTTTCATCTCGAGAAATCGTATGCGTTCCTGGTAACAGTATGCTAATTTCATTGTGGCTATTAATAATTCTATGTTCAATATGCGGACATTGTGCCTTCATTTTATATAAAGAACGAAGAGCCGCTTCAAAATGGTCCAAGCGTCCACCAGTTACTCCTGTAATCAAAATTTCATTCGGATTGTAGGAAACAGCTTTTAGCAGTGCTAAGTCGGTGTCAGTTTCATCTTTTTCTGAGCGATACTTTTCAATTTTTTTTACTTTAGAGCGAATTATTTCCCATTCTTCTTTCGATAATGAATCAAAATCCCCGATGATTTCATCTGGAACAATTCCTTTTTCAAGCAAATAAAGTGCGCCGCGATCTGCACCAATAAAATACATGTCCTTTTCTTTAGCATACATTTCAAATGAACATAATTCGTTTTTTGGACCGCCAGCACAAATTAATACTCTTTTCATTGCTGAATTGCAGCCTCACCACTCGTTTTAATAGCCTGCAACGCAGATTTTCGATCTTCTTTATTGTAAATAGCTGAACCAGCTACAAAAATCGTCGCTCCCGCTTTCGCACACGGAATAATTGTTTCCTCCGTAATGCCGCCATCAATTTCAATTTCTACATTATATCCGTTTTCTTTAATCATTTTGGAGAGAGCTTCAATTTTGGGCACAACGCTATCAATAAACTTTTGTCCCCCAAAACCAGGGTTCACCGTCATCAACAATACAAAATCTACTTCTCCTAAAACGTGTTGAATCATTTCAATCGGTGTGTGCGGATTTAATACTACTCCAGGTTTTACACCAAAAGAACGAATTAGTTGAATCGTGCGATGTAAATGTGGACAAGCTTCGACATGAACAGAAATCCAATCTGCTCCAGCTTTTGCAAATGCCTCAATATACTGATCTGGATTTTCAATCATTAAATGCACATCTAACGGTAATTTTGTAACGGGACGTAAAGCCTCCACAACGATAGGACCCATTGTAATATTAGGAACGAAATGACCATCCATTACATCAATATGAATAAGGTCTGCTCCAGCTTCCTCCACTTCCTTTACTTCGTCCCCTAATTTCGCAAAATTCGCTGATAATATGGATGGTGCTATTTTTATCATAACTAATACCTCGGCTTTCGATCTATTATTTCTTTCAAAAATTGTAAATAATGTTCGTAACGAAATTCTAGAATGTCTCCAGATTCAACCCCAGCCTTTATGGCACATTTTGGTTCTTTCAAATGAAGACACCCACGAAATTTGCATTCATCTTTTTTTCGTTCAAACTCAGGAAAACAAGTTGTTAAATCCTCTTTTTCAAGATGGTCAAATTCAAAAGAACTAAATCCTGGTGTATCTGCAACAAGTCCACCAGCAACTTCGATTAACTCAACATGTCTTGTCGTATGCTTTCCTCTTCCAAGGCTTTGGGATATTTCCCCTGTTTTTAAATTGAGATTTGGAATTAAAGTGTTTAATAATGTAGACTTTCCAACTCCAGATTGTCCTGCCAATACTGTTGTTTTTCCTTTAAGGATCGGCTCTAATCTATCTAGTAATGTTGGATCGTTTTTGTAAGTATCTACCACTTCATAGCCAATATCTTTATAGATTTTGATATATGAATTTATTTCATCTTTTTCTTTTTCCGTCAACAAATCCATCTTAGTTAAGCAAATGATTGGGATCACTTGATGAGATTCCAATATTACTAAAAAACGATCCAGTAAAATTGTATTAAAATCAGGCTCTTTTACAGAAAATACGAGCAATGATTGATCAACATTTGCAATAGGTGGTCGTATTAATTCATTTTTTCGCGGAAAAATTTTCTTTATAACACCATCAGATCCTTCTTCCACTTTCTCATATTCAACAAAGTCGCCGACGAGAGGCTGTTCCCCTCGCTTACGGAATACCCCTCGTCCTCGACATTGCAATAATTTTCCTTCATCGTACACATAATAATATCCACTTAAAGCCTTTCGAATTTGCCCATTAGGCATCCAATTCCTCCTTAATCTCCTCTTTCAAATGGTATTGTATCTTTTTCAATAATTACCGAATCTTTTTCAATCATGTAGGATGCTGTTGAACCCTCTTGAATTACTAATTGGATTTGATAAGTCGTATCTTCAGTAATTTTAATTTCATCATACGGTTTATCCATCGTATTAGATTTGTCTTGAATGTAAATTCTAACTATTTGTTCTTCACCCATTAATGCATGATCATACGGTATCACAACTTCTTTTACATATAATTTTTCGCGTTTTTGTTTAGGTCCTTTTGAAATTACTACGTTCACCGATTCTCCAATTTCTAATTTTGTGTTCGGCTTAGGATCTTGTGATACGACGCTTCCAGCTGGAATGTCGTCTGAATACACTTCTTCGACAATTTTAATTTTAAATCCTGAAGTCTTTTCATATTCCCTCATAGCAGATTGATTAAAGCCTGTTAAATCACTGACAGTTCCAATTTGTTTCCCTTTACTAACTGTAAGCGTTACAATTGAATCTTCAGGTACAACTTCTTCTCCCGGTGCTGGATCTTGACCAATGATTGTCCCTTCCGGTTGATTTGAATATTCCTCGATGATTTTTACATCCTTAAATTCTTCACTAATGATGGAAAGAACTTGATTTAATTGTTTTCCTACATAATCGTTCATTTCAACTTTTTCGTTGCCAATTGAAATGATTAAATCAATTTCTGTTCCTTTTACTCTTGATAAACCAGCTTTTGGATCAGTTTCTATGACTAGCCCTTCTTCAATTTCATCGGAATTCTTTTCACGGATTTCACCGATGACAAATCCTGCCTTTTTTAGAATCTCAGTAGCTTCTTCCACTTCCATATTTGAAACGTCCGGTATCTCAACTTTATCCGGCATCATCAAGTTAACGAGTCCAATTAGTCCAATGATGAGAACAAGAGCAGCTGCCCCGATGATTGTCCAAAGTTTTTTTCTATTTTTCTTTAGTTTTGTAGGTTTCTTTTCCACTTCTTCATTTTTTGTTTTCTTTTTATGATCTGAAATGATCGGTTTTATTTCTTTCGTTTTTGCCAATTCATCGATTGGCATTACATCTTTTATAACTGGAATAGCTTTCGTTTCTTCATTATCAACAGGAGGGCGAAATTTCGGTTCATGTTGCCGAGAGGGAGATAATACCGTTTCTAAATCCGCTGCCATCTCTTCCACTGAAGCATATCTATGGTCAGGATTTTTTGCTGTCGCCTTTAAAATCACATTTTCTAAACTTTGTGGAATGGAAGCATCGAAGTTACGAACAGAAGGTGTTTCTGCTTGCAAATGTTTTAAAGCAATTGATACTGCGGATTCCCCAGAGAAGGGTACCTCTCCAGTTAGCAACTCATATAACACAATCCCTAGTGCATAAATGTCTGATTTTTTCGTTGCTATTCCGCCGCGTGCTTGTTCAGGAGACAAATAATGAACTGTCCCAATGACTGAATTCGTTTTTGTATAACTTGTTGCAGCAAGGGAAGTAGCAATCCCAAAATCTGTTATTTTCACATTACCTGCTTCATCCATTAAAATGTTTTGCGGTTTGATGTCCCGGTGTATAATTTGATTTTCATGGGCATGACTAATGGCGCTCGTTAGTTGTTTCATAATTTGAACGCTTCGAGCAGGAGAAAGCGGTGCATTTTCTTTTATGTACTGCTTTAGCGTTTTCCCTTTTACATACTCCATAACAATATAATGCATATCGCCATCTTCGCCGACATCATAAATACTGACGATATTCGGATGCATTAAACTTGTTGCAGATAAAGCTTCTCGGTGAAAGCGGCGCATACTTTCTTCTTCATTTGTTGAATCATAACGCAACACTTTAATGGCCACATCTCGATTTAATATAACGTCATGGGCTAGATAAACATAACTCATGCCCCCGCCGCCAATGAGTTCAAGAACTTTGTAGCGATCATTAATGCGTTTACCTTCAAGCATAAATTACACCTCCTCTTCAGTCATCATTAATAGAATGAGGGAAATATTGTCTTCTCCTCCGCTATCATTTGCTAATTGCACTAGTTTCCGACCTTTTTCAGCAATAGGCATCGGATAAGTAATGATGGCAGCCATTTCCTCCGTTGATATTTTATTGCTTAACCCGTCTGAACAGATAAGTAAATAAGAATATTCCTTCAGGGTTAGCTCGTAAAAATCCGGTTCAATGGTGGGTTCTGTGCCTAAAGCTTTCACAATAAAATTTTTTTGCGGATGATTTTGTGCTTCTTCCTCACTGATTTCTCCACTATCTACTAATATATTAACGTACGAATGATCACGAGTTATTAAGTCAACGCTAGTTGATGTAAAATGATATACTCGACTATCTCCAATATGACCAATTAAACAATGATTATGGTCAATCAACACGGCTATAAATGTCGTCCCCATTCCTTTACAGTTTTCATGTTCTAAGGAATGGTTGTAAATTTTTTCGTTGATGTTTGATATGGCTTCCTGCATCCACTTTCGCTTTTCTTCCACCGTTGCATTTTGAAATTCTGCCTGTAGAAAATAATTGGACATTTCTTGAATTGCCATTTCACTTGCAACATCACCCGCGTTATGACCACCCATTCCATCCGCTAATAAAGCAAGTTTTAATGAATCAGGGCGCTCTAAAAAAGCTGCCCTATCTTCATTAATAACTCTTTTTCTCCCTACATCACTTTCAACCGTAAACTTCACAATTGTCACCTCGTCTCGTGAACTCTCTCTTTCGCCCGTAATTGCCCACACGCTGCATCAATATCTGAGCCATGCTCTCTGCGAATTGTTACATTGACGCCATTCTTTTTTAATGCTTTTTCAAAGGCAAATATTTGATTTCTTGGAGTACGCACATAATCTCGCTCTGGTACGTAGTTTACGGGAATTAAATTGACATGGCTTTTAATTCCTTTTATCAGTTGGGCTAGTTCTTCTGCGTGCTCAATAGAATCGTTTACACCACCGAACAACCCATACTCAAATGTGACACGGCGTCCAGTTTTATTCGTATAATAGCGTATTGCTTCCATTAATTTATCTAACTTATACGCTCTAGCAATCGGCATTAAACGTTCACGCAGTTCTTGATTTGGTGCGTGAAGAGACAATGCGAAATTAATTTGCAATTGTTCATCCGCGAACTGGTAAATTTTAGGTATTATACCAGAGGTAGAAACAGTTATATGACGCGCTCCAATATTTAAGCCTTTTTCGTGATTGATGACTTTTAAAAACTTCATCATTGCATCATAATTATCGAATGGTTCACCGATTCCCATAATCACCACATGGGATACTCTTTCTCCGACTTCATCTAACGTTTGTTGCACTTTGACCACTTGCTCAACGATTTCTCCTGCAAGCAAATGTCTTTTTAATCCGCCTAAAGTTGACGCACAAAAAGTACAACCAATCCGACAACCCACTTGCGTTGTCACACAGACGGAGTTTCCATAGTCATGGCGCATTAATACCGTTTCAATGGAATAGTTGTCTTGTAATTGAAATAAAAATTTGATTGTTCCATCTTTTGATTCTTGTTTTACAATCGTTGAAAGGGTTGTAAATGCAAAGTTTTCTTTAAGTTTATCTCGCAATTGCTTCGATAAATTTGTCATTTCATCAAAAGTTTTAACCCGCTTATTATAAAGCCATTCATAAATTTGTGTAGCACGGAATGGCTTTTCTCCATTTTCATTCAACCATTGTTTTAATTCATCCAATGTTAATGAATAAATGGATTCTTTTAATTGTGGTTTTTCTTTTTTTACACGTTTCTGTGATGATTCTGCATGTTCAACTAATTCATTTATACGTTCATTAAAAATAGCGTTATCCATTAAATAGGATTCTCCTTTTTACTTAACTTTTTCAAAGGCAGCAACAAAGAAACCATCACTTCCAAAGTCTTGTGGAAAAACTTGCAGCATGCCTTCGTGCTGTGCTTCTAGTAATTGCTTTGGCAAATGGTTTATTGGTACAAGTTTCATCTCAGGGTGAGACGCTAAAAATGCTTCGACTGTTCCTTCATTTTCTTTTTTGCTGACTGTGCATGTGCTATACACAAGTCTTCCACCAGGTTTTAATAATTTTTCAGCATTATCTAACAGCTCCAATTGAATTTCATGTAAGCGGTCAAAATCCTCTTCTCTTTTTGTATATTTGATATCCGGTTTTCGACGCATTACACCTAATCCAGAGCATGGTGCATCAACAAGGATTGCATCGAATGATTCAGGCTGTAATAATTCCACTGCTTTCCTACCGTCAATTGGCGCTGTTTCAACGATATTAATTCCAAGCCTTGCACAGTTTTCTTCAATTAAATCTAATTTATGAGGATGAATGTCCGTTGCAAGAATGGAACCTTCATTTTTCATGATTTCTGCCATATGAGTCGTTTTTCCACCAGGAGCGGCACACATATCTAGTACCCGTTCGCCCGGCTTTGGATTTAAAACGATTGCTGGCATCATTGAACTCTCATCTTGAATCGTTATGATGCCTTGTCGAAAAGTTTCCGTTCTAGCAGCTTGTCCGTTTAATAGATTTAAACATTGTGGAATTACTTTACTTTGTTCTGCTTGAATATCTTCTTGAGCTAATAACTCTATTGCTTCACCTACTGTAGCTTTTAAAGTATTCACTCGGACAGTTTGCTTCGGAGGAATATTATTCTCTTTTAACATAGCAACCGTTTTTTCTAGTCCATATGAGTCAACAAACATTTCTACAATCCATCTAGGATGGCTTGTTTCTATAGCTATACGCTCAATCGGATCTTTTATTTTTTCTAGCGACGGAATGCCCATTCTGGTGATAGATCGCAAAATACCATTCACCATGGAAGCAATCCCTTTATGGCCTCTCCTTTTGGCAATTTCTACAGCTTCATGAACAATTGCATGCTCAGGAATTTTCGATAAATAGACCATTTGGTAAACCGAAAGTCTTAAAAGCCATCGAATCCATTGTTCTATTTTGCCACGAATATACGGTTCTAAATAATAATCCAAGGCATATTTATATTGAAGAGTTCCATAGGTTAATTCCGTCAGCAAGGCCCGATCTTTTGCTTCAATATGATATTTATTGATTGTTTGGTTTAATAATAGGTTGGAATATGCTTGGTTCTTGTCTACGGCAAGTAGTATGCTTAACGCCGCATCTCGCACATTACCATCCCAAATATGAATACTTTTCTTCTTCTTTCTCATTCAAATAAATCTCCAATCTGCAATTTTGAACCCACGCCACGTAAATAATCTTCCGCTGACATGCGTTTTTTACCTGCAGGTTGTAATTCGATTATTGCAAGGGTTCCTTCACCAGTAGCCACTTCAAAATAATCTTTTTCAATTTTCACCACTTCACCAGGACGAGCTGTAACTTGTGAGTCACCTACTTTTGCCCACCAAATTTTCACATTGTCACCTTTAAAGGTTGTATAGGCAATAGGCCATGGATGTAGGCCACGCACTTGGTTATAAATACTTCTCGCACTTTTTGTCCAATCTATTCGCTCTTGTTCCCTTGTAATATTATGTGCAAAAGTCGCTCTTGTTTCGTCCTGCGGAATGCGTTCATTTGTACCATTTAGGATGCTAGGAAGCGTGTCCTTTAATAAATCTCTTCCCAAAAGGCTCAGTTTTTCAAACATGATGCCCGTATGGTCCATTTCTTCAATAGGGATTTCTCTTTGGGAAATGATATCACCCGCATCTAATTTTTCTGCCATATACATAATGGTAACGCCTGTTTTCTCTTCTCCGTCAATAATGGCTTGATGAATCGGCGCACCACCGCGATATTTTGGCAATAGCGATGCATGCACATTAATGCATCCCCATTTTGGCGCTTCCAACAACTCTTTCGGCAAGATTTGACCATAAGCAGCCGTAACAATTAAATCGGGATTCATATGAATTAATTCGCTCATTTCTTCAGAACCTTTTAATTTCTCAGGTTGAAGAACTTTTAATCCTAAACGAAGGGCTTCTTCTTTTACTGGAGGAGGAGTTAGCACCCGTTTTCTTCCAACAGGACGGTCCGGTTGCGTGACGACTGCTGCAACTTCATATCCTTCTTCATGAAGCATGCGCAAAATAGGAACTGAAAATTCCGGAGTGCCCATAAACACGATTTTTGTCATATTTTATTCTTCCTCCTCCTCGAACATTTCCTCTAATTCTTCTTCAGTATAGACACGTGTAATTTTAGAATTGAATAAAATACCATCTAAATGGTCAATTTCATGTAAAATACAGCGAGCATCGTAATCCGTTGCTTCCAATTGATATACTTGACCGTTTCGATCATGGGCTTCAATTTTAACATAATTCGGTCTTTCCACTTCTCCATAAAGCCCAGGGAAACTTAAACAACCTTCGATGTCCACTGATGAACCGTCCGTTTCGATGACTGTAGGGTTAATCATTTCGATCAACGTTCGCTCTTCACCTAACTCAACAATAGCAATACGAAGGGGAACATTAACTTGAGGAGCAGCAATACCCATACCGTCATATTCAACCATCGTTTCGTACATATCATCTAATAAAGTGATAATCTCTTCATCAATTACTGTTACTTCTTTACATGGCTGTGTTAATACTTTTGCCGGATGCTTTACGATTTCTCTAATCATTAGGTAACCTCTTTCTATTTAAATCATGGAGGGGTCTAAATCAATTGTTAATACGACACCCTTTTTTATCCAATCCGTACGATATATTTTCATTAACTGTAAAAATGTTGGAATTAAATTCGGCTCTATTTTGTATTTTATCAAACATTGATAGCGATATCTATTTTGCAGACGAACGATGCCTGCTGTCGTCGGTCCAATAATAGAAGCATTAAAAGAAAGATGAGTACGAAGAAATTCTGCACATTTATTAGCATATTCTGCTGCTAACAATACGTCTTCATGTGCTACTTGGATGAGTGCTATAAAATAATATGGTGGATATGCCGCACCATGGCGAACCATCATTTCTCTTTCATAAAATGGTTCATATTGTTGGGTTTTCGCAAGTAAAATTGCATAATGTTCCGGTGTGTAGGATTGAATAATTACCTCACCATGCTTTTCCGCTCTACCCGCACGACCACTTACTTGAGTAAGCAGTTGGAATGTCCGCTCAGCTGCGCGAAAATCTGGCAAATGCAGCGAAGTATCGGCACTTAATACACCAACAAGGGTAATGTTTGGAAAGTCCAATCCTTTGGCAATCATTTGAGTTCCGAGCAGTATATCCGCTTTGCCAGCTCCAAAATTCTCTAATATCTCCTCATGTGCACCTTTCTGTTTTGTCGTATCCACATCCATTCTTAATACCCTTGCCTCTGGAAAGAGTTTCATCAATTCTTCTTCCACTTTTTGAGTACCTGTTCCAAAATAACGAATATGGTCGCTACTACATTCTGGACAAATTGTTGGTACAAACTGTTCATATCCACAATAATGGCATTTTAATTTTTCATTGTAGCGATGATATGTTAAGGAAATATCACAATTTTCACATTGCATCACCGTTCCGCAATCTCGGCATAAAACGAAGGAAGAATACCCTCTCCGATTTAAAAACAACACGATTTGCTCTTTCTTTTTTAACCGATTACGAATGGACTCAGTTAATTTTTCAGAAAACATGGAACGATTTCCCTTTTTTAATTCTTCCCTCATATCAACAATTTCAACAGTCGGTAGGGGTTGATTTAATGCCCGCCCTTTTAATGTCAATAATTTATACACGTTTTTTCTAGCACGAGCATAGGATTCAAGGCTTGGCGTAGCGCTTCCTAAAATCACTGGACAATGATGATATTTACTTCTCCAAATGGCAACATCCCTTGCATGATATCTCGGTGTATCTTCTTGTTTATAAGACGATTCATGCTCTTCATCGAGGATGATGAGTCCTACATTTTCAAAGGGAGCAAATACTGCGGATCGCGCACCAACAACAACCTTCACTTTTTGTTGATGAACTTTCCTCCATTCATCGTACTTTTCACCGATCGACAAACCGCTATGCATCACCGCAACAAGTTCACCAAATCTTGAACGGAAGCGATTTGTCATTTGCGGAGTGAGGGAAATTTCTGGAACAAGTACAATCGCATCTTTACCTTGCTGAATACAATGCTGAATTGCCTGCAAATAAACTTCCGTTTTACCGCTTCCGGTTACCCCATGTAATAAGAACGTTTCAGGGGAACGATTGTCCATCGCTTCTACAATTTTATGTAATGCTTGTTTTTGTTCCTCTGTTAAAGTTAAAAAATCTGTTTTTTTAACATCCTTCTTAAAAGGATTTCGATACACTTCTTCTAATATAAATTCAGCAGCACCTTGCTCAATGATTGCTTGTAACACTTGAGGGGAACAGTTTGTTTCCTTGTAAATAAAATCAGGTTCCAATATTTCCCCAACGTGTTGTTTCATCCATAAAAGCAGTTGTTTTTGTTTTTTGGCACGGTTGGATAACTTATCATATACTTCTTGAAGAAGTTGAAGATTATCTGAAACTTTTACTTTCCTAATTTCTTTTACTTGGCCTTTTTGTTTAACTACATTTTCAAGGGAAAGTAATTTCTTATTTAACGCTTTTTTTAAAGGGATGAGCAAATTGTTTTTCTCAAATTCTTTATAGTTCACTTTTGTCGACTTTTGGAAGTAATGTTTTAAAGGTTCATCTAAATTTTCTACATTAGTTTGAAGAACGACCATTTTTTCATACTTTGCCCTAAGTGCTGATGGCAACATTACTTGTAAGCAATCGATTTCATAACAAATCGTTTCTTGTTTCAACCATTTTGCCAATTGAAGCATTTCACTTGTCAATACCGGCTCAATATCGAGTAATGACGCGATTGGCTTAATTTTATCTAACGGAACATCCGTCTCATTCTTTATCCCAACAACAAATCCGAGAACATTCCGATTTCCAAAAGGCACTTTTACTCGACAACCACATTCAATAAGCTCTTCTACTTGTTCTGGAATGAAGTAATCAAAAGGGCGGTCGACTGGATATGCGGACACGTCAACAATGACTTCGGCAATCATCATTTTTTCTCTTCTCTTTCAAAATATTGAATCACCAACTCCGTTATTTTCTCCGGCTCTTCTAATCGTCCCTTACCAACATATCCACAAGCTAAATACCCTTCTGATGGTTCAATAAAGGAATAGCCGTCTCTTGCAAGCTGTGCGATATTGCGTTTTACAGCAGGATGGTCATACATATGCACGTTCATAGCTGGGGCAATCCATACTGGGCTCGTTGTAGCGAGCAGTGTTGTTGTCAACATATCATCAGCAATTCCATTGGCAAGTTTACCAATGATATTCGCTGTCGCAGGTGCAACAATCACTAAATCCGCCCAGTCAGCTAATTCAATATGAGCAATTGAACTTGGATCTTTTTCGTCGAACGTATCAATATACACATCATTTTTTGACATCACTTGGAAAGTAAGGGGTGTAACAAATTTCATCGCTGATTCGGTCATAATTACTTTTACTTGAAACCCTGCTTGAGTTAATTTACTTACTAATGCTACTGCTTTGTAAACCGCAATACCGCCAGACACTCCTAGTAAAATTTTTCGACTCATCAACTTTCACCCTTTCAAAGGATAAGCTCCCAAAGAATGTTTCTCCGGGAGCTACTCGTAGTTTTACATTAAATTTTACTTCTATTGTTCATCAGAATAAACTTTGTTAGCATCTTGGATTTCCATTTCTAATAAACCTGCAGCAACTTCTTCCAACGCTTTCCCAACTGGTTTATGTGATTTATACTCAGACAATTTAAAGTTTCCAAGTTCTTGTAATTGACGGGCACGTTTTGATGCTAAACTAACTAATGAATATTTGGAGTCTACTTTTTCTTTCAACACATCAATGGATGGATATAACATCATCATTCTCCTTTCAACATCGATAAATATCTTTTTTCAACACGTTCACGGCGGCAATGTTCAGCCATGATGATTGCATTTATTTTTTCACAAGCTTTTTGAATTTCATCATTTTCTACAACATAATCATATAAACTCATCATTTCAAGTTCTTCTTTTGCAGTTTCAATTCTCTTTTGAATAATTTCTTCCGTTTCTGTACCGCGACCTATTAATCGTCTTTCTAACTCCGACAAACTAGGAGGTGCTAAAAAGATGAAAAGAGCTTCCGGAACTTTTTCGCGAATTTGAGCCGCTCCTTGAACTTCGATTTCTAAAAAAACATCGCGGCCTGCATCCAATGTTTCATTTACATAATCGAGAGGGGTGCCATAATAGTTGCCTACAAATTCAGCATACTCTAATAGTTTTCCCTCCTCGATTAATTTTTCAAACTCTTCTCGAGTTTTAAAAAAATAATCGACTCCATCGACTTCTCCCTCACGAGGTTTTCGAGTTGTCATTGAAATGGAGTATTCATAATTTGTATTCGGTTGTTTAAAAAGCTCTTTTCTTACTGTTCCTTTCCCAACACCAGATGGGCCAGAAAGAACAATTAATAATCCGCGCTCTTTTTTCATCGATTTCATACTCTCCCTTATTACTACCTTTCCAAGCTTATTCAATATTTTGAACTTGTTCTCGCATTTTTTCTAAAATAGTTTTTGATTGAACAACCACTGGTGAAATGATTACAGACTGATTTTTCGACCCAATTGTATTAATTTCTCTGAGCATTTCTTGCATAAGGAAATCTAATTTTCTTCCTATGGAAAAAGGTTCTTCTAACGTCTCTTCTAACTGCTGGAAGTGACTTTCAAGTCGATCCAATTCTTCCGATATATCAATCCGATCAGCGAAAATAGCGACTTCAGCAAGTATTCTATCTTCTACTTCTTCCACATTTGCAATTTCTGCTAATCTTTCTGTCAATTTTTCTCGATGTTTTTTTACTGCATCTTGCGAATGTTCACGAATAAATTTTACTTGCGCTTTAAGCTCATCATTATATTCGAGCAACACTTGTTTTAATTCTTGTCCTTCTCGCTCTCGCATTTCTACTAATTTTTCCATCGCTTCTCGGACAGCAATTTCAACACTAGATGCAATCTCTTCTGGTGTTAACTCTTTTTTTTCATATAAAAGTGCACCTTCTAATGATAGCACTTCTTGCATAGAATATTGCTCATCTATTGGGATTACTTGGCGAAGTTCATCTTTTGCATTTTTATAGGCTTCAATAAGAGACCAATTAATTTTAAAATCTTTTACTTCTTCACCAGTAAGTTTTAAGTTTACTAAACAATCAAATTTCCCTCGTTTTACATATTGGGATATGATTTTTTTTGCAAGCAGTTCTGCCTCTAACCACTCTTTTGGAAATTTTGTATAAATTTCTAAAAAGCGATGATTCACTGATCGAATTTCTACTGTCAGTTGATAATCATTCGTAGTTGTGACACCTCTGCCAAAACCAGTCATACTACGCACCAAGGTAAGTCACACCTTTCATAAAGCTATGCTCCAATTATAACATATGATTAAAAAATTATAACGTATTTATCCATTATTAGAAGATTAACTTAGCTTTTTTATTTTATTTGAAAAATTTCTCTTAGTCCATCATAGTATGATGTTTTTGGTAGGGGACCGATTTCCCGCTCATATTTTTCACCGCTTAAAATAACAGGTTCATCAATTAAATAAAACATCTCCGAAAATTCACGCATAAATGGGTTGAATAATCCTACCATTTGAACCATTCTTTTCGTTACAATGGAGATTTTTTTATCATATCCCGTAAACTCTCGAATCATTTGAATGATTTCTTCCCCGGTAATCGGACCGTAAGAAGGAATATTCCACTCTTGCCCATAAGCCTTTTCATTCAATACTAAGTTTACAAAAGCCTTTGCTCCATCAGGCAAATAAATGTATTCCCTCGCCAACTTTGGATTCCCTATAAACATGGCCTTTTTATTGTTTATTACAGCATTGATTGTTGTATATAATAATGTATTAGCGGTATTCGGACCGTAAAAATCTGGGAAATGAGCAATAGTATATTTAATTCCAGAATTCTTGATCATGTTTTCTAATTGCAATCGGATTTTTCCTTTTTTTGTATGAGGATTTTTCGGCATATCCTCCGTCATTTTTTTGCCAACACTTCGACCATAAGCATATATATTATCAACATAAGCAAATTTTATGTTGTACTTTTTTACAGTTTGAATAACATTGTCCATTAATACAGGTAGTTTTTTCCACTCTTGATAAGGTATATTCACTGAATGAACGATTAAATCAACATCTTGTGCTGCATGAAGTAAATCTGTTTGATTAAATAAATCTCCTTGGACGATTTCCACTCGTTCCTCATTATTAAATAGTCTTTCTAATTTTTCCTTATTTCGTGCAAATGCTTTTACTTCAATTCCACGATTACAAAATTCTTTTACAAGTGCCGCTCCCATATTACCTGAAGCACCAAGAACTAATACTTTTTTCATAAAAAAACTCCTCCCTTTTTGTTAACCAGTGGTCAATTAAATGTTCAATACATTTTATTGACCGCTGGTTAAATAAATATAAAAAAATTAACACACACCTTTAAGTAAAAATTTTACGTGATGAATTGCTGCACTCTCTATATCTTCATAACTTACAACATGGGATAAATAGTGACTAACAAAACCATGCAAAGAAATAAAAATTGACCATATATCCTTTAATTGCAATTTTTTATTTGATAATGTGTATAAAGCATTGGCAAACTTCTCATATACCTTCATCGGTTGTTCATTGATGAAATTGCGTACCTCATCATCTTTTAGCATAAACATTATTTCATAATGGCTCTGATGGTTTAAACCAAACTTGATATACCCAAGCATACATTGCTCAAGTTTTTCTAAATTTTCAATGTCCTTCTGTAATACATTGTTTAATTCCTGTTCTAATAGAACAAAATATTCCTTCACCAATGCAAAAAATAATTCTGCTTTACTTTGAAAATGATAATACAAAGCACCGTGGGAACAGCCAAGTTCTTTCGCAATTTGACGCATCGAAACTTGCTGATAGCCATTTTTTACGAATAAATCTCTTGCAACATCCATAATCATTTTTGGCGTAAGGACAGGTTTAGACGCATCTCTTGCCATAATAAATCCTCCAGTCATTCTAGTTGCATTAAATTAATTGACCACTGTTCAATAATAAGATAATTCAAAGGTTTTAAAATGTCAAATGCTTCTTCTCATTAAACTTTAAATATTTTATGAATTGCATTAGAATCAATGCAGAGATATAAAAACATGATAAAATAATATATCAGTGATTTTTCAAGAAAAGAGGAACAATTATGGCATTTGATGGATTATTTACAGTAGCGATGATCAATGAGCTGAAGAGACTTGAAACTGGTCGAATTTCAAAAGTTCATCAACCAAATGCATTGGAAGTAGTGCTCCATATCCGAGCAAGAGGGAAAAATGAAAAATTATTATTTTCTATTCACCCATCATATGCTCGAGTTCACTTAACAAAAGAATCCATTGAAAATCCACAAGAACCACCAATGTTTTGCATGCTCCTCCGCAAACATATTGAAGGCGGCATTATTACTCGAATTGAAAACAATGGTTTTGAGAGATTGATTACTTTTCACATTGAAAGTAAAAACGAAATTGGTGACCAAGTGACTCGGAAGTTAATCGTTGAAATAATGGGACGACATAGTAATTTAATTTTAGTTGACGATGAAAATAAAATCATCGATGGATTAAAACATTTACCACCTTCCGTTAACAGTTATCGAACAGTGCTTCCAGGTTTTGAGTATATCCATCCACCAGCACAACAAAAAGCCAATCCGATTACAATATCTGATGAGGAGATTACGAACTTTTTCTCAAATGAAAAAACATCACAAGAAGTAGTTGCTCATTTTGCTGGATTTTCTCCTTTTCATGCTAAAGAATTATTGCATCGAATGAAGGACGAAAACAATAAAATTGAAATATTCCGCACGTTTATAAACGAAATTCTTGCTAGTGCTAATCCTACTTATTTAGAAGTAGATGGAAAACCTTATTTTTCACCGACAACAATTACTCATGTATCGGGGAAAAATACGTTTTTTGTTGATTTAAGCTCCCTCCTAGACCGAGCATTTTACGCAAGAGCTGAAAGGGACCGTGTAAAACAACAAGCGGGCGACTTAGAACGCTTTTTACAAAATGAAATCAATAAATTAAAAACAAAATTAAAAAAGTTACATAAAGACTTAGAACAAGCTTCCAAATTAGATCAATACCAATTATATGGCGAACTATTAATGGCTAATTTATACCAATTCGACAAAGGCATGAAGGAAGTTACCGTAACGAATTACTACAATGAACAAGAATTGACAATACCATTAGATGAAAGAAAAACACCTATCGAAAATGCCCAAAGCTATTATGCGAAATACAATAAAGCTAAACATGCGCTCATTCGGGTAAAAGAGCAAATTGATAAAACAAAAGAGGAAATTGAATATTTTGAAATGCTCATCAACCAAGTAAACCAAGCAAGCCCAACGGATATTGAAGAAATTCGTGATGAACTAGCAGAACAAGGCTATTTGAAAAAACGAAACAAAAAACAAAAGCAAAAACAATTAAAACCTGTTCCTGAAAAATTTATGTCATCAACAGGGGTTCCTATATCGGTCGGCAAAAACAATAAACAAAACGACTATTTAACCTTTAAATTAGCTAAAAAATCCGATACTTGGCTTCACACAAAAGATATTCCAGGATCACATGTCGTCATTCATTCGGATAATCCAGACGAGACAACATTGAAAGAAGCTGCTATATTAAGCGCCTATTTTAGCAAAGCAAGAAGCTCCTCTTCTGTACCAGTAGACTATACGAAAATTCGACATGTGAAAAAGCCGAATGGAGCAAAACCAGGTTTCGTGATTTATTTTGAGCAAAAAACGCTCTATGTCACACCGGATGAAGAAGTTGTATTAAAACTTAAGAAAAAAGATTGATCTTTTTATTATTGTAGTGCAAACCTATACGACGGTTTGTACTATTTTTTTAAAATAATTCAAGCCTTCTGGTTTATAAATAACCCTAAAGCTTGAGCCTTACTAAAAATAATCAACAACCTCTTTTTTCCAAACACCTTTTGTTAAAATATTGGCTCAATATTATTGCATTACCAAGTTATTAATTACTCTATAAATGCATAGAAATTAACGATTCATCTGTAAAATTTTCAGGAGGAATAATGATGCAATTCAAATTTATTCATTGCCTCAGTATATTCGTCCTACTATTTGCATTTCTCATTCAATCACCTCAAAAGGCAAAGGCATCAGAATTTCATAAATCACAAGCTGAAATCGAACAGTTTTTTGATGAATTTTTTTCAAAGGAGATGTCAAAAAAGCATGTTCCAGGTGTCGGTTTCATATTAGTGAAAGATGGAAAAAGAATAATTTCAAAAGGATACGGCTACGCAAATATTAATAAAAAAATTGGGGTTGACCCAGAAAAGACTCTATTTCGGGTTGCTTCATTATCAAAAATTTATGTACTGATGGCAATTTTAAAATTGCAAGAAGAAGGCAAATTATCGGTTCATGATGAAGTATCAAAATATTTAGCAGAAGATGATCCACTTATCCATCGATTGAAAGGAATTAAAATTCACCATTTGCTTACCCATACAGAAGGCTTTCCATCTAAAGATGTTGGAACTTTTGTGTTAAATGCGGATGCCATTCCGCCTCTTCATGACACATTAATAAAAGATTTGAGAAAACCAACTATTCAACCCGGTACGGGCATTGCCTACGGTGGAATGGGTTCCGTATTAGCTGCTCATATTATTGAAAATATCACTGGAAAAACATTTGATGTTTATGTAAAGGAAAAAATTCTTCAGCCGCTTTCTATGAACTACAGTACATTCTCTCAAACCATTCCAAAGTCATTACAACATAGTCTAGCCACTACCTATTTATTTGAAGATAATAAGTTTATTGAAACAGAGTTTTTATATGGCTCCACTCCGCCTTCAGGAGGTCTAAGTAGCACTCCAGCAGAAGTTAGCAATTTACTAATTGCCTTAATGAAAAATGGCACATTTGATGGAATCGAAATATTAAAACAAGAAGCAGTACAATCTATGATTCAACCGCAATACCGTGGACATAACAATCTAGCAGGTGTTACTTATGGATTTTTTGAATTCTTTCAAAACAACAAAAGGGCACTTGTTAGAGATGGCAGTGGATTTGGAGTAACAACCAGAATGTTGTTTATACCTGAAGAACAAATAGGATTCGTATATTTTCAAAATATTCGAGGAGATGATTTACTTAATGAATTAACCACTACTTTTTTCGATTACTTTTTTGAAAAGAAAGCAAAAAAGACTGGTATTCCCTTAACATTAGAGGAAGCAAAGAAATTAGAAGGTACTTATCGAGCAATCCAGCAACATCAAAATATCATGAAAGTTGGTAGCTTTTTCTCCGGGATGATGATTGATATTACTGCAAATCATGATGGCACTTTACAACTTGTTGTTTCAGGTCCAGGCGATACAGCAGGTTGGGGAGGATTTGAAAAAGAAGCAACGCTCACACAAATTGAACCGATGCTGTTTCAACGTAGTGATATGGAAGGATATGTTGCTTTTGAAAATCTTGACGGAAAATTATTGATGCATACAGGTAATGGTTATCACACCACTTATGAAAAAATTCCTTGGTATGAAAAAGTGATATCACAGCTAGTGTTCCTAACTATTTTTACAATACTATTTGTCATAACACTCATCTATTCAATCATCCATTTTATTAAAAGAAATAAGAAATTCTATGCTTATATGGAATTGCCTTTCCTTCAACTCTGTGGAGTAATTAGTTTATTAAATCTTTCATTTCCATTTCCAATCTTTCAATTATGTTTTATAAATCAAATAGCTGGGTTCCCTGCAGTTGCTTTTGGCCTACCAAAACTCGTACAAATATTGCTGTATGTACCTGTGATTACTGGTATTTTGACCATGTTACTGTTTGGATTGTATTATCAATTGTATAGAAATGTTTCGAAAAAAAGAAAAATCGGCTATTTGGTCATTCTAATGGGTTACCTTCTTTTCATCCCATACTGCATCTACTGGAGATTTTTTCCTGGTTTTGCTTAAAAAAAAATTCTCCTGAATCATTTTAATGACTCAGGAGAATTTTTTTATTATAATCTACCAGCTTTCAAATCTTCATGCCAATTTTTTAAGAATGGAATATCGTCGGACTTAATAGCACCAGAATCTTTTGCCGCTTCAATTAAATAGTCGAAATTCGTTAAGCTGACATACTTTATACCCTGATTTTCAAAAGCATCCTCGGCTTTTGGCAAATTGTATGTATAAACACATACAACACCCACGACTTCGCATCCTGCATCTCTTAATGCTTTTACTGCAGTAAGTGATGAACCGCCAGTTGAAATGATGTCTTCTACAACAACTACCTTCTGACCTGGTTCTAGTTTCCCCTCAATTTGATTGCCTCGTCCATGATCTTTCGGTTTGGAACGCACATATACCATTGGCAATTGTAATACATCACTCACCCATGCAGCATGAGGAATTCCTGCTGTTGCTGTGCCTGCAACCACTTCTGTTTCAGGAAAATGTTCTTTAATTTTTTCCGCTAAACCTTTCGCAATTTGTTTTCTTGCTTCTGGATAAGAAATTGTTAAACGTGTATCACAATAAATGGGTGATTTAATTCCACTTGCCCAAGTAAATAATTCCGATGCGTTTAATTCAACAGCACCTACTGATAACATGATTTGGGCAATTTCTTTTTCAATAGCCATTAAATTCCCTCCCAAAGTTGGCATACCTTTTTATAAGCTTCTACAGGATTTTCTGCTTTAGTCACTGCTCGTCCAATAACAATATAAGAAGAGCCATTAATTCGGGCATAGTCAGGAGTTGCAATCCGTTTCTGATCGTGAGCATCTCCACCAGGCAGTCGAATTCCAGGTGTCACTCGTAAGAACGTTTCTCCACATACATCCGCAATATTTTTTGCTTCATGAACAGAGCAAACAACTCCATCTAATCCAGCATCTTTCGTTAATTGTGCATAATGCAATACTGAATCTAACAAGGATAATGGGATTTTTTGCTCCTTTTGCATTTGTTCTTCCGTTGTAGACGTTAATTGAGTCACGGCAATGAGCATTGGCCTTTTGTCAGCACTTCCTGCCTCTAATCCTTCAATGGCTGCTTCCATCATATTTTTTCCGCCGGCTGCATGCACATTTACTAAATCAACGCCCAAACGAGCTAGCCCTTTCATTGCAGATTTCACTGTATTTGGAATGTCATGAAGTTTTAAATCAAGGAATATATCATGTCCTAAATCCTTAATTTTTCTTACAATATCAGGACCTTCTTGATAAAAAAGCTCCATTCCAACTTTTACAAACAATTTTTCATCGAATTGGTTTAAAAACTGAAAAACTTCAATTTCACTCGGAAAATCTAACGCGATAATCGGTTTGTTCATTAACGATGGCTCCTTCCGATAATCTCTTTAATATGCTTTACTCCAAGCTCATCTAACTTCGCTGGAAGGGCATCAATTATATTCGGACAAATGAAAGGATCGATAAAGTTCATTGTACCTACTGCAACTGCTGATGCACCAGCAGACATAAAGTCGATTACGTCTTGAACGCAAGAAATGCCACCCATACCGATAATCGGAATATCTACCGCTTTATATACTTCATAAACCATTCGTAAAGCAATCGGTTTTACCGCTGGACCGGATAGTCCTCCTGTAACATTGGCGATGACTGGTTTTCCAGTTTTTTCATCGAGTCGCATGCCCAATAATGTATTAATCATCGTAATTCCATCGGCTCCGCCTATTTCAACCGCTTGTGCCATTTCCACGATATTCGTTACATTAGGTGAAAGTTTCACATATACAGGCACTTGAGAAACGGCCTTCACTTGTTCTACAAGTTCTCTAGCAATCACAGGGTCTGTTCCGAACGTAATGCCTCCTTGCTTAACATTCGGGCAAGAAATATTTAATTCTAATGCTTTTACATTTGGAGCAGTTGAAATGCGTCTTGCCACTTCCACATAATCTTCCGGTGTAGTACCTGCTACATTAGCGATAATCGGCACATCAAAGCGTTCTAACCAAGGTAATTCTTCAGCCATGACTTTTTCGAGTCCTGGATTTTGTAATCCGATGGCATTCAGCATTCCAGCAGGTGTTTCTGCTACACGAGGCGTCGGATTTCCAAGTCGTGGTTCTACTGTCGTTGCTTTAATCATAATGGCTCCCAACTTGGAAAGGTCATACAACCCGGCATATTCACGGCCAAATCCGAAACAACCAGAAGCAGGCATAATCGGATTTTTTAATTGTAAACCAGGGAGTTGGATATCTAATCGATTCATAATTTCACAACTCCTTTCTCAAATACAGGACCATCTGAACAAATTTTAACGTAGTCTTTCTCTTGCCCTTCTTCCGTTTTGCAAATGCAAGCAAAACAAGCTCCAATGCCGCAGCCCATACGTTCCTCAAGGGATAAATATCCTTTTTTCTCCTCATACATTGAAGCTAATGCTCTTAACATCGGCAGCGGGCCACATGAATAAAAGATATTAAAATCTGGATTTAATTCATTCAATAAATCCGTAACGAATCCTTTAAAACCTTTTGATCCGTCATCCGTTACATAATAGGTTTCGCCTAATTTTGTAAACTCTTCTTCATAAAACGCTACTTCTTCTGTTTGGAAACCAAGTACATGGATAGTCCGAACGCCTTTAGCATTTAACTGTTTTGACAGTTCATAGAGGGGTGGAACACCAATCCCTCCTCCAACAAGAAGAGCCGTTTCACCTTCACGTGCTTCTTCAACTGGAAAACCGTTACCGAGAGGACCTAATACGTCCACCTCATCGCCTACTTGTTTCTGAGATAAAACTTTTGTCCCTCTACCTTGTGCTCGATAAATAATTGTAAATTCTTCTGCTTCTTTCTGAATATTCGCTATACTAATTGGGCGTCTTAACAAAGGCTCCAACAAATCTGAAACTCGTATATGAACAAATTGTCCAGGAGACATCTCCTGAACAATTTGACCTTGCAAAGTCATTTCAAAAATGTCTTTTGCAATTTCCCTTTGGCTTACTACCGTCATACTTTCTTGTCGAATCATGAATATACCTCCGCTTTCGGCATTTCCTGTATTGCAAATGTCATGGATTCAATGACTGTTATTAAAGCGTTAGCTGTATCCAATGATGTTAAACAAGGAATGCCGTTTTCAACAGTTTCTCGACGAATGCGGAAACCGTCGCGGGCAGGTTGTTTTCCTTTCGTTAAAGTATTAATTACAACTTGGGCATCACCGTTTTGGATTACATCCACCAACGTTTTACCTTTGCCACCAATTTTATCTACTACTTCTGTTCGAATACCTGCTTCTTCAAATTTTTTCGCTGTTCCTTCTGTCGCCATGATGCGATAACCTACAGATTGGAAACGTTTGGCAAGACTAATTGCTTCTTCTTTATCTTTATCCGCTACTGTAAATAACACAGTTCCATACGGTTTGATTTCTATACCTGAAGCAACCAACCCTTTATATAATGCTTTTTCTAAAGTAATGTCTTTCCCCATTACTTCACCAGTTGACTTCATTTCAGGTCCTAGTGTGATATCGACGCGTCGTAGTTTTGCAAAGCTAAATACAGGTACTTTTACGTATACACCTTTTTTCTCTTCAACTAGACCTGTTTCGTAACCTTGTTCAACGATTGATTGACCTAAAATCGCTTTTGTTGCAACATTCGCCATCGGAATGTTTGTAATTTTGCTTAAGAACGGCACTGTTCTTGATGCACGAGGGTTTACTTCAATGACATATACATTTCCATCTGAAATGACATATTGGATGTTCATTAATCCGACAATATTTAATCCTCTAGCCAATCTTGTTGTATAATCCACAATCGTTTCAATTTGTTTTTGCGTTAAACTTTGCGGTGGGTAAACGGAAATTGAGTCACCTGAGTGAACCCCAGCACGTTCAATATGTTCCATAATGCCAGGAATGAGTACATTTTCTCCATCAGAAATCGCATCTACTTCTACTTCTTTTCCTGTTAAATAACGGTCAATTAATACAGGATGATCTGGAGAAGCTTCTACCGCATTTTCCATATAATGTTTCAATTCATTTTCGTTATAAACGATTTCCATCGCACGGCCGCCAAGAACGTAAGAAGGACGAACCAATACCGGGAAGCCGATTCTCTTTGCAATTTCCAATGCTTCATCCAATGAAACCGCAGTGTCCCCCTCTGGCTGTGGAATTTCTAATTCTTTTAAAGCTTGTTCAAACAAGTCGCGATTTTCTGCTCTGTCGATATCTTCTAATGATGTACCTAAAATTTTCACACCATTTGCTGCAAGTTTATCTGCTAAGTTAATTGCTGTTTGTCCACCGAATTGTACTACTACTCCAATCGGTTTTTCCAAATCGATAATGTGCATTACATCTTCAATCGTTAAAGGCTCAAAGTAGAGTTTATCGGAAATTGAAAAGTCTGTTGATACCGTTTCAGGGTTTGAGTTGATAATAATTGCTTCATACCCTGCTTCTTGAATTGCCCAAACCGAATGCACTGTTGCATAGTCGAACTCAACGCCTTGTCCAATTCGGATTGGACCAGAACCAAGAACGATGACAGATGGTTTATCGGAAACAATCGATTCATTTTCTTCTTCGTAAGTTCCGTAATAATAAGGAGTTGCTGATTCAAACTCCGCTGCACAAGTGTCAACCATTTTATAAACCGGTACAATACCATTCGATTTGCGAAGTTCGTAAATTTCTTTCGCTTCCATATCCCAAAGCTCAGCGATTTTTTGATCTGCAAAGCCTAGACGTTTTGCTTGTTTTAACACTTCTAAATCATTTTTATTTTCAGAAAGAACAGTCTCCATGTCGATAATGTTTTTTAGTTTATATAGGAAGAATAAATCGATTTGTGACCATTTATGAATTTGTTCCACAGCGACACCGCGGCGCATTGCTTCAGCGATAAAGAATAGCCGTTCGTCGCCTGCTTTCTTAATGCGTTTTTCAATCCAGTTATCATCATGATCTTCTGCATGTTTTAAATCGATATGATAATGGCCAGTCTCGAGAGATCGAACTGCTTTTAAGATCGCTTCTTCAAAATTACGTCCTAAAGCCATTACTTCCCCAGTGGCTTTCATTTGCGTACCTAAATTACGTTTTGCAGATTCGAATTTATCAAATGGCCAACGAGGAATTTTTGCCACTACATAGTCGATGGCAGGTTCGAAGTCTGCATATGTAGTGCCAGTAACAGGGTTTTTAATTTCATCCAGCGTTAAACCAACCGCAATTTTTGCAGCGATTTTTGCAATTGGGTAACCTGTTGCTTTAGATGCTAAAGCAGATGAACGAGAAACACGAGGATTTACTTCAATTACATAATATTTAAAACTATGTGGATCAAGTGCTAATTGTACGTTACATCCACCTTCAATTTTTAATGCACGGATAATATCTAATGAGATGTTACGTAGCATCTGATATTCCCGATCAGTTAACGTTTGGACTGGTGCTACTACAATTGAGTCACCAGTATGAATACCAACTGGATCCACGTTTTCCATGCTACAAACTACAATCGCATTATTTTTTGAGTCGCGCATTACTTCAAACTCAATTTCTTTGTAGCCTGCAATTGATTTTTCAAGTAGACATTGTTTCACTGGGCTATATTTTAAACCGCTTGAAACAATTTCTTCCAACTCTTGTTCATTGTGACAAATACCTCCACCAGTACCTCCTAGCGTAAAGGCTGGTCGAACAATCACTGGATAACCGATTTTTTCAACAAAAGCTTTTGCTTCTTCAACACTATGAACGATGTCGGATTCAGGAACTGGAGCACCTAATTCAAACATCAAACTTCTGAATAATTCACGGTCTTCTGCATGATGGATTGCTTCTAATTTTGTTCCTAATACTTCTATCCCTAATTCATCCAAAATACCTGATTTTTGAAGTTCAATTGCCATATTTAAGCCAGTTTGTCCACCAAGTGTTGGAAGTATGGCATCTGGTCTTTCTTTTCGCAATATTCGGGAAACAAACTCTAAACTAATCGGTTCGATATAAACCTTATCTGCAATTTCTGTATCTGTCATAATCGTTGCAGGGTTTGAGTTTATTAGAATCACTTTATATCCTTCTTCTTTTAATGCAAGACAAGCTTGAGTACCAGCATAATCGAATTCTGCAGCTTGTCCAATAACAATAGGACCTGAACCAATAACTAAAATGCTTTCAATATCTTTACGCTTTGGCATATGCTATTTCCTCCCCTGCTCGTTCCATTAATGCAATAAATTCATCAAATAAATAGTTCGAATCTTCCGGACCTGGTGAAGCTTCCGGATGGAATTGCACTGAAAAGACTGGATGTTTTTTATGTTTTAAACCTTCGATCGTACCATCATTTAATGAAACATGCGTAATTTCTAAATCAGTACCTTCCAATGAGTTTTCATCGATTACATAACCATGGTTTTGCGAAGTGATTTCAACAACACCAGTTTGAAGATTTTTTACTGGATGGTTTCCACCACGATGTCCGAAAGGTAACTTATAGCTCTTCGCACCGCAAGCTAATGCAATCAATTGGTGTCCTAAGCAAATACCAAACATCGGAACTTTCCCAATTAATTCTTTGATTGTTTCAATAGCTTCTGTTACATCGGCGGGATTACCTGGACCATTGGATAATAGAATGCCTTCTGGACGAAAACTCATGATTTTTTCAGCAGGTGTATTATAAGGAACTACAAGAACATCACAATGACGATTATTTAATTCACGCAATATCCCGTTTTTCATTCCAAAGTCCATTAGCACTACTCGTTTCCCTCTACCGGGACTTGGGAATGGCATTTTTGTCGAAACTTCTTTTACATGATTTTTCAAATAAGGCGTTTCATTTAATTGTTTAACTATTTCATCTACATTCACTTCCTCGCCTGCTGCAGTTAACATCGCACGAACTGCGCCTTTTGAACGAATGATGCGAGTAAGTTTTCTTGTATCAATTCCTTCAATTCCAGGAATATTATGTGTTTTTAAATACTCATCCAAAGTGATTTCAGAACGGAAATTTGATGGGATTTTCGTTAATTCACGAACAACAACACCTCGAATAACAGGAGCAATCGTTTCAAAATCATCGCTGTTTATTCCATAGTTACCGATTAATGGATAAGTAAATGTTACAATTTGACCGTAAAAAGAAGGGTCAGTAATTGTTTCTTGATACCCAGTCATCCCAGTTGTAAAAACAACTTCTCCTTGACTGCTTTGTTCACTTCCAAACGCTTCTCCCTGAAATACTGTCCCATCTTCCAAAATTAAGAGACGCTTTTTCATCATTCTTCCTCCTTATAAACCACATTTCCTTCAAAGATTGTCATGACCGGCCAACCTTTTGCTTTCCATCCATTGAATGGCGTATTGCGACCTTTAGAATAAAACTCATTTGCATCAATTGTTTTCTCTTTATTTAAATCAATAATTGTTAAGTCAGCAGGTGCACCTACCTCAATTTTTCCATAAGGAAGCTCGAAAATTTCAGCAGGTTTTGTAGCCATCCAATCCACTAATTGTTTTAGTGTAAAAATTCCTGTTTCTACAAATTTTGTATAAAGCAATGGAAAGGCTGTTTCAAATCCTACAATTCCAAAAGGAGCTCCAACCATTCCGCAACATTTTTCTTCAGTAGTATGTGGTGCATGGTCTGTGGCGATGCAATCGATCGTACCATCAAGTAATCCTTCAATTAAAGCTTTTTTATCTTCTGAAGCTCGTAACGGAGGATTCATTTTCCAATTTGCATCATCACTTGGAATGTCCATATCTTCTAATAGGAGATGATGTGGACAAACTTCTGCAGTAACACGAATGCCCGCTTTTTTAGCATCTCTTACTGTACGAACGGATTCTTTCGTAGAAACGTGACAAACATGATATCTTGCCCCAGCTGCCTCGGCAAGTAATACGTCCCGCGCAATTTGTACCGATTCACAAACGCTTGGAATTCCAGGTAATCCTAATTGTTTATTACGAACCCCTTCGTGCATTACACCGCCATAGATTAATGAGTTATCTTCACAATGGGCAACAACAATTGCACCAACTTTTGCTGCATCTTGCATTTGTTCATACATTGTTGCAGCAAGTTGAACGCCCACGCCATCATCTGAAAAAGCTACAGCACCATGTTCTTTTAATTCAGCGATATTGGTACGTTTTTCCCCGGCTTCATCAACAGTAAGTGAGCCATAAGGAAGGACACGAACCACTGCACTGTTTTTAATTAATCCTTTAATATATTCAAGGTTTTCAACAGAATCTGGCACAGGCTTTGTATTTGGCATAGCACAAATTGTTGTAAATCCACCTCTAGCAGCTGATCGAGTGCCCGTTTCAATTGTTTCTTTATGTTCAAAACCAGGTTCCCTTAAATGAACATGTACATCGACAAATCCTGGAGAAACAAAATTTCCTTTTCCATCAATTACTTCAGCATTTTCTGGTTTTGATTCACCGATTGCAGCAATTTTGCCTTGTTCAATCGTGATCGTTGTTTTAACAAGTTCACCGTGGTCATTTAACATCTTGATATTCTCTATAAACGTCGCCATGTTATCTCTCCTTCAAAATTGTTTCAAGAATTGCCATTCGAACAAATACACCGTTTTGTACTTGTTGAAAAATTCTTGAACGTCCACATTCCACTAGTTCTGAAGCAATTTCCACATCCCGATTGACTGGCGCCGGGTGCATGATGATTGCATGTTCCTTCATTTGCTTTTCTCGTTCGGGTGTCAACCCAAATTGTTGATGATAATTTTCCTTTGAAAAATATACATCATGTCGTTCATGTTGAATTCGAAGCAACATAATCACATCACTTTCTTCTAACAGACCGTTCCATGCGTGCTGTGCCTCAAAATCACCGGCCCATTCAGGAGGACAAAGGAAATTTACATTTACTCCTAATCGTCGCAATGCGATGGCATCAGATTTTGCTACTCTGCTATGAGAGATATCCCCTGCAATCGTTACTGTTAAACCTTCGAAGCGTCCAAATTCTTTATAAATCGTATATAAATCCAATAAACTTTGGGATGGATGCTGCCCTGTTCCATCACCGGCGTTAATAATGCCGACATTAATTCCTTCGAGCAATTCTTTATAGTATTCATCTTCCTTTGCACGAATGACAACCGTATCAAGTCCAATCATTTCCAACGTTTTTACAGTATCGTACAAAGTTTCCCCTTTTAGCATACTTGAAAATCCTGCTTCAAAGGGGATGACTGTACATCCTACTTTTCGTTCTGCCATTTCGAAACTTGTTTTTGTTCGAGTGCTTGGTTCAAAAAATAAATTCGCTACATAATAGGAGCGTTGTAGCTTCGTTTCCGCTCCCTGTTCAAATTCTCTTGCTCTTTCTAAAATAGCCAACACTTCATCGTTTGATAAATGTTCCATTGAAAGTAAATTCTTCATTGTCAGTTTCCTCCTAATTTTATTTACACTCATTGCCATATACATGGCTTAGGAGGGATGACAAGTATGCACTTGCCATTCGTCTCCTTTTTTGCCTCACTGGACAAATCATTAAAGGATTATTGAATATCTTCTTATTTAAATTCTTCTATATTCTTTTCTCTACCCGGAAGGATTAAGTTTAAGATAACGCCAACAATAGCAGCAAGTGCCATACCTTCAATCGCAAATGCTTCAGTAAATCTGATTGCAGCGCCACCAATTCCCACCACTAAAATGACAGATGCTATAACCATGTTGCGGTTTTGACCAAAATCAACTTTGTTTTCTACAACCATTCGAAGACCACTTGATGCGATAATACCGAATAATAGGATGGAGATTCCTCCTAAAACGGCTGTTGGAATTGTTTGTACTAACGCCATTGCTTTACCGAAGAATGAAAGTAATATTGCAATCACTGCAGCACCCATGATGACATACACTGAATACACTTTCGTAATGCCTAATACACCAATGTTTTCTCCATAAGTCGTTTTCGGTGGACCACCAATTAGCGCACTTACAAATGTACCTAAACCATCACCAAGAATGGAGCGGTGCAATCCTGGATCTTTAATATAGTTTCGTTCAACGATTTTTCCTAATACGAGTTGGTGACCGATATGTTCTGAAATCGTTACGATCACAATTGGAACCATGGCTAATAAAATTGTTGATGTTACGATAAACTCATAATGAATTCCAGGAATTAAAAAGTCTGGGACTGCAAACCATGATGCTTCTTTTACTTTTGTAAAATCTACGATACCGATGATTGCGGAATATATATACCCGACTACTAATCCTAAAAGAATTGGCATCGCGCTTAAAATATTTTTAAAGAACACGTTGAAAAATATCGCTGCAAATAAAGTCACTAATGCTGCTGAAAAATGCCAGCCACTATATTGTTTAACTAATTCTGTTTGACCTGTATCAGAATTTACTTGTTCCACTGAAATATTCATTGCCATATCTACCGCTACTCCAGCAAGTCCAAGTCCGATTACCATAATAACTGGTCCTACTACAACAGCTGGCAATATTTTCATAATCCATTTATAGCCGGTTTTATATATTAGTAATGAAACAATTCCATATACTAATCCAACTGCCATCGCACCAATCATTGCATTTCCAGGATTCACTGCTGCACCCTCTGGATCTAAACCGCCAGATACTAATAACATCGGTGCAATAAATGCGAAGGATGAACCTAAATAAGCTGGTACTTTAAATTGTGTTACAATCAAAAAGATTATTGTTGCAATACCGCTTGTTAAAAGTGCAATCGCTGGACTTAACCCAACTAATTGGGGCACTAAAATCGTCGATCCGAACATGGCAAACATATGTTGAAAACTTAATGTAATGAGTTGTCCACTAGAAGGTTTTTCATTAATATCGATAACTTGATTTGACATAATTTTACCTCTCTATCTTCATTAGTTTGATTTGTGTAAAGTAACTTGATCTTTTCCGTCTACTTCTGTTACATGAACAACAATTTTTTCAGAACTGGAAGTCGGAATGTTTTTCCCTACATAATCTGCCCGAATTGGCAATTCCCTATGTCCTCTGTCAATTAATACAGCAAGCTGAATTTGAGCAGGACGCCCTAAATCCATCACTGCATCAAGTGCTGCGCGTACAGTTCTACCTGTATAGAGCACGTCATCAACAAGAACTATTTTTTGATCATTCACAACGTAATCAATATCCACTTGTTGTACAGTTGGCTCGTCCTCATCAAATTTCGTAGATAAATCATCGCGGTATAATGTAATATCTAATTCACCTGTGCGAACTTTTGTACCTTCAATTTTTTCGATTCTCTCAGCCAATCTCCTTGCAAGATAAGTACCGCGAGTCCTAATGCCAACTAAAATAACTTTGTCAATTCCCTTATTTCGTTCAATAATTTCGTGAGCAATTCTCGTTAACGCTCGGTTCATCGCCTGTGCGTCTAACAATTCTGTGACTTGAGCCATTCATAAATTCCTCCTTATTTCATAATCCAATCACTTTGCACAAAAAAACCTCTTAAGCCGTCAGCTTAAGAGGTTGAAGTTACAGTAAAATAGTATGTTGGTATAGTAATTGAGTACAGTAATCCCTGTAAAATTGGGTACACTTCACCCTAATTAGATATAATTATACCCATTCCATCCAACATATCTCATTACCTTTTCAGCCTCTCTGGACTGCCATTAAAGGTACTCATATTTTATTGTCGTTTGATGTTATTCTACTTCTGTAAAGTATAGAACTAATTATCTTCCAAGTCAACACTCTTTTCTTAATTGTTCAAGTAAATTTACAAAATCATGAGGTAAAGGTGCTTCAAATTCCAAAAATTCATTTGTTCTAGGATGCACGAAACCTAAAACACCTGCATGTAAAACTTGTCCTCCAAAATCAATCGTTTTCTTTGGACCATATTTCGGATCTCCCACTAATGGATAACCAATATATTTCATATGAACGCGAATTTGATGAGTGCGCCCTGTTTCTAATTGACATTCCACTAATGTATATTTTCCTCCAAAACGTTCCAACACTTGGAAATGAGTAATTGCTTCTTTTCCATTGTTGACAACAGCCTGTTTTTGGCGGTCTTTCGGATCCCGACCAATAGGAGCATCAATTGTACCTTTATTATGTGGAATATGTCCATGAACTAATGCAGTATATTTTCGTTTTACTGTTTTATTCACTAACTGTTCAACAAGCGAATGATGGGCTTGGTCATTTTTAGCAACCATTAACAGACCAGAAGTATCTTTATCGATGCGATGAACAATCCCTGGACGAAGAACCCCGTTAATTCCAGATAAATCTTTACAATGATACATTAAGCCATTCACTAATGTACCTGTCATATGTCCTGGGGCAGGATGAACTACCATCCCCCTTGGTTTATTCACAACAAGTACATCAGAATCTTCATACACAATATCCAACTCTAAATTTTCAGGGATTACTTCAAGTATTTCAGGTTCGGGAACATCTACTTCAATAGAATCCCCTTCTTTTACTTTATATTTAGCCTTTACTTCCTTGCCGTTTACTTTTATTAGCCCTTCTTCAATCCAATTTGATATTTGTGTTCTGGACCAGTCCTCTTGAATAGTTGATAAAGCTTTATCAATTCGTTCTCCTGCATGTTCTGCTTCAATTGTTATGGATACAACTGTCATTGTTTCACCTTTCTCTGTTCTTTTTGATCTTCCTTTAATATCACAATAATCAACATGACTACAGATATCGTCAATGCCGCATCAGCTACATTAAAAATAGGAAAATCATAGCGGATAATTGGAATGAAAACATCAATAAAATCAACCACTTCACCTCGAAAAACTCGATCGATAAAGTTGCCGATTGCCCCACCTAATAAAATCATTAAACTAACGCCAAGTAAAGGCTTATTTTTTCCTTCTTTATGAAAATAATAAATCACACCGACAATTACAATAATCGTGACAATATAAAAAATCCACATTTGTCCTTGAAGCATTCCCCAAGCTGCTCCACGATTTCGATGACTTAAAATACCAATCCAAGGATCCCAAATGCCAATCCTATCACCTATTTGCATCCTCGTCACGATAAACCATTTTGTAATTTGATCAATCAATATGATGAATAGTGCTAAAACGTAGTATTTAAACACATTCTTTCCCCCGTTTGCCTATATATCTTCATTATTCTAACATATTCCTTCAATTAATACAGAGAAACTATTCCTTTTATTTCAATTCCTATGTAAAAAAAAAAATATTGTGTAAATACTACTTCCATTTAATATGATAATCCTCCTACTTGTGCGTTTGCCTTTCGCACTTGCGCAGATATCTTCATTGCTTCCTTTCCGCTCGTGCAGATAATTCTTTAACTTGTGCAAATACACTCCTCACTCGTGCAAATAATTTTTCAACTTGTGTGGATACACTTCCCACTCGTGCAGATAATTTTTCAACTTGTGTGGATACACTTCCCACTCGTGCAGATAATTTTTCAACTTGTGTGGATACACTTCCCACTCGTGAAGATAATCCTTCAACTTATGCGGATACAGTGTAAACCACTCCATTAAATGGAAAAAATCTTTTGTAACAACCTTAAAAATTCATGAATCGTTCCATTAAATTTCTTCTACTAATCATTTTATAAAAAAAGATGTATTTGCAAACAAAAAAACCGCCCTTGAATTACATAAGTAATTCAAAAGCGGTCTATTAATTATTCGTAATGATTGATTACAATTTCTGCACAGCGAGCACACAATGTTGAATGTTTTTCGTTTTGTCCAACAGTTTCAGCATAAGACCAGCAACGTTCGCATTTTTCGCCATTCGCTTTCTCAACAGCGATGGATGTTTTATCTAACTCTACAGCATTGTTTGGTGCATCTTTTCTATTGCCTAGAACAACAAATTGTGATACGAGTGAAATTTGTTTAAAGTCAACATGTTCATCATTTAATAATGCTAATACTTCTTCATCATCTGCATAAACAGCCACTTTTGCATCTAATGGTTTACCAATGATTTTCGCGTTTCGTGCCTCTTCTAAAGCTTTTAATACTTCGTCACGAATCTCCATCACTTGATTCCATTTTTCACGAAGTTCTTTGAAGTTGCTGCGTTCATCAACTTCTGGGAAGTCTGTTAATTGAACAGAAGCTTCTTCTTCATTTAAATATGACCATAATTCATCCGTCGTATGTGGGATGATTGGTGTTAGAACCTTTAATAATGTATGCAAGCAATCATACATCACTGATTGCATCGCACGGCGAGCTGGATTGTTTGGCGCCTCAATATATACTACGTCTTTCGCAACATCTAAATAGAATGCTGACAATTCAACAGACACAAAGTTGTTGATGGAATGATAAACTGCTGAGAAATCATATCTGTCATATGCAGCACGCACTTGTTTTAATACATCCTGCAAGCGCATGTACATATATTGATCCACTTCACGCAATTCTTCATATGGAACTCGGTCCGTTTTTGGATTGAAATCATATAGATTCCCGTGTAAATAACGAAGCGTATTTCGGATTTTACGATACACTTCAGAAATTTGTTTTAACATGTCCATCGAAATACGAACATCACCTGTATAATCTACAGAAGCAACCCATAGACGAAGAATATCCGCACCATATTGTTTCATCACTTGTTCAGGAGCGATGACGTTTCCAAGGGATTTACTCATTTTGCGTCCTTCACCATCTAAAACGAACCCATGAGATAAAAGCCCTTTATATGGAGCATGTCCATTAATTGCAACAGATGTAATTAACGATGAGTTAAACCATCCACGATATTGGTCAGAACCTTCTAAATAAAGGTCAGCAGGATATTTCATGCCTCGTTCAACAAGCACACCTTGGTGAGTGGAACCAGAATCGAACCACACGTCCATAATATCTTTTTCTTTCGTAAATTTTCCGTTTGGACTGCCTGGATGAGTAAAACCTTCAGGTAATAAATCTTTTGCTTCTTTTTCAAACCAAATATTTGAACCGTGTTCACGGAACAATTTTGCTACGTGAGCAATTGTTTCTGGTGTAATAATTTCTTCTCCATTTTCAGCGTAAAATACCGGAATTGGCACACCCCAAGCGCGTTGACGGGAAATACACCAGTCACCACGATCGCGAATCATGTTGTAAAGGCGAATTTTACCCCAGCTTGGTGTAAATGTTGTATTTTCAATAGCTTCCAACAATTGATCGCGGAACGGTTCGATGGAACAGAACCATTGCGGCGTTGCACGGAAAATAACCGGTTTTTTTGTACGCCAGTCATGTGGATAGGAGTGCGTAAAGAAATTTAATTTTAATAAAGCTCCGACCTCTTTTAATTTTTCAGTCACCACTTTATTGGCATCATCATAGAACATGCCTTCAAATCCAGGTGCTTCATTAGTATAGCAGCCTCGGTCATCGATTGGGCTCAATACGTCCAAACCGTATTTTTTCCCTACGATATAGTCGTCTTCCCCGTGTCCAGGTGCAGTATGAACACATCCAGTACCTGCATCGAGTGTTACGTGTTCTCCAACCATTACTAAAGAATCGCGGTCATAGAATGGATGTTTCGCAACAATATATTCCAATTGTTGTCCTTTTACTTCTTGAACGATTTCAACTTGTTCCCATCCAATTTCTTTTGAAACGTTTTCAATCAATTCTTTTGCAACGATATATAAGTTGCCATCCACTTTCACAACGGCATACGTAAATTCCGGGTTAACAGAAATACCTAAGTTAGCTGGAATTGTCCAAGGTGTAGTTGTCCAGATGATGAATTTTGCATCTTCAGGAACAACGCCTTTTGCGTCTTTAATTTCAAAGCTCACATAAATGGATGGTGATTTCACATCTTTATATTCAATTTCCGCTTCCGCCAATGCAGACTCGGAAGACGGAGACCAGTAAACAGGTTTTAACCCTTTGTAAATGTACCCTTTCTCCGCCATGCGGCCGAACACTTCAATTTGGCGGGCTTCGAATTCAGGTTTTAATGTAATGTATGGATTTTCCCAATCACCCCGTACGCCTAAACGCTTGAATTGGGCCTTTTGATTTTCAATTTGTTCGTAAGCATATTCTTCGCAAAGTTTGCGGAATTCGGCAATTGACATTTCTTTGCGATTAACACCTTTTTTCGTTAACGCATGTTCAATTGGAAGCCCGTGCGTATCCCAACCTGGAATATATGGAACATGGTAACCTGTCATAGAACGATGACGGTTAATCATATCTTTAAGGATTTTATTTAATGCATGTCCAATATGAATATCCCCGTTTGCATATGGAGGACCATCATGTAATACGAATTCTGGACGACCTTTCGTACGGTCATTTACCAGCTTATTAATATTCATTTGTTCCCATTTTTCTTGAATTTTTGGTTCGTTAACCGGAAGATTTCCACGCATTGGAAAATCAGTTTTAGGCATTAATAACGTATCTTTATACTCTACCATTCAACTTCCTCCTTTAATTATTTTGACCTATACGTATTTTTAAATTTGGATTTTGCAAAATAGAAAATCACTCTCAAAATAAAAAAAGTTTCTCTATCCCTATAGGGACGAGAAACGATTGCCCGTGGTACCACCCTTATTCACAACGTCAATAAAATAATTGACCGTTGCCTCATGACACTGTAACGTCGTGTAAAACGAAATCACTTACTTTCCTTTCAGTGATTTGGCTCAGGAGCGATTTTCTTTTTTGCTGCTTGTTCGAGCTTCCACCGCCCTCGAATCGCTAGTTGCCGCAAGCAAAAAATACTGTCTCCGTCAACACCTATTATCCCTGTTGATTAAATTCCTGTGTATCAGTATATGAAAATCATACCACCCAGTCAAGTATTAAGAAAATTATTACAATTTTTCTTGTTCTGATGTACTATTTTTAAGAAATTCTTCTTCATCCTCTAACTTAAATTGTTCTTGTATCTCCGTTAATCCAATATCGTATTCCATTAAGTGATCCCAATCATCGGCATTCAACAAGTCCAACTGCGCTTCTACTAACATTTTGAAACGGTTTCGGAATACTTTTGATTGCTTTTTTAATGCATCAATTTCAATTGTTATTTTCCGTGCTTTTGCTAATGCTTCATTGACAATACGATCCGCATTTTTTTCCGCTTCTTTAATGATAAGTTTTGCCTCTTGTTGAGCATTTCTGCGTACTTCCTCTGCCGCTTCTTGCGCTACGACAATCGATTTTTGCAAAGTATCTTCCATTGTATTATAGTGCTCCATTTGAGCAGTCATTTGTTTTACCTTTTCTTCAAGCTCTTTTTTCTCTCGAATAATGAGCTCATAATCTTTAATAATTTGATCTAAAAATTCATTTACTTCGTCTTCTGCATAACCTCGAAAAGCCCTCGTAAATTCTTTATTATGTATATCAAGAGGTGATAGTGGCATGGTCTCGCACTCCTTTAGTCAAAATGTAAGCTTATAATTATTATAACGTTCGATGAAGTTCTTTACAGTAAATTTTTAAAACAATCTTACTTTCGCTCAAATAGTCCTATTGTTAATCGAATTTTGTCTTTTTTCGTTCGCCCTTCAATACGTGTAATTTTGAAACGCCCAAAGCCTCGACAAGAAATTGTATCCCCTTCTTGCAGCTCATAGGATGTTTCTTCACAAAGAGCAAAATTAACTTTTACTTTACCTCCACGAATTAAGTTTTGGGATTTTTGCCTTGAAATATTAAAACTATTTGATAATATCGCATCTAATCTCATTGAAGATACAGTAAGCACTTTCTCTATCCATTCATCTTGCGGAAGAATTAGCTCTTCCATGTTTTCTAATTCATCAATCCGCACATTTACCCTGCCGATTTTCGTCAAATTAGTTTTCACGTATAGTGCAATCTCTTTTGTACAGGCAAATTGAATAATTTCCTTATCAATACGGATGTCTCCAAAATGTTTGCGGTCAATTCCTAAGGAAAGCAAAGCTCCTAACACATCCGGATGCCTTAATTCAACAAATTTAGAAGGGAATGTTAATTTTAATATGATAATTTCAAAATCTTTTATAGTTGGTTCAAAATAGGATGGGGCAATGTACAACCTTTTCCTTTCCGCTTCTTGAAACGCCCCTTCACTATAAACGTTAATTTCATCATGAGTTCCAATAACGGATTGTACTATATGTTGTTCTCTCGGATCTAAGAACACGGTTAATTTCGGGGCATATCGATCTTCCACTTCTTTTTTCCATTCAATGACACGTTCGATAAATGGTTGTTCATCTTTTCGAAAATGTTGCAAAATATTCTGCATGTCGTCAACTCTCTCATGAATAATTCAGAAAATAAAGAACATTATATAAAAAGGATGTGACTCTTCTTTGAGCCGCACCCATCGTTAAAATAGAATATAACTTAATACTTTATAAACTCCACGCTCAATAAATGTGAGAACAATTAAGGCGATAATTGGTGAAAAATCAATCATTCCAATCGGTGGAATAAATTTTCGGAAAAACCCTAAATAAGGTTCACAAAACTTTTCTAATATCTGACCAAAAGCAGTACCTCTAGATGCTGGAACCCAAGACATTAAGATATAAATAATCAACATTAATGAATAAATTTGAAATCCTATCGATATGATTTGTATGATTGCCATAAATTCCTAATTACCTCTCTATTTTAGATATCGTCGTAATAATAATTGGAAATTTCACCTTGCACTTCAACATTTTCTGGAGTGCATAGAAAAATATTGTCACCAATTCGCTGAATATCCCCACCTAGAGCATATACGGTGCCGCTTAAAAAATCAATGATGCGCTTTCCAGCCTCATGGTCAATTCGTTGAAGATTGACGATGATGGCACGTTTATTTTTTAAATGCTCAGAGATATCTTGTGCTTCAGCATACACCCTTGGCTCTACTATAACGACTTTGGCGTTTTTCAATGAATTTGCAGATTGAATATTAATAACATTTAACGTTTTCTCTTCACCATGGCTATTGACAATTTTTTTCGTTTTCCTAGTTACAGTCTCTTGTGGTAATGAAACTGGTTCTTTTGCTGTTGGTTGAATTTCTTGCTCTTCTTCTTCATCTAAGTAAAAGAAATTTTTTAATTTGCTAATCATGCCCATCTTTTCAACCTCCTATCCTACAAGAGCTGTTCCGATTCTTATAAAAGTTGCACCTTCTTCAATAGCAATCTCATAGTCGTTGGACATCCCCATCGATAACTCTTGGCATGGTGCATACGGTAAATTCAGCTTCATAACCTCTTGTTGTAATTCTTTTAAATCACGAAAAACTTTTCGAATAATTTCTTCGTTCTCTGTATTTGGAGCCATTGTCATTAAACCGACTACTTGAATTTTGCTGAATTTTTCTAAAGATTGAATGAAAGGAATCACTTCTTCTTTGCTTAAGCCATGTTTTGATTCTTCACCTGAAACATTTGCTTGAACAAAACATTTTACTGGTTTTATTGCTCGCTTTTCAATTTCTTCCGCTAAGCTCATACGATCCAATGAATGTAAATAATCAATTTCGTTAATGACTTTTTTTACTTTTTTTGATTGTAGGGTGCCAATATAATGCCAAGCAGCTTGATCTTGAATCGATTCTTTTTTCGCAAGTAATCCTTCTGGACGATTTTCGCCAAGATGAATTAATCCTACATTTAATACTTCTTTCGTGCGTTCAACAGATACTTGTTTTGTTACTGCAATAATTTGAATATTATCATGTTGTCGGCCTGCTCTATTTTTTGCTCCTTCTATTCTTTGTTGAATAATTTCTAAGTTTTCGCGAATACTTGCCATAATAATCCCATCTTTACAACTATAGTTTCTTTCATTTTAACAATCAAATCTCTATTTTTCAATGAATACCAATAATTAAGAAACCCCTTTTACTAAAATGACATCTTTGCCGATTACTAAAATATCGTTGATGAATACTTTGCGAACAGGTTCTTCACCTTGTAGAAAGGTTAAAAACTTTTTTGGTTCTGATACAAGAAAAGCTGTAATCATTCCGGTTTGTTCACAAACTTCTGCATCGATAATGTACCCGATAAATCTGCCACTGCCCGCCTCAATTATTTCCTTTTGTTGAACTACTGAAAATTTCAATTGAATCTCCTTTCAATAAATGATTACTTCAAGAAAATACAAAACTTCGTTCAGAAAACTTCAAAATACTTTGAATTTATTCTAGAGCAGCGATGAGAGGATAAAATTTAATCTATTTTACGACAAAAGCATACTCGATAGGACCTATACTACTCTTTATAAAAATAAAAACGCACTTGTGAAAAGTGCGTCGGATTTTACAGTGATGATCCTTATCCTAATTTATAGTCTTTTTGCATGGTTTCAATCGCATTCTTTTCAAGTCTAGAAATTTGAGCTTGTGATATTCCAAGGGATTTTGCTATTTCTGTTTGTGTTTCGCCATAGTAGAAGCGTTTTGCAAGAATTAATTGTTGACGTTCATCGAGCTTTTGAATACTTTCTTTTACACTAACATACGCAACCCATTGGTCTTCTGACACGGCTTCATCCCTTAATTGGTCCATGATATATACTGCATCTCCACCATCGGAATAAATCGGCTCTTGAAGAGATAGTGGATCTTGTATCGCATCTAAAGCATATAGCACATCTTCTTTTTTCATGTCAATCATTTCAGCTATTTGTTCAATTGTTGGCTCATATAAATTTTCAGATATGAATTTTTCTTTTGCCTGCATTGCTTTATAAGCTATATCTCTTAAAGATCTTGATACGCGAAGAGCATGATGATCTCTTAAGTGTCTTCGAATCTCACCAATAATCATTGGTACAGCATATGTTGAAAATCTTACATTATGCTTTAAATCGAAATGGTCGATGGCTTTTAATAATCCGATACATCCAACTTGGAATAGGTCATCTGCTTGTTCACCTCGATAAGAGAATCTGCCGACGATACTCAGTACCAGACGTAGATTACAAATAACCAATTCATCTCTAACCCATGTTTCTCCGTTTTTCAAACGAACAAATAGCTCTCTCATTTCTTCATGTTTTAATACTGGCAAAGAAGCAGTATCAACACCACAAAGCTCAACTTTTGTACGCACCATCTTCTTTTCCTCCAGACTTTTTATCTCTTGGATTGTTTTTTAAGTTTGTCCGAAAAGGAAAAGAATATGCGTATTGTTACTAGTCCAATTTCAGCCAATTCTTTATGAGATTGGTTGGTTTAAGGATTCTCTTAACTCGGAAATAATTTTCTTTTCTAAGCGAGAAATATATGATTGAGAAATTCCTAAGTGATCCGCAACTTCTTTTTGCGTCATTTCTTTTTTACCGTTTAAACCGAATCTGCATTCCATAATGTATCTTTCTCTCTCGCTTAATCCGTTAATTGCTTCAAACATCGACGCACGTTCAATTTTCTTCTCAACATCATTCATAATAATTTCTTCATCTGTGCCTAAAATATCTGATAGTAGCAATTCATTACCGTCTGGATCTGAGTTTAATGGTTCATCTAAAGAAACTTCACCCTTCATACGACTTGTCTTTCTTAAATGCATTAAAATTTCATTTTCAATGCATCGAGAAGCGTATGTGGCAAGTTTAATATTCTTTTCTTTATTGTAAGTTTCAATTGCCTTTATTAATCCGATAGAGCCAATACTAATTAAATCTTCAATAGGTGTACCTGTGTTATCAAAACGTCTTGCAATATATACAACAAGACGTAGATTTCTTTCAATTAATGTATCGCGAGCTTTCATATCACCATTCATAAAGGCTTCTATTACTGACATTTCTTCTTCTCTAGACAATGGTACCGGCAATGAATCATGACCTCCTATATAGTATGTTTTTTTAGTGCGAAACTTACTAAATATTCTCGTGATCAGTTCTTTCAGTTTTTCAAACAACCATTCTCCCCCTTTATGAATTAGTTCAACGCTAAAACGTGGAGTATCATTTGTGCATTCTGCGGAAAACGAGCATCGTGTCTAGTAAAAACTACATATTCATCCAATATTTCCTTCTTTACGTTTCCGTAAAGAATCAGACGGTCAAAACGAAATGCTAATGCGGTTGACGTTTCTTTTTGGACCGTTGACAATGTCAAAATTCTGATTTTAGGGTACATAAAGCTAGGAAACATTGTTAGTTGATAAGGATTCTTGTCGTCCCACGTAAGCAAACCTTCTTTTAACTCTTTTGGCAATTTTTCTTCTACCGCTTGATACGATAAGAAATGAACCGGTTTTCCGCTAATCGGTTCCACACATTCATTTCCCGTATCAATGAATCCTTTCAACGAATATGTTTTTTGAAATAGCTCTAATTCACAATCAACGACAAAGGATTGTTGCAACCTTTCTTTTGTCATATTTCTCCATTTCGAATGAATAAAAGTTAAACTAAGAACAGCGATACTTAAACAAAAGATAAAAAAAATAAGATCCGATTGTCTAAGTAAAAAAGGTAATAAACTTGTGAGCAACCCACCTAGAAAAAAGGTGGCAACAAGCAACACTGTTCCTTGTTTCAACAGTGTTTGAATTCGAAAGGAGAAAGCGAGTCCAATTAATAAAAGAAAACTTGCAACTGCTCCTATAAATGTGTGATAAAGTATTGAAGACACGAGTCCGCTAATGAATGCACTAAATAACAATCTTCTTTTCCTTACATACAATCCCGTTATTTCCTTCGTAAACTTTAATAAAAAGTAATTAAATAACGTATTGTATAGTACGAGTAATTCTCCAATCATTTTAGCGTCCTCCTATTGATAGATTATCACTGTCTCCATGTGGAAAATGTCAAAACGTTGTAGGGAAAGTGGAGTTTTTATTGACAAAATATTGCATATACCGAGAAAATATGCATAAAAAAAGGAACAATCTAGCGTAATTTTTAATACGCTATATTGTTCCTTTGCTACTTTTTTCGTTGATAGATAAATATTTTATTTGAGAAAATGTCGAATTTTCAATTTTTGTGTAACATTATTTCTTAATTTAAAATAGTTATTGGTTTCGATGACGACGATTTCTTAAAAATGTTGGAATGTCTAAAATATCTTCTTGTTGATTGCGATTATATTCCGCTTGCTGTTGCGGTTCTACATTGCGTTCCCGCATTGGTTGTTGTTGTTGAACTATGTTCTGCTGTGAGCTACGAGTATTGATAGAAGGTCTTACACTTTGTGTGTTTTGAGGTGCAGCATCTTCTGAAAAGCCCGTTGCAATCACTGTTACAATGATTTCATCATTTAAGTTTTCGTTAATCACTGATCCAAAGATCATATTCACTTCTTCATCAGATGCAGACGCAACGATATCAGCTGCTTCTTGCACTTCAAATAGACTTAAATTTGTTCCTCCAGTAATATTCATAATGACACCTTTCGCGCCATCAATGGAAGTTTCAAGTAGTGGACTGGAAATCGCTTTTTTCGCAGCTTCAGTCGCACGATTTTCGCCAGAAGCAATACCGATACCCATAAGTGCTGATCCCTTATTGGACATAATTGTCTTTACGTCCGCAAAGTCTAAGTTGATGAGACCTGGTGTAGCTATCAAGTCGGAAATCCCTTGCACCCCTTGACGTAATACGTTGTCAGCTTCACGGAAAGCTTCAAGCATTGGAGTGCTTTTATCCACAATTTGTAATAATTTATCATTCGGAATGACAATCAGAGTATCCACCGCTTCTTTCATTGCAGCAATACCACTAATTGCCTGTGTTTGTCTCTTCTTACCTTCAAAAGAAAACGGTCTTGTCACAACCCCAACAGTTAATGCTCCCAAATCCTTTGCAATTTGTGAGATAACTGGTGCGGCACCTGTTCCAGTTCCTCCACCCATGCCTGCAGTGACAAATACCATATCTGCTCCACGAACAACTTCTTCAATTTGTTCTCTACTTTCTTCAGCAGCTTTTTTACCTATTTCAGGATTTGCCCCTGCACCTAATCCACGAGTCAGTTTACTACCAATCTGTAATTTTATTTCCGCTTTTGATAGTTTTAAAGCTTGAGCATCTGTATTTACTGCAATAAATTCAACACCTTGAACTCCATGTTCAATCATTCTATTTACAGCATTATTTCCACCGCCGCCTACACCAATTACTTTAATATTGGCTAGCTGGTCAATATTCGTATCAAATTCTAACATTCTTTCTCCTCCTGCCACACTAGTCTAAGTTTTTTTATATTCTTCTTTTTATTTATTCAAAAAATTTATCAAATAACCTTTTTGCTTTATCGATAACGCTCGATTTATTACCGTTATCAGCTTTTTCAGATGCATGAGATTGTTTTTTAGGAGGAGTAGTAACTGAACCTACCGTTGAATAAACAGGTGCTTTCGATACCGGGCTTCTTCCAAAAAATTCATCTTCCATATGTGCATAACAAATTAAGCCAACAGCAGTTGTAAATGAAGGTTCTCGAACCCCGATATAATCAGGAATATAAATTCTCACGCGCGTTTGCAAAACTTGGCGTGCAAGTTGAGCAATACCTTCTAATGAAGCAACACCGCCTGAAATAACGATTCCACCAGGTAAATCTCTTACTCCCAAGCGAGCTAATTCGTCTAAAACGAGATCAAACAATTCTTCCAAACGGGAACTGATAATTTCCGCTAAGAATTTTTGACTGTACTCTTCTGTGGCATCTGTACCTACAACTGGCACTTCAAATACTTCCTCTTCCGAAGCATCCTCATAGAAGGCATGTCCATATTGTCTCTTTATTTTTTCGGCTTGTTCAGTTGGAGTTTTTAATATGATGGATAAATCTTTTGTAATATGGTCGCCACCGACCGGAACGACTCCTGTATGAGTTAACAAGCCATCTTCAAATACGGCAATCGTGGTTGAACCGCCACCAATATCAATAAATGCGGTACCTTGGTTCTTTTCGTCTTCCGTTAAAGCAAAATATCCTGCTGCCAAGGGTTGCAAATAAATTTCTTTAATATCAAGTCCTGCACGCTCTACACATCTCAGAACGTTATGCAATAATGTGCGAGATGTAGTAATCATTGTGGCATCCATTTCAAGTCGAATACCAATCATGCCGCGGGGATCTTTAATTTCATCCAAGTTATCGACAATAAATTGTTTTGGAATTAAATTGACAAGTTCCCGCTCTGGTGGTATCGACATCACTTGAGCAGATTCAAACACTCGCTCTAATTCATCATCTGTAATTTCACGATTTTCGCTATTAACTGCCACAACACCTTTCACTGGCTGTAAGGCTGTTTGATTTGCAGGTATACCTAAAACGACCTCTCGAATTTGAATTCCTGTCATTCGTTCTGCCTGTTCAACGGCTTTTTTAATTGATTGAACGGTTGCATCTATATCAACAATTGCACCTTTTCTAACGCCATTCGTTTTGACATTTCCAACTCCTATAACATGCAACTGGCCATCTGTTACATCACCAATTAATACTTTAATAGAAGAGGAACCTATATCGAGTGAAATATATATATTTTGATGGTTCATCTCACCGCACCTCCTTCGAATGCTACTACACTCATTTTATTTTAAAATACTATATATGTCTAAGTAAATTCTTGTATAACATAATACATAATAAATTCTACTGCTATTATACAGTTTTTTCATCCTTTTTTACATGTCTGTCTTCCCACTTTTGTATCAAAATTCGTCGAATGATTGCAATATTTTGAAAAAGTCTGACTCCAAAAGCAAATACCGCTGCTAAATATAAGTCTACTCCCAAATGGACACCTAAAAAAGCTAGTCCAATAGCTAACGCGATATTAAAGAAAAAACCTGTGATAAACACCTTATCATCGTAAACTTGTTGCAAATTTGCCCGAATTCCTCCAACAATTGTATCTAGCGCAGCAAGTACAGCTATTGATAAGTAATTTTCATAAACTGAAGGAATTTGAATATCGGTCAATAAACCTAAAGTTAATCCTAATACTAATCCTAAAAATGGTAACCACATATTCTAATCCCCTTCACTTTTCAGCAAATAAGTATTAGTCAAATCCCCATCATAGGCATCAATCGTAATCTCCTCTTTTGCTGGGTGTATTGTCAACTTCAAATTATCGAGATAAAAATCATCTTGAAAAGTCGAAGCATATAAATAGCTATGAAGTTTTTCTGCTTGTTCAAAGTTTTCCGTAATAATATAAATATCTACATTTGAATTGCTTATTGGAACACTGTTGACTGTCGTTTTTCCATTAATATCCCGAATGGCAGTAGTATGGACAATTCTCTGTCCATCTATTTCAATATAAAGACCGTTATAACGATATATTTCGTTCACAAGTCTAATTAAAAGATCAGGGGATATTGGTTCCACTTTATAGCCGCTCAGAATCAACTCTTCTGCAGGCCTAATATTTAAATGAACTCCTGGACCAACCACCTTTGTCAGACCTGCCCTCTTTTTTAAATTGTCAACAGTTGATTGTAATACTTTTCCTTGTTCTTCAATGTTTGCATCTTCATATTCTGCTGCAATTTTTTTTAATGAAACAATTTCGTTTAATAGTTCAGAGTGCACTTTTTTTTCTTCTGATAGCTCTTGACGTATTTCCCAAATGTCTCTAGTATCTCGTGATTCAGGTTTTTGTATTGTATTATATTGAACAGCAATCATTAACCCTACAATAAAAGAAATAATCGTGATTCGAATGACTACTTTATTTTCCACCTGCCTGCCCCCTTTTAAGAATTTATTGAAGGCATTTCAATATTATCCAATGCTTGAATAGTTACGATAATTGAATCATTTAATAATTGATCAAAAACTCCACCTGCTATTTTTAAAGAAGAAATTAATGTTTCTGAATTTCCGATTGCTTCAATTTCAAAAGGAGCAGGATATTGTGTTCCATCCACCGTAATCACAGGACCATTGCAATGAATATAAGAATTTGGTTTCAATCGATGTCCATTTATAGCAATTGCTTCAGCACCGGAAATTTTTAATTCATTAATGACCATAAAAATATGACTTTCATGAACAATATAGTCATTTGGATTTGTCGATTTCGGGTTGTAATGTCCGTCTTTTAGTGTAACTCTGATTCCTTCACCATGAGCAGGCAATTCGCCTAGTATTAGCCTCAATTTTTCAGCTTCCTGTGCTAATTCTTTATAGTCATTTGTACTTTCAGTAAAAGACTTTTCATATTCTCTTATTTGAGCTTTTAATGCATTGAGCTCATCCATCAATTCTTTATTTCTCTCTTGTTGCTCAATAAGCTCTGTGCGGTATATATCTTCCTGTTCAAAATAATTCGAATCAAATTGTTTATCGTCTCTTGCCAAATTATAGGCATAGCCAATAATGAAACCTGTTACGATACTAACGAATAGAAGGATAAAATGTTTTCGCTTAAATTTATTTTGTTTTTTCTTATGAAGTGGATTCATCATTTTCCACATCCTGTTCTTCCTTCTCACTATCGGTTTGCGTACCTATATTCAAAACCTTATATTCTTCTGAATAGGGTTTGTAATAAGAACCAACTTCAATATCGATAATTCCCTTTTCATACTCTCCAGTGCTTTCGATTTGAGCAACGATTGCCGGATAATATTTAAGTTTTTCAGCTAGAGAAGTAATTTCCGCCCTTACTTCATAGCCATCGTTCATAAACAATGTAATCGCAAATGGATCCGTTTCTGTAGAAGTTAAATTAATTTGTGAAATTAATGTTAGCACCTCTTCATCAAGTTCTGCCAATTCTTTTAGTACTAATTTTCTTAAGTCCTCATCATGGAAATGCAAAAAGATTGGTGCATCAATTGGAGGAAATTCTTCTGATTGTTTATAAACAACCCCATTTTCCAATATCGGATAAAAATGATTATTTTCAAAGATGTAGGCTACTTTTCGAAATTCTTCTATTTCAATTTCTACTGTTGTAAGCAATTTTCGTCTTACGACTACATGTTTGACCCATTCGTCTTGTAAACTTTCTTCAACGTTTGAAGTTTTAAACCCCCACATTGAATGGCCGATTTCAAGTCCAGACTTTTTTAAATAATATTCTTCTTTTGCCAAGTCCGCTCCATGGACCGAAATTTTTTGTATATTACTATAAGGAGATTGGAAATAAAGGAGTAAAAATAACGTCGCGACAAATAGTGATATGATGACAGCAAACTTTATGTTTGTTCTTCTTCTTCTTTTTTTCTTCAAAGTTGGTATGCGTTCTTCTATATCAATGACTTTGTCCATTTTTACTCCTCCTTTCCAATTTATACGGTTCGATTGGATATTGAAACGATGACGCCAACAATAAACCAAATAATCATTAACGAAGTACCGCCATAACTAATAAATGGTAATGTCACACCAGTTACAGGAATCAGCCCGATTACAACACCAATATTTAACGCTGCTTGAAAACCAATCATTGCTACAAGGGAACTAATGGCGAAAAAATCAAAGCTTCTAGTTGCTTGCAGAGCTAATCCTATTCCGGAATAGATAAATAAACAGAACAGTCCAATGATTAAACAACCGCCCAAAAAACCGATTTCCTCTAAAATAATTGAAAAAATAAAATCATTTTGCGGCTCTGGCAAATATAAAAATTTTTGTCTACTTTGTTGAAATCCATGCCCGAGTAACCCAGCAGGTCCAATGGCTAGCAAAGACTGTACCGCTTGGAAACCGCTTCCTAATGGATCTTGCCATGGATCAATGAAAGCCTCAATTCGTTTCAAGCGATAAGGAGCCGTAGCAATTAGCCCGATTAATCCGGCAACCCCAAGCAAGATAAATGCAACATACAGTTTTATTGGATATCTTGCAATGAAGAGCAATATAAAAGAGGATACAATTAAAATAAACACAGATCCGAAATCGGGTTGTAACATGATTAAAGCACTTGGGATCAGGATAATGAGGAAGTGCTGGAGTCGGACAACCCGTTCGCCGTTTGGCACTTTGCTTAATAGAAAACTTAAATACATTAATGTCGTAATTTTTACTAATTCGGCAGGTTGAACTGTCAATGGACCAATTCCGATCCAGCTTTGTGATCCATTCCGCTCAAGACCAATTCCTGGAATTAAGACAAGAACAAGGAGTACGAGAGAAAATATATATAAGCTAATCCATGTTTTTTCATTGTGAAATATCGGCATATTCGAAACAATGTTGAAGACAATTAATGCCAATATAAGATAAATGGATTGTTTAATGTAAAAAGGAATTTCACCTTCATAGTGAATCGCACTCCAATATGTACCTGCCGAATAAATGAAAATCACACCAATAATCGAAAGTATGAATGCCGAAATGATAAATAGCCTTTTATACGTAAATTTCAGTGATGGCATCCTTTCCTAATAATTTTTGCTTCAAAATCAAGTTGGCTTTTTAAGAAAGTTTCATTGCCGCCTCGATAAATAAATCTCCCCGCACTTCAAAGCTTTTATATTGATCCCAACTAGCGCAAGCTGGGGACAATAATATAACGTCGCCATTCTCAGATAGTTGCGCAGCCTTTTCAACAGCTTCCTCGATATTTGTAGCAATGTCCCATTTCTTAACATTACAAGATTTTGCAAATTCGATAAATCGGTGTTTCGTTTCTCCCAAAGCTACTACAGCTTTTACATTCTTCATTGCTTCACGTAATTCCTCAAAGGAATGTCCTCGATCAAGTCCACCAGCAATTAATACAATCGGCTGATGAAATGCTTCTAAAGCTACTTTTGTTGCTAAGCAATTCGTCGCCTTGGAATCGTTATAAATTTTTCGACCTTTCCATTCACGTACAAATTGAGTACGATGGCGAACACCAGAAAAGTTTTTTAACACTTCTTCCATCGCTGATTTGTCGCATCCATAAATGTTGCAAGCAGCAATAGCTGCTAATATATTTTGCAAATTGTGTTTACCGGGTAAGGCAATCAATTCTCGATGGATAAACGGTTCTCCTTCCCAGTAAATCATTGAATCATCAGCACTAATTCCTTCTTTCATGCGACCTTTTATGCTGAATGGAATTTTTGTTGCATTGGATTTACTTGCCCAATCTGCAACCACATCTTGATCTTTGTTGAAGATTAAATAATCTTCTTCTGTTTGATTTTTGGTAATACCAAATTTCGCTTTTGCATATTCCTCAAAAGTTCCATGATAGTCTAAATGTGCATCATATAAATTTGTTAACACTGCAATTTTGGGCTTAAATTGTTCAATCCCCATTAATTGAAAAGATGATAATTCCGTTACAATTACTTCATCAATGCTGGCATTTTCAGCAACACCGCATGCTACAGTCCCAATATTTCCAGCAATTTTCGGCTTGCGATTCCCCGCTTTTAACATTTCAAAAATTAATGTCGTCGTCGTCGTTTTGCCGTTTGTTCCTGTAATACCAATCATTGGTGCTTCGCTTACTAGATATGCTAATTCAATTTCAGTAATGACAGGTATATTCTTTTTCAAAGCATCTTTGACAATTGAATTCGTATAAGGAATGCCAGGATTTTTTACAACAAGTTCGAAACCTTCATCTAACAAATCTTCTGGATGTCTTCCACATATTACTGTAATTCCCATTTTCAATAGATTTTGAGCATCGGGATTTTCTTCGAATGGCTTCGCATCATTAACTGTTACAAATGCCCCAAGTTTATGTAGAAGCATTGAAGCTGCTACACCGCTTTTTGCTAAACCTAATACTAAAACTTTTTTATGTTGAAATTTTGTTGTATGAATCATAAATATGCCTCCGCTATCACAGCAATCATTGCTACTAGTAATGCCGTTGACCAGAATACAGCAACAACTTTTCGCTCCGACCATCCAGACAATTCAAAATGGTGATGGATAGGGGCCATTTTAAATATGCGTTTTCCTCTCGCTTTAAAACTTACTACTTGTAGGATAACAGATAATGTTTCAATTACAAAAACTAGCCCAATAAGTAATAGCAATAACTCTTCCTTTACAATGACAGATACGAGTCCTAGAGCTCCTCCAAGAGCGAGAGAACCCGTATCTCCCATAAATACCTTTGCAGGATTCGCATTGAAAATTAAAAATCCTAGCAAAGCTCCTGTTACTGCAAAAGTAAATAATGCCACATCCGTCTGCCCATTAAATAGTGCGATGACGCCAAAGGCACTAAAGGCGATTGATGCTGTGCCAGCCACCAATCCATCTAAACCATCTGTTAAATTGACAGCATTGGAAAAACCAACGAGCCAAAAAATTAAGAAGGCCACGTAAAGTATTCCTAAATCAACCGACCATTCGGTAAAAGGAATGCTGATGGAAGTATCAAATGTACCTAGCCTTAATAGTAAAAAGGCTAAAATTGAAATAATGATTTGACCGACTAATTTTTGCAATGAAGTCAAACCTAAATTTCTTTTAAAAACAATTTTAATGCCATCATCTAGTAATCCGATGACACCAAATCCTGCCAAAACTAATAACATAACAACGGATTGGGTAGTAAATAATTGAAGCATTTTTCCAACAACGATTGTAGTTGTAACAATGGAAATTAAGAAAATCACTCCACCCATCGTTGGCGTTCCGGCTTTTTTCATATGAGATTTGGGACCTTCAGTTCTAATACTTTGACCAAACTTCAGCCGTCGAAGTATTGGTATTATCAACGGCCCCAATATTACTGAAATAAGAAAGGATACTGCTAAAATAGTTATTGTTATTTCAATAGACATGTTAGATCTCCCTCAAAAACTTCATTCTGAATCGATTTCTACAATATCATAGATGGAAGCATGGTACTATTAACAAAATAAGGAAACTCCCTCTTGTTATTGATGAACTCCCGCGGGGAAAAGCTTCCTTGCCGCAGGAGCAGTAAAATTCAATTCTATTTAATCTCCTAAATATAAATGAATCGTTCCATCCACTTCAATAATATTATCAGGTTCAGGTAATTGACTTTTTACAACTTTTCCTGTTCCATGCATTTCAATATGGAATGGGTATTGAAGCTTCATGATTTCATCCACTTTCATTCCAACTAAGTTTGGTACCCGTTCTGTCATTGGATCTCCCCAACGATACTGCTTTTCCAATTGCCCTTCCCGATTAACTTCCAAACCGATGATTGGCGCAATGTCTTCTATAATCTGCCCGACGATAGGTGCTGCAATGGTACTACCAAAAACGACTGAACTTTTCGGACTATCAATCGCAACATATACAACGACTTGAGGATTATTACTCGGCGCAAAGCCGATGAAAGAAACAATATAATCCCCAACCTTATAACGACCATTTTCTACTTTTTGAGCAGTTCCTGTCTTCCCACCAATACGCAGTCCATCACGATATGCGTTTCGCCCAGAGCCATTTGCAACAACAGATTCTAACGCATACCTTACCTTTTCGGATGTTTGTTCACTGATAACCGTACGTTTTAATTCCGGTTGATTTTCAAGAATGATTTTTCCCGTTTCTGAATCAACAATTTTTGAAACGACATATGGCTTATATAGTTTCCCTCCATTAATGGCTGCAGAAACAGCTTGAACTTGTTGAATAGGCGTTACAGCAATTCCTTGCCCGAAAGACGTTGTTGCATGCTCAACAGGTCCAAAAGCTTCTTTTGAGAATAATATGCCGCTCGCTTCTCCGGCAATGTTTGATCCAGTCGGTTCACCAAAACCAAAGTTTTTAATGTACTGCAATAACTTATCTGGACCTACTCGCTGCCCAAGTTCAATAAACCCCGGGTTGCAAGAGTTTTCTACTACTTGTAAAAATGTTTGTTGTCCATGTCCCTCGCGCTTCCAACAGCGAAGTCTTGAATCTTCTACAATTGTATACCCCTTATCATAAAAATTCTCTTTTTCTATATCCACTTTCCCTTCTTCAATGGCAGCGGCTAGTGTAATAATTTTAAATGTTGATCCTGGCTCAAAGGTCATCCAAACCGGCAAGTTGCGGTTATAAATTTCAGGTTTCACTTTTTCAAAGTTACTTGGATCGTATGTAGGATAAGAAGCAAGGGCTAAAATTTCTCCCGTATTTGGATTCATGGCGATTGCTAAGGCTTGTTCTGCATTATATTTTTTCATCGCTTGCGACAATTCTCTTTCAACCACTTGCTGAACTTCTAAATCAATTGTTAGTTGTACAGTTGCTCCTTGATGCCCTTCTCGCCACTCATCATCTACGTGTGGTAAAGTATTTCCTTTTGCATCCGTAAACAAACGAATTGCCGCATCTTTTGATGTGAGGTATTTGTCATATTGATATTCAATGCCTGCTAAGCCTTGCGTATCATAGCCAGTGAATCCAATAAAACGGGATAATAAATTCCCATAAGGGTAATGTCGAACATAATCGACACCTGTATATAGACCATCAATTTTTAACCCTTGAAGTTCAACAGCTTGTTCATAAGTAATGTTTTTTGCTTCTGGTGCAAGCTTTACTAAGTACGATTTTGAATTCATTTTTTCATACAACTTTTTTTCATCAACTTTTAAGACAGAAGCAATTTGTTTGGCAGCTTGTTCAATATTATCATTTTGTGCAGGCATAAAATACAAGGTCGGCGCTAATTTATTTGTTACAATGACTTCACCGTTACGATCGACTATTTCTCCTCTTTCTGAAGCAAATGGAATTTCTCGATCCCAGTTTTCCTTTGCCAGTTCTGTCAACTTGTCATGCTGAATAATTTGAACAATAAACAGTCGGACGATGGCGGCTATCACAAAAAGAATAAAGCCGTACATTACAATCCGCAACCGTTTTTTGGAGACGGTTGAAATCCACTTCATTCGACATCACACCTCGTTTTTTACAAGGTATGAAACGAACTTCTCATCTATTCAAAAGTTAAGCTAATCTTGGGGCAATTCCTCAGATTGCTCACCACTAATTAGGAATAATTCTTCAGGAGTTTTTAATTTAACAACAATCGGGGAGGAATCAGTAATCATTGTATTTTCTGATACACTTTGGCTTTCTACATAGCCTTCTCCTACGATTTCAATATTTATACCGGACATCGCTTTATAGATTAGTAAATTTCTCAATGACCAATTTTCAAAAGAAGGCAATGTCACAACGCCATCCGTTTTTAAAAAGACGATGCTATCTTTTACCATTGAAACTCCTTCTTTCGGATATTGGTCAATAATTTCTCCGCCTTCACCAATAATAATTGTTTTTAATCCTTGACTCTCTAATTCTTGTTTTAATTTCGCAGCTTTTTTCCCAATATAGTTCCCTATCGTTATTTTCTCTACAGGCTTCGCATCTTCTGGATTAATGTTTAAATATTTTAAGCTATTTTCCATTACAGGCTTAAATACTTTTTCCACCGGTTCTGAACCAATTTCAGTTCCTTTAAGTTTTGGTCTTTTCACTGCTACATAAACAATCAATTGTGGATCATCAACAGGGGCAAAACCTAAGAAGGAATATAAATAATTGTTTTTTCCATATAAATAGCCTCTTCCATTTGGATTCGGTATTTGAGCAGTACCTGTTTTCCCCGCTACTTCATATCCATCAATTTTATAGTTTCTAGCAGTACCTACTTCCGAAGTAACGGTAGAAGCCAAAATTGCTCTTACTTGTTTCGCTGTGCTTGCAGAAATCGGTTTTCCTTTTTCTTTCGGTTGATGATTTTCAATCACTTTTCCTGTGGAAGAATCCACAATTTTATCAATAACATATGGTTGCATCATAACGCCATCATTCGTAATGGCTGTCATGGCTTGCACTAGCTGTATCGGCGTCACAGTAGAACCTTGTCCGAATGAAGTTGTTACATAGTTAATTGGATATCGGGTTAAAATTGTTCCTGTTACTTCTCCCGGCAAATCAATGCCTGTTTTTTTCCCGAATCCAAAGGCTTCTAAATAATCAATAAAAGTATCATTGCCCATTAGTTCTAGTAAATTGGCCATCGCAGTGTTGGATGAACGTTGGAAACCTTCTAAATAAGTAATTCTTCCCCAACCATGAATATTGTGGTCCCGAATCGTTCTGTCCAACACCCTATAAGAACCAGATTGATACGTAGCATTCGGATGCCAATTGCCTGTCTCAATTGCAGCAGCTAAAGTAAATGTTTTCATTGTAGACCCGGGTTCAATTACTTCTTGTGTCACGTAGTTTAACCAGTTGTTTTCCAAACCAATTCTAGTTTCAGGATCGAATGTAGGACGTTGAGACAATGCAAGAATTTCCCCTGTTTTTGCATCCACTACAAGGCCAACCATCGAGTCAGGATTATATTCTCGGTCCACATTTGTCATCGCATCTTCCAAGAAGTTTTGAATTGTTTTATCAATTGTTAAATAAATATTGTCACCATTTTTCGCTGGTTTGATCATCTTATCTCTGTTTGGCAATAAATAGTGAAATGCATCGCTTTCATATTCAATTTTCCCGTTTTCTCCAGTTAATTGTTCATTGTAAATCAATTCTAATCCCATTTTCCCTACAGGAATAAACGTTCCATCCTCTTGCTTTTCTCTTTGCGTAAAACCAATTAAATGGGATGCAAAAATACCGTTTGGATAATATCGCTTCGTATCACTTACAAATTTAATACCAGGTAATTTTTCCTTTTCAATTTTCGTTTTGATTTCGTGACTGATTCCTCTTCCTGCAGAACCGAATTCAACTTGATAATAATATCCACCATTCGGCCTTCGTTTTGTTAATATCTTATAAATAGTCGATTCATCCATATCAATATAATTTGCTAATATTTCAGCTGTTTTTTTAGGATTTACAACATGTTGTGGGTTATTTGGGTTTGTTGTTGCAACTGGATTGACAACGGCGATTAGTCGATAGCTTAACGTATCTTCTGCTATTACATTTCCATTCCGATCTAATATTTTTCCGCGTTCAGCAGTAATCACCGCTTCCTTTTGGTACAATGCTGCAGCCCTTGCCTTTAATTCTTCTCCTTCAACTTGTCCAGTAATTTGGATGTAAGTAATCCTTAAGAATAATGCAAAAAAGAGCCCTCCATATAATAAAAACATTAGAAAGGCTCCCCATTGAAAACGAAATTTCTTTTTCTTCATTCTCCCGGCACTACCTTTACGTTATCTTCTTTAAGAGTTAAACCGAGTGAATTGGCTTTTTCCCAAATTCTTTCATATGTTGATAATTCGCTAACCTGTACTTTTAAATCCGCATTTTCTTTTTCAATTTCTGCGATTTCTCTTTCAATTTTTTGTATTTCAATCGTTGTTTTTTGAATTGAGCTTTGTTTATGTAATACGAATACAGATAAAGTTGCAACAACTATAACAAATGCGATATATAAAAACTTTTCCCTTGCTGTAATGATTTTACGTTGCTTCTTTTTTACTTGCCTTATATTTGGTTGATTGGTGGGTTGTTGATAGGGTACTTCTTGTTGTTGATAATATAATGGTTGCCTAACCCGAACTGCCATTTAGCCACGCCCTTTTTCATGAATTTTTTCAGCGATACGTAATTTTGCTGATCTCGCTCGATTGTTTGCCAACAACTCTTCCCCCGATGGAACAATCGGCTTTTTCGTAATATTTTTTAATACCGGTTGGAATTCATCTGGTACGATTGGTAAACCTGGAGGTAATTCTGGTAATGATGAAGCCTCTTTAAATATTGTTTTAACTATGCGATCTTCCAAAGAGTGGAATGTGATAACGCTTATCCGACCGCCAATACGTAATAAATCAATGGCATCTGTCAGCGACTCTTCAATCGCCCCTAATTCATCATTCACTGCAATGCGAATTGCTTGGAAAACTCGCTTTGCTGGATGTCCACCTGTACGACGACGAGATGCTGGAATGCCCTCTTTAATTAAATCGACAAGCTGTCCTGTTGTTTCAATGGGTGCTTTTTTTCTTGCCATTTCAATTTTTCGAGCAATTTGCTTTGAAAATTGTTCTTCCCCATAACGGAAAAAAATACGCACTAAATCTTCATATGGCCATTCATTTACAATATGGTAGGCAGTTAGTTCTTGAGTTTGATCCATTCGCATATCTAAAGGAGCATCGTGCTGGTAACTAAATCCTCTTTCCGGAGTATCTAATTGGGGTGAGGAAACTCCTAAATCATAGAGAATACCATCAACTTTCTGAATATTAAGTTTATCCAATTCCCGTTTTATATACCTGAAATTGGAATGAACAAAATTCACTCTATCCTTATAATTTTCCAAACGTTTTTTCGCATGTTCAATGGCAGTTAAGTCTTGATCAAAACATATTAGTCTACCATTGCTAGAAAGTTGTTGAACTAAGTACTCGCTATGACCAGCACCACCTAATGTACAATCCACATATATTCCGTCTGGATGAATATTTAAGCCATCGACAGTTTCTTTTAATAGTACAGTTGTGTGATCGAACATGAAATGATTGCTCCTTCATCGATGTATTCGCTAGAAGTCAAAGCCAATAAGATTTTCTGCAATATCATTGAAAGATTCCTCTGCTTCGTTGAAATATTCTTCCCAAAGTTCTTTAGACCATATTTCAATCTTGGTTGAAACACCTAGAATAACACATTCTTTTTCAAGTTTTGCGTAAGTAGCAAGATTCGAAGGAATGTTAATTCGCCCTTGTTTGTCTAATTCAACTTCGGTAGCCCCAGAAAAGAAGAACCTAGCAAATGCTCTTGCATCTTTTTTCGTCATTGGCAAGTCTTTCAGTTTTTCTTCGAGCTTTCGCCATTCGTTCATAGGATATCCAAAAAGACAGTTATCAAGACCCCGGGTAATGACAAAAGTATTTCCTAATAATTCACGGAATTTTGATGGTATGATTAAACGTCCTTTGGCATCAACAGTATGTTGATATTCTCCCATGAACATGCTACTCACCCCACTTTAGTAAATAATGTACCACATTCCCCCACTTTCCACCACATATTTCTTCGCATAGTTTGTAAACTTTTCACAAATTATGCCAATTGTACTCCATAAACAGAGCAGTGTATAAGAAAAAAGAATTAAAAAAGCTATCTCCTACGAGATAGCTCTAAAAAAAATAGAAAAAACGCTATAATTTTATCAAATAATGATAATTCCCAATTTTCATTGGTAATTGTAATAAGTGTGTAATAAGACTAAAGCCATAAAGATTTAAATATTGATATGGGTTAAATACACGTTCTTGGAAATTGTTGTTTGGATACAACTCACTTACAATTATATTCAACCGGCGAATCGTGTGATGATGTTTTAGTAAGACTTCTTGTTCGATTTTTTGACTTAAATAATCAAGTTGCATATTGTGGTAATTCTTATTTCTTTCTAATATCCTTTCCAAATGGAGCTGTTTCGCATTCAATAGTTGTAATAACTCATCATATTGCTCGTCTAACATCTTTCTGATTCGCTGAATTTTTTCCTCTGCTTCAACCTCTTGAATATCCTGAATAAATTGTTTCATTATTTTTTGCACTTCACCAGCCACAACATCTTCAAAAGTTAGTTGATATTCAAAAAGCAGTTGTTCTACACGACGAGTAATAAAAGTAATATTTAACCTTGGGGCTAAAATCGGCATTTGTAAGTCTAATACTTCAAATGCATCTTTTAAAGCCGCCCAATAATGAAGTTCTCCAGGACCAGCCACAAAAGCCAATACTGGCAAACACATTTCTTGCATTAAAGGTCTCGTTACCACATTATTACTTAGTTGTTCTGGTGATTGTTCAGCAATTTGTAAAAGTTCTTCAAGGGTAAATTTTACGTTTGCAGCCGAATTAACAAATAAGCCATTCTTTCTTTCGAGTAAAAATCGTTCTCCATTTCGCACATAAAAGAGGTTCGCATTTTCCTCCGTTGCAACAATCGGAGTACCATACCCTCTCTTTTCTAATAATCGTTCCTTTTCAATTACTGCTAAACTAATCTCCTCATTTTTTTCGATGATTCGCTGGAAAAAAGTGGTTTGATATTGTCGAAATGGTAGAAACGCCGAATCGATCATTAGCAGTCCTTCATCTTTAAATAAATCATTCATTAAACGAGCGAAGAAATCAGTAAATGTTTCACTGTCATTCATATGTCGCAGTACCGAATGATAGAGATCATGCGTGTATTCCGTTTCACCATAATCTTTAAAAATTTCATCAATATAATCTTTCATTAACGAATGATCAAACCGAGTTTCGGAAGCAATCGTCTTTTTGCGAGGAGCTACGTCAAAAATTTTCTTTTTTGGCAATCCATCGACAATCGTATAAGTATGATTAATTTCTAAAATATCGTGGTCTTCACCCGCAATCCAAAAAATCGGTACGACATCAATACCTAGTTTTTCACTTTGTTCTTTCGATAGCAAAATAACACTAATTGCTTTATTAACAGAATAAAGCGGACCCGTCAACAATCCCGCTTGTTGACCACCAACAACTGCCAACGCACCTTTTTCTAATTTTTTTAGATTCTCCATTGATTTTTCTGAAATGCCAAAAGGCTCCATATACTGATAAATAACGTTACATAAACTTTTTCGATTATACGCTTGTTCTCTCAAATAATGAGCTCGTACTCGAAATGATTCATCTTTATATGGATATTGATAAAATGAGAGCAAATGTTCACTTTCCGCCCAATAATCAGATAACAATTGATTGTTAACTGGTGATAATTTTTCCAGTTTCATATTACTACTCCTCTACTTAACTCAATACGTTCATTTCATTGAAAGTAAATATTTATTCCTGTTATATTGTAATCTTTGAAACATTGTCTGAAAAGAAAATGGCTCAATCTATGTAATAAAAAATATAATACTTTGAATAATGCCTACAATCCAAACAATCGTATAGATGAAAATTAAATATAAAAATTGCATGCGCCATATTCTTCTCAATAAAGGAAATACTTTAATTTCTTTTTTCGTTTTCCATTCTTTATAAGTCATCAACATCGCAATCAATATGGAAATTACAACGGCTACAATACTTATTGTAGAGTTCCATAGGGTTGCAATGGAGAGGGTGACGGAGAAAAATAAAAAAAAGGTCGTGATATCTGCTGCTAAACTAAAACTACTGTCCGCCTGTTTTTTCAAGTATTTCCGAAATAAAAAAAATGAAATAATGAAGGCAGTCATTGGCAATAAAATTAGGGTGCCAAGAATGTATGTTAAAACTAATTTCACGTTTTTTCACCCTCTAGTGACAACACTAAATGATATAACGTTTTTAAAGTCGGTAAGCTTTTACCTTTTAATTCTGCTTTTTTTATGATTGCTCCGACAATCGATTCCACTTCTGTTTTCTTATTCATTAATCGATCTTGTAACATCGAAGAAGTGTTAGAAGCTGTTTTTTCGCACAACGAAACAACATCTTCAAATGAGACAATCATTCTTTGTTCAGGGAAAGCATTCATTAATTCTTCATATAAATCTTTTAACAATTTTTTCGCATGAATATTGTTGATTAATTCGCCGTTTTTTACTTGCAACACAGCTGTCAAGGGGTTGATAAAACAATTATATAACGCCTTCTCAAAAAGCATTTTTTCAGCATCATCGACAAATTGTAAAGGAAACAATTCGTTTTCTATCCCGTGTAACAATTGAAAAACCTCGTCATTTCCCCTTTCAACTGCTAATTTTAACACACCAATTCCATTATGAATAACTGTATAATCATTTGCCTTTTGTGCACCGAATTGGCATGAGCCAAATCCAATAGTCTGTTGAGGAAGTTTCAGCGCTTCTTCAAAATGAGCTAAACCGTTTTGTACAAATAAAATTGGTATGTCCTGTGGCAGCTTCTGAAGTTGCAGGAAAACTTCTTGCAGATGTGTATATTTTACTGCCACAATTACTAAAGATGCTGTCGCAATTTCATTATATGTAGTCGTAACATTCACATATTTCTTCGTAATAGTTCCATCCAAATTTTTTCTATAAAGGCCATGTTTTCGTATTGCTTCTTCTTGTTTTAGCCTTCGAACTATTAACGTTACTTCATATTTTTCAGCTAAAAACGAGGACATCAACATTCCGACAGAACCTGCACCAATTATAACTATATTCATACGCGCTTCCCTCTTTACAACTTATTTATTCCATTAAATTGATATTAATTGTTTTGCTGGTTTGTACATCCTTATTTTTTCAAGAACGAAAACGACAAAAAGGTGTGACCGAAAGAGTGTCACACCCTTTTTTTCATATTATACTGGAAATATTTGAAGTTTTCGATATTTAACTGCAGCTTCCTTTACCTTGATTGATGGATGATGGTGATAAAAAAGAGGAATAATGGCGATTATTGCTGCTGTTTTTGCTGTTGTTGTTCGATGAATATTGCACCTTGTTGAAGCCATTTTAGCACTCTATCATGCTCAGTTTGAAGCTCTCGATATTTTAGTTCTAATTCATTGTATGCTTCTGTCAATTCATCAAAACTATTAAGAGCAAGCTTTAAGTGGCTTCGCATTAATTGCTTTGGTCGTTTTCTAACACTATTTAACATTTGACCATATTGTTGCCTTAATGTTTTATTCCAGCGGAAACCGCAAGCCTGCTTTGTTCGATTCAGCACTTGCGCAGCCTCAGCAAACGCTTCTAATTGAGTTCTTCCATTTTGTACAGCTGTGATGACAATCTCTGCTAATTTTTCGTCATCTTCAGCTGTCCATTGATCTTTCCTTCTTTTCCCTTCCATACTTATCACCTCTCATTTTTTTACTACTATATGCAAAAAGAGAGTAAATAGAATTAAAGAACATAGAAAAAAATAGGTTGCGACATATAAAAATTTTGTCGCGACCTATTTTCAAATGGATATAACCGATTATTCAGTAGTATTGTTGAAGACAATATTTTGTATTATTTATGATTGCTTGATTTTGATAAGAAGCGTTCAACTGCTTTTTCATGATCTTCACTTTCCCAAAGTTTTGCACAAAGTTTGATTTCTTCCATAACACGTCCATACATATTTCGCTCTCTCCATTTGCGAAGTTCAATCTCTTTATATGCATGATGGACAGAAGGATGAATTTTTTTCATATCTTCAATAAACGCTTCCAATGCTTCTTCTTTTGGACCGTCAAATATTCTCATAGCCCAACCAATTTCATATAATTGCTGAGCAGTGTATGGCTTCGCATCAATCAGCATTTTTAATGCACGGTCATGACGCAATCCACGTTCAAATAAATACGTACCGCCACCCCATCCGGTCGTAATTGCCAACGTTCCTTGAATAAATCCGCATTTTGCATGACTTGCCACCAAACGAAAATCACATGCTGTAGCGATTTCACAACCACCCCCAACGGCTGTCCCGTTAATTAAGGCAATGGTTGGAACATGCAATGTAGCAAGTTCATATAATATATTTCCCATTTTGCTTAACATCCCAAAAGCTTCTTCAGCCGTTTTTAAACTATGAAATTCCGTCAAATCTCCACCAGAACAAAACGCTTTATCCCCCGCACCAGTAACAACTAAAAATCGCACATCTCTGTTCTCTTTAATATGTTTAATTACTTGTTTTAGGCCATTCATTACTTCGTCATTTACTGCATTTCTCTTTTCTTCTCTATCAATAGTAAAAGTTAGAATACCGTCCTTTTGTTCAATTTGGTAAGACAATGAATACATCCCCTTTTTGATATTATTTCAACATAATACGATATGTTTTCATAGTAATAAAGGTTTTAAATTTTGACAACAATTGGTTTTTACCTATTTCATGAACATAATGCAATCGAGT
>NZ_JBBOQS010000002.1:0-263603 GCF_038004285.1 Ureibacillus sp. FSL K6-0165
TCAACTCACCTGAGATAATAGTCAATCTAGATAAAATAATAGCCAAAGCCAAAAAATCAAGATTCTCTATCAAGTTTGTATTTCGCCCGAATGTAAACGCAAAGTGTCTATAAGATAAAAAAAGTGAAATCGACTCGTTTATGTCGATTTCACTTTTTTAATTTCGAAGCAATCCTTACTTCTATTTAACAGTATCCAAAATGATAATGTATTGTGAGCTTACGTATGCGACTTTATGGTCACGGCTGTCTGGAATGATTTCATACCAACCGTTTGCTGCAAGGTTTGTGCTTGTAATAATGACTGGAATATTTGTCCGGCTGTATTGATAAATTGGCGTGTTGTTATAAGTTGTCGCTACAGAACGAACATTTAATCCTTCAATATTCGTTAATCCGATTGTATATGCGTTATTTGCATCTTTAAACCCTAAATATTTATCTGCACGGTAGTAGTGGCCAGCTGCTTTTGCACCCCAATAAGGATCGGATGCGTATTTCACATTAAATCCGATTCGTTTTGTTCCGAATACAGGACCGTGAGCGAATGGTGCATTTGCAGGAATGTAGTTTTTCCACCAGAATTTTTCCATCAGTTCACGAATGCTTGCTTCAGGAGAATCGAATTTCACCTTTAATGGATCAGTGTCATACACATACAAACCGAATAAGTTGTTGTATTGCTGCGCGTAATCACTCATCCCCATGTCGCTTTCGTGCATTGCAAGGGCAAGTATCATCATCGCATTAATCCCGTAGTCTTCTTCAATGGCTTTCAACTGTTTACCTAATCCTATCAATTTACTTTTCTTAGAAGCATCAACATAACGGCCGCCAGCTTTTTCTCGCTCTGCTAATGCGTATTGAATGTACTTGTCGATTTCTTCAGTTGAATACTGTGTTTTTGAGTGAACAGGTAGGAATTGGTAATAATTGTAATATGTAAACTTTTCCCCACCATTGTAGAAATTAATGCCGTCCCAGCTGTAGTATTTTACCCCAGGTTTCATTTGGCTTGGTGCTTTTCCATAAATATAGCTTGCTTTATCGTTTCCTGTTTTGTGATCTACTAGGACGTGTTTCATTTCTCCGCCAACGTTTAAGTAATAGTGGCGACCTTTTGATAAGGAGAAAGGAATTAATGATACAGTGTTTGCATCCACATATCCAACTTGTCCTGCTAAATTCACTTTCACACGGTTGCCTTCAGATTGAAGATATTGCATTTCTGTTTCTGAAGCTACGCTGATCTTATCTTTTACCGTTTCAGAGTCTAAAACCGTGTAAGATTTTGCAACGACGAAACCAGAACCTGGTTTCATGTATACGATGTTGTTATTTTTTGTAATAACATGAGTGTCTTTTGAAACGCTTTTTAATACAGCGTCGTAATCAAAAGAAGTTATTTTTGTAGAAACGAGTTGTCCACCTTGAATATCTTTTAATTCATATGGCCCAAAGTTTATCGCTTCTTGATTACCAGCTACCTCCATCATCCGAATGATGAACGTTGCAGCTTGTGATACCGGCGTATTTTTTAATGGATAAAAATACACGCCATCAGGCATTGTGGAACCTTGAATAATTCCCTTTTCTGCACCTGTTGCAACCGCAGAATAATATTCTTTATAAATTTGATGTTTATCTTTAAATTGCAAATCTTTCGCCGTGCTCGTAGGAATCTTTAAATGCTTCATTGCTCGCTCAATCATGACAGCCATATGTTGGCGAGTAATCGGATCATTCGGTTTGAATGTGCCGTCTTCATATCCGGTAATAATCCCTGATGCTGCGGCGTTTTGAATATCTTGATAATAGGGACTATTTGTTGGTACGTCCTTAAAATCAATATTCTCTTCAGCTTTTGGTAAGCCGATCACTCTGGAGATAAACGCTGCGAATTGGCCGCGTGTTACAGTAGCATTTGGATTGTAATTGCCATTCGCATCAGGCGTTAAAGCCCCTTTCATAATTAAATAGCGTAATCCCCGTTCATGATAGTTGCCTGTTACATCGTCTGCAGCTTGTACTTTGCCAGTTGAACAGAGCGAAAAAACTAGCAAAATACTGAAAGCCATTAATAGAAATTTTTTCATGTAGTACCTTCTCCTTTCTCTACCTCCCATACTAACAAATTTCTATTAAGTTATTAATAGGATAAATGGTCAATTATATGAATTTTATAATAATAATAGTGAAAAAAGTATTATTTTATATTTCTAGTGTTTTTCCTTTTATATTTATAGTTTAATATGATTTAATGGAAAAGAAATGAAAGTATGGGGGGAAGGAAGGTGAGGGCTCTTTTTGAGCAAAATCAAATGAAGAAAATTATTTCAATATTATTTGCTTTTGTGCTTTTGTTTGGGACTGTGGCACCTGCTCAAGCGAATCAATCAGTCAATGAGCAATATCCAGTGTCTTCTGGAGTGGTGTATAGTCAATATACATATAAAACTTCAAAAACAAATGTAATCAATCATCTATCAATTAATTTAAATGATCCATTTACGAAAGTAGATATTGGCTTACCTAGTGCTTACAATAAGCGAGAAACGGTAACGGCAATAGCAAATCGAGACTCTAAAGATGGTAATAGAGTAGTAGGAGCTATTAATGCTGCATTTTTCAATATGAGCGATGGGGTTCCATTGTTTTTAATTGCAAAAAATAATCGCATTATTAACGGTGGGGCGATCTCTGAAGGTGCGGATCAATATTTGAACGTTCCAACAGCTTTCGGTATCGATAAAAACGGACAAGGCATTATCGATTATTTTGATTTTCAAATTACGATGACGACAAATGGCCAATCGTATCAACTGACTGGCATGGACCGTGTTCGGAATGGCAATGAGGTCATCGTTTATACACCGAACTATTACAAAGGCTATACAGATAATAATCAATATGGATTCGACATTATTGTTGAAGGAGATACACCAATCGGAGAAATATATTTCGGAGATACGATTTCTGGGGTAGTGAAAGAAATCGCTCCTTATGGGGAATCAAAACATCCTATTCCGAAAAATGGTTTCATTCTATCTGTCCAAGGCGGCTCACCTTTAAGTAAAACGTTGTCTAGTTTACAAATTGGTCAACAGATTGATGTGAACTTTTCCATCGACTCAAAATGGCAAGATGCACAATTTATTGTTGCAACAGGGCCTTTTTTAGTGCGCGATGGTAAACCGTATATTATGATGAGCACTGCTTCTAGCCGAGCAAGAGAAGTAGCGCCTAGAACAGTTGTAGCAGTGAGTAAAGATAAGAAAACCGTTCATTTCATTACTGTAGATGGAAGACAGTCCCACAGTAAAGGGATGAATATGAAAGAACTTGCAGATTATCTAGTTTCTTTAGGAGTAGATACGGCCATTAACCTTGATGGTGGCGGTTCAACAACAATGGCAATGCGTAAATATGGAAGCAATGATGTAGTTGTCGTGAATAAACCATCAGGTGGGTCCCAACGTGCAGTACATGCGATTTTAGAAGCAATTAGCACTGCACCGCTTGGAGAGGCGAAAATAATGAAATTTACTCGTACAAATGTCGGTACGATGTTGGAAGGAACAAGTTCCACTGTCAGCGTACAATATGTACTGGACGAGTACTATAATCCGCTGCCAATTACTCCTGATTCTATTAGTCTAGCATCACAAAATGGAACTTTAACGATTAGTGGTACGACATTTACAACAACAAAAGCAGGACAAGATCGTATTTACATTATGTATAATGGAAAAGTCGTTCAATCTTTCCCAGTGACAATTGTTGATGCACCAAGTCAAATGACAATTAAAGGAGCACAAGAAGTAGTCGTTGGAGCAACGCAGAATTATACAGTTGAAGCAAAAGATACGGAAGGTAAAAATTTAATTTATAATGCAAATCAAGTGAAATGGTCGGTAGAAGGAAATATCGGAACCATTACTTCTACAGGACAATTTAAAGCAACGACTGCAGGTAGCGGTAAAATTATTGCAACGTTAGGTTCAAAGACTGTTTCAATTCCTGTAAAAGTAAAAGAGAAAGTAATCTTTAAAGATGTCCCTACAAATCACCCATATTTCAATGAGATTAGTTATAGCGTAAAAAACAATATCGTCACAGGGTACAGTGATGGCACATTTAGACCGACAGAAAATATTTCCCGGGAGCATGCAGCTGTCATTTTAACGAGAGTTCTGAAATTAGATACGACAAATGTTCAAAATCCGAACTTCAAAGACGTTCCAACGAATTATCCTTATTACAAAGAAATTGCAGCGGCAGCAAACTACGGATTAGTGAGCGGTAAAAACGATGGCACTTTTGATCCTAAAGGTAAGCTGACGCGTGCACAAATGGCGAAAATTTTAGCGATTGCCTTTGAATTGCATGGTTCAGAAAGTAAATCAACAAAATTTAAAGATGTTCCAACAAATCATTGGGCATATCCTTATATCGATGCATTAGCTTATAGCAAAGTCACAACGGGATACGAAGATGGAACATTTAAACCAAATGAAAATATCAATCGTCAACATTTTGTTCTATTCGTATATCGTGCTATTCATCGTTAATTGAAGTTAGTAGAATGGTAGCTCTGTACTTTGTCATTTAACGTTGAATAGCCAACCTTATCTATAAAGGGGCATATCCCTTTGAATAGAAAAATCATAGAATGGGAAATCTAGGTTCATCATAAAAAAACTCTCCCCTACTTTGATGTGGAGGAGAGTTTTTATATGATATAATTGTTCATTATTAAGTTATAAAGGATGTAGGTTCATGAAAATCGGAATCGTAGGTAATTACGGTAATGATAACAACGGGGATGAATCGATTTTGCTCAGCATCATTATGCAGCTTGAGCAAGCATTTAATATCTCCCGTGAAGATATCACCGTTTTTAGCAATAACACTCAACAAACGAGTGAACAATATGGAGTTCAAAGCTATCCATTATATTATAAACGCAAAAATTTATATAAAACTTTTTATACTACATATCAATCGAATAAAAAATATGTTTCTCAATTTGATTTACTCATTATTGGTGGCGGCGGGATTTTAATGGATTTTTATCGCCGTGAAGCTCACCTATATAGCACATATGCACTGATGGCAAAGCATGCGAAAGTCCCATATATCGTTTACGGCTGTGGTGCTGGTCCTCTCGATACCATTACCGGTCGCCTAATGATTCGATTAATGTGTAAACATGCCTTCAATATTTCAGTGAGAGATCCAGAATCAAAAGACCTATTAGAAAAAATAGGTGTCAAAAAAGAAATTAAAGTGATTGGTGATCCTGCCTTTACTTTATACAGTCCAAAAGATAGCTATTCTAACGAGCCAAAGGAAGTCGCCGTATCTTGTGTTCCAATGTATAACGCGAACTATTGGCCATTTGGTGACGTCGACAAATATGAAAGTTACACTACTGGAATGGCTAAAAATTTAGATCATTTAATCGAAAAGGAACATGTCAATATTACCTTTTTCGCTACGAAATATCCTCAAGATGTCTATGTGACGAAGGATATTCAAAAGAAAATGAAGCATCAATCGAAGACAAAAATTATTGATGAGAATTTAAAACCGATGAAATTAATTGATGTGGTGAGTAAATACGATGCAGTCATCGGTACACGTTTGCACTCCTTAATTATTGCAACATGTTCTGCAACTCCAGTGATTGCGATTTCTTATCATCCAAAAGTAACCAATTTTATGAGATTAACAGGAAACGAAAAAAGATGTCTTACGATTGAAGATATTCAAAAGGATGAAATGATTATATCCCGTTCCTTTAGCGATATTCGAGAAAATTGGAAAGAAGTTGTGAGTGAAACGAAAAAAATTGCTGCAAAGGCATATGAAGAGGCGAGTAAAGGCAAAGAATTGATGATGAAGGCAGTGAAGGACAAATGAAAAAAGTATTTGTAATTAGCAATATGTATCCTTCAAAAGAACATCTCTCGTTTGGTATTTTCGTAAAAAATCAAGTGGAAGCACTGCGAAATTCGAATATTGATGTAATTGTCGCAGCAAATGATAATCCAAAGACAGGTAAGAAAAATACCATATTGAAATATAGTAAGTGGGCAAAAGAGGTTCTTTCGAAAGCTTTAAAATATAAAAAGGAAATTTCCATTACGCATGCTCATTACGTTTTTCCATCCGGTGTTTTTTCATTCATGATGAAGAAAATGTTCAATATTCCGTATGTGGTGACTGCCCATGGTGGCGATATTGAACGGATGGCGAAGAAAAGTGCCAGCATTCGCAATTGGACAGAAAAGATTTTACAAGAAAGCAGCTATGTAATTGCCGTTGGTCCAGTGTTAGCAGATCAAATTGAAAAGGATTATGGGATTCCTCGTGATCGAATTCTAGTTTGCAGTATGGGTGTGAATAGGCAACAATTCAAACCTGGAAATAAAGAAATAGTAAGAAAAGAATTAAATCTAGATGATGATGCCTTTATCTATTTATTTGTTGGGAATGTCATTAAGCAAAAAGGTGTAGAAGAGCTGTTAATTGCTTTCCAGCAAGTGAAAAAAGAGGCGAATCGAAAAGTAAAGCTTGTGATCATTGGTTCTCAACGAGATAGAAGTTTTGTGAATAGTCTATCGCCATTAATGGATGATGACGTGCTAATGTATGGACCAATGAAACAAAACGAGCTTGTGAAATGGTATCAAGCGAGCGATGTGTTTGTATTACCTTCGCATTTAGAAGGCTTCGGTTTAGTGGCTTTAGAAGCAATAGCTAGCGGAACGCCTGTCATTGCATCGGATGTTGGAGGTTTAACTTATTTATTAAAAGATGGTGCTGGGCATTTAGTAGAGCCAAAAAATCCGAAAGCGCTGGCTGATGAAATGTTCAATGCTCTAACGACACCAAAAGAACAGTATACCAATCAAGAGGCATGTGATGAGATTTTGCATATTCATGATGCTGATGAAATTACGAAACGTGTCATTAGGCTATATGAATCTGCGGTGAACGGAGGTTCTAGCCTATGAATAAATTTTTAAAAATCGTTGGAGCGGTAGCTATCATTAATATAGCAGCCCGCATCTTCGGGTTTTTCCGGGAAATGGCCGTTGGGTACCAGTACGGATTTTCCTATGCAGCGGACAGTATTTTTACCGCTTATATGGTGCCGAACTTTTTATATTTAGTAGTCGGCGGTGCTTTTACGACAGCTGTGATTTCTCTATATAATAGGAAAACGACGAACCAATCGGAATTTGTGAAACAGTCCTTCACGATTGTGTTAACCTCTGGAATCGTCATGACAGCGGTATTACTCCTATTTACCGACCCAATTATTAAAATGTTATTTGAGAATAATGAAGACATTGCACCTGATGCAATTGAATTAACGAAGCATTTATTTTACTGGATGATGCCTTCATCAATTTTCTTAATTCTCGCATCGTATTATAGCGGTTTACTAAATGTTCATAATAAATTTCATTTATCCAGTTTTTCGATTTTAATATATAATGTGGCGTTTCTAGTTATTGCAGTCGCATTATCTTTTGTGATTGGTCCAATCGCTTACGGTATAAGTGCTTTTGCCAGTTCCATCATTATGATTTACTTCTTAATTGTAGGTTATCGCAAGCTGGATTCTTCACATCCAATCGGAATCTCATTTAAACGAGATGCGACGACAAAAGACTTATGGATAATGGTTGTACCCATCATGATTGGTGGTGGAACAATTCAGATTTATGCCATGTTGCAACGTTTCTTTGCTCAGCTTTTAGGGTTTGGAGAAAGTGCGATTTCCGTTGTAAACTATGCTTCCCGTTTAACACAGTTTCCACAAACGATTTTAATTACAGCGGTGACGACGGTAATCTACCCAATATTAAGCCGCAAAGAAGCAGAAGATGATCATGAATCCATTAAAAGTTTATATAGCAGAGGGTTACGTTATTTAGTATTGTTGATGATTCCTGTATCCATATTTGCATATTTCTACGCGGAAAATATTATTCAAGTGATTTTTGAGTACGGAAATTTTACTAAAGAAGGAACTAAATTAACGACACCAGTAATGCAAATTTTCGTGTTATCTATGTTCTTCTTAGCTGCGAATACGTATATTACTCGTTTCTATTATGCAAAAGGAGACTCGATCGCTCCGGTTATTTTCAGCATCGTCAATGTATTCATCGTGAATATTGCGGTGATGTATTTACTTGCCGATTCAACAGGAGTTAATTCTATCGCTTGGGGTACGTTAATCAGTTCAGTTGTCAATACAGTGTTGCTAATTATCTATGCACACTTTAGATATGGATTGAAGCTAGGTAATGGAAAACTAAAGGATTTCTTCAAACTATCCATACCGCTTATTTTAATCGGTTGTATCACGTATTTATCGAGCAAATATCTCGTTTTTGATTATAAGTGGGTTACATTTATTACAGGATTGGTTATTTTCAGTGTAAGTACGATTGGTCTATTCATGCTGTTTAGAATAAAAGAAGTTGAGGACTATATTAACGGAATCAAAAAGAAGTATTTTAGCAATAAGTAATTAAATTAATTAGATTCAATCTTAAAGTTAAATCACAGGTTATAATGCTCAGTGAATTAATTGGATAATGAATAAGAAGTGGAATTTACTAACTTTATCGGGATTGTTTAAGATCCAACAATTCCCGATGGGTTATAGTAAATTCCACTTTTTTATTAATGGTGACATATTAATACGGTAGCCTACTATTTGCTATTGTAGGATAAATGAAATTTGCTAACATTAATTGTCGAAATTTAAGTTATATTAAGATATTATTAGTAAGTAATTAAATGGAAGAATAAGAAATTTAATGTTTTATTATTAATATAGGTATAAAATATTAAAATACATTTAATACATAATACCTAATGTATTGTGATAATAATACTAGATTATTTTTGCATTATTTTTTAAACATAGTTTGATTTTATCTACTTTTATGATTGAAAATTGTATTATTATGATAAATATCTTCAATTTAAAGTATTTCCATTTTATAATGAACTTGATTTAATAATAAAATGAAATGCCTCTTACGAAAAGTTCGAAACGTTATATTACTAAAACACTTTTTACGTAGTGGAAATATTGTCAACAAACGACTTTTTTCTTAAAAGAATATAATTCCGTAAGAGCCGATTTCATTCTTACACAACACTCAACACACCGTTTTTGGAATGGGGGTAGTCCAGTTGCCGAGGGGTCGAAAAGTCAACTCTAGTGGAGAAAAAAGTAAAAAATTACTTCAAGAAAAGGCGATAGAATTATTTTCACAATTTGGGTATCATGAAACTAAAATTAGCGATATCGTAAAGGCTGCTAATTTAACACAACCTACATTCTATCTTTATTTTGAAAATAAAGAATCACTATATAATGATTTGATATTACAATTTAGAAATGAATTTTTAGAAAATGTAAATCGTATCAATGTGGGGAATGAAGATAATTTCATCGAAAAATTACAAACAAACTTTACAGCTCTTTTTAAATTCTTCGCCAGTAATCCACACCTGACAAAAATCGGTTTCTACCAAACAGAAGAGTCGGAGGAATTAAAAAACATCTTTTCACAAATTCTTGAGGAAAAATTAAAAGAACGAGTAGAATTTTCGGATCATGATATTCGTATTTTTATAAACAGTATTGTTGGTGCTATTGAGCGGCTTACACTAACGATGTTGTTTACAAAAGAAAAAGAGCCGGAGCAATTAGCTTCCGAACTCATTAATATTTATTTTGGTAAAGAATTAATATGTAGATAAAGATAAATTACATGATGGACCTTAATAGAAAAGTTCTGCCAATACTAGATTGCTTCATCAATTGGAATCCTTAAAAAAGTTTAACTTTTTAAGGATTATTTTTTTTGGTTCCTTAAATAAACATAAAAAATGAGCCATTATTTATTTTCCGCTCCAATAAATATGACTCATTTTAGATGTTCCTTTTAAAATTCTTTTTTTACTGTTATGTGCAAGTAAGCACCTTTTTTCAGTTGATGATTTTGATTGTCTTTTAATGTTGGATGAATGAGAAGCATATATTCTCCACCTTCATTCAACGGTTTTTTCGGTGTCACAATTAATTGATTCCCATCCGTTAATATATTAACATCTACTTTATTCCCACCTAATTCAACTAATTCAACATCCTTTTCATTTATAGCACCTAATGGACGATTTAATGTGATATTAAATGTTTTCGTCGTCGGAACATCTAATAATGCTTTCAACTCTTTATAGTTTACTAGATTTTCTGCAATTGCATCGAAGTGTGCTTGATAAATAGGATTTGAATTTGTGTTAATATGTGGCATTATTCCCTGATCGCGAATGACTGTTCCTTTTGGGCCGAAAAATTCTCCTATTGTTAATTTTAAATAACTGCCATCTGATAATTGATAAAACCCTTGCATCGTGCCTTTTCCATAAGTTTTTTCACCATAAACAACAGCAGCGTCATAATCCGATAAAGCAGCGACTGTCATTTCAGAAGCGCTTGCACTATAACGATTGACAAGTACTTTCGTATTACTATCAAAAATTGGTTGCACAAAATAAGGTAAGTTTACCAACAGAGTACCGTCTGGCTCTAATAGATATTTATAATGATCTCGATCGTAATATAAATAATATTGTGTATTGCCTTCCTGATATTTGACTTTGTATGCAAACATTGCGTTTTTAAATAAAGCGATTAATTCTTCGGCAGATTCTACATAACCGCCGCCATTATTTTGCAAATCGAGAATAAAGGAAGTTGCACCTTTTTGGGTTAATTTTTCATATTCCTTTTTGACAAGGTCAGCAGCATCTTCAGAAAATGATTGAAGCTGTATGTAGCCAATATTTCCGTATAGAATTTGACTCGTGGTATTTGGTATTGAGAAAGCTTTACGTGTCAATTGCTTTACAACGGTTGTACCATTTTCTTTTAAAATTTCAAGCTTTACCGTTGTATTTTCTTTTCCTAAAAGTAATGACTGGCCTTCCTCAACTGATTTTCCTTTAAGGGATATTGAATTGACTTTTGTAATGATGTCTCCAACTACTAACCCTTGTTCGTAAGCACTTCCATTTTCTAATACGTCCGTAATTAACAATCCGTTTTCATGTTTTTGAATCACAACCCCAATACCGATTTGCTTCATATCAACGCTTTTGATAAAGCTTTCATATTGTTCAGGGGTATAATAGTTGGAGTATGGATCAAGCATTTCCATTATTTCATTGATGGTATTCGCTTGATCGATATTTCCATTTATTTCGCCCACATATTCACTTTTGACAATCTCTTTTATTTCTTGCAATGTTGTTGCAGCTTGTACATTGAATGGCATTGCAAGAAATAGAAAAATCATAGAGATTATTGGAAACCATTTTTTCATATAGCACACCCCTTCTTTCTAGATATATCCATTATAGCAATTGACTTTTCGTAATAGAATTGAATTTTAATACGTTTGTAAAATTTTGATAGAGTCTGGTTGTTTCTTGGTGAGTGAGAAGGATAATGAGGAAATAGATTGAGATGCCCTTCCCAAGAGAAACGAAATATAAATAATTTAACATCGTAGATTATGTAAATCTTTAGTGGAGAAAAGACAGAAATTGAGGATTTTATATGTATATGAAAGAATAGAATAGTTTGTCTTCTTTAATACACCATATGTACATTGAAGTGTAATTAAAACGAAAAGTTCGTTGTTTTTGAAATATTTTTGTAACAATAAATTGGGTGTCTAGAAAGCCTAAAACTTTCTAAACACCCTTATTCTTTCAATATCTTGATTTTTACTAAATTTTTGCTTCTGCGGTAGTCTCACCGCAAAGGATTTATCTAAATATGAATTTTCAGACAGTTTAATTATTTAGCATGTTTTGCAGATTTAGTAATTAAATGAATCCCCCAACCAATCACTAATCCAACTATTGCAGGAAGTAACCATCCGAGACTTTGACTGTGTAATGGTAATGAACTTACAATATTTGCATACCAATTAATTTCAAATCCTGCCCCTTGAATTCCATCGTATAAGCTTACAAAAGCAGTGGCAATTAGAGCAAGACTGTAAACGATTGGTGCTCGGTTCCAAGCTTTATCGAACATCACCATAAACATGAGTACGATTGCAATAGGGTAAATAAATAATAAAACTGGTAAAGTAATCGAGATTAATTTCGCTAATCCAAAGTTGGAAATGAAGAATGAAAATACTGTAAAAATCACAACTAATAATTTATAAGATGCTTTTGGGAAGATTTTAGCGAAATATGTGGCATTCGCTGTAATTAATCCCACAGAAGTAGTGATACAAGCAAGAATGATGACTAATGATAAAATGATGCTTCCTCCACTACCGTACAATGCTTTGGATGCAGCAGAGATAACGCTACCACCTTCATTAAAATAGCCTATGGCTGATGGACTTGATGCTCCAATCCATGATAAAGAAACGTAAACAAATGCTAATCCAATGGCTGCTATAATTCCTGCAAAAATTGTAATGGTTACTTGTTTAGTACGATCTATGATTCCTTTTGCTTGAATGGATTGCACGACAACGATTCCGAATACAAGGGAAGCGAGCACGTCCATTGTTAAGTAACCTTCAACAAATCCTTTTGAAAAGGCTTTTGTAATATAATCTCCATTTGCTTCTTGAAGAGCACCCAATGGAGTAATCACACTTTTTAGTGCAAGCAACAGAATGACAATCAACAATGCTGGTGTTAATATTTTACCAATACGGTCAACTAATTTTGTTGGGTTTAATGCTAAATATAAACTAATAGCAAAATAAATAAATGAACTTATAAATAATGGTACCCAGCTATCAGCTTGTGCATCAGATAAGTACGGAGCAATACCGATTTCATATGTAACTGCTCCTGTACGAGGAATGGCAAAAAGCGGTCCGATTGATAAATAAACCACTGATGTAAAAATTACACCAAACCAAGGGTGAATACGACTAGCTACTTCTTGCAAATCCCCGCCATTCTTTGCAACAGCTACGATACCTAGAAGTGGTAACCCCACTCCAGTTATAAGGAAACCAATCATTGCAGGTACGATGTTTTCTCCTGCCTGTTGCCCTAATAGTGGCGGAAAGATAATATTACCAGCTCCTAAAAATAGAGCAAATAACATAAATCCCACAGCTAAATTGTTTTTTACAAGATCTCCTAAGTTTTTCATAGTTGCATTTTCTCCTTTATTTTCGAATAGCGGAAAATTTCTAAAAATAATAAATAATTAGAACGGTAACAATGTCGAATTATATCATCTATCGTCGAAAAAGACAAATAATATTTTTGGATATTTTAAGAATTCCTTACTTAATGTTTAATTATTTCTAAAAAATTATTAGTTTTTATCCGAAATATTAAGTATGATATAGTTAATCTTTTTATAAGGAGGGAGATAGGGTGTACCGGCGAAAAAAGTCGATTGTATTAATAAGTGCGGGTTTGTTGGCAAGTTGTATTTTCGCCCAAAGTGCTTATGCATCTACTGAGAGTGGTAAAAGCAGCGGCGAAAAAACACTTGAACATTTTAACATAAAAAACAACGTTTTACCTAATAATTTTTCGAATATCGACCGTTCTAAGACGAGAAAAGAAACTTTATCTAAAGCTAGAATGACAAAATTAAATATTCCAGATCGACAACTTGCTTCTCAAATTACATATAAAGTGGTTAAAGGTGATACTTTAACAAAAATTTCCAAAAAATTCAATGTGACTGTTGAAGACATTATGAATTGGAATCAGTTAAGTTCTGCTGATGTGATATATGCTGGACAAATATTGACAATTTATTCATCCTCTCAATCTCCAAATCATGAGGAGCAGGGAGACTTACCTAACCAAAATATCGAGAATGAAGTGAAGAATCCCCCGCATGATGAATTGTTAGTTGATGAAGTAATTAAAAAACAGTTAGAAAAAGAACAGATGATTGATAAGGATCCTTCAGAAAAAGGACAAGCTATATATAACAAAGTGTTGGAAATTGCTAATGCTCAACTAGGTGTACCTTATCTATTTGGGGGAAATACACCAGAAGGATTTGATTGTTCTGGGTTTGTACGGTACGTTTTTGTTAATGCAGGGTTGGATATTCAGCGAAAAAGCAGTGAAGACTATTTTAACCAAGATACGACTGTAGTAAAAAACCCAGTTCCTGGCGACGTGATTTTCTTTAAAAATACGTACAAAACAGGCATATCTCATATGGGGATATATTTAGGGGACGGAAAATTCATCCATGCAGGAGACAATGGAGTAGAAGTATCGAACGTTAATTATGACTATTGGAAGAAACATTTCGTGACATATAAACGGTTTAAAGGAATTAATTGACAATTTTATCGTGTTTTTAAAAAGGGTATTTCTTCTATCAAAGTAGAAAAATACCCTTTTAATGTTATAGAAAAATACAAGTTACAAATATTACGCAATAATAGAGGATTTCTTAGATTCTCTTTTGATATATTCGTAAAATAGATTTACAAATTCATTACAGTAAGAAGCTTTAATGCCTCGGTTAACAAGTTTTATACAGCCGATATCGTGAATGTTTGATGTAATGTGAATGTAAATGAACTGTAATGTTACTACAAATCCTCACATGTTACACTTTTTATGATTGAATTTTCTGACTACTTCACGATGGAGGGTACTATCATTTTCCAAAAGAATATTCGAAAATTGCTTTTGGCAACTGTGGCTGGTGTAGTCATTTGTTTTTCTCCTATAGCAGTTGGTGCAACGGAAAAGGATTCAACAGACTTTACTTCAACGGAATTGCGGGAGACTGCAATTAAATATTTAGGGATAAGATATTTGTATGGAGGAACGTCAACAAGCGGCTTTGACTGTTCAGGATTTGTCAGAAAAGTATTTAGTGATTTAGGGATAGAATTGCCCCGTACCTCAAAGGAAATGTATGAGATTGGGGAGCCAGTGAAGATTGGTGAAATTCGGCCAGGAGATTTATTGTTCTATAATACATCAGGGTTAGGAATCTCCCATGTTGCAATTTATTATGGTGATGGTAAAATGATACATGCTCAAACAGGAGAAGGGGTAAGTTTATCGAACTTCTTTGATCAATACTACTGGTATGACCGTTTCGTAGGGGCTAAGCGTGTGGCGGATGTGGAGTTGATTTCTGAGGGAAATTAAAATTTTATAGATATATTATTTTGGGAAAATAAAAAGCAGAGGGGAACCTATTTTTGTGGGTTCCCCTTTTTAATTGTCTGTAAATAACTACTCCTAAATTTAGAAATATTTTACTAATCTCAGAAAAAGTGCATCAATACAGAAAGGAAATGGATTAAAACGCCAAAAGAAAAGATACAAAAAACCTTTAGAAGTTCAAAAATAAAATTTTAGAAAAAAGATAAATTGAAGAAAAGCAAAAGAGCGGAAACAAATCCTATTAAAATTAAGTTTAAATTTTAACCCGTGTAAAAATGTTATTAGCTGTAAGATATAATACAATACAAAAAACGCGTAGAAGCATGATTGCTCTACGCGTTACTTTTTTATTGTGGTACGACAGCTTTCCAGCGAGATAAATCTGCACCTTCTGCATCCACTAATTCAGGTGGGAAGACAAATGTCCACGGTTTCGTTGTACGAGCTTTAACAGTTAAAGGAGGATCTATTGTAAATGATCCTTTTGCAATTTTTTTACCGTTCGCGTCAATTATTTCTAACGGTAATTGTTCAACATTGATTGCACGATCATTTCCATTTCGAATGAAGATGGATACAGATAAGCTCTTATCATCACGTAAATTTGCTTGTAAACCTGTAATATTCACTTCATTATGGCCTAGTTCTGGCAGTTTACTTACAACTTTTGCAAGCAACTCTTGTTGTTCGATTGGAAGCTGCTTTTTCCAAGATTCATCTAAATCCAGTGTATGTTCTTTTAATGTGTTCAAGTTAAAGACAATTTTCCAACCTTCGCCAGGAAGTTCGTCCGTTTCGATATATTTCTTTTCAAAAACGAATACCCATGGACGGCAGCTTTCTGGAGGGAGAGTACCCAATTCTTTAAAATCAAATATTTTTCCAGCTAAGCGTTTATTGTTTTTATCTAATATAAGCAGTCCAATTTCCCCTAATTCAATATTGTGGGGAATTGATGATCGGAAGAACGCACGCACGTACCAAGTTCCTGTTTTTTTATCTTCATCGATATCAATGGCAGCAAGAGACAATTGATTTGGACGTAACGGTACTAATTGATTTGCTAAAAAGCTGAACACGTATTTTTGTTCTTGCGGTACTTTCCAATCCGGATGAAGTGATAGTTTTGTTTTCACTAATTTTTTTTCGGATGATTCTTCAATTCCTTCAATTAAATTACTTGAGTCGATTGCACTGTCTGTTCCAACTTTATCGGTTTTCTTAAAAAAATCAAAAAGCCCCATTATTCATTTTCCTCCTCTTTTCGGCGAATGTTCATAAATTTCACCAATTCTGAAACGATTTGGACGCGAAGTTCTTGGAAGTTCTTACCGAATAACTTGAGTCCTTCTCGCTGGTAGATTCGCATTGGATCTTCACCTTGATAGCTGCGTAAGCCGATGCCTTCTTTTAAATATGTCATTTGTGCTAAGTGATTTACCCACATGCGATCAATGAAGCCGAGCATTACTTGTTGTGAAATGCTTAGCACTCTTTCATCGTTCTCGAAGGATTGGATAAATTCTTTTAATTGCAAGTAACCAGGTTCTACTTGGTCAAAAATGTGATTGACTTTTACTACTGTACGGTCTAATGTGACTTTCTCTAAGTAGAAGGAGTTTAATGTATTTTCTATTGCATCAAAATTCCATTCTTCTTGGCCAATTTCTTCATCAGCATTATCACGAACAGCAAAGTCGATTGCATCAAAGAGCATTTTTTGAATGATTTCGATAATGTCTTCTTCGTGTAGAACTTTATCTCTTAAAGTATACAATATTTTTCGTTGATCATTGATGACGTCGTCTAATTTTAAGTTGTATTCACGCAATGCAAAGTGAGCGCCTTCAACAATCCGCTGTGTACGGTCAATTAATTCTTGTACATCTTTGTTTTGAATTTGCTTTTTCTCATCAACGACCATTTTTTTCTTGAATTTTTCAACGTCTTCTTTAGCGAAACGTCGGAACATATCGTCTTCCAATGAGACGATGAAGCGGGTTTCACCAGGATCTCCTTGTCGACCGGAGCGCCCGCGAAGCTGATTATCAATACGACGGCTTTCATGCTTTTCTGTTCCGATTACATAAAGACCGCCAAGCTCTGGAACACCTTCTCCGAGTTTAATGTCAGTACCGCGACCCGCCATGTTTGTTGCGACCGTAATTCGCCCTTTTTGTCCTGCTTGAGAGATTAATTCCACTTCTTGTTCAACTGTTTTCGCATTGAGTAGTTGGTATTCTAGTCCATATTTATCTAGATATTTTGCCACTTCTTCTGATTGTAGAATAGAAGTGGTTCCGATTAGTATTGGTTGTCCTTTTTCTTGGCGTCGTTTTGCTTCTTGTGCTACGTATTCGTATTTTGCATCCCGCGTTTCGAAAACGATGTCTGGTTGATCAATACGAATGACTGGACGGTTTGTTGGAATTTGAACAACTCGCATGTTGTATACTTCAATGAATTCTTTTTCTTGCGTTTTTGCAGTTCCAGTCATTCCGGCAAGTTTAGGGTACATACGGAAGTAGTTTTGGACGGTAATTTGAGCTTGTGCTTTATTTTCGGCAGTAATCGTGACGCCTTCTTTTGCTTCAATGGCTTGGTGTAAACCGTCTGATAAAGAACGTCCTTCAAGGATTCGGCCAGTAAACATGTCGACTAGCTCAATTTTATCATCTTTCACAATGTAGTCCACGTCGCGTTCGAACATCACGTGGGCACGTACCGCTTGAATGACGTAGTGGTACAATACTTGATGATCTAAATCATATAAATTATCTACGCCGAAAGCTTCTTCAACTTTGTCAATTCCTTGATCTGTAAGAGAAGTAGCTTTTGTTTCTTCATCGAATTCATAATCTTCATCTTTTTTGAAGGTTTTTGCAAGCATGGCAGCAATACGGTGCAGTTCTTCTTGAGAAGGAGTTTTCCCAGCAATGATAAGTGGAGTTTTTGCTTCATCAATTAGAACAGAGTCTACCTCATCAATGATGGCAAAATGGTATGGCCGCTGCACTTTATCTTCCACATTACGAGCCATGTTGTCACGTAAATAGTCAAAGCCAAATTCCGTACCGACACCGTATGTAATGTCTGCATTGTAAGCTTTTTTCTTTTGCTCTAAATCCATCATTGGCAAGTTCAAACCAACTTTTAAGCCAAGGAATTTGTGAATTTGACCAATTAATTCGAAGTCCCGTTTTGCCAAGTAATCATTGACAGTGATAACGTGAACCCCTTTTCCTTCGAGGGCTCTCACATAAGAAGGAAGAGAAGCAACTAAAGTTTTCCCTTCACCAGTAGGCATTTCAGCTATATTTCCTTCTGTTAGAACGAGACCACCAATTAATTGAACGTCAAAATGTCGCATGTTGAGGACGCGTTTTGATGCTTCTCGAACGACAGCAAAGGCATCAGGTATGATATTTGTTAAATCTTCACCCTTTGCAAGGCGCTCTTTAAATTTTACAGTCATATTTTTAAGCTCATCATCAGACATCGATGAGTATGTAGCTTCGAGTTGATTAATTTTTTCTACTATCTTATAGTAATGTTTTAATTCTCGTTTACTTGTTCTTTCCTTATTTTTGAAAATTGAGAACATTTTTTTACGCTCCTTTTGTGGTCTAAATAAATATAGACACCTTTGTTATTCTATCAAACTTTTGAATGTATGACTACTTCAATCACGGGGAAAATAAGTATGAAGATTTTGTAATCATTAGTATTTCCAGTATTGTCTTTTTATAGTAATTTGATTGATGATTCATTTTTATTGGATATTTAATTACATTTTAAAGGAAAGACTAGGTTTTCTTATTTATTCATGCTATAATATCTTAGGTTTAATAATAAATGGAATTCTTTTTCTAAGGAGGATAGACATGGTTTACGTGTCTTTAGCAGTGGCGCTAGTCGCGTCCATAATACTGACTCCGATTGTTAGACGATTAGCGTTTCGCATAGGTGCTGTGGACGCACCGAATTATCGGAAAGTGCATCAAAAAATAATGCCACGTCTAGGTGGTTTAGCTATATTTTTATCCTTTTTAATAGGACTAGCGATACTAAGACCGGAAAGTCCTCGATATGAAAGTTCATTAATGCCTTTATCGATTGTATTAGGTGCTTTGGTAATTGTTATTACTGGTATTTTAGACGATAAATATCAAATAAGTGCAAAGGCAAAAATGTTAGGGCAAATTGTTGCCGCTTCCATTGTTATTTTTATGGGCGGTGTGCAAATTGACTTCATTAACTTGCCTTTTGATAACGGTATTTTAAATTTTGGATTATTGAGTATTCCGTTAACACTATTGTGGATTGTTGGAATTACGAATGCGGTAAATTTAATTGACGGTTTAGATGGACTAGCAGCAGGCGTGTCAACGATTGCATTAATTACTCTTGCAACGATGGCCTATATTATGGGCAATGGATTTGTACTTGCCGTTGCTGCAATATTAGCATGTAGTACGATTGGATTTTTATTCTTTAACTTTCATCCGGCAAAAATTTTTATGGGCGATACGGGTGCACTGTTTTTAGGATTTATGATTGCTGTGCTTTCATTGTTAGGTTTTAAAAACTTAACGTTAGTATCATTCATTATCCCAGTTATTTTGTTAGGTGTGCCGATTTCAGATACATTCTTTGCAATCGTGCGTCGCGTACGCAATAAGCAAAAATGGTCGGATCCAGATAAATCTCACTTGCACCATTGTTTAATGAAAATGGGATTCTCTCATCGACAAACGGTATTGATTATCTATGGAATTGCAGTAATGTTTGGAATTGCATCTATCATATTCTCTATGGCAAAACTTTGGGGAGCAATTCTTCTTATCACTGTTATTTTAGTTGCCATTGAATTGTTTGTAGAAGTAATAGGTCTTGCGGGCAAAAACTACCGACCGCTCATTAATTTAGTGAAGATGTTTAGTAAATAATCGTCAATTTGTATAGAGTTATATTGAATAGATAAGAAGAGGTTGAGATAAAAGAATTTTCAACCTCTAATTTAAAGGGGAGTTGTTTAACACAACTCTCCTTTTACATTTTCAACCGGTTTTTCCTCTCGTAGTGTATTTTTAATTTGTGGTTATTCATGCGTGGCCGATTTCTTTTTACTTTCGATTTCCCTCGGACTGAAAATTGTGTGAAATCCAAAATAGCATTTGGAATCCAAAAACTTATAACTGAGAACAACCTTTTCCGTAAAAAATAGTCAATCATGACAAGAAAAATCATGGTTGACTTTTTTATTAGCTAGAGCTATGTTCCAAGGAATTTTTTAGAAATAAGCATATTAAGCTAAGATTGTTATTAAAATGAAATAGAGTAACATTTTGTATGATGTAATATTTTTATAGTTATAGTAGAAACTTAATTTTTTTCTAAAAAAGAATATTCGTACAATTAAAACGATTTAAAATCAGTATAATATTAAATTAAGTATTAAAATAAAAAAAGTTATTTATTTTAAAAAAAAAATTTGTTATCATGATATCGAAAATTCAAAATTTCAGAAAAATGTAGATGATTACTTTTTTCTGAAATATTGAAAAAATGAGTGGGGGGAAAATATGAAAAAGAAGTATTGGCTATTCTTAGTAGCGCTATTAACACTTAGTTTTGTGCTAGGTGCATGTAGCGGAAGTGACAACAAAGAGGAAGGAAGCGATTCTTCAGGGAAAAAAGAAATTAATTTAGTGATTCCTTCTGAGCCGCCTTCATTACATCCAGGACTTGCAACTGATAACACTTCTAGTGCAATACTCATTAATGTATTTGAAGGGTTAACAACTCACAAATATGGAGAAGTTGTGAATGGAGCAGCAGAAGAGATTACAGTCAGCGATGACCAACTGACTTATACATTCAAATTACGTGATAATAAATGGTCAAACGGAGATCCTGTAACGGCACATGATTTTGAATTCGCTTGGAAATGGGTATTAAATCCTGAAAACGTTTCCGAATATGCTTCAATCCTTTACCCAATCAAAAACGCAGAAGCTTACCATAAAGGTGAAGCAACAGCTGAAGATGTTGGTGTGAAAGCGGAAGACGACAAAACTTTAGTTGTAACATTGGAACAACCGATACCTTATTTCTTGGAATTAGTTGCATTTAAAACATATTACCCAGTAAATAAAAATGTAGCGGAGAAAAATCCGAAATGGTACACAGAAGCTGGAGAAGATTATGTAACAAACGGTCCATTCTTATTAGATTCATGGAACCACGACAAAGACATTACATTAAAGAAAAATCCAGATTACTGGGATGCTGAACATGTCGCACTTGATCAAGTAAATATAACAATGGTTGAATCTGAACAAACAGCAGCTACAATGTTTGATAATGGTGAAATTGATTTCATAGGTTCTCCTTACCAAACAGTAGCGTTGGATGCAATCGATCAATATAAAGCAGAGGGAATTTTAAATATCGAAGACTATGCAGCCATTTACTTGTACAAATTCAATACAACAGATGAACTTCTGAAAAACCAAAATATTCGTAAAGCTTTAGCTCTTGCAATTGATCGTCAATCATTAATCGACAATGTAACAAAAGGTGAACAAAAACCGGCACTAGGTATGGTACCAATAGCAATTAAAGGATTTGAAGAAGATCGCGGCTACTTCAAAGATAATGATGTTGAAGAAGCGAAAAAAGCTCTAGAGGAAGGTATGAAAGAGCTAGGAATTAAAGATCCAAGCGAAATTAATATTAAAATTTCAATTAATACAAGTGAAGCGCATTCTGCAATCGCACAATTCATTCAAGAAAACTGGCGCAAAAACTTAGGAATTAACTCAACAATTGATAATTCAGAATGGCAAGTTTTCTTAGACAAACTTTCAAATTTAGATTACCAAGTTGGACGTCTTGGTTGGATTGCAGACTTTAACGATGCATACACATTCTTAGAGCCATATGATTCTGCAGAAAACGGCAACAACGATACAGGTTGGGAAAACCCAGAGTATACGAAACTATTAAGAGAAGCGAATCAAGAAACGGATGAAGAAAAACGTCTTGCAATGCTTAAACAAGCAGAAGCACTTATTATTGATGAAATGCCAGTAGCTCCAATTTATTACTACACAAATCTATATGTTGCAAAGGATCATGTGAAAAACATGAAGCCGGATAACTTAGGTTACATTTATTTAAAATATGTAGATATTGAATTATAATTGGTCAATTTAAAAAATTTATTTTAATAGTTGTAAAGGCTGCTGAAATCGATTTCATTGATCAGAGGCAGCCTTTTGCTATTTTTTAGGTGTCCACGGGATTTTTATATAAAGGAGGGAACACTTTGCTAAAGTACATTATCAAAAGAATTATTCATATTTTAATTGCTTTATTTATTATCATCACGGCAACCTTTTTCTTAATGAAGGCAGCGCCTGGTAATCCTTTTGCAAGTGAAAGGGATTTTCCGCCTGCAATAGAAGCCAATTTAAAAGCGAAATATGGACTGGACAACCCTTGGTATATTCAATATAAAGATTATTTACTCAATACGCTGACTTTTGACTTTGGAGAGTCAATGAAATATAAAAACCGCTCCACTAACGATATTATTGCGGACGGGTTTCCTGTTTCGTTAGCCCTTGGACTTGAAGCCATGTTCATTGCGGTTGGAATAGGGGTATCACTTGGCATCATTGCAGCATTTTATCATAATCGTTTCTTCGATTATGCTGCCTCGTCGCTCGCTGTTTTAGGAATATCAATCCCTTCCTTTGTATTAGCTGGATTAATGCAATACTTTATCTCCTTAAAATTAGGTTTGTTCCCTGTAGCAGGTTGGAATGGATTTAAGTATACCGTCTTGCCAGCATTAGCGATTGCATTAACACATGCAGGTTATATTGCAAAATTAGTTCGTTCAAGCATGTTAGAACAAAACAATAGCGAATATGTAAAATTAGCTCGCGCAAAAGGGCTTGGCAAATGGACGGTTGTATTTAAACATACGTTGCGCAATGCATTAATGCCTGTTATCACGTATTTAGGGCCTTTAACAGCCGGGGTTGTAACAGGAAGTTTTATAGTAGAACAAATTTTTGCTATTCCTGGATTAGGTAGACATTTCGTTCAAAGTATTACAAACCGGGATTATACAGTGATTATGGGCACAACGGTATTCTATGCAATTATTTTAATGTTCGCAGTTTTAATAGTAGACATTTTATATACTCTCATTGATCCGCGCATTAAGTTGAAAGGAGGAGCAAAAAAATAATGGCAAAGCAGCATGAAACGATTGACAATTTAACTCCAGAAATGTTTACAGTAGTTGGGCCCCGATTAGAAGAAAGCGATAAAATGACAAAAAAGTCTGTATCTTTCTGGAAAGAAGTATTCCTCCGATTTAAACAAAACAAATTAGCGGTTTCGGGCGTAATTATTCTGTTCATCATTGTACTACTGGCGACATTTGTACCAGAATTTTCACAATATAGTTATCGTGATCAATTAGGTGTTTATAATGAAGCGCCTTCAAAGACTCATTGGTTTGGTACGGATGATTTAGGTCGGGATGTATTTGTTCGTGTATGGTATGGTGCACGCATTTCATTATTTATTGGTATTACGGCCGCTATCATTGATGTAATCATCGGTGTTTTATGGGGCAGCATTTCAGGTCTGATTGGCGGACGTGTAGATGACATAATGATGCGTTTTGTCGATATTTTATCTGCCATCCCTTACTTATTAGTGGTAATCATTTTACTTGTTGTAATGGAACAAGGTCTTCTTCCAATGATTATTGCTTTATCGATTACAGGTTGGGTAAACATGGCGCGAATTGTCCGTGGTGAAGTTTTATCGATTAAAAATCGAGAATTCGTACTAGCCTCAAGAACACTTGGAGCAAGTACTTGGCATTTAATTATCCGCCACATTATACCGAATGCTTTAGGTGCGATTCTTGTAACAATGACATTGACAATTCCAACAGCAATATTCACTGAATCTTTCTTAAGCTTTTTAGGTTTAGGTGTAACTCAACCGGTTGCTAGTTGGGGAACGATGGCATCAGAAGGTATGGGTGGTTTAAGAATAGCCCCTTGGCGTTTATTCTTCCCTGCATTCTTCATTTCCTTAACAATTTTTGCTTTTAACGCAATTGGTGATGGTTTACGCGATGCACTTGATCCAAAATTACGAAAGTAGAAAGGGGTGGAAAGATGAAAAAACCATTGTTAGAAGTAAAGAATTTAAAAATAAACTTTAAAACATATGCAGGACTTGTTCAAGCGGTACGAGGGGTAGAATTTACATTATATGAAGGCGAAACTTTAGCAATTGTTGGCGAATCAGGTTCGGGAAAAAGTGTTACCAGTAATGCGATTATGAAATTGATTCCTGAGCCGCCTGGCATTTATGCAGATGGACAAATCTTATTTGAAGGAAAAGATTTAATTCCGCTTTCAGATAAAGAAATGTCAAAAATTCGCGGTAATGATATCGCGATGATTTTCCAAGATCCGATGACGGCTTTAAACCCAACTATCCGTGTTGGAAAGCAGATAATGGAAGTCATTTTAAAACATAAAAAAGTTTCTAAACAAGAAGCGAAAGAAAGAGCGATAGAGTTGCTTCGCCAAGTAGGTATACCAATGCCTGAAAAACGGTTTAACCAATATCCGCATGAATTTAGCGGTGGGATGCGTCAGCGTGTGGTTATTGCCATTGCTCTTGCCGCTGATCCGAAATTGCTAATTGCTGATGAACCAACAACTGCACTTGATGTTACAATTCAAGCGCAAATTTTGGAATTATTGAAGGAAATTCAAAAGGAACGGAAAACGTCTATTATTTTTATTACCCATGATTTAGGGGTTGTAGCAAATGTTGCAGATCGTGTAGCGGTGATGTACGCTGGCCAAATTGTGGAATACGGAACAGTCAACGATATTTTCTACAATCCTAAACATCCTTACACTTGGGGATTACTTGGCTCTATGCCTGATTTAAATAATAAAAGCGACGAAAAATTGTTTGCAATTCCAGGTTCTCCACCAGATTTAACAAATCCGCCAAAAGGAGATGCTTTTGCACCTCGAAACAAATATGCATTAGCAATTGATTTTGAAAAAGAACCGCCAATGTTTAAAGTATCGGAAACACATTATGCAAAAACATGGTTGTTGCATGAATATGCACCGAAAATTGACATTCCGGAACCTATCGTCAGAAGAATGGAAAGATATAAAAAGGAGGCTGAATTAAGTGAATCATAAGTTATTAGAGGTAAAAAATTTAACTCAATATTTCGGCTCTCCTTCCAATCCTATTAAAGCAGTTGATGGAATTAGTTTCCATATTTTTGAAGGGGAAACGTTAGGACTTGTTGGTGAATCTGGTTCCGGTAAATCAACGACAGGTCGTTCCATTATTGGTCTTTATAACATGACCGATGGCGAAGTGATTTTTAAAGGAAAAAATGTTCACAAAATCAAATCAAAGAAAGAGCAAAAGCAATTAAAACGTGAAATGCAAATGATTTTCCAAGATCCATATGCTTCATTGAATCCGCGTATGACAGCAGGTGAAATCATCAGTGAAGCATTTGATATTCACGGTCTTTATAAAAATAAAAAAGAACGCCAAGAAAGAATTGTTTCCTTATTAGAAGCCGTTGGTTTAAATCGTGAACATATGACAAGATATCCCCATGAATTTTCCGGTGGACAAAGACAACGTATTGGTATTGCAAGAGCGTTAAGTTTAAATCCGAGTTTTATTATTGCTGATGAACCCATTTCAGCACTAGACGTTTCCATTCAAGCACAAGTTGTCAATTTATTAAAAGAACTTCAAGAAGAACGGAATTTAACGTACTTATTTATTGCGCATGATTTATCGATGGTGAAATATATCAGCGATCGAATTGCTGTGATGTATCGCGGAAAAATTGTGGAGTTAGGGGATGCAGAAGAAATTTATCATCACCCTATTCATCCATATACAAAATCATTACTATCAGCAGTTCCGCTCCCAGATCCGATTTTGGAAAGAAAACGGAAACGAATTCCGTATGTACAAGAAGAAACGTCGGATTTTGCATCAATGCACGAACCATTGCCGAATCATTTCGTATATGGTACGGATGAACAGCTAAATAAATGGTTAAAACAAGCCCAACTATAATGCTGTTTGTTAGATGCAACTTTCTTTTCAAATTAAAATGTAATCTGTTGCTTAAGGGGACATGAATTCCCCTTAAGCCGTTTTATTATTGCTAAATGTTGAATTAAGGTTTTCCTCAACTATCCAAATTTCAATTTTTCAATGAATAAATTTATATACAACTGTTCAAACTGGAGAATGAAAATACTACTCCCCTTTCCAATATAAAAAATACACTCTCAAGCTACTGAGAGTGTATTTTGCCTATTGTCAATTATTTATCGATTCCAATTTGATGAGTAAGAATATGAACCAACATCTACTTGCTGTGTTTCATCGTCGCTACCGATTTCAGAGATATTAGAACTTGCATTGCTTGGGATGATTTCTAAATGGCTTTTTAAGATTTGTTTTGTCTCTTCTAAAGATTCTCGATCTAACATGTAATAATAAATTCCTGTAGACATATCACCTTGACCTTGTAACGTTAAAGTATCAATTTGTGGCATGCCACCTGAGAAATACGTAAGGAACGATTTCATATCATCGAATGTTAAGTTAGTTTTCATGTTGTCACCGATTGCCAAAAGAACTTCATCGTATTTCGTGATGGAGGATAAGGAAAGTGCTTTATTGGCAATGGCTTTAATAATATCTTGTTGACGCTCACCACGAGCAAAATCTGTATCATGTTTACGAGTTCGTGCTAATGCTAATGCTTTTCGCCCATCTAGATGATGGTATCCAGGCTCTAAATAAATAGAATAGCGGTCGTTTTCGTCTTTTTCATAGAAGGCATATGGAATGTTAACTTCTAAATCGATACCGCCAAGCGCATCGACTACATCGATAAATGCATTAAAATTCATGCGTACATAATAGTCGACAGGAATATCAAATAATTCTTCTATTGTTTCGATTGTTGCCACTGTGCCTCCAAAAGCATGTGCGTGCGTAATTTTATCTTGATATCCTACTTTTGGTATGTACACATATGAATCCCGAGGGATACTGACTAATTTTGCTGTTTTTGCTTCACGATTAAGTGTCATTAATAAAAGGGCGTCTGAACGAGAATGATCGGAACCTTGACCCCGTGTCTCGCTGTCATCCACACCGATAAACAATATGGAAATGTTATCGATTTCAGCTTCAGCTTTTATTTCCCTTTTAGGAGAAGATTGTCGTTCCTCAAGCTCTTCGTAAGATTGTTTTGCTGCGTATTCAGCTTTTTTCGTTAAATAAATTCCATAAGCTGTTGCACAAATTAAGAATGAAGCCGACAAAAGTGCTAATACTTTAAGTACTAGCGAAAACTTTGTCGAACGTTTTCCTTTTTTCTCCTTTTTCTGCATTCGTTTCATTATATATACTCTCCTCTATATATGTAGGAATGTTGATTTTGTACGGCTTGTTATGTTTATTATGGATTTCAACTTAAGATTCATCACAGGTAAATCTTATGTGAAAAGCAAAATTGTTCAATACGTATAATTATACAATGTTGTCGAAAAACAGTAAATTGAAAAATTATGACAATGAAATATTGACAAAAAAGAAATTTTTTCGAGGACTGAAACGATTATGAAATGACTTTTTCAATAAACATTTTGTCAATACATGTAATTGTCGCTTGTCCGTTAGTTAATTCTGTCATCCATTCGACAAAGGCTTGTTCTTCGTCTTTTAAGACATGAACGATGATATCGACATTGTCAGCATATTGGATTTCAGCTAATGTATATTTCGAATTTCGAATTTCATTTTCCACTTTACCAAGCCATGTATAATCAATCGTTACTTTCATTACATGATGTAGTCTTCTTTCCACTACTTGGGCAGCCGCAATCCCTTCTGTAGTAGCTTTTCCGTATGCCCGAACAAGCCCTCCAGCTCCAAGTTTAATGCCACCGAAATATCGAGTAACAACAACGACAGTATCTTGTAGTCCTTGTTTTTTTAGCACCTCTAACATAGGAACGCCAGCAGTTCCGCTAGGTTCCCCATCATCGTTCGCTTTTTGAATTTGATTATGCTCGCCAATCATATAGCAAGAACAGTTGTGGGTAGCATTATAATGCATCTTTTTTATTTTATTAATAAAATTAATAGCTTCTTCTTCAGTTTCAGCCCTGTCAACATAAGCGATAAATCGAGATTTCGATATAACAATCTCTTTTTCTCCATAACCCTTAACAGTTTTGTAGTCCTTTCGCATTACAAAAACTCCTTTATTTTCCAAAAAAACGAATTCCTTGTAATAAAAAATTTTCTTAAAAGTTTACTGGAAAATGGTATAATAATGTTAGAATAATATAATCATTAAATACTAATAGTTGCTCACATATAATTTATTATATTACACCAATTGGATTGGGGACAAATCATGTATTTTGATGAAAAAAACAAAATTGATATCCAATCGATTGATTTTATTTTTAATCGGATGATTGAAAATATTACCAATTCGAAAAACGATATTTTTATAATCAGCGAACAAAGCCGTAGAAGCTTTGAGGAAATGAAAATCGAATTGGAATTAATTAAGCAGAAATTAAAAGTAGTTATTCAGAATAGTGATAATTTAGCTCGCCAAACGCAACTGGCAAAACAAAGGCTAGTAGAAGTTAGCAGACATTTCGATAAATATTCAGAACAGCAAGTCAGAGAGGCTTATGAAACTGCCAACGACTTGCAAATTCGGTTATCACTTTCCGAGGCCGAAGAAAAAAGCCTACGAGAGAAACGTGATGACCTTGAACGGCGTCTAAAAGTATTATACGATACAATACAACGAGCCGACCATATCGTTAATCAAGTGAATGTCGTGTTAAATTATTTAACATCCGATTTGAAAAATGTGGGTGCAGCACTTGAGCAGGCAAAATTAAAACATGAATTTGGCATAAATATCATTGCCGCTCAAGAAGAGGAAAGAAAAAAATTGTCTCGTGAAATTCACGATGGACCTGCACAAATCATGGCAAATGTTTTGATGCGAGCTGATTTAATTGAGAAAACATATCGTGAAAGAGGCATTGATGCCGCTATAAAGGAAATTTCAGAACTCAAGAAAACAGTTAGAGAAGCATTGTCTGAAGTAAGAAGGATTATTTACGATTTACGTCCTATGGCATTAGATGATCTTGGCATTGTGCCGACATTAAAAAAATATTTGTCCACAATTATGGAATATAACAAGGGTGTAGACATTCATTTTCAATCTCTTAATAATGAAACGAGACTTCCTTCAAATTATGAAGTCGCAATTTTCCGATTAGTGCAGGAATGCGTGAATAATTCAGTAAAACATGGAAACCCAACAGATATTTGGGTTAAACTAGAATGGAATCTTAACAATTTAAATGTTATTGTAAAAGATAACGGTAGTGGTTTCGACTTAGAAGCCAAAAGAGAGCAATCTTTTGGAATTATTGGAATGAGAGAACGAGTTGAAATTTTAAAAGGTTCGATGGATATTAAAACGAAAATTGGAAATGGAACTGTAGTTATGTTTAAAATACCATATCCAAATAACGAACAGAAATTTCAACTGTAATATACTTGTTAAGGGGGAATGCTTTGTGACAAGAATAATCATTATTGACGATCACCAATTATTCCGAGAAGGAGTAAAACGTATTTTAGAGTTTGAAGAATCCTTTGAGGTTGTTGCAGAAGGCGATGACGGCAGCGACATCATCAGTTTATATAGAGACTATTTACCAGATGTAGTGTTAATGGATATCAATATGCCAGGTAAAAATGGCGTAGATGCAACAAAAGAATTAATTCAAGAATTTCCAGATGCAAAAGTAATTATGCTTTCGATTCATGATGATGAATCATATGTTACGCACGCTTTAAAATCCGGTGCTTTAGGATATATGCTGAAAGAAATGGATGCAGATGAAATAGTAGAAGCAATCAAGGTTGTTGCAAATGGAGGATCTTACTTGCATCCAAAAGTAACGAAAAATTTAGTAGCTGAATTCCGTCGCCTAAGTGAGCATGAAAATAAAGGAAACTTCCATCAAACAGAAATTCGTCGTCCATTCCACTTGCTCACAAAACGTGAATGTGAAGTACTGCAATTATTAACTGATGGACAATCTAACCGTGCAATTGGTGAAACATTGTTCATTTCTGAAAAGACAGTGAAAAACCACGTATCTAGCATTCTACAAAAAATGAATGTAAATGACCGTACACAAGCTGTCGTAACCGCTATTAAAAACGGTTGGGTGGAAGTACGATAATTCCATAAGCACCAAGAACAAATTTACATACTGTAATTTTGTAAGAGGTTGGGACAGAACTAAAATTAGCCTTCTTAAAAAGAATTATCATACGCATTTTGGTATATAATTAAAAAACCGAACGATATTGAAGCTCAAAATAGAGTTTCAAATAATCGTTCGGTTTTTTTTATAGGCTGAAAACCTTTTGTTCTTGTTTTTTTTTGAATTCAATTATGCAAATGGTGCGTAATGGAGAGGATTTGTAAATCGAGGCAACTAAGTTTAAGGTGATTTCGTCTTAAGTAGATGATGAAAAGTTTCTTGTATTTTCGACAAAAATCTGCATCAATAGAAATGGTAGTTGCTCATATGCTACAATATTACCTTGGGAGGTAAGGGTAAATGAAGAACTGGTTGATTTTGGTAGTTGCAGCAGTATTCCTGCTAACTGCATGTGGAAATAATAATGCTGATTCTGAACCTGAAGCAATTTCATCCGTAGAAAATACAACTGGGGAGTCAGATGAGGCAATTGGATTTGAAATGATCGGTGACCAATTTGTTGAAGCGACGAATGTTCCTACAGATGAAAAAGTAAAAATTATTGCTGCCTTTGATGAATATATTAATTCATTTAATGCGAAAGATATTGATCGCTACGCAAATGTTCTTTCCAAAAATGCAATTGGATTTAATTATGAAGAAGAAATTAAAATGTTAAAAGAAACATTTAAAAATCATGATGTAAAATTAGAGGATTCAGATGCTACGATTGTGAAGTATAACGAAGACGAAGCTCATGTGGTTGCGAATATTGATTATCATGTGAAAGAACATGGAACAGATGCAACACTTAATCGTACGGTTAGACAAGTAACAATCTTTGTAAAGGAAAATGATGATTGGAAAATAACAAGGATTGTAGGAATGGAAAAATTAGACCAGTAAAAGAAAAAAGGATCATCCAACTTTGGATTGGATGATATTTTTTTGTGCAGGAAGGTAGGCGGGAGTGGCTAATATCTTTCGAACATAATTAAGGAAGTGTTTTTTGGCTTGGCTATTATATTTCGAAAATTGGCTATTATCTACCGAAGTTTGACTATTATCCTATCTTCAGGAGATTGATTTTTATTGCTTGGCAAATATTTTCCCGAATTTGACTATTATCTAGCTCGAATTGGCTAATATCTTCTGAAGTTTGACTATTATCCCATAATCAGGGAAGTGATTTTTTTCGCATGGCAAATATTTTCCCGAATTTGACTATTATCTAGCTCAAATTGGCTAATATCTTCTGAAGTTTGACTATTATCCCATCTTCAGGGGATTGATTTTTATCGCTTGGCAATAATTTTCTTAAATTTGACTATTATCTTGCTCAATTTGGCTAATATCTACCGAAGTTTGACTATTATCCTTTTAGAAAATTTTAATACTTAAATTTTGTTAATATCACATGAGCAAGTTTTTTCTCTTTCAAGTCTCACAATCATTCTTTTTGTAGTTTTTTTCTTATTAACAAGAATGCATTATTACTGTATGATAAATTACATAGGAGAGTGAATATATGAGCATCGCAGTTGTAACGGACAGTACAGCTTATTTATCGCCTGAAGAACGTGAAAAATACAATATTTATATGATTCCATTAAGTGTGACATTAGAAGATGGTGTGTTTGAAGAAGAAGTCGAAATTCATGCAAAAGAGTTTTACGATAAAGTTCGTGAAGCAAAGGTGTTCCCAAAGACGACTCAACCGCCTATTGGTAAATTTATGGAATTATTTGAAACATTATCGAAAGACTATGATGAAGTTATCTGCATCCATTTATCGAGCGGAATTAGCGGGACATTTCAAAGTGCATTGCAGGCAGGTAATATAATAGAAGGTATTAAAGTGCATGGCTTTGATAGTGAAATTTCTTGTGCGCCGCAAGGATACTACGCAGTGCAGGCAGCAAAAATGGCGAAAGAAGGAAAAACTTCTGATGAAATATTAGAGAAATTAGAAGAAATAAAAAGTCGCATGCGTGCTTATTTTATTGTTGATGACTTGTCTCATTTACAACGGGGAGGAAGATTATCATCTGCAGCTGCCATTGTGGGAGGATTGTTGCAAATTAAGCCAGTTCTTCATTTCGAAAATAAAGTTATTGTCCCATTTGAAAAGATTCGCACGAAGAAAAAAGCCTTAAGCCGTGTGGAAGAACTGCTTTCGCAAGATGCAGCTAAATATGATCGCATTCATGCTATGGTGATTCATGCCAATCGGGAACAAGAAGCACTAGAGTGGATGGCGAAAATGCAAGAAAAGTTTCCAAACGTGGAATTTCATTTAAGTTATTTTGGACCAGTGATTGGCACTCATTTAGGAGAAGGCTCATTAGGATTAGGCTGGGTTCCGGTAATGGAAGAGTAAAAGTTTGTAGTCTCTACTGTAAATAGTAGAGGCTTTTTTTATTGATATTAGGAGATTTAAAAGGAGGATTGTATGAAACGCAAAGTGCAGCTAACTAAAGCAAGACAATATAAAGGAATCATCGTAGAACCTGAAATTCGTGAATTCTTTATCGGGAAAGTTTGGTCCAGGGAAAATACTCCTTTTTCAAAAGAAAAGATTGATCGTTATATCGAAAACAACTATTTCAAAGTAAAGCCTGCTATTTCAGAAAAACATTCTTTTTTCCCCTTCTTTAATAAAAAATATATTTGCAACCGCTGTTCTAATGATAATCAACAAGAATTTGTAGAATTTGAATGTGCGCGATGCAGGAAAATTTGCGTTTACTGTAGACATTGCATCAATATGGGGAGAATGAGTAGTTGTACAGATCTCCTCCTTTGGAATGGTCCGAGTGAAAAATTTCCTAAACATCACATCCTCGACTGGAATGGCATGTTTACGGAGCTTCAGCAAAAAGCTTCAAAAGAGCTGCTAGACAGCATAATCCAACGACGGAACCATCTCTTGCATGCGGTGTGTGGTGCGGGTAAAACTGAGATTTTGTTTCCCGCCGTTTTCCATTGTTTACAAGAAGGATTAAGAATTTGTATTGCAACGCCAAGAACAGATGTCGTATTAGAATTATTTCCTCGTTTTCAAAAAGTTTTTCCGAATACGGTTATCCATGCCTATTATGGCAATGCCCCAAAACAAAAGGGAACCGCTCAACTCGTCATCGCAACGACACATCAACTTTATCGCTTTGAAGAGGCATTTGATATGGTCATAGTGGATGAAGCGGATGCGTTTCCATATACTTACGATATTTCATTGCAAAAGGCGGTATGGAAATCAAAGAAGAAAGGAGCTCCTGTCGCACTTGTCACGGCAACTCCATCTGTTCAAATTTTATCGAAAGTTAAAAAAGACGGATGGGGTTATTCGTTTATTCCGAAGCGATATCATGGTCATTCGCTCCCAGTACCTCGATTTGAGTCCCTTTGGTTTTATGAAAGGCAAATAAATAAAGGAAGAATTCCAAAAAAATTAGCGCTATGGACGAAATCGAGAATTGAGCAAGGAGAACCCTTTTTCATTTTCTTTCCGACGATTCACTTAATGCAAAAAGCCGCACCACTATTTCAACAAATTCATCCTGACATTTTAAGCGTTCATGCCAAAGATCCAGAACGGAAAGAGAAAGTCATGAAATTGAGAAATGAAGAAATCCCTGGATTATTAACAACGACAATATTAGAAAGAGGGGTAACAATCAGCAATGTGCAAGTTGCGGTCGTAGGGGCAGAATCAAAAATTTTTACATCGAGCGCGTTGATTCAAATAAGCGGTCGTGTTGGGAGAAATGTAAATTTTCCTGGCGGTGAGATCGTCTTTTTCCATCACGGAATCTCGGTTGAAATGGATGCAGCGAGAAATGAAATCCTTCGATTAAATAAGGAGGGATTTCAATAGGACAATCGAATAAAAAGGAGGATAAAATGAATCGTAACGAAGTCGAGAATTGCCTTCTTTGCAACGCACCATTAAATAGTCAGATGGATTGGAAACGGCTTTTCTTCAATCGATTTCCGAAAGTTATTTGCCAAGAATGCGAGAATCAATTCGAGTGGTGTCTCCATGAACAGGATGAAGAAGTAGTATCGTTATATTACTATAACGAAGCGATGCAAGATTATTTACATCGTTATAAGTTCATGCATGATGTGCTGCTCGCAAAAGTGTTTCGTGAAGAAATTTATTACAATTTAAAAAATCGGAAAGAAATGATAGTCCCAATACCGATGCATCCTGAAAAATTAAAGGAACGCACCTTTAGCCATGTGGATGAATTACTGAAGGAAGCACGAATCCCTTATGTTCATTTGTTGGAGAAAATAACGACAGAAACTCAAGGAGGAAAAACGAGAAAGGAACGGATGAATACGCCACAAATTTTTAAATTAAAAAAAACCGTACAAGTGGAAGGGAAAGAAATTCTCCTTGTTGATGATATATATACGACAGGAACGACAATCAGACATGCCAAACGGGTCCTTATTGAAGGAGGTGCCAAATCGGTAAAAGCTTTTACGTTAATAAAGTCGGGTTTCTATAAATGAAGAGAAAATTTGCAATAACTCCTATGAGTAGAGATAAGAAACTGAGCAATGAGCGATCCATTAAAAAATCTGTTTTTTTAGCATATACTACACAAAATGTCACAATTAAAATCTTGCCAAAATGTTAAAAAAGTGTGAACATTATTTACAAAATTAGTTACTAGATAATAGTATTTTTTTATCAAAATATGACAATTTACTATATTGTTGTATAATGGTTTTAATACGACGTGGATATTTTAGTCAATCTTCTTTATTGATAGGGGGGCTAGTTTTGGCAGAGATCCGAAATTGTCCGAGTTGTGGTGAATTTTTTAACTATACAGGCATTAGAGATGTTTGTTATAAATGTTCTCAAAAAGAAGAAGAAATGTATCAAATTGTTTATCGTTTTTTAAGAAAACGAGAAAACCGTGCTGCGACAGTGGATCGAATAGTAGAGGCAACAGGAGTAGATAAGGAATTATTGTTTAAATGGGTACGTAAAGGGCGCCTTCATCCAGCAGTTTTTCCAAACTTAGGCTATCCATGCGATAACTGTGGACGTTTAACGAAAAAAGGGAAGCTATGTGAAAGTTGCGTTACTGAATTAAAATCAGATTTGCGTACTTTTGAAGCGGCGAAAGAATTTAGAGAAAGTATTGAAAAAAGTGAACGTCTTACTTATCTAGCTGATAAGGAAAAAAATAAAAAATAATAATAAACGGCTCACAATTTGCTCACGTCGCCATTGTTGTTATACTAAATAATGGTGTAAAGCAGATGTGAGTTTTTTTATTTAACTCATTTAACATTTTCGTGAACAAACCGAAATAATAACTAGACAGGTTATGAAGGGGGGCTAACTTGTGAAAATCAATCCAATCAATACGAATTCAGTAAATCCTTATACGAAACAACAGCGAAATGTGAATACTGTAAAAGCAAAAAATGCTTTTGCAGATAGAATAGAAATTTCAGATGCAGCAAAAGAAATGCAGGTAGTGTCCGATTATAGTCAAGAGCGTGCGGAAAAAATCCAAAAATTAAAAAAGGAAATCCAATCAGGTCAATATAAAGTCGATGCTCAGAAAGTGGCTGAGGATATGTTGAAATATTACCGTCTCCGTTAAGATGACTCAAAACAAAATCATCGAGATAAAAGAAATTTTTTCAATGAGCTTATATTAAGCAAGCTCGATGAAAAGATTTCTTGAGATCAAAAGGAATTTATTTAAAGGAGTTCAAAACCATGTCAGTTCAACCGATTATTTCAATTTTAGAGAAGCTTGAAAAAATGCATAAGAGTTTACTTGAACATGCTTATAAGAAGACGGAACTTGTGAAAAACAATGACATGGAAGAACTGGATAAAATGTTAAAAGTTGAACAATCACATGTGGCTGCGATCGAACAATTAGAACAGCTGCGTCAAAAGAAGGTTGTGGAATTTTTTCAGTTAAAAGGCATTAAAGTATCCTCTCCTCCATCAGTTGCTGAGTTATTGGAAGTAATTGAGGACGAGGAAGAAAGCCAACAACTATCCGATGTACGAAATCGATTATTGAAAGTAATTGATGATTTAAAAAAACAAAATGATTTGAATCAACAGCTTATTTACAATTCACTGCAATTAGTGAATGTGACATTGAATATGTTGCGACCGCAGCCTGAAGAAATTAACTATTCTGAAAAAACGGTGCGCGGTGGAAATGCTCCCCGTCAGTCGCTGTTTGATTCGCAAGCATAGAGGATCGATTGTATGGAGGAGGGGACACTTGGCCCCTTCCAAAATCTTGAATACATATTTTAGGTAAGGAGGAGTCTATATGCGCTCCACATTTATGGGGTTAGAAACAAGTAAGCGTGGTATTTTTACTCAACAAAGCGCTCTCTATACAACAGGACATAATATTGCGAATGCGAATACGGTTGGTTATTCTCGTCAGAGGGTAAATATGGAGCCGACTTTAGGATATCCAGGTATGGGGTTAAATGCACCAAAAACTGCTGGATTTATTGGGACAGGTGTTAAAGCAGGTTCTGTACAGCGAATTCGAGATGAATTTATTGATCGCCAATATCGTCAAGAAACGAACAAACTTGGATATTGGGATTCGAAAGCAAAAGCGATTGCTCAAATGGAAGATATTATGTCAGAACCTTCTGAGTATGGATTGGATGAAGCATTTCGCATGTTTTGGAGCGCCCTTCAAGATGTAAGTACAAACCCGGAAGATACAGCTGCTCGGAAAGTAGCGATTCAAAGGGCAGTGCATTTAGCAGATTCTTTCAATTATATTGAGACACAGTTAAAGCAAATTCAAGGAAACTTAGGAAACGAAATTAAAGTTTCGGTTGCAGACATCAATTCTATATTAGAACAAATCGCCGACATTAACCGACAAATTCAAGCGGTTGAACCAAACGGCTACGTGCCAAATGATTTATATGACCAACGAGATTTATTAGTGGATAAATTAAATGAATATTTACCAGTTTCCATTGAGCGAATTCCTTCTGGAGGGAATGCATCGAAAGTAGCGGAAGGAAGTTTAAAAATTACTTTAAATACTGGTAAAAAAGATGCTAGTGGTAAACCGATAGAAATTGTATTAGTTGATGGTAGAAATGCTGCCACTCTAAAAGCAATTGATACAAATGGTACTGAAGTTGATGGGGTTGTCGATAACATTGGAACAAGTGACACATACTACCTGTTCCAACACTTAGAAATTGTAGAAGCAAATGGTAATGTAACAACCGTTCAAAAGGGTGAATTTGAAGAGTTTAAAGGTAAGCTAGTATCTTTAATTGATTCATATGGGTATGAAACTGAAAAAGGCTATTACCCAGAAATGTTGAGTAATTTAAAGAAGTTAGCTGATGCGTTCATAGAAGTTTTTAATACTGTACACGAAGCAGGATATACGTTAGGTACTGATGATCAACCTTCCACAACTGGTATTACATTCTTTGAAAGAGATGCAACAGGGCAAGTGAAAGTACGAGATGAAATTATTAATAACCCTAATTTATTAGCTGCATCGGATGTCGTAGATGAAGAAGGAAACGGTAAATGGGCGCTTATTTTAGCAAATTTGCAATCGATGCCAATGGCAAATGGAGCTGAGGTAGGTACTGAGGCAATCCAGGTAACATTAACATTATCTCCAGATATAGATTTAGATGGTGCAACTTTCCAATCCTTCTATCAAGGACTCGTTGGACAACTTGGAGTCGATGGTCAGAAAGCGAATTTGCTTAAAACAAACTCAGAAACGATTCGACTAACAGTTGAAAATAACCGTGCTTCGATGAGCTCTGTTTCTCTCGACGAGGAGATGACGGATATGATTCGTTTCCAACAAGCATATAACGCTAGCGCTCGCATGATTACAGTCATCGATGAAACTTTAGATAAAATTATTAATGGTATGGGTAGAGTAGGATTGTAATCGTTTAACGTCCTTTAATCGCAGTGGAAAGGAGCAAGAATATGCGCGTAACACAATCCATGTTATCAAATAACATGCTTCGAAACTTAAGCAATAGTTATTCGAAAATGGGGAAATTACAAGAACAAATTACTTCTGGCAAAAAATTTGTGCGTTTATCTGATGATCCCGTTTCAGCGGTTCGAGGTATGAGCTATCGAACAGACTTAAATAAAGCGGAACAGTTTACTCGCAATATGTTGATGGTAAATACTTGGTTAGATACTACTGATGATGCACTTGATCAAGTAGGATCCGCCTTGCAGAGAGTTAAGGAACTTATTGTTCAAGCTGCCAATGACACGAATACAAAAGAGGATCGGGATAAAATTAAAGTTGAAATTAACCAAATCCGTCAACAATTGAAAGATATAGCAAATACGAAAGTAGCGGATAAATATATATTCTCAGGTACAAAAACTCATTCTCCTATATTCAATACAGATGGTCAATATAATGGTGATAACATAAATTCAGAAGATGTTATTATTGAAGTATTTGATGGCATTACGTTAAATGTGAATATAACAGGAGAAGTGCTATTTAAAGATATAGATGATTTTATGGCTCAAGTCTATAATCTTTTAGATAGTGGAGCGTCAGGTTCGCAAATCACTGAAGCTCTTGGAATGGAATTGAATGATGGCACCGGAACAATACCGGCGCTAGATAAATTATACGAAAATGTATTAGCTGAACGCTCTGATGTCGGGGCTCGTCAAAACAGAGTAGAAATGATGACGCACCGTTTATCAAAACATGGGATTAATATTACAAAACGATTATCTGAAAATGAAGATGTTGACTATGCAAAAGCTATAACGGAAATGGTGACAGCGGAATCGATTCACCAAGCAGCTCTTTCTGTCGGAGCAAAGATTATTCAACAAACTCTAGTCGATTTTATTCGATAATTGTTGCAGGTTAGTTACTACAAGATAACTTCATTGAAATATAAACTAAAATAAAATTAGGCGTTTGGACAATTTGTTCAAACGCTTTTCTTGAAATGAAGGTGATTTAAATGAAGTTTCCCCAAATTCAAATTCGTACATACGATATCATCCTGGATTTACAAATTCATGATCCTGTTCAAATTATTCGTCAACCAAAAGCCACACAGCATATTGAACAACCTGCTGCTATTTTAGAAATAAACACTACACGTGGACAATTGATAATCGATTCATCTCAAGCTCGACGTGACATTGGAATGATTGGTCCATTAGAATCGGTTGAAAATTATGCCAAAGAAGGAAAAAAGGCCGTGCTGGAAGGGATCGCAAGAAGAGCTAGAGAAGGGCGACAAATGATGAAGAATGCCGGGAAAGACTTAGGACGTCAAACAATTCAAAATATTGCGAAGCAGAACCATGGACCAAAACGAGTACCATTCAATGTAAAATTTGTCCCGTCTGTAGGCTCTGTAAAAATTGATTATATCCCTGGTGAAACGGAAATAAATATTACACCACAAAAACCGAAAATCGATGTGCAAGTGAATAAACCAATTCATGAATATACACCTGGGAAAGTAACGGGTGAAGTACTACAATACCCAAGAGTTGAAATCGATGTCATCTTATAGATAGGAGAAGAAAAATGCAAATTCACACAAAGTTTTTAGGTGAAGTTGAAATACAGGAAGAAGAAGTTATCACGTTAACGAGCGGACTTTTAGGATTGGAAGAATATACGAAATATGTATTACTTCCTTTAGATAAGGATAGTCCATTGGCGATATTTCAATCCATTGAAGAATCGCAAATAGGTTTTGTTGTTGCGTATCCTTTTGCCTTTAAAAAAGATTATGCATTTGATATTAGTGAAGTAGATAGAAAAGAGTTACAAGTTGAAAAAGAGGAAGATGTAATTGCTTATTCGATTGTAACATTAAAAGAACCTTTTGAAGAATCAACCCTAAATTTACTTGCTCCAATTGTAATTAATAGCGTAAAAAAATGTGGAAAACAAATTGTATTGCAAGACAATCAAGCTTATCCTTTACGCTTTCCTATCGCTGAACTAAAAGGAAGTGTAAAGTGATGTTAGTTTTATCGAGAAAAACAAACGAGTCAATCATCATTGGAGATCATATTGAAATAAAAGTATTAGCAATTGAAGGAGAACAAGTAAAATTAGGTATAGTTGCACCAAAATCCGTAAAAGTCCACCGAAGTGAAGTGTTTGAAGCCATTCAAGAGCAAAACAAAGCAGCATTAAATATTGATACAAATATAATTCACAAACTAACGAATAGAAAATAATTCAGAATTGGCCATCACAAGATGTGGTGGCTTTTTTAAATTAAAAATTTCAGAATAAAAGGCTAGAAAATTTTTTCAAAAACTATTAAACAATTTAATTTCATTACGATATATAAAGTGTAAGGCTCGAGAAATACATAACTAGACTTGAGTCGAAATTTTCCACACGGATGTGGATGAATTAATAACAATTTCAAGGAGGAATTCATAATGAGAATTCAACACAATATTTCAGCTTTAAACACTCACCGTAACCTAACATTCAATAACTCTCAAGCAGCTAAAAACCTTGAGAAATTATCTTCAGGTTACAAAATCAACCGCGCTGGAGATGACGCTGCAGGTTTAGCAATCTCTGAAAAAATGCGCGCTCAAGTTCGTGGTCTTGACATGGCATCTAAAAACGCTCAAGACTCAATTTCTTTAATCCAAACAGCTGAAGGTGCTCTTAACGAAACTCACGCTATCTTACAACGTATGCGTGAACTAGCTGTACAATCTCGTAACGACACAAACGTAGAATTAGACCGTAAATTCTTACAAGATGAGATTGCACAATTAATCGAAGAAATCGATCGTATTGCTGATACTACTGAGTTCAACACTCAAAAATTATTAAACGGTGACCTTGCTGGTTCTGGCGCTTTAACTTTCCAAATTGGTGCTAACGAAGGTCAAACTATGAGCTTAGCAATTGATGATATGGGTACATCTTCATTAGGAGTTGCTTCTATCTCTATTTCATCTGGTGGCGGAGCAAGTGATGCAATCGTATCTATTGACGCTGCTATTGAAAGAGTTTCTACACAACGTTCTGCACTTGGTGCGGTACAAAACCGTTTAGAGCACACAATCAACAACTTAGGTGCTGCTTCTGAAAACTTAACAGCTGCTGAATCTCGTATCCGCGATACAGACATGGCGAAAGAAATGATGGAATTCACTAAGAATAACATCTTATTACAAGCAGCTCAATCTATGTTAGCTCAAGCTAACCAACAACCACAAGGTGTACTTCAATTATTACAATAATAATGAAGTAAATAAAAAACTCGCATTTCTTTGGAATGCGAGTTTTTTTATTTATGAAATATAATTAGTTACCGATATATTAAGTAGAGAGGTGTAAATAATGACAGACGTGCAAATTGAATATGTAAAAGGGAAAACAGGCATCGAAACGATGAAAGTAAATGGTTACTTTTTACATAGTAAATATGATCCTATAAGAGAAGCGAATGAATTTGCTAAAAAAAACTATAGACCGGGTCATGTACATATACTGTTTGGTTATGGAAAAGGTTATTTTGTAGAAGCCTTATTAAATGAATTTAAATCAAATGAGAATTTGATTGTTATTGAACCAATATTAACAAATAGTGGATTAGACAAGGAAGGTATTGTTTTTATACAATCAAATTCTATTGATGAAATAGCTGAGGAAGTTAATAAGAATTCCCAAATGTTTGTTCTAAACAATGTACATATTATCTGTTCTCCCAATTATGATAAAATATTCCAAAATTTATATAAAGAATTACTAATTAAATTAAAAGAAAGAGTCTCTATTAATAGAATTAATATAAATTCAATAAATAAAATGGCTCACGAATGGCAACGAAACTATTTATATAATATAAAAAATGCAATTCATGACCATTCTATTCATGTACTTCATAAATATACGAATTCACCCGTTGTAATTGCCTCAGGCGGCCCATCTCTTACTAAACAGATTCCGTTATTAAAAAAAATAAGGGATAAAGTGCTATTAATTGCTTCTGGATCTACTGTAAACACATTGCTAAAAGAAAATATCGAACCGGATTATGTAGTATCAATTGATAGCCAAGAGGTTAATTATAATCATTTTAAGGACTTAAAACTGAAGCATGCTAAACTAATATATAGCATGTTCAATCATTATAAAATTCGAGAAAGTTTTTATAATGATGCTTTTTATTTTGTTCAAAAAAATGAAAAAGCATTAGCGTCCCATTTAAATAACATCGTTCATACAAAAGTGGAAGGAATCTATGGTGGCGAATCGGTGGCAAACTATGCCTTTACCATTGCAAATTATATTTCTAGTGGTCCAATCGCATTAATTGGTCAAGACTTAGCATATACGGATAATAAATCTCACGCTGAAAATAATAAACATTTTAAAATGATTACTGAAGAAGATATTATTAAAAGAGGAATGTTCTATACAGAGGGATATTATGGAGATAAAGTGTTAACAGATAGTGCGTTTTTAGCTATGAAAGAATCATTTGAAAGATTAATTAAAACCATTCCTGTCAACGAAAATATATTTAACTGTACAGAAGGCGGAGCGAAAATACATCACTTTAAACAAATTCCTTTTAAACAATTTATTGAAACATTTGTAACAGACCATATTTCTACCGAATCCTACAAGAAGGAAATCATAGAAGTAAATAATAATGAGATCATTCAATTATTTAATAATGAACTGGAAATTTTAAAAAAAATAAAACGTTTAGTAGTAGAAAATTTGAGTTTAATATCATCTAACAAATATAATACTCACTTTTCTGAGAATATTTTGAAAAAGATGGATAGAAATGATAAAGAAATTGAAGAGAAACGAAATAAAACTAGTTTACAAGTAATAATGGGCCCTCTAAATATCGCCATATTAAAAAATTATACTCCTAAAAACAATGAGACACCTCAAGAAGCATATAGTCGTGTTGTTGAACAAAACAGAGCTCTTTACAATGGATACTTAGAGGCAATCGAAATTACTCAACAATATATAGAAAATTTATGTGAACATTTAAAAATAGAAGGAGAAAGAAATAGATGAATACAGAAATATTAGAAGTAATGGAAAGTTATAATGGATATTTAAATAAAATTTCTGAAGGTTGTATTAGCATTGCAGAATATTTGCGAAACAATAATATAGAAGAAGCTTTAAAGTTAATTTTATATTTTTCAGAAGGTGTAAATTGGTTATGTGAAGTGAATGAGAAGCTTCGTTCAGTGGGAATTAACAATCCTTTACAAATTGATAAAATTCATGATTTTTTAAACGAAATCAATGAGGGGCTTGAAATTCAAGATTATATTATCGTTGCGGATATATTTGAATATGAAATAAAAGATTTCTTTGAAAATGCTACAAGATATGTAACACAATGAAAGGTTGAAACAAAATGACACATATATTAGATAACAAGACGGTATTAATAACTGGAGGAACAGGTTCTTTTGGAAAGAAATTTGTTTCTAAGGCATTACAATCAAAAGTAACCAAAGTAATTGTTTTTAGTCGTGATGAACTAAAGCAATATGAGATGAAACAAGAGTTTAAAGATGAACGATTGAGATTTTTCATTGGTGACGTTCGGGATAAAGACCGTCTTTATCGTGCTTTTGATGGTGTGGATATTGTCATTCATGCAGCAGCGATGAAACATGTGGATGCTTGTGAATATAATCCATTTGAAGCGATCAAAACAAACATTCATGGTGCACAAAATATCATTGAAGCGGCAATAGATAGAGGAGTAGAAAAAGTTATAGCATTATCTACCGACAAGGCTTGTAGTCCTGTTAATTTATACGGAGCTACTAAGCTAGCTTCAGATAAATTGTTTGTCGCTGCAAATGCTTATGTAGGGGAAAAGAAAACACGTTTTGCTGTAGTACGATATGGAAATGTAGTGGGGAGTCGCGGAAGCGTAGTTCCTTTTTTCAAAAAAATTCGTCACACTGGGACAATTCCTATTACTGACGAGCGGATGACACGATTTTGGATTACACTCGATCAAGGAGTGCAATTTGTTATAGATAATTTAAAGCGCATGCAGGGAGGAGAAATATTTGTACCGAAAATCCCTAGTATGAAGGTTACTGATCTCGCAAAGGCAATTGCACCTGAGTGTGAAATTGAAATTATTGGTATTCGTCCAGGTGAAAAATTGCATGAAGCAATGATTACACAAGATGACGCACGACATACTGTTGAATTTGATGATTATTATGTTATTCTTCCTGAATTATCATGGTGGAAAACAGAAGCACTTCCAGGCGGCAAACCGTTACCAGATGGATTTGCTTATACTAGTGACACAAATTCGCAATGGTTGACAATTGAGGAGTTAAAAGAGTTAGTGGAAGAAATGTAGTCATTGACTATATTCTATTAGGAGATTAAAAATATGCGAGAATTATATTTACCTTATGGAAATCAGTGGATTGATAATGAGGATATTCAAGAAGTAATAAATGTATTAAAAAGTGATTTTATAACGACGGGACCTAAAATACAGGAATTTGAAAATATTGTTGCAAAATATGTTGGTGCAAAATATGCAGTTGCATTTTCAAGCGGTACAGCTGCTTTACATGGCGCTTGTTTTGTTGCAGGTATTGGTGAGGGGGATGAAGTGATTACAACCCCAATTACTTTTGCAGCAAGCGCTAATTGTGTGAGGTATGTTGGAGGAAATGTTGTATTCGCTGATATTGATGAGCAAACATATAATATAGATCCTAAGGAAATTGAAAAAAACATTACTAAAAGAACAAAAGCGATAATCCCAGTACATTTTACAGGGCAACCGGTGGATTTAGATGCCATTCATGCAATTGCTAAAAAACATAATTTAATTGTGATTGAAGATGCTGCTCATGCACTTGGGGCTACATATAAAGGAAAAAAAATCGGTTCAATTAGCGATATGACTATGTTTAGCTTTCATCCAGTAAAACATATTACAACTGGTGAAGGCGGAATTATTACAACAAATAATGAACAATATTACGAAAAACTTCTTCAATTCCGTGCTCATGGAATTACACGTAACACAAAGCTATTAGAGAAAAATGATGGTCCTTGGTATTATGATATGCAGTTTCTTGGATTCAATTATCGCATGACGGATATACAAGCAGCACTTGGGATAAGCCAAATGAAGAAATTAGATAGTTTTATTAAGCGAAGAAAAGAAATTGTGAATAGATATAATGAAGAATTTTCACAAGTTAGCGAGATCATTACACCTTATCAACATGAATTTTCTGATTCTAGTTGGCATCTTTATATTATTCAATTAAGACTAGAAAAGTTAAATGCTTCTAGGAAAGAAGTTTTCGAAGAATTATTAAATTTAAAAATAGGTGTTAATGTCCATTATATACCTGTACACACCTTGTCCTATTATGAAAAACTAGGTTATAAAAAGGGAAGTTTACCAAAGGCTGAGAAATTGTATGAAAGAATTATAACGTTACCACTCTTTCCAAAAATGACTGATGATGATGTAACGGATGTAATTCAATCGGTAAAAAGTGTTATTTCGAAGGTGAAAAAATGAAAATCGTGGCAATAGTTCAAGCAAGAATGGGATCAACAAGATTACCAGGGAAGATTATGAAAGAGGTTAAAGGAAAACCTTTGCTTTTATATCAATTACAACGTTTGAAAGCGTCACGATTGATTGATGAAATAGTGATAGCTACAACGATTGAAGAACAAGATAATGTTATTGAAACGTTTTGCAAAAATTTTGGTGTTTCATATTATAGAGGATCAGAATTAAATGTTTTGGAACGATATTATGAAACAGCCGTTAATTTTCATGCAGACATTATCGTTCGTATAACTTCAGATTGTCCAATAATAGACCCTGAAATAGTAGATAAAACGATTCAATATTTTTTAGATTCAAAAAAATATGATTATGTTTCAAATACAATAAAACGTACATACCCAAGAGGTTTAGACGTTGAAGTTTTCTCTTATAGTGCATTAAAAGAAGCTTTTCATCATGCCTATTTAGAGAGAGATCGCGAACATGTTACTCCATACATTTATATGAATAAGGATAAGTTTAACATTGGAACAGTATGCAACAGCGTTGATTATAGTAAATATAGATGGACAGTAGATACTCAAGAAGATTTTGAGTTAATAAAATTAATCCTTGAGCACTTATATTTTAAAAATCCATATTTTACAATGTTCGATGTAATTGAGTTAATGGAGCGTAATCCTAGTTGGTTTAACATTAATGCACATATTGAACAAAAGAAAATTTAGGTGATGGAATGTACATCTTTATAAGAGTGGATGCTTCAGTAGAAATAGGCACAGGTCATGTAATGAGATGTTTGACATACGCACACCAACAAAAAAATAGAGGGAATAAAATAGCGTTTATATGTAGAAGAAAAAACGGCGATTGCATTGAATTAATAGAAGAGAATGGATTTAAAGTATTTGCATTACCTGAAGTAAAACAGCCTTTATGGGAGTACACGGAAAAATTTTGGGAGACAGATGCTGAACAGACAATCCAAATTTTAAAAAAATATGTAGTTAAACAAGTCGTTATTGATCATTACTCAATAGAGGAAAAGTGGGAAAAGAAGATTCGTCCATATACAAAAGAAATTATGGTAATTGATGATTTGGCGAATCGTAAACATGATTGTGACTTATTATTAGATCAAAATTTTTATTTAGATATGAATAGTCGTTATGAAGGATTAGTTCCAAAACATACAAAGTTATTGCTCGGACCAAAATATGCCTTACTTCGTGAAGAATTTAAATTAGCACGAAAAAAAGTAAAACCTTTTAATGGAAAAGTAGAGAGATTATTTATCTTTTTTGGTGGAAGTGACCCGACAAATGAAACCGAAAAAGTATTACAAGCGATAAAACCACTAATTGAAAAATTTGAATTGATGGTAGATGTAGTAGTTGGGAAATCGAATCCTAACAAAGAAAAAATTAAGGAACTCTGTAAATCTATAAAGGGTACAAGTTATTATTGCCAAATTAATAACATTTCAGAATTGATGCTTAAAGCTGATTTGGCTATTGGAGCTGGTGGAGCAACAACATGGGAAAGAATGTATTTATTGTTACCATCAATTGTAATTTCAGTAGCAGAAAATCAAATTGAAATTGCCAACGCTTTACATAAGAAAGGATTAATAACTTATCTGGGGCATTATGATAAAGTGGATCGACACGTTTTACATAATCAATTACAGTATTTACTATTAAAAACAGATTTACTTTTAACACAAAGAAATAAAATAGAAACTTTTATGTAAACCGGGAGTCTTATTATGAAAATTTTATATTTAGGCCCTAATAGACAACATATGATTACATTTTTAGAGAGTTTTTCTGATGAAGTGATACAAACTGAAGAAAAAATTTCTAAAGACTTTGTAAAAGACTTTGATTTTATTGTTAGTTATGGATATCGGCATATCATTGGAAAAGATATTATTGATTATATGAAGAACAAAATCATAAATTTACATATTTCATTTCTTCCTTGGAATAGAGGAGCAGATCCAAACTTTTGGAGTTTCCTAGAAAATACAAAAAAAGGAGTAACGATCCATTATATAGATGAGGGTATAGATACTGGCCCAATCATTGCTCAAAAAGAAATTAATTTTTCTGGGGATATTACTTTACGAGAAAGTTATGACGTATTATCGAAAGAAATTGAAGCTCTCTTTATTGAAAAATGGCCAGAAATTAGACTAGGAAAATGTAATTCAACTCCTCAGAATTTAGAGGAAGGATCTATCCATTTTAAAAAAGATATTAAAGAATTTGAACATTTATTAGTTGATGGTTGGGATACTCCAGTATCAAAATTAAAAGAAATGAGGAAATAAAATGAATTTTGATACGTCATTACTTCATAATACGACAAAACCATTTATAATTGCTGAAATGTCAGGTAACCATAATCAATCTCTTGAAAGAGCACTCGAAATAGTTGAAGCTGCTGCTAAATCTGGAGCACATGCTATAAAAATACAAACATACACTGCAGATACACTGACTTTAAATGTAGAAACCAAAGACTTCATGATTCAAGATAATGAGAGTTTATGGAAGGGAAAGTCATTATACGAATTATATAATGAAGCTTATACACCTTGGGAATGGCATAAACCAATTTTTGATCGAGCGAAAGAGCTTGGATTGATTGCGTTTAGTACCCCCTTTGATGAAACCGCGGTTGATTTTTTAGAAGAATTGGACGCCCCATTATATAAAATTGCTTCATTTGAAAATAACCATTTACCATTAATTAAAAAGGTTGCCTCAACAGGAAAACCAATGATAGTTTCTACAGGGATGGCGACGTTAGCAGAACTAGATGAGTTAGTTCGAACTGTAAAAGAAGCTGGATGTAAAGATTTAGTATTACTCAAATGTACAAGTACTTATCCGGCTTCACCTGAAAATACAAATATCTTAACAATTCCACATATGAAACAATTGTTTGATGATGTTCAAGTTGGTCTATCGGATCATACAATGGGAATTGGTGTAGCTGTTGCAAGTGTTGCATTAGGTGCAACCGTCATTGAAAAACATTTTACTTTATCACGTGCGGATGGTGGCGTCGATTCTGCTTTTTCTTTGGAACCGGATGAAATGAAAGCACTAGTTGAGGAAACGGAAAGAGCATGGTTGGCACTAGGAAAGGTAACGTATGGTATCACGGATAAAGAGAAAGCTTCATTAAAATTTAGACGCTCTATATATGCATCTAGAGATATTAAAGCAGGTGAACCATTTACGAAAGATAATATTCGAATTGTTAGACCAGGATATGGAATTGAACCAAAATACTATGAACAAATATTAGGGAATATTTCAAAAAAGAATATTAGTAAGGGAACTGCGATTACATGGGAGCAAATCTTATAATTCTTAATTGTAATTCAGTTTTGTTTGGATAATTAAACCCGTTACCTTTTATATATTCCGGTAATTTATGAAGGTGATGAGATTTTTGAATCCATCACCTTTTTTATTTATTAAACCATGTATAAAGAATATCTATTAACATTACGAAGTTTGGAATTGGTCAAAAGTAAATGCTATATAAGTGCCAATAATGAACTTACTAAGTTTCGGTATTGTTTTTCTACTTTAATATACAAGGAGTTATTATATGAAAGCCATTTTATTACAAGGGAATAGTCAATATGACGTTTTGAATACAACGACAACCTTTTTTTCAAAAGCAATGAGTTCTTACGGAATAGAAAATATAATCTGTAATTTGAATATTGTTTCTGCTCAAGAGTATTTAGAAATAGTTAAAACTTTTAAACCAGATTTTACTATATCCAATAATCCGATTTGTTATCTCTATGATGGAATTACTCATCATGAGTATACTAATATTCCTCATATCGTTAGATTGGGAGATCATCCGTACTATCATGTTGGGGAAAGAGCATTGAAAAATCCAAATGCAAAAACAGTATTCACAATTGCCCCGCAACAGATTTATGTAAGTGCATTTGAAAAATTAAATGTTAATCGTTACTCAATATTAAACATCAGTCCATCAACTGAAAGGTTTAACATACCATTCGATAATAAAATTTTTCCAATGGTATTTTTTGGTTCTATTATGGATCCTTATAAAAAAGTTGATGAATTACGAGAGAAAAGTGAAAATCTTTATAATTTGGTAAATCAATTTATTCAAGTAATTATTAACAAATTGAGCACAGAATTACAATTACTAGAGGAATCCATTGAAATTTATTTTGAAAATTTCCTAAAGGAAAATCTACCTCTACCTGAATCTGAGATTATTAACATTAGTCGTACTTTGTTTCCAATAATTGATAGTTTTTATCGAAATTTCACTAGAATAATCATTTTGCAAGAGTTTGCTGAAACAGGATTGGAAATGTGGATTTTTTCAAATGGTGATGCCCATCAATACTTTAGTAAATATCCTAATGTGATTATAAAACCATCTGTATCGTATTTAGATTGCATCAACATTATTGCACAGAGTAAAGTGGCACTTAATGTTACACCATTTTTTAAAACTACACATGAAAGAATTAGTAATTCCCTTTTTAATTCAACATTGCTTTGTTCGAATGAAATGGAAGATTTAACAACGAATCATCCAAATATAAAACAATCTTCTCTTTTTTATAACTTAAATAGTATTAATCATATTTCTGAAACAATTAAAGAAATTATTCAAAATAAAGAAAAATACAATAGGATGATTGAGTTAGGTAGAGAAATCGCAACTAATAATTTCAGCTATGAAAAATATATGTCGTCGTTAGTTGATTTATATAGAAATGTTATTTAATCAATACATAATTTTTGGGGTGAAACAGTGAAAGGGATTATTTTAGCTGGCGGTAGTGGAACAAGATTATATCCTATTACAAGAGGTATTTCTAAACAACTCTTACCAATATACGATAAACCGATGATTTATTACCCACTTTCAGTATTGATGTTAGCTGGAATTCGGGAAGTATTGATTATTACCTCTCCAAAGGATTTACAGTCATTCCAGAGTCTGTTTGGAAGCGGTAAAAGTTTAGGAATGGAGATAACTTATAAAGTTCAAGAAAAACCAAGAGGGCTCGCAGATGCATTCATCATTGGGGAAGATTTTATAGGAAATGATTCTGTTTGTTTAATATTAGGGGACAATATATTTTTTGGACAAGGTTTTACACCTATTTTAAAAAAAGCAATTACTTTAAAAGAAGGGTCTATTATATTTGGTTATCAAGTAAAAGATCCTTCAAGATTTGGTGTAGTCGAATTTGATGAAAATAAAAACGTTATTTCAATTGAAGAAAAGCCAAGTATTCCAAAATCTAATTATGCAGTAACTGGATTGTACTTTTATGATAACGATGTCATTCAAATAGCAAAAAATTTAAAACCTTCCGCTAGAGGTGAAATTGAAATAACAGATATTAATAATGAATATTTAAAACGTAAAAAACTCCAAGTTCGATTACTGGGCCGCGGTTTTGCATGGTTAGATACCGGTACTTTTGAAAGTCTTCTAGAAGCAAGCCAATTTGTTGAAACGGTGCAAAAAAGGCAAGGGTATATGATTGCTTGTTTAGAAGAAATCGCAATGAACAATGGATGGATTGATGTGCCAGAAATAACAAGTCCTCCTAAGAATTCTTACGACCAATATGTATTAAGTTTAATCAAAAAGGACGATAAAAAATGATTAATGTAACCAAACCGTTCCTCCCTCCACAAGAAAAGTATACAAACTTAGTTAAAGGCATTTGGGAAAGAGCTTGGTTAACAAATAATGGTCCGCTGGTACAAGAACTTGAAATGAAATTAAAACAATACTTAAATGTTTCTTCTTTACACTATGTTTCTAATGGCACAATAGCATTACAACTAGCGATTAAAGCATTAGATTTATCTGGGGAAATTATTACAACGCCTTTTTCTTTCGTAGCAACAACAACAGCAATTTTATGGGAAGGATGTACTCCTGTTTATGTTGACATCCGTCCAGATACTTTATGTATAGATGCAGATAAAATAGAAGAGGCAATCACAGAAAAAACATCAGCTATTCTTGCAACCCATGTGTACGGAATCCCTTGCGATGTTGAAACTATTAATCGAATTGCAAAAAAATATAATTTAAAAGTTATTTATGATGCTGCTCATGCTTTTGGAGTGAAATATAAAGGAGAGTCCATTTTACAATATGGGGATCTGTCTACTTTAAGTTTTCATGCTACTAAAGTTTTTCATACAATTGAAGGCGGCGGAATTGTAAATAATGTTGGACCAGATATTGATATGTTTATAGTGCAATTAAAAAATTTTGGTCAACAAGATAATATACCGATAGTAGAAGGAATTAATGGGAAAAATTCAGAGTTCCATGCGGCAATGGGGATATGTAATTTAGAATACATAGATTTAAATTTAATAAAGCGGAAAAAGTTAAGTGAAATGTACAATAATTTGTTAAATCCTAGCCTTCAAGTTTTAAAAATTGGTAATGAAGTAGAGTATAACTATGCATATTTTCCAATCCTTTTTGAAAGTGAAGAATTGTTATTAAAAGTTAAAGAGTTATTACAAGCCAATAGTATTCAATCAAGAAGATATTTTCATCCTTCATTAAATAACTTACCGTATATTCAATCTAAACATAATTGTCCGATATCTGAAGATATTTCGAAGCGGGTTCTTTGTTTGCCATTATATGCAGATTTGGCTATGGAGGATGTTCAAAAAATTGCATCTATAGTTAACTCTGCAATTGAAAGGTAGTGAAAAATATGAATTTACTCGTAACAGGGGGAGCAGGATTTATTGGATCGAATTTTATTATTTATATGTTAAATAAGTATCCCGAATATAAAATAGTTAACTTAGATTTATTAACATATGCGGGAAAACTAGAAAACTTAACGGAAGTTGAAAATCATCCAAATTACGAGTTTGTAAAAGGGAACGTATGTGATCGAGAATTAATTGAGCATTTATTTCAAAAATATCAATTTCAAGGAGTTTTCCATTTTGCTGCCGAATCCCATGTGGACAACTCAATAAAAAATCCTGGTGCTTTTGTAGAAACGAATGTGAACGGAACATTTACCGTTCTTGATGTAGCACGAAAATATTGGATGGATTCACCAGGAAAAGTAAAAAACGAATTTAAAAATGCTCGATTTCACCATATATCAACAGATGAAGTATTCGGTTCCTTAGGCGATGAAGGATATTTTAATGAAGAAAGTCCGTATGCTCCAAATAGCCCATATTCCGCTAGTAAAGCTGCTTCTGATATGTTAGTCAGAAGTTATTTTCGTACATATGGAATGAATGTTGTAATAACAAATTGTTCCAATAATTTCGGCCCAAGGCAGCATGATGAAAAATTAATTCCAACGATAATTAGAAAAGCTTTAGCGGGAGAATTAATTCCTATATATGGGAATGGGTTGAATGTGAGAGACTGGTTATTTGTAGAGGATCATTGTACAGCAATTGATGTCGTCTATCATCAAGGAAAAGCAGGAGAGTTATATTTAGTTGGCGGAAATAATGAAAAAACAAATATCGAAATTGTTGACACTATATGTGAAATTTTAGATAAAGCAGCATTTGATAAATTACAAGCCTTTGGCATAAAGTCATTTAAATCTTTAATATCTTTTGTAGATGATCGAGCAGGGCATGATTATAGATATGCTATCGATTCAAGTAAATTAAAAAATGAACTAATGTGGATTCCGAGAACAAATTGGTATAAAGGATTAGTTCAAACTATTGATTATTATTTAAAGAAAAACATTTAATTGTATGTTCAAATATATTAAGGAAAATTGGTTGCGCAAACAATATTAAGTGGGGATTATTATGAGTAATAAAAAAGGAGTATTACTATTTTCTGGATTTAATCCAAGAGCGATATTAGCGTTTTTGCGGACATTAGAAAAAAATAAGTTTGAAAATTACTTTATTATAGCCAAGTCAAAAGATGATGAATTATTTAAAACAAAATATAAAGATAAAATTGTTTACACTAGGGAAAGTTTAAAATTAGATATTGATTTAACTATTACTATTATTAAGGATATTTTAAATAAAAATAAATTAGAAGAAATTGTCATCATTCCTAGTTCTGAGGCAATCAATAGATTTTTATTAAAATATAGGAAAATGTTTGAAGAAGTCGGTGCAATAATACCACTAGTTGATGAAAATTTGTATATTGATATTTCCGATAAAGAAAATTTTACAAAGTGCTGTTTAGAACAAGGGTTAAAAGTACCTTCTCATATTGAATTTCCTAAAACCTTTGAGAATGTATTCGTTGCAAAACCTAAAAAGTATGAAACTAATGATGGAAAGATTTACTCCCCAGTTATTATTGAGAATGAAAGTGATTTTGTTAATTTTATTAAAAAGTATCCATTAAATGCATTTTATTATCAAGAGTATGTCGAAGGCAGAAGCATATATTTACTTTACTATTTCACAAAAGACGGACAGGTTTATAAATTATCTCAGGAAAACTATTTACAACAATATGGTGGCAAGTCGATAATTGCAGCCGAAATTTCAGATTTCCATAAAAATAAAATATCATCGGATTATGAGAAACTTTTTTTGAGTAAAAAGTTTTTTGGCTTGGTAATGGTTGAATTACGGTTGAGACAAAATGAGTTTATTATGATTGAGGCGAATCCAAGATTGTGGGGGCCATCTCAACTATTTGTGGATGCAAGTTATAATTTCTTTGAAATATTCTTAAAAGAATGGTCAATTTTAGATATTGATATTAATCTAAATAACCCTATAAAAGCAAAATATTTTTGGTCTGAAGGGTTACTTTTGGATCAAAAACATAATAAGAGTCCAATGACCTTTAATAATAAATTTAATTTAAATAGCCTTCAAGATTGGATTCAATTCGACTTATATAACCGGGAAGACACAAAGGAGATTTTTAATGAAAGAAATTAAACAAAATTATTCAAACAGTGTTTTAGTTTCTGTCGGCGCTGGTACTAACCAATTACCTTTTATTAAAGCAGCGAAAAAAAGAGGAATTAAAGTTGCCTCGTTTGGAAAAGGGAAAAATAATAGTGAAGCAATAGAGCTTAGTGATTATTTTGAAGAAATAGATACTTCTAATTTTGATGAAGCAATCAATTGGTTAAATGCTTTGGATGAAAATATTATAGCTGCTGGTTCTTATGCTGGAGGAAGGGCTATTAAAACATTGTTAAAAATTACGAATCTTTATAATTTACCTACAAAAGTTCCTAATGACTTAATCATCGGAATGGAAAAAGAAAAACAGCAACAATTATATTTAAAATTTGGGCTTTCTCAAATTAAAACCTATACTATTAATGATATTAATAAGAATTTAGAATTATTAAACGATGAAACACTTTATGTTTTAAAGCCTTCAATTGGAAGAGGATCAGCTGATGTATTATTTATTGAAGGAAAAAATTTAAAAAATAAAATTTTAAACAATGAGGTTCAAGCTTCTAATGTTGTGCAGGAAGTAAGTTTCGGCCAGGAATATCGTGTATTATTAATTGTCCAAAATAGTGAAATAAAATTATTAGCACCGCTGAAAAGAGAGAATTTTAAAAATACATTTTTTTTAGGGAAATTGTATTTTTGCAAAGATAGTTTAAATTATAAAAGAATAGTAGAACATGCTAACAAATTAATAAAAGAAATGAATATAGTTAACTCTATCATTAAATATGACATTATCGTTGAGGAAAATAAGATAAACTTAATTGAAATGGATATCGGTGTTGGTGGAGGGATTTATTTTAAAACTTTTATTTCTAAAATTTTTAACATTGATTTGACTGAATTATATTTAGATTTAATTTGTGGTTTTCCAATTGATGTTTATTTGCCTAAAAATACAAATTTGATGATGACTTACGTATTTAATGAAACAAATAAGAAAATTACATACGATGTTGAAGAATGTAGAAATGAATTATCATTAAAATTTGGTCATGTTGAATTATTAGTTAATCAATTAAGACCTGAGAATAAGAATAGTTTTGAATCCAATGCAGACTTTATTTTTACAGTAATTCATGAAAATGATGAATCGGATGGTAATCAGTGGATCATTAATGATTTTGTTAATGAACATTTGTTTAAGGTGGAAAAATGAAAGTTGTAGAAAAAGAGGAAAAGTTTCTAGTTGAAGTAATAGAAAAAAAGGAATTATGGGACAAAGAATTTCTTATTTATCAATGGTACTTAAGTGCAAGTTATGAAGAAAATACAAAGATTAAAGTGATTTTCGACTTTCAAACTTTAAAAGCCAAACTTGTACAAGTTAGTAAAATAAGATTAAATGATAATCTATTTGAAAAAGAAATAAAATACTTAAATAAAGATGAAGTGAATTTTTTTGATTTAATAGGGTGTTCATTTGTTGCAAAAAGAAGATCCATAAAAAACAATATTTTTTTGGATAAATTTATTAGGTCCAACGGGTTATGCGACTATTTATTAGAAATTGAAGATGAAGGAGTAATAACAGACAATATTATTCTACTAGAAAATGTAACAAATGATTCGAATTATTATAATCAAAATCTATGTATAGAATTTGATGAGTTGGAATTAAAAACATTCTTAACAATTTTCGATTGCTTCGAATTTTATAAATAATAATTTTTATTATTAGCAGTATATACAATCATCGAATATAGAAAAAATACAGCAGAAATTTCCATGGTTTGTTGGGGATTTCTGCTCTTTATTTTTAATTTTATAATCGTGCATTTATGGAAATTAGTATAAATTTTGCTCAATCAATCCGATATAACTATTAGTAAATAAACTTTTTGCTCGGTTAATCAAGGAGGAGTACTTATGCGCATTTCTTCACAACCAGCTATAGATACTTCAACAGTTGTTAAAGCTGTTGAAAATGCATCAGATGATAAAATCAATAAGCACGGAAGCAATGAGTCATTGGTTATTGATAATAATATAATCGGTAACGAAGAATCTACAAAAGAAAAAATAAAACAAGCAGTAAAATCGATGAATGAATTTTTAGAAATCAATCATAGAAGTTCTAGATTTGTTTATCATGAAGGTTTGGAACGCTACTACATCACGGTAATTGATCAGGATACCGAAGAAGTAATAAAAGAAATTCCGCCAAAAAAATTGCTTGATGCTTTCTATGAAATGCAAAAACTTGTTGGAATGATTGTAGACGAAAAAATTTAACGGGAACATATTAGGGAGGTTTTTATATGTCACAACTTCGTATCGGTGGATTAGCTTCTGGTATGGATATAGATGCGCTAGTTGAAAAACTAATGCAAGCAGAGCGCATCCCACTTGATAAATTACAACAACAGAAACAAATTTACGAATGGACTCGCGATGCCTATCGCAATGTGAATAAAAAATTACAAACTTTTGATACTTATATTGCGGATAATTTATTGCTAAAAAGTTTCAATACGAAAACAGCCACTTCCTCAAATTCTAGTTTAGTCGAAGCTACTGCAACTGGTTCAGCTGCAGGAACTTTGACAATTGAAGGGGTTTCTCAATTAGCTTCGGCTGCTCGTGCAGTAGGCGGGCAAGTAAATGGGATTGGTACAACAACATTAGGAGATTTATTTGCGAACAGTGGTGTTACAGTAAGTCAAAATTATATAGAAATTCGTGCCATTCAAAAGGACGGTACATTAGCTGCTAAAGCTACAAGAATAGAATTTACAGAAAATATGACAATTGATCAATTCGTCAGCAAGATTAATAGCAGTGCTGCAGGTGTTAGTGCCGTGTTCGAAAATGGACGGCTTTCTATAACTGCAAAAAACACTGGTGATGTAAAAGGTGGAGCAGAAATTGTTGTTGACTCTGGTCAAGAAGTTTTTGCAGCATTTCAATTTGCTGACACAACAAATTTAGCTGATAACGGTAAAAATGCCATTTTTCAAGTTAATGGTATAGCTACAGAAAGAGCATCCAACTCATTTAGCATTTCTGGCTATAACGTTACGTTAAAGTCCACTTTCAATAGTGTTCAAACAATCGCTGAAAAATATATTGCAGCTCAAAAAGAATTGGAATTAGCTGGTATTAACTTAACAAATAAAACTAATCAGTATAATAATGCCAAAGATGCTTATTATGGTGTTGGTGCTACAGAAACACCGAGTTATACGACTGCGCATAACAATGCATATAAAGTTGCTTTTGGAAATACACTAACTCTTTCAGAACAAGAACTCTTTAATAAACTCGGAAGTGCATTTTGGAGAAAATTATCGGATGATGAAATTAATTTCATTTTAGAAAATAAAGATGATTTAAAAACAGCAATCGAAGCAAGTGATTATACGAACCTAAAAGCTCTATCTGATGATAAGATTCAAATTTTAGCTGATTTATCTGAACAAGAATTAGTAGATTATAGATTACATGCAAATTATCAAGTTTATGGTACAAAGTTAAAAGATTTTGATGCAGCAGCAATTGCCGCTATCCAAAACTTTGCTTATGATAGTAATGACGACTTAACGACAATTCATGAGAATATTGATAATAACCCTGAATTTAGCGATGAAGTTAAAAAGGTGCTTAAATCTCTATCTAAAGATGATTTAACGAAATTACTATCCACTTCGCCAAGTACGTTAGAGATTTATCACCAAAAAGCTCAAGCAGATGATTTGAAAACAAAATATAGCGCTCTTGGTGATTCGTTCTTTAATAATTTATCTGCCTCTGAAATTGAAACAATTAGCAATATCGATTTTACTCAAGAAGATGCAATTTCATCCATTACCGATGAAACTTTGCGCAATAAACTAGAGAAGCTAACTGAAAATCAAATAAAAGCATTAGATAGTTTAACAGAGGAACAATTAAACAATTTTAAAAATTTAGCGGAACAAAACATTATTAGAAGTAATTATGTTAAAGCAAATTCTGAATTAAATGCTGCTCAAACTCGTTTAACGAATGCACAAAATACTTTTGATACTGCAAAAGAAGATGCACAAAATGCCGGTATATTAAATGGTGATGATATAGATGAAGATGCTTTAATAGGTGCGCCAACAACAAGTCCGGTATCGATTACATCTACAACCAACGTGGATGACATTATTTCTAAAATAAAAGATTTTGTAAACACATATAATGGTTTAATCAAAGAATTAAATGATTTAATTAAAGAATCAAAATATAGAGATTACCCACCTTTAACTGAAGCCCAAAGAAAAGAAATGGATGAAAAAGAAATTGAACTTTGGGAAGAAAAAGCTAAAAGTGGTCTACTGCGCAGCGACTCGATTATTCGAGAAGGTATTTCTAAAATGCGTGCATTATTGTATGAATCAAATCCGGCAGTTTCCAATCCAAAATATAATACACTCTTTAGCATCGGAATCACTACTTCTAAAAATTACAATGATGGTGGTACTATTGAAATCGATGAAAACAAACTTCGCAAAGCTTTAGAGGAAGATCCGGATGCTGTGGCAGCGCTATTCACAAATTATGGTAAAAAAGACGATACTATCATTGAAAATGGCTTTGAAAAAACAGTTGATACTCGTGGATACTTACAAAAACTCCGCGAGGAAATGACAAATATCAAAAATAAAATCGAGAAAAAAGCTGGCCGTACTACAATGACTGCGAATCAGTATACTCTTGGTAAAACTTTAACTGATATCGAGTCTCGTATCAAAACTTGGAAAGACAAGCTTATTACGATTGAACAACGCTACTGGAAACAATTCACTGCGATGGAGCAAGCTATCAATAAAGCAAACATGCAAGCAAGTTTATTCATGCCTCAATATTAATGATTGAAAAGGAGTTGATATTACATGGATTTAACAAAACAATTATTACAAGTTTCTGCTAAGCTGTATCAACTCCTTTCCGATATTCCAAAAGGAGAAGAACGAGACGATTATATAGAAAACATCCATCAATTGTTGGATGAACGGGGAGAAATCATCGACTCTTTAAAGCGTCAAGGATTTCAAATTCAGCCTGAATTAAAAGATCATTCGATGCTAATGCAATTGGATGAAGGAATTCGAAAAAGACTTCAGCTTGTTATGGATGCAGTGAAAAAGGATTTAAAAGATTTGCAAAATGTGAAAAAACACGAAAAGCAATATTCAAACCCTTATGCGAGCGTACAAGTGATGGACGGCATGTATTATGATAAGAAAAAATAATAGAGAGTCACTAAAAATGAAGTATCTTCTATGATAAAATGATAGTAAAAAACTCATAGGGTTTTTTACTTAGCGATTAAAGGAGTGTCTTATATGACATTACATAATAACGCATATAATGCGTATAAACAAAACAGTATCAATACAGCTTCCCCTGGTGAACTGACATTAATGCTTTACAATGGATGTATTAAATTTTTGAATTTGGCTAGAAAGGCAATTGAAGAAAAACACATTGAAGAAAAAAACACTAATTTACAAAAAGCTCAAAATATCATTAACGAACTAATCGTTACACTCAACATGGATTACGAAATATCAAAACAAATTCTTCCATTATATGAATATATGAATCGACGCTTAATTGAAGCAAATATCAAAAACGATGTCGAAATCGTTGATGAAGTAATCGGATTGGTTACGGAATTCCGTGATACTTGGAAAGAAGTTATTAAACTAAATCGCCAACAACAATATCAAAATGTGCAGCAAGTGTAGTCGGAATTTACTAATCATTTGGATCTTAAAACGCCTTACACCCGAAATATAAGGTTGTAAGGCGTTTTTTATTTAATAAAGTCGCTAAGTATATTGGAGTTACGTTATTCGCTATTCAGTACTATGAATTTTTCAAGCGATAGGTACAAATATCCTCAAAGTTAAGGGCTTTTTTATTATCAATAACGCTTTACAATAGTTAAAAAATCGTCACAAATTTTTGTGAAAAATATTAATTCTTATTGTGGATATTTTCTTTTCATTAACGATATTTATAATAAGAAGAGTTTGGCAGGACTGTTAATTTGGGGGAATGAATATGATATCTAAAAAATATAAGCGCAAAGAGGCGTTTCGATTCGTTTTTAATCAACCATTAGATGCACAATTTTCTGTGCTTGTAAACGGACGTCGGATTGATAGTGAGATGCATCCATGTAAAATTATTGATATTAGTCCTCGGGGAATGAAAGTGTATACGAACTCAGATATTTCTAAAATATACAACCTTCCTCCTGAATCGTTGCAGTTTCAGATGCATTTTGTTTTGGATATTACAAGAATTCAAGCTATTGGTTATGTACGTTGGAGTAAACCTTTTGGTATGGGTGCTCATTTTGGATTGCAATTTAAAAATCAACCAGATATTGAAGAATTGATTATTAGCGAAATGAAGCGCCGGAGAAGAAAAGAAGTTATTTCAAAAAAATATATCGGTTTTTAAAAGGTAAAAAATTTGTCGAATTCCTAAAAAGAATACATAGTTTCTAGAAGGAATTTGCAAACTTATGTAGAATATAATTTACATAGGGTCAATAAAGGAGGAGTTTACATGTTAAACTTTAACATTCGCGGTGAAAACATTGAAGTAACTCCAGCTATTCGAGATTACGTCATCAACAAAGTTCAGAAAATTGAAAAGTTTTTCAACGAAGGTGTCAATGCTTCTGCCAATGTAAACTTGAAAGTGTATAATGATAAGAAAACAAAAGTGGAAGTAACCATTCCGTTAAAAAACTTAACGCTTCGTGCTGAAGAGCGCCATGAAGATATGTATGCTGGTATTGACTTAATTGTAGATAAACTCGAACGACAAATTCGTAAACATAAAACAAAAGTCAACCGCAAACTTCGTGATCGCGAAGGTGTAGGCGTTTATTTCGCTAATAATGTTACTCCGAATAACAATGATAGCGGCAAAGATGAAGATTTTGAAATTGTTCGTACAAAACAGTTTGACTTAAAACCAATGGATGAAGATGAAGCCATTCTCCAAATGAACTTGCTCGGGCATGACTTTTATGTTTATACAGATGCGGAAACAAACAATACAAACATCGTATACAGACGAAAAGACGGAAAATACGGTTTAATTGAAACAAATTAATTAATAGACCCCTATTCCCCTCTGCTTTAGGCAGGGGGAATTTCCATTTTCGCATGTAGAAAGCATTTTATACAATGGTAAGCCCTCAAACGACGCATATCAATCGATCGTACCTCCCTGTAAGATAGAGTTATCGATTACAGAGGAGGTGTTTTTGTTTGGCAGTTGAAAAACTAAATATCGTTCCTGTCAATTTGGAATCCGATTCTGATTCAACTCCACCCTTAACGATTCGTGGTCCTCTCAAAAATAAGGAGTTATCTATACAAGTTGAGAAGCAATTTGCCCGAGCAAGGTGTTTTTCTAATCCAGCAATGGAGCTAACCACACGATTGAACGAATACCGAATAGATATATGGAGTGGATCTAAATAAGAAAAAATTGTAAGTAAAAACCGAGAAATCACTTTAGTAAAGATAAGATAATAGTCAAATTCAAAGAGATAATAGCCAACTCGGCCGAGATAATAGTCAATCTAGGTAAAATAATAGCCAAAGCCAAAAATTTGCTCCAGCAGAAATGAAATAATAGTCAAATTCAAAGGGATAATAGCCAACTCGCCGAAGATAATAGTCAATCTAGGTAAAATAATAGCCAAAGCCAAAAATTTGCTCCAGCAGAAATGAAATAATAGTCAAATTCAAAGGGATAATAGCCAACTCGGCCAAGATAATAGTCAATCTAGGTAAAATAATAGCCAAAGCCGAAAATTCGCTCCAGCAAAGAGAGGATAATAGTCAAATCCAATAAGATAATAGCCAACCTGCCCAAGATAATAGTCAACCCAGGTAAAATAATAGCCAAATCCGAAATCCAATCACTCTTCCGTCAATTTCAGTTCGTATAGCTTTCTTGGTCTACCTCTTCCAGGAGGTTGTTCTTCACCTATTACTTTCGCAAATCGATAGCTTTCTAATGTGTGTAATATTCGATTGGCTGTGCGCAATGATATGTCAAATGCTTCAGCAATTTGATGGCTTGTTATATATGGATGTTCTTGATTTTGAATAAGTGAGCGTAATTTTGAAATTGTAATGGCACTTAATGAAGTCTTCTTTGCAATATCTTGTAAATGACGATTATTCAAATGCGTTGAAAAGGAAAGGGGTTCTACTTCTTCACTGTTTAATGGCCCTATAATGCTGCCATTTTGATATGCTAAGTATGTGGTCGAAGTATGCTTTGCTTCAGCAAATTTTAACGCACGATTTGCATAAATTTCAGCACGGGCTGCATCATTTCCAACACCGATACCGATCGAGATTCTCGTTCCTAAAATTTCCTCAATCTCTTTTGTAAAAGGGAACACTTTATAATTTTTGGTAAGTTCTTTTAAAATTGATTGATTTGTATAAAGTATGGCTTTGAAATCGTTTTCGAAAGTGAGTGACATTTCATATTTCTCACAAAAATTAATAATGGCTTCTTGGAACTTTAATTTTTGCTTATAAAATGTATATCGATTTTTTGGACGGCGATCTGCTTCGTGCCATTTGACTAATATGGCAATGGTTTTGAGCTCATTGCTAATTAATTGTTCTAATTTTGCGATTAATATTTCGGTTGTCATTGAGATTGCAGCGTAAGTTGGTTTAATGCGCATCACTGGAACTTGGCGTTTTTGAAGTTCATAGGCAACACTTGTCAAACAAGTAATTGCATATTTCGTTTTTCCTTTCCGGTAATATTCTTCGTGAATATTTGCCCAGTGTTCTGTTGTATAGGAAGTATCGCCATGAATTAGAAAATAATGATCGGGCGATAAATCGATTTCCTCAAGTGCAACTTTAACCTCTTTTTCAGCTAATAAGTCTATGGAAAAAGGTGTAAATAAATTAATATCCCCTTGTTTTTTGCTTAACAGTTTATAAAGACATAAGTATAGAGCGGAGCTATCATAACGAATATGTAATGAGATAGGAGGGATTGTTTTCAGTCGAGGAACAATTTCTTCACGATATATTTCATAACCAATTGGCCCCATAAAACATAATAAATCGCATTTTTCGACAAAAGAGAGCTCTAATTTCTTCGTATCCTCAAATTGATTTACAATTGAAAGGTTAATGGATACATTGAGCAAGTTTAATTCCTCTAGCTGTGTTTTAAATTTTGTTGCAAGATCTTCTGGTCCGACTATTCCAATATTGTATACAACCATTACTTCTCCCTGCCTCAAATATGCTTTTAGAAAAATTTTATAAGAAATATTTGCTTTTTACAATGAGATTTTGACTAGTCAATTTTTAGTATTTCTAAAATACTGAAAATTGAATATTTACAAATAATAGAAAATGTGCTAATTTGTTCTTAATATTTTTAGGACTATTTATCAACCTGTCCATAAATATATTACTCTTTTGACTCTGGATAGGAGGGAGTCTGATGAACCAAACCATTTTATCTTCTGATTTAATACAACAATGGATAGAAGATGAGTTTGATGAAATTATTGAATTGCGTAAGACTTTACACAAATACCCTGAAATCGGATTTGATTTACATAAAACATCTCAAATCGTAAAAAACTTTCTAAATAATTGTGGTATAGAAGTGCAATCAGGATATGCGAAAACTGGAGTGGTCGGCATATTAAAAGGTGGGAAACAGGGGCCGGTTATTGGATTGCGCGCGGATATGGATGCATTGCCGATTAAAGAATGTACAGGGGTAGATTTTGCATCACAACATGAACAGGCAATGCATGCATGTGGACATGATATGCACATGGCCATGTTACTCGGTGCGGCGAAAATTCTTTCAAAATACAAAGATCATATTGCTGGAACAATTAAATTTATTTTTCAACCGGCAGAAGAAATGTTGGCTGGTGCGAAATATATGATACAAGATGGTGCATTAACTAATCCGAATGTGGATTACATTTATGGCTTTCATGTGTGGCCTGATCTACCAATTGGAAAAATAGGTTTTAAGAGTGGGCCATTAATGGCGAGCATGGATACATTTGAAGTGGCACTGACTGGTCAAGCTGGTCATGGAGCAGCTCCACATCAAGGAATTGATGCCATTGTTGGCAGTGCCAATATTATTGCATCTTTACAAAGTGTGATTAGTAGAGAAATAGATCCGGTAGATTCAGCGGTGATTACGATCGGGAAACTGGAAGCTGGAAATGCCTTTAATATTATTCCAGAAAAAGCTGTATTTAAAGGAACTGTTCGAACGTTGAGTGATAAGACAAGAAAAGATATTCAAAAAAAGTTTTTGAGAATTATTTATGGCATGAGCAGCGCGTTACGTCTTGAGGCAGATATCATATACAACTTTGGCTATCCCGTTACAAACAATACAAAACAATATGTGTTACATGCCCAACAATTAGCAGAAGCATTATTTGGATCGGATGCTGTAGAGATATTAGAAAAGCCAAGTATGGCAAGTGAAGATTTTGCTTACTATCTTGAGCATGTGCCGGGTGCATTTTTGTTTTTAGGTGTTGGAGATGATGAAGGGGGTTCCTATAAACTCCATCATGAGAAATTTTTACCTAATGCAGAAGCGATGAAATTTGGCATTGCTTTATATATTGCATTAGCTACAACGCCATTTATTAAAAAATAAAACGGGTTTTTTATTGCATGAATTCATATAGGAATCATGCCTAACAGAGCATGGAGACGAATTAGTCCATTTCAAAAATATCGCGGGGTGTTGTGTGTGACGATAGAAAAATTTAAAGAAACGTTTAGAGAAATGTATAAAGAAGGGTTTAAAGCAAGAGAGGAAGTTTTAGGCGAGGAAAATGTCCAACAGTTCATTAGGAATACGAATGAGTTTAATCGTTCTTTTCATGAACTGGCTATGCAGTATTGTTGGGGAGAAATATGGAATCGCCCAAATCTCGATCGAAAAACGAGAAGTTTAATTAATATAGCATTGTTAACAGCATTAAATTATCAACACGAACTAAAAATTCATTTGCAAGGGGCTATCAATAATGGCTGTACGAAGGAAGAGATAGAGGAGGTCTTCTTACAATGTGCCGTTTATTGCGGCATTCCTGCAGCAGGAAATGGGATTGCGACAGCACTCGAATTTTTTAAAGAAATAGAAAGTAAATAGTTTCCATTCACGGGGGGATGTGTGTGAAGATTGGAATAATCGGCTGCGGACTTATGGGAAAAGGCATTGCCTACAACTACATTCAAAATAAGGATGACGTATATATTTACGATACAAATCCACAAGTAAAAGATTGGATCCAAGAAAATGAGGGCATTGCAGTTGATTCTCTTCAACAATTAGGGGAGAAAGTGGAGTTCATTATTTCATCGTTACCGACAGTTGAAGCCGTAAAAGATGTGTATTTAAATGCATTATTAAATGTGTTAAAACCTGGTTCTGTAATTGTAGATATGAGCACAACAGATGCTGGCACAGCGATAGAAATCGCATCGATTTACAATGAAAAAGGAATGTATTTTTTTGACTCACCAGTAAGTGGTGGGCCTAATGGAGCGAGAAATGGCACATTGACATTGATGGTTGCTGGTGATCAAGAGAAGTTTAATGAAATTCTTCCTATTTTGCAGGTTGTAGGGAAGGACATCATTTATTTAGGGAAAAACGGAAACGGCCAAATTGCAAAACTTTGTCATAATATCGTCGTTGCATCAACCATTGCAAGCATTGGGGAGGCATATACAGTTGCATCAAAAGCTGGCTTAGATTTAGAAAAATTAGAAGAAATCCTTTCAAAAGGAAGTGCTTCAAGAGTTCTTGCAGTTTTTGGAGACAATATTTTAAAGAAAGCGTATGACAATGTTTTGTTTAGTTTGGACCATATGCATAAGGATGTTTCTCTCTATACAAAAACAGCTGCAGAGTTACAAGTTCCTGTTTTATTGGGAGCACAAACGTATCAACTTTTTGAAGCTGCCAAATCTCAAGGACTTGGTAGCAAAGATACAACTGCAGTTTGCCAATTTATTGAAAATTTGGTTTTATCAACTACGTAATTATTGAGCTTTAAAGGAGTGAAATGATGAGGGAACTCTTAAACTGGAAAATCCATGCATTCGTATTTGTATTAGTATGTATTGCTGAATTTATTGGGGTAAAAAGTTTAAACATTGGAGTTGGAGCGATTGCCTTCTTCCCGATGCTGTATGCGTTAATTTTGGGAGCAATCATTAGTTTGCCAAGATTTAAAATTTTATCCGATAAAGAGATGGATATTGCTTCAAAAATATTGGGAATCTCCTTTATGTTATTCGTTGCAAAGTTAGGTACGTTGATGGGGCCTTCTATCCCGCAATTATTAGATGCTGGGTTAACATTAACGTTGCAAGAGGTAGGTCACTTTTTAGGAACGATTGTATTCGGTTTACCTGTTGCTCTACTAATTGGGATGAAAAGGGAAGCAATCGGTGCGACATTTTCCATCGACCGGGAACCGAATTTAGCGATTATAGCAGAAAAATATGGTGCAGACTCTCCTGAATCTCGCGGTGCCATCGGCGTTTATATTTGCGGAACATTATTTGGAGCACTCTATTTATCTTTACTTGCTAGTTTAATAGCAAGTATCGGCTGGTTCCATCCAATTTCTCTCGCGATGGGAGCTGGGGTAGGATCCGGTAGTATGATGGCTGCAATGACCGGTGCATTAGCCATTATTTTCCCAGAAGCTAGTGATGATATCGCAGTGTTTGCTGGGGCTGCTAACTTAATTACAACGATTGTTGGTACGTTTGTATGCGTTGTTTTCTCTCTACCATTTACAAATTTCTTATATAAACATTTGGAACCAATCTTGGGGAGACGTTCAAGAATTCAAACAGATGGTGAAAATTAATTGAGCTAAGTGGGGGTACACATATATGTTGGATAAAACATTAACGTTCATATTGATTGGAATCATTGCGATAGTAGGGAACTGGATTGGATATGGTGTCTCTCCAATTGATGCTTTACCTGGAATGATGATTATTGCGGCAATTACGATTTTAGGTTATGCCATTGAAAAAATTGTTCCATTAAAAATTCCAGTAGTTATTTGGGTGTCCGTTATTGCGTTATTTGTGACTTCAGCGATTTTCCCTTGGCAACAAACAATTGTAGATGCCACAACGCAAATTAACTTTATGGCGTTAGCAACTCCAATTTTAGCTTATGCGGGTCTATCATTTGGAAAAGATTTAAAAGAATTTAAAAAGCTCGGCTGGCGAATTGTTGTCGTATCACTTTTTGTGTACACGGGAACTTTCTTGTTAGCTACATTGATTGCGGAAATCGGATTTAGATTAACGGGACAATTTAAATAGTATTCAATAGTTTATTTTGCTATAGATAACATGAATTTTATTGAAAGGAGATGATATGGAAAAGGTAAATTTTTCAGTGGTTGGATGAAGAAGTAGTAATAGCGGTGTTGAAATTGGTGTTGAGGCATTTTAAAGTGGTTTTTATTTGAAGTTTGTTATTCTTGATTATATGGTGTTGAAGAGGAATAGAGATGATTAGCGAAGGTGTCCAAATCAGGATGCCTTCGCTATTTTAATAAAACAGCACTATTCTTCCAAAGTTTAAGTTTTTTCTTTTTGTCTATTTACTAAATAGATGCTTGATCCTACTAAAATCATGCCGATAAATAAATTTTTTGTAATGGCTTCATTCAAAAAAATTGTACTGACAACCACTGAAATAATAGGTACTAAAAAGGTGTAGGAACCGACTTTGCTTGCTTCACCTTCATTCATTAATTTAAAATAAATCACTTGCCCCGCGGCCATTCCTGCTGTTCCGCCCCAAATAATGGTACTGATTAAGTCAATGTTCCAAACGATGGCATTGATATTTTCAAAGAAATATCCTAAAACAAGTAGCGATCCCCCACCGAGTATCAATTGCATAACGACCATCCAATAAAAGTCGACTCTGGATTTTAATTTTTTGACAAATACGACTCCACTTGCCCAAGCAAGAGCTGTGGCGAGGGCGAGTGCAACACCAATGGCAGAAAGGTGGATAATTAATCCATCAATGCTTACAAGCACAATCCCGATAAATCCAAGCACTAAGCCAAATATTTTCGTAACGGTCATATCTTCATTCAACAACCACCAAGATAAAATGCCCAGAATAACTGGTTGAAAGTATACTAGTACAGAAAATAATCCACCTGGCAAATACACCATGCCAACTGTTTGAAGTCCCAGGTAGAGAATGTTATTTAATATTGCTGAGATTACGTAAAACTTCCAATGTTCTTTAAATTTCAAGAGATGCCGCATTTTCCAAGCAAGGGTAAACAAAATAATTCCTGCGATAAATGAACGGATTCCAGCAAAGATGAGTGGGGGCATGAAGTTAACGCCATGTTTATAGATAGGCCAGCTAACTCCCCAAATGATAATTAACAATGCAAGAAGTAAATAGGAGACGAGCGGATTCTTACTTTCTGTCAATGAGCAACCTTCTTCCATGATGTAATTAGTTTTTGGAGTGAGGTTTATGAGTTTATTAGAGGAAATTAATACTTGAATTGTGTTTTATAACTTTATCTGAGGCAACTAAAACCTCCAAATGATGAAGAACTCAGCTTAATAAATCGAATTTATCAAAATTTCTTTCGCATGATTTGATAAGCATTTTTCTGAAATACGTAATCCAGCTGTGCCCATTAGTATATGTTGAGATGCAGTAGTAGGTGCTTAGTGGGTAAGGTCTTTTGAAGAGAATTGCTATTAAAGGATGAATGATTTGTGGTTGAAATGATGGCGTAAACGATTTATTTGTTTGGCAAACATTTACGTGAAAGTGGCTAATATCAAGGTGAAGTTGGCCAATATCGATTAGAGATTGACTTATATCTTAATCGCAGAAGCAGGAAATTGATAGAGTCCATATAATTGTGTAAAAAAGAAAAGAGCCATTTTCCTCCTCTTTTGCTACACTGTTTTCAGACCCAATAAAAACAAATAGAAAGAGGATGAAAAAATGACTCTATTAAAGTTTAACCTAAATATGGACCTTTTAAAAGAATCAATTATCAATTCGAATCTTGATTCTGTTATCAAATCAGCGATTGTTTTAATTCTGAATGAATTTATGGAAAAAGAACGAGATGACTATCTTCAAGCTGCTGCTTATGAACGTTCTCCCGAACGTCGTGATTACCGGAATGGCTATTATGAACGTGATTTAATGATGAGTATTGGAAAGATTCAATTAAAGGTTCCAAGAACTCGCAATGGAGAGTTTTCAACTACCGTGTTTGAAAAATATGCACGTTGTGATCAAGCTTTCGTTCTTTCTATGCTTGAGATGGTCGTGAATGGGGTGTCTACTCGAAAAGTAACGAAAATCGTTGAACAGCTTTGTGGAGAAAATGTCTCCAAATCATTCGTATCATCTTTGACAAAACAATTAGATCCAATTGTCAATGAATGGGCCAATCGCCCTCTAAATACTACATACTATCCTTACATCTTTGTCGATGCTATGTATATTAAAGTTCGCGAAGGTCATAGTGTAGTGTCTAAAGCGGCTTATATCGCGACAGCGATTACCGATCAAAATAAACGTGAAATCCTTGGTGTTCATATTGACCACGTTGAAAGTGCGGAGAGTTGGAGTCGTTTCTTCCAGCATCTAAAATCAAGAGGATTACAATCCCCTAAACTTGTGATTTCAGATGCGCATGAAGGGTTACGAAAGGCCATCCAGCGTGAATTTGTCGGGACTTCTTGGCAAAGATGCAATGTTCATTTTAAACGTAATATCATTGACAAGTTACCTAAAAAAGATACTGCTGAATTCCGAACAATGTTGAAACGAATTTTCGAAGCTGTCACGATTGAAGATATGCGTCAATTTAAAGATGAATTGTTTGAAAAGTTTAGTGACCAAGCACGATTTGAAAAAGCATTGAAAATTCTAGATGAAGGTTTCGAAGATACAATTCAATATATGAATTTTCCTGAAAAAATTCGTCCTCATATTCGCAGTACGAATACCCTTGAACGGTTGAATCAAGAGGTTCGTAGAAGAGAAAGAGTGATCCGAATTTTCCCTAATACGCAATCAGCTTTTCGTTTGATTGGCGCTGTCTTAATGGATTACCAAGAAATCTATGATCGACGAAAAAATCTATCAGGTAGATAATCATTCACTATTTTTCACGCGCATCTTCCATTATGGGATGATTCCATATTCGCAAAGAGCTGTCAAAGTGAAAAGAGCCTTTGACAGCCCTTTACGAATATGGATAGAAAACCCCATGGAAGTTGCGGCTAAAAAATGTGGGAGGGGAATGGAATCAAAAACTGCTATATTTGGTTTGATTCCACTTACGCTACTTTAATCGGATTTGGAAACAGTGTATAAGAGTTTTTACACAATTATCGGGACTTGACTAGGAAATTTTTCGAATGGCAAATATCTTTCCGAGAATGGCTAATATTTCGGCGAAGTTGGCCAATATCGAATGGAGATTGACTAATATCCTAATCTCAGAAGCAGGAAATTTTTCGAATGGCAAATATCTTTCTGAGAATGGCTAATATTTTGGTTAAGTTGACTAATATCGAACAGAGATTGACTAATATCCCACTCGCAGAAGCAGGAAATTTTTCGAATGGCAAATATCTTTCCGAGAATGGCTAATATCAAGGCGAAGTTGACTAATATCGAATGGAGATTGACTAATATCCCACTCGCAGAAGCAGGAAAATTTTCGAATGGCAAATATCTTTCCAAGAATGGCTAATATTTTGGTTAAGTTGACTAATATCGAACAGAGATTGACTAATATCCCACTCGCAGAAGCAGGAATTTTTTCGAATGGCAAATATCTTTCCGAGAATGGCTAATATCAAGGCGAAGTTGACTAATATCGAACAGAGATTGACTAATATCCCACTCGCAGAAGCAGGAAATTTTTCGAATGGCAAATATTTTTCTGAGAATGGCTAATATCAAGGCGAAGTTGGCCAATATCGAATGGAGATTGACTAATATCCCACTCGCAGAAGCAGGAAATTTTTCGAATGGCAAATATCTTTCCGAGAATGGCTAATATCAAGGCGAAGTTGACTAATATCGAACAGAGATTGACTAATATCCCACTCGCAGAAGCAGGAAATTTTTCGAATGGCAAATATTTTTCTGAGAATGGCTAATATCAAGGCGAAGTTGGCCAATATCGAATGGAGATTGACTAATATCCCACTCGCAGAAGCAGGAAATTTTTCGAATGGCAAATATCTTTCCGAGAATGGCTAATATCAAGGCGAAGTTGGCAATTATCTAATTAAATTTGGCTAATATCTCACTAGTAGCAGTTGTATTTTTCGATAGATGGGTAATTCTAATCCTACTTTGCTTACTACAAGTATTTTCTTGAATCCCGCAAGCATCTTCATAAGTTTGAATTCAAACACGTAGTAAGAATCTCCCGCAACAAATCTGACCCCAATCAAATTGCTTATTCTGATTATTTCCATTCATCTTATAAAAAGCTTAAAATCAAATATAAAGCTTGGTATTAAAAGGAGAAAAGGACATGACAATAGCGAAAGTATGTACAGTTGCAGGTGCTGCAGCTCGCAGTGGTGCCGGCATTCAAGCGGATTTAAAAACTTTCCAAGAGCTTGGGGTGTACGGTTTTACGGCTATCACTGCCATCAATGCAAAACATCCAAACAAAGAAAAAAGTTTATTCATTCAACCTTTAGATGCAATTGAAGCACAACTCCTCATTATCAATGAACAAGAGGATTTAGATGCATTAAAAACGGGAATGCTTTTCTCAAAGGAAATTATCGAACTTGTTTCCGATTGGTTGGCGACAACTAACATTCAAAATATCGTGGTAGATCCGGTAATGTTCGGTAAATTCGGGTCTCCTTTACTTGATTTTGATGCAATGGAAACGCTAAAAACTAAACTGATCCCTCAAGCAACAATTATTACACCAAACATGCCGGAAGCAACTTATTTACTTAATGGACAAGAAATTACATCAGTTGCGGATTTGCAGGATGCAGCAAGAGATCTTTTAAAACTTGGTCCAAAGTATGTTCTTGTAAAAGGAGGACGTTTAGAAGGACCAGCTATTGATGTATTGTATGATGGTCATAAAATGATAAAATTGGAAGCTCCACGAATCGATACAATCCATACAAATGGGGCAGGCTGTTCATATTCAGCAGCAATCACAGCGGAACTGGCAAAAGGAAAATCAATTGAGGAAGCAGTGTTCAATGCGAAAAAATTCGTTACTGCTGGTATAAAACGCTTCATTCCATTTGAAGTGGTACCGGGGATGATTGATCACCGTGCCTATAAGTTGTACGATGAAGATGAGGTTACGATGACGAAAGTTGAAATATAATGGAGTGAATGAAATAGGCAGCGTATGTTGATTTACTTTCAACATTAGACTGCCTTTTCTTCTTTATTGGTCTTTGCTTTCGTGATTGAATTGCCAATTTACTCCGAATTTGTCAGTTAGTGATCCGTAAGCTTTGCTCCAAAACGTTTCTTGTAGTTCCATTTCCACTTTGCCCCCTTCTTTCAACATCTCAAATGCCCTTTTCATAAAATTCAAATCATCATCAATGAAGGCGACAGTAATATTATTGCCTATTGTATAAGGGTTGCCTGGAAATGTATCGGAAAACATTAGTCGACTGCCACGTACGTTTAGATTAGCATGCATAATTAGATTTTTTGCTTCTTCCGGCATGTTAAACTCTGAATTGTCTTGGTAAACTTCTCCGTACGTTTGTATGTAAGGCTTCTCCGTTTCAAACACTTTTGCATAAAACTCTATCGCTTCTCGACAATTCCCATTAAAAATTAAATAAACTTCTAATGCCATAATTGATCCTCCTTATCATTTACTGTTATATCATTAGCCGTTTTTTCCAATAATTAAACAAGATTTTTATTATGATTCTGATAAATTAAAGGCGTGTATTTGCACCATTATACTACCAATGATAAAATGAAAGTTAAGACTGAATGGGAAGTGAATGTTTTCAATGGTAAATATTTTAAATAAATTATTTGATTTCAACAAAAAAGAATTGAAGAAATTAAATAAAATTGCTGACCAAGTGGATGCATTAGCACCACAAATGGAACAGCTTTCTGATGAAGCACTTCAAAATAAAACAGAAGAATTTAAATCTCGTTATCAAAACGGTGAAACTTTAGATGACTTATTACCTGAAGCTTTCGCTGTTTGTCGCGAAGCTTCCCGAAGAGTGCTTGGCATGTATCCTTATCGCGTGCAAGTGATGGGGGCGGCTGTACTACATGATGGTAACATTGCTGAAATGAAAACCGGGGAAGGGAAAACGTTGACTTCCACAATGGCGGTTTATTTAAATGCCCTTACTGGTGAAGGCGTTCATGTTGTGACAGTCAATGAATATTTGGCAAAACGTGACGCTACTGAAATGGGTAAATTATATGAATTTTTAGGCCTATCCGTTGGGCTCAATTTAAATAGCTTGACGAAAGAAGAAAAGCGCGAGGCTTATGCAGCGGACATTACATACAGTACAAATAATGAACTGGGCTTTGACTATTTGCGCGATAACATGGTGCTTTATAAAGAAGACCGTGTGCAACGCCCATTAAACTTTGCCGTTATTGACGAGGTGGACTCGATTTTAATTGATGAAGCAAGAACGCCATTAATCATTTCTGGACATGCGGGTCGTTCGGCAAAACTTTATGTGCAAGCAAATGCCTTTGTTCGCATGTTAAAAAAGGATGAAGATTACACTTACGATGAATCGACTAAAGGGGTTACGCTTACAGAAAGCGGTATGACGAAAGCGGAAAAAGCTTTCGGAATCGACAACTTATATGATTTGGCTCACGTTCGTTTGCTTCATGCAATTAATCAATCCTTAAAAGCCCATGTTTCAATGCAAAGAGACGTCGATTATGTTGTGCAAGATGGAGAAGTAGTGATTGTTGACAGCTTCACTGGCCGTTTAATGAAAGGTCGTCGTTATTCAGATGGTCTTCACCAGGCGATTGAAGCAAAAGAAGGCGTGGAAATCCAAAACGAATCGATGACAATGGCAACCATCACATTCCAAAACTACTTCCGTATGTATAAGAAATTAGCTGGTATGACAGGTACAGCAAAAACGGAAGAAGAAGAATTTAGAAATATTTATAATATGAATGTTGTTGTCATTCCAACAAACAAACCAATAGCCCGTATTGACAAACCAGACCTTATTTTCGCAACAATGCAAGGGAAGTTTGAAGCTGTTGTAAAAGATATTGCGGAACGTCACGAGAAAGGGCAGCCGGTTCTTGTTGGTACTGTAGCGATTGAAACGTCTGAAATTATTTCAGAATTGTTAAAGAAACATAAAATTCCACACAACGTATTAAATGCAAAGAACCACGAACGAGAAGCTGAAATCATCGCTCAAGCTGGTCAAAAAGGTGCTGTGACGATTGCGACGAACATGGCTGGTCGTGGTACGGACATCAAGCTCGGTGAAGGTGTAAAAGAGCTTGGCGGACTTGCAGTAATCGGTACAGAACGTCACGAATCTCGCCGCATTGATAATCAGTTGCGCGGTCGTTCCGGACGTCAAGGAGATCCAGGGATTACTCAATTCTATTTATCCCTTGAAGACGATTTAATGCGCCGCTTCGGTTCAGATAGCATGAAAGCCATGATGACGAAACTTGGGATGGATGATTCCCAACCAATTCAGTCAAAAATGGTGTCAAAAGCGGTGGAATCTGCACAAAAACGCGTAGAAGGAAATAACTTTGACGCTCGTAAACGTTTGTTACAATACGATGAAGTGTTGCGTCAACAGCGTGAAGTCATCTATAAAGAGCGGAATGCTGTTTTAGAATCAGAAAATATGCGCGAAGTTGTGGAACACATGATTCGCGAATCAATTGAAAATATAGTCCATACGTATACTTCTGGAAATAAAGAAGAATGGAACTTTAAAGCAATTGAAGATTATATTAAAGCAAACCTTCTGGATGAGGGAGATATTACTGTAAATGATCTTCATGGTAAATCACCGGAAGAAATGATTGATTACATCTTTGCTGCTGCAATGGCTCGTTACAATGAAAAAGAAGAACAATTGACGCCAGAACGTATGCGTGAATTTGAAAAAGTTATTTTACTTCGTTCCATCGATACGAAATGGATTGACCATATTGATGCAATGGACCAACTGCGTCAAGGTATTCATCTTCGTGCTTATGGTCAAACAGATCCGCTTCGTGAATATGAGCAAGAAGGATTTGCGATGTTTGAAGAGATGATTGCTGCGATTCGTGAAGATGTCACGAAGTATGCAATGAAAGCCCAAATTCGCAATAACCTGGAGCGAGAAGAAGTGGCGAAAGGTCAGGCAGTGAATCCGAAAGAAGAGGAAAAACCAAAACGCCAGCCGATTCGTAAAAAGCAAGACATTGGTCGAAACGATCCATGTCCATGCGGCAGCGGCAAGAAGTATAAAAACTGCCATGGTGCAGTATCTTAATTCATTTTCTCTCATCATCTCTTTTGAAAGTTTTCTACAAAACCGTTGTCACCCTTTTTGATGGCACGGTTTTGTTTCGCGATTTGGTAAGAGACTTACTTCCATATTAAATGATTCTGTTTATTTGTATTGGGGTGCAAGGTAGGTTCGAACATTCTCTATTCAATTGAGTAAGATAAGTTTGCCGACCTTCTCCCGTTAAGTCATTTTATTTCTTCAAATCTAATTAAATTGGAGGAGCTTTTATGGAATTATCTGATGTGCGAAATACTTTAGAAACTACAGCCGAAAAATTGGCGGATTTCAGGGGGTCTCTTTGACTTAGAAAACAAAGAAGCCCGCATTCAAGAATTAGAAGAAATCATGATGATGCCCGACTTTTGGGATGACCAAAATAAAGCGCAAAGCATCATTAATGAGGTAAACGGTTTAAAGGCCATCGTAAATGAATTAAATGATTTATTATCCACTCAAGAAAACTTAGAAATGACTCTTGAATTGTTAAAAGAAGAGCCTGATGAGGATCTTCAAGCAGAGCTTGTTCAGGAATTGAAAGAGTTTGAGGAGAAGTTAGAGAACTTTGAGTTACAGCTTTTATTAAGCGAACCATATGATAAAAACAATGCCATTTTAGAGCTTCACCCAGGAGCTGGAGGTACGGAGTCTCAAGATTGGGGTTCAATGCTTCTTCGTATGTATACACGTTGGGCAGATAAACATGGCTTCAAAGTAGAAACCCTTGATTATTTACCAGGCGATGAAGCGGGTATTAAATCGGTGACATTGCTTATTAAAGGGCATAATGCTTACGGTTATTTAAAGGCAGAAAAAGGGGTACATCGCCTAGTGCGTATTTCACCATTTGATTCCAATGGTCGCCGTCACACATCCTTCGTTTCTTGTGAAGTGATGCCTGAGTTCAATAATGAAATTGAAATCGAGGTTCGTCAGGAAGATTTAAAAATTGATACGTATCGTTCCACAGGTGCGGGTGGGCAACACGTTAACACAACGGATTCTGCTGTCCGCATTACGCACATCCCAACAGGAATTGTTGTTTCTTGCCAAGCGGAACGTTCGCAAATTAAAAACCGTGAAAAAGCAATGAACATGTTAAAAGCAAAATTGTATCAATTAGAGATTGAAAAACAGGAAGCAGAACTTGCTGCACTTCGCGGTGAACAAAAGGAAATTGGTTGGGGTTCTCAAATTCGTTCTTACGTGTTCCATCCATATTCGATGGTAAAAGATCACCGCACGAATGTGGAGACTGGAAATGTGCAAGCGGTAATGGATGGCGATATTGACTTATTCATTAACGCTTATTTGCGCTCTCAAATCACAGCGAAGAATTAAATGATATAAATATCAAAGTGTGCAAAATCATTTCATTGGTTTTGTGCACTTTTTATTTTTTATTAATTGTGTATTTTTTTCGGGTATAAGTCTTTTGGTGAGAGAAAATTTGATGATGTTTTTATTCCTCAAGGATTGTTATAGATAAAAAAATCCGATTGGTTGCATCGTTGCCAATCGGAAATGAAAAGGGTTTTGCAATTACTCCTTTATATAATGAAGTGCACTCATTAGAAATCATATCCTGATTCAAGCCTTTAAATAATTTATAAGCTTGAATGAACTGGATACAATTTCTTTATTTACTATATTTTCTAACTAATTTCACCGATTTTGTCAATAGCTGAGACAAATTTTTTTATAAGTCATTGCATTTTTCTTACGAAGATGTATTATAATATTAAAAGAACATACGTTCCCTTCTTGATGGTATCATTAAATTTAGTAGGGAGGAGTTTTTGTGGCGCATATTCCCATTGAAGCTGTCCCGTATTTGGAATCAGCAATCTATTTACCGATGCTGCTCATCGTTTTAGAAAAAGATTACGAGTTAATAGAGCGTGGACAATTTAAGCTAAAGCGCCCTTATGTCCACTTAATTGAAGAAGCAAAAAAATTGGCACAAAGAGATTTACAAGATGCAAAAGCATATTTAAAAAGCCATTATTTAAAAGTTGTCCAAGGTGAAAGAGATGAATTATTTACTGAATATCATTTTCATTACAAACAAATTTTAGAGGTTAGACGATATTCGAATATTCGATTGAGAAATCGGGTTGAAGAATTGCTAAATTTGTACTTAAATAAGGCATCACAAGCACATTCAGCTATTCAATAATTGCATTTTCTTTTTCTTTAGCAATCTGTAGAAGGCCTAATTCCTTATGAATGGCTTCCCTTTGTTTCAAAGCGAATTTCAGAAGCATTGTTGCACATACGTATTGAGTGCAAAAAGAAGGATAGTGTATTGGTAAAGTAATTTCATAATCATTTTTTAAAGTTATGATTGTACTATCTTCACATTTTTGTATGTTGATAATCGCGTGCTGAGCTATCCAAATATTTTTAGAAGAATAGGGTGATAAGAGCGGGAAAAAGGCGTAAGGTTGATCATAAGACAAAACGATTGGAAGTTTGTGCTTCTCCTTACCAAAAAACCTTTTTGAAAAGTCTGTTGATGCTTTGTAAGTAGTACCTAATTTTTTTAAAGTATCACCCACAAGCTTCAAAGGTTTTTTGTCAACGTAAAAAATGCCGAATTTGTCATAGACAAGCGAGCAATGTTTTCCCTTATGCTCTACAGGTTCAATTAAATACGTGTTAGGAGTTATGTAGTACCAATCAATTACCTCTGTATCTACCATAAAATTCACCCTTTCTAAAAAATTGGAAATTTTATAGTCTTATTATCATAATAATGAGAAAACGGGATAAAATCAACAAAAATTTGGAATATACAGAAAAAACTGACAAAATTTATTTTTGGGCGTTTTTTTGCGTCCAAAATTTAATTTTCACCCCTTTTCTAACTTTGGATGGAGGCAATATTCAAAAGGGCATAGATAAAAAATTGTACACATAAGTAATTTTTACACCTAAATGAAATGGGAAATAAAGTAGAATTTCCTAATATTATACTGCAAGAGTTTTATTTTTCTAAATATATTGAAAATTAACCCCTGATTTTTTATAATAGAAAAAAGGAATCGGGGTGATGTCGATGGATAAAAATAATTCATACGCAGATTTTTCTAGTGCAGCAGGTTCAAATCCAGTAGTAAACGATTCTGAAAAATTGTTAAATGAGATTTACGTAGATCTGTTTTTAAACAGATTACAAAGATTACATCGTATTGAGCAATTAAGGGAATTCATCGATCAAGCATTGGATGAAAGAAATGAAGAAGCGTTTTATAAGTATGTTGAAGAATTAATTGAATTGCAGGATTCATTGAATTAGGCATTTCCCATAAATGAGAAGTCGTCTATTGCACAAAAATATTCCATTAAAGAAGGAATATTTAGTTATTAAAAACAAAAAATATTGGCATATCAAGGTTTGAACAATGTTTACTTAAATTTTCAAATTGAATATTGGTGCATTTAAAATGAATGATTTTGGAGCTAAATGGGGCTATCTTTGGGGCTAAAAATATGGTGAGCGTGCCATGATGGTTTGAATGGATCGTATGATGCTTTCTTGCCGAAAACAGGTGCGCGCCTTGTATAATTCCTTCGAAGATAGCCTTTTATTGTTCACCAAATATTATGCTCTACCAAACAAAAGGAAGCATCTCTTCTGTTTGGTAGTATTTTCTCTCAAATTCACTATATCCAAGAATGAGGTGTTTTTTTATGTCAAGGTACTTGTTGAAATCGATAAGAACCTAGAAGAGCCAGCAACCTTTAAAAAAATTAAGGATTATCTATTTATTCAAGTGAATAACCCCATAGAATTAGCGTGTCTCTTAAAACTGAGTCTTAGAGGGTATGAACAAACTATAATCTATTTACCAGAATTAAAGGTGATTGCTTGGGTAAATGAATTAATTGTTTCTCTATATTATCAAGATGAAAAATCTAGGAAGCTTATTGAGACGATTACTACAACTGAAGGATTATATTTAAGAAAAAAATAATGTTATTTATTATTTGAACTATTTTTAACTGCTTGCTGTCCAGAAAATGAAGTGCTCCCAATTAAGTAGAAAGAGAAAAATCATTTCTACTTAATAGGGGGCTTTTTATTATGTCTTTTTATAAAAATCCAAAGGAATTGATATTAAATAAACAATATACATTCAAAAAGTACTTTAAAGGAAAGTTTTGAAAATACGCAGCTATTGGTGAAGCTGTATTTGATTCTTATTTTTCTCAACGACAATATACAAAGGAACAAAAAATAAAAGCTGTGGAGATTATTTGTCTAGAGAGTATTCCCTACTCGATACGAAATCAATAAATTTCAGGGAGAAATATTTAATGAAATAGGTGGAAAAGTATATCAGTCCTGTGCGTTTGTGAGAAAAATAGTCGTTGTGAGATTCATAATATTCACAATTACATCCAAAAAATGCTATCTAAGTGTACTCGATTTAAGAATATACGTTCGCAAAATGAATGATATTTACAATTGGATATGCTAAAATAGTCATACGATATATTGGGAAAGGACGATTGACTATGGCCGATACTTTTGAACTGCATTCTTCTTATAAGCCGAGTGGCGATCAGCCAAAAGCGATTGAAAAGCTTGTGCAAGGCATCAGAGAAGGGAAAAAGCATCAAACGTTGCTCGGGGCTACAGGAACTGGAAAAACTTTTACCATTTCGAACGTCATTAAAGAAGTTAATAAACCGACGTTGGTCATTGCCCATAATAAAACACTAGCCGGTCAATTATATAGCGAATTCAAACAATTTTTTCCGAATAATGCTGTAGAGTATTTTGTTAGTTACTACGACTATTATCAACCGGAAGCGTATGTGCCTCAATCGGATACATACATCGAAAAGGATGCCAGCATCAACGACGAAATCGATAAACTCCGACACTCTGCCACGAGCGCATTGTTCGAAAGAAGAGATGTCATCATCGTCGCATCGGTTTCATGCATCTATGGCTTAGGTAATCCAGATGAATATCGCGAGTTAGTCGTATCAATTCGTAAAGGAATGGAAATTGAGCGTAACCAGCTGCTCCGTCGACTAGTAGATGTTCAATATGAAAGAAATGATGTGAATTTTCAACGGGGAACGTTCCGAGTACGTGGAGATGTTGTGGAAATTTTCCCAGCCTCCCGAGATGAGCATTGCATTCGCATCGAATTTTTCGGTGATGAAGTAGATCGTATCCGAGAGGTAGATGCATTAACAGGAGAAATTATAGGAGAACGAAACCACGTAGCGATTTATCCTGCTTCCCACTTCGTAACTCGGGAAGAAAAAATGAAAAAGGCCATTGAAAACATTGAGAAAGAACTAGAAGAACAGCTTGAGAAATTTAGAGCGGAAGGAAAACTGTTAGAAGCACAACGTTTAGAACAACGAACAAAGTATGACTTGGAAATGATGCGTGAGATGGGCTTCTGCTCGGGAATTGAAAACTATTCCCGTCACTTAACATTGCGTGAGCCAGGGGCAACTCCGTATACGCTGCTTGACTACTTCCCTGATGATTTTTTAATCGTAATCGATGAAAGTCACGTTACATTGCCACAAATTCGGGGAATGTATAATGGTGACCAAGCACGGAAACAAGTATTAGTAGATTATGGTTTTCGTCTGCCTTCAGCATTAGATAACCGTCCGTTGAAATTTGAAGAGTTTGAAAATCATATTCATCAAGCCATTTATGTATCCGCAACTCCTGGCCCATACGAGAAAGAGCATTGTTCCGAAATGGTGGAACAAATTATTCGACCAACTGGGCTTCTTGATCCAACAATTGACGTTCGTCCAATTGAAGGACAAATTGATGATTTAGTGGATGAAATTCAAAAACGCGCGAAGAAGAATGAGCGAGTACTTGTCACAACATTAACGAAAAAGATGGCAGAAGATTTAACGGATTATTTAAAAGAGATGGGAATTAAAGTCGAGTATCTTCACTCTGAAATTAAAACTCTCGAGCGAATTGAAATCATTCGTGAACTGAGAAAAGGTACCTTTGATGTGCTTGTTGGCATTAACTTATTGCGAGAAGGGCTGGATATTCCAGAAGTTTCGTTAATCGCCATACTCGATGCCGATAAAGAAGGATTCTTGCGTTCGGAAACATCTTTAATCCAAACGATAGGACGAGCAGCACGTAACGCAAACGGACATGTCATTATGTACGCGGATACAATAACAGATTCGATGAGAAAAGCGATTGAAGAAACAAAACGTCGTCGATCCATTCAAGAAGCTTATAATAAAGAACACGGTATAACACCAAAAACGATTCGAAAAGAAATTCCTGAACTTATTCGTGCAACACAGACAGCAGAAGTAGAAGAAAAATATATTACAAAAGTAACGAAAGGTAAGAAATTAACGAAATCCGAATTGGATAAACTGATTGCATCCCTTGAACAAGAAATGAAAGAGGCCGCGAAAGCATTGGATTTTGAGCGCGCAGCTGAATTGCGAGATACGATTTTTGAATTAAAAGCAGAAAGGTGACAGACCACCGCCAAAAGCTTCACAAATTTGGAATTGCCAGTGGAAAGATGAATTTCCCGTACTGCTAAAAGTCTCACTACTTTAAGTGAAAAAGGTGCTGCACTAAATACATTTGAATTTAGAAAGGTGACGAGTGTGGAAAATAAACAAATTGTCGTGCGAGGGGCACGTTCACATAACTTAAAAAATATTGATGTAACGATACCGCGGGATCAACTTGTTGTCTTGACAGGGCTTTCAGGTTCCGGTAAATCATCGCTTGCTTTTGATACGATTTATGCAGAAGGGCAACGACGATATGTAGAATCATTATCCAGCTATGCCCGTCAATTTTTAGGGCAAATGGACAAGCCAGATGTTGATTCCATTGAAGGTTTATCACCGGCAATTTCCATTGACCAAAAAACAACAAGCCGTAACCCTCGTTCAACTGTAGGGACGGTTACGGAAATCTATGACTATTTGCGATTATTGTTTGCTCGGATTGGGAAGCCTGTTTGTCCAACTCATGATATTGAAATTACATCGCAAACGATTGAACAAATGGTTGACCGTATTATGGAATATCCGGAGCGAACTAGAGTGCAGCTACTTGCTCCGGTGATCTCCGGGAAAAAAGGGACTCATGCCAAACTCATTGAGGATTTGAAAAAGCAAGGATTTGTCCGTGTTCGAATCGATGGAGAATTGCGCGATTTAGACGATCATATCGAGCTAGATAAAAATAAAAAGCATAATATTGAAGTTGTCGTTGACCGAATTGTTGTAAAAGAAGGCATTGAAGTACGATTAAGCGATTCTCTCGAAACAGCCTTAAAACTTGCAGATGGTCGTGTGATTGTCGATGTAATGGAACATGAGGAACTATTATTTAGCGAACATCATGCTTGTCCGATATGTGGCTTTTCCATTGGGGAATTAGAGCCTCGCATGTTTTCATTCAATAGTCCTTTTGGGGCATGTCCAGAGTGTGATGGGCTCGGTTCCAAATTAAAAGTAGATATCGATTTATTGATTCCCGATTGGAATAAAACATTAGAAGAAAATGCTATAGCTGCTTGGGAATCATCAAGTTCCCAATATTATCCACAATTGTTGAAAGCGGTATGTAAACATTTCAACATTCCAATGGATGTGCCGGTATCCCAACTGTCGGATGAACAAATGGATATTATTTTATACGGTTCAAAAGATGAAAAAATCCACTTCCATTATGAAAGTGAATATGGCAGCGTCCACAACAAAGAAATTGTCTTTGAAGGAGTCGTTCACAATATTGAACGTCGCTATCGAGATTCTTCATCGGATTGGGTGCGTGAAACGATGGAGAAATTCATGAATGAGCAGCGATGTTCATCATGTAAAGGGCAACGACTAAAAAAAGAAAGCCTTGCTGTAAGGATTGACGGAAAAAATATTGCGGAAGTGACAAATTTATCTGTAGCGGAACTCTATAATTATTTTCTTAACATCCAATTTTCAGAAAAAGATATGCAAATTGCCCGCTTAATTTTAAAAGAAATTAAAGAACGTCTAGAATTTTTACTAAATGTCGGCTTGGAATATTTAACATTAAGCCGCACAGCAGGAACATTATCCGGCGGTGAAGCGCAACGCATTCGTTTGGCGACACAAATCGGTTCTCGGTTAACAGGCGTCTTATATGTGCTGGATGAACCGTCCATTGGTTTGCATCAGCGGGATAATGACAAATTAATTAATACGTTAAGAACGATGCGCGATATTGGTAATACGTTGCTTGTTGTAGAACACGATGAAGATACAATGCTTGCTGCAGATTATTTAATTGATGTCGGCCCTGGTGCTGGTTCTCGCGGTGGAGAAATTGTGGCAGCGGGAACACCTGAAGAAGTGATGAAAAATGAAAAATCCATTACTGGACAATATTTGAGCGGTAAAAAATTCATCCCTCTTCCTCGTGAACGAAGAAAGCCAGATGGTCGAAAAATTACAATTAAAGGCGCCGCTGAAAACAACTTAAAAAATATTAAGGTAGACATTCCATTAGGCATGTTTGTGGCGGTAACAGGAGTCTCAGGTTCTGGAAAGTCGACATTAGTCAATGAAATTTTATATAAAAAACTTGCACAGGATTTAAACCGTGCAAGAACAAAACCAGGGAAACATAAAGAAATTACGGGACTCGAACATTTAGACAAAGTAATTGATATCGATCAGTCGCCAATCGGCCGTACACCTCGCTCCAATCCAGCAACATATACAGGCGTATTTGATGATATTCGTGATGTCTTTGCAGCGACTAATGAGGCGAAAGTGCGGGGCTATAAAAAAGGCCGTTTTAGCTTCAACATTAAAGGAGGCCGTTGTGAAGCTTGTTCCGGTGACGGAATTATTAAAATCGAAATGCACTTTTTACCAGATGTGTATGTTCCATGTGAAGTGTGCCATGGAAAACGATATAATCGCGAAACATTGGAAGTAAGATACAAAGGCAAAAACATTGCAGAAGTTTTAGATATGACTATTGAAGAAGCAACAGTATTTTTCGAAAATATTCCAAAAATCCATCGAAAGTTGCAAACACTTGTAGATGTTGGGCTAGGTTATATGAAATTAGGACAACCTGCGACAACGATGTCAGGAGGAGAAGCACAACGGGTGAAGCTAGCTTCTGAATTGCATCGTCGTTCGACAGGTAAATCCTTCTACATTTTAGATGAGCCAACAACAGGTCTTCATGCAGATGATATTGCAAGGCTTTTAACAGTATTGCAGCGCCTTGTTGATAATGGAGATACGGTTCTTGTGATTGAGCATAATTTAGATGTAATAAAAACAGTAGACTATATTATCGATCTAGGTCCAGAAGGCGGAGATAAAGGGGGCACAGTCGTAGCAACTGGTACACCTGAGGAGGTTGCAGCCCATGAAAATTCCTATACAGGTCAATATTTAAAGCCTATTTTAGAGAGAGATCGTAAAAGAATGGAACAATTATTGGCGCAAATTGCGGATCAGTAAGCAAAAAGCGAGATATGAATAAGCAGCTCAAACGATAATAACGTTTGAGCTGCTATTTTTGTGTAAAAAAGAAAACCCCCTGCTAGGCAGGGGGTTCCGTATAGCTTACAGCGAGGTATTAAAAAAGATCCCACTTGATGCTAAAATAAATTTCGGTTCGCCAACCAAATTTTAGTACCAAGGAGGGACCTATTATGTCTTCTGACACAAATAGTTTAGCACATACCAAGTGGAATTGTAAGTATCACATTGTATTTGCACCAAAATATAGAAGACAGATAATTTATGGAAAGATAAAGAAAGATATTGGACAAATATTAAGACAACTATGTGAAAGAAAAGGCGTAGAAATAATTGAAGCTACCGCATGCAAAGACCACATACATATGTTGGTCAGTATCCCACCAAAATTAAGTGTTTCATCATTCGTGGGATATTTAAAAGGAAAAAGTAGTTTGATGATATTCGATCGACATGCCCATTTAAAGTATCGATATGGAAACAGAAAATTTTGGTGTAGAGGATTTTATGTGGATACGGTAGGTAGAAATAAAAAGGTAATTGAAGAATATATTCGAAATCAAATACAAGATGATATCATTGCAGATCAACTCAGTATGGAAGAATTCATCGATCCATTTACAGGTGAAGAGATAAAGCGAAAACCTAGGAAAAAATAAAAGAGACCCTTTAAGGGTCAGCTGGAAAAGTAGTGCAGTTGGCGAACCATTCGATGCCCCTTTAGGGGTTGGCCAGTAATAAAGGCTTCTAGCCGCAGAACAAACCACCCGTTCACACGGGTGGTTTTGATTGTGCGCCCGGCATGTACATGAACTATAGGGTGTAAGTCCCGAACCCCGAAGACAGAAGTAGAGGTTAGCCAAGAGCAAGGGTGTCCGTGGTGACGCGGAATCTGAAGGAAGCTGGAGGCAAAACACCGGTCCGAGGAACACGAACCTCATATAAGGCTAGGTATGATTGAGTGAGTTTGCAAAACAAAACAAAGCTCTTTCTGTCGAAGGTCATATCGAGTAAATGAGGCGGATAGATGGTGTGAAAGTGCATGTACTTACCCGGGGAGGTCTGGCGGATATGTGAAGTACTCTTCATAACCTACTTAGTGATAAGTAGCTGAACCGTCAGAAGTCAGCAGAGGTCATAGTATTAGTTGGTTTAGAACTACTAAGAAGGACCGAACAATTAAGAGAGAATAGCCCTTGGCATTCAGTGAGTCATGATGAACACAGAAAACGTAGTACCTCACTTGAGGAAGGAAGCGGTGAATCCCGTGGGGGACCTCTTGGAGGGTGGAGTGACCACTGGCATAAAGAGAACAGCTATTCACGGAAGGAGAATAACGATGCTTTTGAATCAAATCCTGTCACGGGAGAACATGCTTCAAGCACTAAAACGTGTAGAACAGAATAAAGGAAGCCACGGAGTAGATATGATGCCCGTACAAAACCTACGACAGCACATAGTCGAAAACTGGCTATCTATTAAGGAGGCAATTCTCAAGGGAACTTATGAACCAATGCCAGTCCGCAGAGTCGAAATCCCGAAACCTGACGGCGGTGTTCGTTTACTAGGAATCCCTACCGTAACAGACCGTTTGATTCAACAAGCAATCGCCCAAGTACTTTCAAAAGTGTATGACCCTACATTCTCTGAAAACAGCTACGGATTTAGACCAAACCGAAGTGCCCATGATGCGGTGAGGAAAGCGAAAGAATATATAAGAGATGGACATCGATGGGTTGTAGATATGGACTTGGAGAAATTCTTTGATAAGGTCAACCATGACAGATTAATGGGTACACTCGCGAAGAGAATCCAAGATAAACCATTACTGAAATTGATTCGTAAGTATTTACAATCGGGAGTCATGATTAATGGTGTGGTGTCAAGCACATTAGAAGGAACTCCACAAGGAGGACCATTAAGTCCGCTACTATCTAACATTGTACTAGATGAACTAGATAAAGAATTGGAAAGAAGAGGACACAAATTCGTTCGATATGCGGATGACTGTAACATTTACGTGAAAAGTAAACGAGCAGGACTTCGCACAATGGCAAGCATTCAACGATTCATTGAAGGAAAACTACGACTGAAAGTAAATGAAAAGAAATCAGCGGTCGACCGTCCATGGAAACGTAAGTTTCTAGGATTTAGCTATACCTATCATAAAGAGCCAAAGGTTCGTATCGCAAAAGAAAGCCTTAAACGAATGAAGAATAAAGTTCGTGAAATCACATCACGCAAGATGCCCTACCCGATGGAATACCGCATTCAGAAACTGAATCAATATCTAATGGGATGGTGTGGATATTTTGCGTTAGCAGACACCAAATCTATATTCCTTGAATTAGATAAATGGATTCGTAGAAGACTTCGAATGTGTCTATGGAAGAACTGGAAGAAACCGAAAACAAAGATACGCAACCTTATTCAGCTTGGCGTACCACAATGGCAAGCGTATGAATGGGGAAATACTCGGAAGAGTTATTGGCGTATTTCAAATAGTCCAATATTACACAGAACCCTTGGTAACTCCTATTGGAGAAACCAAGGGTTGGAAAGTCTTGAAGCTCGTTATGAAAACTTGCGTCAATTATCTTAATTGAACCGCCGTATACGGAACCGTACGTACGGTGGTGTGAGAGGACGGGAGTTAATCGCTCCCTCCTACTCGATTTCGTTTGGTAAATGTGAATGTAACGTTGACAAACGTCTTATTAAGTAAGTGCATTTTTCTTTGAATCAAATAATCAAAACCGAAAACGACGCTTGCATAAAAATACTTGCAAATCAAACTGACCTTGTAGTTTTTATAATAATTGACACTTTTATAGGTGCCAATCTTCTGCTAATGTAATGATAAATTTTATTACATCAGAGGGGTTGAAAAAATGCAGAAGACAAATACTCTTTCAAAACAACGTGGAAAAACGACCGATTTAGTCATTCAAGCAATGTTGGTTGCATTAGTTTTCATTTCTACGATATTTTTGAATATTAAGTTGCCCATTGCATCGAATGGAGGTCTAGTACATTTAGGAACTGCAATGCTATTTATTGCTTCTATCTTATTTGGTCCAAAAAAAGGTGCAATTGCGGGTGCTGTCGGCATGGGGCTATTTGATCTCGTTGGCGGATGGCTTGTTTGGGCTCCAATTACAATTATATCTAGAGCTTTACAAGGGTATATTGTTGGAAAAATTGCTTGGTCAAATGGAAGCCGTGGAGATAGCATTGCTAAAAATATCATTGCAACGATTGTATCCATTCCAGTGATGGTGGGGGTATATTACATCGGTGAAGCGATTATGTTTTCAAGTTTCATAATGCCGCTAGCTTCTATTCCAGGCGATCTTGTACAAAATGGAATTGGCATAATCATTGCAATTCCAGTTTGCATGGTACTGAAAAAAATTCCATATTTTGCTTCAATTACTAGATGATGAATGGCTAATATCGTTGTGCCATTGGCCGAAATAGAAGCAAAAGTGGCTAATAACTTACGGGAATAGTGCTAATATAGCAAAAGCAGAAGAAGCATTTTTTCTGGTAGGCCAATATCTTTGGGAAAGTGGCCAATTTTTTAACAACGAAGTAGCAATAACTGACAAGGTCTCAAAAGCAGAATCTACAAGTGTAGTTTTTCAGGAGCGCAATTTCATGATTCGAATTCAATAATAATATCACCTTCTATTGAAGTAAGCGGAAAACCCGCAGACAAAACTTCACTAGAAAATTTCAAAATTTCATAGAATAATGCCTCTCAAAATCGTTCATCATATCGTCATGCATTCCAAAATAAAACTTGATGAAAAAAGAAACTTTTTTGGGAATTCTAACGTATAAATGGTATAGAACATAGAGGGAGGCAGTAATTATGGATAATGAACGTAAGCGGATTATTAAATTAGTTGAAGAAGGTGCCATCTCTGCGGAAGAAGCCATCACTTTACTTGAAGCGTTAAATAAAAAACAAGAATCATCAGCACAAACTCAATCTCAATCCAGCGCAGTTTCATTACCACTTTCCAATGAAGAACAAAGTCACCAATCTCAACAGCAATCTACTACTGATCATTTCCAAAAAACAACTGGATTTGAAGATATTTTTGGGAAAAACTTTAACAATAAAGAATTTAATAAAAAGATGGACGAGTTCATGAACGAAATCAAAGAAGATTTGACCGAATTTTCAAGTCGTTTAATGGGCGTATTAGGGACAACGTTTAAAAAGCTGAAAGATTTTGACTTAGATTTCCCATTGAACAATACAAAAATCGATTTTGAAAAGCAATATTCCTTTAATGGTAATGAAGTGAGAGGAATTCAAATTGAAATTCCAAATGGGAAAGTGGAAGCTTTAAGATCTGAATCAAATGAATTGAAAGTCGTTGCGAAAGTCAAAACATTTATGGTTGAAAATGATGAAGAGAAAACAATTGCTGCATTTGAACGGGAGTTTGTAAAATTTGAAGATGGGAAACTAGAGTTAAAATGCTCATCTAAATTAACGCAAGTAAATATACGGATCATGATTCCTGAGAAAGAATACGATATTGTGTTAATGAAACTACTGAATGGCGGCGTTTCCATCAATGAGTTAAATGCTAAACTTGTGAAAATACGAACTTATAATGGCTCAATAAAATATATGGATGGACAATTTGAAAATGCCGATGTGCAATCCGGAAATGGTGCCATTGAAATTGTTCGCGTAAAAGGTGAAGATTTAGAAGTTCAAACAGTGAATGGCCGCATTTATGTAGATGGAGAGCTTCGAGAAGTAGAAGCGGAATCAGTGAACGGAGCAGTTATTGTGACAACAAATGATAAAAATGCTCGAAAAGTGAAGGCACAAACCGTTGCAGGGGCAGTGGAGCTATATGTTCCAAAAACGGTTTCCATTAACGGATCTGCAGCAACAAATGTAGGGAAAGTAGATCTTGGTCTATCTGATGTGATGACACGTATAGTAGAAGATCAATTCCTTACGAAGACAGTGCATTTTGATAAGATTATCGAAAATGCTCCTGTATTAAAAATGACTGGTGAATCCCGCACAGGAAGCATCATCATTCGATATACAACGATAGGCGGGGAATCCTGATATTTTCAGGGTTCCTGGCCTTTTTTATCATAAGCCCTAACAGAATGTTTATGGATTTAATAAAAGTAAGTTCAAATAGGAAACAAAAGAAATCCTTCGATTTTGAAGTGAAAAAAATAGACTGGTACCCATGAGAAATTGATAAGTAATGGGGGACAATATGCTGAAATATATAGGTTACGAGCTCAAAAATATAAATGATAGGAGAGTAGAAATAAATTGAGTATAACAGAGCTGAAAGTTTTTAGAGAGAGTGATATTGTAACGATTAAAGGATGGTTTGAAGATGCAGAAGTTCAACGTCGTTTGGAAGGCATGCAACCGCTATCCGAGTGGTATAATTATGTCGCAAGTAAAGAAGATTACCAAGTGTGGACGGCACTAGATGAAAATAAACAACCTATTGGAATCGTCATGGTAGAGCAAGAATCAAATTATGTTGGTTATATAGCGCTTGTAATTAACCCGATTTTGCGTGGCAAAGGATATGGTAAAGCCTTAGTAAAAAAAGTAATGTCTTTACCATCAACTCAATCTATTAAAAAATGGATTGCAAACATTGAGACAGATAACATTGCTTGCTTAAAATGTTTTGAATCGGTCGGATATTCATTTGAAAATTCGATACCGGATGAAGATGGTTATTATTCGCTTATTTATATCTCTAATTAAGTGGGGATAACGCATTTTAAAATTATAAATTCATACTGAAGGTGTTCAACTCACCTATTACCATATACATGCTCATCAGTATTTTAACCCAAAAGTCAGCCCAAACTTGTCCTGAAATCAAATATTCATTTTCATTTTTAATATAAAAACCTAAGTAAACATGGTTCAAACCTTGATATACAATATTTCTCGTGATTTTAATAACTACAATAGCTAAGAATCCTAAAGTTTCAAGGGTTCTTAGCCCTTTTTTATTTAGTCTACCTATAGCTTATAGGGGAGGAAAACACAAAATGGAATGTAAAAAAATGAATTGCTCATTTATAAAATTTTAAGAGTAAGCAAATATTTTTTTCAAAAAGTAATGAAACAATTTCTTCTTAAAAAATTTCTCGAAAAAGATCGAACATATGAAATCTATTCGATAAATTATTAATATTTTTTTGAAAATAGAAGGATTTTTTTTATTGATTATTGAATTAAATTTTCTGGTGCTTGCTTTTTTTTTTGCTAGTTTATTAGGAAATTGGTGAGTTTTGTTGAGGAATGAAACGAAAATGTAAAATTATGCGTTCTATAAAGTGATATAATATTAATTGGTGAATTTACTATAGATAGAACTTAGGTGAAAATTAATGATACATATGAAAGAAGTTTACAAAAAATACCCGAATGGTGTAGTAGCTGTAAACGGTATTTCTGTAGATATAAAGCAAGGTGAATTTGTTTATGTTGTCGGTCCCTCAGGGGCTGGGAAATCGACATTCATTAAACTTATGTATCGTGAAGAAGTACCTACTTCTGGAGAAGTCATCATAAATGGCGTCAATACATCAAAATTAAAGCGAAAGGAAGTTCCTCACTTTAGAAGGCAGCTTGGTATTGTGTTCCAAGACTTTAAATTGCTTCCAAAATTAACTGTTTACGAAAACGTTGCCTTTGCAATGGAAGTAATTGAAGAACATCCAAAAGTGATTCGTAAACGGGTTATGGAAGTGTTGGAACTGGTAGGGCTAAAACATAAAGTTCGCATGTTTCCAAGCGAATTATCCGGGGGAGAACAGCAACGAGTTTCGATTGCTCGATCCATTGTGAATATGCCAAAAGTTGTGATTGCGGACGAGCCTACAGGAAACCTTGACCCGGAAAACTCTTGGGAGATTATGAGGATCTTCGAAGAAATTAATACGATGGGAACGACCGTTGTCATGGCAACTCACAACCGAGAAATTGTCAATCAAATTCGCAAGCGAGTGATTGCAATTGAAGGTGGTATGATTGTAAGAGACGTTTTCGGAGGTGAATATGGTTATGAAATATAGAACCCTCCAACGTCATTTTCGAGAAAGTTTGAAAAGTTTGAGCCGTAACGGTTGGATGTCGATCGCTTCCATCAGTGCAGTTACTGTAACCCTTTTGTTAGTTGGTATTTTTGCATTGGTGATGATGAATTTAAATAATTTTGCAGACAATATTGAGAATGATGTAGAAATTCGCGTTTTGATTGATATTATTAACGATCCTGAAGAAATGAAGATTGCAGAAGATAAGTTGATTCGCCAAGTGCAAAGTTTACCGGATGTTGCAGAAGTAAAATACTCTTCAAAAGAAGATGAATTACAGATTTTAATAGAAAACTATGGTGAAGATTTTAGCTTATATGAACAAAGCAATCCATTAAGAAACGTATTATATGTAAAGGCAAAAGAGCCGGAACAAACAGCGAGTCTTGCGAAGAAAATCGAAAAGTTTGACCATACATATGATGTCATTTACGGAGAAGAAAAAGTTGAAAATTTATTTAATTTCCTAAATACTGGTCGCAATATTGGCCTCGTATTAATTTTAGGTCTTTTATTTACGGCGATTTTCTTAATCTACAATACAATTCGCATTACGATCATTGCTCGTCGTGATGAGATAGAAATTATGAAACTTGTAGGTGCAACAAGCTCTTTTGTACGAACTCCATTTTTATTTGAAGGATTGTGGCTTGGTTTATTTGGATCAATAATTCCAATGATTGTCGTATCTGTCGTTTACTATAACCTTTACCACAAATTGAGCCCAAAAATTCATGGCAAAATGTTACAACTATTAGAAGTAACTCCTCTAATCTATCAAGTGAATTTAATAATTTTAGCGCTTGGTATCTTTATAGGAGTTTGGGGTAGCTTCATGTCTGTACGAAAATTCCTGAAAGTCTATTAAGCTGAAGGAGGAACCATTTGATGGGGAACTATGTAAAACACCACTTCAAATTATTTGCTGCTCTAGTAGCTGTACTATTATTCATACAGATACCAGTTACATATGCAGCGAATTTGTCGGATTTAAAAAATAAACAAAGTCAAGTAGAGCAACAGAAAAAGCAATTGAATGCACAAATTCATCAAAAATCCAATGAAATTAAATCAAATCAATCCAAACAAGAACAATTGTTAGCTCAAATTGATCAGCTTGTGAATCAAATTTCGAAAACAAATGAAGAAATTAAACAAGTAGAAAAAGAGATTGGACAAGCAAATGAAAAAATTGAAGCTTTAGAAGAAGAAATTGAAGAGCTTCAGAAAAAGATTGATGAGCGAAATGCATTGTTGGAAGAACGGGCACGTGCTCTTCAAGCAAATGGTTCTGTCACTTTCTTAGATGTTTTGTTAGGTTCAAACAGCTTCGTTGATTTTATTGATCGTTTTTCAGCGGTCAATACATTAATTGAAGCGGATCGACAAATTATTCGTGATCAAAAAAATGACCAACAGAAACTAGAAGAACAAAAATTAGTTCTTGAAAATACGAAACGTAAACTTGAAGAACAACAATCAAAACTAGAAAATTTAAAAGCATCTTTAACTTCTCAAAAACAAGAAAAAAATAGATTGATTGATGAACTCGAACAAGAACAACAAAAACTATTAAACGAGAAAAAATTATTAGAAAAACAATATTCCGAGTATCTCGAAATCAGTAAAGAACTGCAAGAACAAATAGCAGAAATCCAAAGACAACAATTAAGTAAAGCTCAATCTGCAGGTAATTTACCAGTTTCAGATAGCGGATTTATGAAACCGACTAACGGTGTTTTAACAAGTGGTTATGGTTGGCGAAATCTTGGTTATGGTCCTGAGTTCCACTATGGAATTGACTTAGCAAATAGTGCAGGAACGCCAATTGTAGCATCTGCTGACGGAGTTGTGACATATGCTTCATCACTGAGTACTTACGGAAATGTTGTGATGATTACTCACAATATTAACGGTGAAATCTATACAACACTATATGCTCATCTAAGATCCTTTAATGTAAGTGTTGGGGATGTCGTGAAACAAGGGCAACAAATTGCTGAAATGGGCTCCACTGGTCGTTCCACAGGTCCTCACTTGCATTTTGAAGTTCATATCGGTACTTGGAGAGGACAAACTGCCGGCGTCCAAAACCCACTTCGCTATATTTCACTATAATGAAAGTATAAAGGCTGCATAGAAAGTATTGTTTTCTATGCAGCCATTTATTTTTATAGCTATTCAGTTATGGTTTTCATCATCTTGACATAGATTCTCCAGATGTACTCTGCTAAATTTATGTTATTCTATAAGTGGATGGGGTTCATTTGAAGTATTTTGGAGGGATTGAATGAACAACAAGAAGAAAGTGATAAGTGCATTGCTCATAATAGCATTAGTAGTTATTGCAGTTACTACGTTTATCAATAAAAAATTGGATATAAATAAAAATACCCTTGATGATAATATTCCAGGGTATGAAGTGAAATCCGACAGCCCCCAAAGTGTTGGGTTAGGAAAGCCTGCACCGGATTTTACTTTAAAAACTTTAGATGGGAATACAATGACTCTTTCTGATTTAAAAGGAAAAAAAGTGATATTAAATTTTTGGGCATCTTGGTGTCCACCTTGTAAAGACGAAATGCCTTATTTCCAAGAATATTATAAGAAATATGCAAAGAAAGATAATGTGGAAATTGTTGCAGTGAATCTTACTTTTAACGATAATTTAACCAATGTTGAAAACTTCGTGAAAAGCTATGATTTAACATTTCCAATTCTCCTAATGGAAGAAGAAGGATTAAATTTAACATATAAAATATACACAATTCCTTCCACATTCATGATTAATACAAAAGGCGAAATTGAAAAACAGATTTTAGGACCGTTAGACCTAGACACGTTAAGAGATTATATTACAAATTTAGAGTAAAAAAATCGCTCTTTTGCATGTGTTATTACTACTCGTTCTTACATAGATTGAACGAGAGGAGGAAAGTGAGTGCGAAAGAGTCGATTTTTTTTCATTTTGGCAATTGTTTGTTTGTTAGCTGCCATCATTGTGTATTGGAAAAGTGATATGAAATCCGAAACAGCAGTAAAAGGAAGCAATATCCCTGTAATTGACCAAGCTTTTTCACTCATAAAAGAAAAATCAGTTTTTGACACAAAAGATGAGGATTTGATTGAAGGCGCGTTAAGAGGAATGACGGAAGCAATTAAGGATCCGTACAGCACGTACTATACCGAAAAAGAAGCAGCCATTCATCGTCAGTCTTTAGCAGGACAACGGGTTGGTATAGGTATTGAAATTACAGAAAAAGATGGAAGATTTATCGTTGTATCTCCTGTTAAATCATCTCCTGCTGAAAAAGCTGGCATCCGTCCTTATGATGAAATTGTAGAAGTGGATGGTGTGCGTTTAGAGGGCAAAACCCTTGGAGAGTTGTTGCAATTAATTCAAGGGAAAGCTGGAGAAAAAGTAACCCTTGTTTTATATCGTCCAAGCACAGACAGGCACATTAAAGTAACTGTTGAGCGGGCAGAAATTGATAATCAAACGGTTTCATGGAAAGTGATTCCGGTTGATGATACAAAAATTGGATACATTTCCATATCAATGTTTGGAGAAGAGACCGTAGAAGAATGGATCGAAGCAACTGCGAGATTAATATCGGATGATGTAAAAGGGTTGATAGTTGATTTGCGCGATAATCCTGGAGGTTATTTACATAGCGTCGCTGGCGTCGTAAGTAGCATCGGGAAAGATGGAGAAGTTTTTGCTTATATGCAAAATGCAGAAGGAAAGCTTGAAGCAATTAAAACAACAAAACTTGACGCTGATGAGGACTATTTGAAGAAAATGAAAGTGATTCCTTTAGTTGTTCTCCAAAATGAAGGAAGTGCATCGGCAAGTGAAGTGATGGTAGGAGCGCTGAAAAGTTGGAATCGTGCAATTATCGTAGGTTTAAAAAGTTTTGGAAAAGGAACGGTTCAAGAAACTTATGATTTGGAAAATGGTGGAGAATTAAAATTATCAACGAACAAATGGCTTACTCCTAATCGAGATTGGATTCATGGAAAAGGAATCGAGTCAGATATCGAAGTGGAACAACATCCGCTGTTTGCAATGGAAATTACACCGCTGCGAGGCGAATTTGCTGAAGGAGACTATAGTGAAGAGATAGCCTACGTACAAAAGGTATTAAATGGATTAGGTTATAACATGGTGAGGACTGACGGATTTTATGATGAACAAACAGCAGAAGCAGTGGCCTCCTATCGACAAAAACATGATTTGAAGAGCGGAAGGCATATGGATGACGAGTTTTTTGCAAGCATTCGAGATCAAGTCGCTTTATATAAAGAAGATATGGAACATGATGTACAGTTGAAAATGGGCTTAAGTGTAATGCTTCATAAAATCAAAGGGGATATTTAACGTTTTGAAGGTGAGGCTGTCTAGAATACATTTCTAGGCAGCTTTTTGTATCAAAGATTTCCATAAATATTACCATATTTATCTTAAAAATGATAAACTATTTGTGAATTTTTTAAATTATCAGAAATGATGTGTGGTACATGATTTTATTTTATGTTGGAAGACGGGTATATTGATGCTACGCAAATTTTCATTCCTTTGATAAAATGAACAATAGTAGTAGTAGGAAACGGCGGTGGGATGAGTGATAGAGATATTAATAGAATTGTTCAGTGCAATCGGCAGAATGTTTTTAAATCCTCTATTGTATATTGCAATTTTTATGTCGATTTTTTTAGGATATGTACGAGTTAAAAGAGAGAGAAAACATTTCAATATCCGAATTTTATGGGGTTGGTCGGAATTTGCAGGCCTCATAAAAGAAGGGGTATGGTTAGCGCTCATTATTTCCGTCATTACCCTCCTTTTCGGATTGACTCAATCAGTTGAACTATTATTCTTTGTTACAGCTTTCAGTATCTTAGGACTTGTTCTTTATCAGTTTCATTTACTTTCACCAATCATTCTGTTTGCCTTGAGTATGGCTGCCATAATCTTGATGAATATTCAAAATTGGTCCTTTCAATTATTAGGGTTGACAATTCAAGGGGTAAACGTACTTGAAGGAACTGCGGTAACATGCGCATTGGTTGCAGGGTTATTGTTAATGGCGGAAAGTCGCTTAATGAAGAAATATGGATTGTATTATGCATCCCCGATTATCGAAAAGTCAAAAAGGGGATTACATGGCGTTGCTTTCTTCACGAAAAAAATTTGGTTGTTGCCGATTTTTTTCGTAATTCCTGGACAAGCAATTGATGCTTATTTTCCGTGGTGGCCACAATTTTCACTAAACCATCAACAATTTACATTGATTTTGTTCCCTGCTATCATCGGATTCCAGCAAAAGACGAGACGTTCATTGCCGTTAAATGTATATCCTAAATTATCAAGGGCGATTTTCATTTTAGGGGAATTGGTGCTAATCGGAGGACTTGTAGGATATTTTTATCCTATTGTTGCAGTTGTGACTGTATTAGTCGGCGCATTCCTTCGTTTAATAATCTCCTATATTTATAAAGTTCGAGAGCGTCGTGATGTCTATGCCGTTTCTGCGCGTCCAAATGGTGTGATGATTGCTGCTGTTTTACCGAACTCACCGGCAGAAAAAATGGGGCTTCAAGCAGGAGAGGTTATTCGCAAAGTAAACGGTATGGAAGTGCACAATGAATTGGAATTGTATAAAGCCCTTCAAATCAATGCGGCTCATTGTAAATTGGAAGTGTTAAATCATCAAAATGAATTGCGCTTAACGCAGCATGTTGTCCATAGTAAAGATCATTATCGCATTGGATTGTTAGTAGTAGAGTAACATACGAAATGGCTTAATTCTTCTTTATAGAGAATTAGGCCATTTTCGTTATGTTTGGGGGCCCGTTCACCAATGGAGGAAAATTTAATAATACAAGAAAGTGATTTTCACAATAAAAAACATCGGCTCTGTGCGAAATTATCGCAACGCCGATGTAATTAAAAGAAATTTCTCAATACAGCTACCGTCAACACACCTACGACAACTGTTATGGATAAACTTTTCGTCCAAATTGCTACAAGTAATGTTGGGATGAATGCAATAGTACTTTCTATATCAAATGTGACAAATTTTCCTTCTTCACGAAGTAAGGCTTGAAATACAAGTGCACTTAAAATGCATACGGGTATAAATTGGAGCCAACGCAATACGATATTCGGTAATTGGATGTTCCGTACTAATATAAATGGAGTAACGCGTGGTACCCACGTAACAAAAGCACATCCTAAAATAAGTAAAAACATGGATAGCGTAGTCGTCATTTTTCAGTCAACACCCCAATCGTTGCTACAATAATCGTCGATAAAAGTACAGCTAAATGACTAGGCATGAAATAAGAAAGAATATACAAGCTTCCAAAAACACAACCGATTAATTTTAAATAATGCATGAGTTTTCTTTTATTAACATTTGCTAAGTTTAAAACTAGCAACGCAATAAACATCGCTACTAACGCATAATCAAGACCAAAAGCTTCAGCATTTGGAATCCAATTTCCTACAAGACCTCCAACAACACATGCTGCAATCCATGTAAAATAGGCGGTTAAATTTAAACCATCCATCCAACGACCACCAAGATATTGTTCTCGTCCTATTTTTGTAATCGCAACACCAAACGTTTCATCTGTTAAAAGCGAACCAAAGCCGACATTGCGTAAAGCAGAATAACGAGTTAAATGCGGTGCTACAGTAAGCGACATTAAAAAGAATCGTAAATTAACAATAAACGTTGTAATAACCATGATGTACATTGGGGCTCCCGCTAAATATAAACCTGCAAAAATGAACTGTGCACTGCCAGCATAAACTAGTGCAGAAAGTAGAAAGATTTCTAAAATCGATAATTTTGATGTGACGCCTACTACCCCAAAAGCAAGCCCTATACTTATGTAACCTAATAACGTAGGAACGCAATCCTTCGCACCTTGTAAAAAGGAGTCATCAGAAAAACTTTGATTCACTTCCTTGACTTCCGTTGCCACACTATCCATTCCTTTCTACTAAATTTTCAAATATAATAAATGAAAAATACTGTTTTAAAAGATTGACGGAATTTTAGCAGTATGCAGCATAAATGACTAAATCATCGTTACAGTACAAAGAGAAATTTTGTATTATGATAAATACAGAGATAATTTAATTTAAATAATCGCTAATTAATGGTAATAAACAGAAAATAAAAAATCAGAACATTCACATTTTGTTTAGTATAGTATACATTTGTCTTTTAAAATAGACAATAGGGTGGAATGAAAAAATGGATCAAATGAGTCGTAATATTGGTATACAATTAAAAAAAATTCGGAAAGAGCGGAGTTTAAGTTTGGATGATGTGGCAAAAGCTACTGATGTAAGTAAGGCACAGCTTGCCCAAATTGAAAAGGGTGAAGCAAATCCAACTGTTTCAACCCTTTGGAAAATAGCCGCAGGGTTAAAAATTTCATTTTCATCACTTTTACAGCCACCGAAAACATTTTTCCAAAAATATAGTGTGGATCCTTCTACATATGTGTCTGAAGAAAATGGCAAATACCGTGTATATTCCATTATCCCTTATAATCCGGAACGGGGTTGGGAATTTTATAAAATTGAAATGGATCCCGGGGTGATACATAAAAGTGAGCCCCACACGGAAGGAGTAGAGGAAACAGTTACGGTCATAGAAGGACAGGCAGTTGTCCAATGCGGCAATATGAAGGAATGTTTAGAAGAAGGCGAAACGCTCGTATTTTCTGCTAATCAGCCGCACCAATACGAAAATCCAACAGATAAGGTGACGATTTTACATTTAATTATTCAGTATCGATAGAGGTGGAACAGGTGAGTGAATGGTTTACCGTAGAAAATATTGAAGCATTGGAAGCACAATATAGAACACTAGGACCGCTAATTGGAATCCTTTTTCCTTTCTTAGAATCCTTTTTGCCGTTCCTACCTCTAGTTGTTTTCGTAGTAGCCAATGCAAGTTCTCACGGGCTTTGGTTTGGTTTTTTACTTTCCTGGGTTGGAACAGTATTGGGGTCTTATTCGGTCTTTTTGCTTGTTCGTAGATTTGGAAATAATCGTAAAGTCCAACAATTCATTAAGTATGAAAAGATGCAAAAACTCATTCATTGGGTAGATATGAAAGGAATTGCCCCACTATTTTTATTATTGTGTTTCCCATTTACACCATCCGTATTAGTCAATATCGTGGCAGGGCTTTCCAATATTAAGAAAAAATATTACTTCGTAGTGTTGTTGGCAGGAAAATGTGTAATGATTTTAACAATTAGTTTACTTGGTTATGATATCGGTGCATTATTACGAAGTCCCACAAAATTAGTACTTGTCGTTGTCGCAATTTTCTTATTATGGATTATCGGAAAGCAAATTGAACGATATTTAAATAAACGTGTTGAAAGAGAATTAAAAGAAGTATCGAGACTTAGAAAGAATAAGAAATTAAAAATAACTTATAAAGATTAAGCTTGGTAATTGATTGAAAAGCCCCGAAAAATTAGCAATTTCGGGGCGTTTTTCATTGGTGCATTTTATCGAATCTATTAGAAAATGTACTATAATAAATAAAGTACTATTTTTCAATAAAGCAAGAGGAAATTGAAGGAGGAGCAACATGTCATTACGAATTATTAGCGGACGAGCTGGGACAGGGAAAACAGCCCTCATTCATCGAGAAATTGTGGAAGAGGTAAAATCTAATCCCTTTGGCCCACCGATTTTTTTAATTGTGCCAGACCAAATGTCTTTTTCTACGGAATACCAGCTAACGAATCACTATGATATTCAAGGGTTGATTCGTGCGCAAGTAATGACTTTTAAGCGATTATCCTGGCACGTATTACAAGAAACGGGAGGCATCGCAAAAGATAAAGTTGATAAAATTGGATATCGAATGCTCCTTAGAAGATTGTTGGAAGAAAATAAAGACCATTTTACTTTATTCCGACAAGCTGCTGATAAGCGAGGATTTACCGAAGAAATTGAGAAGATAATTAAGGAATTTAATCAGTTTAATATCGATAGTATCGCATTAAAAGAAGCAATTGGAAAATTTGAACAAGCCCAAGCTCCTCATACACTAATTGCGAAATCTAAAGACTTACAAATCATAATACAAAAATTAGAAGAAATTTTAGGGGATCGATATGTAGATGGAGATGGACTATATCCCTTCCTTATCCAGCAAATGAAATACTCTGAAAAATTGAAAGACACTCATGTATATATCGATGGATTTACATCATTTACAGTGCGTGAGTTTGAAATTGTCAAGCAGCTTTTATCTTTAACGAAAAGAGTTACCATTGTTCTTCCTTTTGAAGATGAACAAGATAAACACAATGAACAAGCAGTGTTTTATCGTGCTGCTCTCACATACGACAAATTAAAACAAGAAGCGACAAAATTAGGTATCGAAATTGAAACGAGAATTCATTTGGAAACAACTCACCGCTATAAAAATCGAGATTTATTTCATGTGGAACAGCAATTTTATCAGCTAACTCCAAAAAAAATCGAAGCAGAAGGTTTTATCAAGGTTATTGAAGGAGTAAATCGGCGTGCTGAAGTTCATGGCATTGCCCGGGAAATAAAACGATTAGTGCAAGAAGAAAGTATTCGTTATCGTGATATCGGGATTATGTATCGACAAGCAGATGTGTATGACCCGCTAATTTCGACAATATTTGCACAATATGATATTCCTGTTTTTACCAATGAGAAAAAATCGATGTTGCATCATCCGTTAATTGAATTTAGCCGCTCTATTTTAGAAGTGATTACGTCTCATTGGAAATATGAACCGATTTTCCGTAGTGTAAAAACAGATTTATTTTTCCCATTAAACTCTAATGTAAAAGAATTAAGAGAGAAAGCGGATGTATTTGAAAACTTCGTCATTGCTCAAGGAATTTATGGAGACCGATGGATGCAAGACGACCGTTGGATGTATAAAAAATATCGAGGTTTAGAGTTTGTGACAACGAAACAAACCGATGAAGAAAAAAAGATACAAGCGATTATCGATGAAATGAAGGGTTACATTCGAGAACCTTTATTAAAATTTGAAAAACAATTAAAGAAGGCTCGTAATGGACAAGAAATCGCAACGGCTCTATTTACAACCGTTGAAGAATTGCAAATTTATGAAAAGCTTCAAGCGTTAAAAGATCAAGAACTGGAAGAAGGCAAACTGGAAGAGGCAATGGAACATGATCAGGCATGGAACCAGTGGGTAAACGTACTTGAACAATTCGCTATCATGTTTGGAGACCAATCTTTAACGATTGAAGAAGCCGCTAAAATCTTGGATGAGGGATTTGACACGCTGAAATTTTCAAAAATTCCTCCAGCTGTTGACGAAGTGACTGTTGCAACTGTGGAGTTTTCCCGTTTTGACAATATGAAAGTTGTTTTCGTCATTGGCGTGAATGATGGAGTATATCCAATGCGTATTGACTATGAAGGATTCATAAACGATATGGACAGGGAATGGTTTTCAGGAATTGATGTGGAATTGTACCCATCATCCAAGCATCGACTCATGGAAGAAAACTTTTATATTTATCGTGCTTTTTCTTCCCCTACAGACCGTTTATATGTCACATATTCCAGCAGTGATGAGGAGAGTAAAGCTTTATTACCATCTCTTTATGTACAACGGTTGCACAACTTATTTGAAGTAAACGGACAATACACGTTGCCTCATGAAAGAATTTTTATTGACCCGATTGAAGAATGGAATAAAGAAAAAGTGCTTTCTTACTTACGACATCCGAGAACATCGTTAGCTTACTTAATGACTCAATTGAAACAAGCGGAATCAATGGAGCTTGCATCAGAATGGAGAGCGCTAAAAACGTTTTATGAACAAAGTGATGAATGGAAACCAGTACTTGAAGTTGTAATGAAACCGTTGAAAGAAAAAAATGTTTCAGAAAAATTGGCTCAAGATTTGACGGAAGCATTATACGGGGATGACTTCACATCCAGCGTTTCACGAATTGAAAAGTATTTTAGTTGTCCATTTGCCCATTTTGCATCCTATGGTCTTCGCTTGCAACAACGTCCGGAGTTCCGTTTAGAAACATTTGAGATGGGGGATTTGTTCCATGAAGCTTTAAAGTGGATTTCGAAGGAGACAAGCCGATTGAATTTGCCATGGAATAAATTAACGAAAGAACAATGTGCCCATCTTGCACGAGAAGCTGTAAAACAGATTGTACCGGCTTTTTCACATCAAATCTTGTTAAGCAGTTCCCGCTATCGCTATATTCAACGGAAATTGATGCACATCGTTGAAAAAACGATGATTGCCCTATCACAGCATGCAAAGAATTCAACCTTTAAGCCAATAGCTGTGGAAGCGTCTTTCGGCCCTAGCAAAAATGAACAATTACCGCCTTTAGAAATAGCATTAAACGGCGGCCGAAAAATGAAATTGAGAGGGCGAATTGACCGAATAGACCATGCAAAAGTTGGTGGAACATCCTACTTGCGTGTCATCGATTATAAATCTTCTGGCAGAGATTTAGATTTAAATGAAGTGTATTACGGCTTATCATTGCAATTATTAACGTATTTAGATGTAGCCGTTGAAAATTCATTGATTTTACTAAAAGAACCGGCAATGCCAGCGGGTGTCCTATACGTCCATGTGCAAAATCCTTTGTTAAAAATTGAGCAGGAGTTAAATGAATTACAAATCGAAGAAGAACGATTAAAAATGTACAAAATGAAAGGATTGTTATCCAAAGATCAAGAGGCTGTGATTGCGATGGACGAGCGTTTAGAAGAGGATGGCAAGTCGATTATCATTCCAGTGTCGATAACGAAAAAACAGGAATTTTCCAAAACTTCGAAAGTTGTACCGCCTGAAGCGATGGAAGAGTTGAGATTATTTGTGCGCAAAAAACATAGGGAAGCAGGAGATTCCATTTTAAGCGGAGATACTTCTATTCGACCATTTAAGCTAAAAGATCGAACTGCTTGTGATTATTGTGAATTTAAGTCGGTATGCCAATTTGACCCAACAGACGGTGAATATCAACTGTTGCAGGCAGATAAAGCGCCAAATGTCGTAGAAAAAATTCGAAAGGAGTTGAATGACGATGAACTCAATTCCAACTAAGCCGAAAGACGCTACATGGACCGATGAACAATGGAAAGCCATTTGGGCAACAGGTCAAGATATTCTTGTTTCCGCTGCTGCAGGTTCAGGAAAAACGGCGGTGCTTGTTAATCGGATGATCGAAAAGGTCATTGCAAAAGAAAACCCGATTGATGTGGATGAGCTCCTTGTCGTTACCTTTACCAATGCATCAGCCGCGGAAATGCGCCATCGCTTAGCGGATGCTCTTGAGAAGGAAATTGCGAAAGACCCTCATAATGCACATTTACGAAAGCAGTTAAGCCTTGTCAACAAAGCGCAAATTTCTACACTGCATTCTTTTTGTTTATCTATTGTTCGGCAATATGCTTATTTACTCGATATTGACCCGGGATTCCGCATTGCCAGTGAAGGAGAAATTTCTTTACTCAGGGATGATGTGTTAAAAGAAGTGCTAGAGGAAGCTTATAGTGCTGAAGATGAAAACAAAGTAAACCGTATTTATCGATTAGTGGATAGCTTTACGTCCGATCGAGATGACCAAGATATCGAAGTTTTGATTGATCAATTATACGATACTGCTCGAGTACATCCCGAGCCAAAAAAATGGCTTCATTCCCTAGTGGAACAATATCAGATTCCGAATGATGTGACGGTAGATGAATTACCTTTTATTGAGCATTTGAAAAATGCTATAGAGTTTCAATTGGAAGAAGCAAGGTCACACCTTTTAACAGTTCGAAAATATGCTTTAATGCCAGATGGCCCGGCTCCATATGGAGAAACGGTGGAGTTGGATTTAGCGCTCATTCAAGAGGCATCTCGTCGCATTCGTGCTTCTTGGAAAGAAGCGTACGAATTCTTTTCCACGTTGAAATGGTCAACGTTAGCGAGGGTGGCGAAAGATTCTTGCGATGAAGAATTAAAAAAGAAAGCGCAAGATAAGCGAAATAAAGCAAAAGACATCGTAAATAAAATTCAAGATACGTATTTTGCTAGAAAACCTGAGCGTCTCATTGAAGAAATTCGGCTTATGGCTCCGACAATTGAAACATTGGTAGAATTAACACTTCAATTCGGTGAAAAGTTTAAACAAGCAAAATTAGAAAAAGCGATTGTAGATTTTTCAGATTTAGAGCATTATGCCCTTGAAATATTAACGATAGAAGAGGATGGAAAAATAAAACCATCTCCTGTAGCAATCGAATTCCAACAGCGCTTTAAAGAAGTGCTTGTCGATGAATATCAAGATACAAACATGCTGCAGGAAACGATTTTGCAATTAGTTAAAAGCGGCGATGAGAGTAACGGCAACTTATTTATGGTAGGGGACGTAAAGCAGTCCATTTATCGCTTCCGATTGGCTGAACCAATGCTCTTTTTAAATAAGTATTTAACATTTGAGGAAGAGCCGAAATCGAGCGGTTTGAAAATCGATTTAAATGCCAATTTCCGCAGTCGAAAGGAAGTTCTATACGGAACGAACTATATATTCGAGCAAGTGATGGGTGAGAAGGTAGGAGAAATTAAATATGATGAGAAAGCAGCTTTAAAACCAAGCGCACCATATGATGATGTCGAAGTTCCAGTGGAATTAGCAATCATTTATGAAGAACAGCCAGATACTTCTACTGATAAGGAAGAAGAGGATATTGATTTAATAATCCAAGAGGAAATGAAAAAATCTCAACAAGAAGCTCGTTACATTATCCAACGCATTCGAGAAATGATGGATGCTGGTGCAACAGTGTACGATACGAAGCAAAAAGACCCAGGTAAGCGAATGCGCCCAATGCGTTATAGCGATATCGTCATTCTCATGCGATCAATGACCTGGTCGAACGATATTATTGAAGAATTTAAAGCTGCAAACATTCCTCTATATGCCGAAAGTTCCAAAGGATATTTTGAAGCGCTTGAAGTGATGATCATGATTAATTTATTAAAAGTCATTGATAATCCGTACCAGGATATCCCGCTCGCTTCTGTATTAAGAGCTCCATTTGTCGGCTTAACGGAAAATGAAATGGCACTCATTCGTTTAACTGAAAAGCAATCAACCTTCTATGAAGCTGTAAAAATATTTGTTGAAAAAGAGCATTCAGGCCTTGAAATAGGCACACAAGCAAAGCTTGAAAAGTTTTTAAAACAATTGGATAATTGGCGAGATTTAGCACGCAGAGGCAGTTTATCTGATCTAATTTGGCAAATTTATTTAGATACAAATTATTATGAAATGGTAGGCGCGATGTCGAACGGTAAACAGCGTCAAGCTAATTTACGAGCGCTGCATGACCGAGCATTAAGTTTTGAAAAATCTTCTTTCAGGGGATTATTCCGCTTTTTACGATTCATCGATCGCATGAAATCCCGCGGGGATGATTTAGGAATTGCAAAATCGATTGGAGAGAAGGATGATGTTGTTCGTTTAGTAACGATTCACTCTTCGAAAGGGCTTGAGTATCCCGTTGTATTTGTAGCTGGATTAGGTAGTAATTTTAATCTAATGGATTTCAATAAACCATATTTATTTGATCAAGAGTACGGTTTAGCTGTTAAAGCGATAGACCCAGACAATCGAATTATGTATACTTCATTGCCATTTTTAGCGATGAAGGAAAAGAAAAAGTTAGAAATGAAAGCGGAAGAAATGCGCATTTTATATGTGGCGATGACCCGCGCAAAAGAAAAGCTCGTTCTCGTCGGCTCTGTGAAAGATTGGGAGAAAACGAAGCAAACTTGGTGTGAAGTTCAAAGTTTGGCTCAAGATGAAATGTTGCCGGATTATGTAAGGGCTCGAGCTCGAAATTATCTTGACTGGATTGGTCCAGCAATTAGTCGACATGCATCGTTTAAAGATTTTAGTGATACAGACTATACGCCGATACAACATCCATCCACTTGGCAAGTAAGCGTCATATCCAATGATTCATTCATGAAAAAACAGGAGAAAATGGAAGAAACGGAAAACGAACTTGAAAGGAAAGAAGTGGATGACAGTTTATTGCAAGAATTGGAACGTCGATTTACTCATATTTATCCATTTGAAAGAGCAACTAAGAAAAAATCTAAAACGAGTGTATCCGAAATGAAGCGCATTGAAAACTTGCAGCAAGAAGATGAGAGTGAGTACTTTGGAATTTATTATAAAAATCGCAAAAAATCATTCGTCAAGCGGCCAATTTTTATGCAAGAAAAACAATTAACTGCGACAGAGATTGGTACAGCGATGCATACCGTGATGCAACATGTACCGCAACAAGGGTTTATCAATACGGAAGAAGCACAACGGTTCCTTGAAACGTTAGTTGAAAAACAATTAATTACAGAAGAAGAGATGAAAGCTATCCAAATTGAACAACTATTGCACTTTTTTGCTACGCCAATCGGAAAACGATTTAGCAACGCGAAAAAATTGTATCGAGAAGTACCGTTTACATTAAGTGTGTCCGATGCGGAAGGCGACTCTCAAATGATCCAAGGGATTGTCGATTGCTTAATGCAAGATTATGACGGAAAATGGGTGTTGCTCGATTATAAAACGGATAAAATATTACCGTTTTTTGAAGAAGAGGAAGCGTTAATAGTTGAAATGTCGAAGCGTTATAGTGTGCAAATTCGCCTTTATGCGGAAGCGGTGGAAAAGATTTTACAAATCAAAGTAGATGAAAAGGTGCTTTACTTATTTGAGGCAGGGAAAGAAATACAGTTGGAAGCTCTGGTGTAATAAACATTCGACGTTTCTTCTTGTAAGAATTGCATGAAAATGATAGTTTAATTGTATTTAGGAGGTCGAATGTAGTGTTTCAACCAACGTCTTTGAATGAAAGAATTCATACCCTTGATATTATGAGGGGATTTAGTTTGCTTGGCATTCTAATAGTGAACATCTTTGCCTTTTCCCTGCCGCTTCCCCACATTCTTGACTTGCATAGCTGGTTTACGGATTATCAGGATGTAATGTTATATCAAACATTAGATATCTATGTACAAAGCAGTTTTTATCCTTTATTTTCGATGTTGTTTGGTTATGGTTTAGCGATGCAGTGGATCAAAGCTGAGCAAACCGGTACGAGATTTTATCCTTTCGCAACAAAACGTCTCGTTGTGTTATTCATAATTGGATTGTTGCATGCGTTTCTTATTTGGTGGGGAGACATCCTTACGATGTATGCTTTTTGCGGATTTTTCTTAATTTTATGTTTGAAATTAAAGAGTGGATGGTTGCTAACCGTTGCTTTAGCAATGAATGGTCTATTGCATTTCTTCATCCTCTCCTTATATGCCCTTGCAGGTATAGCGAATGCAGAGTTTGAAACTCCTCATGTCGATATTACTGCAATTAATAATGCGATTACAGCGTACGGTATTGGAACTTGGACTGATGCCTTTTTCCAACGTTTAAATGATTTAGCGGTTCAAATGGCTCCAGGTATGTGGATTAGCGCGTTGTTTACAATTTTGCCATATATGATGATCGGAGCAGCAGCTGCTAAGTGGCGTTTAGTTGAGCGGGCAAAAGAATTGAAAGTGATGTGGATTATACTAACGATTATTTGTATTGCTGGAGGGTTTTTTATTAAAAGTGTGCCTTTTCATGTAACGCGGACTTATTTATTAGAGTATGTCCGAGTTTATATAGGAGGGCCCATATTAGCCGTAGGGTATGCGTCTTTAATTGTCGTACTTTGTCTCATACCATTTGCAACAAAACTACTAAGCCCAATCGCTAAAGTAGGACGCATGTCATTAACTATCTATATCATACAGTCTATCATTTGCACTTTATTATTTTACAATTTCGGTTTTGGGTTATATGGAAAAGTGGATGTAATGATGGGAATTGTTATCGCCATTGGTATTTATGTCGTTCAGTTAGCCTTATCTGAATTGTGGTTTTTGAAATATCAACAAGGACCGCTTGAAAAAGCTGTAAAACGCATCACTTATGGAAAAAACGGTACGGAAAATTGAGCAATATAAATGATTTTCATGTAATATGTTATTAATACTACGCTTCGTAGTTTATTAGAATTTGTGAAAATGTAAAGGGGCTATTACGAATGAAAATTTTATCCTTTAAATTCAATAATCAAGTGAAGTTTGGTCCAAAAGTAAAAAAAGAAGAAGCAGTTTGGGATGTGTTAGCAATTCAAGAAACGCTTCAAGTGCTACCATCGTTTCCGCAAACGATTATTGAAGGCATTGCATTAGGGTATGATTTTGTTGAAAAAATTAGAAGATTAGTAGAAGTAGCAGAAAAATCAGGAGAGGTTGAAAAATTTAAATTACCATTTAGCAAAATTGAATGGTTATCGCCAATTCCAAGAACTCCAAAAAATATTATTTGTGTAGCCAAAAATTATGATGAACATGCAAAGGAAATGGGAGTGGAAGCTGCTCCATCTGATTTAGTCATTTTCACAAAGTCACCGACGACGATTGCTGCAGACCACGATGTTTTACCAGTGCATGAAGGAAAAACGGACTCCCTTGACTATGAAGGAGAGTTGGCAGTTGTCATTGGCAAATTCGGAAAAGATATACCTGAAAAATTAGCTTATGATTATATTTTTGGGTATACGATTGCTAATGATATCACAGCCCGTGATATTCAACAGAGACACCAACAATATTTTTTAGGTAAAAGTTTGGATGCTACTTGCCCAATGGGACCATACATTGTAACGAAAGATGAGATTCCAAATCCCCAAAACTTGACGATTGTGACGAAAGTGAATGGAGAAGTACGCCAAAATGGAAATACAGAAGATATGATGTTCCCAGTAGATCGGTTGGTTTCGATTATTTCTCAGCATGTTCCACTAGAACCTGGCGACGTTATTTTAACAGGGACTCCTGCCGGGGTAGGGAAAGGAATGAATCCTCCACAATTTATAAAAGCTGGAGATGAAGTGAAGATATCGATTGAAGGTATTGGTACATTAACAAATCGTTTTGAATCAATTTAATAGAGGGTAAGAAATTGAATCCGCAATGATTGTGTTAACAGCGATAACTTGCGGATTCTTTTTCTCTTTATTAAAATAAATACAAAATAAAAAGAAGTATTATATTTGAATAGAAACTATTCACGTGTTAGGATATTCTATGAAATATACGATGAGGTGGGAAGTAGATGGATTTTTTAACAAGTTCAACGCATTTACACATCACAACATGGTTTGTTGGAATCATTTTGTTTTTAATTGCTGCCATTAAACCAAACAAAGGATTGCAAATGGTATTACGCTTATTTTATATCCTCATTATCATTACGGGTGGAGCTTTATTTATTGAAGCAATGGACTACGGTCAAGGCTTGAATTATGGAATCAAATTGCTTTTAGGTATTTTAGTGATTGGTATGATGGAGATGGTTCTTGTTCGTAAAGCTAAAGACAAACCAACAACAATATTTTGGGTTTTATTTGCAGTATTCTTATTTTTAACGTTATTCTTTGGCTTTAAATTACCAATGGGAATGAATTTCTTAGCTTAATCATTCGTGAGTTCGCAAAGTATATTTTATACTTTGCGTTTTTTTAGTTTGTAGATAGAAATTATTGCTCAATTACTCTAAAATGATTTCAACAAATATGAGAAAAAAGAAAGGGAATGTGCTATGATTCCAATCGTTATGCTTGTATTTGTGATTGTTTTAATGTTACTTTTTATTCTTTTTGTTTTTTTGCAAAAACCGAGTAATCATAGAAATGAAGAATTCATTGGACTCGAAGATAAAAAGAACGAATAACCATGAGGGGTTCTTTATTTTTTGTCACACTTTAGACAAAAAATAAGCGCATTTTATTAAACTTTTATGTTTTATTGGGAGTTGTATCTATATTTTTGGTAAAATGTCGTTGATTGGTTTAAAGGAGAGGGATTATGTTGAAACTCAGTAAATGGATTCGAACGACAGCAATGGCAACATTATTATTTGCAAGTTTCTCAACGCCTATCGCAAGCGCTGAAAAACCCCGTTCAATTGCTGATGAGAGTATATACGATTTATTAGTCGATCGTTATTTTAATGCTACGAATGAAAATGACGATATTTCGAAAACCGATCCAAAAAATCCAGCAAAATTCGCTGGTGGGGATTTTCAAGGGATTATAGATAAACTTTCTGACATTAAAGATATGGGATTTACGATTGTTTCCATCGGCTCGGTCTTTGCAACAGAATCTTATGACGGTTCAATGGTGACAAGTTATCATCAATTGGAACCTAATTTTGGGACAGAAGAAGAGTTCAAAAAGTTGATTCAAATTGTGAAACAAAATGGCATGTCCATTATGGTAGATTTTCCGTTAACAAATGTAAGTGAAAATCATGAATGGGCTGAAGATCCTAAAAAAGCTTCTTGGATTGTAGGGACAGCGAATGGAAAACTTCGCTGGGATTTAAAAAATGAAGAAGTACAAAAGGCGCTAATTGATGCTGTTGTCCAATTTGCTTCTACATATGATGTTGATGGTATCCGTTTAACAAATCTCGATATTGCCGATACAGAATTTTTAAATGAGATGATTGATGCAATTAAATCAGTCAATGAACAAATTTATGTGATTTCAAATACTGAAAGCAATGCTCGATTTGATGCGAAATTTTATGATGAAGTAAGCAAAATTTTTAGCCATGCGTTTAAAAATATTGATGAAGATACATCCGATTTATTGAAACATTTTGAACCCTATGCAAAGGGAGAAGAGGAAATCCCTACGCAAATTATGATTGACAATGTAAATACAGATCGTTTTCTATATACAGCGGAAATTTATCCTCCAACTCGATTAAAAATGGCATTGGCAACAACTTTGCTACTTCCGGGCGTACCGGTTATGCAATATGGATCCGAGATTGCCATGAACGGTAAAGCTGGACCTGAAGCTCATCAAATTTATAACTTTAAAACAGAAACAGAATTAAAAAAATATATTGAAGATATCCAATTGTTGCGTAATAAATCGGAAACTCTACGCAGAGGAGATTTCAATCTAATTCAAAATAAAAATGGATTAATTGTTTTCCAGCGTTCTTCTGAGGATGAAAATTGGATTATTGTCATCAACAACACAGGAATGCGCGAAAAGATTGAAATTCCGAAAGAGTTTGTTGGAGAAAATAAAGAGCTTCGTGGAATGTTAAATAGTGAAATTTTCCGTGAAGGTGAAGACGGGATTTTTAGAATTATCCAAGACCGAGAAGTTGTTGAAATTTATCAAGTGATTGATGAACAAGGAATCAATATTTCATATATTCTAGCGATGGCTTTCGTTTATATAATTTTCATCGTCTTTATCATTTCTTTAATTAAACGAGGAAAACGCAAACGTTCTCAAGGATAATTCAAAATTCAGCGAAATCAACTAGCTTTGATTTCGCTTTTTTTAGTGCGCCTGGCATGGGTGTAATCTATAGGGTGTAAGTCCCGAACTGTGAAGGCAGAAGTAACAGTTAGCTTAACGCAAGGGTGTCCGTGGTGACGCGGAATCTGAAGGAAGCGAGCGGCAAACTTCCGGTCTGAGGAACACGAACTTCATATAAGGCTAGGTATCATTGGATGAGTTTGCTAAACAAAACAAAGTCCTTTCTGCCAAAGGTGGTACAGAGTAAATGAAGCAGATAGATGGAAGGAAAGATTACATTCTTACCCGGGGAGGTCTGGCGGATATGTGAAGTACGCTTCATAACCTACTTAGTGATAAGTAGCTGAACCGTCAGAAGTCAGCAGAGGTCATAGTATTAGTTGGTTTAGAACTACTAAGAAGGACCGAACAATTAAGAGAGAATAGCCCTTGGCATTCAGTGAGTCATGATGAACACAGAAAACGTAGTACCTCACTTGAGGAAGGAAGCGGTGAATCCCGTGGGAGACCTCTTGGAGGGTGGAGTGACCACTGGCATAAAGAGAACAGCTATTCACGGAAGTTATAAAGACTTGCGTCAATCATCTTAATTGAACCGCCGTATACGGAACCGTACGTACGGTGGTGTGAGAGGACGGGAGTTAATCGCTCCCTCCTACTCGATTGACTGAATAGCAAGGATGCCGAAGAAAAATGATGAGAAGATTGTAGGTATTTTTGAAAATAACGCATTTGTAGAAAATTCATTGAGAAGATACTAACCCTCATGTAATTAGGTTAATTTTCCCCTTTTCAATTCATACACTTCATTAAAGTCAATTGCAAGAAAGGGGACTCTCCCAAAATGGACATACTGGACATTCAAAATCTACATGTTGGATTTCGAATAAATGATACATTTTATGATGCGGTGGATGGGGTTTCCTTCACATTAAAAAATAACGAAATTCTTGCAATTGTTGGGGAGTCGGGCTGTGGAAAGAGTACTCTTGCTACAGCCATCATCGGTCTCCACCATGAACAGAATGCGCGAGTGACGGGAAAAATCCTTTTTGGAGAACGCAATCTCTTGGAATGTTCTGAAGAGGAAATGAACCATATTCGCGGTGCAGAAATAGCAATGATTTTCCAAGATCCTTTATCTGCCTTGAATCCTTTAATGCGAATTGGTGATCAAATTGAAGAAGCGTTAACATATCATACTGACTATTCTCGTGATGAACGGGAAGAAAAGGTATTACAATTATTAAAACAAGTCGGTATATCAAAACCTGAACAAGTTGCTAGGCAATTTCCCCATCAATTATCCGGGGGAATGCGGCAACGGGTTATGATTGCAATAGCCATTTCTTGTAAACCGAAAATAATTATAGCTGATGAACCGACAACGGCTCTAGATGTGACGATACAGGCGCAAATTTTAGATTTATTGAAGGAATTGCAAAATGAAACAGAAGCAGGCATCATATTGATCACTCATGATTTAGGGGTTGTTGCAGAAATGGCCGATCGGGTGATGGTGATGTATGCGGGAGAAATCATTGAAGAAGCACCAGTACAAAAATTGTTTGCTAGTCCAAAGCATCCATATACGCGATTATTATTTAACTCGATGCCACAACTCCACTCCACAAATGAACGCCTCAACGCCATTGAAGGAATTGTTCCATCGTTAACCCACTTACCAAGAACAGGATGCAGATTTGCATCTCGCATTCCATGGATTCCAAAAGATGCTCATGAAGAACAACCGATATTCCACGAAATTTCAAAAGGGCATTTTGTGAAGTGCACATGCTGGAAGTATTTCAATTTTCAACATGAAAGCTCCATAAATCGTTGAAGGAGGAAGCAGTTTGAGCTTCATGCAAATCATTGATTTAAAAGTGCATTATCCGATTCGGGGTGGATTTTTTAATTCCATCGTTGATTGGGTGTATGCGGTAGATGGTATAGATATGGAGTTCGAACAGGGGAAAACTTACGGGCTTGTGGGAGAGTCTGGATGTGGGAAATCGACAACGGGAAAAGCGATCATTGGCCTTGAGAAAATAACGTCGGGAAAAATCCTTTTTGAAGGGGAAGATGTGACGAAGGAGAGGAAATCTCGCACCTCCCATTTTCATCGAGAAGTGCAAATGATTTTTCAAGATTCCCATTCCAGTTTAAATCCGAGAAAACGGATTGCTGATATCCTTGCAGAACCGATTCGAAATTTTTTGAACTTAACTCCTAGGGAAGAAAGGAAAAAAATTGATGAACTTCTTGCGATAGTTGGCATGCCGGGCGATTCAAAAGAGAAATTTCCACATGAATTTTCAGGAGGACAAAAGCAGCGCATCAATATCGCAAGAGCCCTTGCAACGAATCCAAAGCTAATCATTGCTGATGAACCGGTTTCAGCTCTTGATTTATCCGTACAGGCACAAGTGCTCAATTTTATGAAAGATGTGCAGAAGGAATTTGGATTAACCTATTTGTTTATCTCCCATGATTTAGGAGTCGTCAAGCATATGTGTGACTATATTTTTATCATGTATAAAGGAAGATTTGTGGAATGCGGCACAAAGCAGGATATTTACCAAAATCCAAAGCATCTTTACACGAAGCGATTGCTTAATTCCATTCCGGCGACAACGCCTTTGGGAAGGGAAAAAAGGAAATGGGCTCGACAAGAGTTTGAAAAAATGTATGAAAAGCATATTCATAAAGCCTTTGATGAAAATGGACGAGTGTATGATTTAATTCCGATTTCTGATACCCATTACGTTTCGGCTTCGAGCGTAAAGGAGGTCGTATAGATGTGGAAAACCATTGTACGTCGTCTCATTCTTATGGTTCCACAACTGATTGCTTTAAGCATCATCGTGTTTGTGATGGCAAAGATGATGCCGGGGGATCCATTTACAGGTATGATTACACCCGATACTGACCCAGCACGAATTGAAGAATTGAAGGAAGAATTGGGATTAAATGACCCTTTACCAATACAATATGTTCGATGGGTAAAAAATGCGCTGCAAGGGGATTTCGGCAAGAGCTATACTTTTCAGCGGGATGTGACTTCTCTCATTGGGGAACGGGCGTTGAACACCTTTTGGCTATCCTTTGTCAGCGTCATTTTATTGTATCTATTAGCTATTCCACTTGGGATTTTAGCGGGGCGATACCAACAGTCAAGGCTAGATAAATTTATTGTGTTTTATAGTTTCATCACCTATGCCATTCCAACGTTTGTACTTTCTCTATTGTTTTTATATATATTCGGCTACAAATTGCAATGGTTTCCGACGGGCGGAAGCGTCGACATTGAAGTGGAACCAGGAACCATCCAGTACATATGGAACCGATTCTACCACATCCTACTGCCAGCCATTACTTATGCCATTCTCGGTACGACCGGTGTGATTCAATATTTGCGTTCGGAAATCATCGATGCAAAAACAATGGATTATGTACGAACGGCCCGGAGCAAAGGCGTGCCGTTAAGGAAAATTTATACGAAGCACATTTTGCGAAATTCGTTGATTCCGATTGCAGCTTTTTTAGGATTTACCATTACCGGACTTCTTGGCGGATCCATATTTATTGAAACGATTTTCGGCTACCCAGGAATGGGACAATTATTTGTCAGTTCCATTGCCTCAAGGGATTATAGCGTCATTTGCGCTTTAGTGATGCTGTATGGTTTTTTAACATTGCTAGGTAGTTTGCTTTCCGACATTATTTTAAGTATTGTGGATCCTCGCATTCGAATTGAATAGTGAGGAGGGGATGGTGGAAAAATGAGACGTAAGAAGAAGCGATATCGAAAAAATGGTCGTCCACGAGGAATAGGCGTTGCTTTTCGGGAATTCCAAAAGGATAAAATCGCCTTGGTTTCGCTCTTTTTATTAGTTTTGTTCATTCTATTTGTTTTTATAGCATCTTTCTTCATTGATCAAGAGCAGTTGATGCGCATTAATTTGTACGACCGTTATAGTCGGCCGGGAGAGAAGTACTTGTTAGGAGCAGATCAGGGCGGAAAAGATATTTTGGGACAACTAATCATTGGCGCCAGAAACTCCGTATCCATTGCTCTTGCTATCACGCTTATCACTGGTTTTATAGGCATTGTGGTAGGTCTCATTTGTGGTTATTTCGGCGGCTGGGTGGATTATATCATCATGAGAATCATTGATTTTTTCGTAACGATTCCTTCATTGTTATTTATCATTGTCTTTGTAACCCTTGTGCCAAAATATTCGATAACCTCTTTCATTCTGATTATGAGCCTCTTTTTATGGACGGGAACAGCCCGGCTCGTTCGTTCAAAGGCATTATCAGAAAGCAAAAGGGATTATGTGAGCGCATCGAAGACACTTGGAACGAGCGATTTTGTCATACTTCGGAGGGAAGTGGCGCCAAATTTAAGTTCATTATTAATCGTTGAGTTAACATTGAATTTTGCGGGCAACGTCGGCATTGAAACTGGTCTTTCATATTTAGGATTCGGCTTGCCGCCCACAACCCCTTCATTAGGGACCTTAGTGAGCTATGCCAATAATCCAGCCGTATTGCAACAATATTGGTGGGTATGGCTTCCGGCATCTTTATTAATTTTATTCATGATGCTTGCCATCAATTATATCGGCCAAGCGTTAAGGAGATCGGTGGATGTGAAGCAGCGATTGGGATAATGGATGATGTCAATGAATTGTTCTATTTATCGATAAATATTAACTAAAACAGCACCAAGGGAGGACATCATGAGAAAAAAATTATTACTCTGCATCACGATCATCATCATAACAGCACTAATGAATTCGAATGTTTATTCAAAAAATGTCACATTGCCGACTTCCGTTACAAATGAAGGAACACCAATCAAAGGAGGCATTTTAAAAGTAGGAATTGTGAAAGATGAACCTCTCCAAGGAGTGTTTTTGGCTGAACTCTATGAAAACCGCTACGATGCTGCCATTATGAGCTATGCATCAAATGCAATTTTTGAAATGGATGGCGATTTTTTAATCAATAATGAGGGCATTGCATCCATGATAGTGGATCAGGAAGAGAATAAAGTGACCATTACTATTCGTGAAGGTGTCCGGTGGTCCGATGGTGAGCCACTCAAAATAGAAGATTTGATTTTGCCTTACGAAATTATTGCCCATCCTGATTATACGGGCGTCCGATATGATACGGAATTCAAGAATATTATCGGGGTGGAAGAATACCACGAAGGAAAAGCGAAAACCATCTCCGGCATCCGGAAAATCGATGAGCGCACATTGGAAATCCGATTCAAAAAGTTGTCGCCTGCGATATTTTCCGGCGGGGACGGTTTATGGACCTATGCGGCACCCAGCCATCAGCTGAAAGGCATTCCTGTGAAGAAGTTAATTGAAAGCGACGCCGTTCGAAAAAATCCTGTGACACTCGGGCCATTCAAGTTTCATAAAATTGTTCCTGGGGAATCTGTGCAATTTGTGAAAAATCCATACTATTGGAAAGGCGAACCGAAATTGGACGGTGTCTTTGTGGAGGTTGTTCCATCCAGCTCAGTATCTGTTGCGATTGGGGCTGGAAAGTATGATATTGTGTCAGGATTCACTGCAACAAAATGGCCGGAAATCCAGAAGTTTAACAACATTGATATTTTAGGGAGGCCAGAATTATATTATTCCTATTTAGGATTTAAGTTGGGAAAATGGGACCCGAAAAAGAGAGAAGTGGTGACTGATTTAAATTCCACACCTGTAGGAGATCAGGCTTTAAGGCAAGCGATGGGGTATGCGTTGGATGTGGAAGCGGTTTGCGAAGTGCTCTTTTTCAATTTTCGTCAACGGGCGAATTCATTGATTCCTCCAGCGTTTAAAACCTACCATGATGCTATGCTGAAAGGATATACGTATAATCCCGAAAAGGCAAAAAAGATTTTAGACAAGGCAGGTTACATCGATATTGACGGGGATGGCTTCCGGGAAGACCCAAAGGGAAATAAGCTGGAAATCAAGTTTGCGACAATGGCAGGAGATACCATTCAAGATGAAATTGCTGCTTACTACTTACAAAATTGGCGGGATGTTGGATTAAATGTCACTTTAACGACAGGAAGACCGATTGAAGTGAATGCTTTTTACGATAAAGTGGAGGCAGATGATCCAGAAATCCATGTCTTTATGGCTGCATGGGGAACGGGGACAAATCCTTCGCCAGCCGGCTTGTATGGAAAATCCGATGCCTTTAACTTTAGCCGTTTTACGTCTGACTTTTTAGAGGAGACGATTCAAAAAATCGATTCTCCAGAAGCATTTGATCAATCATATCGTGCAGAACAGTTTCGGATTTGGCAGCAATATATGGAAGAACAAGCTCCAGTCATCCCACTCCAATTTAGCTATGAGATTGTTCCTGTGAATAAGCGGGTCAAACATTATAGCATCGATTTTGACAATCCGACTGAACTGCATGAGATTGAATTATTGGCAAAAGAGCCGATCAAGAGTAAATAATGGACAACGGTCATTATGTCCACTAAATCAGAAGATATTGTCACAAATACTGTGGATATAGCACAAAATCAAAAGCACCTTCGTAATCCGAGAAGGTGCTTTAAACATTTATTCTTAATAATCTTTATCCGTAAAGAAGATCGCCAATGTGCCAGGGCCGGAATGGGAACCAATCACAGCGCCCACCATCGTGACATCAAAGCCTTTTGGACGGAGCTTGTCTTCAATCAACTTTTTCACTTCTTCCACCGTGTCCAAATCATCCCCGTGGGAGATTCCGACGATTTTATCCGAAAAATCTCCGCCGCGTTCAGCCATGATGTTAACCATCCGGGCAAGGGCTTTTTTTCTTCCCCTTATTTTTTCAAGGGGAATGAGCTTCCCGTCCTCCACATGCAGGATGGGCTTGATGCTCAATAAGCCACCGAAAAACGCGCTTGATTTTGAAATGCGTCCGCCTCTTGCCAAGTAATCCAGATTTTCCACGGTGAAAATATGTTGCATATGTTTTGCGTAATTTTCCACTTTTTCAACGAGCTCATCGAAAGGGACTCCAGCATCTCTCAATTCTACGGCTTTTTTCACAACAAGGCCTTGTCCAAGGGAAGCACATTTCGTATCAATGATTTTTAATTTGAAATCCGGATACTTTTCCTGCAATTGTTCGGCAATCATGACAGCCGTGTTGTAAGTGCCGGACAGTTGGGAAGAAAAGCTGATATAAACCCCTTCTTCACCGCTTTGGGCGTATTTTTCGAAGGTATTGTAGAACATTTCAGGCGATACTTGGGAAGTTTTCGGTGCAGCGCCTTTTCTCATTTCATCGTAAACTTCTTTTGGATCGATGCCGATGACATCATCATATTCTGTATCATTGAGGTGGACTTTCAGCGGGAAAAAGACCACATTATGCTCATCATAATAAGCTTTTGGCAAATCGCTCGCACTATCTGTGAATAGAATCATTTTACTCTCCTTTCCATCCTTTATAAAATTATTACACCCTTCTCAAAAATTGGTAAGTAAGGGTGCCTCATGATGGAATCATGTTAAGATAATTTTAATCTTTCTGATAAGAAATTTGCAATGCCATCTTCATTGTTTGTTCCGGTCACTTCGTTGGCGATGCTTTTTAATTCGTTGATGCCGTTGCCCATTGCAACCCCGATGCCGGCATATTCAATCATTTCCAAGTCGTTGTCTTCATCCCCAAAGGCGATGATGCGGTCCCTTGGGATGCCCAAATCTTTTGCAATGAGGGAAACGCCGACCGCTTTATTTAATCCTTTCCGCACCACTTCGATAATATTGAAAGGTGCTCCCCAACGCCGATGTTCAATGAGTTCCGCATGCACCTCCTGCAAATGTCGGCGGATCAAAGGCACGTTGTTTTCATTGGCGTGGATGAGCAAACTTGTTGGATTTTCATTCAAGTTGCCGCGCAAATTTCCGATGGTCACTTTGGGATCTCCCATTTTGAAAATGTTCATCATTGTCGGATCTTCCACATGTATATACACATCATCAATGACTTCGGCAATTAAGTTTTCATACTGGTATTTATCCACTGAATCAATGACGTCGTGCACCACCCGCATATCGATGGGGGAGTGGATGGCCTGCCAAGATGGATTTTTTGGATGGTGTATATAAGCTCCGTTGAAATTGACAATCGGAGTGGTTAATCCCAATTCCTGATAATAAATATTGCTCGCCCGGAATGGTCTTCCTGTGGCGATCATGATTAGATGGCCGGCTTCTTTCGCCTTCATCAAGGTTTGTTTGGTTTTCGGCGAAATGGTATGATTGTCCGTCAATAGAGTGCCATCCAGGTCCAAAACAATTAGATGTTGTTTCATGGAAAGTCCCCTTTCTGTCTTTACGATTTTATCGCGACGATTGGAGTTCGTCAAAATTTTGTCACCAGTTATAATTTTTGGTAACATAATTGATAAGAGAGAGTTGTTGAGGAGTGAAGCGTTAATGTTAATAGATGAAGAATTATGGCAGGATATTCCGCTGATTCATTTTTATAATGAAGAAATGAATGAATGTTCACCCGTTCTCATTTTTTTACATGGATTTACAAGTGCGAAAGAACACAACTTACATTATGCCTATCAACTAGTGAAAAAAGGGGTTCGCGTGATTTTGCCGGATGCCCTATTGCATGGCGACAGATGCGAGGGATTATCCGAAGAAAAAATGAATTTGCAATTTTGGAACATCGTTTTGAATTCTATACACGAGGTAGGGGAGTTATACAATGAAATCCGATCCCGTTTCCAACCGAAAAAATTGGGTATTGCAGGAACAAGCATGGGCGGAATTACAACATGCGGCTGTTTGAAGAAATATGATTGGATTGATGCAGCCGGCATTTGCATGGGTGCACCGGGATACAACGCCTTTGCGGATTATCAGCTGGTGGAGTTTGAAAAAGCGGGGATTCCGCTTCCTTTGAGCGATGAGCAAATCGAACAGATACATACCGCTCTTTCTGAATATGATATATCAAAAACGCCGGAACGATTAAACAATCGCCCTGTGATATTCTGGCATGGAAAAAGAGATGTGACCGTCCCTATGGAAAATGCGGTACATTTTTATGAACAGGCCCGTCCATACTATCAACAGCCGGAACATTTGCAGTTGATTATTGATGAAAACCAGGGGCATAAAGTGAATCGGGAAGGGATGCTGAAAGTGACCGACTTCCTTGCGAAACATTTGACAGAAGACGAAACTTTTGTATTTTAATTTTTAATATAGTATGATGATTGAGAACAGTTATCATTTTCGGATTGAAAGGAGCGATGGCTGATGGCAATGGATGCGGATATGAAAGAAAGTATTCTTGGTGCTTTGGAAAACGTCATTGACCCTGAATTGGGAATCGATATTGTCAATCTCGGTTTGGTATATGATGTGGATATGGATGATGAAGGTGTCTGCAAAATTACCATGACACTGACTTCATTGGGCTGTCCGCTTGGTCCAATTATTGTGGATCAAATTAAAACGGTGTTGAGCGAACTTCCAGAAATTAAAGATGTGGATGTCAATATTGTATGGAATCCGCCATGGAATAAAGATATGATGTCCCGCTACGCAAAAATGGCATTGGGAATCCGATGATTGCAGTAATCAAACGGATGTATTGAATCATATAATTTGGTTAAAATATAAGCACGAAAAAGGCATTTCCGGCACCTCGTTTGATTGTAAATGCAGAGCGAATTGGGAAAACGTTGAGTTTTCCGGTTCGCTCTTTTTGTTTGGGATGAAAACGGGCATGCAACAAAATTGCCAATTTTATTTCTCATTTTTTTAACAGACACTTTCATCTTTTTTCACAACTTCTTAGTAAAGTAATAAGCGTAGAACTTATTCTAGTAATATGTTGGAAGGAGTCTTATCAGAATGAAGAAATTATTGACACTCATGATGTTGATCGCTTTGTTCACATTGGCTGCTTGTGGACAATCAGATGATGCAAGTAACGATTCAAAAAATGCAAATGACGACACAAAACAAACGGAAGTAAGCAAAGACAAACAAAATAAAGAAGATGAGAAAGTTACCGTATCCAAACCGGATGCACGCCTTGAAGAACCGACTGCCGATACGAAATGTGAAATGTGTAATATGAAAGTTTATGAAGTGACAGATGATTTAGGAAAATTCAGCGGTCAAGCGATCAAAGCAGATGGCACGATTGCTTTCTATGATGATATCGGTTGCTTATTGAACGCGGAGTTGGCGCACAATGAAAAGAACCAAAAATATGTGCGTGACTACAATACATTGGAATGGGTACTTGTCGATGATGCAACGATCGTAAAAACAGATTTAAAATCTCCAATGAACTGGGGTTACGTATTCTTTAAAAACAAAGAAGATGCAGATCAATTCATCGCAGACAACCCTAGCTACAAAATCACAGCGCTTGATGTCGTAAAACAAGAAGCAAAAGAAAGACGCGAAGCTAAATTGAAAAAACAAGCGGAACAACAACAGCAACAACAAGGAAATATGCAAAACATGCAAAATATGTCACATGATGGACATAACCATTAATGAAATCCATCTTGAAAAATCATCGAAAGAACTAAAGTAAAAATTGTGAAGGCCGTCTAAAGTGTTTTCTGGACGGCCCAATACCGTTTGAAAGTAGTTGATCAGCGTGCGTTATATAATAAGCCACCTCGTATTCCTGATTTGCTTTGTAGCCTTTGTCCATGAAGCGGACGCCAACATGGATTTGCAGCAAATCATCGATGATGCCGGGGAAGGGGCAACGATTCATCTTTCGGCAGGTACATATGAAGGGAATGTATCCATATCCAAGGGGATTACATTGATTGGGGATGAGAAAGTCATCCTTCTTCCCAAAAATCCAGAAGAACCGGTCATTGCGGTTACGGGGGCAAAGGATGTGTCCATTCAAAATTTGCAATTGCGCACATCCGGAACAGGGATTCTCATTAAAAATTCGGAAAATGTTCAGCTCTCAAACGTATCAATGAACCATGTTTACAGCGGGGTCGAAATCTACAATTCCAAACAAATCGATATTCGGCAAGTTGCCGTTACGGGTAATGATCAAGATTTTGCCAATAAACGAAACGGCATTGCCATCTATGACAGTTACGACCTGTCCATCAAACATAATAAAATTTCCAAAGTGCAGGACGGAATTTACATTGAAAACGCAAAGGGAATCACCGTAAAAGGCAATAGAGTGGAAAACAGCCGGTACGGAACCCATTTTATGTATAGTGCAGATGCTGAAGCATCAGAAAACAAGTTCCGGAAAAATGTGACAGGTTTTATGATCATGATGACGGAAAATGTAAGCCTATTCAATAACGATATTTCCTATCAAAATGGGTTTAACGGGACGGGAATCACCCTATATGAGGTCAAGAATATCGAAATACAAAAACATACCGTTTCAGGAAACCGGGTCGCCCTTTCCATTCAAAAATCCGATGGAGTCACGATTTCCGACAATATTTTTCAAATGAATCAAACGGCGATTGAATCCATTCAATCGGGCACGAACCTGGTCGCCAAAAACGATTTTGTAGGGAATTTGGTGAATGTCCGTTCAGATGTGAAAGGCATTCAGCTGCAGGAAAATTATTACGATGACTATGCAGGGATTGATATCGACGATGATGGAATCGGGGACGAGTCCTATGTGGCATTGCAAAGCTTTGGCCAGTGGATCGTGAGAAAACCGGTGTACCAATATTATGTGGAAGCGCCGAGCGTGGTTTTATTGAATCAAATCGATCAACAAACCAATAAAACCGCCAAACAGCTTTTGGTGGATGAAACACCGGCAACCCAATTTGAAAGGGACAAAGCCTTCCATTTTCAATTCCATTTGCCTCAGCTCATCATTGGATTGATTTTTACAATCGGATGCATCGCTATTTGGAGAAGGAGTGTCCTAATATGAAATGGAAAACGTTTATTTTCATTTTATCATTGAGCTTGTTTTTAGTCGGCTGCTCGGAAAAAGCCTATGAGCCGAAAGAAATCAATGTGGAAACTGATATTTGCAAAGTGTGCAACATGGGGATTGCCCATGAAGATTATGCGGCGGAACTGATCTTTAAAAACGGGGATTATGAAGTGTTCGATGATTTGGGATGTTTGGTGGAATTTTTGAAAGATGTCGATGAATCGGAAGTGGGTGCCGCTTATATAAAAAGCGCTGACGGCAACGAATGGCTTCCTGTGGAAGATGCAACCTATGTTTATTCCAAAGACTATTGGACACCGATGAATTATGGCGTGCTCGCCTTCCCTTCCAAAGATGCTGCGGAACAATACATGGAAGAGAACGGTGAAGGCGAAGTGTATTCCTTTGAACAATTGGACGATTTTCAATGGGGAATCCATTTCTGATGCTGGGCAAATTCATTTTATTGGAATGGAAACAAATGCTCCGCAGCAGATGGCTGCAACTGGTGGCCATCCTCTTCATTTTCGTTTTTGTCGCCATCGTCATGATTCAGCAGCTGGCACTGCCGGATATTGAAGGATTTACGAGACAAACGGCATCTTTTTTGAATTTGCTATTGTTTTTATTGCCGCTGTTTACGCTCACCATTGGAGGAATGAGTGTGGCGGGGGATGTGGAATCCGGCTGGTTTTCTTTATTGAAAACCTATCCGATGAAAATTGTCCAATATGTGTTGGGCAAATTTATTGCGCTGATCGGTTCCTTCATGTTTATTGTTATATTGTCCCTTGGGGTGGTTTTTACCCTTGGAGGGTTATTCGGCGGCGTCAAAGTTCCTTCTGAATTGTTGAGCATCGCTTTCTGTTTGATTTTCATTTTCTCATCGATTGCCATATTGCTCGGAAGTTTGGCGAAAAACCGCTTGCATGCCCTTGCCATTTCCCTTGTTGTGTGGGCGTTGTTATTATTGCTTCTATCTTATTTGGTTATGGCTGTCGGTACGGTTGTTCCTGGACATGTGTTGCAAAAACTCACAATTGTCATGTTGCATATCAATCCGGCAGATTGGCTGCGGTTTGGATATTTCCTCCTTTCCCATCAGACGGCGGTTCTTGGTCCGACTTATTATGATTTGATCGCCTTCTATGAGTCAGCGTTTGGAACAATAGTGTTTGTGGCAGTGACGTTGTTATGGATTGCACTTCCACTCATTGTGGCAACCATCAAATTAAAGAAACTTGGTGTTGAAAAATGATTGTTGAAGCGAAAAATTTGCAGAAAATTTATAAGAACAATCGGGGAATCCATGATGCCAATTTCACCATTAGAAAAGGCCGCATCGTCGCTCTCGCGGGAGGCAACGGTGCGGGGAAAAGCACGCTGATTCGCCTGCTGACAAAGCAGGAGAAGCCGACGAATGGGGAACTGATTTGGCATCAGGATGACTTTGTACGTTATATGCCGGATGATGTGGATTTTCCTTCCACGCTGACGGCGCAAGAAGTGCTGGGACTCCTGGCTTCACTAAAAAAGGTTGGAAAAGGAGAACAAGATGAAATATTAAAAAAAGTCGGGCTTTTTGAAGTGAAAAAGCAAAAAGTCTCTTCCTTTTCAAAGGGAATGCGCCAGCGCCTAAATCTGGCTCAGAGCCTCATTGGAGGGGATGGGCTGATCATCATGGATGAGCCTACGAACGGTCTTGATCCCTATTGGATTGCACAACTGAAAGAAATGATGGCCCAAGAACGGAATCGGGGGACAACGGTATTGTTTTCAACCCATATGTTGGCTTTCGCGGAACAGTTGGCTGATGACGTCATTATTTTGCATGAAGGAAGAATATTGGCGGCAGGGGCAGTGCAACAATTATTAAGGGATCATCATTGCGGACATTTGGAGGAACTCTGGCTGCAAAAAATTGACTTATAAAGAGGGCTATTAAAAAAAGGATGGGACATAACTAATAAAGTGAACGAGCTGCAAAAAGATTTTTTGTAAAAAATTGATTGGAGTGACGGGGCGAGTGCTCCTGTCGCGCACGCTTAGTCGCAAAGCGGAGCAAGTTCAAGGAAGTAAATTCAAAGCTTTCCTGCGACGAGCCCTCTCGAGACCCCGCAGGAGCGAAGGATTGAATCAGAGGAGGCTCGAGCCGGGCCCGCGGAAAGCGTCCCCGGAACGGAAATCAAATTTTCTTCAATTATCAAAAAAACACCATTTTCTCCCGTGAGAAAATGGTGTTTTTTATCGTGCGCCCGGCATGTACATGAACTATAGGGTGTAAGTCCCGAACCCCGAAGACAGAAGTAGAGGTTAGCCAAGAGCAAGGGTGTCCGTGGTGACGCGGAATCTGAAGGAAGCTGGAGGCAAAACACCGGTCCGAGGAACACGAACCTCATATAAGGCTAGGTATGATTGAGTGAGTTTGCGAAACAAAACAAAGCTCTTTCTGTCGAAGGTCATATCGAGTAAATGAGGCGGATAGATGGTGTGAAAGTGCATGTACTTACCCGGGGAGGTCTGGCGGATAGGTGAAGTACGCTTCATAACCTACTTAGTGATAAGTAGCTGAACCGTCAGAAGTCAGCAGAGGTCATAGTATTAGTTGGTTTAGAACTACTAAGAAGGACCGAACAATTAAGAGAGAATAGCCCTTGGCATTCAGTGAGTCATGATGAACACAGAAAACGTAGTACCTCACTTGAGGAAGGAAGCGGTGAATCCCGTGGGAGACCTCTTGGAGGGTGGAGTGACCACTGGCATAAGAAGACAAGCTATTCACGGAAGTTATGAAAACTTGCGTCAATGATCTTAATTGAACCGCCGTATACGGAACCGTACGTACGGTGGTGTGAGAGGACGGGAGCTAATCACTCCCTCCTACTCGATTTTTGTCCCAGCCTCCATGTTCAATCAATGCGGCAAACGGATAGCGGACAGTTTTCGCAACATATTTCTTTCTTCAAATACTCTAAATTGTGAATGGTAATGATGCTTTTATCAAATGAAATAACTCCTTGTTTTTTTAGATCATTCAGCATACGATTCACCATTTCTCGACTTGTGGAGCAAAGGTTGGCAAGATCCGAATTCGTTAAATTGAAATCAATGTAAAGATCGTTGTTTTCATTCAATTTGCCGTAAGTATTGGCAAGTCGAATGAGGGTTGAGTAAAGAGCTCCTTTTTTACCGTGCATCACTAAATCCCGTAAAATACTTTGGGTTTTCAGATGTTCATTTTGTAGCCATTTAATATATTCAATCATTAATGTCGGTTGCTCAGTTAAAAGCATTTCTAATGAATCTTTTTTCATGGACAAAAGTTCAGTATTCATCATTGCTTTAGCAGTCATTGTATGATTGATAGGAGGACCAAAAACAGAACATTCACCGATCATGGAGTTAGGACCGCAAATTCTTAGCGTCAATTCTTTACCGCTTTCTGTTTCTTTGCTTAATTGTACGGCTCCTTTTTGAATAAGATAAAGTTCTTCTGCATTTTCACCTTCCTGGAAGATTTGATTTCCTTTATCTATTTTCAATAACAGACCATGTTCTGCAAATAGCGAATTGAAATTCATAGGAACCATATCGACTAAGACCATGCTATTCATCACATCCTTAATAATGATGTTAATTTGTCGGTTCCATTCAACGACACACATTTAAACTTATATATATAATACCACATTAATCTACTGTTTTTTTTGAATAATTTTGGAGATATTTTTTGCATTTCCATAATCGTAATCTTATAATCAAGTTAGTCAAAGAAGGTCAAACATATAAGAAGGTGATTGGATGCAATTACAACAGGAAGATAATCAAAGTGCATTAGAAAAATTCGGACGCAATTTAAATGAAGAAGTAAAAAAAGGGAAAATTGATCCTGTTATTGGCCGCGACGAAGAAATTCGAAATGTGATTCGTATTTTATCCAGAAAAACGAAAAATAATCCAGTGTTAATTGGAGAACCTGGCGTTGGGAAAACCGCAATCGTTGAAGGGCTGGCTCAACGAATTGTTCGTAAAGATGTGCCAGAAGGATTGAAAGATTGTATTCTTTGGGAATTAGATATGAGTTCATTAATTGCTGGTGCTAGTTTCCGTGGTCAATTTGAGGAACGTTTAAAAAGCGTGTTAAAAGAAATTCGTGAATCAGAAGGGCGCATCATTTTGTTTATTGATGAGATTCATACGATTGTTGGTGCAGGTAAAGCAGAAGGTTCAATGGATGCTGGGAATATTTTGAAGCCAATGCTTGCTCGTGGTGAACTTCATTGTATCGGGGCGACTACGTTAGATGAATATCGTAAATATATTGAAAAAGATCCAGCTTTAGAACGAAGATTTCAACAAGTGATGGTGAGAGAACCTTCTGTTGAAGATACGATTTCGATATTGAGGGGCTTAAAAGAACGTTTTGAATTGCATCATGGAGTAAGAATTCATGACCGTGCGATAATAGCTGCTTCTCAACTTTCAAATCGCTATATTACAGATCGCTTTTTACCGGACAAAGCCATTGATTTAATTGATGAAGCTTGCGCAATGATTCGTACAGAAATCGATTCCATGCCCCAAGAATTGGATGATGTGACTCGCCGCGTGATGCAACTGGAAATAGAAGAGCAGGCGTTAATGAAAGAAAAGGACGAGGCGAGTAAAAAACGTTTAGAAGCCCTTAGAATAGAATTACAACAACTAAAAGATGAACAAAAAGAATTAAAAAAGAAATGGCAATTCGAAAAAGAAGGTTTGGAGCAACTGCAAACAAAAAGGGCATTATTGGATGAGTACCGCCGTCAGTTTGAAGATGCACAGAGCAGGCAAGATTTGAATAAATTGGCGGAACTCCAATACGGAAAAATTCCTGCTGTGGAAAAGGAAATCAAACAATTAGAAAAAACTTTAGCCAATGCTTCAGAAAATCGGATTTTAAGAGAAGAAGTTACGGCAGAAGAAATTGCAACAATTGTTTCTCGATGGACTGGAATTCCAGTTACAAAATTAGTGGAAGGTGAACGGGAAAAATTATTGCGTTTAAAAGATACTCTCCATGAAAGAGTCGTTGGTCAAGATGAAGCGGTGAAACTCGTAACAGAAGCTGTATGGCGTGCACGTGCTGGCATTAAAGATCCTTACCGTCCAATCGGTTCCTTCATTTTCCTTGGTCCAACTGGAGTAGGGAAAACGGAGCTTGCAAAAGCATTGGCCGCACAATTATTTGATTCAGAAGATCATTTTATTCGCATTGATATGAGTGAATATATGGAAAAACATAGTGTATCACGATTAGTTGGTGCACCTCCAGGGTATGTCGGCTATGAAGAGGGCGGACAATTGACAGAAGCGGTACGTCGCAATCCATATTCTGTTATTTTATTAGATGAAATTGAAAAAGCCCATCCAGATGTGGCGAATATTTTGCTTCAAATTTTAGATGATGGTCGGATTACGGATAGCCAAGGGCGTCTTGTAAACTTTACGAATACGGTTATCATTATGACATCCAATATAGGTTCTCAGTATTTATTGGAAGCAGGCTCTTATGTTGACGAAGAGGTTGAAAATGTTGTAATGAGAGAACTTCGAAAACATTTCAAGCCAGAATTGTTAAACCGGATAGACGATATTATTTTATTCCATGCATTGACGGATGAACACTTTACTACAATCGCCTGGAAATACATTAAACAATTGCAACAACGAGTAGCTGAAAATGAAATTACGCTAATCGTGGATGATGAAGTGGTAAATTGGGTTGTAGAAAACGGTATTGACCCACAATTTGGTGCAAGACCATTAAAACGATTTGTGCAACGACATGTTGAAACGGCTGTGGCAAGAGAGTTGTTAAAGGGAGAAATTCTTCCAGGCGAGATGATGAGGGTTTCATTACTAGAAGGTCAATTAGTAGTAGCAAAAGGTGAATAAAGTACGTGTGAAAACGGCTAGAGCTCTTTTTGCTCAGCCGTTTTTTTAAAATAGGCGAAAATAAAATGGATTTTGATTAATAAAGCAAATCTAAGCTTCTCATTTTGATTGTTTGGCTAATAAGTTCTTAAGTTTGACTAATATCTTCCTCAGGTTGACTAATATCAGTTCGAGTTGGTTAATAAAGCAAATCATAGTTCCCTCATTTTATTTGCTTGGCTAATAAGTTCTTAAGTTTGACTAATATCTTCCTGAGGTTGACTAATATCAGTTCGATTTTGACTAATAAAGCAAATCACAGTTCTCCCATTTTGTTTGCTTGGCTAATAAATTCCACAGATTGACTAATATCTTCCTTAGGTTGACTAATATCAGTTCAATTTTGACTAATAAAGTAAATCTCTGTCCCCCCATTTTGTTTGCTTGGCTAATAAGTTCCAAAGAATGACTAATATCTTCCCCAAGTTGACTATTATCAGTTCGATTTTGACTAATAAAGTAAATCGCAGCCTCTCATTTTGATTGTTTGACTAATAAGTTCCATAGAATGTCTAATATCCACTTCAGGTTGACTATTATGAGTTCGATATTGACCAATATACTCAAATCTTGGAAGTATCCACCTGTTTATCTATTCCTTGGCTATTATGTTCAAGCGAATACCTATACCGATAATTGCATAAATTAATAGTTAGAAAAATAAAAAACGAATGGGAAAGTTAGGAGTCCCATTCGTTAATTTTTTTGTGCTTGTCAAAGCTGTTGAATAGATTATTGTTGATCTGCTTTAAGTTCTTTTGGAGATTCGCTAGGAATAATCGCAGCTACAACCCAAACGAGTACTGTGAAAATAACAGCAACTACTAAAGTTGTAACAAAGTCAAAAACTGTAATTCCTAAAATAGAACCAACTACGTAGCTTAACATAGAAATTAACAAAATTCCCCAAATGAATGACATAATATATTGCATTTCGTTTCACCTCTATCGAACTTTAATTACTAGTATATACTTTGCTCATCTTAATAATCATAACATAGTACGACAAAAATGAACAATAAACTTTTCGTACAAACAAATTTTTCTGTTGTGAATTTCATTATTATGGTCTATAATTAAGACCAACTACTAATCGCAAGTATTAAATTGGGGGTTAAATACCATGAATGCAGGAATACTAGGATTAGGAAAATATGTTCCTGAAAAGATTGTAACGAATTTTGATTTAGAGAAAATTTTAGATACAAATGATGAATGGATTCGTACGCGTACAGGAATTCAAGAAAGAAGAATTGCTCGTGAAGATGAAGATTCCTCAGATATGGCATATGAAGCGGCAAAAGAAGCTCTTGAAAACTCTGGGATTTCACCTGAACAAATTGGATTGATTTTAGTAGCAACCGTTACTCCGGACCGTGCTTTTCCAAGTGTTGCTTGTCAATTGCAAGAACGATTAGGAGCTAGCAATGCGGCTGCAATGGACATTTCAGCTGCCTGCTCTGGTTTTATTTATGCCCTTGCAACAGCGAAATTGTATGTGGAAAGCAACAGTTATGATTACGTTTTAGTTGTTGGTGCAGAAAAATTATCAAAAATTACGGATTGGAAAGATCGGAATACTGCTGTACTATTTGGTGATGGAGCAAGCGCTGCAGTTGTTGGTAAAGTATCAGAGGGCAGAGGAATTTTAGCATTTGAATTAGGTGCAGATGGAACTGGCGGAAAATATTTGAAGATGAACGACGAAGATTTCATCTATATGAACGGACGTGAAGTATTTAAATTTGCTGTGCGTCAAATGGGGGCAACAGCATTATCCGTTATTGAAAAGGCTGGATTATCAAAAGAAGATGTTGACTTCTTAGTTCCGCATCAAGCAAACATTCGCATTATGGAAGCAGCAAGAGAAAGATTAGAGCTAGATGAAGATAAACTATCAAAACGCATCCATAAATACGGTAACACATCATCTTCTTCAATCGGTCTTGCTTTAAAAGATGAACTTGATGAAGGAAAAATTAAAGATGATGATATAGTCGTTTTAGTTGGATTTGGTGGAGGACTCACTTGGGGCGGCGCCGTAATAAAATGGGGAAAATAATAGATTTTCATATTCCAGTTATAGTAATTTATAAGTATAGTAAATCCTAAGGGGGTACTAGAGATACATGAAAAGGAGAGTAGTGATTACCGGTATAGGTGCTGTTACACCACTAGGTAATACAGTAGATGAAACCTGGTCAGCAATTAAAGAAGGGAAATCCGGCATTGGGCCGTTAACAAGAGTCGAAGCAGAATTATTCCCAGCTAAAGTTGCTGCTGAAGTAAAAGATTTTGATATTGAACAATATATTGATCGAAAAGAAGCAAGAAAGATGGACCGTTTCACTCATTACGCGCTTGCTTCTGCATTGATGGCAGTGAAAGATGCAGATTTAGTAATTAATGAAGAAAATGCTAACCGCGTTGGTGTTTGGATTGGTTCTGGAATAGGTGGAATGGAAACGTATGAACAACAATTTGAAGTGTTCCAAAAACGTGGTGCCCGCCGAGTAAGTCCATTTTTCGTTCCAATGATGATTCCAGATATGGCAAGTGGGCAAGTTTCGATTTATTTAGGAGCAAAAGGTCCAAATGCTTGTACTGTAACTGCATGTGCTTCTGGAACAAACTCTATTGGCGATGCTTTTAAAGTGATTCAGCGCGGCGATGCAGATGTCATGATTACGGGAGGAACGGAAGCTCCAATCGTAAAAATGGCTGTTGCTGGATTCTGTTCAAGCACTGCGCTTTCGCTAAACACAGATCCAGCTACGGCATCCCGTCCATTCGATAAAGAACGCGATGGATTTGTTATGGGTGAAGGTGCAGGTATTCTTGTATTAGAAGAGTATGAACATGCAAAAGCTCGCGGTGCAAAAATTTATGCGGAAATCGTTGGATACGGTGCAACTGGTGATGCTTATCATATTACAGCTCCAGCGCCAAATGGTGAAGGTGCTGCCCGCGCTATCCAGCAAGCTATTGAAGATGCGGGTATTGATCCTACAGAAATAGGATATATCAATGCTCATGGAACAAGTACACCATACAATGACTTATATGAAACAATGGCTGTCAAAACTGTCTTTGGAGACCATGCATATAAATTAGCTATGAGTTCAACAAAATCCATGACAGGTCACTTGCTTGGTGCAGCGGGTGGTATTGAAGCAATCTTTACAGCATTAGCATTAAAAGAAGGAATTTTACCACCTACAATTAACTTGCATAATCCAGATCCTGAGTGTGACCTTGATTATGTACCAAATGAAGCTCGTAAAGCAGATATTCAATATGCTATGAGCAATTCCTTAGGATTTGGTGGACATAATGCAAGCCTTGTATTCAAAAAAATAGAAGAATAAAAAAATTGTCGATAAGTAAAATGCGTTTAGCTCAAAGCTAAACGCATTTTTACTTCATTTGATGAATAATAAGAGTAGTAAAGGATGGTGGCTTGATATTTCGATTTATGCTGTTTTTATTCAGCTATGGCATTTGCGTTATTTCGGTAAGCAATCTTCTTTTATACTTAAACTATCGGACGCTTGGTTATTCTTGGCGCGCAGTCTTTTTTTATATTTTAGGTTCTCCTGAATTGTATTTAATGATCATATCATTAGTAATATTATTTATCGTGATATTCGACCTATTCCCATCGCGATTTCCATTTTCTTAACGGTTTCGTTTGCAATGGCATTGGCTTTTTCTGCACCTTCATCTAAGATTTTATCTAATTCTTCTGAATCGATAAGTTCGTTGAATCGTTCTTGAATGGGCGTTAAATGTTCAATTAAGCAAGTAGCAACTCCTTCTTTAAAGGCACCGTATCCAAGGCCTTCGTATTTTTTTACAACCTCATCAATGGATTTATTTGTTACTGCTGCTTCAATTGTAAGTAAGTTGGAGATACCTGGTTTCTTTTCTTCGTCGAAAGCGACAACACCATCTGAATCTGTAACGGCTGATTTAATTTTTTTCATGATTTCTTTAGGTGTATCTAATAAGCGAATTGTCGCTTTTGTATTTGGGTCGGACTTGCTCATTTTTTTCGTCGGGTCTTGCAATGACTTAATGCGAGCTCCTGCTTTTGGTAATTGAATTTCTGGAATTTTAAATACTTCACCATATCGTTTATTGAATCGTTCTGCCAAATCACGAGTCAATTCAATATGTTGTTTTTGGTCTTCTCCAACAGGAACGATATCCGTATTATATAATAGGATATCAGCAGCCATTAACGGTGGATAAGTTAATAGACCAACAGAAACGAATTCTTTTCCTTCCTTTGCTGATTTATCTTTAAATTGAGTCATTCTTTCGAGCTCACCAATGGCTGAAATACATTGTAACATCCAGCCAGCTTTTGTATGAGCAGGTACTTCCGATTGAATAAATAACGTTGCTTTTTTCGGATCAATGCCCGTTGCAAGATATGTAGCAGCAAGGGTGCGAATGTTTTGTCGCAATTCTTTTGGATCTTGTGGAACGGTAATGGCATGTTGGTCTACTATACAGTAAATGGCATTTCCTTCATCTTGAAGTGCAGGGAATTGCATAAATGCTCCGATATAGTTCCCCAATGTAATAACTCCAGTTGGTTGTACTCCTGAAAAAATAGTCTTCATTAACACTACCTCCTATTTTTATCCATAAAAAAACATCAAACGACCAATACAAATTGTATTGGGACGAATGATGTATATCCGCGGTACCACCCAGTTTGCCTTAAACGGCCACTCTCGATTCTTCGTAACGTGAAGTGTACGAGCTTTACTACTCACTTTCGTAAAGCCAACTCGAAAGTCCATTCCATTTGCTCTGCGATCTGTTTTCACCTACCACAGACTCTCTAAACGCAGAAATCAAATGTACTACTCTTCGTCATCGTTGTTCAATGTATATATTCGGTAAATTATGAGTGAATTATAAAGTAATTCAAAGGAAAAATCAAACGTGAAAAATTTTTCATTTTGGAATGAGATGAAAAAGATTTGGGTAGTATGGTAGTAGGAAAATGTAAGGAAATTTTATTAATAAATATAGAAATTCTCGATTGTCGTTATCTAATTGAGAAAATGAATTGGAAGATAAAGGAGGGGAGAAAATACAACTTTAGTAGGAAATTTTATGTTAATTGTGAAAAAAAGCTAAGATTCACGAATGTTTTTTTAAATTTATCATATGAATATGTGAATTTTTCAATTATCCTATATTCAAAAGAAAAAGAATGTTGTATAATTGATACAGAATTTAAAATGATATTAATTCTAAATTAATAATAAAGCATAGATGCCTTTGATTTATATATAGAAGGGAAGTGTAACAATGATTGTAACATTATTTACATCACCTAGTTGTACATCATGTAGAAAAGCGAAAGCTTGGCTAGAGCAACATGATATTCCATATAGAGAACGAAATATTTTTTCAGAACCGCTAACAATTAGTGAAATTAAAGAAATTTTACGAATGACAGAGGATGGAACTGACGAAATTATTTCTACACGCTCTAAAGTATTCCAAAAGTTAAACGTTGATGTGGAGAGTTTACCTTTACAAAAATTATATGAATTAATCCAAGAACATCCAGGATTACTCCGAAGACCAATTATTTTAGATGAGAAGCGTCTGCAAGTTGGTTACAATGAAGATGAAATCCGTCGATTTTTACCTCGAAAAGTACGTGCTTATCAATTAATGGAAGCCCAAAAAATGGTCAATTAATCATATAATGTGGTGAAAAAGTGTAAATTCAGTCAACGTTTGTTTGACTTGTTTACGCTTTTTTATTGCATTTTTTTTAATGAATTCCTTCATAAAGAAAATTCATCCTTTTTTCACTTAATACTTGATTTAATTGATATTGTCATCTACAATTTTGAATAATTCAAATAATTTTATTTGAAGGGTGTTTTTCCTTTTCATTTTCTATTAGTTCATCATACAATAGAATCATAGAATGAAACATAAATATTCATTAAGCATTTTGTTCTGTATACCAAGGGATGTAAAGGGGAAAGGCACTAAAGAATTGGGGTGTATTTTACTCCGATTCAAACATACTAAGTACACGCTTTCGGTTTTTCAACCAATGACTGTGAAGGGAGTTGAAGTCTCATGGACATCGAACGCGTAAATGAAAATACAATAAAGCTCTTTATCACATATCGTGATATTGAGGATCGCGGTTATAGCCGTGAAGAAATATGGTATAACAGAGCAAAAGGCGAAGAGTTATTTTGGGATATGATTGGTGAAATCAACACAGAAGAATATTTCGATTTAGATGGCCCAATTTGGATACACGTGAATGCTTCAGAACAAGGTTTAGAAGTAATCGTCACACGTGCCAATGTAAATGATTCAGATCCAAGCTCTCTGTTCTCTAATTTTGATGAACATCATGAAGCTACAGTTAACCATAAAGACCCGTTCAATCCCTTCGATGATGATGATGTGTTAAATCATGAAGGAATTGCGAACATATCATTATATAAATTCAAGGATATCGACGAAATTATTCCAGTAGCAAATCGATTAGTGGAGTACGGCTTGCACACTTCTTTATATAAATATGAAAATTATTACTATATTGCCATCGATTTTGCTGGTGTGAATGATAGTGCAACTCGTCAAAATATACGCTCGATTTTAAATGAATATTTAACAAGTTCAAAAATGACAATATATCGTTTAAAAGAGTATGGTACAGCGATCATGGAAGAAGATTGCTTGGAAACAATTGTTCATTACTTTAATTAAATGTGCCTAAGTGTAGGCACTTTTTTTTATGTTAATATTTTGAATTTCAGTTAATCTCCCCCTTGAAAAATATATCTTTTTGTATGCTCTTGTCAATCCTAAAATTCTACCATAAAATGGTGTGAAAAGGGGGGGTTTTGTGCTTGTAGCAATTACAGAAAATCAAGAACGATTTGTGATTGATTCCACAATTCCTCATACAACATTAAAACGCCTTAGAGAAGAAAGACAATTCTATTGCCCACAATGTGGTGAAAAACTCCAATTGAAAATTGGAACCGTTAAAATGCCTCACTTTGCTCACATTTCAATAAGTCATTGCGAGTCTTATTTTTCTGAAGGTGAAACAATACAACATCTCCAAGGAAAAGAACAGCTGTTTCAACTTTTTCGATATCTTCAAGTCCCCGTATTGCTAGAGCCTTATATAGCTGAACTAAATCAACGACCAGATCTGCTAATAAATTTAAATGGATATCAGTATGCAATTGAATTCCAATGTAGTCCAATAAAGCATGAACGATTTCTTGAGCGAAATAGCGGTTACAATCAAAAAAATATCCAACCTATTTGGATTGCATTGACTCCTGTTCCAAAAATAAAAGAAAATGGCTTACAAAAAATTACCCTTCCCCATCAACTCCAACAATTTATTACTAGCGAAAAGACAGCAAAATATTTAATGACATATAATCCTAATACAAAGCAATTTTTGTATATATCTAACCTCATCCATTTAAAGGGAATAAGTTATTTATCAAAAATTAGTCCTCTCCCACTATTAAAACAAAAATTCCCATTTTATATACCGAGGCCTTTTACAGAAAAGGAATTTTCCAATGTATTAAATGCATACCATAATTTTATCAATCAATTTTTAAAATCAAGGGTATTATTTAGCCGAAAAGGTGTAAATGATTTATTTTTGAGAAGTGTTTATGAGCTGCGAATAGACCTTTATCAATTTCCAATATTTTTAGGGATTCCTATTTGCGGAAATGAAGCATTTCATGTATGTGCAATAGAATGGCAAACTGAACTAATGTATTTTATTCATTTATTGGGAATTAAGGTACATGCAATCAATCAAAAAGTAATAATTGACTTTTTACGATGGTCAAAGCGGGCATGTACGAGTGAGGCTATACAAGTTGTTAATCGATATGTAGAACTTCTCAAAGATTTGTCTGTGGAAGATATGATGTGCACAGTGAAGGAAGAACAATTAGAGGAATTGCTATATAGGCAATTTCTTGCAACAAGAGGAAAATATTGAGAAAATATGATTGTGAAAAAAATTTATCATTACGGGGGCATTGACATGGCAAAAAAATTATTAACACGTGATGAAGTGCCTGTCGAATTGACTTGGGATTTATCAACAATTTTCCCTTCAGACGAGGCATGGGAGGAAGAATTTAAACAGATTGAGCAATTAATTTCAGAAGCAGAAAAGTATAAAGGGAAAGCAACAGAAAGCGCAAAAAGTTTATATGAAACATTGCAATTTAGCGACAAAATTTCTGAGCGCTTCGGGAAATTATACGTATATAGTCATTTGAAACACGATGAAGATACGACGAAAAGCAAATATCAAGGGATGGAAAGCCGTGCACGTTCTCTAGGAGCAAAGATTAATGCGGCATGGTCTTTCTTAACTCCTGAAATTTTAACTTTATCGGAAGAACAAATACAACAATATTTAGAAGAATACGAACCGTTGCGTCTATATGAGCAAATGTTTAAAGAATTAAATTTACAGCGCCCACATGTATTATCGGCCGATAAAGAAGCTATATTAGCACAATTTTCAGAAGTGACAAGCTCTCCGGGTACTACTTTCAGCGCTTTGAATAATGCAGATTTAGAGTTTCCAACTATCAAGAATGAAGATGGCGAAGAAGTACAACTGACTCATGGAAACTACATCACATTTTTAGAAAGTGAAGATCGTGAAGTAAGAAAAAATGCTTTTAAAGCGATGTATGATACGTACGGCAAGTATATTAATACTTTTGCTTCCACATTAGCAGGCAACGTAAAATCACATAATGTTTATGCAAGAATCCGGAACTACGATTCTGCTCGTCATCGCGCATTAGCAGGCAACCATATACCTGAAAAGGTCTATGATCAATTAATTGAAACGATACACGAATACTTACCAGCACTTCACCGCTATGTATCATTGCGTAAAAAAGTGCTCGATGTGGATGAATTGCACATGTATGATTTATTCGTACCTCTTGTGAAAAAAGTGAAAATGGATATGCCTTATGAAAAAGCAAAAGATATTATGGTGAAAAGCTTTGCTCCATTAGGGGAAGAATATCAAACTATCGTCCAAGAAGGATTAAATAGCCGCTGGGTAGATGTAATGGAGAATAAAGGAAAACGAAGCGGAGCATATTCTTCAGGGACATACGGCACGAATCCGTACGTATTAATGAACTGGCAAAATAATATTGATAATTTATTTACGTTAGCCCATGAATTTGGACATAGTATGCATAGTTACTATACTCGGAAAAATCAACCGTATCCTTATGCGGATTACTCCATTTTCGTGGCGGAAGTAGCTTCTACATGTAACGAGGAGCTTTTATTCGATTATTTATTAAAAACGACGGAAGATAAACAAGTGAAAGTTTACTTACTCAATCATTGGCTCGATAGTTTCAGAAGTACGGTTTATCGCCAAACAATGTTTGCTGAATTTGAACATATGATTCATGAAATGGATCGAAATGGTGAGGCGCTTACTGCTGAACATCTTACAGAAATTTATTATGATTTAAATAAACAATATTTTGGCGATGAAATGACGGTAGATGAAGAAATTGGCTTGGAATGGGCGAGAATACCACACTTCTATTACAATTACTATGTATATCAATATGCAACAGGGCAAAGTGCAGCAGTTGCTTTAAGCCGTCAAATTTTAGAAGAAGGACGTCCTGCAGTAGATCGCTATATTAACAACTTCTTAAAAGCGGGATGTTCTGATTTCCCAATTGAAGTATTGCGAAAAGCTGGTGTAGATATGGAATCAAGAGAACCAATCGCTCAAGCTTGCAAAGTATTTGAAGAAAAACTCAATCAATTAGAATCACTGTTATTGAAATAGTGAATTACTGTATAACTCATACGGTAAAATACACATTAAAGTTAGTAAAAAAGCTTCAAAAGAGTTAATAAAATCTCTTTTGAAGCTTTTTTTTCTTGAAATAAAAGTTTTTAATGTATAATTTTTTTTGACGATTTTATTTAGAGAATGTGAACGTTTTTTGAAGTAAATATATAGCTTTTACTATCTTGATTGTTCCTAATTTTTCAATAATTTTTGCAAGTTTCATGAAAGTGTTTACATTATGTCGAATTTGTGAAATTCCATTAAACTTTATTGCACAAATTATTATTCCATGATAAATTAAAAACGTGAAATAAATCACATATCAAACATACACCCCTTTGTTTGAACGTGAACATTTCTCCCATCCCCTTTGTGTAAGGAGGCATTTGCTGCAGCAAATGCCTCTTTTACTTTATTCTCATCAATGATACATTCGCACCAAAAGACCTGTAATAAATCTTTCTCTTTTAACAACATAGCTTTGGTTAAAAAAACAAAAAAAAACGTAGACATGCTATATCATGTCTACATTCAGAAAAGCATCTAGATATTCTATCATTATCAAAAATTTAATCCACAATTACTAGAGTGAAAAAGAAGATGATTTTAAACGCCATAATGTAACAGCATCATTTGAAACACGTTCGATTTTTTGTTGTAACATCCGTTTTTTCAATTCTCTTTCCGCATCGCTCATGGATATCGAATAGATGCTTGCCACTTCATCGGTTGTTAAGTATTGAAAACGTTGGAATAACTCTTCGAATGTTGGTAACGGTTTACTGACGATTTCTTCATCCAACATTTCCTGCAATATTTGAACGTATATTTCATAGGAATACATTCCACTTACTTTTAGACCTTCATCTTCAATGCATTCATTAAAGAATACAATGCTCGGCACTTCATCAACTTCCATTTCACGAGTGATATATAAATCACATTGAAAAGCACGCACCGCTTCTTTTGATCCGAAATCTTTAATAAATTCCTCTTGGTCTAATGTTGCTTCCTTCGCAATTTCTACTAAAGCTGAATAGGAATGAACATTTTTAGTTCCCAACAATGCATGTTCCTGCAATTTTCTAATATAACGATTTGCTGCTTTTTTACCTTGTAATTCTGCTGCTTTAATGGCAAGTGAGGGTAAGGCAGGATGAGTAATATCCACATCAGTACCTGTTAAGCACCCTTTGATACGTCTAGTAACACAGTTTAAAGTTTGTAGTTCTGTGCTCAGTACGTATCGCCAAGTGAAATAATGCTCGTATTCCAATTGTAGCTTTTTTAACATTGACTGTAATTTAAAGGCATTTGGACAAAGCGGGTCAATAAAAATATAAAGTTCAATTGGTTTTGTCGTCTTCGTGGATGCGACAGGTTCTGACAGTAGCTGGATATTATTCAATCTAATCCCCCCTCATCCTCACTCGGAGTATTAATCATATGATGCGCTGTTAAAACAAGACGTTGGAAATATTGTTCACGAAATGGGCCTTCAAGTCCTACTTCATCCATCGCTTCACTCATACATTCCAGCCAAGCTTGAGCATGGTCTGGAGTGATTTTAAAGCGCATATGTCTTGCTCTCATCATCGGATGACCATGTTCTTGAGTATATAAATTCGGACCACCTAAATATTGCGTTTGGAATTGTATTTGTTTGCGAATTGTTTCTTTTAAATCTTCTGGAAACAATGGACGGAGTAATGGATGGACATCAACTCGTTTATAAAATGCATGAATAAGCTTTTCTAACTTTTCAGCACCAATTTCCTCATAAGGAACCATATACTTTCGATTCATAGGTGTAAACTCCTTTTATACACTTTTCCCGCATGTACGAATTGTGATCGACTATGAAAACCTTGATTAGTTATATTTCATTCTATCAACGACTCACCGTTTTCTCAAACAAATCGCTTTCAGCAAGTGTTGATAATTGAGGGGAAATATAGAAATTATCCAACTACATTGTTCGATAATAATTTAACACTTTCTTAACATAGTTTTGAGTTTCTTTAAATGGAGGAATGCCTCCATATTTTTTTACATTACCAGGTCCTGCATTATATGCAGCTAAAGCCAGTTCCAAGTCATTATCAAATTGATCGAGCATTTGACGCAAATATTTTGTACCACCCATGATGTTTTGTTCAGGGTCTTTCGTATTCGTTACACCTAAATATTTTGCGGTACCTGGCATCAATTGCATAAGCCCGGTAGCCCCAGCTGAGCTTACTGCATTTGGATTAAAGTTCGATTCTTGTTTTATAACTGCCATAATTAATTTTTCAGGAATACCGTATTTGGCAGATGCTCTTTGAATAATTTCACGATAATCTCCGTGCGTTGCTGAATCGAAATTTGCTTCTGATTCGGAAGCGTTAGATTGAGAATAGGATGTTGTTATGTACGGATTTGGGCTAGATAATATGAATTTTGAAATATAACCTTTTGCTTCATCATTTAGTCCGTTTTTATAAGAAAAGTTTTCAATCGCTTCAAGTAGGGCTTTTTCTGGATTATCGCTATTTTGGGTAGTAGCCAATATTTCTTCTAGCATTTCTGCAAATAAACCTTCCTCAGTCGTTGCATTGATAGAAGAGCTATTTAGGGAACGCAATGCGTCAATTTCTAATATGGTTTTCAACATTGTTACATCCATTTACTGTACTCCTTTCTCTTGGACAGCTATCATAAATCGGGCGATTTTTTTGTCAGCTATTTGTATATCGATATTTCGTTCTTGTAAAAAAGATAAAAACCGTTTCTCCCCTACTGTTGGGTTATTTGTTTCATATTCTACCTCATAATCATCGCAGTGCAAATAGAAGGAATGGTCAAAAACAAGAATTCCACCCTCATATGGCACCTCAGCCCGATCTGTTGTCAATGTTCCAAAGGGGCGTAAATCTTCAATAGGCACTTGCAATCGCAGTAATCTTTCCTTGACAGAAGGTGCCCAAAATCCCTTGCCAGAAAGCATATCATCCCTTTGTTGTTGTGTTAAAATGTCCGTTGTTTCAAGATGAATATGTTTTGCCGTTTTCTCTTTTAAAGTACAAAAATATTTTCCTTTTTGTTCTCGAATGCGTAGGGCACTGGAAAATTTCCTCAAGTGCCAATTTTCTGTATCAAAATAGTGATTAACTTGTCGAACGATTTGATGTTTTTGAATGTTGAACTCTGTTAATAATTGTTCATATTGTTCTTTTGTTAACATGTTTTTAAATTCAATTTCATACTGTTGACTCATGACTTTATCCCTTTCATTTATGCATTTTATTGAACCTTTTTATCGAAAATAGTTCCTGCTATGTTAAAATATGAGGAGAAATGGTAGGAAGGGATTGTTATAAATGCGCAACGTTTATGTCGTTGATGATTATCGTTTTGAAAATGATGAACTTTATTTTAGTTTAAACAAAAATCACTCCAAAATACAAATTCAGCCAGCAGGACAAGTGTTAACGGATTCTGACGAGCTTGCTTTTATTTATGTCGTTGAAGAAGACAACGAATATAGTTATTTACAATTTCCTAAAAAAGTGTGGCATGCATTAGTAGAAATGATAAAAAAGAAGAAAGATCCGATATTAATTTTAGATAATGAATCCATACTATTACATAATTTTTCGAATGAATTAGAAATGCTCATATATAACATTGAAGGAAATGGCAATTACGGTGATGAATTTGTACAAGCAGTAGAAGAAACTTTTCGTGAAATATTAGAAGCACAATAATTGATTGAGTTTTTGTAGCGTATTGGGGGGATTTTTATGGGGCAATGGGAACGCTTCCTAGGACCTTATAAACAAGCAGTCGATGAACTAAAAGTGAAATTTAGAGGGATGAGATCTCAGTTTTCTGCAGAAGGCACAACTTCACCCATTGAATTTGTTACTGGTCGAGTGAAACCATTAGCAAGTATATATGATAAAAGTTTTGAAAAAGGAATTCCCTTTGAACCTTCAGAACAATTAGCAAGGGAGTTGCAAGACATCGCTGGTATTCGCATTATGTGTCAATTTGTAGATGATATCACAACGGTTGTTAATTTAATTCGCCAGCGGGATGACCTGAGAGTAATTGAAGAAAAAGATTATATTACTCATAAAAAACCAAGTGGTTATCGTTCATATCATATGATTGCAGAGTATCCAGTGGAAACGGTCAGTGGGAAAAAGACGGTATTAGTAGAAATACAAATACGTACGTTAGCCATGAATTTTTGGGCTTCAATCGAACATTCTTTAAATTATAAATATAAGGGCGATTTTCCTGAAGAAATTAAATTACGCCTAAAACGTGCGGCTGAGGCAGCATTCCAACTAGATGAAGAAATGTCATCAATCCGTTATGAAATACAAGAAGCACAGGCGTATTTTAGTGAAAATAAGGAAGCTCAAAATCCAAAGATCCGAGAGGAAAGGGAGCGTGAATAATTTGAAATTTTCTATTCAATCACGCAATGATTCTCAATCAAATGAATTGAAGGAACTTGCAAAAAATTACTTACAGGATTTCGGATTAATATTGGATGAAGTAGAACCGGATATTGTCATTTCCATTGGCGGAGATGGTACTCTTTTGCATGCTTTCCACAACCATGTGAAAAGATTGGATAAAGTGGCTTTTGTAGGGATTCATACTGGGCATTTAGGATTTTACGCAGATTGGAAACCTTCTGAATTGGAAAAGTTAGTATTATGTATTGCGAAAAATCAATATAAGGTTGTTGAATATCCATTATTGGAAGTAAATGTGTGCAATCATACAGAAATCAGTACTTATCTTGCACTCAATGAGGCAACGATTAAATCGCCCAATGTAACGTTAGTGATGGATGTGTTTCTAAATGATCGCCATTTTGAACGTTTCCGCGGTGATGGCTTATGTATTTCAACCCCATCAGGAAGTACAGCGTATAATAAAGCATTAGGCGGCGCTATCATTCATCCTACATTGCAAGCGATTCAAGTGACGGAAATGGCATCAATCAATAACCGCGTTTTCCGTACAATCGGATCCTCCCTAGTGTTACCAGCCCATCATACATGTAAATTAAAACCGGTCAAAAACCAAACGTTCACAATGACAATTGACCATCTGCAATTGGACCACAATGAATTGGATTATGTCATTTTCAAAGTGGCAAAAGAGAAAGTGCGATTTGCAAGATTCCGTCCGTTTCCATTTTGGGAAAGGGTTCATGATTCCTTTATTGCAAGTGAGTGATTCAAATGCCATTTAAACTGCAGTTTCAAGCAATGGAAGATGGACAATTATTAAGAGAAGCGATTTTAAAACAAGATATTTCGAGCAGGGCATTAACGGCAATCAAATTTCGCGGTGGTAAAATTTTAGTGAACGGTGAAGAACAAAATGTTCGCCACATCCTTTCGAAAGGGGATGAAATTACAATCATTTTCCCTGAAGAACAGGCGAGCGAGCATCTAAAACCAGAGTATGGAGAATTAAATATTGTTTATGAAGATGATGCATTGTTAATTATTGATAAACCGCCTTTTATTAATACCATTCCTTCAAGGGAACATCCGACGGGAAGTATCGCTAATTTTGTTTATGGATATTTTTTGGAACAAGGAATTGATTCCACCGTCCATGTTGTGACTAGATTAGATCGTGATACTACAGGGCTTGTTTGTATTGCAAAACATCGGCATATTCATCACTTAATGAGTATGCAATTGCAAAAGGGTCAAATCATAAAAGAATATGAAGCCATTGTACATGGACATGTTTCAAAGGATCTTTCCATTATTCTCCCAATAGGCAGGAAAGATTCAAGTATAATCGAACGGGAAGTAAGAGAAGATGGACAATATGCACATACCGATGTGAAAGTATTAAAACGTTTCATTTATCAAAATGAGCCGCTTTCACATGTTCGTCTACGATTACATACTGGAAGAACCCATCAAATTCGTGTTCATATGTCGCATATCGGGCATCCGCTTGTAGGCGACGAATTATATGGAGGAAGTAAACATATATTAAATCGTCAAGCCCTTCATTGCGTATACTTGGAAATGATTCATCCGTTATTGAAGAAAAAAATTATTTTTTCTAGTGAACTAGTTGAATCCATGAAAAAAATAATCCATAATTAGATGTTCGAGTTATTCGAGCATCTTTTTTTCTGTAAATACACAAAAATATTCATAAAAATTTTATTGTCGAGATTAAAAATGCAACCTATCATTTAGGTTGAGAGGAGGGAGACAAAATGATCGAAGAAAAAGATGAAAAACGGGATGTTTCTTATGATGAGGAGCAGCTGTTCCAAAATTTAATTGAAGAAAATATTGATGAATTCCGGAAGCATTTTTTATCACTTCATGCGTATGAGCGGGCGAAATTTTATGTTAAGGTTGGACCAGACATACGTAGGACAATGTATCATTTTTTGTCTCCCGAAGAAATGGCGGAAATTTATGAAGCCATTGAATTGGACGATGAAGAAGTTGAACACTTTATTAAAGAAATGGACCCCACATATGCGGCAAAAATGTTGTCTTACATGTATACCGATGATGTGGTGGATGTATTAAATGAATTAGATCAAGATGATCGAAATAGTTTTCTTGAATTGATGGATGAAGAAACGAAAGAAGAAATTACAGAGTTGCTGGGGTATGAAGAATATACAGCCGGTTCCATCATGACGACGGAATATGTATCAATTCAAGAAAATTCAACGGTACGTTCGGCGATGAATGTGCTTCGTCAAGAGGCACCTGATGCAGAAACAATTTATTATGTGTTCGTTGTCGATGAATCTCATCGTTTAACAGGAGTTTTATCGCTAAGAGACTTAATTGTTGCAGATGAAGATGCATTTATTCGAGATATCATGAGTGATCGGGTTGTTTATGCAAAGGTCACAGATGATCAAGAAAAAATTGCCCAAATCTTTAAAGATTACAATTTCCTTGCTTTTCCTGTTGTTGATGACAATCTCGTATTGCAAGGGATTATTACTGTAGACGATATTATTGATGTCATTGATGAAGAAGCGAGCGACGACTATTCAAAATTAGCCGGTATTTCCGATATTGATGATATTGCTTCAAGTCCATTCAAAGCTGCAAAACAACGATTACCTTGGCTAGTAATGTTGCTATTTTTAGGAATGATTACAGCGACATTAATGGGCCAGTTTGAAGAGACACTTGAAAAAGTTGCGTTGCTAGCTTTATTTATTCCTCTCATTTCTGGAACTAGCGGAAATAGTGGTACGCAAGCTCTAGCTGTCGTTGTTCGAGGAATTGCAACGGGAGAAATTGATGAAAAAAGCAAACTAAAAATGATTTTTCGTGAAATGGGTACCGGATTAATCACAGGGATTGTTTGTGGTTTGATTGTAGTAGGAGTTGTGTTTGTTTGGAAGCAATCCTTATTAATCGGGTTGCTTGTTGGGACAGCCATCTGTTGTTCGATTTTTGTAGCAACGATTGCTGGCTCCTTTATTCCGTTGTTGATTCATAAATTAGGCATCGACCCAGCAGTCGCATCAGGGCCGTTTATTACGACCTTAAATGATATTACAAGTATTTTAATTTATTTAGGATTGGCAACGTTATTGTTAGGACAGTTGTAAACTTTCATAAAAAAATGGAAAGAAAAAATCTGCTTTTAAATGGAAGAGCAGATTTTTTCTTTTTTTAATGAAAAATTATCGGGGGAGTGGACGAAACTAAATATTGAAAATTATAGAAGGCAAATTGCCTACAACAAAATTATTTAAATGCTTTTTTGGACGACACGGTAATTGTTTCGATATCGTTGGCATTAATGGTTTTCAAGTCGTCTTGTGTACGGATTTTAATCAAAATGCCATCTAACCCTTCAATGATTCCTGTAATTTTTTCACCATTGTTTAAATGGAAAATTAAGTGACGATTTTTACGGTTGATGGGTTGTGAAAAATAATGCAATTGCCTTGCAATAACGGAATTTTTAATTCGCTCTCTACGCGTAATTTCATAAACAGAAGTACTTTCTTCAAGAGACGCTTCTTCCGTGTCTTCATCAACTTCGATGTAATAAAAAGGAGGGGTTTGAATAAATAGTAATGGTTCTTCCACTGATGCACATCCTTTTTTTCATAAAATATGCAACTCATTTTATTTCGTGACAATTGTCTAGCTTCAGCAGTTTCAATTGCATTTTAAGACGATTTTCTTGTACTGGATTATCACTAGAATTCAGCTCAATTAATACCTATAAGAGATTCAAGAAGATTTTCAAGAGTAAATCAATAAAAGTAAATAAAAAGAAGGAGCAAGCTGCCCCTTCCTCTTGGTGGATGTTATTCCTTACTTGTTAATGTGTAAATTTACGTCAGCAATGCATTGAATTCCAGCAAAACGTGATAGATCAACTGTTACGCAAGTATCTGTTTTCTTGAAGTGGTAGCAATCCATCATTGCTCCAGCATCTAATGTCTCTCCATCTACTGCTGATATTGGTTCATATGCTTCGCTTGTTGGAGCAATTGCTCTAAGTGTAGCACAGCAATCACCGAACATATCTTCCACTCTGAAGAATGGCGTTTTGTACCAACCATATTCTTTATCGCAGAACATTACTTTAAATGGAGAACCATCTTCTGTTAGTAACATAAATACCCGAGTATCTGCATGGTTGCGACGATTTTTATTGTTAATTCCCCCAAGAGGTTCTAAGAAGCAACTTGTTCCACAAGTATCATCATCATCTTCCACTACATGATTTTGAAGTTCTAATATTGTTTCTACTACTTCACAAATGCATCCTTCATGACGACGACCATGATGAGATGAACTCTCAAAATGTTTTCTTCCACAACCCATTATCATGTCACCTCACTTAATTTTGTTCAATCTACAATATGTAAAAGTGCGATTGAAATAAGGGCGATTGTCTATAGGCGCGTTTCATTTAAGTCATTTATCTTGAATAGTTTTTTTTATGAAAACGCATAATGACATTAAAAAGGGGGATGGAACTTGAAAAAATTGGTATTCCCTATATTCCTTTCGGTTTTTTTATTCGGATGCAATGATGAAAAAACGCTTGAAGTCAATAGTATGAATGGACAGGAAGTAGAAGAAGTAACGACAATTATGAAAAATGAGGATGATATATATAGCGGAAGAGCAATTTTAGTAGAAGATCAGTTGTTGGTTGCTATTCAAGCAAAACCTTGGTTAGATTATAAAAAAACAAAAATTGAAAAGAATTTAAAAAAGAAGCTCGAAGAAAGCTTTCCTGAATATGACATCACTGTTTCCTCAGATTTTAAACTATATTGGGAAGCACAAAAACTTATAACAGAAGAAGATAGTGAAAAGGTGAAGAAGCAGCTTAACAAGTTAAAAAAATTAAAGAAGGAGGAAACGTAATGAATCAGGAGCAATTTGAGAAGATTGAGCAAGAAATCACACCTCCAACCCCTTATTTAAAAAATGTATTAAAAGCCTTTTTGGTAGGCGGTCTCATTTGTACGATTGGACATGCAATTACGTATTTTTACATTATCTTTTTTGATTTTACAGAAAAAACAGTCGGGAACCCAACAGTTGCAACGATTATTTTAATTTCAATGCTTCTCACAGGATTTGGTTTATATCAAAAACTTGGTCAATTTGCAGGAGCTGGAAGTGCTGTTCCAGTTTCAGGATTTGGGAACGCAGTCATCTCAGCAGCAATTGAACACCGGACAGAAGGATTTGTGCTTGGAGTGGGAGGCAATATGTTTAAATTAGCTGGTTCGGTTATACTATTTGGCGTTTCTTCAGCATTTGTTGTAGCTTTAATTAAATTAATTTTAGTAACAATGGGTGTTATCGAATGGTAATCATATTTCAAAGTAAACCGTCTATTATTGCAAGTGCAGCTGTTGCAGGACCGTTAGAAAGAAAGAGTGTTTTTTATTCATATTTTGATTCTGTAGTAGAGGATGAACGATGGCATCAAGCCACGAATGAGCAGGGTAATGCAAAGATGATTCAAGAAGCTTGCCAAATTATACTAAAGAAAGCGAATTTAAATAATTTGGATATCGACTTCTTTTTAGCAGGCGATTTAGTAAATCAAATGACGCCAACTAATTTTGCAGCAAAAGAAATAGCTGCATCTTTTATAGGTTTATTTTCAGCATGTGCAACATCGGTTTCATCTGTCATTATTGCTTGTTTGCTGACAGAATTAGGAGCATCAAAATACGCTATTGCAGGTGCTTCCAGCCAACATAATTCAACTGAAAGACAATTCCGCTATCCTATTTATTACGGTGCTCAAAAACCAGCGACTGCCCAATGGACTGTAACGGCAGCAGGCTTTACTTTAATTGGGAAACATAATCCGAAAAACCCTTCAATTGTAGCTGCGACTGTTGGAAAAGTTGTAGATTATGGACAAACGAATCCATTTCATATGGGAGCTGCAATGGCGCCTGCTGCATATGACACCATTACCAAACATCTAGAAAAGCGAAAACAAACAATAAAAGACTATGATGTCATCATGACAGGAGATTTAGGGAAAATCGGATTAGAAATATTAAAAAGAATGTTTGCTGAAACAGGTGCAACCCAGGAAGAATTAAATATTTTCCGCGATGCCGGGGCAGAATTTTACGGAGAAGATAAATCCTTTTTAGCTGGGGCAAGTGGAGCTGGATGTTCTGCTTCAGTATATTTCAGTTATATACTTCAGCAATTAAAAGATGGGCGTTATAAACGAGTATTACTTGTAGCGACAGGTTCTCTTCTCTCCCCACTAACTTTCCAACAAGGGGAGACAATTCCTTGTACTGCCCATGCAATCGAAGTGACGATGGAGTGAGGGCATAAATATGATATTCATTGACTTTTTACTTGCATTTATTGTAGGTGGATTGATTTGTGCTATAGGTCAGTTATTAATGGATGTCGGAAAAATGACACCAGGAAAAACTTTATCTATTCTAGTTGTTGCGGGTTCAATTATTTCTGGATTAGGATGGTATCAACCTTTAATCGACTTAGCGGGTGCTGGAGCGACAATACCCATTACATCTTTTGGACATTCATTAACCCAAGGAGCAATTGCAGAAGCCGAAAAACATGGCTGGGTAGGCGTATTAACTGGAATGTTTGAAGTAACAAGTTCAGGTATTAGTTCTGCCATTGTTTTCGGGTTTATTGCAGCGTTAATTTTTAAGCCGAAAGGAAAAGTCAACTAGACGATTACCCCTCCTTAACGTTGTAGCTATGCATACACTACGACTGTATAGAAAGGAGGGGATTTTTTATGTGGAATAAATGTGGATGCCAACAACAATATCAACAAATTATGCCAGCCTATGACTATTGTGCACCCTCATATGTAAGTCCTGCATATTATAGAGGTAAATGTAAATACAACGGTAACATGTTTGTACTACTCGTTGTATTATTCATTTTATTAATAATTGTAGGAGCATGTAAGTGGTAAGGAGGGGAAGCATGAATCATTTTTTTAAACAAATTGAAAAAAAGACTGGCGTAAGCATGGAAGAAATATTTGCACTAGCAAATGCGATACAACATGCGGATTTTACAAATGAAAAGCAAGTGCGTAAAATTGTTCGCCGAGTTAGTCAGTTAGCAAATAAGCCGATTTCTAAGGAATTAGAAGATCAAATTGTGAATTCAATTATAAATAATGGAGAATCATTAGACTTAAGTAGCATTCAAAGAATGTTAGGATAATGTTGATAGAGGGTGTCTAGAAAGTTTTCGACTTTCCAGACACCCTCACTTCTTATGATTATCTATCTTTGTTTCTGTGGTATTTGAAACAAGTTTCCTCATTGAAAAGGCGAGATCTCAAAAGGCTTTTCAGAAGGCTCTTACATTTGTATTCATGCAGTTATTTTGAGAAAAGAAAATGAGCGAATTAAAAAACTCGCCCATTGTTAAGCTAAGCTGCTTTTAATTGTCATGTACTAAAAATGAATTTGATTATAATTCTCCAGTTAATTTATATGTTTCGTACGTTGTCCAAGACCCATCTTCCAATTGATAAATTAGGTGTATGCGGTCAATTTCTTCCTTTTCATCAATACCAATCATACGCAATTGAGGATAAATATCGTCATGTTCCGTCTCCGTTAAATCACGACCGATTGTAATGTGTGGGATAAACACATGTTTTGGTTCACCAATGTTGATTTCTTTATATAAATCATCGTGAATGTTTTGCAATTGATCCGTTAGCTCAATTTTAAAGTAAATGACGTTCGTTGTTGGAAAGAACGAGCTGACCTTCGATGCGTGTATTTTTAGCGGACCATATTTATTTGTAATGGATTTGATTGTATTTGAAACACTTTCAATTTGTGATTCATCCACTTCAAAGGCTTCTTTTAACGTAATATAAGGGGTAATTTTTGAATAATGGGAATCATATCGTTTGCGATAAGTATTCGCCAAATCTTGCAGTTTTTTTGATGGAAATGCCACAACACTTAACTTCATCCGCTTTCCTCCCTAAAATGCAAATTTTACTTAAGTATAGCAAATAATGCCCGGAGAATACATTATTTTATATTCCAAAAGTTTTGCAAAGTGCTCTTCTTAAATCTGGTTTCCAGTATTTCCATGTATGGTTGCCATCAAACTCATCGTAGAATATATTGAGATAATTTTTAGAGTGTAACAATTTATTTAATTCCCGATTAGGTGTTAGGAAATCCTTCACTTCTTTATCAAGTGTTACAACTTCCTTCTCTTGTTTTCCTATAACATGATAAATTGACAACGTATTATGAGTTGGTGCTTCCTCAACTGCTTTTAATACCCATTCATCTACATAAGGTGATTGTAAAATAACTTTGCCAAAAGTATGTGGATATTTAATTGCAGCAAGAAGAGATACAGTTGCTGCCATGGAATCTCCAATTAACCCTCGACTAGCACCAAGCGCTGTTGTTGAAAATTCATTATCAATGAATGGTACTAGCTCATGTGCTAAAAATTTCAAATAAGCAGCATGTTGATCTCCTGTCGGTATGTATTTTCTCTTACGATCTTGTGCATTTTTGTAAGGCACTCCGACGATAATTAAGTTTTCAATTTCATAATTGTCCATTAATTCATCAGCAATACGAGAAATTCCACCTAATTGGAAGTAATCTTTTCCATCTGAAGCAATTAAAATGTTATATTTATAGAGAGGGGTATAATTTCCAGGAGTATATACAAGCAACTCAAAGTGTTCATCTAATGCATTACTATAAAATGGTATTTCTTGAATAGATCCTTTTTCCACCTTTTATCCTCCTTAAAACAGTTGTTCATAATTGTATCATAATTCGAAAATATCGTGTATTATGAAATAAGAGAATATTTAAAATAAGCATTATAAAGGAAAATTCAAATAAAGTGAGGATTCACAAATGCAAGAGAAAAAAAGTCGAGTACATTCGAATTACGTGACGAAAGCAGCTAAGGAAGCATTACAAAGAAGAGGCGTAACAATTGAAGATATAGCTGAAATTGTGTATGAAATGCAGTCACCATATAATCATGGCTTAACTTTAGAACATTGCATTAATTCCGTTGAGCGCGTTATTATGAAGCGGGAAGTTCAACATGCAATACTTGTCGGCATAGAACTAGATGAATTAGCAGAAAAAAAGATGCTTTCAGAACCACTTCAAGCGCTTGTTGAAAATGATGAGGGTTTGTTTGGTGTCGATGAAACGATTGCTTTAGGTTCTGTTTTGACATACGGAAGTATTGCATTAACGACTTATGGTCATTTAGATAAAAATAAAATCGGTATTATTAAAAAGTTAGACACAAAAGCTGGCAAAGGAGTCCATACATTTTTAGATGATTTAGTGGCTAGTATTTCCGCATGTGCTGCGAGCCGTATTGCACATAAAATGCGAGATTTAGAGGAAGAAGGGGAAACATTTCAAGATGTTCCTCCAAAGGAATTAGGACCTGAAGGAGAAATGTTGCCGGTCGATGATGAACCATAATAAAGGCTGGGGTGAGACATGCCCAGCCTGTTCTTATTTATTTAAATGTTTAATTTTCTGTTTCCTCACCAGTATAATTATTTTCCTCTTGTGGTAATTGTTCTTTAAAGTATAAAAACGATTCGTCCTCTAATTGATGAATTTTTTCTTCATTTATTCCGATAGCCAAGGGTCCAGAAAAAATTTCTTCCCACCAATATTCAGTCGAAATCATACATCATTGCCCCCTCTTCAAAAATTCTTGTTAAAGAACCTCCATAGCTAATTTTTAAAAGGAGTTCTTCAATAAGTTGTAGTAATATTACTGTAGTTAGTATGGACTGAAAAAAATTAATTTATGTATTCGGGAGGAAATAATGAAATTTGATATATATGATGTGGAAGTAATGATTCGAGAACAAAAGGATTTTTTTTATTCGGGGCAAACAAGGGATATAGAATATCGAAAAAAACAATTACTAAACTTGAGAAATACAATCAAAAAGTATGAAAGTGAAATATTAAAAGCATTAAATTTGGATTTAAGAAAAAGCGAATTCGAAGCTTATTCTAATGAAGTTGGTTTCGTGTTGCACAGCATTCAACATATGATCAAGTCTATCGATGAGTGGGCAAAACCTGTGGAAGTGAAAACGCCATTCCACTTTCAACCGGCAAAGAGCATGATTATTCGAGAACCATATGGTGTTGTATTGATTATTGGTCCTTTCAACTATCCGTTCCAATTAGTGATGGAGCCGTTAATTGGAGCTATAATTGGTGGAAATACTGCCATTGTAAAACCTTCTGAGTCTGCTATTCATACTGCTCAAATCATTAAAAAAATTATTGAAGAAACCTTTGATTCGCGGTATATACGAGTTGTTGAAGGAGAGAAGGAAGAAGTAAATGCATTGATTCATGCTCCTTTTGATTATATTTTCTTTACAGGCAGCGTCTCGGTCGGAAAAATTGTCATGCGTGCTGCGGCTGAACGGCTTACACCAATTACTCTTGAGTTAGGTGGAAAAAGCCCTACAATAGTAGATAAAAGTGCAAATCTTGATGTTGCAGCAAAACGAATTACATGGGGCAAATTTAACAATGTTGGACAAACTTGCGTCGCACCTGATTATCTTCTAGTCCATTCTTCGATTTATGAAAAATTTATGAAAAAACTAAAGCAAGCAATTGTTAGTTTTTATGGAAAGAATCCTCAATTAAGTAAAGATTACGGACGAATCGTCAATGAACGACACTTTGATCGACTTGCAAAACTTTTACAATCGGAAAAGCACAATGTCACTTTTGGCGGAAGAACGGACAGAAAGGATTTATATATCGAGCCTACCATCATTGAAAATATAAGTTGGCAAAGTCCTGTTATGGAAGATGAAATATTTGGACCGTTATTGCCTGTATTGAAGTACGACGATTTATCAAGAGTAATTGAGCAAATTCGAAAACTTCCAAAACCGTTAGCAGCTTATTTCTTTTCAGAAGACGAAAAACGAATTGATTATTTTTTACAAGAGTTACCTTTTGGTGGAGGTTGTATAAACGATACGGTGACTCACGTAGGCAATATCTATTTACCTTTCGGAGGCGTAGGCACTTCTGGAATGAACAGTTACCATGGAAAAGCGAGTTTTGAAACGTTTACCCATGCAAAATCGATTTTGAAGCGTTCATCTAAATTTGCTAATAACTTATTATTTCCACCATATAAACAAAAAGTGAAATTAGTTCGAAAAATCCTGAAATAAATTGAATTATTCAATTGTGGTAAAAAGAAAAATTATTTCATAGCGTATTTATTTTGAAAAAAATCGGCTTATGTCGTCAAAATTCGATATAATTCTAAAAAATTCGTATTTCAAAAATTATTTTTGTCGAATATTATCTATTTTTGATATGATTATTATCATTAAAGAAAATGTTTATTAATAACAATATACACCGTTGCTACATAGAAAAGTGAGTTTATATCGTAACTTACCATTGGATATACGGAGGAAGAAAAATGATTACAGAAGAATTATTGAGCGTCATACCACTAAAACAAGTAATTGGACAATTGCCAAATACTATTAAGGATATTTCCAACGATTCAAGAAGTGTGCAACCAAAAAGTTTATTTATTTGTATTAAAGGTTACACGGTAGACGGTCATGATTTTGCTCAAGATGCAGTGAATCAAGGTGCGACGGTTGTGATTGCAGAACGACCGTTGCAATTAGAAGGGAATGTGGCGCAAGTAATTGTACCGGATACGGAGAGGACATTAGGGCTCATTGCCGCTAAATTTTTTGATTATCCTTCAAAAGATTTAACGATGATTGGTGTCACTGGAACAAATGGAAAAACAAGCGTTTCAAACATCATTCATCAAATGTACGTGGGTATAGGAGAAAAATCTGCTTTATCGGGAACTATTGGCTTTAATTTGAATGGTGTTCTGTATGAAACAGCGAATACAACAAGCGATGCTTTAAACACTCAACAAATGATATTCCGTGCGAAGATGGAAGGTTGCCACACGATGGTCATGGAAGTTTCATCTCACGGTCTATCATTAGGAAGACTTGCGGGTGTGGATTTTGATGTGGCTGTATTTACAAATTTAACCCATGACCATTTAGATTTCCATGGAACAATGGAGGAGTATGGTTACGCAAAAGGGCTATTATTTTCACAATTAGGACAAGATTTGACAAAAAATAAAACAGTTGTATTAAATGCGGATGATCCTTGGTCTAAAAAGTATGCAACTATGACACCGTTTCCAATTTGGACATATGGGTTAAAAAATGATGCTCATTTCCGGGCTGAAAATTGCGAGTATAATGATGAAAGCACTTCCTTTGACATGATTACACCAGAAGGAAAATTCCCTGTTACAATGCAATTACTAGGGGAGTTTAATGTTTATAATGTTTTAGCTGCTGCAGCTGTTTTATATGCTCGGGGGTATCCGATTGACATCATCATCGAGCAAATTGAAGATTTAGTACCGATTCGAGGTCGCATGCAAAAGGTTAAAACAGATTTACCACTACATATTTTTATTGATTATGCCCATACGCCAGATGCGATTGAAAAAGCAATTGAAGCGGCAATGCCTTTTAAAAAGCCAGAAAATAAACTCATCTTCCTTGTGGGGACTGGTGGAAATCGAGATAAATCAAAACGTCCAACAATGGCTGAAAAAGCATCCAAAGCTGATTATGTTGTTTTAACAACGGATGATCCACGTTTTGAAGATTATGAAAGTATTACAGGGGATTTAGCGAAAGGAATGCTTCATGAGAATTATGCTTGTATTGGTGATCGGGCAGAAGCGGTGCGCCATGCAGTATCTGTTGCTAATCCTGGAGATATTATCATTTTTGCTGGAAAGGGTCATGAAGACTATCAAATAATAGGTAATAAAAAGTACCCGCATAGTGATGCTGATATTGCATTAGAAGCTGCGAAATTAAAATTCGTAAAATAATATTATGAAAATATAGCCGTCTCAAATAATTGAGGGACGGCTAAAATTATGATGATAAGAAAAGTTATTGTTATGTAAGAGATTCCGTTGTTAATTTATAGAAGGCTATTCATGAAAATCAGAAAATGGTTGTCGGAATAGGGGAAATTCTTTTATTATTGTTTACGTAGAAAAAGGAGACGTAGAAAATGACTACAAAATTAGAACAAGAAATTTTATCTCGTCGTACATTTGCCATCATTTCCCACCCGGATGCAGGGAAGACGACGATGACTGAAAAATTATTGCTATTTGGTGGGGCCATTCGAGCTGCTGGAACAGTAAAAGGGAAAAAAACTGGAAAATTTGCAACGAGTGACTGGATGGAAATTGAAAAACAACGGGGGATTTCTGTTACATCATCCGTATTGCAATTTGATTATGATGGATATCGAGTGAATATTTTAGATACTCCTGGACACCAAGATTTTTCAGAGGATACGTATCGTACATTAATGGCAGTGGATAGTGCTGTCATGGTCATCGATGCAGCAAAAGGGATTGAAGCACAAACAATTAAATTATTCAAAGTTTGTCGTATGCGCGGAATTCCAATTTTTACATTCATTAATAAATTGGATCGCCAAGGAAAAGAGCCGCTAGAATTAATTCAAGAAATTGAAGAAGTGCTTGAAATCCAAGCCTATCCAATGAACTGGCCAATCGGTATGGGGAAAGAGTTCCTCGGTATTTACGACCGCTTCCATCGACGCATTGAGCAATTCAGAGTAGATGAGAAGGATCGTTTTTTACCATTAGATGAAAATGGAGAATTAGCTGTTGATCATCCAATGAAGGAAACTTCATATTATACACAAGCAATGGATGATATTCATTTATTAGATGAAGCAGGTAACGAATTTTCTGAAGAAGAAATTCGCCGCGGTGAATTAACACCTGTCTTTTTCGGTTCTGCATTAACAAACTTTGGCGTGCAAACTTTTTTAGAAACCTATTTACAGTTTGCACCATCTCCAAAACCTAGATTAACTGAAGACGAACAATTGATTGATCCAGTTTCACATGAAGAACTTTCCGGATTTGTGTTTAAAATTCAAGCAAATATGAATCCAGCCCATCGAGATCGGATTGCCTTTGTTCGCATTGTATCTGGGAAGTTTGAACGAGGAATGAATGTTACTTTAGCTCGTACAGGCAAAACGTTTAAAGTGACCCAATCCACACAATTTTTAGCTGAAACTCGTGAAACCGTTGACGAAGCGGTAGCGGGAGATATCATTGGTCTATATGATACGGGAACATATCAAATTGGTGATACGATTGTTGGTGGAAAGAAAATATTCCAATTTGAAAAACTCCCACAATTTACACCGGAATTGTTTGTCAAAGTAAGTGCAAAAAACGTAATGAAATCCAAACAGTTCCATAAAGGAATTCTTCAACTTGTACAAGAAGGAGCCATTCAATATTATAAGACGTTACACACGGAAGAGATTATGCTTGGTGCGGTTGGTCAATTGCAGTTTGAAGTATTTGAACATCGAATGAAGCATGAATATAATGTGGAAGTCGTAATGCAACCAATCGGATCTAAAATTGCCCGTTGGATTAAAAATGAAAATGAGGTAAAAGAATCAATGTCTTCATCCCGTTCTATGCTCGTAAAAGACCGTTTCGACAATCTTGTCTTTTTATTTGAAAATGAATTTGCAATGCGTTGGTTTTCAGAGAAAAACGAGCATATTCAATTATATAGTTTGCTTTAAGTTGTTTAGTTGTATAAGTAATGCAAGAATACAAGTTTACGAATAATAAGCGTGTAGGAAGAGAGCGAGGAGTTATCCTTTCGCTCTTTTTCTTTTTTGCAATCTTTCTACATTATTCTTTTCGATTTTGGCTTGTAGATTGACAATGATGCTGACAACTTTAACTATTAACGAAGTGTAAGAAACGGTATTGTATAATATGCAATTACAAATTTGTAATACAGTATATGAAAGAAAGGAATACGGATTTTTGTCAAGAATAATTGATAAAAGAAAAAAGGGGGATGGAGGAATTGGCGATGGCAGTTCACTTTTTTACAGGTTTTCCTGGATTTATAGCGAGACAATTAATTGGAGAATTGTTCCAAAAAAACATAACGGACTCCGTGTATGTTCTTGTGTTAAGAACGGAAATGAAGAAAGCGGAAAAAGAACGTGAAAAAATTTTAGAAACTTATCCTGGAAGAAGGATTGAAATCATCGAAGGGGATATTACAGTACCAAAACTAAATTTAAAGGAAGAGACAATTAATCGAATTGCAAAGGAAGTTCGCTATTTTTGGCATTTAGCGGCAATCTATGATTTGGCAGTTCCTCGAGATGTGGCGTGGACAATCAATGTGCTAGGGACTTCCCATGTAAACGATTTTGTCAAATCATTACCTCATTTAAAACGATATATGTATTTTAGCACTGCTTATGTAGCAGGGAGAAGAGAAGGAGTAATTCTTGAGAAGGAGTTAATTCATCCAAAAGAATTCAAAAACTATTATGAAGAAACAAAATTTGAAGCGGAGCTGCTTGTGAAAAATTTAATTGGAGAAATTCCTCTAACTATCATTCGTCCAGGCATTGTGAAAGGACATTCGATTACAGGAGAGACCAATAAATTTGACGGTCCATATTTCTTTTTAAATATGATTGATTGTTTGAGTTTTTTACCTTTCATTCCTTACATCGGAAAATCGGATACACACATTAACGTAGTACCCATAGACTATATAACAGAAGCGGCTATTTTCCTCTGTGAAGAGGAAGAGGCGATTGGCAAGACGGTCCATTTAACGGATCCCAATCCCCATCCTGTTCAAGAAGTATATCGGGCGATGGTTAAGGAAATGACAGGAAAATTCCCAAAAGGGAGAATTCCACTTTCTATAGCGCAGAAATTTTTGCAATTAAAAAAGGTTCGAACAATACTTGGTGTGGAAAAGGAAACGCTTGATTATTTGACATGGAATGCGACCTTTGATTGTTCGATAGCAAAAGAACTTTTATCAAAAGGGAATATTAGTTGTCCGGATTTCATAGCAACCATTCCCTCAATGGTTCAATTTTATAAGAAAAATAAAAATAACCAACAATTTCATATTCCAATAAAATAATTTCATTGCAAATATAATATTCTATTGCTATACTTATCCTATAGAAAATCGAACATCCATTGACAATGTCAAAGGGGAGTAGCTATAAGTATTTAGTGTGACTAAATACTTACTTCATATTCGTCACTACATGGCAATTGCCATCGGATATGAAAGCAAACTTATTCAATTTTGCTTAGCAAGACCTTTGCCTAATTAGGCAAAGGTCTTTTCGTTTGCTTAAAATTAGAGTTCCTTGACTAGTAAAACAGTTACAAGTTGGGCATAAAAAATTTAAGGAGGAATTATTAGTGGAAGCAATTATTTTGGAATATTTGTGGGTCTTAGTCGTTCTCGTCGTTTTAGAAGGGCTATTGGCTGCAGATAACGCGGTTGTAATGGCCGTTATGGTAAAACATTTACCACCAGATAAACAGAAAAAAGCGCTATTTTACGGATTATTTGGTGCGTTCATCTTCCGCTTTACAGCATTATTCTTAATTACAATATTAGTGAATTATTGGCAAATTCAGGCGATTGGTGCAGCTTATTTATTGTTTATTGCCATTAAAAATATTTACGAGAAGAAATTTAAGAATGAAGAAGAGAAGATAGATGAACATCTACAAAAAGGCAAAGGCTTTTGGGTAACTGTATTAAAAGTAGAAATTGCAGATATCGCCTTTGCGGTAGATTCAATGCTTGCTGCTGTTGCAATTGCAGTAACTTTACCAGAAATTGGTGAATTCCATATCGGTGGCATTAACGGAGGACAATTTGCTGTTATGTTCTTCGGTGGTGTTATCGGCTTGATTTTAATGCGATTTGCAGCGCAAGCCTTTGTGAAAATATTAAATAAATATCCTGAACTTGAAACTGCTGCCTTTTTAATTGTAGGATGGGTCGGGGTGAAGTTAGTGGTGTTAACATTATCGCATCAAAAAGTTGGCATATTGCCACATGAATTCCCGCATTCAACCCCTTGGGAACTTACTTTCTGGGGCGTTTTATTAGCCATTGCAATTGGTGGATGGTTTGTTAGCATGGTAAAAAATAAAAAACAAAAAACAAAAGAAATTTAAAGTAAGGAAGGAACAGTTTTTGTAGCTGTTCCTCTTTATTTTATATAAAATTTTTCTTATACTAATAAAAAGTTTATTCGACAATAAAGAGGGCGAAATAAATGGCAAACATGTCCGAGAGAATAAAAAATATAACGCCATTTCAACTGTTAGTTTCATTTTATTTTATCGCTATATTAATATCATTTTTGTTATTACGAATCCCTGCTGTCTATAAAGATGGAAAAGAAGTATCAATTATTGATACGCTGTTTACTGCTGTCAGTGCAATTAGTGTTACAGGATTGACGGTGTTCGATATTTCGGAAACTTTCACTAATTTTGGAATGATTGTTTTATTGATTATTCTTCAATTAGGTGCGATTGGTGTTATGTCTATCGGCACCTTTATCTGGTTATTGATAGGGAAAAGAATCGGGATGCGGGAAAGACAGTTGATTATGATTGATTTTAACCAACATCATCTTGCAGGGGTTGTTCGGTTACTGAAAGAAATTGTAAAAATTTTATTTATTATTGAAGCATTAGGGGCACTTATTTTAAGCGTTCATTTTAAAAGATATTTTGAATCATGGTCAGAGGCCTTTAAACATGGGATTTTTGCTTCAATTTCTGCTACGACGAATAGCGGTTTTGATATTACGGGTCAAAGCTTTGAACCATTTTATTCCGATTATTTCGTTCAATTTATTACGATGATATTAATCGTACTCGGAGCCATTGGATTCCCGGTATTAGTGGAATTGAAACATTTTTTAATGAAAAAGAATCCCGCATTTCGCTTTAGTTTGTTTACTAAAATTACGACCGTAACGTATGGGGGATTGTTTATATTAGGTACACTTGTTGTCTTATTTATTGAATCATTTCATTCTTTAAAAGGTATATCATGGCATGAAAAAATTTTTGTTGCTATGTTTCACTCTGTTTCTACACGATCAGCTGGTTTAACGACAATGGATATCGGGATGTTTAATGAGGCGACAAATATCTTTCTTAGTTTTTTAATGTTTGTCGGTTCTTCGCCAAGTTCTGTTGGTGGGGGTATTCGAACTACCACATTTGCAATAGCTATATTATTTTTAATTAATTTCGCAAATGGAAGAAAAGAAATTCAAGTGTTTGGTCGAGAAATTTGTATGGATGATATTTTGAGATCCTTTGTAGTCATCATTTTAGCTTTCTTTATGGTCATGATCTCGACGATGATATTGGTAGTGACGGAACCCCATGGAACTGCTACACAAATTATTTTCGAAATAACATCTGCATTCGGAACATGTGGCATGTCTCTTGGACTTACTGAAAAATTATCAACTGCAGGGAAATTGGTCATTATGACCCTCATGTTCATAGGAAGAGTCGGGTTGATTTCATTTTTATTTACTTTGGGAGGAAAGGCCCAAACTCCAAAATATCGGTACCCAGAAGAACGAATAATTATTGGATAATGAGTTGAACAAGTGAATAAACTAAAAAAATTCACCATTTTTAAAATGAAAGTGGTGAATTTTTTTTCAATAATTATTATTAAAGAGTATAAAAGCTAATATGCCATTTTGTTCAGCAAAATACCAAATTGGGTGACTAAATGATAAGTCGAATTGACCATTTTTTTCTTTCTATGCTGTCGTATTAGAAGTTATTATTAAAACTTTTCTGAAAAATATGAATATCCTTGTCCTTTTTATCATATGTTTTGTAAAAAAAGGTTTTTTCAAAAAAATACAAGAATATACAAAATAAGGGGAAGTAGTAATTAGTAATCTAATATAATCGAATAAGTGAATTAATAATAGAACTAAATTACTATCACAATCAAAAAATATAATAATATAAAAGTAAAATTGATATCCGATATTGGTTAAAATTAGAAAATAGGTATATTATACCCATTTTATTCTGAATTGTTTTATGAAATAATTTTGTACAAAATATAAATTAAGAAAATTTTGTAAAATTAAAAATTAGCAATTTATATATAGATAGAAAAGATAAGAGAAATTTATGATTGAGGGGAAGGATTGGTGTATTTTAATGAAAAGTGCCACTATGTTGCCTTTTTTGGAAGAATTAGTCCAATATGATAATGATCCAGTGCTTATTTTAGACACCTCATGTAAAATTGAGTCAATCAATCAAAAAGCAGCCGAATTGTTGAACTTAGCTGTGGAGGTTGGGAAGCCCCTTTCCATGGATAAACTATCTCAATCACGTTGGTATTCATTTTTAAAAAGAATTAGACAAGAGAGTTTTTCCTTCTCTTCATTTAAAATTAAAAATAAGGATTCATCTTTTAAGGAAATTAAAGTTTTGGGAATGTTTATCCAAAAGGAGAATTTAGTATTTTTAAAAATATTAAGTGATGATGAAAAAAAGAAGTTTCAAGTGAGCAGTAGAGGTTTTCTTAATGATTTGCCTTATGGCATCATATTCTTCAAAGAAGATCAGATTTTTGAAATAAATTCTCAAGCGGTTGAATTATTAAAGATTGATGTTGAAAAAGGTTTAAACTTGTCACTGGAATCTTTTCTCTCAAAATATCATGACTATAAAAATAATAAATTACAATTCCTGTCTGATTTAAAAAAATATGGACAAGCAACGTTGGAAATTTCCCATTTAAATAATGAAGAAGAGGTTTATTTAACACTAAACTGCAAATACAATTATTATTTAGATATGTATGTAATGACAGTTATTGATAATACGGAAAATGTAAAACTAAAGCAAAATATGAGAGATTTAGAACGGTTAAGTAATATGGGTAGGATGTCGGCAAGCATTACCCATGAAATAAAAAATCTTGTAACATCATTGAAGGGTTTTGTTGAATTGTTGAAAGATAATACAACCGAAGAAGGAAAAAAATATTTACATGTAATGGAATCTGAAATGGAAAGAATGGAATCCATTCTTTCAGAATTGCTTTATTTGTCAAAACCAAGTAAGGCCATTGAGGAAAAGGTATCGCTTTTACAAATTTTGAAAGAAGTTGTTCAAATAATGCAACCACATGCATACTCGAACAATGTGATTATTCAATTAAATTCTGAAGACAATTGCAATTCCACGATATTGGGGAATGTCAATCAGTTAAAACAAGTGTTCATTAATTTAGTGAAAAATGCCATTGAAGTAATGAAAAAAGGTGGAACGATTACAATTGAATTAAAGGATGTCCACAATAAAATTCAAGTTTCGGTACAAGATGAAGGGATAGGAATTCCTGAAGAAAATTTAAGCAAGTTATTTACGCCATTTTTTACAACAAAGGAACAAGGAACAGGATTAGGTCTATGTCTTGTAAAAAAAGTGGTAGATGAACATCAAGGGAAGATTGTTGTGAAAAGTACTGTCGGTGTAGGATCTACGTTTATTTTAGAATTTCCAAATTATACCGAGGGTTATACTAAGATTTATTACAACGACAGCCAACTGAAAAAATGGTTGACTACCAAGGAAGTTAATTCATTACCAGTTGTATAGGCACGACTTTGACAAATCTTCTCTCAAATAGATATAATGCTTTTATATAGATAGAAAAAAGAGGATGATTTGTCTTGCCGTCAAATGAGATGAAACAATCGTTAAAATTGTATATTGTGTTATCAAGAGCAAATAAAGCGATTAATGAAGTGACAAATCAGTTTTTTCAACAAAAAGGTTTAAATCCAACTGAATTTGCTGTGTTGGAATTGTTATATCATAAGGGAAGACAACCTTTACAAAAAATTGGAAGTAAAATTTTATTAGCAAGTGGGTCTATCACATATGTTGTTGATAAACTTGAAAAAAGAGGTTTGATTAAACGGGTATCTTGTCCTTCTGACAGGAGAGTCACATATGCAGAGATAACTGAAGAAGGCGATAAATTTATGGAAGAAATATTTCCAGAGCATGAGAAAAATTTACATGAATTGATGAACGCGTTAACACCAAGTGAAAAAGAAATAGCAATCGAATTGTTGAAAAAATTAGGTTTATCGATTAAAGATTTGTCTTATTAAAAACGAGCTGTTCGCTAAGACGAACAGCTCGTTTGTATATTCTTTTGAATTGTATAATTATCTTCAAAAATTTTTTTATTTTATTGTAACTTCATCCTCCACCTAATTTTAGAGGGATAAGTTATTTTTCTTCAATTGTTAACCCCATTTTGATGAGTGCGTCTTTTAAATCGTAATCTTTTTGATCAAAAACAGATAAACGAACTAGTATATTATTTTTTTCGTAAACGATTCCAACGACTTCATCATTTTCAATGGTAGTTATGAATGCAACAGAATTAGTAATTTCCGGATGTTTATTAACCGCTTCAGTAATATCCAATGGTTTGTATTCGTTGATGGCTGCCATCCATTCTTCTGTACTTTTTACGAGATGATCATATGATGAAGCATTTTTTGGAAACACTTCAATACGCATGGAGATGGCATCATTATCTTGGAGGAAAAGAACTTCTTTTCCTGGTTCTTCTTTTGTGAGTTCATACCCTTCTAAAATTTGTATTGTATAATTTTCTTCTTCTACAACTGCGGTTTCATGAGTATACACTTCACCTTTTGATGTGTATTCAATTTTATTTTCAGGCTGATTTGTTTCTTCGTCTTGTGCTCCATTCTCTGTTGTCTCTTCATCTTCAACATTTTCTATTTCCTTTTCCGAATCTGCTGTTGTTTGATCTGGCTCCGTATTTTGTCCATTTGTTGTTCCACAAGCAGCGAGAAGGAACATTAATAGAGTTACTGAAATAAATAGTTGTAGTTTCTTTTTCATTTTACTCTACCTCCTTTTTGATTAAACGAATATGAAACGAAGGAAGTTTCATTTTTTTTAATAATGAATAAAAGGCAATATTAAAAATAACAGCAAAACAAAAACTTCATGCGCAACGATGACTAATGGCATACTTTTCTTCCATTCGTATAAAAACCCAAATATTAGGGATATAATGAATGCGCAAATGACACCATGGATAAATCCGCTCAATGATATTGCCAATGCAAATAATAAGCTAGTCATGATGCAAGCAATTACTGGAGAAACATATTGTTTGAGTGCATGTTGAACGTAGCCGCGCCAAAACAATTCTTCACCGACGACAATGATAAAAATGAGCAATAAATAATGCCAAATATTATTCGGACCATATGTTTCTAAAAATTTGCGAATCGTTTTTATTGAACTACTGTCTGTAAACTTAAGCAACATATAACCAAGTCGGATGATGCCATAAGTAATTGTGCCGAATCCGATACCAAATAGGATATATTTCCAAGTTGGGAGTTCATCTTTGAATTTCCCAAAAAGGATGGAGATTGCAGTACCGACGAGGAGAGTAAAAGTATATAAATGCCAGAAGATTTTTTTTACTTCGAAGGAACAATACATACTTATAAAGATGAAAGCAAGCGAGAGAAGGAGTACAATCATTTGTTTTGAAAATTTCATGTTACTTGCCTCCTTTGTTATCATAATATCAAAAAAAACTCCCCCTATCATCAATTACAAATGAAAAGGGGAAGTTTTTTTATTTAAAATCATTTACTGACTTTACGATTTTATAACGTTTATGATTAACGACGGTTTTTTCTTCCAGATCTAAGTCACGATAGTTCGACATAATTGTTAAATCAACAATTACTGAATTATCATTGACTTTTTCAACCATTCCGCGAAGTCCATCCTTAAATTCAATAATATCTCCCACTTCTGCTATTTTCATTGGCGTGCCCCTCCTCTATCAGTTACTATGAAGTTAGTTTGCATGATAATAGAACAAATGTAAAGTGATTTTAGAATAATTTCGAAAATATAAGAAGTAGGAGGTAAAATATTTATGAATAACTACAAAGATATGATTGAAAAGTTAAAAAATGGGGAAATAAAAAGTATAGAAATTACAAAAGAGGAATTTTTGCAGTTTCGTGAAGTGCTTGTGAATGATGAAAAGTTTAAACATTTTAGAGGTGAAGCAAAACAAGGTGGAAGGGTCATTTATACTTATTCAGATACACCGCGTGCATAACAAAAAACTACTTCCACCCATTTCTATATGAAAGAGGGGATTAGAAGTATGGATAGATTGAAGCTACATTTGGAGTACGTTCGGGAAAAAATGATTCGTTCAGGTTTAGAAAATGGCCTGCAATCACCAAAAACGATTCGATTAAGTAAACAACTGGACCAGATTTTAAATCAATATCAAAAGCATGAAAAATCCCCATTGATTATTACGAAAAAATAATTTTTTTCAATTTTTTGTTATAAAAAATCATGCAATTGGCAATAGTATTTTTTGAACACAGCAACATTCTCATTTTCCCCCTTTTCAAGCAGCGTATCTTGCTGCTCTTTTTTTTGTCTATGTATTAACAATTTTTTCATTACATATCAACAATTGCCCATTTATATGGTACATTACAAGAAAGTGTAAAATATGCATATTTTTAATAATGATACAGGGGTGTTGGGGAATTATGTTTAATAAAAAGATTGCATTTATCGGTACAGGGGTTATGGGAACTAGTATCGTAAAGCATCTATTGAAGGCGGGATACGAAGTAACGTTATATAATCGTACGAAGGAAAAAGCAATTCCTTTAATTGACCTTGGAGCTACTTGGGCTGATACACCTGCCCTTGCTTCTGAAAACAAGGATATCATTTTTACAATGGTTGGTTTTCCTAAAGATGTTGAAGATGTGTATTTTGGAGATGATGGCATTTTCAAAACAGCAAAAAAAGGTTCGACTCTCATAGATATGACGACTTCAAAACCGAGCCTTGCAGAGAAAATATATGAGGCAGCGAAAGAAAAGGGAATAATGAGCCTTGATGCACCGGTGTCTGGGGGAGATATAGGTGCAAGAAATGGTACATTATCCATTATGGTAGGTGGAGATGAAGAAGTTTTTAAAGAAATGTTGCCAATTTTTGGATTATTTGGCTCCAATATTGTTTATCAAGGAAAAGCTGGCTCTGGTCAACATACAAAAATGTGCAATCAATTATTAATAACGACGAACATGATTGGCGTGTGTGAATCCATTGCTTATGGAATGAAGGCAGGATTAGATTTAAATAAAGTATTAGTGTCGGTTTCATCAGGAGCTGCTGGCTCATGGTCATTATCAAATTTGGGACCACGTATATTAAAAGATGATCTAGATCCAGGCTTTTATATTAAACATTTTATTAAAGATATGAAAATTGCTTTGGAAGAAGCAGAAAAAATGGAATTAGATTTACCAGGTTTACATTTGGCGAAAGAAATGTATGAGACGTTGTTAAACAAAGGGTATGGTGATTTGGGAACTCAAGCGTTAATTAAATACTACAATGTCTGAGTGGCAATTTTAAACTGATAGGGGCGATATTTTTGATTAAAGGCCAAAACCTGAGGAAGAGGAATCAATTCGCATTATATTGTTCCCTTCCAATTCTTTCATGGGCATTGTACGATTTTGCGAATACGATTTTTTCATCCAATATTAATACGGTTTTTTTTCCTTTTTATATGGATGAAGTGCTTGGAACAGATAGAGTGATGGAACAGGTTGCAAGCTCCTTTATTTCTTATGCCAATGCTTTTGCAAGTCTCTTTTTGGTGCTCTTTTCTCCGCTTTATGGTGTTTGGATTGATCAAACAGGTTATAAAAAGAGATTTATCGTTTGGTTTGCATCTATCTCAATATTTTTTACATTTATGATGGGAATTTTTGCTCAACTGGATGTTTCAAGTTATATTTCAGGATTGCCCCTCAGTTTGTGTTTCGTTGTTCTTAGTTTTATCATTGCAAAATTTTGTTTTAATTCCAGTTTAGTGTTTTATGACACGATGTTAGGAGATCTTGGCACAAGTGAAGAGATACCATTAATTTCAGGATTTGGTGTAGCTGTCGGTTATTTAGGAACGATAGTAGGGTTATCGGTATACTTTTTCGTAGCTGATGGTGGTTTTCATCGAGCTTTTATTCCAACGGCAATTCTTTATCTTATATTTTCCTTACCATTATTTTTCTTTATTAAAGATCGACCAATCCCTAAACATCAAAGAAAAAAGCTTGGATTTTTTAAAGGATATAAAGAAATTGTCGATACTTTTAAAGATATGAAAAAATATAAAGCAATTTTTACTTTCATGATTGCTTACTTTTTCTTAAACGACGCCATTGCAACGACAATAGCGATGATGGCAGTCTACGCAACAGTGATTGTTGGCTTTACTTCTGGGAAATTTATAATTTTATATTTAGTAAGTACCATATCTACTGTGATTGGGTCTTTCATTTTTGGCAACATTACAAAAGCAATTGGTGCCCGAAAAGCTGTTGCAATCGTAAGCATCATTATGATTATCGCTTTAATAATAGCGGTATGTGCTACACAAGAATGGATGTTTTGGATTGCGGGAAGCATGTTCGGTGTGTCACTTGGTTCCATGTGGGTAACCTCTAGAACATTGATTATTGAATTATCACCGGAGGAAAAACGTGGTCAATTTTTCGGTTTGTTTGCTTTTTCAGGAAAAGTTTCTTCTATTATTGGCCCAGCGTTATATGGAACGGTGACGTTCATGCTAAAGGATTATGGACCCCTTGCATCAAGAATTGCTTTAGGTTCTTTAATTGTATTAACGGTTATTGGTTTAATTGTTCATTTGCAAGTACAGCAGGAGCAACATTAAATTTAAATTATTACCATCTGAATTTATAGAAAAGTTATATTATTATATTTAGTTATATAGGAAGGAATGATGATAGATGGAGCAAAAAAGTATTTTACTAGAATCAGGAACCAACGAATTAGAAATTGTTGAATTTGAAGTAGGAAATAATAAATTTGGAATCAATGTAATAAAAGTAAAAGAAATCATACAGCCGCTTCCTGTCACATTTATTCCTCATGCTCATCCGCATATAGAGGGAATTGTCCAGTTGCGAGGAGAAGTATTACCGGTTGTCGATATGTTGAAAGTGTTAGGAATACCAAATGCCTCTTATAGTGATCAGCAAAAATATATTGTTGCAGAATTTAATAAACAAAAAGTGGTATTCCATGTGGATAATGTTACACAGATACATCGTATTTCTTGGAATCAAATTGAAAAGCCTTCAGATATGTATCAAGGAAGTTCTAACCAAGTTATCGGTGTCATTAAAATAGGTGAATCAATGATATTATTACTTGATTTTGAGAAAATAATGGTTGATATTAATCCAGATTCCGGAATTAGCATGGATTCTGTAAAGAAACTTGGAAAGAGGGAACGATCAGAAAAAAGAATCATCGTGGCAGAAGATTCACCATTATTGCGTAAATTGTTAAATGATACATTAACAGAAGCAGGGTATGTTAATTTAGAGTTTTTTGAGAATGGTAAAGAAGCTTTTGAATATCTGGAACACTTATTAGAAACGAATGATGATATTACGAAGCATGTACAATTAGTGGTAACGGATATTGAGATGCCACAAATGGATGGACACCATTTAACAAAAAGAATAAAAACTCATTCAGAGCTACAAAAGTTACCGGTTATTATCTTCTCAAGTTTAATTACCGATGATCTTCGCCATAAAGGGGAAAGAGTTGGTGCAGATGATCAAATTTCGAAACCTGAAATTGGAGATTTAATTTTAAAAATTGATGAATTGATTTTGTAACATAGCACAATTTTAGGTATCCATCAATTCAATAGCTTTTTTCAATTCACATTTGTCGGATGCCTTTAAAGGCTCCGACGTTTTTGATTAATTTTTATTCGTTGAACCAACATTAAACATATGACAAAATATTCTTAAACTTAGAATTCGTATATAGAGAGTAGGGATTTTATTCGGTGAATGAAGTAAACATGGCGGTTATAGATATCGGTTCGAATACAATTCGCCTAGTGCTATACAGATATAGTCACGAAAAAGGATTACGTGAAATTGGAAATATGAAAACGGTTGCTAGGCTAAGGAAATATATTCAAACTGATGGATATATGTCTGAAGAAGGCATTGAAGTATTAAAAAATACGTTAATTTCGTTCAAGGAAATAATGCAAGATTACGGTGTGACGACCGTAAAGGCTGCTGCAACAGCTGCTATTCGACAAGCAAAAAATAATCAAGAAATCCTTTTACAAATGGAAAAAGATACTGGCATAAAAATCGATTTATTATCGGAAGATGAGGAAGCCTATTTCGGATATTTAGCAGTCGTTCATTCGATGGAGATCCCTTCTGCCGTTACAATTGATATTGGTGGAGGTTCAACGGAGATTACGTTGTTTATAAATAAAGAATTACAACATTCTATAAGTTTTCCTTTTGGTACTGTATCGTTAAAACAAAGTTTTGTTACCGGTGATAAAATAAACGAAAAGGAAAAATATCAACTATATCAAAATATAAAGAAATATTTTGAAAATGTAGCATGGTTAAAAAATGTTAAATTACCAATTGTGGGGATTGGTGGCAGTGCTCGAAATCTCGCGCAAATTCATCAGCATCTAATTGATTATCCAATATCTGGCGTCCATCATTATGAAATGAATGAAGAAACGCTAAAAAATTTGAGTGGTTACTTAGGAAAACAATCTTTTGAACAATTAAAGCAAATTGATGGATTGTCTTCCGATCGAGCGGACATTATTGAAATTGCTTTAGTCATTTTTAAAACTTTAATGGAAGTTGTGGATTCGAATTCATTTTACATTAGTAAAAGAGGATTGCGGGAAGGGTTAATCATGGATATCGTGATGAAATCGAATCCTGAAGTTTTTCAACCCTTTAACGTATTTGAAGATTATGCGAATCATCTAGCATTCAAATATGGGAGAACGGAGGCTGAAGTAGGTACATTAGTTACATTAATAGAGAATATATATATAGAAAGTTGTAAATGGAACTTATTTCAATTTAATGAAGAACATCTGAATTTACTAAAAAAAGCAGCAAGAGTATTTTCAATTGGAGATTATATCGAATTAGATTCATCGAATCAACACACTTTTTATCTAATTGCCAATCAATCTATTCCCGGATTAAACCATAAAAATCGGGTAAAAATTGCATTGCTTGCATCTTATAAAAACCGAGATTATTTCAGACGTCTTAGTCAACCGTTTCTGACATGGTTTACCCGTGAAGAGTTAAAAATTTTGCGAAATTTCGGTGCTTTATTAAAATTTGTATATTCCTTAAATAGTTCAAAAAGAAATATCGTAAAAAGTATTAAAATGGAATTACAAGAAAAGGATATCATTACTCTATTTGTTGTTTCGAAAGGGCGTGCAGTGGCAGAAATCCATCGAGCACAAAGCCAAAAGAAGCATATTGAACGATTATTTAAGAAGAGGGTAAAAATTGAGTTAATCTATGAAGGGTGGAATGAGTAATGACAGATGAAACAGGGCTGAACTCTCCTGAAAGGGAAAATCTTATAAATAATCATCAATTAACGGATATCGATAGAAGGAAAATATTGGATGAAATATCGAAACCTGAGTATTATAATAACCGTGAATTAAGTTGGTTAGCATTCAACGAACGAGTATTAGAAGAAGCGGAAGATGAAACAAATCCATTACTGGAGCGGTTGAGATTTATCGCAATCTTTAGTTCGAATTTAGATGAATTTTTTATGGTGCGTGTGGCTGGACTTCAAGACCAAGTTCGCGCGGGATTTCATAAACCGGAAAATAAAGCGGGCTTAACGCCCAAGGAACAATTGGAGAAAATTGCTGAAAAAACACAAGCGCTTGTTCGTAGGCAAATGGAAGTTTTTCGTCATTTAATATTCGAGCTATTGCCAAAGGAAAATATCTACTTAACAGATATCAAATCATTATCGAAAGAACAGCAGCAATACATCAATGAAATGTTTGAAGAAACCATTTTCCCTGTACTAACACCCATAGCAGTAGATGCTTATCGCCCTTTTCCTACATTACTCGGAAAAACATTAAACTTGCTTGTTTTGTTAGAAGATACAAAAGTGTTAAGCGAGTTTAACGAAAAAGTTGCTATTATACAAGTTCCATCTGTATTAGATCGCTTTATTGAAGTACCCGCAGGCCCTGATAAAAAAGTATTTGTTCTATTAGAAGATGTCATTACTTCACATGTAGATCGACTATTTTATGGCTATAATGTGAAATCGGTACAGGCTTTCCGATTAACGAGAAATGCTGATTTAACAATTCATGAAGAAGGCGCTCAAGATTTACTCGTTGAAATCGAAAAGGAATTGAAAAAAAGAAAATGGGGAATTGGAAGCCGTCTTGAAGTTCGCGATGGAGAAATGAATGATGACGTTTTAGAATATTTATTAGAAGAATTTGAAATTAGTGAATCCGATGTTTTTAAAATTGATGGCCCTCTTGATTTAACGTTTTTATTTAGTTTTGTGAAGAAGTTGTCTCAAGGAAGAGAGCATTTATTATTTGAAAGTTTTATTCCTCAACGTCCATTAGATTTAGAGTCTGATGAAGATATTTACGAAAAGGCGCTAGAAAAGGATTTATTTTTTCATCATCCATATGAATCCTTTGAGCCTATTGTGGAATTTATTACAGAAGCGGCGAATGATCCGACAGTGTTAGCAATCAAACAGACTTTATATCGAGTAAGCGGTAATTCACCGATTATTCAAGCTCTAAAACAAGCGGCTGAAAATGGGAAACAAGTGACAGTTTTAGTAGAGTTAAAAGCACGTTTTGATGAAGAAAACAACGTGCATTGGGCGAAGGAGCTGGAACAATCAGGTTGCCTTGTGATTTATGGAATGCATAACTTAAAAACCCATTCAAAAATAACCCTTGTAGTTCGACGGAAAAATGGAAAAATAGAGCGTTTCGTCCATTTAGGAACAGGGAATTATAATGATGCGACAGCTAAAACATATACCGATATGGGGATTATTACAACGAATAAAGAGTTTGGTATAGATGCAACGAATTTCTTTAACTATTTAAGTGGTTATACGGAAAAGCCTAGGTTCCACCATATTGTCGTATCACCTTATGATATTCGTGATAAATTTATTGAAATGATTGATCAAGAAATTGAGTTTCATAAAAAATATGGAAATGGATTCATTCGTGCAAAAATGAATGCGTTAACTGACAAAGATTTAATTATGAAATTGTATGAAGCTTCCATAAATGGTGTTAAAATTGAATTACTAATACGAGGTATTTGTTGTTTGAGACCTGGTATACCAGGCATTAGTGAAAATATTACGGTCACTAGTATCGTCGGTCGATTCTTAGAGCATTCGCGCATTTATTGGTTCCATCATAACGGAGAAAATAAAATTTATTTATCTTCAGCCGATATGATGACTCGGAATATGGTGCGTCGAGTGGAAATACTATTCCCAATCTATTCTGCTGAAATTAAACAACGAATAATGCATATTTTTTCAACACAACTAGCTGATAATGTAAAGGCTCGTGTTCAAGATTCAACAGGAAAATTTCGATATAAGGAACGTAAAGAAGGCGAGCCGGTAATCAATAGCCAGGAGCTATTTATTTTAGAAGCAACTAGTACAGTCATGATGGAGGAATAAGAACTGTATTGAATGCATGGTGTAGTTTAATTGAATAAATGACCGGACACATAAACTACACCTTTTTATACATTTACATAGTAATGGAGGAACATCGATGATCAACTTTCCAGCCAATACAGAAAAAGATTACTTACAATATGTCATGAAACTTAACCCTTTTAATGCGATTGTCATATTAAAACAGTTAAGGGCTGGAAAATTTTCTGTAGAAATGATTAATTCCAGTGCTTACAAATTAACGCCCAATACTTTTGAAAAAGGGATGGACGCTGAACATTTTTTTGAGCTATTAAATTGGAATGAAATCAAAAAAGTGATATTAGAAAAGCAAGAGAAAATTCAATACATAACAATGAATATGGATGAAGAATTGCAAATGTATGTGGAACCGATTAAGTTTCATGACGAATTGTATTATGCGGTCATCATGAGTCAAGGGAAGGAATTTAGCTATATATCGTTTATTGATGAAAATACAGGATTGCTAAATCGAAGAGCATTAAATTTTCGTTGGGATGAGAAATATCGTAACTATAATCATGATATGAATCTATCAATTTTATTGGTAGATCTTGATCGCTTTAAAAAGTATAACGAGTCGTTAGGAAAACAAAATGCAGATATAATGATTAAGCAAATTAGTGAGCGATTTAAGCGATTAAAAGGAAAAAACATTGAATTATATCATTATAATGGTGATGAATTCCTTTATTTAATGAAGCATTATCTTCGAGAAGAAGTGGAACTTCTTGCTAACCAAGTGTTAGAGGAGTTAAAAGTACCTTTTATTATAGATGGACAAGAATATTTTGTAACTGCATCCATTGGGATTGCTACATTAAATTCTGAGCAAAAAAGAGATTTTAACTCATTGTTGCATCAAGCAGAACAAGCACTATTTTATGTGAAGACTCATGGCCGTGCTCATTATCGTTTCTATCGTGAAGAAATGAGTAAAGATTTTAAAAATGAAGTGCTGATGGAAGCTCATTTAAAACGGGCGATCGAGTTTAATGAATTATCCATCCACTTGCAACCGCAAGTAAATTATTTAACGAATGAGATTGATAGTTTTGAAGCTTTACTCCGTTGGAACAACCCGAAGTTTGGTTATGTTCCACCATCCCAATTTATTCCTTTAGCTGAATCAAGCGGTTTAATTATTGAAATAGGAGATTGGGTGTTGGAACAAGTTTGTAGTTATCAGCGAGAATGGAGAAAAAAAGGATATCGTCCTGTAAGAATTGCAGTAAATATTTCACCAATGCAATTTAAACAACTAAACTTCCCGAATAAAATTGAATCCGTATTAAAGAAGTACGAGGTTGACCCACAATTTATTGAACTGGAGATTACAGAAAGTTCAATGGAAAATGTAGAAGAAACGGAAGAAATATTGAAAAAGCTAAAAAAGCTCGGTGTTTATGTATCTGTAGATGATTTTGGTACAGGTTATTCTTCTTTAAGTTATTTAAAAAAATACCCGATTGATATCATCAAAATCGATCAATCTTTTATTTCGGATATTAACAAAGATGAAAAAAATGAAGCCATAATAAAAGCGATTATTTCTTTATCACATCATTTAGGGATGGATGTGGTCGCAGAAGGTGTGGAAGAAAAATATCAAGAATTATTTTTAAAGGAAAATCGTTGTAAAAAAGGACAAGGTTATTTGTATAATAAACCGATGCCGGTGGAAGAAGTTATTAAAAAATATTTAGAATGTAAATAAATGCAATTCGTTTAGGATTGCTACATAGCTTCCAATTTCAATAACCCGAATAGTGACATGATCACTATTCGGGATTATTCAAACTTCCATTGTTGGAATAAAAAACAAAGGAAAAAGTAGATTAATGAATAAGTAAAGATTACTTTTCTACCAATCAAATACAATCTTCGACACTACATATGTCGAAGATTTTGATAATTGAAATAATTTTAAGAAAACAAAACCTAGAAAATATTATACAACAATTATACTAAATGTTAAATATGTAAAAATATAGTATATTTATTTTTTATTTACAAATAGCAAAAGTTGAATTTTCGACAAACTTTGCACTTCTTTTCTTGTACAATAGAAATGAATGGTTATTCATTCATATACGATGGGAGGAATGTTTATGTTAAACAATGAAACGATTATCGTAACAGGCGGCTCTAGTGGAATGGGACTGGCTATGGCAAAAAAATTTGTGCAAGAAGGTGCTAATGTCGTTATAACTGGTCGAAATGAAGAGCGTCTTGAAAAGGCAAAAAATGAGATTTCACAGTTTGGCAATACAATTGAAACGTTTCAGATGGATGTTCGAGATGTGGAACAAGTAAAGGCAACGGTTCAATATACCATTCAACGATTTGGAAAAATTGATGGATTAGTAAATAATGCAGCAGGAAACTTTATTGTTGCAGCAGAAAAATTATCGCCAAATGGTTGGAAAGCGGTTATTGATATTGTTTTAAATGGAACATTTTATTGCTCACAAGAAGTAGGAAAATATTGGATTGAACAAGGGATAAAAGGAAAAATTTTAAATATGGTAGCCACATATGCTTGGCAAGCAGGTGCAGGGGTCGTTCACTCCGCAGCAGCCAAAGCAGGAGTATTGTCATTAACTCGTACTCTTGCTGTTGAATGGGGACACAAATATGGAATACGTGTAAATGCCATTGCACCAGGACCGATTGACAGAACGGGTGGTGCAGAAAAACTTTGGGAATCAGAAGAACAAGTAAAACGCACGATTGAATCCGTCCCTTTAAAACGTCTAGGTACACCAGAAGAAATTGCGGATTTGGCAGCATTCATGTTATCTGAAAAGTGTGCCTATATGAACGGAGAATGTGTAACGTTGGATGGCGGCCAATGGCTCAACCAATTTCCATTTTAATTGAAATCTGTCGTTTTTATTAAGAAGAATAAAAAATAAAAAAAAGAAACATACTCTTCTTAAGACTAGAAGGGAGAGTATGATGATGGGTGGATGGACCATTCCGACAATTATTGTAGGCTTAATTATTGTTGGTGTTTCGTATGTCATGACTGTAAGTGTCATGAAGAAAACAGAAGAGCGAGCTTCCGCTATGGATACACCTATTAGTAAAACTGTTCGAGAACATCCAATTTTAATGAATCCAATCATTATTATGTACATTATTTTCGGTATATTTACTGGTATCATGATTTTTTACTATTGGGCAAAATCTGCTTCTTATTAAAACAAAAAATCCTTCAACCCAAAAATTCATGTGTCATTGTCATGGTCATAAAACTGTCAAATATGATATGATAGTGGTAACTGGGGTCCTCATGGAAGGGGTTGAAGGATTTGATTTCAACAAAGACAAGAGCCTTTTTGGAAACGCCGATTAGTGATTTTATTATTCCGGCAGAAAAAGTAGCTCATGTTTTAGTTGGAAATAGTGCTGAACATGCATTGTTAGTTCTTACTAAAACAGGTTATTCTCAAGTACCGGTATTGGATACGAAGTTTCGAATTCATGGTTTGGTAAGTTCAAAGATGATTACCGAATCAATACTTGGGCTAGAGCGGATTGAGTATGAAAAATTAGCTCATATTAAAGTTGATGACTGCATGGATCGAAATGTCACATATTTAAAAATCGATGATACGATTCAAAGGGCATTAGATTTAGTCATTAACCATGCCTTTTTATGCGTTGTAGATCATGAAGGCACTTTTGCAGGGATATTAACGAGAAGAGTGATTTTAAAGCAATTAAAAAAATATATTTATCAAGTATTAGATTATTAATTGAACAATCATCGGCAAAATCCATGGATGAAAAGGATTTTGTCGATTTTTATTGAATTTTTATGTATCGTATTTTTTTGGAGTGATTGGATGACAACGACAGAAGCAGAAATTATAAAAATATTAGCGGAAGAACGAAATATGCGCAAGGCAGCAGAACGGCTATTTATTACACAACCTGCGTTATCTCAACGATTGCAATCGATTGAAAAATATTGGGGTACTCAATTATTCATTCGTTCTCAAAAGGGATTGATGCCTACACCTGCAGGAGAATTAGTTATTCAATATGCAATTGAGACATTGCAAAAAAAAGAAGAAGTTTTTGAAAGGATTCAAGCTCTAGATTCAAAAGTGCATGGTACATTAAAAATCGCTTGTGCCTCCATCGTTGGAATTAACTGGTTACCAAAAGTGTTAAAAGAATTTGTCACAACTTATCCAGATGTTAAAATTTCATTAATTACCGGTTGGAGTTCTGAAATTGTGAAAGCTCTTTATGATGGGGAAGCCCAAGTTGGTATTGTCAGAGGCCAGTCAGAGTGGAAAGGGAAAAAGATGCACTTATTCCGCGATACAATGTATCTAGTAGATAAAGAAATTGAAAGATTAGAAGAAATTTTAACGACGGAACGGCCATTTATTCAATTTAAAAGCGATTCCAATTATTATCAAGAAATTCAAGTTTGGTGGCAAGGACACTTTGCATCTAGCCCTAAAAGACAAATCATTGTAGATCAAATTGAAACATGTAAGCAAATGGCGCTCAATGGTATTGGATATGCGATTTTACCTTCTATTACATTAAATGGAGGAGAAAATGTAAATAAAATTGCATTAACATCTGGAGATACAGATATTGGGCTAACTCGGGATACTTGGCTGATTGGTTATGAATCCTCCTTCCGATTACGTCAAGTGGAAGCTTTTGTTGAAGTAGTGAAAAAACATGCTGATTCAGTAGATGAGTCCCAACGATAATTTATTGATGAAAAACAATGGCGAAATATGAACAATAGTATGTATTTGAAAAACTAATTCTCAATAAACAAATAAAGAGCGAATGGAACGATTTTATTCCATCCGCTCTTTTTCTATTAATATTCTTCATTTGCTTTCAATAATTGTGGTGCTTTTTTCATTGTCCAAAGGTGAGCTAATATGTAACAGGCAAATAAGATGAATGCACCAAGAATAAATGGTGAAGATAATTTCCATTCAAGCATTATTCCTGCGAGGGCGGGACCAACCATATTACCTAAACTCATATATGCATTATTCATTCCAGCGGCAAAACCTTGCTCAGCCCCTGCCAATTTCGAAATTAATGTGTTGACTGCTGGCCGAATAAAAGTTGTGGCAATTTGGAAAATAGACGTAATGGTAATAATAATGAAAAATCCTTTTATATACACCATACCAACCATGGAAAGTGCAGCAATAATCAAATTGACTAATATAACTTTCATCTCACCGAATCGTTTAAATAGCTGGTCGACAATATATACTTGTAAAATTACACCAAGAAAACCGCCGATTATCATAACGATAGCGATATCCATAGGCGTATAGCCAAATTTATAAGTTAAGTACATAGACAACGTCGATTGGAAATTTGCGATACCAAAACTAAAAACAAAGACGACTAATAACATGACGAAGTAGGGCGTATGAAGGGAACGTAATAATTGTTGAAAGATGTTATCTTTCCCTTTTGTTATTAATCGTTCTTTCTGTTGTTGTTTAATATTCGGTAACACGATAAAAGAAACGATGGCTGCTATTAAAGCAACGATCCCTCCAAAATAAAAGGGAAAATGCAAATTCACTTTAGCTAAAAATCCACCAATCCCTGGCCCAATCATAAATCCAAGAGATATGGCTGCTCCGAGAAATCCCATTCCTTTTCCCCGTTCTTCCACTGTTGTAATATCCGCTACATAGGCCATCACCGGTGGCATGATGAAGGCAGCGCCAGCTCCTGACAAGAAACGGGCAAAAAACAGCATCCAAATTGCTTTTGCTATCCCAAAGAAGATTTGTGAAAATCCAAAAACGATTAATCCCAAAATGACAAAGAATTTTCGTCCATATAAATCCGATAAATTCCCTGCGATCGGAGAAAAAATAAATTGGGCAAAGGCAAAATCAGCAACTAAAAATCCGAGGATGGTACCCCCAACTCCAAAAAGATCCAGGTAGGAAGGTAACACCGGAACCACCATTCCAATGCCTCCCATTGTAATGAATAAGTTAAACATTAACATAAACATGACCAACTTTTTCTTTCTCTGTGACATTCCGATCACCTTCCATTTAATTCAAAAAACTTACTATGAAATAATGAACTATTTTATCATATTACAATAAGGAAAATATAGGAGAAAGAATTTTAATCAATCGATTATTTTAACAATCTGCTATATAAATATAAAGCAATCACTGTATCTGCCTCCTCTGAACAGCGTAGTTAAAATTGCTAAGCATGATATTTACAACAGAAAACAGTAAAATTTTATATGGTCCAACCAATTGTGAAGGTGGACAAATTATTATTTATAACCTTTTGGCATTTTACTTCCTTAATTAATTTAAAAGGGGGATTTTATGATTATACGATTATTAAATAACAATGAAAATCCGCCAATGGATTTGTTGTTATTGGCGGATCCTTCTGTGGACAATGTGGAAGAATATTTAAAAAGAGGTGAATGCTATGTTGCGGAAATGAATCATCAAATTGTAGGAGTTTATGTCCTGCTTGCGACAAGACCCAAAACAATGGAAGTCGTGAATGTTGCTGTTGCTGAAAACTATCAAGGAAAAGGAATAGGAAAACTTTTGGTTATGCATGCAGTGAATACAGCAAAAGAAAAAGGTTTTAAAACAATTGAAATTGGAACCGGAAACTCAAGCATCTCCCAACTAGCTCTTTATCAAAAATGCGGTTTTCGAATTACCGGTATCGACAGAGATTATTTTATAAGGCACTACTCTATAGAGATTTTTGAAAATGGCATTCAATGCAGGGATATGATTCGGCTATCCCAAGAATTATAGAACGACTATGAGAAGAAAAAGATTATATTAATAAAACCCTGAAAAAGAATAAAATTGAGAGTTTCTTAAAAAGAAACTCTCAATCATTCATTTTTGTCATTGACAAAAGAGCTACCTGATGGACATTTTAAATTCCAAAAAGTATTCGTTATATTTTCCTAGCCATTCTAAGCCTAAATTTTCATATACTTCTAACCGATCTTTTATTTCTTCAGGAGGGTAGAAACGTTCATCGTTAACAATTTCTGGATCCATTATGTCTAATGCAGCTTTATTTGGTGTGGAATAACCAACATATTCAGCATTTTGCGCTGCTACTTCAGGATCCAGCATAAAGTTAATGAAGGCATGTGCACCATCAATATTTTTTGCTGTTTTCGGAATGACAAAGTTATCAAACCACAAATTTGATCCTTCCTGTGGTACTGCATAATCTAATTCTTCATTTTCTGACATCATATCAGCTGCTGATCCCGACCATGTGAGGGCAACAGCTGCTTCATTATTAATCATTAAAGGTATGATTTCATCACCGATGATCCCTTTAATATTTGGAGAAAGGGTGACGAGTTTATCAGTTACTTGACGCAACAATTTCTCATCTTTTGCATTTAACGATTCGCCAATGGAGTTTAAACCCATTCCCATTACTTCGCGTGCACCATCCACTAAAAATACTTTTCTTTTCAGGGAAGGATCCCATAAATCGTTCCATGATTCAAAAGTTATATGATCTGGAATTAAATTTGGATTAAAGACAATGCCAACCGTACCCCAGAAATATGGTATAGAATACTTGTTTTTCGGATCAAAAGGTAAGTCTAAATAATAGGGATCAATATATTGTAAATTCGGTATTTTTGAATGATCAATTGGGTGGAGTAAATCTTCTTCAATCATCATCTCAATAGTATATTCAGATGGGATGGCGATGTCATATGTCGTTCCACCTTGTTGGATTTTTGTCAACATTGCTTCGTTGGAATCAAATGTTTCATAAATGACCTTAATTCCAGTTTCTTCAGTAAATTGTTTTAATAAATCAGGGTCGATATAGTCTCCCCAGTTGTAAATTGTAATCGTGTCTTTACTTCCTTTGCCGCCGGAAGCTTCCAATTGATCAGCAACGAAGTAAAGCCCCGCACATAGTAGCAAAATAGCGATACTTAAGTTAATTAATGATTTCATAATCGTCCTAACCCCCCGTTAGCAAGCTTCGTGCGGCGGGTTACGAAATAGTAACCAATTACAATAAGAACCGTCACGACAAAGATAATTCCGGAAAGGGCATTAATTGTTAATGAAATACCAACGCGAGCAATGGAATAAATTTCTACAGATAATGTAGAGAATCCGTTTCCGGTTACGAAAAACGTAACAGCGAAATCATCTAATGAATAGGTGAGTGCCATAAAGAAGCCTGCAAAAATGCCAGGTTTAATGTAAGGGACGATTACACGGTATAAAACATCCCGTTTAGTGGCACCTAAATCTTGTGCTGCATCAATTAAATTTGGATTCATTTCTAATAACTTCGGCAATACCATTAAAACAACAATCGGAATACTAAAAGCAATATGTGAGATTAGGACTGACGTAAATCCGAGTTTTACTCCAATCATCGTAAAGAGAATTAAAAAGCTTGCACCAATCACTACATCTGGGCTTACAATCATAATATTATTTAATGAAAGCAACGTATTTCGCATTTTTCGGTTTTTTATTGACACAATTCCAATTGCCCCTAAAGTACCGAGAATCGTAGAAATTAAACTAGATAACAGGGCGATGATGATTGTGTTAATTAATATGACTAACAACCGAGAATCTTCAAAAACAGCTTGATAATGTTCCAATGTAAATGACTCAAAATTATGCATGGAACCACCGCTATTGAATGAGTAGAAAATTAAATAGAAGATCGGCGCGTATAATATGATGAATACAACGGCGACATATATTTTTGCTGGTGTAGATAATCTATTCATTACACGCGACCTCCTTTTGCTTTTCTACCAGTGAATAACATACTTACTAACATGATTAATACAAGGAATACGGCAATTGTTGAACCCATTCCCCAGTTTTGGGCAACGAGGAATTGCTGTTCAATAGCTGTCCCTAATGTAATCACTTGGTTTCCTGCAATTAAGCGAGTAATCATGAAGAGTGATAATGCAGGAATAAATGTAACTTGAATTCCCGACTTCACGCCTTCGATTGTTAATGGCCAAATTACTCGGCGGAATGTAGTAAAAGGTGATGCACCTAAATCTCTTGCTGCATCCACTAATGTTGGATTTAACTTATCTAAGGAGTTAAAGATCGGGATAATCATAAATGGAATAAAGATATAAACAGAAACAAATATAAAACTAAAATCAGTGAATAAAATTTGTTGTGGCTCAATTCCAAATACGCTGACCACTGCGTTAATCGGTCCATATAAACCAAATATTCCGATGAAAGCATAAGTTTTTAATAGTAAATTAATCCATGATGGAATAATGATAAACATGAGCCAAAGATATTTGTGTTTCGTTTTCGTTAAAATAAATGCCATCGGATAAGAAATAAGCAATGTAAAGAAAGTTATGATGACAGCGTAAAAAAAGCTAGTAAGTGTCATCTGGATATAAACAGGCGAAAAGAATCGTTTATAGTTTTCCAATGTGAAATTGCCGTTTAAATCTAGCATGGAATAATAAACGATTAAGGCAATTGGCGCAATGACAAAGAAAGCAATCCAAAGGAGATAGGGAATGAGCGGCCCTTTTGCTACACGATCACGCATTGTTACCCTCTCCATATGATTCTAATCGTTTATCAAATTCTTCTTCCGTCTCATTTAAACGCATTACATGGATTGCTTCTGGATCAAAGTTTAAGCCGATTTCTTCGCCAACTTCTGCCTTTTTCAAAGAATGAACGAGCCATTCATTACCGTCTTTATCATAAGTCGATAACTCGTAATGCACACCGCGGAACAATTGAGTATCGACTGTTACAACGAGTTTTCCTTTGTCCACTGATGTAATTTCCAAATCTTCAGGTCGGATGACAATATCTACTTTTTCATTTGGTTTCATGCCTTTATCAACACAATCAAAAACTCTTCCGGCAAATTGCACTTTGTAATCTTCTAACATAATGCCTTCAACGATATTTGATTCTCCTATAAAATCCGCTACGAATCGGTTGATTGGTTCATCGTATATGTCAACAGGGGAACCTGATTGTTGAATTTCACCATCGTTTAATACAAAAATTTCATCAGACATCGCTAAGGCTTCTTCTTGGTCGTGAGTGACAAAAACAAAGGTTTTTCCAAGTCGCTGCTGTAATTCTCTGAGTTCGTATTGCATTTCAGAACGTAATTTTAAGTCAAGGGCAGATAGTGGCTCATCTAGTAAAATCACTTCGGGATCATTCACAATTGCTCGTGCAATGGCTACACGTTGTCGCTGACCACCTGACATCTCAGAAATTTCACGGCTTTCAAACCCTTCCAAATTGACAAATTTCAGCGCTTCCATAACACGCTCTTTAATTTCGCTTTCTTTTATCTTTTTTATGCGCAATCCGAATGCGACATTTTCAAAGACATTTAAATGTGGAAATAGCGCATAGTCTTGAAATACTGTATTTACTTGTCGTTGGTGAGCAGGAACGTTGTTGATTTTTTTTCCATTAAAATAGACGTTTCCGCTAGAAGGCTCTGTAAAACCCGCAATTATTCTAAGAATCGTTGTTTTTCCACAACCTGATGGTCCAAGTAAGGTATAAAACTTTCCTTTCTCCAATTCAAAGTTTATGTTTTTTAATACTACTGTCCCATCGTCATAAGATTTTGATACATTTTCAAATTGAATAATTGTGTTACTCATATCCAAGCCTCCTAAACACTATAGATAAGATTCTGTTGCTACAAGAAGCAATTGTGACTCACCATCATTGGCATTAAATATTTGGTGATTGCTTGAAGCTTCATAATAGATTGAATTTCCTTCACTGGCGATGTATTCTTCTTCCCCTAAAACAACTCGAATCCGACCCTTTAATACATAAATAAATGTTTCAGCTAGAGAAGGTTCGAATTGTTTATATTCGCCACCCTTTTGAAATGTGATGATGACCGGTTCCATTTCTTTATCATTGGAAGTCGGTATAAGCCATTTGATTTCATATTTTTTTTCATCATCTATATAAGAGGTTTGGTCTTCCTCGCTGTAAACCACTTTTTGTTCTTCAAAATCATCATCAAAAAATTCTTTAGGGGTGGAACCTAATACTTCTAAAATGGTAAAAAGCGTGTCGATGGAAGGGGAGTTTAAATCGCGTTCAAGTTGTGAAATGTAACCCTTAGTTAAGTCCGTTCTTTCTCCGAGCTCTTCTTGAGTTAACCCTTTCTTAATGCGCAATGCTTTAATTTTCTTTCCGATTTGCATAGATAAAACTCCTCTTTTTCGACAAGTAGTTTATTTTTTCTAAACTTTTTGTAAGAAAGTTTACTTTTACAAAACTTTTAGTTTACAATTACAGATAATGATTATACCTAATTTTAATTGAAATGCAACAATTTTTTATAAAATTTTCATATTTATATAAAGAAAAAATGCAATATTTTTTTAACTTTTCAGTAAGATATTAGGAAGCGTTGTACCCAAAATAATTGAAAATACGGAATGCATTTGTTAACGTAAAAAAAGGAAAGTATTATCTTCATTTTGGCGGTTAGGGGGAATCTCACATGGCAGAATGTTTAGTGAATAAACAGGCTCCGTTATTTGAATTGAATGCAGCAATGCCGGATAAGACCTTTGGAAAAGTTGCTTTGGAAGATATCATGAATGAAGGGAAATGGACTGTTCTATTTTTTTATCCAATGGATTTTACTTTTGTATGTCCCACGGAAATTACAGCATTGAGCGATCGCTATGATGAGTTTGAAGAATTAAATGCAGTAGTAATCGGTGTGTCGACAGATTCAATATATACTCATTTAGCATGGATCAATACAGAGCGGACGAAAAATGGTATTGGACAGCTAAATTACCCTTTAGCTTCGGATCACAATCACGTAGTTTCAAGGAAGTTTGGTGTTTTAATAGAAGAGGAAGGGGTAGCGCTTCGCGGATTATTTATTATTAGTCCAGATGGTGAGATTCAATATCAAGTCATACATCACAATAATATTGGTCGGGATGTTGATGAAGTATTGCGCGTATTACAGGCTCTTCAAACGGGCGGGTTATGCCCAGCCAATTGGCGCCCTGGTCAATCTACATTATGATTTTACAGAGGCATGGGAGATATTTTTAAGGGGGAAAGTTGATGAAATTGCGTTCACCATTACCAGAATTGGATGGTGCAACAATATGGATTAATGGGAAAGTGCGAAAAGAAGAATTATTAGGAGAAAAACTCACGTTAATCCACTTTTGGTCAATCAGCTGCTACTTATGCAAAGAAGCTATGCCCGATTTTAATCGATTTCGTGAAAAGTATAAAGATTACTTGAGTGTCGTAGCAGTGCATATGCCTCGTTCAAAAGAAGATACGGATATTGAAACAATTAAACAAGTAGCGGAAAAGTTAAATATGACACAGCCTATATTTGTAGATAATGATTTATTATTATCGGATTTATTTGAAAATGAATATGTGCCTTCCTATTATTTGTTTGACCGCTCCGGTTTTTTGCGGCACTATCAAGCTGGTGGAAAAGGAATGAAAATGTTAGAACAGCGGGTAAACAGGATTATAGAGGAAAAATAAAAGGTAAAGTTGTCTGAAGGTAAGAAAACTCTTCAGACAGCTTTTTTTGTATCATGATTGTTTCAAAAGAGTTGTTTTTTGGAAAGAAAAGCTTCATCAAGGCTTCATGAAATATATCACTTATTATGTCATCGCCCGATTGACGAAGCGGTTAATATCCACTACAGCTCCGATGACAAGCAATATATCGCCTAATAATATTTTTTCATCGGCACTAGGAGAAATGATGATTTGTTCGCCTCGTTTAATCCCGATAATGTTAATTCCGTAATTCGCACGAATATCTAAATCTTTAATAGAATATCCAGCAATGCGATGGTTTGATTTAATTTCCATAATGGAGTGCTCATCGGATAATTCTAAATAATCAAGGACATTGGACGACATTATGTTATTGGCAATGCGAATACCCATGTCCCGTTCTGGGTGTACGATTAAATCCGCCCCTATTTTTTGTAATACTTTTGCATGATAATCGTTTTGCGCTTTTACAGTAACTTGGGGTACACCTAATTCTTTTATAATTAATGTCGTGAGTATACTTGCTTGAATATCGTCTCCAATTGCCACAATCACATGTTCAAAGTTTTGGATACCGAGTGATTTTAATGCTTCCTCATCTGTGGAATCTGCAATAACCGCATGGGTAGCAATTTTAGAAAATTCTTCCACTCGATCAGATGAAGAATCAATTGCCATCACATCTGCTCCAAGTCGAACTAATTCCCGGCAGATACTTCCTCCAAATCGTCCCAACCCAATAACTACAAATTCTTTTCTCATTTGTTACCTCCGTACATGCATCGATGACATTATTTTAGCTTACTATTTCGAAATCCACAAATAGAGGGAAAGGTTATTTTTTAGTTGTTTCCATATGGTTTACTTCGTGAATCGTATACGTTTATAATAAGCAAACCAAACACCATTATCACAAATGAAGGCTTTAAAGCTTTTTCCTCGTTCTCAATGATTTCAAGTCTACTTTCTTCATTTATTTAATCGAATAGAAGTAATGGATTCCATTGATCTGAGATAATAGTCAATCGATTAAAAAGTTTGCGATAGGAGAAATTAGCCAAACTTCCGAAGATAATAGTCATTCACAAGAGCATAATAGTCAAAGTAGTGAACATAATAGCCAATCGATAAAAATAGCCGCAAGCGATGGGCTATAATAGTCAAATTTCAGAAGATATTAGCCATACGCAAGAGGATAATAGTCAAAGGAACGAACATAATAGCCAAGCGATAAAAAAAGCCGGGAGCAGAGAGGGATAATAGTCAAATTTCAGAAGATATTAGTCACACGCCAGAGGATAATAGTCAAAGGAGCGAACATAATAGCCAAGCGATAAAAAAAGCCGGGAGCAGAGAGGGATAATAGTCAAATTTCAGAAGATATTAGTCACACGCCAGAGGATAATAGTCAAAGGAGCGAACATAATAGCCAAGCGATAAAAAAAGCCGCAAGCGATGGGCGATAATAGTCAAATTTCAGAAGATATTAGCCATACGTAAGAGGATAATAGTCAAAGAAGCGAACATAATAGCCAAGCGATAAAAAAAGCCGCGTGTGAGGGAGGATAATAGTCAAACTTTCGAAGTTAATAGTCATGCGCCAGAGGATAATAGTCAAAATAACCGACATAATAGTCAATCGATAAAGAAAGAAGGAAGCGAGTTAGCAATATATAAAATTGAATGACAACATGAATCGAAGAAATAAGGCTGTCTAGAAGGTTAATTTTTCTAGACAGCCTCAGATTTTTATACTTCCATAATGATTGGTAAAATCATTGGTCTACGTTTAGTTTTTTCAAATAAATATGGAGATAAAATATCTGTTATCTCATTTTTTAATTCTGTCCATTGAGATTTTTCTTGAATCATTTCTGCTAAATGATCTGCAAGCATTTTCTGTGCTTCGCTAATTAGTGTAGCAGATTCACGCATATAAACAAAACCTCTAGAAATAATATCAGGACCTGCTACAATTTTTTGTTGTTTCATATCTACGCTAACAACAACAATGACTAATCCTTCTTCGGAAAGAATTCGGCGATCGCGCAACACGATATTTCCGATATCACCAATTCCGCTTCCATCAATGTAAACATCGCCTGAAGGGATGCGTCCTGCAACGTAAGCTTCGTTTGAGCTGAGTGCAAGTACATCTCCATTTTCCATTACAAATGTATTTTCAGCCGGTACATCGCAATCAATAGCAAGTTTCGTATGCATTTTTAACATGCGATATTCACCGTGAATTGGCATGAAGAATTTTGGCTTCATTAAGCGAAGCATTAATTTTTGTTCTTCTTGGGAACCGTGACCTGAAGTATGAATATTGTTAATAGATCCATGAATGACTTCTGCACCAGCACGGTATAATAAGTTAATAATTTTATTGACGCTAATCGTATTGCCAGGAATAGGCGAAGAGGAGAATACAACTGTATCTCCTGGCTGAATTTGAATTTGACGGTGAGTACCATTAGCAATTCGCGATAAAGCCGCCATTGGTTCGCCTTGAGAGCCTGTACACAAAATCATTACTTCATTTGCTGGTAGGCGATTGATTGTTTGAGCGTCAACGAACGTTTCTTTTGGTGCAGTAATGTATCCTAATTCTCGACCAATGGAAATAGCATTATCCATCGATCGTCCGAAAACTGCAATTTTTCTTCCATATTGAGCAGCTGCATCTGTTACTTGTTGAAGTCGATGGATATTGGAAGCGAACGTTGCAAAAATAATACGTCCTTCAACTTTACGGAAAATATCGTGGATGCTTTCACCAACTTTTCGTTCTGACATTGTAAAGTTAGGTACTTCTGCGTTTGTGCTGTCCGATAATAAACAAAGCACGCCATCGCGTCCGATTTCTGCCATTTTCGTTAAGTTGGCTGGTTCACCCACTGGTGTAAAATCAAATTTAAAGTCACCAGTATGAACGATATTTCCAGGCGGTGTTTTTACAACGATTCCAAATGCATCTGGAATACTATGTGTTGTTCTAAAGAAACTAACAGATGTTTTTCGGAATTTAATGACATCATCTTCTTTAATTTCAATCAGTTTCGTTTGACGTAGTAAACCGTGTTCTTCTAATTTATTGCGCAAAAGCCCAAGGGCAAGTTTTCCACCGTACACAGGTACATTTACTTGGCGCAATAAATACGGTATTCCACCGATATGGTCTTCATGGCCATGAGTTATAAATAGGCCTTTAATTTTATCGGCATTACGTACTAAATAAGTATAGTCAGGAATTACATAATCGATTCCTAGCAAATCATCTTCAGGGAATTTAATCCCTGCATCGATGATAATAATTTCATCTTGAAATTGTACTCCATAAGTATTTTTGCCGATTTCGCCCAGTCCGCCAAGAGCAAAAACGGCAGTTTGATCATTTTTTACAAATTTCATATAGATTATGCATTCTCCAAACGGAAATTCGGGCTATTTTTTTCATATTCTAAATAATTGCCCTCAAGTAATTGGATATATTCAATCAAAATGTGGCGATCTTTTAAATATTCGCGGACTTCTCGTTCTGAATTAGCTTCTAGATAGAGGCTTTTCGTATTTTCGCGAACTGGTACTTCATCTGGATTTTCTTGATAATACACTTTGTAAATCATCTTTTCTCTCCCTCTTTAACCGAACATTTTTTGCATTTATTATTTTTCCACTTTTTACGAATATAATCAATTGGTATTTATTATATTAACGCAAATGGTTTATATCTTCACAACCATCTGCATGAAGTGGCCTATTAGTTAAAGTGACAAAATTTATTAAGAAATATTCATTATATACCAAAATTTCAAATTTGTAACATGGCGAAATAAAATGCATTTCCTTTATATTATCATGTGAATCTTTTAAAATAAAGAAAAGCCCTCCGTTTTTGAAGGGCTTAAGCGATTGATTTTTTACCGAGGATGCCATTAAGACGCTTCAAAAGTTTCTTTTTGAGTCTTTTTAACATGGCACATCACTCCTTAGTTTAAAGTATAAGGTAGAATTATATATATGTAAAGTATTTTTCATTTACATATAAATATGCATTAGAAGGGTTAGTGACAATGAAGAAGGTTCTGTTTTTTGATGTAGATGGTACACTTTATAATAGTAAGAAAAGATTGCCTCCATCTGCGAAGGATGCAATTTATCAAGCAAAGAGGAACGGTTATGAAATTGCCATTGCTACAGGTCGAGCTCCTTTTATGATTCAATCGATTTTAAAAGAGTTAGAGATTGATACTTTTATAACTTTTAATGGACAATATGTTGTTTATAAAAATGAAGTGATTTTTACAGATAGTGTTCCACAAGACGATTTAACGGAAATCATTGAATTCGGATCTATGCGCAATCATCCTGTTGTATTTATTGATGACGAAAAAATGATTGCTACAACAGAAGGAAACAAAAAAATCGAACAAAGTTTACTATCGTTACGCTACCCGTATCCCGAAATTAATCCTCATTTTTATAAAGAAAATGCTGTCTATCAAACACTTATTTTTATGGAAGAAGAAGAGGAAGCGATTTATCACGAAACATTTTCAAATGTTAAATTTGTTCGCTGGCATCCGTACTCTTGCGATATCCTTCCAAAAGACGGTTCAAAAGCGAGAGGGATTAAAAAAGTATTGGAAAAAATGAATATTCCCATTGAAAATGCCATTGCTTTTGGTGATGGATTAAACGACATTGAAATGCTTCAAGCAGTTGGTATAGGGGTAGCAATGGGTAATGCCAAAGAACAAGTAAAAGAAGTAGCTGATGTTGTAGGTGAACATGTTGACAATGATGGGCTTGCAAAAGTGATGAAAAAATTAGAAATCATCTAATCTATTTATATGCATGATGACTTTTCGAAGTCTCGGCATTTGTCTCATACAAGTAGAAACCCCAAAAGCACTGAAGACAAAATTGGTGCTTTTAGGGTTTTCTTTTTTATGCTTATTAACCTTCAAAAGGAAAAGCATCTGGAATAGGAGCAAACGGATCTTCTTTATTAATATGATCATAAAACATAATCCCGTTTAAATGGTCCAATTCGTGTTGAAAACATATCGCTGGAAGACCTTTTAAACGCATTTTTTTCTCTTCGCCATCAACAGTGAAGAATTTTACCGTAATCCGTGCATATCGAGGAACATACCCAGGAACATTGCGGTCAACGGATAAGCAACCCTCACCATTAGGTAAGTAAGTTTTTTCAGCAGAATGGCTGACGATTTTTGGGTTGATTGCGACAAAGCTGAGTGTTTCTCCATTTTCTTCTTCAATATGAAGGGCAAACATTCTTTTTAAACAATTTACTTGGTTTGCTGCAAGCCCTATTCCAGAACGCAATTCATATTTTTCTGCTATTTCCGGATCTTGACTATTTTTTAAAAACTGCAACATATCCTCTGCTAATTTACGCTCTTCATCTGATAACGGGAATTTCATCTCTTCTGCTTTCGTTCTTAAAGCAGGGTGACCTTCACGGACAATATCTTTCATTAAAATCATATTTTACTTCCTTTCAATTTCTCTATCAAAATGAAGGTTTTTCTATTTAAAAATACCATATGTCAATTTCTTTTTCTAATAGATGTTTCAATGAATATTATATGTCATTTATAGGCGATAATGAATTTCGTACAACGGATTATTTTATGAGCATATCATATTAATTTTGTCAAAAAATTAAACTGTTATAATACAAGTTTATTTTGTGGTATAACAGAATGTTTTTGTGATAAATTCAAATAACTAGCATAATTTTGAATTGAAAAGAAAAAACAACGATTGACCGATTGTATTATGGTAATATATACTGTAGTAAATTGAAGGTTGTATCAATTTTCGGGTTATAAAAAATGATACAGATAAAGGAGAGGTGTTTTATGAGTGGGAAAGTTTTTGATCCAAAAGGTGTATTACAAGATGTTGAAAGCAAATTTGAAATGTTTCAAATTTTAAATGAAAACGGAGAAGTTGTGAACCCAGAGTATGAACCAAAATTGTCTGATGAAGAATTGGTAGAACTGATGACTCGCATGGTTTACACAAGAGTTTTAGACCAGCGTTCTATTTCTCTAAATCGACAAGGACGACTTGGATTCTATGCGCCAACTGCAGGACAAGAAGCTTCCCAATTAGCTTCCCACTTTGCATTGGAAAAAGATGACTGGATTTTACCAGGTTACAGAGATGTTCCTCAAATCGTTTGGCATGGCTTACCGTTATGGAAAGCATTCTTATTTAGCCGTGGACATTTCATTGGAAACCAAATTCCTGAAGGTGTAAATATTTTACCTCCTCAAATTATTATTGGTGCCCAATACATTCAAGCAGCTGGGGTTGCTTTAGGAATTAAGAAGCGCGGCGGAAAGAATGTAGCAGTAACATATACAGGTGACGGTGGTTCATCTCAAGGTGACTTCTATGAAGGTATCAACTTTGCAGGGGCATACAAAGCGCCAGCAATCTTCTTTATTCAAAATAACCAATATGCGATTTCTACTCCTCGTGACATACAAACAGCTGCAAAAACACTTGCACAAAAAGGAATTGCAGCAGGTATTCCATGTGTTCAAGTAGATGGAATGGATCCATTAGCTGTTTATGTAGCAACAAAAGATGCACGTGAGCGTGCTGTAGCTGGTGAAGGTCCGACATTAATTGAAACAATTTGTTACCGTTACGGACCGCATACAATGTCAGGGGACGATCCAACGCGTTATCGTACAGAAGATATTGATAATGAATGGGCGAAAAAAGACCCAATTGTACGTTTCCGTAAATATTTAGAAGGCAAAGGACTCTGGTCTGAAGAGAAAGAAACAGAAGTGATTGAAAGAGCGAAAGAAGAAATTAAAGAAGCTATTAAATTAGCGGACCAAGCTCCAAAACAAACAGTAACTGACTTAATCTCCATCATGCATGAGGAGCTGCCTTTCAATCTAAAAGAACAATACGAAATCTATAAAGCAAAGGAGTCGAAGTAACCTATGGCACAAATGACGATGATTCAAGCGATTACTGATGCTTTACGCACAGAATTGAAAAATGATGAAAATGTGTTAGTGTTCGGGGAAGACGTCGGTGTAAACGGCGGGGTATTCCGAGCAACTGAAGGTTTACAAAAGGAATTTGGAGTGGATCGGGTATTCGATACTCCTCTTGCTGAATCAGGAATCGGTGGTCTTGCAATCGGTTTAGCTTTACAAGGATTTCGTCCAGTTCCGGAAATTCAATTCTTCGGTTTCGTATATGAAGTAATGGATTCCATTAGCGGACAAATTGCTCGTTATCGTTTCCGCACTGGCGGTACGTTTAATATGCCAATTACGATTCGCTCGCCATTTGGGGGCGGTGTACACACGCCTGAAATGCACTCTGATAGTTTAGAAGGATTAATGGCTCAACAACCGGGCTTAAAAGTTGTGATTCCTTCAACGCCATATGATGCGAAAGGGTTGTTAATTTCAGCTATTCGCGATAATGATCCGGTTATCTTTTTAGAGCATCTAAAACTATATCGTTCATTCCGTCAAGAAGTGCCTGAAGAAGCTTATACAATTCCAATTGGTAAAGCAGATGTAAAACGAGAAGGAAAAGATTTATCCATTTTCGCTTACGGATTAATGGTGCATGAAAGCTTAAAAGCTGCAGAAGAATTAGAGAAAGAAGGATACTCTGTAGAAGTAGTGGACCTTCGCACAGTGCAACCACTTGATATTGACACAATCATTGCTTCTGTAGAAAAAACAAATCGTGCAATTGTTGTTCAAGAAGCACAAAAGCAAGCTGGAATCGCGGCAAATGTCGTTTCGGAAATCATGGAAAGAGCGGTATTAAGTTTAGAAGCTCCGGTACTTCGAGTGGCAGCACCAGATACAATTTATCCGTTCCCGCAAGCTGAAAATGTTTGGTTACCTAATTACAAAGACATTATCGAAACAGCGAAAAAAGTTTTAACATTCTAATTGATGAAAGGGTGGACGTAATGGCGTTTGAATTTCGTATGCCAGATATCGGCGAAGGAATCCACGAAGGTGAAATCGTAAAATGGTTTGTGAAACCAGGTGATGAGGTAAATGAGGACGATATTTTATGTGAGATTCAAAACGATAAAGCAGTAGTGGAAATTCCTTCTCCTGTTGCAGGTAAAGTAGAAGAAATTTTAGTCGATGAAGGCAGTGTAGCTGTCGTTGGAGATGTGCTCATTCGCTTAGATGCACCAGGTTATGAAAACATGCAATTTAAAGGTGATGCGCACGTTGAGGAAGATTCATCTAAAACTGAAGCGCAAGTTCAAGCGACAGCAGAAGATGGAAAAGTAGAAGATACGAAACAACAGGAAACAAAGGAAGTACCACTATCTTCTGAAATTGAAGTTGCTAAACGTGTAATCGCGATGCCTTCCGTTCGCAAGTTTGCTAGAGAGAACGGTGTTGATATTCAATTAGTGGAAGGTACAGGGAAAAACGGTCGTATCTTAAAAGAGGATATCATTCGTTATATGGAAGGCGGGCAAACTGTTCAAGAAGCGCCGAAAGTTGTGGAAGAAAAACAAGAAGCGGTTGCAGAAATTCCACAAATTCCTGTGTTGGAAGGTGAATTCCCAGAGACGAGAGAAAAAATATCTGGAATTCGCAAAGCGATTGCAAAAGCAATGGTTCATTCCAAACAAACGGCTCCTCATGTAACTTTAATGGACGAAGTAGATGTTTCGAATTTAGTCGCTCATCGCAAAAAATTCAAAGATGTTGCGGCTGAAAAAGGCGTCAAGTTAACATATTTACCTTATGTGGTAAAAGCGTTAGTGGCAATGTTGAGAGAATTCCCAGAATTTAATCGTTCATTTGACGATGCAACACAAGAAATTATTCAAAAACATTATTATAATGTTGGAATTGCTGCCGATACTGAACGTGGGTTGCTTGTTCCAGTTATCAAACATGCGGACAGAAAATCAATTTTTACAATTGCGTCCGAAATCAATGATTTAGCAACAAAAGCGCGTGAAGGAAAACTTGCTCCAAACGAGATGAAAGGCGGCTCAATGTCCATCACAAATATAGGCTCTGCTGGAGGCCAATGGTTCACACCAGTGATTAATCATCCAGAAATAGCAATTTTAGGACTTGGAAGAATTTCAGAAAAGCCTATAATAAAAGAAGGTGAAATTATAGCAGCACCTATGTTAGCATTATCATTGAGCTTTGATCATCGTATGATCGATGGAGCTTTAGCTCAAAATGCTTTAAATTATTTGAAGCGTTTACTAAGTGATCCTGAACTTTTATTAATGGAGGCGTAACAAATGGTAGTAGGAGATTTTCCAATCGAAATCGACACTCTTGTAGTTGGAGCAGGTCCTGGTGGATATGTTGCAGCAATTCGTGCAGCACAAACTGGACAAAAAGTAACAGTTGTTGAAAAAAATGAAGTGGGCGGAGTATGCTTAAACGTTGGATGTATTCCATCAAAAGCGTTAATTTCAGTTGCTCACCGCTACGAACAAGCAAAACATTCAGATGATATGGGTGTTATTACTTCTGATGTAAAACTTGATTTTGAAAAAGTGCAAGCTTTCAAAGACAGCGTAGTAAAAAAACTTACAGGTGGAGTAGCTGGTCTATTAAAAGGAAATAAAATTGATGTTGTAAAAGGTGAAGCTTATTTCGTTGATGCAAATACTGTTCGCGTTGTAAATGGCGACCAAGCTCAAACTTATAAATTTAAAAATGCAATTATTGCAACAGGTTCTCGTCCTGTGGAAATCCCAACATTCAAATATTCTGATCGTGTAATTAACTCTACTGGTGCGTTAAACTTAAAAGAATTACCTAAAAAATTAGTTGTAATCGGTGGAGGATACATCGGTACAGAATTAGGAACAGCATATGCAAACTTTGGTACTGAAGTAACAATCCTTGAAGGTGCAAGCGACATCTTAGCAGGATTTGAGAAACAAATGACTCAAATCGTGAAAAAAGGTCTGAAGAAAAAAGGTGTTACAATTGAAGTGAACGCCCTTGCTAAAGGTGTAGAAGAAACTAAAGATGGCGTAATTGTAACTTATGAAGTAAACGGCGAAGAGAAGAAAGTTGAAGCAGATTACGTACTTGTAACAGTTGGACGCAGACCAAATACAGATGAACTTGGTCTTGAACAAATCGGTATTGAGTTCGGCGAAAGAGGATTAATTAAAGTTGATAAACAATGCCGTACAAATATTCCAAATATCTATGCAATTGGTGATATTGTTCCTGGTCCACAACTTGCTCACAAAGCTTCTTATGAAGGAAAAGTTGCTGCTGAAGCAATTGCAGGACATAAATCTGTAGTTGACTACTTAGCAATTCCAGCTGTTTGCTTCACAGACCCAGAAATGGCATCTGTTGGATATAGCGAAGAGCAAGCGAAAGCTGAAGGTATCGAAGTAACTGTTGCGAAATTCCCATTCGCAGCAAACGGTCGTGCATTAGCATTAAATCAAACAGAAGGTTTTGTGAAACTTGTTGCACGTAAAGAAGATGGCCTTATCATCGGTGGACAAATTGTAGGTGCTGGTGCTTCTGACATGATTTCTGAAATCTGCCTAGCAATCGAAGGCGGTATGACAGCTGAAGACATCGCTCTTACAATTCACCCGCATCCAACTTTAGGCGAAATCACAATGGAAACTGCGGAAGTATTACTTGGCAACCCAATCCACATTATTTCAAAATAATCACTAGTTTAGAGCCCTTGTAACTCATTACAAGGGCTTTTTTTATTTTGAAGCTTCTCGTTCTATGCTGGCAAATATCTGGTCGAATTGATAGGAAATGATGAATTGATTCTCTAGCTCGTAAAATGATGAATTTTCAGCATTGAAAAAATGAGATTGCACAAAATAAAAATAAATAATTAACCATCAAAGATAGGTGAATGACCATTGAATGGGATTCTTCGATTTGTGCTAAGGAATAAACTAGCTGTCTGGTTACTAACATTCATTTTCTTAGGTACAGGAATATACTCTACATCTAAAATGAATATGGAGACTATTCCTGATATATCAATTCCAGTTATTACGGTTACGACAGTGTATCCTGGAGCAACTCCAAAACAGGTGATGGAAGAAATTTCAGAACCTTTGGAGAAAGTTGTTGCAAACTTAGAAGGAGTTCTAAATGTATACTCTAATTCCTATGCCAATTTATCAAATGTGCAAATTGAATTTGAGTATGGTATTGACCTTGTTAATGCCGAACGGGAAATCAAGTCAGCCATTGAACAAATAAAACTTCCAGATCATGCAGAGGAGCCAAATATTACACGAGTAACAATTAATGCATTTCCAATATTGGCTTTTAGTATTTCAAGTGAAACAGAAGATATTGCAGAACTTACAACGACGGTAGAAGAAATTGTCGCACCAAAATTTGAAGGAATTGATGGTGTGGCGTCTGTTTCGATTTCAGGTCAACATGTAAATGAAATTGAGTTACATTTTAATGAAGAGAAAATGGCTTCTCTTGGGATAACAGAGGAAAATGTAAAACAAATGATTCAATCGAGCAATGTCCGAGTGCCTCTTGGATTATTTCCGTTTCAGGATGAAGAGCAATCAATCGTAATTGATGGTAAAGTGACGACAATTGAAGGATTAAAGAATATAGTTATACCAATTACCCCTTCCCAGATTTACCCTTATCCTTTTGTTACGTTAGGTGAAATTGCAACTATTCATTTTGTTGGGAAAGTGGAGTCTGTATCAAGAACGAATGGTAGAGAGGCAATCACTTTACAAATTGTTAAAGCGCAAGATGCCAATACGCTGGAAGTCGTTAAGGAAGCGAAAGCGTTAGCGAATGAATTAACGTCATCCGTTCAAGGGTTAATCATTGATGTTACTTTAGACCAAGGTGCACCAATTGAACAGTCTGTCAGAACCATGTTAAATAAAGCCTTTATCGGCGCAGTGGTAGCAATTGTTGTCATTTTATTCTTCTTAAGAGATATCAAATCAACATTGATTTCTGTAATTTCCATACCATTATCTTTATTGATTGCTTTTATGATTTTGTATTCTCTAGATATTACGTTAAATATGATGACATTAGGTGCGATGACGATAGCAATTGGGAGGGTTATTGATGACTCGATTGTGGTCGTTGAAAATATTTACAGAAGGCTCCATTTAAGAAACGAACCTTTATATGGACGAGCATTAATAAGCTCTGCAACGATTGAAATGTTTAAACCAATATTATCTTCTACATTGGTTACCATTGCAGTATTTTTACCACTAGTATTTGTTGGAGGGATGATTGGGGAATTATTTCTCCCATTTGCACTGACAATAACCTTTGCATTGCTCGCATCTTTGCTTGTAGCAATTACCGTGGTACCAGCATTTTCACATTCACTTTTTAAGAAAAAATTATATAAGGAAAATAGAGTTACAGGGCATCGATCCACCAAAAGCATGTTGGCAAAATATTATAGGAAATTTTTAAATTGGACATTAAATCATAAACTGATTACTTCATTTGTTGCTTTTTTATTACTTGTTGGAAGCTTATGTTTAATTCCTATTCTCGGCTTTAGTTTTTTGCCAACAGAAGAACAAAAAATGCTTTATATCACCTATACACCAGAGCCGGGTGAAACGGAAGATACGATATTACAAAATGTGTCTGAAGTAGAACAGGAAATGATGGCAAGAGAAGATGTGGAGGTTGTTCAACTTTCCATCGGTTCAAGCGATAATATGATGATGGGTATGGGCAGCAATAATGGAGCTTTAATGTTCTTAATTTTTAATGAAGAAACAGAAAACTTTGATGAAGTGACAAAAGAGATCGAAAATTACTTAGCCAATTTAGATCATTCTGGTAAATGGAAAAATCAAAATTTCAATATGTCCGTCTCGAATAACGAATTAAGTTATACAGTTTACGGCAACGATCAAGTTGATTTAGAAGAAGCTGTTATGCAAATAGAAGATATAATGCAGGATTCAAAGTATGTAAAAGATGTTTCGACAAGTCTGGCGGAACGATTTGATGAATATACATTGAAAGTAAATCAACAAACCCTCTTGCAATATCACTTATCAGCTGCACAAATCGCTTATTTATTAAATCCTCATATGCCGGAACAAGTATTAACAACGATTGAAAAAGATGGAGAAGACGTCAATGTTATTATTCGCAAAGATAAAATCATACCACAAAACTTTGAAGCGTTGTTGCAAACTCCACTCTCTACTCCAACAGGAAGTGTTGTGACAATTGGAGATATAGTTGAAGTGAAAAAAGGAACGGTTGCCAATACAGTTTCGCGAAGTAAAGGGAAATTTTATGCAACAGTTTCTGGTACGATTACAAGTAAGGACATTACGAAAGCTTCTACGGAAGTGGAAGAAAGGCTTGAGAAATTAAAATTACCAAAAGGCGTTGAGATTGAAGCTGCAGGAGTAACAAAAGATATGGAAGAAGCTTTTGTGAAACTTGGTCTTGCATGTCTTGCGGCAGTGGCGATTGTTTATTTTATATTAGTAGTAACGTTCAGCGAAGGGCTCGCTCCATTTGCCATTTTATTTTCTTTACCTTTTACCGTGATAGGAGCCTTAGGATTGCTATGGATTTTTGATGAAACGATATCCGTTTCAGTGATGATGGGACTTCTTATGTTAATCGGAATTGTTGTAACGAATGCGATTGTTTTAGTGGACCGCATCGTTCATATGGAATATGACGGAATGAAGATGCGAGAAGCAATATTAGAGGCGGGTAGCACTCGATTAAGACCGATATTGATGACGGCTATTGCAACAATGGGGGCATTAATTCCGCTTATATTTGAGGAAGAAGGAAGCGGTTTAATTTCAAAAGGATTAGCCATTACCGTAATCGGTGGTTTATTTAGTTCAACAGTTCTCACTTTATTTATCGTTCCAATTGTATACGAATCATTATCAAGACTTTTTGGAAAAAATCGAAGAGCGATTCGGCTAGATTAAATGAAAAAGCTGTACGAAAGCCAATATACAATGTCTTTCGTACAGCTTTTCTGTTTATCCATATAATGAGGAGGAAACGTATTGTGGGGAAACTCGCACAAGATTATATGCTAACCACACAAGCTTGAAGGTTATCCGCACGAGATGTGTGGTTATCTACACAAGAATGGAAGCCATTCACACAAGTAGGGGAGCTATCCGCACAAGCTGCTGATGTATCCACACAAGCAGATAAGTTATCTACACAAGAGGAGAGCTATTTATGTAAAAGGTTGATTTATTCGCACGAGCAGGTGAAACATCCACACAATTAAATAAGGAATATGCACAAGAGCAGTATTAATCTGCACAAGCTAGAGTGTTATCTGCACAAGAAGGAGATTCTTATTTAGTGGAGCAATTACATCAAAAAAAAGATGCCAGCTCCTTCATTGTAAAAATGCATTTATCCGTTTATTCGAGAATTCATCCTCATAAATTAGGAATTTATCTTCAATATTTAGATAGTTTTGATTTTTATAAATTTAAAAGAATAGACATTATTTTGTCACAGGTATAAAATAACGGATACGGAGGTGAGTTTAGAAAAAGGATTTCCTTTTTCTAATGATTCTATGAGAGTTGTTCGGATAATCGCTCAAATTTTGATTCTGTATATTTTTTATTATGCTGGTGTATTAATTGGTAATTTAACAAAACTACCATTGCCAGCTAGTGTTATAGGGTTAGTGCTTTTATTTATATGCTTGCAGTTAAAATGGATAAAAGTAGATTATATAAAAGATGGTGCATCCTTTTTAATTGGTTTTATGATGTTGTTCTTTATTCCACCGATGATTGGCATAATTAATTATCCTGAGCTTTTCTCCTTGTCTGGCTCATTATTAATGGCATCCGTTATTGTTAGTACACTATTTGTACTAATCACAACAAGTTTGATTTGTCAATGGATTGAGAAAAAAGAGCTAGCAATGAAAGAGAAGAAGGAGAAGGGAGAAATGGATCATGCAAGCAAGTATATCCATCATTAGCACCGTTATCATATTTTTATTAATGGTGAAATTACATAAACGATTCCCTTATCAGTTTTTCATGCCAATTTTAACTTCGTCGATTATTATTATTGCAGGACTGCTTTTATTGAATATTCCTTACGAAGTGTATATGGAAGGCGGACGTTATTTACAACATTTGCTGGGTCCAGCAGTTGTGGCATTAGCTTATCCTTTATACAATCAGTGGGAAATGGTGTTGAAATATAAATATACGATTCTATCTGGTATCTTGATAGCCATGGTGAGTGGTTTAATTAGTATTTATACTTTGCTTGTTATTTTTAAATTAGATAAAGAATTAATATTAACAGCTTTACCAAAATCCATTACGACACCTGTAGCAATGCAAGTGAGTGAAACAATTGGCGGGATCCCACCTCTTACTGCCGTATTGGTCATGATTGCAGGATTTACAGGAGCATTACTTGGTTCTGTTGTGTTTTCCATTGGGAAAATTGAATCATCCATTAGTCGTGGAATTGCGATGGGGAGCGCTAGTCACGGAGTTGGAACGTCTAAGCTTGTGGATTATAGTGAACTGGATTTGTCGATTGGCTCATTATCTTTGGGGCTTAGTGCGGTAATTGGTGCGATTTTATGTCCAATATTTGCATATATTTTTATGTAAAAAGAGGCTGGGACATAACTAGCTTCAAAACGAGAAAAAGGCGAATTTGAGCTCACTCAAATTCGCCTTTTTTGCTTTTTTTACTACTATCTTTTGTTAACTCATACCTGTGCTGTGTATTTTCGTAAATTCACGGCCATTAATGCGATACCTATTTCGTTTTCAACCTTCGATTTTCCACGTACAGAAAATCGAGTGAAACGCAAATTAGCCTTCAAGAATCCAAAAACTGGTTCTACGTCAATTTTGCGTTGACGATAAATTGAACTCGTTTTCTCTTCTGAAAGCTTCGCTCTTACATATTCTTTTTGTTTTTTCCACTTCTCATTCACCATGAGTTTTCGATTGTTGCCTTCTTTTGCTTTCGTGCAAGATGAACGAAGGGGGCATCCCGAACAATCTTCACACTCATAGATTTTAAACTCTCGTTTGAAACCTGTTTTATCTGTACGTACTGATACATATTTGAATACGAGGCGTTGCTGATTCGGGCAAGTGTATGTATCACTTTCCTTGTCATACTGCCAATTGTCTGGATTAAATTTGTTTTGTTTATACTTTTTCTTTTGCTCTTTCAAGTACATGTTATACGTAATCAGTGCTTCTCGTCTTCGTTTCGAAAGTATCTCATCATAGTTTTGTTCACTACCATAACCTGCATCTGCGACAATATGCTTCGGTAAATTAAAAAAATGTTTCTCAATCTCATCCAAAAAAGGAATTAGAGTACGCGAGTCTGTGGGATTAGAATAAATTCCATAGGCTAGTGCGTATTGACCTTCTGTTGCGATTTGTACATTATATCCCGCCTTCAGTTGGCCATTTTTCATATAATCATCTTTCATTCGCATGAACGTCGCATCAGAATCTGTTTTGGAATAACTATTCCGTTCACCAAAGATTTCAAAGTCTTTTTGGTACTTCTGTTTACGTATGATAAAGTCAATTAACTGTTTATATGCTTTCTTCGGATATTTTCGCTTGCTTCTTAATGCTTTTCGTTCTGAGGCATCTGACGATGCTTCAATTTTTTGGTCATATTCTGTAATCACATCATCTACTTTTTGAACCATTTGAGCGAGTTCTTCTATTAATAGTTCATCCTCGCTTTCACGTTCAATTTCAGGTATGATTTCTTTTTCAATCGATTTTTTCCATACAAATGTAAACTTATTCGCATTCGCTTCAATCTTTGTACCATCAATAAAAATGGCTTCCTGATCAATCAATTTTTCTTGTACGAGTTGGCAACGGAATTGGACAAAACACTGACGGATTAACTCTTTTACTTCAGGTTGAACACGGAAACGGTTAATTGTACGATAGCTGGGTTCATATCCTTGGGCTAACCACATCATGCGAATACTGTCTTTTAATAGTGCTTCAATTTTACGACCTGAAAAGACAGATTGAGAATAAGCACACAAAATAATTTTTAACATCATGCGTGGATGATAAGCAGGACAACCTGTATTTCGAAGAAATGGCTCAAAGGCTTCATGTGGAATACTTTCTACTAAATGATGAATGTGGAAGGCAATATCATTTTCTTGTAATTTTACTTCTAAATCTAAAGGCAAAACTAGTTGATTCATGTTATAATATTTAAACATAAGGACACTTCCTTTGGCTAAAATTTTTGGGGTCAGATACTTAAATTTTAGCAGAAAGTGTCCTTTTATGATGCAATAAAATTAAGCCGCCGACATTTTACTTGTGTAAAATGCCAGCGGCTATTTTTAGTTAGAGGTGGGTTTTGTCCCAACCTCTTTCATCTTTTAATGCATACTAATATATCGGTTTGCGTTCTTTAATAACCCGAATGGTTTGTAGGCTCGCATCTTCTGGACCTTGGACCGGCAATCCTGCTTCAATATTCATTTGAATATACTTTATATTTTCTTCTGTAATGACTTCCCCAGGAATAAAGATTGGAATGCCTGGAGGATATACCATAATAAATTCAGCACAAATATAACCAGCGGAATCTTTAAAAGGAATTACTTCCGTACTGGAATAAAAGGCATCTCTTGGTGTCATGGCAAGAGCAGGAATGTCCGGTACATTGACTTCTGTTTCTTTCACGCAAGCTTCAGAATCAAAGGTTTGAGACATACGTTGGAGCGCGTTAATTAGCAAATTAATTTCTTTTTTTGTATCGCCTAATGTTACAAGACAAAGGATGTTGTATAGGTCAGATAGCTCTACTTCAATATTCGCATTTTGACGAAGCCATTCCTCCGCTTGATGACCTGTAATTCCTAAATCTTTTACGCTGATTAACAATTTTGTCTGATCCATATCGAATGTAGCAGAAGAATGCAATTTTTCTCTTCCAGCAACTTTTAAGTGAGGAATTTTGTTAATTCGTTTTCTTGCTTCTTTTGCCAGGCGAATGGCTTGGTCAATTAAATCATATCCATGAACTGCTAATTGTCTTCTAGCACAGTCGAGGGATGCTAATAGCGGATATGAAGTGGAAGTCGTTTGCAACATTGATAACACTGATTGAACTCGACTTACGCTCACAAGACCTTCTCGTACGTTTAATACAGAACTTTGCGTTAAAGACCCTCCCAGCTTATGTACGCTTGTTGCGGCCATGTCTGCACCAGCTTCCATTGCTGAGATTGGTAGTTCATCATGGAATTTTAAATGAATGCCATGGGCCTCATCAACGATTACTGGTATATTTGAAGTATGTGCGATATCCACAATGCGTTTTAAATCAGCAGCAAAACCAAAATATGTTGGATTAATGACAAGTACAGCCTTTGCATCAGGATATGTTTCGATTGCTTTTTCAACGGATTCTGCTGAGATTCCATGGGTGATACCGAATTCTTCATCCACTTCAGGATAAATAAATATCGGAATAGCACCTGAAAGAATAATCGCTGACATTGTTGATTTATGAACATTTCGTGGTACCAAAATTTTATCTCCTGGACCGACGACAGACATAATCATCGCCATGATAGCACCACTAGTTCCTTGAACAGAGAAAAATGTATAATCAGCACCAAAAGCTTGTGCAGCAAGTTCTTGAGCTTCTTTAATAGCAGCCTTTGGTGAATGTAAATCATCTAGTGGAGCAATATTGATTAAATCAATTGATAAAACGTTGTCTCCGACGAATTCTCGAAACGCAGGATCCATTCCTTGTCCCTTTTTATGTCCGGGAATATGGAATTGGATTGGATGTCTGTTTCGATGTTTTAGCAATGCGTCGAACAAAGGAGTTTCTAACTGTGACAACGCAGGTACCACCTCGCTTTTAATTAATATTCAAAACAAAGAAATTATAGCATCTATAGGCTACACATGCTATAAAAAATTAAAGGAAATTCAAGTTTTATTGAAGAACTATATAAATAATTATGATGAAAAGGGGATGTAAATGTTGAATTGGGATACAAGAGTAACGAAATTATTAGGAATACAATATCCAATCATACAAGGTGGCTTAGCTTATTTAGCATACTCAGATTTAGCTGCAGCCGTATCTAATGCTGGTGGACTTGGACAAATTACTGCTCTCAGTTTAGAAACACCAGAACAATTAAGAGAAGAAATTCGAAAAACGAAAGAGAAAACGGATAAACCTTTCGGCGTCAATTTTGCTTTTGGCAATTACGGGAAAGGATATGAGCCAATGGTGGAAGTAGCCATTGAAGAAAAAGTGCCCGTTATATCGATGACTGGAGGAAATCCAGCACCGATGTTCAAATTACTTGAAGGTGTTGATGTGAAAAAGTTAGTATTAGTAGCGGCACGCCGTCAAGCACAAAAAGCTGAAGAACTTGGTGCGGACGCAGTGATGGTTGTAGGACAAGAAGGTGGAGGGCATTTAGGTCGAGATGATGTGGGGACAATGGTGCTCGTTCCGCAAGTAGTAGATAGCGTCTCAATCCCAGTAATTGCTTCTGGGGGAATTGGGGATGGCCGTGGTTTGATGGCAGCATTGTCCCTTGGGGCAGAAGGAATCGAAATGGGGACACGATTCATTGCGACAAAAGAGTGTGTGCATGCATCACCTGCCTATATCGACGCGCTAATCAACAGTACAGAAACAGATACTACGGTTATCAAACGCTCATTAGGAACTCCAGCTCGCGCATTAAAAAGTGAATTTACTGAAAAAATTTTGGAAATTGAAAAGGAAACCCCTACTTATGAAGCGTTAAAAGAATACATAAGCGGAAAGGCCAATAAACGCTTCATTTACGATGGAGATGCAAAGAACGGATTCGGTTGGGCAGGACAAGTAACTGGTTTAATAAAAGATGTACCAACCGTAAAAGAACTGATTGATCGAATGATCCGGGAAGCGGAAGAAATTCGATTAAAGTGGGGAAGATAAAGAGAAAAAAGAGAGGTACTGTCAATGGAATATGCGTATCCTATTTCGCCGGATTGGACAACGGAAGAAATTATCACGGTAGTAAAATTTTTTGAAGGAATTGAACAAGCATATGAAAAAGGCATTAAAAGAGAAGTGATGTTAGAAAAGTATCGGCGTTTTAAAGAAATCGTTCCATCGAAAGCAGAAGAAAAAACACTGTTTCGTGAATTTGAAGAGGTCAGTGGATATGCTAGTTACCCGGTAGTGAAACAGGCAAGAAAACTGGAAAATGGGGAAACAATTGTACTTGAATCAAAAAAAAAACGAAGATAAAGACAACAAAAAGGAGCGGTCATTTACGCTCCTTTTTTCCTTTCCCAAACATCAATATATGAATCATTAATGGAGTTTATAAATGAATTTGATGAAAAAAAGCGGAAGAAAAATGTAATGATTAAAGTCGTCCTGAGCATATTAATTATACAACATATAGCAGAAAATCGACTTTTCCTCAAAACAGGAAATTATATCTGTAAATATATCCGATTGTAAATCCTAATTTTTCCCAATGATGATATCGTAAATTGGGAAAAGGGCTTCAAAAGTATTTTCAGCGACTTTTAAAAACTCTTCCGAAGATAGATTTATGCATTGTTCCCGAGGAATATGACGCCCAACTAAAAATTCTCCTTTTTTGACGTCTCTTAAACGAATAAGAAGTTCATTCAATTGACCGTTCAATGCTTCTTTTAGCGGAATAGCATCTAAAGATGTATGATCCCCTGAAATAATAAAATCATCTGGCAATTCGTAAAAAACATCGATTGAATTTAATAGACGATCTGCCATGGCAGATTTTTGTGGGGCTTCATAAATAATTGCAACAATAATGAATAAATGGGTGTGCGTAAGCCCAATTTGAAAATGAGGAAGTGATTTGTAACCTCGTTTGTAAGGTGCAAATGCTACCCATGAATCGTTAGGCGGATTGACTGTTCTTCTTGCATGTTTTGCTATATGGGCAAAAAATTCATCTCCAGTTTTAGCGCTGAAATAACCGGCAAAATGGTTACCTAATGCTTCGAATTTTGGACGTACGATGGTTTTTAGTGCATCCATCCGATGATCTAAGCCGTCAATGGTAAAGACATTGAAATCGGAATTTGTCCATTTTATATCGACCATGATTTGTTTTCCTCCTTTTTGAATCAAATGTTTATTTTTCACGTTTTTTGGGAAAAATCTTGTAACAATAGCATTTATCCTTTTGACAAAAAATAATTGGGAAAGGAAAGTGATGTTCATGAAACAAATGGTTAAGATCATCCGCAAAGTCGATATTGAAAAGCAATATGAACATGTTTTACGGTTAGAATTAGATTATGAGTTGGCTTCCTTATATTCCGCGATGCAGGAAAACGATACGAAAGAAATGGAAAGATGTAAAAAACGTTTAAAAGAAATTCAGGATGAGCTAAATGGTCTGCACGCATATGCGTAAACATTTTCCCTTCCATTAAAGTCACTTGCTTTCATTTGTAGAGCAAGTGATTTTTTATTTTGAAAATATAACTCCTTAATATTTTTGAAAAAATTACTCCCTGCTATCCCTCTTTCCTTCTCAAAAAGTATATAATAACAATTTGAAAATGAAAAAAATAAAGACTTTACATGAAATATACAACTAAAATAAACAGGGGTCCATTTGAAGAATTCATGTTAAAATGTTAAAGTATTAGAATATTTCGTTTATTTTATCCGAAGTAAATTTCTGAATTTTGTAAATAATATACTAGAATAGAAGAATTCGATTGCTGATAAAGAAGGTAGGGTTAGTGGAATGGATTTACAAAAAATAAATGAATTTGCGATAAAATTGATTTATGATGCTGGCGAACAAATACGAGAATCCTTTTCGAAGGAATTGATTATAGAAACGAAGACAGATGCGAATGACTTAGTGACAAATATTGATTGTCAAATCGAGCAATTTTTTGTAAAGAAAATAAAAGAATTAGATCCATCCCATAAAATTATGGGAGAAGAAGGGTTGGGCGACAAAATCGTCACACTTGATGGCCCCATTTGGATTATTGACCCGATTGATGGCACAATGAACTTTATTAAACAACATCGCAATTTCATGATTACAGTTGGTTTTTTTGTTGATGGAGTAGGGAAGCTAGGATATTTATATGACGTCATGCGGAATGAGCTGATATATGCAATACGAGGAGAAGGAGCGTATATTGACCATCATCCAATTCGCAAATTAGAACCTTTGACAATTGAAGAAGCGATTATTGGCATCAATTCAAGTTGGGTGATTCAAAATGGAAAAATCAATCATGAAAAAATCGCCAATCTCATTCGAACGGTTAGAGGAACTCGATCTTATGGCTCTGCTGCCATGGAAATCGCTTTAGTTGTTACTGGGAAACTTGATGCTTATCTATCAATGCGATTAGCGCCATGGGATATTGGAGGAGGAATGGTGATTGCACAAGAGGTAGGAGCCGTTGTAACAAATTTAAAAGGTGAACCATTCAATTTATTGTCCAATGATACATTTTTAATTGCAAATCCATCCATTCATCAAAAGTTGTTAGATGAATTTATCGAATTAAAATAGGATATTGAGGTAACAAAAAGAATGAGCGTTAATTACGACTGCCGCTATCGCTTTCGTCGCTGATAAATTCGACGAGGAGACGCAATTGATGTGACCATAGCAGAGAAAGAACTATAAAAAATAGTTAAGCCTGACCAAAAAGTGCAAAACTTTTTAGTCAGGCCATTTATTTTATAAAAGCCCCTTTTCTCGAAACTTTTTTTTCATGCGAAATCCAAGTCCCATGACAGCACATAATGCAATGATACTTGCAATGATTGTTACAACGCTTTCCGTAGCAATTGCATAACCGATGGAGATCATTGACAAAAGTGCGGCTAAGGAAAATATAAACATCACGATTTTCGCTTTATTCATGCATAGCGCCCCCTTTAATGTTCCGAATGTTAAAAAAATGTAATATTTCAGAAAAGGACAATTTTTTACGGTCTTGTGATATAATAACACAGTTAATCTTATGAACAAAGAAATTGGAGTGGAAATATGACGAAATTACGTGAAGATATTCGCAATATTGCAATCATCGCACACGTTGACCACGGAAAAACAACATTAGTGGATCAATTATTAAAACAATCTGGAACTTTTCGAATAAATGAACATGTAGAAGAACGAGTAATGGACTCGAATGATATAGAGCGTGAACGCGGCATTACTATTTTAGCAAAAAATACAGCCGTTCACTATAAAGGTACAAAAATCAATATTTTAGATACTCCAGGACACGCGGATTTCGGCGGCGAAGTAGAGCGAATTTTAAGAATGGTTGACGGAGTTTTACTTGTTGTTGATGCGTTTGAAGGATGTATGCCTCAAACTCGCTTCGTTTTGAAAAAAGCATTAGAACAAAAGTTAACGCCAATCGTTGTGGTGAATAAAATTGATAAAGATTCTGCCCGCCCTCTTGAAGTCGTAGATGAAGTATTAGATTTATTAATTGAATTAGGTGCCGATGAAAATCAATTAGATTTCCCTGTCGTATATGCTTCTGCAGTCAATGGTACAGCAAGTCTTGATCCGGACCCAGCAAATCAAGAAGAAAATATGCAATGTTTATTTGATACAATTTTAGATCACATCCCAGCACCAGTTGATAATTCAGAAGAGCCTTTACAGTTCCAAGTAACGATGCTCGATTATAATGATTACGTAGGCCGAATTGGGGTAGGCCGTATATTCCGAGGAAAAATTCATGTTGGCCAATCAGTTGCACTAATGAAATTAGACGGCAGTGTAAAGCAATATCGAGTTACGAAATTATTAGGTTATTCAGGATTGAAACGAGAAGAAATTGAATCTGCGAGCGCTGGAGATATTGTTGCAGTGTCAGGAATGGAAGATATTAACGTCGGAGAAACGGTATGTCCGATTGATCATCAAGACGCATTGCCACCGCTTCACATTGATGAACCAACATTGCAAATGACTTTCCTTGTAAATAATTCTCCATTTGCAGGTCGAGAAGGGAAATTTGTGACGGCTCGTAAACTAGAAGAACGGTTAAAACAACAATTAGAAACAGACGTTTCTTTACGTGTAGAAGATACGGATTCTCCAGATGCATGGATCGTTTCTGGCCGTGGGGAGTTACATTTATCAATTTTAATTGAAAACATGCGCCGTGAAGGATATGAATTACAAGTATCGAAACCGCAAGTAATCATTAAAGAAATCGATGGTGTCAAATGTGAACCAGTTGAGAGAGTACAAGTGGATGTTCCTGAAGAATACGTGGGTGCAGTCATTGAATCATTAGGACATCGTAAAGGCGAAATGATGGATATGACAAATAACGGAAATGGACAAACACGTCTAATTTTCATGGTGCCTTCTCGAGGTCTAATTGGATATACAACGGAATTTATGTCCATTACAAAAGGATATGGTATTATTAACCATTCATTTGATAGCTATCAACCGGTTGTTCCTGGTCGTGTTGGCGGACGCCATAATGGAGCGCTGGTTTCAATGGAAACAGGAAAAGCAACGACTTATGGGATGATGCAAATTGAAGATCGTGGTACTCTATTTGTAGAGCCCGGAACAGAAATCTACGAAGGCATGATTGTTGGAGAAAATAACCGAGATAATGACCTTGCTGTGAATATTACAAAACAAAAGCAAAAAACAAATATCCGCTCCGCAACAAAAGATCAAACTGCAGTGATTAAAAAGCCACGCATTTTAACGTTGGAAGAAGCATTGGAATTTTTAAACGATGATGAATACTTAGAAGTAACACCAGAATCGATTCGTTTACGTAAACAAATATTAGATAAAAACGAAAGAGAAAAAGTAGCGAAAAAGAAAAAATACGCTGAACAAGTATAATTCTTTCTTTTAAAGTATGAAAGGTGTTGTTCGAATTGAAGCTTTTCAGTTTGATATTAGCGTCTGCACCAGTACTTAGTGATACAGAACGAGTGTTTAATCGCATGTCACCGATTACTCGTTATGTTTACGAAAGTGCTCCAAGCAATACAACTGCAGGATATATTATCTTTTTCTTAGTTTTCATCTTATCTGCAATAGTGTATAAACTCGGCTTTGCGAAAAAACTTAGTTTAGGTAAAAATATAATTATTTATATTTTCCTATTTTTAGGTTGTATTCTTCTGACATTCTTCGCGATTTTCTTGCCAATGATTGAAGGATTAATTGTTGCAGCACTTGTATTAATTCTTTATAAAATTCGTTTATGGCGAGAGAAGAAGGAAGAACAAGAAGCTTAATTTGTATGTGGAAAAATGTGATTCCAGATGCATTAGAATATTAGGTAGTTTATTATTGATTAGGGATCCTATCGCTATTCAATTACAATACCTATGAATTAATTTGCAAGTAGCAGTGTCTTTTAAGTAATAGAAGAATCCCTGTCACGTCACAGAAAAAATGAGCTTAGATGAAGAGCGAATTGAGAAAACATTGTGTTTTCCCAATTCGCTCTTTTTTGGTAAATAGAGTAAATGTTAAACATTATAAGTAGTTAGAGATTTCATAGAAATAAGGAATTTCTATGTGTGGGGGAGAGAGTATCTACCAGAGTATGCTATTTGTACGAGAGGAGAGCATATTTTCACGAGCAGAGAGAGTATCCGCACGAGCTGGTGTACTATCTATACGAGTGAAGAGAGTATTCGCACAAGCAAGGAGCGTATCTACACAAATCGGTGTGCTATCCTCTCAAGAGGAGAAAATATCCGCTCAAAATTGAATTTTTCTCCCATCTTTAGGTAATCACACATCTTTTCTCCTTCGCATAACCTACTCTTGATAATTGAAAGAACTACGAAATAAGGAGGTAAGAGGGATGAAATGGTGGAAAATTAGTCTTGCTGTCATGTTGGTAGGGATAATGGTTATCTTTGCTGCTTGTGGAGAAAAAGAGATGACAAAAGTGAAAGTAGGGGAAGTAACGCGTTCGATTTTCTATGCACCACAATACGTTGCGATTTCCAATGGATATTTTGAAGAAGAAGGATTGGAAATAGAGTTGTCTACTATCCCTGGTGGGGATAAAACAATGACTGCACTTCTTTCTGATGGGATAGATATTGCCCTTGTAGGGGCTGAAACTTCTATATATGTGACAGCTCAAGGTGCTAACGATCCGATAAAAAACTTTGCTCAATTAACTCAAACAGATGGTACGTTTTTAGTGTCTAGAGAGAAAATTGATGAATTTTCATGGGATATGTTGAAAGGTTCTACTTTCCTTGGCCAACGTAAAGGTGGTATGCCGCAAATGGTTGGAGAATTTGTTCTTGAAAAACACGGAATCAATCCACATAAGGATCTGAATTTAATCCAAAACATTGAATTTGCCAATATTGCAACAGCCTTTGCATCCGGTACTGGTGAATTCGTACAGCTATTCGAACCGACAGCAAGTGTGTTTGAAAAAGAAGGGATTGGCCATGTAGTTGCATCCTTTGGTACAGAATCCGGCCATGTGCCATATACGGTGTTTATGGCGAAAGAAAGCTACTTAAAGAAAAATCCGGAAGTGGCAGAGAAATTTACAAGAGCTATTAAAAAAGCACAAGACTATGTATATGAAGCACCTGCAGAAGAGGTGGCAAAAGCGATTCAGCCATTCTTTGAAGATACGGACATTGAATTGATTGCACAAGTTGTAGAACGTTATCGCCAGCAAGAATCCTATGCCAAAGATCCAATTTTAGATGAAGAAGAGTGGAATAACTTGCAAGACATTATGGATGAAGCAGGGGAACTTCCGATGCGCATGGATTATTCGAAACTAGTAGATACAACTTTCGCAGAGAAGGTTTCGAAGTAATATGAGCTTCTTAGTTGTAGAACATGTCAGCCATACGTATTTTTCAAAGGATGCGGCAACGGAAGCGTTACGGGATATTCATTTAACGATAGAAGAAGGAGAGTTTGTTTCCTTTATTGGTCCGAGTGGTTGTGGAAAAACAACATTGTTATCCATAATAGCAGGATTATTTCAACCGACCTATGGAAACGTGTTCATAGAAAATCAGCAAGTGTATGGAAATAAAGAGTTATCCATTGGCTATATGCTTCAGCAAGATTATTTATTTCCTTGGAAGACGATTGAAGAGAATATTACACTCGGATTAAAACTACTAAACAAACATGTTGATATGAGCATTGCATCGAAATTATTGCAAGATGTTGGGTTACCGCCAGTGGAGAAAAAATATCCGAGAGAACTATCTGGTGGAATGAGACAGAGGGTGGCGCTAGCCAGGACGCTTGCGGTAGATCCGAAAATTTTGCTATTAGATGAACCTTTTTCTGCACTGGATTATCAGTCAAAATTAAAGCTTGAGGATCTCGTTTCAAAAATGTTAAAGCAATATAATAAAACGGCCATTCTTGTTACGCACGATATAGGTGAAGCTATAGCTATGAGTGACCGTATCTATCTATTTTCCGCAAGACCCGGTAAAATTCATAAAGTGTTTGATATACCTGAAGAAATTAGAACGTTAACTCCATTTGAAGCTCGCAGTCATTCAAGCTACTCCCCATTATTCCAACAAATATGGAAGGAGCTTGAACATCTTGAACATTAAAGAACTTCATTTACAATATAAAAAACGGTTAGCAAAGGAAAAACGGTGGATCAAGTTTTACCAGCTCTTCATTTTAGTAGGATTTTTTGTACTTTGGGAGATGGCTTCTTCTAAACGCTGGATTGATCCGCTCATATTTAGTGCACCTTCCAGAATATTTAAGTTGTTAACGAATATGGTATCAGACGGTACGATATTTATTCACATAAACTATACTTTATTTGAAACGGTTCTTGGGTTTATTCTTGGAACGTTGATCGGAACAATTTTAGCGGCCATACTTTGGTGGTTCCCAACTGTTTCAAAAATTTTAGATCCTTATCTCGTCGTTTTAAATTCCATGCCAAAAGTGGCACTCGGACCTATATTAATTGTAGCGCTTGGTCCAGGAATGACTTCCATCATCACGATGGGAGCAATCATTTCAGTTATCATTTCAACCATTGTAATCTACACATCTTTTCGAAATGTGGATGCCAATTACTTAAAAGTATTGCAAACATTTAATGCAACCAAATGGCAAATGTTTAAGGAAGCGATTTTACCAGCTTCTTTCCCAACGATCATTTCTACATTAAAAGTAAACGTTGGCCTTTCTTGGGTAGGGGTTATTGTTGGGGAGTTCCTTGTTTCTTCCCGAGGACTTGGATATTTAATTATTTACGGATTCCAAGTGTTTAATTTCAATCTCGTGTTAATGTCGTTGCTCATTATCGCGATTTTTGCAACACTCATGTATCAATTGGTTGAAATGTTAGAGAAAAGATTAATTAAAAATGAATAACAGCAACAGGGAATCACTGTTTCTTGATAAAGAATGACCTATTATGAAAATAGAGTAAATTTCATAATAGGTCATATGTTGTTTAATTGGATATTTTTTATAATTCTTCATCAATGCTGGATGAGCTGCGGAAAAATCGAAATTTTCCAGTTGCTAATCGCTCAAGGGTTTTCGTTGTAATGCGATCATTGCATGTTTCACACATATATGTGTGTATTGGTCGATTTCTTAATTTTTTAGCCAATGGTGAGTCGTCTTCCAGTTCGTGGATGGTATCACAAAGTACACATTGGACACGCATACACTCAATCCTATTCCACTCGGATAGCGGAAATATTTTTGATAGGATTGTCCACGTTTGAACCATCTCCAAAAATTAAATGAACAGGTCCATCCTCTGTTAGCGGCTTACCATCTTGGCTATATTTAAAAATAAATTTGTATGCTTCTTCAATTGGAAAAGCATGTTCCGAACCATCTTTGCATTCAAATACAATTGTAGTTGCATCTTTTTCAATTTCAGCGTGATTTAAAAAATATTTAATTTCCATTCCGAATGTACCAGTTTTCATACCTTGGCGGTCAAATTTTCTTTCAGTTTTTAATGTAGGAGGGAATGTTGCACCTTCCATGATTTCACGGGACCAGTGTTTTCCCATGTTAAATAAGTATTTTAAATCTTCATCTTCTTCTTGTTTCGGATTGGTGAAATAAGATTTTAAATCAATTCTGCGATCATCAAAAATCCATACGGATGGATCTAATGTTAATTTATACTTGACTTTACCTTTAATTGGAATGATGCTTTCCATTTTTAAATATCCCCCTTAACTATTTTACATATATCAGTATACAGCTAGATTCTATCTTAATAAAGAAATAATCATTTATCACGGTTCTACCTATTGTTTGCTACTTGCATTTTTATGTGCTAAAAGCTAAACTTTATAAAGATAGAATAGAAGAAATCACATTAATGGGGGCGTCCTCATGGAGAAAAAAACACAAGCTTCCTTCCAAGAAAAAGCTTTAGAATTGTTATTGGAAGATGCAGATAAAATAGCTCGTTTAATTAAAGTGCAAATGGACCATTTAACGATGCCACAGTGTCCTTTGTATGAAGAAGTGTTGGATACACAAATGTTTGGCTTATCCCGTGAAATCGATTTCGCCGTAAAGTTGGGATTGATTGAACGTGAACAAGGCAGGAAGATTTTGGATACATTAGAAAAGGAATTGTCCTTGTTACATGAAGCATATACAAACACAAACAAGTAACAGAAGACTCAAATCGATTTGATTTGAGTTTTTTTTCTAAAAGAGGTCTTTACTATGAGAAAATATATTTCATACTATATTAGAAATTTTGATTATCCATTATTTTTCGTATATGTGTTCCTATGTTTATTTGGACTTGTCATGATTTATAGTTCCAGTATGATGGTAGCTATTGTCAACGGTAAAGAACCGGATTATTATTATAAAAAACAATTATTTAATTTAGTGGTTGCATTTTTTACCTTTGTTCTCGGTGCTTTTTTCCCGTATAAACATTATAGTAGGAAAAAAATTATGATGTTTATGGTTGGCTTAATTATCACTTTAATGTTTTGGCTATTGCTATTTGGTACGGGTGAAGCCGAGACGGGATCAAGAAGTTGGATTAATTTATTTGGAATTATGTCATTCCAACCTTCAGAACTCGCAAAACTGATAATCATACTGTATTTTGCCGGTGCCTTTTATAACAAAAGTTTAAAAACACCGATGGTAGACTTACACCCAAACCATATTATTTATCCCATTATAGTATGGATTGCGATTATCTTTTTTGTGGCAAATGAAACTGACATTGGAGCTGTGCTTATTATTTCTGGCATCGCTATAGCAGTTGTTGCCGCAAGTGGAATTCGCATACGAACCTTTTTTAAATTTTTTGCGGAATTAGCACTTTTTGGTGGAGCCATTATTGGAATTTTAGCGTTATTTAAAAGGGATTCAATTTTTACAGAAAATCGAATTGGGAGAATTAAAGCTTTTTTAAATCCATTTGAGTATGAGCAAGGTTCAGGCCTTCAAGTCATTCGAGGCTATATGGCGATTGGTTCTGGTGGATTAGAAGGTGTAGGTCTTGGTCAATCCGTACAAAAACTGGGGTATTTACCGGAACCGCAAACTGATTTTATAATGGCTGTAATTGCGGAAGAATTGGGTTTGTTAGGCGTTATTATTGTACTTGGTGGTTTAGGATTTATCGTATTTAAAGGAATTTTGATTGCTTTGCTTACGAAAGATCCTTTAGCAAGAATGATATCAGCGGGCATTGCTAGCTGGATTGCCATCCAAACCTTTACTAATCTAGGTGGTTTATCGGGACTAATTCCATTAACTGGGGTAACGTTGCCATTCATTAGTTACGGTGGATCATCTATATTGGTTCTATCTTTCGCAATGGGCATATTAATCAATGTTTCTATGTATGAGAAACTAGAAAAAAGAAAACTTAGGGGGACACAATGAGAAAAATTCGTAAATTATTAGTGGCAAACAGAGGGGAAATTGCAATTCGTGTTTTACGAGCTTGCAATGAATTAGACATTAAGACAGTTGCGATTTATTCTCAAGAGGATCGTGCTTCACACCATCGTTATAAAGCTGATGAAGCCTATATCGTTGGTGTTGGGAAAGGTCCAATCGATGCTTATTTAGATATTGAAGGCATCATTGAAATCGCAAAAGAATCAGGAGCAGACGCCATCCATCCAGGTTATGGCTTTTTAGCTGAAAATGTTGAATTTGCGAAACGCTGTGAAGAAGAAGGTATTATTTTCATCGGTCCAAATTCTAGACATTTAGAAATTTTTGGAGATAAAGTGAAAGCAAGGGAACAAGCAATTCTTGCGGGAATTCCAGTTATTCCTGGTAGCGATGGCCCTGTTTCATCCTTTGAGGAATTAGAGCGCTTTGCAGATGATGTAGGTTATCCAGTGATGATTAAAGCGGCGCTTGGCGGTGGCGGTCGAGGAATGCGATTGGTGCATTCAAAAGACGAATTACAGAGTGCCTATGAAAGGGCAAAATCAGAAGCAAAGGCTGCTTTTGGTTCCGATGAAGTATACGTGGAAAAAGCGATTATTAAACCGAAACATATAGAAGTGCAAATTTTAGGGGACAAAACAGGCAATATCGTTCATTTATATGAGCGTGATTGTTCTATTCAGCGTCGTCATCAAAAAGTGGTAGAGATTGCGCCATCGATTTCGCTTTCAGAATATTTGAGAAACTCCATTTGTGAAGCTGCAGTTAAGTTGATGAAAAACGTTGAATACGTGAATGCTGGAACAGTAGAATTTTTAGTTTCCGGTGACGACTTCTATTTCATCGAAGTGAATCCGCGTATTCAAGTAGAACATACGATCACTGAAATGATTACGGGCATTGATATTGTTCATGCGCAAATTAAAATTGCAGAAGGGTACAATCTTCATTCCAAAGAAATCGGAATCCCTGAACAAAGTGAAATTCCTTTATTTGGACATGCGATTCAATCTCGCGTTACAACAGAAGATCCAGCAAATAATTTTATGCCGGATACAGGAAAAATCATGGTTTATCGTTCAAGCGGTGGATTCGGGGTGCGCTTAGATGCAGGCAACGGATTCCAAGGAGCTGTTGTAACCCCTTATTACGATTCTTTGCTTGTCAAAATTTCCACTTGGGGTAGAACATTTAAAGAAGCTGCTGCGAAAATGGATCGAAACTTGCGTGAATTCCGAATTCGTGGTGTAAAAACGAACATTCCATTTTTAACAAATGTTGTTTTACATGAGAAGTTTTTATCTGGTGATTTTGATACAAGTTTTATTGATTCAACCCCTGAATTATTTAACTTTGCTACACGCAAAGACCGCGGTACAAAGTTATTGAGATATATCGGGGATGTAACATTAAATGGCTTCCCTGGAATTGAGAAAAAGAAGAAACCGATTTTTGTCAAACCGACAAAACCGAAATTGGATATTAAAAACACTGAGATACCACGGGGAACAAAACAACTTTTAGACGAACAAGGTCCAGAGGGGGTTGTTCGTTGGATTAAGGAGCAACAAGATGTATTGTTAACGGATACAACATTCCGTGATGCTCACCAGTCGCTCTTAGCAACCCGAGTTCGCAGCCAAGATATGTATCAAATTGCAGATTATAATGCTCGCATGTTGCATAATTTCTTCTCATTAGAACTTTGGGGTGGCGCAACATTTGACGTGAGTTACCGCTTCTTAAAAGAAGATCCATGGGAAAGACTTGTGAAACTCCGTGAACAAATTCCGAATATATTATTCCAAATGTTGTTCCGTGGTGCTAATGCGGTAGGTTATACAAACTATCCAGATAACTTAATTCGCGAATTTATTAAAGAAGCTGCAAATGCAGGAATTGACGTATTCCGAATTTTCGATAGCTTAAACTGGATTAAAGGTATGGAAATTGCCATCGATGAAGTTCGAAACACAGGCAAAATCGCAGAAGCTGCGATCTGTTATACTGGCGATATTTTAGATCCAACTCGTTCGAAATATACAATTCAATACTATAAAGAAATGTCGAAGGAATTGGAGCGAGCTGGAGCACATATTTTAGCCATCAAAGATATGGCGGGATTATTGAAGCCAGAAGCTGCTTATGTGCTTATTTCTGAACTAAAAGAAGCTGTAGACTTGCCAATCCATTTGCATACTCATGACACGAGCGGCAATGGAATTTACACATATGCAAAAGCTATTGAAGCGGGTGTTGATATTGTTGATACGGCATTAAGTTCCATGGCAGGTTTAACATCTCAGCCTAGTGCAAATACACTTTATTATGCCATGAGCGGCTCAAATCGACAAGTACGTGCGGATATCGATTCTCTTGAGCAATTATCCTATTATTGGCAAGATGTTCGAGAGTTTTATCGAGATTTTGAGAGCGGCATGAAAAGCCCGCATTCAGAAATTTATGTTCATGAAATGCCTGGTGGTCAGTATAGTAACCTACAGCAACAAGCGAAAGCAGTTGGCCTTGCTGATCGCTGGGATGAAGTGAAAAAGATGTACTCTCGTGTTAACTTATTATTTGGCGACATCGTTAAAGTAACGCCATCATCTAAAGTTGTTGGCGACATGGCATTATTCATGGTTCAAAATGATTTAAATGAGGAAAACATTTTAGAAAAAGGAAAAACGATTGATTTCCCTGATTCTGTAGTTGAATTTTTCCAAGGATATTTAGGTCAGCCTCACGGTGGTTTCCCTGAAGAACTACAAAAAGTAATATTAAAAGATCGAAAACCGATTACAGTTCGACCTGGTGAATTATTAGAACCAGTTGATTTTGACAAATTGAAAGAAGAACTGGAGAAAAAAGTTAACAAATCGTTAACGAAAAAAGATGTTATCTCCTATGCACTTTATCCAAAAGTAGTTGAAGATTACTTTAAAGCTGTTGAAAAATATGGCAACCTTTCTGCTTTAGATACGCCTTCATTCCTATATGGTTTAAGAATCGGAGAGGAAATTGAAGTAGAAATTGAAAAAGGAAAAACACTTATTATTAAATTAGTATCGATTGGTGAAGCAGAACACGATGGAACGAGAGTTATTTACTTCGAATTTAACGGTCAACCTCGTGAAGTCGTAGTTGAAGATTTAACGGTTGAAGCAGATGGAACAATTGCTATTAAGGCAGATCCGAATAATCCGAATCAAATTGGTGCAACAATGCCTGGAACGGTATTAAAAGTTCTTGTATCAAATGGTAGTCGTGTAAAACGTGGAGATCATTTATTAATTACAGAAGCAATGAAGATGGAAACGACTGTACAAGCACCTAACGATGGGGTTATAAAAGAAATTTACGCGAAACCAGGCGATGCCATTTCAACTGGTGACTTATTAATTGAACTTGAATAATGTAAGAATATGAAATTTCATAAATGGAGCGAATTTAGAAAGCGATATGTTTTCTAATTCGCTCATTTTTTTTTAATATTTGGTTGATAAATTCTCTAGAGCGTAAGAAATATAGTAGTATAGCAATTATTGCTTGGGGAATATCTTTAAGGATTTGAAGATTCGATTCAATAGTAATGAAATAAAAATGGATTGCCTCTCATTAAGAGAACAATCCACATGAAAATTATCTTTTATTTTCGTTATAAGAACTACGGGCAACTAATAAAATCATATAACATAACAGTCCGAACAATAGTGTAATAAACAATGAATGCAGTAAGGACACGACTAAATTTAATTGAGTCAAGATAATGAACATGCCTGCAATAATTTGCAAAGCAACAAGAATAAACGCGATAATCCAGCCCCAATAAATAACCCGTTGATCTTTATAATGTTTAAAGGCATGAATCATAATATATAAAATCCAAATGAAAATTAATAATGCGGCTAAACGATGCCCCATGTGCACCCATTCATACATTTTGCTAGGTAAACTAAATGGTTTATCGTTATAGCAAAACGGCCAACTAGGGCATGTTAAACTTGATCCTGTATGTCTAACTAGCGCTCCGGTATATATTACTATGTATGAATAAAGGGTAACACCAATGGTATGCCACTTTAATTTTCTACGAATAATAACCCGATCAGCATCAAATTTCTGATCGACTTCGAAAACAATCATTGCGAGCAACATTACGGCTGCAAAGGAAATAAGGGAAATACCAAAGTGCAGGGCTAAAATAAAATCGCCTTGTCCCCAAAGTACTTGGGCAGCACCAATTAATGCTTGCAATACAAGGAAAAAGATTGCTAGAAATCCTAAAAATTTAACTTCCTTAACGTGACTGAGAGATCTCCATGTCCAAAAAACTAATATTAAAACTAGGATGGAGACTGCCCCGGTAACAAAGCGATGGGAAAACTCAATCAACACTTCAGTAGTAATTTCTTTCGGAATCAATGATCCGTTACAATCTGGCCAATTTCGACCACAGCCTAAACCGCTATCCGTTTTTGTTACGAGAGCTCCCCCTAATAGAATAAGCAACATACCAAGGGTAGTAGCTACTGCAACCCATTTTAATATCCAATAATACCTGTGTTGCATTAATTGACACCTACTTTTATACTCTGTAAAAATTGCATGAAAAAAGCTATGCTTTTATGATGATAGCGAATTCATACAAAAAAGACAACTTCAAAGAATTCGCACGAAATAATTGATATGAAATTTCACAAACTGTTCACAGAAATGTGAAAAAGATTTCACAAAAATACTATTAATTGATAGTTCCTTATAATATGCTTTGTAGTAAAGTAGAAATTAAGGTCATTGAACTTGGTGTTTCACACAAAATTCACCTTATAATCTAGAAATTTGGCACAAAGTTCGATATAGTAGAATTTAGTAAGTAAAGCTTACAATTTTGAAAGGAAAAAAAGGAGGGAAATAATAGCGGGCTGAAATTTTGAGGCATTGAATTTTCTTGCCAATATAATGATCGTCATAGTAAACTCAGAGCTAGTGAAAATGGAGCTCATGGGGAAACTGTGTTTTCATTAGGACATGTATGTAATAAATGCATGGAGTTATATTTAAATTTTTATTTTAAAAAAATGTCATTCATCTAATGAAAATTGTATGTTAATATGGTTATTGTTTCATTTTTATGTATAAACTGCTAAATAGCGGTTTTTGCACTTATTAAGCACCATTATTAGATTAAGTACTGTTTATACTAAGTATATGTTGTATTAGTTTGATTGATGATATGAATTACAGTAAAAATTTCACTCATTAATTAACAGTTTTATACCATCAGGGATTCTTTCTTCAATAAAGAATTCAAATAGATAGAGCCATAATGTCCTGTTAGACAAGACAATCAAAAGAAAGAGGGGTTTAATTAAGCTATGAAGAAAGGGCTTAAAAAATGGTCTCTTTTCCCGTTATTAGCAGCATTTGCTATTATTTTATCGGGCTGTGGTGAAGAGTATATTTCAACACTTCGACCATCTGGTGCTGTCGGAAAAGAGCAATTTAATCTACTATTACTAGCTACAAGCATCATGACGTTAGTAGTTATAGTAGTTTCAGTTCTTTATTTACTTACTTTCGCGAAATTCCGTCGCTCTAAACTCGGCGAAGATTACATGCCAAAACAAGTGGAAGGTAGCCACACTTTAGAAGTAATTTGGACAGTTATCCCAATTATTCTTTTATTAATTTTATCTGTTCCAACTATTTTGGCTACTTATAAATTTGCCGATGTATCTGCTATGGATGAAGTGGATGAGGAAGGTAATCCAACTGCGCTAACAGTAAATGTTACTGCAAAATTATATTGGTGGGAATTTGAATATCCTGAATATGGTATTGTCACTGCTCAAGAACTAGTTGTTCCAACAAATGAAAAGGTTTACTTCAACTTAAAAGCAGCTGACGTTAAACACTCATTCTGGATTCCTGCAATCGGCGGAAAAATCGATACTAACGTTGAAAACGTAAATAAATTCTATCTAGTATTCGATAAAGAATCTGCAGGCTTAAATGGTGGAGAAGGTGTATGGTACGGAAAATGTGCTGAACTTTGCGGTCCTTCTCACGCATTAATGGATTTCAAAGTAAAATCATTAAATCGTCAAGACTTTGATGCTTGGGTAGCTGCTATGCAAGCTACAGAAGGTCAAACAGCTTCTACTGATTCAACAGATTTAGGTGAAGCAGTATTTGCTCAAAACTGCTTAGGTTGTCACGCAGTTTCTGCAGTTAGCCCTGCTGGAGCAATGGGTCCAAACTTAACAACATTTGGTGATCGCAACCGTGTTGCAGGTATCTTAGAGCATACAAAAGAGAATGTAGAAGCATGGATTAAAAATCCTGAAAAATATAAACCAGGCAACTTAATGACTGACATGTATAAAGAATTAACTGATGAGGAAGTAAGTGCTGTAGCTGATTACTTAATGAGCTTATCAGTTGAAAAATAATCATTTAAAAGATATAGATAGAGATTAATTAAGGAGGTTAAAGTTGTGAGCTCAGTAGCAGTCACAAAGAAAAAGGGCGTGGGTGCGGTTATTTGGGACTATTTAACAACTGTTGACCATAAAAAACTTGCGGTATTGTACCTATTCTCTGGGCTATTATTCTTTGCTATCGCAGGTTTTGAAGCGCTTTTAATGCGTATTCAACTAATGTTTCCAAATAGCGACTTTATTTCTGCCGGTACTTTCAATGAGTTATTAACAATGCACGGTACAACAATGCTCTTTTTAGCAGCAACACCACTATTATTCGGCTTTATGAACATGGTTGTACCTTTACAAATTGGTGCTCGTGACGTAGCATTCCCATTCCTGAACTCATTAGGATTTTGGTTATTCTTCTTAGGTGCTACATTCTTGCACTTATCATTCTTTATGGGTGGAGCACCTGATGCTGGTTGGACTTCATATGCATCATTATCTTTATATTCACCTGGACATGGTATTGACTTCTATGTATTAGGTTTACAGATTTCTGGTGCAGGTACATTAATTTCTGGTATTAACTTCATTGTTACTATTATCACTATGCGTGCACCAGGTATGACATTTATGCGTATGCCTTTATTTACTTGGACATCGCTAATCTCTAGTACATTAATTTTATTCGCATTCCCTCCACTTACTGTAGGGTTATTCTTGATGTTAGTTGACCGTATGTTCGATGCAAACTTCTTCGATCATACAATGGGTGGTAATACGATTATTTGGGAGCACTTATTCTGGATTTTCGGTCACCCTGAAGTGTATATCTTAGTTTTACCAGCATTCGGATTATTCTCTGAAATTATTCCGGTATTTGCTCGTAAACGTTTATTTGGATACTCTTCAATGGTATTCGCGACAATCTTAATCGGTTTCTTAGGATTCATGGTTTGGGCTCACCACATGTTTACAACTGGTCTTGGTGCAACAGCTAACGCTATTTTCGCAGTTGCAACAATGGCGATTGCTGTTCCTACAGGTATGAAAGTATTTAACTGGATTCTGACAATTTGGGGCGGTTCTATTAAAGTTACTGTACCAATGATTTACGCTTTAGGATTTATCCCATCTTTCGTTGCTGGTGGGGTAACAGGTGTAATGCAGGCAACTGCACCACTTGACTATCAATTACACGATTCATACTTTATCGTTGCACACTTCCACTACGTAATCGTTGGTGGTATCGTAACGGCAATCTTTGCATCATTCCACTTCTATTGGCCGTTATTCTTCAACCGTGCAATGAGCGAAAAATTAGGTTATTGGACATTCTGGATTTTCTTTATCGGATTCCATTTAACATTCTTTGTACAGCACTTCCTTGGATTAATGGGTATGCCACGCCGCGTATTCACTTACATGGAAGGTCAAGGTTGGGATTTATTCAACTTCATTTCATCCATCGGTGCGATTATGATGGCAATTGGTGTAGTGTTAATGGTTCTAAACATGTTGTTATCAATTAAATCTGAACCATTAAACTGCCGCGACTACTGGGGAGATGGACGTTCTTTAGAATGGGCATTAAAAACTCCTATTCCATTCTATAACTTTAAACAAACTCCACTTGTTCGTGGATTTGACCCATATTGGATTGAAAAACAAGAAGGAAATCCTGAAGGCATGACATATGCAGAGCCACTTGGCGATGTTCATATGCCAAATAACTCAATTTTACCGCTTATTATGTCAATCGGATTATTCGTCGCTGCATTTGGTGCATTATATCATCCAGATGGAGAATCTTGGTCAGTACCAGTAATGGTAATTGGACTTGGTATTACTGTACTTGCAATGATTGTTCGTTCAGTAAAAGATGATTTAGGATATCACTTACATGCAGAAGAAATTATTGAAATTGAAAATGAGCTTTATGGAAAAGGGGGAAATAAATAATGTTAAATACTAAATTCACCCCTCAAACTTGGCCAGAACACCCAGAACAAGCAACACATGAAGGTAAAAATAAGTACGTAGGTATTTGGATTTTCATTTGTAGCGATATTGTGTTATTCGCAAGTTTATTTGCAACATACATTTCTTTGAGAAACAAAGGTCCAGCAGGTATGCAGTTCACATCTCAAGAACTATTTGAATTACCATTGGCCTTTGTGATGACGATGTTCCTTTTAACATCATCATTAACTTCTGTATATGCGATGTATCATTTGAAAAACTATAATTTCAAAGGGGTTCAACTTTGGACTGGAGTAACAGTTCTTCTTGGACTTGGCTTCCTTGCCCTTGAAATTTATGAGTTCTATCACTATGTACACATTGGTTTTGGTTATACTCAATCTGCGTTCTCTTCAGCATTCTTTACACTTGTAGGAACGCACGGTCTTCACGTAATTATCGGATTAGTTTGGATGATCTGCTTAATCGTCCGTAATGCTAGTCGTGGTCTGAATCTATACAACGCACCTAAATACTTTGTAGCGTCCATTTATTGGCACTTTATTGACGTTGTTTGGGTATTCATCTTTACGGTAGTATACCTCATGGGGGTGTTAGGATAATATGAGTCACGATACTGAGATTCAAGGTAGAAGCCAGTCCCAATACGAATTTGATCGCAGAAAAAGCGCAGTACAAATGCGCAAGCAAGTTATTAATTTTGCGATTATGATTTTCTTAACATTCGTTGCATTTGCAACAGTTGTTGCTGACTTTGCACCAACTTTTATTAAACCAGTGATCTTACTATTAGCTGGTATTCAAGTTGTATTACAACTATATTCCTTCATGCATATGGATGATAAACATGCACCTTTTATCGGTGTAATCTCCACTTTTGTATGGGTAGGAGCTGTCATTGCATTCACATTCTTCTTGGCATTTAACACAATTATTTGGTGGTAATGAAAATGGCTGTCTAGAATTTCTAGGCAGCCATTCTTACATATATTTACTTTTGAAAAATATCATATTTTCTTCAAAAAGATGGCCTTTTTATTACATTTCGTATAGTGAAATAATGATATAATGTCAATAGAACTTTGCTATTTTTACTACTTGGTTTTAAGGAGCGATAATATGCCTTTAAGTATATTTGGGTTTCAAGCTTTGTGGAGCCCATATATGATTGGGACATTGATTTTTTTAGTCATTGTCTATTTTCTCATTACAATTCGTTGGAGAAGTGATTTTAAAGAGAGTGAACCATTGAAGAAACGAGAGGCGATTTACTTTGTTTTAGGAATCGTGCTTTTATATGTAATAAAAGGATCGCCGATTGATTTAATGTCGAATATAACGTTTACAATGCATATGGTTCAAATGGCCTTTTATTTGCTATTACTACCAATATTGATTATTAAAGGAATTCCATGGTGGGTTTGGAAAGTCGTAGTTGAGTTTCCGGTAGTCAATAAACTAATTAAAGTGTTTACAAATCCGATCGTTTCGGTACTGGGTTTTGCATTAACTTTCTCTGTATATCATATTCCTTTAGTATTTGACTACATTAAAATTGATGAAACTTTACATGGTTTAGCTAGTCTTGTATTGTTTTTATCTGCCTTTTTTATGTACTGGCCACTTGTGAATGAAGTGCCAGGGCAACCGAAATTAAAAGGGTTGTACAAGATTGGATATATAATTGCTACAGCTGTTGTAATAACTCCTGCTTGTGCATTAATTATTTTTACAAAAGATCCTGTCTATGCAACATATACTGATGGAGAAGCATGGTTAAGAGCAATGGCTCTATGTGTGCCGGATCAAACTCTAGCTAGCATAAGTACAACAGTTCAACTATCTGGTCCAGAATTGTTTACGAATTTATCACCAATTCGTGACCAACAATTGGGCGGAGTACTTATGAAAATTATCCAAGAAATAATTTTAGGAATTTTGCTGTATTTTGTATTCATCGACTGGTGGAGAGATGAACACAAAATTAGTGAAGAAGAAATTACTGCAAAAGCATATAGTGAGTTTCAAGCGAAAAAAAGAAATCAATATTAAGAATAGGAGTTTGTAAAGAATGGGCGTACCAATTTTACCAACTATCAGCACAGCCTTCATCGTTATAAGTGCAATTTTAGTTGCAATTGGATGGGGGTTAATCATTAAAGGAAAAAAAGAAGCACATAAAAAAGTAATGTTGGCAGCTGGTGTTAGTGCATTAATATTCTTTATTATTTATGCTAGTCGAACTATCTTTATTGGTAATACGTCTTTTGGTGGACCAGAAGAGTTAAAAATATATTATACATTCTTCTTATTTTTCCATATCCTATTAGCTACAGTAGGAGCTGTTTTTGGTATTGTTAGCATTGTGACAGGATTAAGGGAAAAGTATCGCACTCATAATCGACTTGGACCGATTACGAGTATTATATGGTTCTTTACTGCCATTACAGGCGTTATTGTCTATTTACTTCTATATGTTATTTATGAAGGCGGAGAAACTACTTCTGTCATTAAAGCAATATTTGGATTTTAATGAGGTTGGGACAAAACCCACCTCTAACTAAAAATAGCCGCTGGCATTTTACACAAGTAAAATGTCGGCGGCTTAATTTTATTGCATCATAAAAGGACACTTTCTGCTAAAATTTAAGTATCTGACCCCAAAAATTTTAGCCAAAGGAAGTGTCCTTATGTTTAAATATTATAACATGAATCAACTAGTTTTGCCTTTAGATTTAGAAGTAAAATTACAAGAAAATGATATTGCCTTCCACATTCATCATTTAGTAGAAAGTATTCCACATGAAGCCTTTGAGCCATTTCTTCGAAATACAGGTTGTCCTGCTTATCATCCACGCATGATGTTAAAAATTATTTTGTGTGCTTATTCTCAATCTGTCTTTTCAGGTCGTAAAATTGAAGCACTATTAAAAGACAGTATTCGCATGATGTGGTTAGCCCAAGGATATGAACCCAGCTATCGTACAATTAACCGTTTCCGTGTTCAACCTGAAGTAAAAGAGTTAATCCGTCAGTGTTTTGTCCAATTCCGTTGCCAACTCGTACAAGAAAAATTGATTGATCAGGAAGCCATTTTTATTGATGGTACAAAGATTGAAGCGAATGCGAATAAGTTTACATTTGTATGGAAAAAATCGATTGAAAAATACCATCACAGTTTAATTGAAAAGTCGAATCAGCTATACAGCGAACTGTTAGAAAAAGAAATCATACCTGAAATTGAACGTGAAAGCGAGGATGAACTATTAATAGAAGAACTCGCTCAAATGGTTCAAAAAGTAGATGATGTGATTACAGAATATGACCAAAAAATTGAAGCATCGTCAGATGCCTCAGAACGAAAAGCATTAAGAAGCAAGCGAAAATATCCGAAGAAAGCATATAAACAGTTAATTGACTTTATCATACGTAAACAGAAGTACCAAAAAGACTTTGAAATCTTTGGTGAACGGAATAGTTATTCCAAAACAGATTCTGATGCGACGTTCATGCGAATGAAAGATGATTATATGAAAAATGGCCAACTGAAGGCGGGATATAATGTACAAATCGCAACAGAAGGTCAATACGCACTAGCCTATGGAATTTATTCTAATCCCACAGACTCGCGTACTCTAATTCCTTTTTTGGATGAGATTGAGAAACATTTTTTTAATTTACCGAAGCATATTGTCGCAGATGCAGGTTATGGTAGTGAACAAAACTATGATGAGATACTTTCGAAACGAAGACGAGAAGCACTGATTACGTATAACATGTACTTGAAAGAGCAAAAGAAAAAGTATAAACAAAACAAATTTAATCCAGACAATTGGCAGTATGACAAGGAAAGTGATACATACACTTGCCCGAATCAGCAACGCCTCGTATTCAAATATGTATCAGTACGTACAGATAAAACAGGTTTCAAACGAGAGTTTAAAATCTATGAGTGTGAAGATTGTTCGGGATGCCCCCTTCGTTCATCTTGCACGAAAGCAAAAGAAGGCAACAATCGAAAACTCATGGTGAATGAGAAGTGGAAAAAACAAAAAGAATATGTAAGAGCGAAGCTTTCAGAAGAGAAAACGAGTTCAATTTATCGTCAACGCAAAATTGACGTAGAACCAGTTTTTGGATTCTTGAAGGCTAATTTGCGTTTCACTCGATTTTCTGTACGTGGAAAATCGAAGGTTGAAAACGAAATAGGTATCGCATTAATGGCCGTGAATTTACGAAAATACACAGCACAGGTATGAGTTAACAAAAGATAGTAGTAAAAAAAGCAAAAAAGGCGAATTTGAGTGAGCTCAAATTCGCCTTTTTCTCGTTTTGAAGCTAGTTATGTCCCAGCCTCTTTTTTATTTCTATTTTTTAAGTAAAATTTGAAGCAAAAATAAAAAGAGGCTATTCAGCTGCCTCTTTTGTAAAATGAATATATGAGTGCATTAAGCGATGCCTAATTCGGCTAAATCTTTTTTCACATTTTCTAAAATCGTTTCACATTTTTTTACTAAATGAGTTGGGAATACTTCATCATCACCGTATTCTACGCCATGTGGATAATAATATTTACCAAGTGCGGGTTTTAAGATTTTTAAAGTTGCGCTGTTATTTCCACAGTCACCTGAAATTGCAGTGCAGAATACGCGTAGATAATAACGGCCTTCTTTTACATCGAAACGTTTGTCAAATGTCATACGATCATAGTCCCATGTGCCATGGCATTGTAAACCGTTTTTTTCCATAATATCAACAAGTACTGCTTGTTCAACTATTATATCTTCAAGTGTTTTGTTTTCGAAATACATGAATGTTCCTCCTTTAGTTACATCGCACAAAATTTAACGCATAATTTTATAATAGTGCAATTTCTCAAGAGTTGCAATGACAACATTGTGTCATACATGATTAATTTAGTATAATTAAACCATTATAGAAAAGGATATGAATTGTATGAAAACTCTCTTTCGAATATTAATTGTCCTTTTTTCTTTAGCTATTGTGTATTATTATACATCAGATTCAACTAGTGAATTAAAACCTTTAGAAGGACCAAATTTGAAATCTACTGTCATTCCAAAAACAGAAATTCCAGATGGGTTTGAAGATGCTTTACCAAGACCGGAAGCGGGGGTCTCTACATACATAAATCAAGAAAGTAATATATTATTGAAAGAGTTTGGTGAACCGAATCGCATCGACCAAAGCGCCTATGGTTATGAATGGTGGATTTATAATCATGATAGTAATTCCTTTGCCATGTTTGGTGTTGATCACGGGAAAATTACTCAAGTATACATAGCTGGTGAAAATATGGATGCCACTCCTTATAAAATTGGCCAAACCCTTGATGAAATTTATCGAATGACGATAGTTAATCCGGAGATATCAGTCAAAATAGGGGAAAATATTTACATCTTTTCATTGACAGAATACGATATGCACACTCGGATTTTAGTAAAATTTGACGGTGTTTTTGCTCAATTATATATTGACCAATTCACTGATACTTTAATTGGAATTCGATTTATTAACAGCGAAACCCTTATTAAACATCGGCCATATGAGATGACTTTTGTAGGGGATCTCATTCCAACGCTTAATTTAAATTCTTATGTGTTACAACAAAGCAATGAAGGCTATTCGAGACAATTGTTTGATATTGTAAATGTTTTTCGTAAAAAAGAACGTGTGACTGCTTTACAATGGGATGTTGATGCAAGTATCGTTGCAATGGAACATAGTGAAGAAATGTATATGGAAAATTATTTATCACATGATTCTCCGAAATTCGGTTCTTTAAAAGATCGTTTAGAATCTCATTCTGTTTCATATAATGAAGCTGGCGAAAACTTGGCAACTGCATATTACGATGCCATTGAAGCTGCCCACGGTTGGTTCAATTCGGAAGACCATCGTCAATTAATTTTGAATGATGATTTCACTCATGTAGGATCAGGCGTTTTCATTAATTATTATACTCAAATCTTTCTTAATAAATAATGAGCCGTTATATAAAAGTTCACCATATCCCACAGGGATAATGGTGCTTTTTTTTTAAAAGGGGATACGGGATTATTGTTGACCCTTTTCTGACAGTGTCACATTAGCGACCTAGGCATATGATAGGGAAAAGGAGTGACACAGTGCAATTAGCAGAATTATTGAAAGATTGGCCATGTACGGTAAAAGGCGGTTCCATCCGTGTAGAAGTAAATGGCGTTGAAGACTATGCACAACATGTAAAACCCGGTGATTTATTTGTTGTACGAAAAGGAAGAAAATTTGATGGATATCAGTATATTGATTTGGCTGTAAAAAATGGAGCAGTTGGAGTTGTCATTGAAGATGAAACACAACTTGATCAATTAAAGTTATCCGTTCCACTTATTTGGGTACCAAACTGTTTAAAATTCATGTCATTTAGTGCTGCAAAAATTTATCGATTTCCAGCAGAAGCGATGCAAGTGATTGCCATTACAGGGACGAATGGAAAAACGACTGTGAGCCATTTTATTGGTCAATTATTACAAGCACTACATAAAAAAGTAATGGTAATTGGAACGAATGGAGTTTTTATAAACGGTGAAGAATTACAAATAGAATATGAAGCATTAACAACGCTACAACCAAAACATTTACACAAAATATTGCAATACGCAGTACGCAATAAAGTTCAATATGTCGTACTTGAAGCATCTTCCATGGGGTTATCTACTCATCGACTAGATGATTGTGATATTGATATTGGCGTATTTTTAAATTTAGCGGAAGATCATATTGAAGATCACGGTTCTTACGAGAAGTATAAACAATCAAAACAAATTTTGGCTCAACTAGCAGATAAATTAGTACTAAATGGTGATGATTCATTTTGTCGCACAGTAGGCTTACAATCGAAAAAGGAAAAAACTTATTTTGGTCTTGGAAATCGTGTAAATTATCAATTGCAACTATTAGCAGAGGGAAATCATCATTCCACTTGCTGTTTACAGAGCGATAAAGGTCAAAAAGTATTTACTTTGCCATTCGTAGGAGAACATCAATTGCAAAATGCTATTGCAGCAATTACGACAGTAAGCGAATTAGGCTTTTCTATCGAAAATATTTGTGAAGCGGCAGAGCAGTTGCGATTGCCTAAAGGTCGGCTTGAGTCCATTCCAAACCATTTAAATTTGTCTATTTATATCGATTATGCCCATACAGAAGCAGCACTTAGAGCAATATTGAAAACATTAAGAAAAACTGCCAAAGGTGATTTAATATTAGTCTTTAGTTGTGGTGGAGATCGAGATAAACATAAACGAATTAAAATGGGAGCAGTAGCTACAAAGTATGCAGATATGATTTATTTAACAACAGACAATCCAAGAAGTGAAGATCCTGCATATATTAATTCTCAAATTGCAGCTGGTTTTATATCCACTCAAAAATATGAAATGATTTTAGATCGGGCAGAAGCTATAGAGAAGGCGATTTTATCTGCAAAAGAAGGAGATACGATTGTTATTGCAGGTAAAGGCCATGAAACGACACAAACGTTTAAAGATAAGGAGATTTATTTTTCCGATTATGAGTGTGTGCAATCTGTATTAGCTAAATCGTTAAAAAATAAAGTGGATGATTGCCAGTCTCAATAATTTCAAAATGAAGGTCAAGAAAACAAGTATTGCAAATTTAAACTTTGTTCAAATTTTGCTATGATAGATGTACAGATTGGAGGAATAAATGATGATGATGACATCAGAATGGGCCTTCATTTTAGATGAAGCGGATGCGTTAAGCTCAATGATTCTCAGTTCTGAGCCCGTACGCAATTATCAACAAGCTCATCATGCTGTATATAGTGATAGAGTATTAGTTGAAAAAATTGCCGCATTTAATCGAATGAAAGTGCAGTACGAGGATGTACAACGCTTTGGCAAATATCATCCCGATTATCATTCAATTATGAAAGAAATCAGGAAGTTGAAGAGAGAGCTGGATCTTGATGAAAAAGTAGCGAATTTAAAGCTTGCGGAAAATGAGCTGCAAGATATGCTGGATGAAATAAGTCTTATTATCGGAAAGTCTGTTTCTGAAGCGGTTAAAGTTCCAGTTAGCAACCCATTTTTTGAAACATCTTGCAGTTCAGGCGGATGCGGATCAGGTGGAAGTTGCTCCTGTTCAGCTTGATTTCGTGTGATATATTTAGTTTATAAATGAACGGCTTAAGTTATTAATGCTTAAGCCGTTTTTTATTTGAAGAATTCAAAGACTTTATGAAAGATTTTCCCCTTTTTCTTTATGGTGTTCTACCCAATCCCGAACGAGGGGAACAGCAATATCCGGTCTATCGGTGATAATGCCTTGCGCTCCATTATCTAGTAGTTTTCTCATCAATTCTTCATCGTCAATTACCCAATAATGGACAGGGATATTTAAATTGTTTAAAAAGGCGATAAATTTCGGTGAGTCTAAAGAGAACCTTCCAGACTTTATTGGGATTTGAAAAACATCTACTTTTGGATGATAAAGATGACCAAATTGGCTTGTAAATGCTGCAAACGCTTTTCGGACATCCGATTCTCCAGCTCCTAATGCGACTCGGTTTTGGGCGTACAAATTAAAACGATCCACTTGTTCACTATAGAAGCTCGTTACCACCACTCGATTTTCTGCGTTATATTCTTCAATCAATCTCCAAAGTTTCGAAGGCATTAAACTACCTTCATAAGTTTCTGGACTATCTTTAATATCGATGTTAATAAACATATTTGGGAACTTTTCAAATAACTCTCTTAATGTTACGATTTCTACTTTTTGATTGCGATAAGGGACATTTCCATTGTTATCTTTATAATGGAAACCAAAATTAAAGTTTTTTAGTTCTTCTAGCGTAAAATCTTTTACAGCACCCATTCCATCAGAAGTGCGGTCAATTGTTTCATCATGAAGTACTACAATCTCTTCGTCTTTTGTTAATCGTATATCAATTTCAAAACCATCTACCCCTAGTTCAAAGGATTTTTCAAAAGCAATCATTGTATGTTCAGGTGCAATTAGTGCACCGCCCCTATGTGCTAAGACGACAGGTATATCCATGCTTAATACTTCTTTTCCTTCTCGTTTTTGGGGTTTTAGAAAAGCTTTACTTCCAGCCCATGCTGCTGCACTTGCGGCGGCAATGGCCAGTGCCAGTTTCGTTTTTTTACCCATGACTAGGCCTCCTTTACGAGCTTCTATATATTAACGAATATGAATTCTAAAATCATTACTTGTATAGATTGCATCTTATAAAGATGATTATAACGGAAATTGTAACATCATGTCACGAATGTCAGTTGCTATCAAAAATAACTATATGGTATCCTTTAAATGAAGAAAAGGGGTAATAAAAATGCAAGAACGTCAAGGGCTAATCGTGTATGTTTATCAACTGAAGCATGCTAAAAGCTTGAGAAAGTTTGGAAATGTCCAATACATTTCAAGAAAATTAAAATACGTAGTGCTCTATTGTAATAGAGATGAAATTTCTTATATTAAAAATAAAATACAACGCCTTCCTTTTGTGAAAGACGTTGTTGAATCGTACTTACCGTTTGTAAAAAATGAATTTGAAAATACAAAGTCTAAGAAAGATCAGGACCAAGAATACGATTATAAAATAGGACTTTGAACATTAAGAGAGTTGCGGAATTAAACGGTTCATTCTTAATACACCAATTAAATGTTGATAGAATAAAATCGTTTCGGAGTAATAGCAGGAATGTTTAATATCCATTTGAACGGCTTCTTTGCCAATGGCCTTTAACGACTCTTCAAATAATTCTAGCCGTTTAGAAGGTTTTTCTGGAGTGTATGGTATCCCTTCTCTACATATGTATATTGGCATAAAGTTGCTGTCACCAACTGGTTGAAAGGCTACTGCAGGAGAGGCATATGCTTGATTGCCTTTATAAGAAATAAACAAAAAGGCATTATGGAATCTTTTTTCATTTGTACGAATTAATTCACAAAGCTCGTATATATCTCCGTAGCCTTGTCCGAGTTCAACAAACTGTTGCGTCATATTGTTATCATCCTTTCTATGTACATAATAGTAGCATGTTCGAGGTGGTTTGCATATGAAATATATCATTAGTTTTTTTAGTCTGCTAGTTTTGCTTATTAGCGGCGTGCTTTTTTTTCAATACCAAGTTTATTCCGATTATCGAGAGAGCGAAATAGACGATTTTACTTACACGCAAGAAATTGATATTGTATACAGAGGTCAAAGTTTAGATATTCGTCATCACTTTAGAAATTTACCAAATCAAACGATTTCTATCAACTGGCCAGAACAAGCTGTAAACCCCGATTGTTTTATTGAATCAGAAAATAGCTGCAAACGGTTAAGCGAGGATTTTTCTAAATTCCAAGAAAGTGATATACAAACTCAGTCGATCTCATACATAATACCCCTTGATGGAGGATTAAAACCAAATCAATTAATGAAAGATATTTTTGTGACGTTAGAAAATGGTATTGTATCTTATTCAACAGTACATATTACAACTGAACAATCAATTGCTGGAACATGGGTTACAGGTTTACCTTTAGTTGGTCAGCAATCATTATCCCTTGTGCATTATTCAATGTTTAGCGGCACAGGTCCAGTGAAAGAACTTTTTTATGCTGATCATTTACAATTGCAAAATGAACTTGATTTGATTTCTATTTATTCGACAAATAAAATCGAAAACGAATTAGTAGAACAGCTAAATAAAGTGAATTTCTTAAATGATGAACACGTCGCGGTTGTTCATGGTTCGAATCTTTCTGGTAAACAAGGCGAACGTATTTTGTTTTCTAATAATTTGTCAATAGAAGCCTTAAAGGAAGAAGTTATATTGTCCCAATTACGCACGAAATTTCAGTTTGAAAATGTACCTGCATGGGTAACTGAGGTTATGGCTTCGATTTTATCTGATTCTGAGATTGGCGGGGAAAAAGCTAAAGAAATAACAATGACTTTAAAAAGTCGATTGACAGAAGAACAACTTGAACTTTGGAAACAAAAGTTACATGATTTAGAAGGTAAAAAAATCGATGCAGCGCTTTTAGATGAACAATTAAGCGAAGTGTTTGCAAACCATACACAATATTTCCAGTCAAACGTCGCAACTGATGGAGTATTTCCGTTACTATTCAATGATTTCCGAGATGTTTATGTAAATGCTCGATTAGTAGATGACGTTGAAGTAATTTTTAAAGATGGTCAAGTGTTATATTCTGCTGACTCTTTATTACATCATCTCGGTTATGAAACACGAGTTGGGGAAAAAGGTTATTATGTAAATAATGATATTAGACAATATCGTTTTCCTTTTAATCATGAATTTTATGTTTATAACCAAAGACGCTACAATACCGTGTCACAACCAATAAAAGTGATAGCTGATAAGTATTACATTGAAGAGTCTTGGGTGCAAAAGCTATTTTTCATTGAAATGGATAAAAAGAAAGACTCTATTTCCATAAAAAACATTGACACTGAACAACAATAGTGAAAGCTTGGTGATGAAGATGCGAGTAGTAGCCGGTGAAAGGAAAGGGATACCGCTCAGAGCGATTGCCGGAACGACTACGAGACCTACAACGGATAAAGTGAAAGAAGCACTATTTAATATCATCGGGCCTTTTTTCGAAGGTGGAATAGCATTAGATTTATTTGCTGGCAGCGGCGGACTAGGAATTGAAGCATTAAGTAGAGGTGCGGAAAAAGCTATCTTTATTGAGAAAGATCGCCGAGCTGTTCAAGTATTGAAAGAAAATATAAAAAAGTGCCGTTACGAAGAGTTTTCGGAAGTGTATTGTACAGATGCAAGCCGTGCTGTAAAGGCACTGCTAAAAAGGGATATCCAAATAGATTATTTATTTGTTGATCCCCCATATAACAAGCTAGAATATTATGATTACATTTCACTTCTTGTAGAAGGCGGAAAGCTGGCTGACGATGCAATAATCGTTTGTGAACATTCGACTGAAGTACAATTGCCAGATGCTTACGGACGATATTCATGCATCCGAGATGAAACTTATGGAAATACTATTATTTCAATTTATCGAATGAATTAGGGAGAGGGAGAAATTGTCGCAAAAAATTGCAGTAGTACCGGGAAGTTTTGACCCGATTACGAATGGACATTTAGACATTATTAAACGGGCAGCAGATGTATTTGATCTTGTATATGTTGCTGCATTGAAAAATTCTTCAAAAAATCCGTTGTTTACTATTGAAGAAAGACTTGAGTTGATCGAAAAGGTAACGAAGGATATTCCAAATATTCGCGTTGAAAGTTCTTCTGGATTGCTTGTGGATTATGCGAAGTCTCGAAACGCCATCGCTATTGTTCGAGGTTTAAGAGCAGTATCAGACTTCGAATATGAGATGCAAATAACATCGATGAATCGTTTTTTAGATGAATCGATTGAAACATTTTTCATCATGACTAAAAATCAATATTCCTTCTTAAGTTCTAGTATTGTGAAGGAAGTTGCTCGCTATGGTGGAAGCGTAAAAGGATTAGTACCTTGTGAAGTAGAAGAAGCATTAAAGAAGAAATTTCATCAATAATCGAAAACTCGGCAAGATAAAATGCATCTGCCGAGTTTTCTCTTTTTATAAAGTTATAAAAATAATATAAAATATAGCAACGGAATAATAATCGTGATGAGAACTCTTAATAGAATGTAGGGTTTGAGCGAAATGTTTTCACTTTTTGCGATGACTGCTACTTGCATATGAATGCTTAAACTTTGGCTTGATAAGAAAGTAGCCATTAGCAAAGGAAGTATAATTGATTCATCGGCAAAAAACTTATGTGCAATTTGAAGTCCGTTCGTCATTTCTAAAGATGCTGCTGTTAATAGTAGTAGATTTTTATGTATATTTGGCAAAATTGTCTGAATTGTAAACATGACGACGGTATAAATGGTTGTAAAAAAGATGATTGTTGAACCGACGACAAGAACAGTAGGAATACTGTCTTTGATGCTAGAAATGAATGGATTTTCATTTCGTCTAAGGTTGTCTAATTTGATTTCTTGCCGAGGATTGGAACGATGGTAAAAATAATATAACAGCAAAAGGAATAGAGAAACTGTATGATATAAAATTAAATATTGCCAGCTGAAGCGGGTATCATGTAGTAAGTCATGTCCAACAAATCCTAATACGAATAAAGGGCTTGGACTATGACAAATACTTAATAAGCCGTTTGCTTCACTTTTTGAAATTTGATTTGTTCTTTTTAAATAGGCAATGGTTGCGGCACCGGTCGGGAAACCACCGAGAGCACTGATGCCGTATGTTTTAAAATATAATTTGAATCTTGATAAGGAATTTTCCTTTTCAGGTGTTAAGCGAATAAACCATTGTGTTAAAATCAAATACGGAAGTAAATATGGGAATAAAGCTTCCATGAATAGTTGAAGTCCAAGGTCCGCTCCTTTATGAGCGATTCCTGGAAAAAGTAATAGTAAACAAATGAGTGTTATACATACGAAAAGATATAGTAGTGGAATAAGCCATCAACTCTTTTCAACTTTTGTTTTTTCGATGAACCAAATGCTAAACTAATATATGCACGATTTAATTTTTTTAGTCTTTTTCGAGCTAACATAGGAGGTGCTTTAACTTTTGAAACATTTTATTACGATAATCGTTACGATGTTGGTTTTATTTTTTTTATCTTTTTACAAGCTGGACTACTATATTATGAAACCTGGAAGCTCCTATGATGTTAGCGAATTTGTTACTGTGGAAAATGGGGATTTGGACGATGAAGGAACAATCAGTCTTATGACGGTTGCAATGGGACCAGCGACACCCTTGACATATCTCATCGCAAAGTTTAAAGAGTGTGAAGATATTTTGAAAAAAGAGGAAGTTTACCATAAAGAAGAGGATGAACGGGAATATAACGTTCGTCAATTAAAGCTAATGAAGGATTCACAATTTAATGCTATTTACGTCGCTTATAATAAGGCTGGTTTACCGTATACAGTTGATTATCAGGGCATCACTGTTTTAAATGTATTAGCTGGTGGTGCCAGTGATGGGCAATTAGAGCCTGGAGATAAAATCCAAGAAATTGATGGGAATATTATAAAAAAAGCGGAAGATTTAGTTCATATTTTAGAAACGAAAAAAGAAAATGATGTCGTCCAATTAGTGATTCACCGCAATGATAAATTGCTGGATCGCACTATTACATTAAAGGAAATCCCAGCAAGTGATGGGAAGGTTGGTTTAGGGATTACTTATTCCGAAAATAAAACGATTAAAACAGAACCGATGGTAAAAGTGAATGCAGAAGATATTGGAGGACCTTCTGCAGGGTTAATGTTCACTTTAGAAATTCTGAATCAACTGTTAGAAGAAGATATTACAAAGGGATATTTAGTTGCAGGAACTGGAGAAATCCATGAAGACGGCACAGTCGGTCGTATCGGAGGCATTGAAAAGAAAGTTGTTGCAGCTCATGAAGATGGCATGGAAATTTTCTTCGCTCCTGATGATGAAATACCTGAAGAAGTCAAGAAGAATAATCCAGCCATTCTTTCCAATTATGAAGCTGCTGTCAATATCGCAAAAAAATTAAATACCGACATGAAAATCGTGCCGGTAAAAACGATTGACGATGCATTAAATTATTTAGCAAGTCTTCCTGAAAAAAGATAAATCGTAATTCTATAATCGTATTGGCGGAGTTTTATAATCTCCGTCAATTTTCTTTTGTGAAAATAATTCAACGCCTAAAGCATACATTTCAGATGCTCTAATGTCGATTTGAAGCATTTGATCCTTTGCTTGTGCTACTCGGCTAATAATCGGCAACTCTAAATTCTTTTTTCTTTCTGATAAATAAGCTTGTCCATTTTTTGTCATTCCAAGTAAACGAATGTAGGTTGGATGCTTGAATTGATGCAATTCATCTTTCGTTATGCCAGTAAAAATGTGCGTCAGCATTCTTTGCAATCTCGTCCAAGTATACCGCTTTGATTTTATGTCTGACATAAATTGTGAAAAGTTTTCACTATGTTTTACATGTTTGATGAGAGCATATTCAATTCCTTCCGAAACATCTGCAAAGGCTCTCAAGTTTTCTGGATTATAACGCATGATGGCATATTTTAATAGTGGCCAGAAAGCATCCCAGTCAACAAATTTTGAAAATTGTTGTTGCCATTCAACAAGATGGACATAAGTTGAATTTGGTACGAAATTACGTATCGCTTCAACATTTCTCTTTTGAAATATTTCTTTACGAATACCAGTTGCACTGGCGATTGTCGATGTTTCATTGATTGCATCGTGATAGCCTGCATGCAATCGTTGAATTGTCATTGGTTGAATTGATAAATTGAATTTTTTTGCAGCGGCAATATAGTGATAACCAAGAATGTTATTTGGTTTGGACAAGTCGATGTAATTTTCATTTTTCTTTTGTTTTAATTGTTCATAAGCGTAATATAAGCTTTGTGGATAACTAGTTCCTGTTGATACGTACTTCTTGATGAGCGCATTATATTCTTCATTATGTTCTTCAATTAGATTAGCAGTGTTAATGAAAGGTTCGAGTTTTCCTTCTTCGCTCCCAAATGAAAAAGCATCGCATTGTAATGCGTCAAGGAGAAATATCGCACCTTCAGCAAATACAGGTGCATTAGCTGTGCTATAAACATATGGTAATTCAACAACGATATCGACACCGCTTTGTAAAGCCATTTTTGCTCGATGCCATTTAGAGACAAGAGAAGGTTCACCTCTTTGTAAAAAGGGGCCACTCATAACAGCGACGACTACATCGGCGTTTGTAATCTTTTTAGATTGGGTAACATGATAGTAATGTCCGTTATGAAATGGATTATACTCAACGACTATTCCAACCGCTTTCATAAAAAAGCCCCTTTCAAATAATACAATCTTTCTTCTAAAATTATCTCTTTAGTTAATACTGAATTATAGAAGCGTTTTTGTAAAGTGACAAGAAAATATCTTGACATCTATATTACCTCATTATATAATCAACATTGTTGTCTCGGGGTGATTCGTGAATGAAATGGTCAATTCATCAACTTTCGAAGTATCGCCATAAAGGAATGCCGATCGATACAGTTGTGCAATTGGATGAAGTGAAAAAGCGAAATCAAGAAATTCGCGATATTTCACCCGTTCATGTAAAAGGTCACTGTACAATCGGAAGTTCACAAATGACTTGTCAGTTTACTTTGACAGCGACCTTAATACTCCCTTGTGCTCGTACTTGGGAGGATGTTGAATTTCCTATTGAAGTTGAGACGGTAGAAGTCTTTAGCTGGGTTGATCCAGAACTTCGGGGAAATGAAGAAGATGAAGATATCCATTACATAGATGGAGAAGTCATCGATTTGAAGCCAGTCTTAGAAGAAATCATTCTTCTTGAAGTGCCGATGCAAGTATTTAAAGAAGGTACTGAAGGTACTATTAAAGGTGGTAAAGACTGGAGTTATTCAACAGAAGAAGACGTTAGTCAAAAAGTAAATGACGAACCAAAAGTGGATCCAAGACTTGCTGGATTAGCTAAGTTTTTTGATCAATCAAAAACAGATGAATAAATCTGCAAGGAGGTGCCAATCATGGCTGTACCATTTAGAAGAACTTCTAAAACTGCAAAAAGAAAACGCCGTACACATTACAAATTATCAGTACCTGGTATGGTGAATTGTCCAAATTGTGGTGAACCAACTTTATCTCACCATGTATGCAAATCTTGCGGACATTACAAAGGTAAAGAAGTGGTAAGTAAATAATAAAGCGTAGATTCGTTATACGCTGCTTACGAAAGACTATTAGAGTGACCATGGCTCTCTAATAGTCTTTTTTGTGCGCCCGGCATGTACATGAACTATAGGGTGTAAGTCCCGAACCCCGAAGACAGAAGTAGAGGTTAGCCAAGAGCAAGGGTGTCCGTGGTGACGCGGAATCTGAAGGAAGCTGGAGGCAAAACACCGGTCCGAGGAACACGAACCTCATATAAGGCTAGGTATGATTGAGTGAGTTTGCAAAACAAAACAAAGCTCTTTCTGTCGAAGGTCATATCGAGTAGATGAGGCGGATAGATGGTGTGAAAGTGCATGTACTTACCCGGGGAGGTCTGGCGGATAGGTGAAGTACGCTTCATAACCTACTTAGTGATAAGTAGCTGAACCGTCAGAAGTCAGCAGAGGTCATAGTATTAGTTGGTCTAGAACAACTAAGAAGGACCGAACAATTAAGAGAGAATAGCCCTTGGCATTCAGTGAGTCATGATGAAAACAGAAAACGTAGTACCTCACTTGAGGAAGGAAGCGGTGAATCCCGTGGGGGACCTCTTGGAGGGTGGAGTGACCACTGGCATAAAGAGAACAGCTATTCACGGAAGGAGAATAACGATGCTTTTGAATCAAATCCTGTCACGGGAGAACATGCTTCAAGCACTAAAACGTGTAGAACAGAATAAAGGAAGCCACGGAGTAGATATGATGCCCGTACAAAACCTACGACAGCACATAGTCGAAAACTGGCTATCTATTAAGGAGGCAATTCTCAAGGGAACTTATGAACCAATGCCAGTCCGCAGAGTCGAAATCCCGAAACCTGACGGCGGTGTTCGTTTACTAGGAATCCCTACCGTAACAGACCGTTTGATTCAACAAGCAATCGCCCAAGTACTTTCAAAAGTGTATGACCCTACATTCTCTGAAAACAGCTACGGATTTAGACCAAACCGAAGTGCCCATGATGCGGTGAGGAAAGCGAAAGAATATATAAGAGATGGACATCGATGGGTTGTAGATATGGACTTGGAGAAATTCTTTGATAAGGTCAACCATGACAGATTAATGGGTACACTCGCGAAGAGAATCCAAGATAAACCATTACTGAAATTGATTCGTAAGTATTTACAATCGGGAGTCATGATTAATGGTGTGGTGTCAAGCACATTAGAAGGAACTCCACAAGGAGGACCATTAAGTCCGCTACTATCTAACATTGTACTAGATGAACTAGATAAAGAATTGGAAAGAAGAGGACACAAATTCGTTCGATATGCGGATGACTGTAACATTTACGTGAAAAGTAAACGAGCAGGACTTCGCACAATGGCAAGCATTCAACGATTCATTGAAGGAAAACTACGACTGAAAGTAAATGAAAAGAAATCAGCGGTCGACCGTCCATGGAAACGTAAGTTTCTAGGATTTAGCTTTACCTATCATAAAGAGCCAAAGGTTCGTATCGCAAAAGAAAGCCTTAAACGAATGAAGAATAAAGTTCGTGAAATCACATCACGCAAGATGCCCTACCCGATGGAATACCGCATTCAGAAACTGAATCAATATCTAGTGGGATGGAGTGGATATTTTGCGTTAGCAGACACCAAATCTATATTCCTTGAATTAGATAAATGGATTCGTAGAAGACTTCGAATGTGTCTATGGAAGAACTGGAAGAAACCGAAAACAAAGATACGCAACCTTATTCAGCTTGGCGTACCACAATGGCAAGCGTATGAATGGGGAAATACTCGGAAGAGTTATTGGCGTATTTCAAATAGTCCAATATTACACAGAACCCTTGGTAACTCCTATTGGAGAAACCAAGGGTTGGAAAGTCTTGAAGCTCGTTATGAAAACTTGCGTCAATTATCTTAATTGAACCGCCGTATACGGAACCGTACGTACGGTGGTGTGAGAGGACGGGAGTTAATCGCTCCCTCCTACTCGATTTCTTCAAAAAAGGAAATGTATCAAAAAAATAACAAAATGTTCTTAGCTCTATTGAATAAAAATAATATTCGAGCTAGATAAAAAAATGATATTTTATGGATATTTATACTAATATTTAGCAACTAAATATTACCTTTGACGAAAATAAATAATATTAATATACTAGATTTTGTTGATAGAAATCAGCATCGTTTTACAAAGAAAAATGATAAAAAAATGATATTTTCTTGGAGGGTAGTAGTTGATGAATTATAAAAAATTTTTCGCATCGGCAGCTACGGCGACATTAGTAGCTTCTGCAATCGTTCCAGCTGTATCAGCGGCAACTTTTACTGATGTAGAAGATAATACTCATAAAGAAGCAATCGATGCTTTAGCAGAAATGGGAATCGTAAAAGGATACAAAGATGGTACATACAAACCGAATAACACATTAACACGTGGAAATGTGGTAAAAATGTTAGGTCGCTGGCTTGAAGAACAAGGCAAAGAAATACCAGAAGATTGGGATACAGTACAACGCTTCAAGGATTTGCCAGTGGACTTTGCAGACGAAGAGTTAGTAAAATACGCAGCTTTAGTAAAAGATCATGGCGTATTTCTTGGTTCAGATAACAAATTAATGCACATGAACAATATGGACCGTTCGCAAATGGCTTTAACTTTAAATCGTGCATATGAAGCAATGTTTGGTGTATCATTAATCGAATTAGCTGAAGAGATTGATGATGTAATAGTAGTGGACATGGATGAAGTTTATAACGATAACAATAGAAGAGAAGCAGTACAAGCGTTGCGTGACTTAGGAATTTCCGTTGTTGAAAATTTCAGACCGAACGAAACGGTAACACGCGGACAATTCGCTTCATTCCTATATCGCACAATTCAAGTTTCTGAACAAGATGAATTAAAAGTTGTCTCTGCGACTGCCACTACAGCTTCAACGATTGAAGTAATATTTAATGAACCAATTAATAATACACAAGAAAATCTACAACAAGTAAAAGTGATTGCAAAAGAAGATGCAACAACACCTGATTCATTAACATTTACATTAAGTGAAGATGGAAAAACGTTAACAATCACAAATCAAACGTTGTTCAATGGTGATTATGAAATTGTAATCGAACCGAAAAAAGTAAAAGGTACAAAAGAAAACCAATTCGTTTCTGAATTTAAGAAAACTGTAAAATTTGAAGAAATCACAAATGAAGCGCCTACAGTAATTTCAGCTAAGTTTAATAAAACAACAAAAGAACTTGAAATTACTTATTCTGAAGAAATCAAATTATTAAATGACGAAACAGTAATATTTGACTTTGAAGTGTTAGTCAATGACGATTCATTAACTACTCCAATAAAAATTGATGCCAACAAGGGTGACGAAGAAAGCGAAAAAGCTACTAAAGTCATCGTGAAACTAGAAGATTTAGTTATCGAAGCAAATGACACAATTTCTTTACAGCTATTAGAAGAGTCAGATATTAAAGACTTAACAGATAAAAAAATTGAAGTAACAGAAGTTATTCCTGTTGAAATGGTTGAAGAATAATTTTATTTCATCAACTACTTAGAACTTTTAAGTAATAAAGACTCAATTGTAATTTTGCTAATAAGTATTAGTCATAGGCTACCAACCAACAACTAATACTTAAACTTCATAGATGGACATAGCAGGGAAAGTCCAAATAGAGGGGCCGAATGGAGACAAATGGTTTTCTATTCGGTCCATTGTGTTATCGAAAAAATACTCCCTATATTCCTTCTGTCAATAGTTATTATAGAAACCTACCATAATTTGGGTTACAATGGTTGAAGAGAGTAGGATAGGGGGGAAATATCCACATGAAACTATGGAAATTTTGGATATCCGTTGTCATCTTTGGTATCGTAGCTGCAATTTACATTCCAACTACAGCCAATGCAGCGGAGAATCCTTTTATTGATGTATCTGTTAAAGATGCCCATTATGAATCGATTGTAATCCTTATTAACGAAGGTATCGTTGAAGGAACGAGCGCGACAACATATGAACCTTATAAACAAGCAACAAGACAAGAAGCGGCTTTATTTATTGCCAAGGCATTACATTTAGATACAGTGAACGTGGCAGATCCTGGATTTATTGATGTACCTAAAGCAAGCAAATACTATGGTGCTATTGCTGCGCTGAGCCAAAAAGGAATCATACAAGGCTATCAAGATGGCACATTTCGTCCATCTAATACGTTAAAACGTTCGCAAATTGCAAAAATGGTAACATTAGGTTTTGGCTTGAAAGTATCGAATAAAACAACGACACCATTTAAAGATGTCAATGTCATCAATGATCTGGAAACGAGACAATATATTCAAACGTTGATTGATTATAAAATTACAACAGGCACAACTCCTGAAACATTTCGTCCTTTTTCTCCACTAACTCGAGGGCAATTGGCAACTTTTATTAAAAGAGCTCTTGAAGCAACGGATGGGCTAGGATTCCAAGTCATTAGCGTTGAATAATATTTCAAAGTAAAGCATTATCTTGGGATTTTTGCTCGAGATAATGCTTTTTAAATGATTACCTAACTTTATTGAAGATATTAATAGAAAATTTATCTGATACCTTTGATGTTGAGAACGTAATTCTTTTTTATCAAAACATATTTCTCTATTAACAAATCATGAACTTTTTGAAAATAAAAGGTAATTATTATAAAAATAGAGAATACATAAAAAAAGGTAGTTATTTTAGTTTTATAGAAGTGGAGAGAGAATATATGAAACGTAACACAATCATAATAACCGCCGCTATCATATTGTTTTTAAATGGGGGTTTTTTACATAATAGAGTTCATGCAATGGCGGGAGAAGAGCGTGTTAAATCAACAGAACTGCAAACTCCCTTTCAAGATATAAGCAGTTCATTTTGGGCAGCAACACCAATTTTAACACTGAAGGAAAAAGGATACATGGATGGCTATCAAGATGGTACCTTTAAACCGAATCAGTATGCAACCCGAGCGGAAGCGGCTAGTGTTATAGCGAGATCGTTAGAAATTCCCCTCGAAACGGATTTTGAATTAAACGCAAAAGATTTATCACCCAGCCATCAATATTATCAAGAAATCTGCAAGCTCGCAGAACTAGGGATTGTTCAAAATAGTGAGCATTTTCGTCCGGAAGAACCGCTAAGAAGAGCACAAATCGCTAAAATGTTGGCTCTTAGTTATGGTGTTCAAGTGGACCATGTGAATAAAACTTCATTTAAAGATTACAAAAAGGATTACTGGGCTAGAGATTATATAGAATCGCTAGCAGATGTAGGAATCATCGAAGGTACAACACCTACTACTTTTTCACCTAATCAGTATGTAACAAGAGCACAGTTGGCAGTTCTCGTTTATAGAGGCATTGAATTTCAAAATAAAATAAAATCTTATCAGTTAGCTTATGACTATTTGTCGAAACACTATATTTCTACGGTCAATAGTGCAGTGAATTGGACAAATGAAGTGATTGATTTAGTAAATGAAGAACGTAAAAAAGTTGGAGTCCCTCCTTTGAAACAAGATTTAGCACTCACTCAATTGGCGATTATTAAGGCACAGGATATGATACAGAGAAAATATTTTGATCATTTCTCTCCTTATTACGGGCATCCTTGGGATATGGCGACACTCTTTGACTATGAATTTACGAGATTTGGTGAAAATATTGCACGTAATTTTGATCAACCAAAAGATGTTGTTAATGCATGGATGGCTTCAGAAAAGCACAGGGAAAATATGTTGAAAGAAAATTATACGAATATAGGCGTGGGAATAAAGTCAGATTCTCAAGGAAACTATTATTGGGTTCAATTATTTTCTAGCAAATAACTGTAATAAACTAGTATCTTTTATTACAGGAATGTTACAATACCTGTTATATAATTTCATAATTTTTCTATTAGAAGTGCCGAATTTCCTTTAAAGGTAAGGATTTCGGCATTTTCTGTTATATAGCAAAAAAGTTACACAATTGAAAAATTACTAGAGTCCAATCTATGATAGTCTATTAACTGTGAGTATATAGTAACGGATTTAGCAATGTTCGAAAGGGGCCGAGTGTTCGTGAAAAAGAAATGGTTGTTGACGATTTTTACATCGTTCTTACTTGTATCAGGTTTCGGAGCAAACAATGCAGTAGAAGCAGCTACAGTAGATGAATTAAAAAGCACAGCGAAACAATACATAGGAGCACCATATAAATATGGTGGTACAAATATTAAGACTGGAATCGATTGTTCAGGGTATACGAGATATGTATTTTCTCAATTAGGAATTTCGTTGAAACGTACATCTAAAGAACAATATACTCAAGGCACAGCTGTTTCAAAAAACGAATTACAACCAGGAGATTTAGTGTTCTTTAATACTTCTGGAAAAGGCGTATCCCACGTTGGAATATATTTAGGAGATAATCAATTCATTTCCGCTACTACATCAGGTGGAGTTGAAATTGATAGTCTTAACGATCCGTATTACTGGGGCTCTCGTTATATTGGTGCAAGACGAGTAGCTACATTTACAACAGAAGAAGCTGAACAAGTAAAAGAAGCTGCAATCGATTTTAGCGTTTATGTTTCTCGCGGTGAAGCTGCAATCCGACTTGCTGAAGCATTAAACTTAGATACAACTGATCAAAATTCACCATTTATTGATGTGAAGCCAGAATCTAAATATGCTGGTGCAACAACGGCCTTAAATAAATTAAATATCTTTACTGGAGATTCAAATGGAAAATTTAACCCAGGTTCACCGATTACTCGTGGTCAATTAGCAAAAGCATTAGTGATAGCGTATGGTTTAGAATTAAAAGGTGAGCCAGCAACATTTGCTGATGTTTCTAAAGAACATTGGGCATACGAATATGTAGCTATTTTAGCTTCCAATGGCATTGCGACTGGTAGAGAAGACGGAACATTTGGAGTAGACGAATACGCAACTTTCGAACACTTGGATACTTTCATTGAACGTATTAAAAATGCACAATAATCCATATTAGCTACCAACTTTTCTTGTAGGAAATTAAATAAATTTATAAGTAGAGAGGTTTAACGAACCTCTCTTTTTTTATCATTAAGCGAGAACTTCTTCATTCCAGAATCGTTAATAGATTATATAAGGATAAATTTAGGGAAACAGGTAGAAAAGACTGATGAATGAAAATAATTCTTTTGATAGAATAAAATTACTATCTTAGAAGGGCGGGAAATGTATTGTCTTTAAAAAAAATAAGTTTATTAATAGGTTTTATACTTTGTTTATCTTTATTCAATATACATACAACTAGTGCAAAAGTTCAGTTTGTCGATGTTCCACCATCTTATGATGCCTATGAAGAAATCCAATATTTAATTAACTTAGGTGCTATTAAAGGGTATGAAACGGAAAATGGAACATATTATAAACCACATCAACCAGTTACGAGAGGACAAGCTGCCAAAATGGTAGTCATTTCTTCTGGGTTGCAACCGTTGAAAGTAAAACAATCTTCTTTTAAAGATGTACAAACAGGGACAGAACTTTCAGGTTATGTGGAAAGAGCAGTAAAAGAAGGATATTTTTCAGCTTTTAAAAATGGAGAATTTGGTCCTTACGTTAACTTAACTCGCCAAGAAATGGCGAAAGTTTTAGCAACTGCCTTTCAATTAGATGTGGAGAAGTACGCAAACTTAACGGTACCTTTTAAAGATATCAGTCCGAAACATCCTTATTACAAATACATTTCTGCAATTTATTACAACGGTATTACGAAAGGGAGTCCTTCCGGTAAAGAACGCGTATTTATGCCGGAATCTTCCGTTACACGTGGACAATTTGCTTCCTTTATTGCCCGAGCAAAAGAGGAAAAATATCGATTAGAATTACCAGTGCAAGGCGTACAAGTTCCGAATGAAAAAGATGCTATTGGAACAGTGGCGGCGACAGTTGATTACTTAAATGTCCGCACTTCAACCGATACATCAACAAACGCTAATCGAATTGGCCAAATCAATAAAGGAACTAAACTCCCTTTATTTGAAATTCAACCTGGTTGGTTTAAAGTGATGTATAAAGATCAATATGCCTATATTTCAAGAGATTACGCTCAAGTAGTGGATGAGGCTGGACAACCTCTCGGAAAAGTGCAGAAACATGTGATTGCAGTTGGAAAAGTGAACGTTTATAAATCTAGCAATACCAATTCAAAAGTGATAGGTTCTTTTAACGCTGACGAGCAAATACCGGTTTATAAAACAGTAGGTGATTGGTATTTAACAGAAAAGGACGGGGTTCCTGGATACGTTCAAGCTTCTGCTACGAAACAACCGGTTGTGGAGAAGCCTGTTGATCCACCTGTAAAAGATCCAGTAGAAACGCCGCCTGTGAAAGATCCTGTAGATAAAGACCCAGTTGTTGAAACACCTACTTATACGACTAACACAATTGGTCGTGTTACAACGAATGCATTAAATATTCGAGAGAAAGCAGACGCTACTTCTAATTCTCTTGGAACATTAAATAAAGGAGAAATAGTGGCTGTTCATTCGATTAGTGGGAACTGGGCAAATATTACAACGAAAAATGGCACGAAAGGCTATGTGCATAAAACGTATTTAAAACTTATCAATCAAAAAGGTAGTCCAGTAAAAGATCGCGTGATTATTATTGATGCGGGGCACGGTGGTAAAGATCCAGGTGCAGCAAGTAACGGAGCGGTGGAAAAGGAAATAACTTTAAAAGTTGCAACAGTTGTGAAAAATAGATTAGAAGCAGATGGTGCAAAAGTTATTATGACTAGAACGGGAGATACGTACCCGACGTTAGAAGATCGTGTGAAAATTGCGCTTAATAATTACGCGGAAGTGTTTGTGAGTATACACGTAAACTCTGCTTCAAATGAGAGTGCAAAAGGTACAGAAACGTACTATAGCGTTGCGGGTAACGTGAATATTGAAGAAGATGAAACATTGGCAAAAGCCATTAACGATCAAATTGTGAAAAATGCAGATATGAAAGATCGTGGTGTGAAAAAACAAGATTACTATGTAATTCGCAATATGATTCTTCCTTCCGTGTTAGTAGAATTAGGATTTATTACAAATCCTGAAGACCGTGCAAAATTGACAGATCATGAATATGTCGAAATCTTTGGTGATTCAATTTATAAAGGAATTGTAGAGTATTATCAAAAATAATAATTGGGCTTACGTTAGAAATACATGAAAGCGAATTGAGAAAAACGATGTGTTTTCCAATTCGCTTTTTTATATTTCTAGACAACCGTATTATTTGGAATTCAACCCTTATTTTTAATAAAAATCCAACATTATCCTGTATTTTTTCCGGTTAGTATCAAATAAATATTACACCCATATTACAAATGATACTCATAAATAACAATTTTCTCTTTAATGATAAATTTTTCTTTTTTAATCGATTTATTTCTGCAATAACGAAATATAAAACGTTACATAAATGAAAAATCACAAGGACAATATTTATGGTAGGCTCGAATTAGATTGCGAACAGAGGAAATTGAAGGAGGAATTGACAGTGAAAAAAAAGTGGTTAATTCCAGTATTTGCATCTTTCATGATTTTTACATCTCCTTTGATTGATGCAGAAGCTGCAACATCACAAGAATTGGTTTCAACAGCTAAACAATACATAGGCGTACCGTATGCTTGGGGCGGCACTACAACAAGTGGTTTTGATTGCTCCGGATTCACGCAAAAAGTATTTGCTGATTTGGGGTACCAATTAAATCGAACATCTGCTGGACAATTTGCACAAGGGACAGCTGTTTCAAAGCAACATTTACAAATAGGAGACTTAGTATTCTTTAATACATCAGGGCAAGGTGTTTCCCATGTAGGGATTTATATAGGAAACAATCAATTTATTAACGCTTCTTCAAGTAAAGGGGTAAGCATTGCTTCATTGGATAATAGCTACTGGAAAAATCGCTATGTTGGTGCAAAACGAGTAATCGATTTTTCGAAGCAACAAGCTTCTGAAGTGAAAAATGCATCGGTTGATTTGGGCTTTTATGCATCTCGCGGGAAAGTAGCTCTTCGATTGGCAGAAGGATTAGGGCTTGATACTTCCGATACGAACTCTCCATTTATCGACGTAAAGTCGACAGATTATGTAGCAGGAGCCGCAACAGCCCTAAATAAATTGAGAATTTTTGAAGGGAATGGGCAAGGAAAATTCAATCCGAATTCCCCAATTACTCGCGCACAAATGGCGAAGGTTCTAACAGTTGCCTTCAATTTAAAACCAATTGGAAAAAACACTGTGCAATTCCGTGATGTGGATCAAAATCATTGGGCATATGACTATATTACAATTTTAGCTCAACATGGTATTACGATTGGAAAAGGAAATGGCTTATATGGACCGAATGACTATGTGACACTTACACAGTTAGAGACTTTTATACAGCGTGCGGTTAGTAAATAATTTTTGAGTGGTTCTGCATTGCTAGAAAAGAGAAGAAATTTAATCGGTTTAGAAATTCTTCTCTTTTATTGAAGCAGTGCAGAAATTTGTTTATTAAGGAATTTTTTAAGAAATATTGTGCAATAAAGAAGAAATAGACCGCTAAAGCGAGAGAAAATTTTTATTAAAAAATACTAATAATCTATTTTTTATTCCAAAAAAATGGAGTGATTACTTTAAATTTCATCAAAAAAATGTTATCAATGGTAATAGTGGATAACATTTTGGACTAATTGGAGGGAGGAGAACAAAAGGAATGTCTTTGAAAAAAACGAGTATTCTATTTTCATTTTTAGCCATTGCAATATTTGCTATATTCAGTTCAGAGGCATATGCAAGCCAGAGATTTGCAGACGTCCCTTCAACCCACGAAGCATTTCATCAAATCAACTATTTGGAAGATAGGGGCATCATTGAAGGGTATTCAGAAAATGGGACACGAGTGTTCAAATTATATCAACATGTTACCCGTGGACAAGCTGCAAAAATGGTTGTATTAGGTGCAGGTTATAAACCATTGAAAGTAACACAATCTTCCTTTATCGACATTGATCCAAAAACAGAACCGGAATTGTCTGGATATGTTGAAAAGGCAATGAGTCTAGGTTTATTTAACGAGGTACCGGATAAACGATTTAAACCGCACACACCACTTACTCGAGGAGAAATGAGTAAAGTTGTGGCAACTGCTTTCAAATTAGATTTAGAAGAATATGCTTCTTATCCATCACCATTCTGCGATATTACTTCGGATCATCCGTATTTTAAATATATTAATGCCCTATACTACAATGGTATTTCCCAAGGAAGTAAAGGAAAATTTAACCCAGATAGTTATTTAACAAGAATGCAATTTTCTTTATTTGTTGCGCGGGCAATGGATAAGCAATTCCGTTTAACCGTAAAACCTGTCAACGCTCAAAATCCATGCCAACATCAAACAGCTCCAGAAAAAACAGATACGATTGGTCGAGCAACAGTAAATAATTTAAATGTTAGAAGTGAAGCGAATGATCGTTCCGAGATAATTGGGAAATTGAATCGTGGAGATGAAATATATGTCATTTCAATTGATGGTTGGTGGGCGAAAGTAAACTATCAAGGTTCTATTGGATATGTACATAAAACCTATTTAAAATTGCTTAGCCAAAGCGGTTCTAAAGTTAAAAATCGCATTATTGTCCTTGACCCTGGCCATGGTGGAAAAGATCCGGGCACAGTAAAAGGGAAATACGCAGAAAAACGCATAGCCTTAGCTGTTGCCAATGTTGTGAAGCGGAAGTTAGAAAATGATGGTGCAATTGTTTATATGACGCGCGAAGGAGATACATATCCTACATTGCAAGATCGAGTAGATTTTGCTCATAAACACTATGCCGAAATGTTCGTCAGCATTCATGTAAATTCAGCGTCAAGTTCTAGCGCTAAAGGAACGGAAACTTATTATAGTATTTCAGCGAATGATAACGAATTAGAAGATCGCGCTCTTGCAACCAATATTAATAATGAAATTGTAAAGCAAGCGAATATGCAAAATCGAGGAGTAAAACGAGCTGACTATTATGTAATTCGACATTCCGTCTTTCCTTCTGTATTAGTAGAATTAGGTTTTATCACAAATAACGAGGACCTTTCAAAACTTGTAAATAGCAATTATCAAGAAGTATTTGGAAACGCTATTTATCAAGGAATCGTTCATTATTATAGTAATTAAAGATCAGCAGGAATTTTCTTGCTGATTTTTTCTTTAAACACCAACCTATATAATTAAAGATAGCACTGATGAAGACTTTAGTTTACAATGAACAAAGTAGAGATTTTTGACATAAGTCAATAGGTTATGACGAATTTCAACGAAAAAACTAAACACTATTTTATAAGTATTGGGGTAATACCATGGTTTTCAGTAGTTTAGTGTTTTTATATTTATTTTTACCTTTGATAATCATTGCATATTTCATATTCCCAAAAAGTTTTCGCAACATATTGTTATTAATTGCGAGCTTGATTTTCTATGCGTGGGGCGAACCTAGGTACGTCTTTTTAATGCTCATCTCCATACTGGTGAATTATGTGATGGGGATTGTCATTGATAAGACGCCACCTTCAGCTAAGAAGAAGCGTTTGTTGATTCTGACGCTCGTGATCAATATTGCGATTTTAGGTTATTACAAATATGCGGGCTTTTTTGTTGGGATATGGGAAGATTTATTCCATGTAGACATTGCATTTGAGGAAGTTCCTCTTCCGATTGGAATCTCTTTCTACACGTTCCAAGCGATGAGCTACATTATTGACGTATACAGACAAGAAGTAAAAGCTCAGCGAAATTTAATTGATTTATCTCTATTTATTTCTTTATTCCCTCAGCTTGTAGCGGGTCCAATTGTACGTTATCAAACGATTGCTGATCAAATTAAGCACAGAATTATACAAAATGAAGATGTAATGATTGGTACCCGCAGGTTTATTCAAGGGTTAGCAAAAAAGGTGTTAATCGCCAATCCAATGGGCGCTGTTGCAGACCAATGTTTCGCACTCTCAGGTGACAGCTTAACGACAGGGACAGCTTGGATTGGAATCATTGCTTATACGCTACAAATTTATTTTGATTTCTCTGGATACAGCGATATGGCCATTGGATTAGCTCGCATTTTTGGATTTAAGTTTTTGGAAAACTTCAATTATCCATATATTAGTCAAACGATAACAGAATTTTGGCGCAGATGGCATATTTCGTTAAGCCATTGGTTTAGAGATTATGTCTACTTCCCGTTAGGTGGAAGCCGCGTCGATGCCCAGTGGAAAGTGTATCGAAATTTATTAGTCGTATGGACATTAACAGGATTTTGGCACGGTGCCAGCTGGACATTCATGGCTTGGGGATTTTATTACGGAGTATTAATTTGCTTAGAAAAGTGGTTTTTATTGAAATGGTTAAACAAAATTCCAAGAGTGTTCCGCCATGTATATGTTTTACTGATTGTTATGGTCGGTTGGGTATTTTTCCGTGCAGATGATTTTGCTTATTCTTTTGAGTACATTCAAACAATGTTCTTTTTAAATGATGTTCCTTTGTATGATTATCAAACATTGTTGTTTTTGAATGATTATGCGATTTATTTTGCACTTGGAATCATCTTCTCAATGCCGATTTATCAATTGTATTTAAAATGGAGTGAACAAAAGGCCGAGGATAACAGCGGTTATTATATTTCACTACAACTCGTACAGACAGTGTATTATTTAATCATTGTTGCGATTGTGACAATGTTTTTAGTGAATTCAACACATAATCCGTTCATTTATTTCAGATTCTAATCGTTGATTGCAAGCTTGTTTAGTAATGCATAGATGCTAGGTGATAAGATGAAAAAATTAGAATTGCTGTTGCCCATTAGTTTCTTCATCGTCATATTTGGCATGTTCGTCTGGCATGCTTTCATTCCGGATCAGAAAGTTTCTGAAATGGAAAACCGCAATTTGACGGTGCTAAATAAACAGCCAACAATGGAACAAATCTTTTCGGGCGAATATTCGAAACATCTTGAGGAGTATTTTACAGATCAGTTTCCAAAGCGAGACGATTGGCTAAAAAATTATATTTTATTACAAAAATTTACTGGGAAAGTCTATTTTAATGATAAATATTATGTGGAAGAAGATGGTTGGATTGCTGCTAAACCAGTAGTGGAAATGGAAGATGAATCGGTTAGAAATTTCGTCAATGAATTAACGGACATTTCCAAAGAATTGACAGCAGCGGGCATACCTTTTACTTATTATTCTTTTCCTGCAAAAGCCACATATATTTTGAAAGCTCCTGACTATATGCCAGAGGATGTTGGACAAGTAAGAAATCAAAAAGTCCATGAATTATTGAAGGAACAAAATGTAGATGAAGTTCGTTTAATAGATTACATAGACAATACAATTTCGGTCGAAGAAATGTATTTTAAAACAGATCATCATTGGACGATGAGAGGAGCATATGCGGCTTATGAAGCATTGATTCGAACGTTAAACGAAAGAATGGACTGGGCTCTATCCCCAATGCCATATGATGAAAACAACAATGTATGTCTGAAAAATGAATTTTTAGGTTCTTGGAATAAAATTTTGGCGATGACGGTAGAGCATGATGATCAAATTTGTTACAATGAGCCAATTGATTTTTCAGAGATTTTAACGATTTATGAGAGAACGGCTACGAGAGAATTTCAAGTGGATGTAGAGCAAATTTATGGAGTGGCAAAGGGGTTTGACGAATCACGGCCAGTCAACTATAGCGAGGGATATAGTCGCGACTTTTTAGAATTGAATATTTTTAATGAAAAACCTCAAGTGGACAAGCATCTTGTAGTGATTAAAGATTCTTATTTTAATCCAATTCAATTTCATGTGGCTTCTCATTTCCGTCAGTTGACGGTGATTGATTTACGCTATTTTGATAAGCCGCTAATTGAATATTTGTTGGAAATTCAACCAGATTACGTTGTTTTAGCGTATAATGACCGAAATATGAATGTTTATCTAAAAAATGAATAAATTTTGCATCGTTTGCTTTTCATAATTGTTTCAAGCTCAGCCATACTGAAATTAGAAAGTTAGAAGAGAAAATGTTGTGGCAGACAGGAATTATTATTTAAACATAATAACTTCCTATTTGCCATATTTTATCTCAACTCATTAGTATTACAAATGCCTCTATCGAAAATACATTTGCGAATCGATTTTATCTAATGTAAAATGCATGAATGTGGATGAGGGACTAGTGAGCTATCTGAAATTGTTAATGCATTGAAATCTACTTATTTTTTGATAGAAATGAATCAAGCACTTTATTGTGCTATAATAGCCTTTGATTTGTCGAAAAAAATACATAATGAAGAGAGGGAAATGAAGAGCATCCAATTGCAATCGATGTTCGCAATGGTTTATGAAAGATAGGATAAAAGCTACCGTAAAGAATATAAATAAAATAGATACTTTTTCGCCATATTTCTTTTTACCTTTTATTTTAATGGCTTATTTTGTCATTAGTTTATTTGACTTCTGGCGATTTGATTTATTTAATGTTAGAAAATCGATTTGGCCGGCAGTCATTTTGTCCGTTCTTTGTTATTACATAGGTGTATATATTGCTGACCGAAGAAATTGGACATTGCCAACGTTTGGGCTGTCTAAGTTAAGTAAATTTATTGTTCATTTTATTGTCATCTTAACTACAATCGGTTTAGTGGCGTACGTATTGATGATTGCCCAAGGAATGATCGGGCTTTCTGATGAATCTGTTCGTCGAAATTTAGACCCGAAATTAAATTTCTTCAGCCATTTATTATGGTACGGGGTATTGTTGCTCCTTTCTTATAAAATGATTAAAGAAAAAAACATGACAATGAAAAAAGCATTCGTTTATGCTGGGTTATATGGTGTAGTGATGTTCCTATTTTTATTAATGGGATATAGAACACCATTAGCGTTAATGTTATTTACAGGCATTATCGTATTCCATTATGTGGTGAAGCGAGTTAAGCTCACTTGGTTCCTTACGTTTCTTACAGTTGTTGCAATATCATTTGCTTTATTCGGATTTTTCCGAGTTGTAATGGAAGATACATCACAAGAATTCAATACGAGAGAACAACCAGATCGCGAGCATTTAGAGGAAGATGAATTAGAGAAGTTATTAACTGCTGAAGACAGAGTAAATGCGACACCAAAATGGATTTTAGCTTTAAATGGTGAAATGGTTACAGGTCATATTGTGTTAAGTAAAATTATTGAGTATACCGAAGAAGAAGGGTATCTCGGTGGAGAAATCCATAAAGGCATTTTTAGTACAGTATTACCAGGTGAACAAATTTCACCTCGTATGCAAGTAACTGAAGTAGTGAACTCCTTAAGCGTTGAAGAAGGGAAGTATATTACTCGTCCTGGTAGAACGACAACCCCAACATTCATTGGACAATTGTATTTAGATGGCGGCTATATACTTGTAATTATTGGCTTCTTGCTTTATGGTGCACTTGTATCAATGCTTTATAATAAGGTGAAACAAGCAGGCGTAAAAAGCTTCCACACAATTGCATACGCTTTTGTATTAACTTTATTTACCGTAACCATTCATACAGGGTTACTAGATTTAATTTTCATCTTAATGCTAGGCTTCGTAATCCTTGCTTCAGCAATTAGCAAGACTGATAAGGATCGGGTAATGTTATAGCTTTAGGTAGTTTTTGGACGAATAGATTTATACTCGTGTTTTGAGTGTATTGACACCTTTTGAATGAAGCGATTCATTCAAAGGGTGTTTTTTAATTGCACGGATTGTTGGTTGGATTAGCTGACAAGATAAGGGTAGGGATTATATGCAGCATGAGGAGCTATCCGCACGAGTAACGTGATAATTTGCAAAAGTAGGGAGTTAATGCGAACGAGTAGGGGATTTATCTACACAAGAGAAGTGGTTAAGATGTTTTCTATTCCAGCAAATGAGCTAACCACACGATTGAACGAATTCCGAATAGATATATGGAGTGTATCTAAATAAGAAAAAATTGTAAGTAAAAACCGAGAAATCACTTTAGTAAAGATAAGATAATAGTCAAATTCAAAGAGATAATAGCCATCTCGCCCTTGATAATAGTCAATCTAGATAAAATAATAGCCGAAGCCAAAAATACGTATCAGCAGAGATGGGATAATAGTCAAATCCCAAGAGATAATAGCCAACTCGGCCAAGATAATAGTCAATCTAGGTAAAATAATAGCCAAAGCTAAAAATTCGCTCCAGCAGAGATAAGATAATAGTCAAAATCAAAGAGATAATAGCCAAAACGCCCTTGATAATAGTCAATCTAGATAAAATAATAGCCAAAGCTAAAAATTCGCTCCAGCAGAGATAAGATAATAGTCAAAATCAAAGAGATAATAG